>CAVYKB010000021.1:0-54693 GCA_963768975.1 uncultured Acidimicrobiia bacterium | reverse complement strand
TCGTCGTCGGTGAAGGGAAGGACCATGGTCGACGGTACCTCCGCCCTCACCACTCCGGTACGGCAGGGACCTCCCGGGGCGCCCGTTCCGCGAAGAAGATGCCGTTGAGGAGGACGAACCGGACCACCCAGATGACCGCCGAGATGCCGAACACGGCCCCCATGAGGATGAGCGTCTGGGACGACCGGCTGTCGGTTATGCCCGAGCCGACCGTCTCGGCCACGCCGGCGACCCACGTGGTCAGGGCCAGGCCGACCAGCGCCATGGTCCAGAAGGGTACGACCTCCTTGACGAAGTGCGACCGCCCCGACCGCCCCCACACCCAGCGCCGGGCCAGGAAGTACGCCGGCACCGCAGCGACCACCGCGGCCAGCACCGCCGCCGGCCGTGCCGTCCAGTGGAGGACGCCGAAGGCCCCAGCGAGCACGACCTGAGCCACGACCACGTTCACGACGGAGGAGCATCCGTAGCGGACGAGCTTGCGACCGGTTGTCGTGCGGACGAACGCAAGGGGCGACATCGGCCGGACAGCCTAGGACACGCGCACGGAGGCCGCTCGCGGGCCTACTGGTACGTTTGTCTCCCGTGGTTCTCACCGCGACCAGCGCCGAGTCGCCTCGCCGGCCGGCGCCTGCGTCCCCCGCCAAACGCCTCCGCAACGCCATCGAGGAGGTCTTCGGGGCTCGTGAGCTGACGGGCAACCTGGTGCGCCGCGACCTGAAGGTGCGCCACCGCGGATCTCTCCTCGGGATGCTCTGGTCGCTGACCACCCCTGTGCTCGTTGTGGCCCTCTACTACGTGGTGTTCCGGTACATCCTGCGCGTCGCCCCCGCGCAGGACGTGGCGAGACCCGACGGGAACGACGTGCCCTTCGCCGTCTACTTCTTCGGCGGGCTGACGCTCTGGAACCTCTTCTCCAACTCCCTGCTCACCGGCGCCGGCAGCGTCACCGGGTCGGGGTACCTGCTTCGCAAGGTCTACTTCCCCCGGGCCATCCTCCCGCTGAGCGCCGTCCTCGCCTCCCTCGTCACCTTCGCCTTCGAGGTCGCCGTGCTCCTGGTCGTGAGCCTGCTGTTCGTCGGACCGCCATCCCTGCATCTGCTCTGGGTGCCGGTGATCGTGGCCCAGGTCGCAGTGCTGGCCTACGGCTTCACGCTGCTGCTGTCGGCGGTGACTGTATTCCTGCGCGACGTGGCCCACTTCATCGGCGTCTTCATGCAGATCTGGTTCTGGGGGACACCCGTCATCTACTCGTTGCAGTGGATCGGCAACGACCATCCCGGCGTCGTCCGGGCGCTCAAGCTGAACCCGCTCACCGGCCCGGTCGTCTCGTTCCGCAACGTCGTCCTGCTCAACCACGCGCCGAACTTCACGCTCCTGGCCTACGGCGCCGTCTGGGCCGTCGTCATGGTCGCCTTCGGCGGCTGGATCTTCCATCGCTGGCAGCGCCTCTTCTCTGAGATCGTATGAGTTTCGCCCTCACTCGCTCGCTGCGCTCGCTCCGTTCGGGCGAGGATATGGCGCTCCAGGCGCCGGCAGAGCCGGCACCCTCCGCCGTCTCCTCTCGCCGGCAGCCGATGGGGCCGGCTTCGCCGGCAAGAGCGTCCGCCGGGAATGCTGAAGCCTGTGACTGACATCGCCATCGCCTGCGACGAGGTCTGGAAGAGCTACCGCATCTACGAGCACCGGTCGCACTCACTCAAGGAGAAGGTCCTCACCCGCCGCAACGCCTACGACGTGTTCTGGGCGCTGAAGGGCATCGACCTCGAGGTGCGCGCGGGCACGACGCTCGGCATCATCGGCCACAACGGCTCGGGCAAGTCGACGCTGCTCAAGACCTTCGCCAAGATCCTCACCCCGGACAAGGGCTTCGTCGACGTCAACGGCACCCTGTCGTCGCTGCTGGAGCTGGGCATCGGCTTCCACCCGGAGCTCACCGGCCGGGAGAACGTGTTCCTCGGCGGGTCGCTCCTCGGCCAGTCCCGCCGCCAGGTAGAGGCCCGCTACGACGAGATCGTCGACTTTGCCGGCATCGAGCAGTTCATGGACATGCCGGTCAAGAACTACTCCAGCGGCATGTACGCCCGGCTGGCCTTCGCGGTGGCGGTCAGCGTGGAGCCAGACATCCTCCTCATCGACGAGGTCCTGTCAGTGGGCGACGAGCGGTTCCAGATCAAATGCTACGAGCGCATCGCCGAGTTCAAGGCCCAGGGCCGCACCATCGTCCTGGTGTCCCACAGCCTCGATGCCATCCGCGCCCTCTGCAACACGGCGGTGTGGTTGGAGAAGGGCGAGGTGCGCGAGAACGGCGTGGCCACCGAGGTGGTCGGGAACTACCTGCGGGAGGCGCACACCTCAATCGCCCGCCAGCTGGAGTCCTCGGTCCACCGCCTCGGCTCGGGCGACGTCGAGATCGTCGACGTGACGTTCCTCGACGGCGCCGGCAGGGAGTCGGCCAGCTTCCAGTCGGGAGAACCGATGACGATCCGGATGCGGTACCGGTCGGTGAATGTGATCCCGGAGGCGTCGTGCGGGGTTGCCGTCTACCGGGCCGACAACCAGGCGTTCGTCTTCGGGCAGAACTCCAAGGCGACGGGCGTGGAGATTCCGCTGGCGGCCAGCGGCGTGATCGACTTCACCGTCTCTGAGCTGCCGTTGCTCCAGGGCCGCTACGAGGTCAGCGTCGCCCTGCACGACGACGACGCCACCACGATCTACGACCGCTTCGACCGGGCGCACTCCTTCTCCGTGTACCACAACCCGGTGTGGCCGGGCGACGCCGGCACCGTGCACGTGCCGAGTGTCTGGAAGGTCTCGACGCCGGCGGTCGGCGTCTGATGCTGCGCGAGACCGACGTCCCCCGGATGATGACGAGGGTGGCCACCACGTTGCAGCGGGCGGCCCGCACGCCGAAAGGAGCGGTCGGGGTGATGCACCTGGCAGCCGAGGGCGACGAAGAGGTCCCCGTCGGCATCGTCAGGGCTCAAGCCGATATCTCCATCGAGTTCCCGTCCGGTTCGGCCCGCCCGGTCATCGGCCCTGCCATCCTCTTCGGCAAGCGGTTGGTTCGGCGCGGGCTGCGGTGGTACCTGGCCCCGATCATCGAGGAGCAGAGCCGTTTCAACCACTCCATGCTGGACTTGGTCGAGAGCCTCCGCCTCCAGCAGGAACAGCTCCGCGGCGACCTGGACGACCTCCGGGAGCAGCTGGCCAACCGGGAGCCATCCTGAGCCCGAACGAGCGTCCGCCGGTCGCCATCGTCATCCTGACCTGGAACGCCCTGGCCTACACCCGGGCCTGCATCGACGCCCTGACCACACTCACGGACCACCCGGCATGGCGGCTGGTGATGGTCGACAACGGCAGCACCGACGGCACCGTCGAGTACCTCCAGAGCCTGGAAGGCGCCACCGTCGTCCTCCACGCCACCAACCTGGGCTACACCAAGGGCTGCAACGCCGGCCTGGCGGTCACCCGGCCCGGCGAAGACGTCGTCCTCATGAACAACGACATCGTCGTCACTGGTCCGGCGTGGCTGACCCGCCTCCAGGACGTTGCCTACGCGAACGAGCGCACGGGCGTGGTGGGCACCCGCCTCGTCGACGCGGTGGGACGGATCAATCACCTCGGCAGCTACATGCCCCCGGTCTCGCTCTACGGCCAGCAGCTCGGTGGCAACCAGCGCGACATCAACCAGTGCCGTGACGACCGGGACATCGAGTGCGTGGTGTTCGCCCAGGCCTACCTCCGCCGGGACTGCATCGACGCCGTCGGCCCGCTCGACGAGGACCTCTTCGCCTACTTCGACGACACCGACTACTGCTTCCGGGCCGCGAAGGCCGGCTTCGGCGTGGTCTACGCCGGCAGCGTCTGCTCCGTGCACCACCACAACACGAGCACCCGCGAGAACAACCTCGACTTCTGGCCGGTCTACGAGGCGTCGCGCAAGGTGTTCCGCCGGAAGTGGGCCCAGTGGGTCGAGCACGACCGCTACGCCACCGAGGCGGTGTGGCACTCGACGGTGACGTCGCCGCTCGGCTACGCCTTGCACTCCCGCAAGATGATGCGGTCGCTGCACGAGGCCGGCGTGCGCGTGGCGTACCGCAACGCCTACGGCGCAGCCGACCGGCCCACCCTCGACCCACTGCTCGACGACCTGCTGCAGCGGGAAGTGCGCGAGGACGTCACCCAGCTCGCCTACTGCCAGGCCGACGCCTTCGGTGCGGTACGGGGCCGGCGCCGGGTCGGCTGGTCGATGCTGGAGGTCACCGGCCTGCCCCGGGAGTGGGTGGACGGCTGCAACACCATGGACGAGGTGTGGGTGCCGGCCACGTTCAACGTGGAGACGTTCCGGGCCAGCGGCGTGACGGTGCCCATCCGGGTCATGCCGCTCGGCGTCGATCCAGCATTCCTCAATCCTGATATTTCGGCGTTCCGCCCCTCCGAGCGCTACACGTTCCTCTCCGTGTTCGAGTGGGGCGAGCGCAAGGCGCCCGAGGTCCTGCTGCGGGCCTTCGCCGAGGAGTTCAAGGAGTCGGAGGACGCCATGCTCCTTCTCGCCATCTACAACCGCGACCCCACGATTGACGTCCAGCGCGAGGTCGCCCGTCTCGACCTGCCGCCCTCGGCGCCCATCGTGCTCATGGTCAACCCGGAGTTCGCCGACTACCAGATGGGGTCGCTCTACCGTTCGGCCGACTGCTTCGTGCTGCCGACGCGGGGCGAGGGATGGGGCATGCCCGTGCTCGAAGCGATGGCGTGCGGCCTGCCGGCGATCGCCACCAACTGGAGCGGCCCGGCCGACTTCCTGACGCCGGCGGTGGGCTACCCGCTGGACGTGGCCGCCATGGTGGACGCCGAGGCCCGCTGCCCGTACTACGACGGCTTCCAGTGGGCCGAGCCCGACGCCGAGCACCTCCGGTTCCTGTTCCGCGAGGTGTTCGACCACCCCGACGACGCCCGGGCGAAGGGTCGTGCCGCCGCAGCCCAGGTGGCCAGCAACTACACATGGCAGCACGTGGCCAGCCGGGTGACGACCCGGCTCCTGGAGCTCGGGTGATGGGGCGGCGGGCCAAGGGCCAGCCCACCCACGCCAGCGGGGCGACGCCCGAGGAGCTGGTCGAGGAGTTCCGGGCCCACGTCGACGGGGTTCGGGAGATGCTCGACTTCCTCGCCGGCGACGGCATCCAGCTCAAGGGCGCCGACGTGGCCGACATCGGCTGCGGTGACGGCTCGATGGCCTTTGCCGTGGCCCAGGTCGCCGAGCCGTCGTCGACGGTCGGCTTCGACATCAAGGACGTCGACCTCGTCCGGTTGACCTACTGCGCCGAGGCCTGTGGCTACGGGGACGAGCTCCCCGCCGGCCTGCGCTTCGAGCTCTGCGGCGAGGAGAGCCTCCCCGCCGCCGACGGCAGCTTCGACTACGTGTACTCCTGGTCGGCCTTCGAGCACATCCGCCAGCCCGTCGGCGTGATGCGGGAGATGCACCGCGTCCTGCGCCCCGGCGGGGTGGCCATCATCCAAGTCTGGCCGTTCTTCTACTCCCAGCACGGCTCGCACATGTGGCAGTGGTTCCCGGAGGGGTTCGCCCAGCTACTGCACTCCACGCCGGCCATCGAGGCCACGGTGCGCGGCGCCCCGGAGAAGGGCCCGAAGTGGACCGACGAGATCCTGGAGTCCTACGCCACGCTGAATCGGGTCACGGTCGACGATCTCCACCGGTTCCTGACGCTGGCCGGGTTCACCATCTCCAAGCTGGAGCTGCTGACCGAGCCCATCCACGTGCCGCGCCAGCTGGCCTACCTGCCGCCAAGCCTGCTGGGCATCTCGGGCGTCAAGCTGCTGGCCTACCGGGGGTGAGCGCGCCCGTCGCCGCGGTGTTCGTCGCCGGCCCCGCGGAGGACTTCCTGCCCGCGGTCGCCTCGCTGCGGCGGGCTCAACCGGGCATGGAGATCCTCGCCGGCTCGCCCCGCCCGGGGGACTGCGGGGCGCTGGTCGCATGCGGCGCCACCTTGGTCGAGGTGGGTTCGATGGCCGCGCTGGTGGCGGCGGCCCGCCGGCGGGGGGCGGGCCACGTGCTGGCCGTGTGCTCCCCGGCCACCTTCCCGCCCGATGCCCTCACGCCCGCGCTCGCGCTGCTCGACGACCAGCTGTCGATCGCCACCGCGTCCTTCCTGTCGAACGCCGGCGGGATGCTGAGCTTTCCCTATGGCCACCCCGTCGCCCACCAGCCCGAAGGCCTGGACGACGCCGCGGTCACGACCTGCCTCCGGGGCACGGGGCCGGCGCTGCTACCGGCGCCGGTGAGCTACGCGACGGGGCCGGCGACCCTGCTGTCGGGGTATGCCCTCTCCGCGGTCGGCGACCTGGCCGACGCCGGCCTTTCCTCCCTCGCCGCAGTCGCCGACTTCAGCCTGCGAGCGCGCCGGCGGGGCTTCGTCAACGTGGTGGACCCGTCGACCTACTGCGCCCGGCTGTTCGACGGCTCCGGCTCGACCGCGGCGCCGGCGGACCTGTCGCCGGCCGAGCACGCCTGGGTGCTGGAGCGCCACCCGTTCCTGGCCGGCGCCGGCGCCGAGTCGGCCACCCCCGAGTCGGCGTTCGGCATCGTCCACGCCACCGCCCGGTCCAAAGTCCTCGGCGTGCACGTCCTGGTCGACGGCTCCTGCCTCGGCGGCCGGGAGATGGGCACCCAGGTGCAGACCGTCGCACTGCTCAAGGCCCTCGCCGCCAGCGACAGGATCGAGCGGGTGTCGGTGTCCCTCCTCCAGGACCCGCCGGCGTACGCGGCTACCGCCCTCGCCCATCCCAAGGTCCACCCCCGGCTGGCGGCGATGTCCGACGCCGCGGCCTTCGGTGCCGTCGATGTGGTCCACCGGCCGTTCCAGCCCGACGGGCCGCTCGACGTGGACGCCTGGCGGTCGGTCGGTCGGCGCACGATGCTCACCGTCCTCGACCTCATCTCCTACCGGAGCCCGGCCTACCACCCGTCGGTCGACGCCTGGCTGGCCTACCGGCGGGCGCTGGTGGCGGCACTGGCGAGGGTCGACGGGGTCGCAACCATCTCCGCCGACGTGACCCTCCAGCTGCGCACCGAGCGGATGCCGGTGGAGTCCGACCGGTTGTTCACCGCCGAGTTGGGCACCGACCACCTCGGCGGCGACGAGGCCTCCACCATCCCGCCGGCGCTGCTCGAGCGGGGCTACGCCGCCGGCCGGTTCCTCCTGGTCATGGGGGCCAACTACGCCCACAAGAACCGCGACATCGCGGTGGCGGTGCACGCCGAGCTCAACCGGCGGGGCCTCGACCTCGCCCTGGTCGCCGCCGGCGCCGGCGTGCCGTTCGGGTCGTCGCGAGCGGTCGAGGCCGCGGCCGGCGCCGGCGGGCAGGTGTTCGTGCTCCCCGACCTCAAGGCCGAGGAGCGCAACTGGCTGCTCCGCCACGCTGCGCTCGTGCTCTACCCCACCTCGGCCGAGGGCTTCGGGCTGGTCCCCAGCGAGGCGGCCCGGTTCGGGACGCCGACGGTGTTCGTCCCCGTGGGCCCCCTCGGGGAGATCTACGGGCGCCTGCCCGTCGCCGCCACCGACTGGAGCGTGACGGCCCTGGCCGACGCGGCCCAGCAGCTCCTCGCCGACCCGGCGGTCAGTCACGCCCAGGTCACAGCGGTCCTCGCCGCCGGCTCGGCGTACACGTGGGCGGCCACTGCGGAAAAGTTGGTGGCCGCCTACCGGATGATCCTTTCCATGCCGGCCCGAGGTGCGATGCTGTCCGGCAATGGATGACTCCTCCTCCACCGACCTCGCCCACGAGCTCGACCGCCTGTCGCTGACCCAGGCGCTGCTGGACTTCGAGGTGGCGAACGCCCGGGTGACCGACCTCACCCAGCGCCTCATCGAGGCGTCGAACGAGGTCGCCGCCCTCCGCGCCGAGCTCGATCGCCGGAGCGCCCAGCTGGCCGAGGTCGACCACGCCCACCGGCGGATGGCCGAGTCCACCACCTGGAAGATCGCCAAGGGCATCGAGGCGGTCAGGCGGCTCCTGCTCCGCTAAACGCGCCGGCGCCAGATCTCCCAATCGCCGATCGTCGCGTCGAGGACGAAGCGCTCGACGATGACCCGCTTGAGCGAGTCGACGATGTCCTGGAACAGCGGCTGCGCGCCGGCGCGGAACAGCACGACGTCCGGAGGTTCCCGCCGGAGGTCGGTGACAACCTCGTCGACCTGATCCTGACGGGCGATGGTGAGGAAGTACGGGGACCAGTGGCCCCAGGCCCGAGTGCCGGCGGCCAGATGGAACATGGGCCCGGTCATGTCGAGGACGGCCGTCGACCCCGCCGGGGGCTGGAGGGTGCGGAGCCGGTCGGCGATCCGGGCCACGTTGACCTGGTTGGGCCCGAGCGCGGCCGCCAGCCCGCACAGGTCCCGGGGCTCGTTGAGCAGGCACACGTCGCCTTCGGGCTCCTCCCACGTGCCGGCGAGGCGGCCGGCCAGGGCGATGTGGCGCTCGTATTCCCGGAAGAACGGGTTGGCCACCAGGAAGCCGATGGCCACCACCGTCGCGGCCCAGCCGGCGACGGCCCGGGCCTCGGTGCGGCCGCCCAGGACGGCGCCGGCCGCCCTCGCCCCGAGGATGGCGACGATGAGGGCGAAGGGGATCGTCGCCCGGACGAGGTTGTACGGCGTCGACCG
This sequence comes from uncultured Acidimicrobiia bacterium, assembly GCA_963768975.1. Lineage (GTDB taxonomy): Bacteria > Actinomycetota > Acidimicrobiia > Acidimicrobiales > AC-14 > CADCTB01. The sequence continues at coordinate 46,006 of CAVYKB010000021.1, read as the reverse complement.
CCCGGTGAAGTAGAGCAGCACGAAGAACCCGTAGAGGGCGAGGGCGCCGACGATCAGGTCCGGCGGCGAGGCCCGCCGGCCGATGCTCTGGGCCAGGACGAACCCGGCGACGAGCAGGTGGGTCACCGCGATCCCGAGGAAGGCGATGACCACGAGCCGGCCGACCCCGGTGGTGATCGGCTCGAAGCTGAATCCGACCGAGGTGTCCCGGAGGTTGGCCAGCCAACCCCTCCAGAAGTCGGGCTGGAGGAACGTGCCCCGGCTGGCGACCATGGCGCCGGCGACGAAGAGCCGCGGTGGCCGTGCCGGCGGAGGCCAGGAACGCCGGCAGCAGCCGGCGCGCGCTGCCGGCCAGCAGCACCGACGTGCCCCAGAAGAACGCCCACCCCACGCCGAGCAGCAGCCCGGTGTCGGTCTGGAAGACGACGGCCAGGCCGAGCACGGCGCCGGCCACCACCGCCCAGGCCCGGCGGCCCGTGCGCTGGAACTGGAGCAGGGCCATGAAGAGCCAGATGTCGAAGACCCACCGCAGCACCCCGAGCGAGGGGAAGCCCCAGTACGGCCAGAAGCTGCCGGCGCTACGGGCGAAGAAGTGGAGGACGAGCACGAGCGTGGTGCCGACGCACGCCCACGCCGTGCTGCGCAGGAGCATCCGAAGGAACGACGTAGGTGCCGACCAGGTAGACGCAGCTCACGACCACGTTCACCGCGATCATGTGGGTGTAGGAGAGCTCGAAGACCGGTGACAGGGCGGCGAAGAACGTGGGCCAGCCCAGGCCGTAGAAGGTGTTGATGTCGGTCCCCAGTGCCACGCCCTGGGCGTAGGCGGTCGCCGGCCCCATGGCGAAGTAGTCCCAGTGGAGCATGGCGTCGGCCAGGTACGTCGCCCCCGACAGCCGGCTGGCGCCCGGCGCGAAGATCGCCAGCAGGAGGACGACCGGGAAGATGGCGTCGACCGGGCTCAGGCAGCGCCGGCCCTGGGCCTCGGGCGTGCCCGGCGCGCCCGACGCCGGCGCGTCCCAGCGCCGGCCGAAGACCCCTGCGGCCACGCAGGCGGCGACGGCGACGAGGAAGGCCAGCGCCCACCCGGGCGCGACCGAGCTCCCGCTGATGAGTGGCTTCCGGCCGACGAGGAAGGCGACGAGGGCCACGCCCATCGCGCCGGCGGCGACGAGCAGCTGGATGGCGCCGTCGACGACAGGGCGGCGCAACCGGTCCCGGGCGAGTGCCAGCCCGGGCACGAGGGCCATGCTCAGCACGCCGGCGGCGATGTACGCCGGCGAGTCCCACTCGGGGTTGACACTGATCGTCCCTGCGTACGTCAGCGCCGGCTCCGCCCGGCTGGGAAGGAAGAGCAGCGCGGCGAGGAAGACATTGACCCCGGTGGCGACGGCGACCGCCACCGGCCCCAGGGTGTCGAAGAAGTTGGGACGGGTCGCCGGCGCAGCGCCGGCACCCGCCTGGCGGAGCACGCCGATCAGGCGCGCGCTCCGCCGAAGAGCTGGAAGGGGTGGAACCCGTGCCACGGAGCCAGAGGTTCGAGGGCGCTCTCGACCTTGGCCCCGAGCTGGCGGTTGGTGATGAACGGCGGGAACAGGCCGAAGCGGCGCAGCCCGACGTCGGTCAGGCCTGCGCTGCGCATGAGGGGGAACATGTCCTTCTCGGTCATCTTGAGCATTCCCCGCTCGGCCGGCCACCGCATCTCGGGCGTGAAGAAGATCTGCAGGTAGTACAGCGGGTTCATGGGGTTGGGCTCGAGGAACGCCACCCGGCCCCCCGGCTTCACCAGCTGGGTGGCGACGGCGAGGCACGCCTCCAGGTCGTGGACGTGGTGGAGCACGAAGAACCCGATGACCGCGTCGAAGGTGCCGTAGAGCTCCTTGGGGGCGTCGATGATGTCGAAGCCGTGGGTGGGGATGGCGTAGCGGCCGGCGTTGTGCTCCTGGAGCTGCTCCAGCAGCTGGGGGGAGAGGTCGAGGCCCTCGACGGCGACGCCGGCCTCGGCCAGCAGCATGGTGTAGCGGCCGAGTCCGCAGCCCAGCTCCAGGACCCGGTCACCCCGCTCGATCTTGGCGAAGTCACGCATGGCATCGGTGTGGCGCCGCAGGTACAGGCCCCCGAAGCGCCTGAGGGTCCGCTGGTCGGAGCCCTCGAAGTACCGCCGCTGCTCGAGATTGTGCCGGTCGGCCTGGTCCCGGTCGATCGCCTTCATCTGTTGGTTCCTCCCCTTCCGCTGGGGACGCCAGCGACTCGCCTTTGCCAGACTTCGAACGGCCCGATGCCACGGTCGAGCGTGTAACCCCGCTCGATCGTCGGCCGCATGGCCTGCCACATCTCCTCGTAGTACGGGTTCCGCTGCTGCGGGGACCTCATCACGACGATATCGGGCGGCGAGGAATTGAGGTCCTGGACCACGTCCTCCACCATGCTGTGGAGGAAGAGCCCGGGGAACATCGGGATGTACCGGCCCCATGGCCTCACGTCGGCCATCCGGTAGACGAGTGGTCCCATCGAGTCCAGGATCGCCACCTGCCGAGATCCCCCGCCCACCTCGCGGAGGCGGGCGGCGAGGGCCTGGATGTCCGCAGTGTGGCCGGCGAACGCCTTGTCGATGCCGCAGATGTCGTCCGGGAGCATGCAGAGGCCCTCCGGCTTCGAGCCGACGAACGCCACCTTCGCCAGGCTCGAGTACTGGCGGACACCGGGATGGGCGAAGAACATGACGCAGCGCCAGACCCATGGCCGCCCAGGGCAGCAGGCGCTCGAAGCGGACCGAGGCGTCCCACGGCCCGCAGGCCGTCGGCGCTGCAGGACCGTCGGGACGCCGGCCAGCACGATGGCGAACGGCACGACGGCGCGAAACAGGTTGTGGGGGTTCGAGCGGCCGACGAAGTACAAGAAGGTGAGGAACCCGTACAGGGCGACCGTCCCCAGGATCGCCGCCTCGGGGCTCAGCCGCCGGTGGGCGAGGTGGAGCACGGTGTAGCCGGCGACGACCAGGTAGGTGGCCATCACCACCGCGAAGTAGACGAGGACCCGCTTGCCGTCGATGCTCGTCAGCGGCTGGAGGGTGGCGCCGGCCCGGGTCAGCCGGAGGTTCTCCAGCCACCCGTCCCAGAAGGCCCGATCGGTGAGCGTCCAGCGGCTGGCGGCGCCCAGGCCGAGCGCCAGGACGGCGAGGCCGGCGCCGGCCGCCACTGCGCCCCTACGCACCACCCGGCGGGCGGACCCGCGCTCGAGCTGGAACAGGCAGCACCAGAAGAAGCCGGCGGCCAGGCCGAGGTAGAGGCCGGTGTCGGTCTGGAACAGCAGGGCCAGGCCGACGAGCACGCCGGCGACGGTGAGCCAGGCGGCGCGCCGGGTGCGCACGTAGGCCAGCAAGGCGAGGAAGACCCACACGTCGAACATCCACCGCAGCACCGTGGCCGACGGGAAGCGCCACAGGTTGGCCGCCGCCGGGTAGGAGCCGAAGAGCTGGAGCAGGATGGCCAGCGCCACGCCCCCGAGCGCCCACTGCCAGCGGCGGGTCATCAGGCGCAGGAAGGCGTACACCGCGATGAAGTAGATGCAGCCGTAGATCACTTCCAACCGGATGAAGTCGCCGTAGTTGGCCGTACGCACCAGCGGCAGCTCGTTGAGGGCGAGGGGCCAGCCCATGCCGTAGTAGACGTGCACCGTGCTGCCGAGGGCCAGCCCCTTGTCGAGCGCCACCCTCGACCCCATGGCGAAGTAGTCGATGTGCAGCAGTTCCTCGCCGACGAAGGCGTTGCCGGCCAAGGTGCGCCACTCCGGCATGTAGACGAACGCCACGATGGCGAGCGGGATGAGGAGGTCGGCCGGTCGCCACCGGAACCGTTCGGCGGATCGCCAGGGGATCGACGACGGCCGCCGCAGCGCGATGGCGGCGCCAGGGCCCAGGCGCCGGCGACCAGGGCGCCGGCCAGCCCGAGGAGGACCGCCAGCTCGGAGGCGCGGATGCGGGGGCCGGCCGGGAGGCGGTCCGTGGCCCCGGCGAAGATCCAGATGGCGGCGAGGACCGCCACGCCGGCGACGGCGACGGCAAAGGCGGCGCGGTTGGCGGCGACCCGGAACGACGCTGGCTTCCGCCGCCGGTTTCCGAACCGGCCGACGACGGCGACCAGTGCCAGACAGCCGGCGCCGGCGGTGAGGTACAGGCTGACGTCGTGCTCGGGGAAGACGTTGATGGCCCCGACCGACGTCATCTCGGCCAGCGGCTGCGGCGGCGGGCGCCACAGCAGGACGGCCCCGAGGAAGGCGACGATGGCGGCACCGGCCGCCAGCACCGTTGCCGGGATGACCTCGATCGGGCCGGGCTCTCTGGCCGGCGACCTCACGACGTGACCAGGAGCAGCAGCGGTGCGGGCGCCGCCGCCCCACGCCGGCCCCTGGGCCGGCGCGTTCACCGAGGGCGCCGGTTGGTCACGGTGCCTTTCGAGTCGCAGCGGCGAGTTCGGGCTCGGCCGCGCCGTCGGCCACCGGCCGGGCGACCGCGAACACCGACAGGCCGAACGGAAGGTCGAAGCGCGACATCAGCCACAGCTCGAGCCGGCACACGGCGAGCAGCGTCCGGTTGATCGGGCCGGGCACGGGGAAGTCGTCCGCGCTCTCGGTCCGCCCGGTGATGGCGCGGAGCTTGCGGAACGTCCAGGCCACCGGCAGCAGCCAGGAGTGGAAGTAGCTGATGCGCTCGATTCGGAAGCCGGCGCCCTCCAGCTCGGCGGCCAGCATGCGGCGGGTGTAGCGCCGGTAGTGGCCGAGCACGTGGTCGGCGTAGCTCCACATCCACTGGAAGGCGGGCACGGTGACGATGAGGGTGCCACGGGGGGTCAGGACCCGGCGGACCTCCTCGAGCAGGCGCTCGGGGTGGGGGTGGTGCTCGAGCACGTCGAGGGCGGCGGCGATGGAGAACGAGCCGTCCTCGAAGGGCAGGGCGCTGGCGTCGGCCCGGGCCAGGCGGGACAGGCCCTCGCCCTGGCCGTGGTGGAGGGCCTGGGGCGACAGGTCCACCCCGAAGGCCTGCACGAACTTGCCGGCCTCCAGGAGCACTGCACCGCCGCCGCAGCCCACGTCGAGGCAGCGGGCGGTCGGCGCCACCGACGGCCAGTACGAGGCGATGAGCCGCCGCTTGGCGACGTACCACCAGTGGCCCATCTCGCCGGTGGTCATCCGGTCCATGGCGCCGGCGTCGGGGATGCCCATGGAGTGGACCTTGCCCTGGCGGAGGCGGCGGACGATCCGCAGGATGTCGCGCGACATGGCAAGGGAGTCGCGGTGGATCGACACCTTGCTGGCCGGGTCGTGCGACCACCGGACCGGGAGCTCCTTGATGTCGTAGCCCAGCCGCACGGCCAGAACCACCAGCTCGGCATCGAAGGCGAAGCCGTCGAGGCGCTGGTGGCGGAAGATCTCGGCGGCCACCTCGGCCCGGAAGAGCTTGAGGCCGCACTGGGTGTCGCGGAACTGGATGCCCGTGGTCCGCCGGAGGAAGGCGTTGAAGCACCGCCCACCCAGCTCGCGGAGCCAGGGCTGGTGGATCTCGAGGACCGAGTCGGGGAGGGCGCGGGAGGCGATGGCGACGTCGGCGCCGTCCTTGATCTCCCGGTAGAGCGCCTCGACCTCCTCGGGGCCGGCGCTGAGGTCGACGTCGCAGTAGCCCACGACCGGCGCCCGGGCCTCGCGCAGGCCGGCCCGCACCGCGGCGCCCTTGCCCCGGTGGGCGATGGCGACGACGCGGACCGTCATGGCCTCCGTGTTGCGCTCGGCGGCCCACTGCCGGGCGATGTCGGCCGTGCCGTCGCGGCTGCCGTCGTCGGCGACGACGACCTCCAGGGTGAGCCCCGATGCGAGCGCGAACGTACTCAGGCGCTCCAGCGCGACGGGCAGGCGCAGCGCCTCGTCGTAGACCGGAACGCAGAGGGAGAGATCGGCGTCCATGGTGGTCATCGCGTCTGCCGGGGGGTCATTTCTGCGGGAGAAAGTACGTGCCGTTCTAGCAGACGGAGCCTGGCAGCGACCACCCGACCGCCCATGGTGGGCGACCGGACGGCTGGTAGCGTCGCCCGGCAGTGGGAACGGCCCTGTCCTCTCCGGCCCGCGCCAGGGAGAGCAAGGTGGCGGTGGCGCTCCTGGTGGCGATCTGGCTGGCGTTCACGTTCCCGGCCTTCGCCGGCAAGGCGCGCTTCCCCGTCGACTTCGCCGGCCCGGCCCCCGGCCAGGAGGGGCGCCCGCAGGTCAACGCCGAGCTGGGCGACGCCTTCTACGCCTTCTACCCGTGGCACTCCTACCTGGGTGACCGGCTGCGGGACCTCGAGCTCCCGCTGTGGGACCCGTACCGCTTCGCCGGCACCGCGTTCAGCGCCGACATCGGCACCGGCACCTTCTACCCGCCGAACTGGTTGTACGCGTCCGGTCGGGTCCTGGCCACGTTCACCTTCATCGCAGTGGCGTCGATGCTCGCCGCGCTGCTGTTGGCGTTCTGGTTCCTGCGCGTCGTGCGGCTTCATCCGTACGCGGCCGCAGCCGGCGCCGTCGTCTGGACGTTCTCGGCGTTCCTCATGAAATGGAGCACCAACGAGCACGTCTTCGGCTCGGCCATGTGGCTGCCGCTCGCCCTCGGTGGCCTGGAGCTCGCCCGCCAGGGCCGGTTCCGGCGGGGGGTGGCGCTATCGACGCTGGGGCTGGCCCTCAGCCTGCTGGCCGGCCACGCCCAGGTCGCTCTGATCGTGTGGCTGGCCACCGGGTTGTGGGCCTTCATCGGCATGGGCTTTACCGCCGCCGGCCGGGAGTCGGTGGGCGTGGCCGGCGTCGGCCGCCAGGCAGTGGCCGCGGCTGCCGCATTCGGGCTGGCCGGCGGGATCGCCGCCGTGCAGCTGCTGCCCACCGCCCAGTTCACCAGCCTGATCCTGCGCCAGCAGACCACTTTCCAGCTGGCGGAAGGGACCAAGCTGCCGGCCGAGCACGCCCCGACGATCGTGCTGCCCGACCACCGCGGCAGCCCCCTCGATCGCAACTTCGCCGGCCCGGGGGTGAACTACACCGAGACCGCGATCTACGCCGGCATCCTCACCCTGCCGCTGGCGTTCCTGGGCCTCGTCAACCGCCCCGGGCGCCTCGCTCTGTTCTTCGCGCTGCTCGTGGTCATCGGCCTTCTGTCGGCCTTCGGCACGCCGTTCTATCGGCTGATCCTGGCCCTCCCGGGCTTCGACCGCACCCTCTTCGTCACCCGCTTCATCCTGTTCGTCGACGTGGGCCTGGCCGGCCTGGCCGCGGTCGGCCTGCATTCCCTGCTGGTCGAGCCCACCCGCCGGTCGGTGGGACTGCTGGCCGTCCCGCTCGTCGGGGTGGTGGTGGTCCTCGTGCTGGTCCTGCAGCGGGGGAGCACGCCGCTGCCCGAGGACTACATCACCCTCAGGGGCGTGCGGGCCATCGCCATGGTCCTGCTCGGCGGCGCGGTCATCGCATGGATGGCGTTCCAGCCGTGGCGGGCGTCGGTGGCCGGCCTCGGCGTGCTGGCGATCGTCACCCTCGACCTCTGGCGGTTCGGCTTCCCCTACAGCCCCTACCAGGAGCCGCGCGCCGTCTACGTGCGGACGCCGGCGGTCCAGGCCCTCGCCGCCGCGCCCCAGCCCCGGCTCCGCTACGCCAACATGGGCGGCTACTCCCTCCCGCCCAACGGCGCCCTCGAGTTCCGGATCTACACCATCGAGGGCTACGACCCCTTCGTGCCCAAGCGCATCGTCGAGCTGACTGCGCTGGCCGAGGACCAGATCACCAAGGCCAGCTTCAACTTCTTCGGCCCCTTTGCGCCGGCCGCCTTCCAGTCGCCGGTCATGGACCTGCTGGGCGTACGGACCGCGGTGGCACCGCCCGAGCCGGCGTTCCGGGCCCTGGGCACCGTCGCCGGCAACACGGTCCTCATCGACCGCCCCTCCGCGTTCCCGCCCGTCTTCCTGACGTCGTGCTGGGAGAGCGTCGACGACGACGCCGCCCTTGATCGCCTGCGCACCATGTCGTCAGCCCAGCTCCGGACCACCGCCATCATCAGCGACGGGGGCGCGCCGGGGGCCGGCGCCGGCCCGTGCCGCAGCGCCGGCGACGCTACGATCGAGCGCTACGAGCCCGAGCGGGTGGTGGCCCGCACCAGGGCCGACACCCCCAGCGTGCTGGTGCTGAGCGACGCCTGGTTCCCCGGGTGGTCGGTCACCGTCGACGGGCGGGACGCCGAAATGCTGCGGGTCGACCACGCCCTGCGGGGGGTGGCCCTGCCCGCCGGCGAGCACACCGTTGAGTTCCGCTTCCGGCCTCGCGCCCTCCTCGCCGGCGCGTTGGTCACCGCCGCCAGCCTGCTAATGCTGGTGGCGCTGGCTGTGGCTTCCAGGTGGGAGCGCGACGGCCGGCGTGAGAGGATCGATGTCGTTGAGTGACCAGACGAGGGGCACCGAATTCGGGTTGTCGACGGCGGATCGTCACACGTCGGCCTGGTTCAAGGAGCACTACGAGGAGGCGTCCAGCCAGGTCGTGGAGTTCCTGGCCGACGACGGGATCGACCTCGCCGGCCTCCAGGTGGCCGACGTCGGTTGCGGCGACGGCATCATCGACCTCGGCGTCATGCAGAGGGCCCGGCCGGCGGCACTCGTGGGCTTCGACGTCGCGCCCACCGCGACCGACGAGCTGCTGGAGTTCGCCCGCTCGGAGGGTGTCGCCGAAGAGCTGCCCGCCGGCCTCGAGTTCCGCACCTGCGAGCCCCGGCACCTGCCCGCCGACGACGCGTCCTTCGACGTGGTCTTCACCTGGTCGGCGTTCGAGCACGTCTCCGACCCCGTGGCCGTCGCCAGTGAGATCCGCCGGATCATGCGCCCGGACGGCGTCCTCATGCTGCAGCTGTGGCCGTTCTTCCACAGCGAGCACGGCGCCCACCTGTGGCAGAGCGTCCCCGAGCGGTTCATCCAGCACCTGCGCTCCGACGCCGAGATCGCCGAGGCCGTGCGGGCCGCCGGCGCCCATCCCCCGGAGCTGACCGAGGAGTTCCTCGAGGTCTACGACACCCTCAACCGGATCACCCTCGACGACCTGCAGCGGGCCCTGCTCGCCGGCGGCCTCTGCGTCACCAAGCTGCAACTGCTTTCCGAGACGGTCCGCATCCCGCCCCAGCTGTTCCGCCGCTCCCTGTCACACCTGGCCGTGGCCGGCGTCAAGCTCCTCGCCGTCCCGGGCTGAGCCTGCCCGCTGCGGGCCTCCGGGTGCTCGCTCGGCGCGAAGGATCATCCCTCGGGCTTGTCTCGACCGGGCCCTATCTCGCCCTCCAGGCCGCGCGCCGGGACGGCATCCTTGTCGAGGGCCGGGCTGGTCACCTCAAGCTGGTTCAGTAGGCGGTGCGATCAGGCTTGTCCGGCACTTGCCGGGCCGACCAGCACTTCGGCGAGCGTGAGCGGACTGGCGCGCTTCCAATCTCGGCTCAAGTCGCCGGCGCCGGGCGCCGATCATCTCTGCGGCGGGGACGTCGGCGGCGTGCCGGACCCTCGAAGGGAGAACCGGCATGGGCACTGGACTCGACATCGCATTCGCTCGCCACCCTCGGCGGCGCTCATCGACGACGCATCGCTGCCTGCGCCCGATCCTGGCCGTGGTTGTTTGCGTTTCCGTGCTTTCCGTTGACATGGGCATTGCCCGCGCGCAGCCGGCACAGGCCAAGCCCAAGGCGGCCAAGGACGTCCCCGGGCTCGCCTCGCCGCCGCCGGCAAAGCCACAGCCGCAGCCCGTCGCCACCGGCGACGATCCGGCCAACATCCCTCCTCACCCCTCCCAGCTGAACAGCCGCCGGCCCGCGCCCAAGCCCTCGGCGTTCGACCCCGCCCGCTCCACCCCCATCGACGCCGAGAGCACCGCCACCAAGCGGGTGTGGGCCAACCCCGACGGCTCCCGGACCATGCAGGTCTCCACCGGGCCGAAGTGGTTCAAGGACGCCAGCGGTGCGGTCAAGGAGATCGATCTCGGTGTGGTGAGCAGGGCCAACGGCACCAAGGAGGCCAAGGCCGCTCCCGGTGCGGCCAAGCTCGCCAAGTCGACCGGCGCTGCAGTGGCCACCGTGGAGACCTCCGCGGGAACCGTCGAATTGCGCCACCCCGGCGCCGTGGCGGCGGCCGGCGTGGAGGCCGGCAAGACCGTGCGCTACGCCAAGGCCCTGCCCGGAGGCCGGGACCTGGTCCTCGGCCTCACCCCTGACGGTTTCGAGGAGAGCGTCATCCTTGCCGATGCCTCCGGCCCGCCCAGCTACCTCAGCCAGCTCGTCCTGCCCGCCGGCCTGAGCGCCCGCCAGGCCTCGTCGTCGATGGTCGAGCTGGTTGACGCGGCCGGATCCGTCGTTGGCGCCTTCGGCGGTGGCATCGCCTTCGACGCGTCGTTCCCCGCCGCCGGGCCCGCGGCCACCACTGCGGTCAACGTGCGCCTGGTGGCCGACCCGGCCGCCCCCGGCACCGCTTCACGCGCTGGGAGCGTGGCCACCATCGAGGTGTCCATCAGCGCCGAGTGGCTGAGCGCGCCGGCGCGCAAGTTCCCCGTGACCATCGACCCCACGTTCTTCGGCAAGTGGTCCCTGGCCGCCGACGGGGGCCGGGACACCTTCATCCAGAACGCCGAGTACGCCAACTCCTCCTTCGGCACCTCGCCCTACCTCTACGTGGGCACCGCCGACGGCGGCGTGCACGTGAACCGGGCCCTGCTCTACTTCGACCTCGGCACGACGCCTGCTCCAAACCGTTACGTGGTCGAGTCCCACGTGTGGGCCTACAACTTCTACTCACCCTCCTGCGCGCAGCCCCGCCAGGTCAACCTCGCCGGTCTGGGCTCCGCTTTCTCCAACACGACCACCTGGAACACCCAGCCCGCCCTCGACGCGGTGGGGATCATCCCCGGCCCCACCTTCGCCAAGGGCGTCGGACTGCTTCGGGGACTGGATCGACTTCAACACCACCTCGCTGGCCCAGCGCTGGCTGGAGGGGGCCCCGAACCACGGCCTCGAGCTGCGGGCCGCCAATGAGAGCGATTCGGCCGCGGCCCGGGTCTTCTACGCCGGCGAGGCCTACGGCACCACCACTGCGCCGGCGCTGTGGATCACCTACGGCCACTATCCCGACCCCGTCGTCGCGACGTCGCCGGCCAACGGCGGGACCGTGACGACCGCGACGCCCACCCTTGCGGTGGCAGCCCCCACCGATCCCGACAGCGACCCCGTGCAGCTGTGGTACCGGGTGACCACCTCGCCCGACGCCGAGACCGGTGTGCACGTGGCCGACAGCAACTGGCTCAAGCGTGACCCCAACGTGACCGACCCCAACAAGCAGCCCTACCTCAAGTTCACGATCCCACCAGGGGTCCTGGCCGATGGCACGACGTACTACTGGCACACCTGGGCGTGGGACGGCATCGGCCCGTGGCGGGTGCCGACCGGGGACCCCTGGTCCTTCACGGTCCGCCTCGGCCTGGGCCAGCGGGCGTCGCAGCCCCAGGACCAGATCGGACCGGTGGGGGTGAACCTGGCCAGCGGCAACCTGACGCTGGGCGTGGCCTCGCCGAGCTTCCCCACCCTGGGCGGCCCCGCTGGCCTGACCTACGCCTACAACAGCACCGCCCCCCCATCCTTCGGCCTCACCGGTTCCTACTTCGCCAAGCCCGGCGCCACCGCCGTGCCCGCCACCCATGAGATCCTGCCCACCGATGTGCCAGCCATGGTCCGGCGCGACCCCTTCATCTACATGTACTGGGACACCGCCTCCCCGGGCGCCGGGATGGCCCCCACCAACTACAGCGTGCGCTGGACGGGCTATGTGACCATGCCGGCGGCCGACGCCGGCACCTACCGCTTCGGGGCGGCCAGCGCCGACGGGGCCCGCATCACCCTGGGCGGCATCCTGCCGGGCCCCGGGCGGGCCATCACCGGTGGCACCGTGGTCCTCGACAACTGGGCCGCCAGCACCTCCGGGGTCACCCAGTTCAACCTCCCGTACACCTTCCCGGCCGACACGCCGGTGGCCATCCAGATCGACTACTACCAGCACGAGGGCCCGGCCGGCATCACCCTGGTGGCGTCCAAGAGCGGGACGAGCACCCACCTCTTCCCGCCGGCGGCATGGTTCTCCACCTCCCCACCGGCGCTGCCCGCCGGCTGGACCGCTGCCCCCACCGGCTCCCGCTACGTGGGGGCCACGATCTCGGACCGGGCCATCGCCCTGACCGACGCCGCCGGCGGCGTCGTCACCTACACCTGGACCGGCTCCGGCTATGCCCCGCCGCCCGAGGAGGACGGGGTCCTGGCCCTCGACGCCCTGGGCCAGCCCACCCTGACCGACGCCGACGGCCTCACCTACAGCTTCGACCGGGGCGGGTGACTCACCTCGGTGAGCGCAGCCACCGACGACGCCACCACCGCCTCCCGGAGTTCCACTGGTCGACCGACCCGGCAAAGGCCCCCCGCCTGGAGGCCATCGCCGACCCGGTGGGGCAGCGAGAGATCCGCCTGCGCTACCGGGACCACGACCCCACCCGGCCATGCCCGTCACCGGCGCCGCCACCGTTGAGCTTGGCCCCGCCGGGTGCGCTTTGCCAGGTCGACTACTGGGACACCACCGTCACAAAGCTCTGGTACAACTCCAATGGGCAGCTGGCCCGCTTCGAGGACCCCGGCGGAGCCATCACCGACCTCCGCTACGACGAGGCGGGCCGCCTGGCCAGCGTGCGCGACCCATTGGGCTACGACGCGGTGGCCCGGCCTCTGGAAACCCAGGTGCCCGACGACGACACCTCCCGCACCCTCATCACCTACAACACCGATGGCAAGGTCGAGAGCGTGCGCCTCCCCGTCCCCTACGGCACGACGCCGACGGCGCCTCGGCCGGGCCGTACCTATGCCCACCCGTCGGCGACGGAGACCCGGGTCAGCGTCGATGGGCTCACCACCCCCACCGGCTATGCCCGCAAGGTGACCCTCGACGCCGCCCGCCAGGTACTGACCGACACCGACGCCACCGGGGTGGCCGTCACCTTCGACTGGGCCGCACAGCCCGTCACCGGCCGCCCCACCGAGCGCCTGATCTCCCGCACTGACGGCGCCGGCCGGGCCACGACCACCGTCTATGACGACGACGCGACCCGCGCCCATCCCACCGGGCGGGTCAGCGACACCTACGGGCCCGCGCCGGCCAGTTGCTTCGCCGGCACGGGTAAGCCCAACGGCAGCTGCGCGGTGCCCCCGCCCCACGTCCACGTCGACTTCGACACCGTCTCGGCCGCCCCGGCCACCGGGCTGGCCATGACGGCGTGGGCCAACACCTCCTACTCGGGGGCGCCCAAGCTGCGTGCCGACGCCCCCGCCGCCGGCGGCGTGCTCGTCGCCGCCGCCCCGCCGGGGATGGCGGCGGGAGCGTGGTCGGCGCGCTACACCGGGGAGATCGACCTGGCCGCCACCGGCACCTACGGCTTCGCCCTCTCCGCCACCGGCGGCTCGGCGCGGCTGTTCGTCGACGACAAGTTGGTGGTGGGGCCGGGGGCGCCGGGGACCCTGGCCAACACCTTCGCCGGCCGCCACCGCATCCGGGCCGACTTCGCCGCCACCGGGGGCGCACCGAGCCTGGCCCTGTCCTGGACGCCGCCGGGAGGAACGCCCCAGCCCATCCCGGCGGCCAGCCTGGCGCCCCGCTATGCCAACCCGACGATGACCGCCGCCGCCGATGACTCCGGAGTCCCCGCCCGGGTCACCACCGCGGTCTACGACTCGGCGCCTCAGGGCCTCGTCAAGGAGGAGATCGTCGACCCCGGCCCGGCGCCAGCGCTGAACCTGGTCACCACCACGGCCTATGAGCCCGGCGGCCTGCGCCGGCCGGTCTCCCGCACCCTGCCCGGCGCCGACGTGGCCAACCCCAACACGGCCACGACCTATGGGTACTACGGCGCCACCGAGGGCGCCCCCGCCGTGTGCGGCCGGCTCGCGGGGGCCAACCAGGGCGGGCGGCTGCGCACCACCACCAGCCCCAGCCCCGACGGCACGGCCAACGGCCGGCGGGTGAACGAGGTGGTCTATGACGCCGCCGGGCGGGTGGTGGCCACCCGGGTGGGCACCGAGGACTGGAGCTGTCGCACCTACGACGCCCGGGGGCGCCTGGTCTCCTCCACCACCCCCGCCTACGGGGGCGAGGGCGGCCACATCTTCTCCTACGCCCACGCGGTGGGGAACAATCCCCTGGTGGGGACCATCTCTGAGGGCGCCACCGTGCTCACCGCCAGGGTGGACCTGCTGGGCCGGGTGGTGTCCTCCACCGACGCCTGGGCCAAGACCACCACCTCGACCTATGACCAGGCCGGGCGGCGCACCGGCACGGGCGGGCCGGCCGGGGCCATGACGGCCACCTTCGACGCCGCCGGGCGGGTGCTGACCCAGAGCCTCGACGGGGCCCTGATGGCCACCGCCAGCTACTCCACCGCCGGTGAGCTGACCTCGGTGTCCTACGCCGCCTCTCTCAACGGCGGCAACGGCACCTCGCTGTCGGCCATCGCCCGCCACCCCAGCGGCGCGACCACCGGCCTGACCTGGACGGGCCCGAGCGGACCCTTGGCCACCGACGCCGTCGTCCGCTCCCGCTCGGGCAAGGTGGTCGACGAGACCATCGACGGCACCGACGCCCACCCCGGGGAGCGGAACTTCACCTACGACGCCGCCGGCCGCCTCACCCGAGCCCGGGTTACCGGCCAGGAGATCGACTACGGCTTCGGGGCCAACGGCGCCTCCTGTGCCTTCTCCTCCGCAGACGCCGGGCGCAGCACCAACCGCAGCTCGGTCAGGGTCAACGCCGGCACGCCCACCACGTTCTGCTATGACCGGGCCGACCGCCTGGTCTCCAGCACCGACCCCTCCGTGGGCACCCCGGCGTATGACAGCCACGGCAACACCACCACCCTGGGCAACCAGACCCTCGTCTATGACGGGGCCGACCGCCACATGGAGACCAAGCTCAACGGCTCAATCGTGGTCCGCTACCAGCGCGACCCCACCGGGCGCATCACCGCCCGCACCGAAGGCTCGACCACCGTCCGCTACGGCTTTGCCGGCCCCGGCGACTCGGCCTCCTTCACCATGGACGCCTCGAACAACGTCACCGAGCGCACCGTCTCCCTGGTGGGCGGGGTGATGGTGACCAAGCGGGGCGGGGTCCTCGGCCTGGGCGACGTGTGGAGTTACCCCAACGTCCACGGCGACGTGATGGCCACCGCCGACAGCACCGGCACCAAGCAGGGCGCCATGACCTATGACCCCTACGGCCAAGCCCTGGGCGCCCTGCCC
Source organism: uncultured Acidimicrobiia bacterium (assembly GCA_963768975.1). Taxonomy (GTDB): domain Bacteria; phylum Actinomycetota; class Acidimicrobiia; order Acidimicrobiales; family AC-14; genus CADCTB01. Next base: position 30,657 of record CAVYKB010000021.1, on the reverse strand, counting down.
GACAACTCCGCCGGCAACTTCGACTACGGCTGGCTGGGCCAGCACCAGCGCCCCATCGAGCACGCCGGGACGATCCGCACCATCGAGATGGGCGCCCGCCAGTACGTGCCGGCGCTTGGACGCTTCCTCGAGGTCGACCCCGTGGAGGGAGGGTCGGCCAACGACTACGACTACGCCGCCGGCGACCCGGTCAACTCCTATGACCTTGATGGAACAGAGGTGCGCGGCCGTTGTACGACCGTTGAGGGTTACGGAGTGGTCGGTGGCTCCGTGACCGCCTGTGATCTCCGAGATGATCGAGGGAATCGAACGCAGACCATAAGTGTCGGCGGGGGTGTCGGGCTGGCGCTGGCCGGATCAACGGGCGTGTACTACTCCAATGCACCCACGGTGAATGATGTCTTGGGGTGGTCCGAGTGCCAGGCGGGATCCTACGGGCTGGGAAGCGCACAACTGTGCTTCTTCAAAGCCGGTCCAGGTCGAGAGTCGTACTTCTCCGTTTATGGTGGTGTGGGCCCGCCCGGCGGTGGCGGTTCCATCTCGGCAGTTCGAACGTACCGACCGAACCGGTTTGTACGAGGCTTCATCCGCGGCGTCACCCTCACGCCTCCGAAGTGCTCCTGGGCCGGCGGAGGAGGGCGGTGTAGGTTTGAGAGCTACTGAGCGCGGTTCACGGATAGCTTTCGGGCCTCTCTGGGTGCGAAGGATCGGTCTCTCTGTTGGGTTGCCGCTCCTGACTGCGTACTCCGACGAGTCGCTGCTATTCACTACGATAGTCGTCGCAGTAGGAGTGGTATCTCTTGCGAGGTCACTTGTGATAGGAGTGAACCACAAGGGGGGGAATATTGTGGTTGTAAACCTCCTTCACACTACTGTTGTCCGAGTATCCGATGTCAGTAGCGTGAGGTTTGTAGCCTATGGCGTGGGTCGCATACACCGTCTCGTTCTTCGCACCCACGACGGGCGCTCCATTCCAGCGAATGGGGCGAGCGTTTGGGTCTGGCCTCTTGTTCTTCCGATCCACAGGCCAAGACGGTATCGGGACAGGGTGGAGCGTTTCGTCATCGAAGCAGGACTTGAGCCCGTATTCGAGATGAACTGGTAGCTCGGGAAGGACGGCCTAAGAGGCGCTCGTCCACCGGCGGGCGTCGTGGCGCAGGAGGAAACCCTCCAGCAGGGCCTTGAGCGCTTCCTTCTCGTCGTCGTCGAGAGCGCGGGTGGCCTCGAACTGCAGGCGCAGGTCGTCGTCGGGACCCCGCTCGTCCTCGTCGAAGAGGAGCGAGTCTGCGCTGGTGGCCAGCGCGAGAGCGACGTTGCGCAGGACGTCGAGGGTGGGCTGGGAGCTGGCCGCCTCGTAGCGGCGGATGTTGGAGACGTGGATGCCCACGCGGTCGGCCAGGGCCTGCTGGGTCAGGCCCCGTTGTTTGCGGAGGGCGACGAGGCGCTGGGCGAAGTTCATGACGTCGATGCAGATGACCGTGCTCGCCTCGACCATACGTGGGCCTCCTCGCTGTGCTTGACCTGACCTAGCAGAAACGATAACTCTTACAGCGCAAACTCACCCTCTTGACAGGAGTGTGCGCTGTTGGCCCGCATCCCCGAGGACGAGATCGACCGGCTGAAGGCCGAGGTGTCGCTGCAACGGCTGGCCGAGAAGCGCGGCATCGTCCTGCGCCGCCACGGCGCCGACCTCCTGGGCTTGTGCCCGTTCCACGACGACCACGAGCCCTCGCTGGTCATCAGCCCGGCCAAGAACCTGTGGCACTGCCTGGGGGCGTGTCAGGCCGGCGGGTCGGTGATCGACTGGGTGATGCGCACCGAGGGCATCAGCTTCCGCCACGCGGTGGAGCTGCTGCGGGCCGACCTGCCGGCGGGCACCGGGACGGGATCGGCGCCGGGGCGCTCGGTGACCCGCAAGCTGGCCCCGCCCATCGCGCGCGACGCGGCGGATGCCGAGGTGCTGGCCCAGGTCGTGGCCTACTACCACGAGACCCTCAAGCAGTCGCCCGAGGCCCAGGCCTACCTCGCCTCCCGCAAGCTCGACTCGGCCGAGCTGGTGGCCCGGTTCCGCCTGGGCTTCGCCAACCGCACCCTGGGCTACCGCCTCCCGCATTCCTCCAGCGTGGAGGGCGGCGCCCTGCGCTCGCACCTGACCCGCCTCGGGGTGATCCGGTCCTCCGGCCACGAGCACTTCAACGGCTCCCTCGTGGTCCCCGTGCACGACGAGGCCGGCGCCGTGGTCGAGCTCTACGGCCGCAAGGTCACGGCCAAGCTGCGCAAGGGCACCCCCACCCACCTCTACCTGCCCGGCCCCCACCGGGGCGTGTTCAACGTCGAAGCCCTGGCCGCCGGCGACGAGGTGATCCTCTGTGAGTCCCTGATCGACGCCATGACGTTCTGGGCCGCCGGGTTCCGCCACGTCACCGCCTCCTACGGCATCGAGGGCTTCGGCGACGAGCACGTCGACGCCTTCCGCCGCCACGGCACCACCCGGGTCCTCATCGCCTATGACCGCGACCCGGCCGGGGACCGGGCCGCCGCGGCCCTGGCCGAGCGGCTCATGGCCATGGGCATCGAGTGCTTCCGGGTGACCTTCCCCGCCGGCACCGACGCCAACGACGTGGCCCGGAACGCGTCCTCGCCCACCGACGCCCTGGGCGCCGCCATCCGCTCGGCGGCGTGGATGGGCCGCGGCCCGGGCCCGGCCACCCTGCGCCAGGCCGCCGCCCTTCCGGCACCGATCGCACCGGGCCAACTCCAAGCGGCGAAAGAGGGAACCCGGCCTGGCCCACCGTCATGCCCAGCTGCCGGTGATGGCCAGAACTGGCCCCACCCCGGTCCGGAGCCCGAGCACGACTCGCCCATTCCTTCTTTCGCCGCCCGGCCGCCGGCGGAGCCGCTGCTGGCCTCCCCGGTGCCCCCGCCGGTGCCGGCCGAGCCCGTCGCCGAGATCGCCGGCGACGAGGTGACCCTGCACTACGGCGACCGGCGCTGGCGGGTGCGGGGCCTGGCCCGGGTGTCCAGCTTCGAGGCCCTGCGGGTCAACGTGCTCGTCTCCCGTCCCGATCCCCGCCACGGCCAGGTCTTCCACGTCGACACCCTGGACCTGTACTCGGCCCGGGCCCGGGCGGTGTTCGTGAAGGCGGCGGCGGGGGAGATCGGGGTGGCCGAGGAGGTGGTGCACCGGGAGCTGGGCCGGGTGCTGCTGGCCTGCGAAGGCCTGGCCGAGGAGGTGGTGCGCTCCGCCCAGGCACCCGCCGACACCACGGTGACCCTCAGCGCAGCCGAGGAGGAGGCGGCCCTGGAGCTGCTCCGTGACCCCCACCTCGTCGATCGCATCGCCGGGGACTTCCTCCGGGCCGGGGTGGTGGGCGAGGCCACCAACTGCCTGCTGGGCTACCTGGCCGCGGTGTCCCGCAAGCTGGAGGCGCCCCTGGCCGTGATCGTGCGCAGCTCCTCGGCCGCGGGCAAGAGCTCGCTGCTGGAGGCCATCTTGGCCTTCGTGCCCGAGGAGGACCGGGTGTCCTACTCGGCCATGACCGGTCAGTCCCTCTACTACCTGGGCGAGGGCGACCTGGCCCATCGGGTGCTGGCCATCGCCGAGGAGGAGGGGGCCGAGCGGGCCGCCTATGCCCTCAAGCTGCTGCAGTCCGAGGGCGAGCTGTCCATCGCCTCCACCGGCAAGGACCCCGCCACCGGGCGCCTCATCACCCATGAGTACCGGGTGGCCGGCCCGGTGGCCATCCTCACCACCACCACGGCGGCCGACGTCGACGAGGAGCTGCTGAACCGCTGCATCGTGTTGACCGTGGACGAGGACCGGGCCCAGACCCGGGCCATCCACGCCGCCCAGCGCAGCGCCCAGACCCTCGACGGCCTGCTTGCCCGCAGCCAACGCGACGCCGTGCTCAAGGTGCATCGCGACGCCCAGCGGCTGCTCCAGCCCGTGCTGGTCGTCAACCCCTTCGCCACCGCGCTCACCTTCGCCGACGACCGCACGAGGACCCGCCGGGACCACCTCAAGTACCTGACCCTCATCCGCACCATCGCCCTGCTCCACCAGCACCAGCGCCCGAGGTTGACCACCACCCGGGGCGGAGCGGAGCTGGCCTACATCGAGGCCACGCCCGCCGATGTCGCTTTGGCCAACCGCCTGGCCCATGAGGTGCTGGGGCGCTCCCTCGACGAGCTGGCGCCGCAGACACGGCGGCTGCTGGAGGTGCTCGACGACTACGTGGCCAAGCTGGCCACCGAAGGCCACATGGAGCGGGCCGAGGTGCGCTTCAGCCGCCGGGAGCTGCGGGAGTCCTGCGCCTGGGGCGACACCCAGCTCAAGGTCCACCTGGCCCGCCTGGTCGAGCTCGAGTACCTGGTGGTGCACCGCGCCGAGCGGGCCGGCTACTCCTACGAGCTGGCCTGGGACGGCGCCGGCCGTGACGGCAGCGCCTTCCTGGTCGGACTGCTCGACCCCGCCGACCTCGACGCCGCCACCGCCTACGACCCCGACCGGTCGGGGCGCAACGGCGACCGGTCGGGGCCCGGTCGGCCCCCGGTCGGGGGGTGGTCGGGGGGCGGTCGCACGGCCTCCGAGCCCATGAACGGCCAGGTCAACGGCACGATCACCGCCCCAGCGAACGGCAGCGGACGGGAACGCACGTCACCGGAGAACGACCACGAGGTGGTCGTAGTCGAGGACGGCGCCGAGCGGGTCGCCGTCGAGGCCGCCTCGTGACCCGGCGAGGGACGCACCGGGCCCGGCCCTTCCCTGGCGACGCCGCCGATGCCCACGGCCTGCACCGGGCCTGTGTGGACTACCTGGACTGGATCGAGGTGCGCAACTACTCGCCCCGCACCGTGGTTGGCTTCGGGGCGTCCCTGGCCATCTTCGTGGACTGGTGCACCGAACGCGGGGTGACCCGCCCGGCCGAGGTGACCCGCCCTGTCCTGGAGCGATACCAGCGCCACCTGTTCCACCGCCGCAAGCCCGACGGCACCCCGCTGTCCAACCAGACCCAGTACGGCCGCCTGGTGCCGGTCCGTGGTCTCTTCCGCTTCCTGGTCCGCCAGAACCGCATCCTGTCCAACCCGGCCTCGGACCTGGAGATGCCCCGGGTCGAGCACCGCCTGCCCCGCCACGTGCTCAGCGCATCGGAGGCCGAGGTCGTGCTGGCCCAGCCGGATCTCGCCTTCGGCTTCGGCGTGCGCGACCGGGCCATCCTCGAAGTCCTCTACTCCACCGGCATGCGCCGCCGGGAGCTCATCGCGCTGACCGTGTGGGACCTGGATGCCGAGCGGGGCACGGTCAGCATCCGCCAGGGCAAGGGCCGCCGGGACCGCATGGTCCCCATCGGCGAGCGGGCCGCGGCCTGGGTGGGGAAGTACTTCGCGGATGTTCGACCTGCCCTGGTGGTGCCCCCCGACGCCGGGGTGCTGTTCTTAACCAAGGAGGGCCTGGACTTCACCCCCGACCACCTCTCGGGCCTGGTCACCCGCTACGTGGAACGGGCCGACATCGCCAAGCACGGGAGCTGCCACCTGTTCCGCCACACCATGGCCACCCTCATGCTGAGGGCGGCGCCGACATCCGCTACATCCAGCAGATGCTGGGCCACGCCGAGCTGTCGACCACCCAGATCTACACCCAGGTCTCCATCCGGGCCCTCAAGGCGATCCACACCGCCACCCACCCCGGCGCCGCCAACCAGCCCCGTCACAGCGCCGATCACGACGAGGACCGCGAGCGCACCGACGCCGCCGAGGAGCTGCTCGACACCCTCGACGCCGAAGCCATCGTGGAACACGACGACGACGAACACGACGACGACCCGTCCCGAGCGTCACCGCCAGAGCCGGAAACCAGGCCCGTTCCGGAGTGAACGAGCCGAGGAGGAACACGCCCGCAACGCCCGCGAGCCGAGGGACACACATTTGCAGGTTCCGCTTTGGCGGAACCAGCCCACCCTCGCCCCGTCGGTGGAGACGTCGGGCAGAATGGAGGCCATGAGCATCGGTGAGGAGCTCCTCGACCAGCGCCGCCGACGGCGCCGGGCCGGCGATCCTCGCCTCAGCGACGCCGACCGGGAGATCCTGGCCCGCATCACCAGCGGCGACCTGGCGCCGGCGTTCCAGGCCGCGCTCGACGCCGACGTGGCGGCCGACCCGGTGCTCGGCGGCCACGACGACCACGACGACTGAGCACGCGACGGCGGCTGAGCGGTGATCGTCGTCGACGAGTACCTGGCCGTGCGCGTGGTGGGCGGCGCCTGGCCCGAGGGCCTGCCCGACGACGAGGACCTGGCCCTTCCCGCCAGCCGCCACTGGCGCCTGCTGCAGCGGGTGCACGCCCCCGGCGACGGCCAGCTCTCTCAGATACTGGCCCAGCTCAGCGACGCCGGCCGGGACGGCATCCGCCATCCCCATCCCGAGGTGCTCGGCGTCTTGGACCCCCGGCCCCTGCTCGACGACGCCGCCGCTCTGGCCGCCCGCTACGGCGGCGGCCTGCTCATCGCCGAGACCCTGGCCGCCGGGCTGGTCCACGGCCGGAGGCTGTTCTTCGGCACGCCGGCCAACGTCGGCCGCCACCTGACCCGAGCCGCCGAGGACCTCGGCATCGGTGTCCACGTCATCAGCTGAACGCCGCCGCAACCGGCCAACGGCGCGTTCCACACACTTGCACCGGCGGTGACGTGGCTGCTCCGGCCCCACTGACCGCCTGAGCCTCTTCCTTTCGCCGCTGAGGCCGCCCTGGGACACTGGTGGCCGTGCCGGCGACCGCGTCCCCGCTCCGGGCTGCACCGGCGCCTCCCGTCCCCGGCCCGAAAACACGCGTCCGCGCCTCAACCGCTGCTCGGCACACCGCATCAGGCCCGAACGACTCCATCGCCCCAGGTCACGCCCGGTCTTCGGCTCTCCGCTACGACAACTGGCGTCAGACCCGTTCCATCCCGTGGAGGGCGGGTCGTGCAACGACTACGACTACGTGTGCGGGGATCCGGTCAACCAGTTCGACCTTGATGGGCAGGTGTGCTTCCGATGCGCCGGCCGCAATATAAAGAAGTTCGCACAGGATCACAAGGGCGCCCTTCTCGCCATCGGAGCGACGGCGGCGTGTTTTGGTGGACCCCTTGCCTGTGGCGCAGCCTTTGTCGCAGCGGAAGCGATAGGACGAGGTGGGACGATTGCGACCGCATTTCGGGAGGGGGATACAGCGGAACTGGCACGACAGGCGGGTGGCGTGGCGGTCGACTTCGCCTTCTACAAGGCTGGCGGACAGGTCGGCGGGAAGACTCCCTACCCTAAAGGCTCGGTTCGCGAGGGACTGACTCGGGGGGCTCGAGGTGTACGTGTTGGTGTTGTTGGTACTGTTTCAACGGGATACCAACTTAAGTGCGATGAGCGTAGCCATTATGGCTGCTGACTCGCGACCCACTACCAAACAAGGGGTGCACCCGTGGTTCCGGCGGCTCCACCTCGCACTGAATTATCTGCCGGTATTGTTCGGAGGTATCCTCCTCCTTCTTATGGCAATGGCGGCTGTAGGTCTCACAGACGGATTGGTCGGGCTGGGGATATCAATTGCGTGGGTTATCGTTGTCGTGGAGACCATCGGCCGCCGGCCCTTCATAAAGCGAGAAGGATCTCAGGTTATCGTCCGAAACATAACACGCACCCGTGTTGTGGACACTTCTGTAGTTAGCGGAGCTGCCCTGTACAAGTTCCGGTTGGGAAAGGACACTTGCCCCGGCATTAGTACGAGGCCACGAGGTCGGCCGCTACCGGTGCTCGCCTACTTCGGCTGCGAAGTAGAGGACCTAGCGCGCGACCTGCACATCTCGTGCTAGTCCTGCGCCCGAATTGTGTTGGTTGTTCCCGTGGAGGGAGGGTCGGCCAACGACTACGACTACGCCGCCGGCGACCCGGTCAACTCCTATGACCTTGATGGAACAGAGGTGCGCGGCCGTTGTACGACCGTTGAGGGTTACGGAGTGGTCGGTGGCTCCGTGACCGCCTGTGATCTCCGAGATGATCGAGGGAATCGAACGCAGACCATAAGTGTCGGCGGGGGTGTCGGGCTGGCGCTGGCCGGATCAACGGGCGTGTACTACTCCAATGCACCCACGGTGAATGATGTCTTGGGGTGGTCCGAGTGCCAGGCGGGATCCTACGGGCTGGGAAGCGCACAACTGTGCTTCTTCAAAGCCGGTCCAGGTCGAGAGTCGTACTTCTCCGTTTATGGTGGTGTGGGCCCGCCCGGCGGTGGCGGTTCCATCTCGGCAGTTCGAACGTACCGACCGAACCGGTTTGTACGAGGCTTCATCCGCGGCGTCACCCTCACGCCTCCGAAGTGCTCCTGGGCCGGCGGAGGAGGGCGGTGTAGGTTTGAGAGCTACTGAGCGCGGTTCACGGATAGCTTTCGGGCCTCTCTGGGTGCGAAGGATCGGTCTCTCTGTTGGGTTGCCGCTCCTGACTGCGTACTCCGACGAGTCGCTGCTATTCACTACGATAGTCGTCGCAGTAGGAGTGGTATCTCTTGCGAGGTCACTTGTGATAGGAGTGAACCACAAGGGGGGGAATATTGTGGTTGTAAACCTCCTTCACACTACTGTTGTCCGAGTATCCGATGTCAGTAGCGTGAGGTTTGTAGCCTATGGCGTGGGTCGCATACACCGTCTCGTTCTTCGCACCCACGACGGGCGCTCCATTCCAGCGAATGGGGCGAGCGTTTGGGTCTGGCCTCTTGTTCTTCCGATCCACAGGCCAAGACGGTATCGGGACAGGGTGGAGCGTTTCGTCATCGAAGCAGGACTTGAGCCCGTATTCGAGATGAACTGGTAGCTCGGGAAGGACGGCCTAAGAGGCGCTCGTCCACCGGCGGGCGTCGTGGCGCAGGAGGAAACCCTCCAGCAGGGCCTTGAGCGCTTCCTTCTCGTCGTCGTCGAGAGCGCGGGTGGCCTCGAACTGCAGGCGCAGGTCGTCGTCGGGACCCCGCTCGTCCTCGTCGAAGAGGAGCGAGTCTGCGCTGGTGGCCAGCGCGAGAGCGACGTTGCGCAGGACGTCGAGGGTGGGCTGGGAGCTGGCCGCCTCGTAGCGGCGGATGTTGGAGACGTGGATGCCCACGCGGTCGGCCAGGGCCTGCTGGGTCAGGCCCCGTTGTTTGCGGAGGGCGACGAGGCGCTGGGCGAAGTTCATGACGTCGATGCAGATGACCGTGCTCGCCTCGACCATACGTGGGCCTCCTCGCTGTGCTTGACCTGACCTAGCAGAAACGATAACTCTTACAGCGCAAACTCACCCTCTTGACAGGAGTGTGCGCTGTTGGCCCGCATCCCCGAGGACGAGATCGACCGGCTGAAGGCCGAGGTGTCGCTGCAACGGCTGGCCGAGAAGCGCGGCATCGTCCTGCGCCGCCACGGCGCCGACCTCCTGGGCTTGTGCCCGTTCCACGACGACCACGAGCCCTCGCTGGTCATCAGCCCGGCCAAGAACCTGTGGCACTGCCTGGGGGCGTGTCAGGCCGGCGGGTCGGTGATCGACTGGGTGATGCGCACCGAGGGCATCAGCTTCCGCCACGCGGTGGAGCTGCTGCGGGCCGACCTGCCGGCGGGCACCGGGACGGGATCGGCGCCGGGGCGCTCGGTGACCCGCAAGCTGGCCCCGCCCATCGCGCGCGACGCGGCGGATGCCGAGGTGCTGGCCCAGGTCGTGGCCTACTACCACGAGACCCTCAAGCAGTCGCCCGAGGCCCAGGCCTACCTCGCCTCCCGCAAGCTCGACTCGGCCGAGCTGGTGGCCCGGTTCCGCCTGGGCTTCGCCAACCGCACCCTGGGCTACCGCCTCCCGCATTCCTCCAGCGTGGAGGGCGGCGCCCTGCGCTCGCACCTGACCCGCCTCGGGGTGATCCGGTCCTCCGGCCACGAGCACTTCAACGGCTCCCTCGTGGTCCCCGTGCACGACGAGGCCGGCGCCGTGGTCGAGCTCTACGGCCGCAAGGTCACGGCCAAGCTGCGCAAGGGCACCCCCACCCACCTCTACCTGCCCGGCCCCCACCGGGGCGTGTTCAACGTCGAAGCCCTGGCCGCCGGCGACGAGGTGATCCTCTGTGAGTCCCTGATCGACGCCATGACGTTCTGGGCCGCCGGGTTCCGCCACGTCACCGCCTCCTACGGCATCGAGGGCTTCGGCGACGAGCACGTCGACGCCTTCCGCCGCCACGGCACCACCCGGGTCCTCATCGCCTATGACCGCGACCCGGCCGGGGACCGGGCCGCCGCGGCCCTGGCCGAGCGGCTCATGGCCATGGGCATCGAGTGCTTCCGGGTGACCTTCCCCGCCGGCACCGACGCCAACGACGTGGCCCGGAACGCGTCCTCGCCCACCGACGCCCTGGGCGCCGCCATCCGCTCGGCGGCGTGGATGGGCCGCGGCCCGGGCCCGGCCACCCTGCGCCAGGCCGCCGCCCTTCCGGCACCGATCGCACCGGGCCAACTCCAAGCGGCGAAAGAGGGAACCCGGCCTGGCCCACCGTCATGCCCAGCTGCCGGTGATGGCCAGAACTGGCCCCACCCCGGTCCGGAGCCCGAGCACGACTCGCCCATTCCTTCTTTCGCCGCCCGGCCGCCGGCGGAGCCGCTGCTGGCCTCCCCGGTGCCCCCGCCGGTGCCGGCCGAGCCCGTCGCCGAGATCGCCGGCGACGAGGTGACCCTGCACTACGGCGACCGGCGCTGGCGGGTGCGGGGCCTGGCCCGGGTGTCCAGCTTCGAGGCCCTGCGGGTCAACGTGCTCGTCTCCCGTCCCGATCCCCGCCACGGCCAGGTCTTCCACGTCGACACCCTGGACCTGTACTCGGCCCGGGCCCGGGCGGTGTTCGTGAAGGCGGCGGCGGGGGAGATCGGGGTGGCCGAGGAGGTGGTGCACCGGGAGCTGGGCCGGGTGCTGCTGGCCTGCGAAGGCCTGGCCGAGGAGGTGGTGCGCTCCGCCCAGGCACCCGCCGACACCACGGTGACCCTCAGCGCAGCCGAGGAGGAGGCGGCCCTGGAGCTGCTCCGTGACCCCCACCTCGTCGATCGCATCGCCGGGGACTTCCTCCGGGCCGGGGTGGTGGGCGAGGCCACCAACTGCCTGCTGGGCTACCTGGCCGCGGTGTCCCGCAAGCTGGAGGCGCCCCTGGCCGTGATCGTGCGCAGCTCCTCGGCCGCGGGCAAGAGCTCGCTGCTGGAGGCCATCTTGGCCTTCGTGCCCGAGGAGGACCGGGTGTCCTACTCGGCCATGACCGGTCAGTCCCTCTACTACCTGGGCGAGGGCGACCTGGCCCATCGGGTGCTGGCCATCGCCGAGGAGGAGGGGGCCGAGCGGGCCGCCTATGCCCTCAAGCTGCTGCAGTCCGAGGGCGAGCTGTCCATCGCCTCCACCGGCAAGGACCCCGCCACCGGGCGCCTCATCACCCATGAGTACCGGGTGGCCGGCCCGGTGGCCATCCTCACCACCACCACGGCGGCCGACGTCGACGAGGAGCTGCTGAACCGCTGCATCGTGTTGACCGTGGACGAGGACCGGGCCCAGACCCGGGCCATCCACGCCGCCCAGCGCAGCGCCCAGACCCTCGACGGCCTGCTTGCCCGCAGCCAACGCGACGCCGTGCTCAAGGTGCATCGCGACGCCCAGCGGCTGCTCCAGCCCGTGCTGGTCGTCAACCCCTTCGCCACCGCGCTCACCTTCGCCGACGACCGCACGAGGACCCGCCGGGACCACCTCAAGTACCTGACCCTCATCCGCACCATCGCCCTGCTCCACCAGCACCAGCGCCCGAGGTTGACCACCACCCGGGGCGGAGCGGAGCTGGCCTACATCGAGGCCACGCCCGCCGATGTCGCTTTGGCCAACCGCCTGGCCCATGAGGTGCTGGGGCGCTCCCTCGACGAGCTGGCGCCGCAGACACGGCGGCTGCTGGAGGTGCTCGACGACTACGTGGCCAAGCTGGCCACCGAAGGCCACATGGAGCGGGCCGAGGTGCGCTTCAGCCGCCGGGAGCTGCGGGAGTCCTGCGCCTGGGGCGACACCCAGCTCAAGGTCCACCTGGCCCGCCTGGTCGAGCTCGAGTACCTGGTGGTGCACCGCGCCGAGCGGGCCGGCTACTCCTACGAGCTGGCCTGGGACGGCGCCGGCCGTGACGGCAGCGCCTTCCTGGTCGGACTGCTCGACCCCGCCGACCTCGACGCCGCCACCGCCTACGACCCCGACCGGTCGGGGCGCAACGGCGACCGGTCGGGGCCCGGTCGGCCCCCGGTCGGGGGGTGGTCGGGGGGCGGTCGCACGGCCTCCGAGCCCATGAACGGCCAGGTCAACGGCACGATCACCGCCCCAGCGAACGGCAGCGGACGGGAACGCACGTCACCGGAGAACGACCACGAGGTGGTCGTAGTCGAGGACGGCGCCGAGCGGGTCGCCGTCGAGGCCGCCTCGTGACCCGGCGAGGGACGCACCGGGCCCGGCCCTTCCCTGGCGACGCCGCCGATGCCCACGGCCTGCACCGGGCCTGTGTGGACTACCTGGACTGGATCGAGGTGCGCAACTACTCGCCCCGCACCGTGGTTGGCTTCGGGGCGTCCCTGGCCATCTTCGTGGACTGGTGCACCGAACGCGGGGTGACCCGCCCGGCCGAGGTGACCCGCCCTGTCCTGGAGCGATACCAGCGCCACCTGTTCCACCGCCGCAAGCCCGACGGCACCCCGCTGTCCAACCAGACCCAGTACGGCCGCCTGGTGCCGGTCCGTGGTCTCTTCCGCTTCCTGGTCCGCCAGAACCGCATCCTGTCCAACCCGGCCTCGGACCTGGAGATGCCCCGGGTCGAGCACCGCCTGCCCCGCCACGTGCTCAGCGCATCGGAGGCCGAGGTCGTGCTGGCCCAGCCGGATTTCGCCTTCGGCTTCGGCGTGCGCGACCGGGCCATCCTCGAAGTCCTCTACTCCACCGGCATGCGCCGCCGGGAGCTCATCGCGCTGACCGTGTGGGACCTGGATGCCGAGCGGGGCACGGTCAGCATCCGCCAGGGCAAGGGCCGCCGGGACCGCATGGTCCCCATCGGCGAGCGGGCCGCGGCCTGGGTGGGGAAGTACTCCGCGGATGTTCGACCTGCCCTGGTGGTGCCCCCCGACGCCGGGGTGCTGTTCTTAACCAAGGAGGGCCTGGACTTCACCCCCGACCACCTCTCGGGCCTGGTCACCCGCTACGTGGAACGGGCCGACATCGCCAAGCACGGGAGCTGCCACCTGTTCCGCCACACCATGGCCACCCTCATGCAACCGAGCGGAGTTGGGCTGGATGCAACATTCAGCAGGTCGCGCGAACGCTGGGGCGCAAGGACATCGGGAGAACGCCTCGCTGCCTGAGTGAGAGAGGTGAAGCCGGATCCTCGTTGTGGGGCAACGGCATCCGCGCCCTCGGATGCATCGAGTGCAACGATGCTGCGTCGGTCCCGGACGGGCCCGGGATGGTCGAGTGCTCGTGCGACGCGTGGATATGGCAGGGGCCGCCCACCTGGTGTTAGCCGACGGAGCGGTGCTGCTGCGGCCGGCGCCGGCGGTGTTCGAGGCCATGCTGGCGGGCTGGCGCCTCCAGCAGGAGAGCCGGATGCTGGCCGGCCCCACCGTCGACATGCGCGACAAGACCCTGCGCCGGTTCCAGGCCTTCACCGACGACTTCCCGTGGAAGTGGGCGCCGGGCGACGTCGAGGGCTGGACCGTTTCGCTGCGATCGGCCGGCCGGGCGCGCTCGACGCTGCGGGCCTACCAGAACGCCCTGGCCATGTTCATGAGCTACGTGTGCGACGCCCGCTACGGCTGGGTGACCGAGTGCGAGGATCGTTTCGGCGAGCATCCGGTCCAGATCTGCCACGAGTGGAACACCGTCGACCACGTGGCCGACTACGAGGGTGGCCCCGGGCGGCGGCCGTTCACCCGGGCCGAGCTGCAGGCGTTCTTCGACCACGCGGATGACAGCGTCGCCCTGGCCCAGAAGCGAGGTCGCAAGGGTGGCATGGCCGCGTGGCGGGACTCGGTGCTGTTCAAGGTGACCTACGCCTGGGGCCTGCGCCGGCGGGAGGCGACGATGCTCGACACCGTCGACTTCAGGCCCAACGCAGCGGCTCCCGAGCTGGGCCAGTTCGGGATGCTGGCCGTCCGTTACGGGAAGGCGTCGCGAGGCAGCCCCCCGAAGCGGCGCAACGTGGCCACGGTGATGCCGTGGGCGGCCGAGGCCGTGGTCGAGTACCTGGCCGAGGTCCGACCCTGTTACCAGCCGGGCACCTCCGCCGCGCTGTGGCTGACCGAGCGGGGCGGGCGCATCAGCGTCCGGCACATGAACGACCGCTTCGCCGCCTACCGCCAGAGCCTGGGCCTGCCGGCCGAGCTGAGCCCTCACTGCCTGCGCCACAGCTATGTCAGCCATCTCGTCGAGGACGGCATCGACCCGCTCTTCGTCCAGCAGCAGGTCGGGCACAGCCATGCCGCCACCACCGCCATCTACACCTCGGTGACCACCGACTACCGCAACCGGGTGCTGCGGGCGGCGCTCGACCGGGCCTTCCGCGTCGAAGGAGAGGAGCAGCAATGAGCCACCGGATGGGCTACCGCTGGCACCTTCGCCAGCTCATGGCCACCCAGGGCATGTTCGCCACCACCGACCTGGTCCCGCTGCTGGCCGAGCGGGGGGTGAGCCTGTCGCGCGAGCAGGTCTACCGCCTCGTGGTGGGAACCCCCGAGCGCCTGAGCCTGCCCACGCTGGCCGCGCTGTGCGACATCCTGTCGTGCTCGCCGGCCGAGCTGATCGAGGTGGTGGCCGAGCCCCGCCGGCTGAAGAAGGTCGCCGGCGCGGGCCCGGCGCCGACGCCACCGGAGGGCAGGCGCCCGCGCCGGGCCCGGATCCTCGCCGACGGGGACCGCTGAGCGTGGGAGCTTCGGCAGTGGGCTATGTCCAGCCCGAGCGGCTCTGCGGGCGGTGTGGACGCATCGACGAGATCGCCTGTCGGGCGGTGGGCGACGCCCCTGACATCTGCGTGAACTGCTACCGGCTACCCGTCGCCACCTGCGGTTCCTGCGGTCGACGACGGCCATGCAACTACGTGGCCGAAGGCAACCCGATGTGCCAGCGCTGCCAACCCCGGGCCGTGGCCGTGTGCGCCCATTGCGACCAGAGCCGCCCGCCGTGCGCGCACTGGGCCGAGGGACCGGTGTGCGCCGGCTGCTACGACGCCGCCCTTCGGCGCCGGGGCGCCTGTGCCGGGTGCGGCCAGGACCGGCGGCTGGTGGCACCACCCGGGCCGGGTGCCACTCGATGCTGCAGCTGCGCCGGGCTGGCGGCGACGCACGCATGCTCGTCCTGCGGCCGGGAGGACAAGCTCTTCGAGCGCGGACGATGCGCCCGCTGCGCATTGGCCCGTCGCGCCGCTGCGCTGATGGCTGGCCCCGACGGCAGGGTCCCCACTGCGCTCGTGGGCGTCCACGACGCCATCGTGGCCTCGGCGTCGCCCCACAAAGCCCTCAACTGGCTCCGCACCGGCGCCGGCGCGCCCATCCTTGCCGACCTCGCCGCCGGCAGACTCGCGCTGTCTCACGAAGCCCTCGACGCTCACCCCCGGCCCCGGGCCGCCGGCTACGTCCGCCAGATGCTCGTGGCCCACGGCGCCCTGCCCGAGCGCGACGAGGCGCTGGCCGGCCTCGAGCGATGGGTCGACGCCGCCGTTGCGGGCATCGACAGGGCCGAGGACCGCAAGGAGGTGCGCGCGTTCGCCACCTGGTGCACCCTGCGGGGCATACGTCGCCGAGCCAGTGTGACCGCACCCAACCGCCGCACGGCCACTGCGTATGCCCGCAATCAGGTCCGCGCCGCCATCGCTCTGCTCGACTGGCTCGCCGACCACAGCCTCACCTTGGCCGGCTGCCGGCAGGCCGACGTCGACCGCTGGTGCGCCACCGGCCCGGCGTCCCGTCGCGACGCCCGCCACTTCCTCGCCTGGACGGCCGGGCGAGGTCTAACACCCAAGTTGGTCGTGCCGGTCGTGGCCGACCGGGACGGCGACGCGCTCGGTGCCGAGGAGCGATGGACGATCGCCCGACGGCTTCTTCACGAGCCCGGCCTCGACCTCATCGACCGGGTGGCGGGGAGCTTCGTGCTGCTCTACGCCCAGACACTGAGCACGGTTGCGGTCATGACCAAGGAACAAGTGAGCGCGACCGACGGCGTGGTGAGCGTTCGCTTCGCCCGAAACGATGTGGAGATCGCGCAACCCCTCGGCGGCCTCATCTCCACCCTGGCCGCCACGGGCCGACGGGACCATGTCGGCATTGCCGCCCCGACCACCACCCCCTGGTTGTTCCCCGGCCACCTTCCCGGTCGACCCATCACCGCCTCAAGACTCGGCGCCCGCCTCGGCGTCCTGGGCATCGACGCCCGAGCCGCACGACGAGCCGCCCTCGTCCAACTGGCCGCCGAGCTGCCCGCTCCCGTCCTCGCTGACACTCTCGGGATCACCGCCACTACCGCCACCGGCTGGGTCAAGGCCGCGGGAGGGGACTGGGCCGGCTACGCAGGGACGATTGCCGAATCGGGCTGAGAGCAACACCGGATGCAACGCCAACCCAACTCGAGGGACCCATTCAACGCCCTTGGAATATCGGACTGCACCAGTTTGGAGGGCGGCGCCGACATCCGCTACATCCAGCAGATGCTGGGCCACGCCGAGCTGTCGACCACCCAGATCTACACCCAGGTCTCCATCCGGGCCCTCAAGGCGATCCACACCGCCACCCACCCCGGCGCCGCCAACCAGCCCCGTCACAGCGCCGATCACGACGAGGACCGCGAGCGCACCGACGCCGCCGAGGAGCTGCTCGACACCCTCGACGCCGAAGCCATCGTGGAACACGACGACGACGAACACGACGACGACCCGTCCCGAGCGTCACCGCCAGAGCCGGAAACCAGGCCCGTTCCGGAGTGAACGAGCCGAGGAGGAACACGCCCGCAACGCCCGCGAGCCGAGGGACACACATTTGCAGGTTCCGCTTTGGCGGAACCAGCCCACCCTCGCCCCGTCGGTGGAGACGTCGGGCAGAATGGAGGCCATGAGCATCGGTGAGGAGCTCCTCGACCAGCGCCGCCGACGGCGCCGGGCCGGCGATCCTCGCCTCAGCGACGCCGACCGGGAGATCCTGGCCCGCATCACCAGCGGCGACCTGGCGCCGGCGTTCCAGGCCGCGCTCGACGCCGACGTGGCGGCCGACCCGGTGCTCGGCGGCCACGACGACCACGACGACTGAGCACGCGACGGCGGCTGAGCGGTGATCGTCGTCGACGAGTACCTGGCCGTGCGCGTGGTGGGCGGCGCCTGGCCCGAGGGCCTGCCCGACGACGAGGACCTGGCCCTTCCCGCCAGCCGCCACTGGCGCCTGCTGCAGCGGGTGCACGCCCCCGGCGACGGCCAGCTCTCTCAGATACTGGCCCAGCTCAGCGACGCCGGCCGGGACGGCATCCGCCATCCCCATCCCGAGGTGCTCGGCGTCTTGGACCCCCGGCCCCTGCTCGACGACGCCGCCGCTCTGGCCGCCCGCTACGGCGGCGGCCTGCTCATCGCCGAGACCCTGGCCGCCGGGCTGGTCCACGGCCGGAGGCTGTTCTTCGGCACGCCGGCCAACGTCGGCCGCCACCTGACCCGAGCCGCCGAGGACCTCGGCATCGGTGTCCACGTCATCAGCTGAACGCCGCCGCAACCGGCCAACGGCGCGTTCCACACACTTGCACCGGCGGTGACGTGGCTGCTCCGGCCCCACTGACCGCCTGAGCCTCTTCCTTTCGCCGCTGAGGCCGCCCTGGGACACTGGTGGCCGTGCCGGCGACCGCGTCCCCCGCTCCGGGCTGCACCGGCGCCTCCCGTCCCCGGCCCGAAAACACGCGTCCGCGCCTCAACCGCTGCTCGGCACACCGCATCAGGCCCGAACGACTCCATCGCCCCAGGTCACGCCCGGTCTTCGGCTCTCCGCTACGACAACTGGCGTCAGACCCGTTCCATCCCGTGGAGGGCGGGTGTGCAAACGACTACGTGTACGTACATGGTGTCCCCATAAACACCTTCGATCTTGAAGGGACGCGTGAGGCATGTCGGCCGATCCTTGAACGAATCCGCCGGGCGCTCTTCGGTGATGAGGGAGGAGAAGTAGGAGAGAACGGCATGAAGGGAGTGATCGCCCGGTACATAAAGCAGGAACGCAAGATGTCAAAAGATGTCGGCCACAAGCGCGCATACGAGAGCGAACAGAGATACTTACGACGCCAGATAAAGGCGTGGGACAGAAATGACTGCTACGACCCGTTCGATGGTGATAATATCTCTGTAGACGAGATGAGGGACGTGGCTCTCGGTCGCGAGTGGGCTGACAAGAGGTACCCGTGGGTATCGTCCTTCGGCTGGGGACCATTCCGATGGGTACCGATCCTGTCATGATCGACCATTAGTCATGACTGATCTTCTGACTCTTGTCGAGGAGGAGCGGATTGACGAGCTGTTGCGCGTTGTCACAATCGCAGACATCGCCGAGGCATGGTGCCGTTACTCCTCATCGCAGGCCGCTGAAGCACAGGATGAGGACGGACCTGATTGGTGGGCTATTCAGCTATGGATGACCCCCGCGTGGTGGAGCCATTCTGAGCTAATCCGCGCCGGCCTGTTGGCATTAGTCGACCGCGTGCCCGACGATGACGTTCTCTCGCATGTTTCAGCAGGTCCAATGGAGTCATTCATTAGTAGTAACGCTCGAGACCTTGACTGGATCGAGGAACAGGCCCGCACCTCTGAGAAGTTCCGTAGCGCTCTTGGTCGAGTCTGGATTTGGGACCTTCCTGAAACGGTGGCTCGACGGGTTGAGCGTGCGGCTGGGACGACACTGCCATTACCGGACTGATCTCCGGTGTTACCCAATCCGGTGGTACCGACGGCTGACCATCCGGCGTGTCACGACACGGATTGTGACGCTGTCGAAAACGTCCAAAGGAAGCCAAGCAGGCGGTTCAACTTGGTGACGACGAGGGCACCCTTGCCTGGAGATAGACCATCCCGGCCTGATCACGTCGGCGCACGGGTAAGTCCGGCCCGTCTGCCCGTGAGCCTCAGCGTTCCCGCTGCCGAGGCCGCCCCCTTGCCGGAACTCGCCCTCCTAACCTTGGAAACGAGGATGGAGCATGGCAAACACAGGAGCACGACGGAGCCCGCAGAAGTACCCCGACGAATTGCGTGAACGGGCGGTCCGGATGGTCGTCGAGGTCCGACGTGAGACCCGGCGAGAGCCATGGGCGATCGGCGGCGTTGCCCGGGAACTGGGCATCGGGACCGAGTCGTTGCGGACCTGGGTCAACCGGGCCGAGGTCGACTCCGGCCGCCGGCCGGGCACGTCGAGCGCGGCCGCCCAGCGCATCGCCGAGTTGGAGCGGGAGAACCGCGAGCTGCGAAGGGCCAACGACATCCTCAAGGCGGCGTCGGTTTTCTTCGCGACCGAGCTCGACGGTCGACCCAGGAGGTAGTTGCGTTCATCGACGCCCACCGGAGCCGAGACTCCGGTGGGCTGAAATGGGGGGTCGAGCCGATCTGTAGCGCGCTGGAGATCGCCCCTTCTACCTATTGGACGGCCAAGGTCCGCCCGCCGTCGGCCCGGTCCATCTCCGACGCCGTGCTGGCGCCGCGGGCGGGTCGGTCATCGCTGGGTCATGCGCGCCGAGGGCATCAGCTTCCCCGACGCCGTGGAGCTACTGCGGGCCGACCTGCCCGCTGACTCCGGCACGGGAGCCCGGGCTACCAGACCCGCTGGGGGTAGGTGTTGCGGTCCTCGACGGGCACGCCGTCGCCCCACGCCGCGCCGGCCAGGCGGTCGGCGTTGCGGCCCCGGTCGTGGAGGATGACCCGGTCGGGCGGCCGGCCGATAGCGGCGAGGAAGGCGGCGGCGGGGTCGGCCCGGTCGTCGATGGCGATCTCGGTGGCGAACCCGCCGTAGTGCCCGGTGGCCACCAGGCGGGCGGAGGCGGGCGGGACGAGGAACGGCACGCCGGCGCCCGATGACGCCTGGATGGCGGTGGCCTCGACCTTGTAGCCCCAGCGGCGGGCGGCGGCCAGCACGACGGCCCGCGAGCCGCGCGCCACCTGCGGCGCCAGCGGCTGGCTGCGCTCGAACAGCTCGACCTCGGCCCGGTAGCCGGCGTGACGGAAGTCGATGATGCGCTCGTGGGCGGCGACGGTGGTGGTCGCGTCGCCCACGAGCAGGCCGGCGGCGCGCGTCGACGCCCCGCCGTAGTGGAAGACGAAGGTCGACAGGGAGAGGAGGTTGCGGAACCCGAGCGCCTTGGCCCGCCGGCTCCAGTCGACCTCCTCGCAGTAGCCGCGGCCGAACACCGGGTCGAACAGGCCGACCCGGGCCGCCACCGGCGTGGGGACGAGCATGCAGAACCCGACGGCGGTGGGGATGTCGACCGCGGTGGCGCCGAACTCACCTTCGAGCTGGTAGGCGATCCAGTCCACCACGTCCTGCTGGGCCAGGAAGGCGCGGTCGGGGCTGGGCAGGGAGAAGATCGAGACGTTGTTGGACCACGCCGTCACCGAGCCGGCGTCGGGATTGGCCTCGGCCACCGCCACCAACGCGGTGGCCAGGTTGAGCGGGAAGACGACGTCGGAGTTGGCGATGATGACGTGGTCGTAGCCCCCCGCCTGGGCCCGCAGCAGGGCCAGGTTCATGCTGCGGGGGATGCCGAGGTTGCGGGGCGAGCGGTAGTAGCCGATATCGAGGGCGGCGCTCATCCGCTCCACTTCGGCGCTCCACGCCTCGTCGGGGCTGCAGTCGTCGAGGACCAGCACGTCGACCCGGTTGGGCCCGGCCCGCAGGCCGGCGGCCGACTGGAGGCAGGCGGGGACGAACTCCGCCCCCCCGTAGACCAGGATGGCGAGGAGCACCCGGGGCGGTTGCACCGGCCGACCCTACCTGGGACGCGCCGTTGGGGACTGCAATAGTTGATCCCCAGCATGGCCCGCACGCTTCCCGCGCCGACCGAGGCGACGCCCCGCGAGCGTCCTCGCCGGCCGGCGGACGGAGTGGTCGAGGCCGGGTTCCTGCTCGGCACCGTCCTCACCACCCTCGCCGGCGCCACGTTCGTGCTCCAGCTGTGGCGGGCTAACTGGCGGGTGCCCTTCTATTACGCCTACGACAGCATCTTCGACGGGATGCTGATCAAGGGCGTGCTGGACCACGGCTGGTACCAGCGCAACCCGCAGCTCGGTGCGCCGTTCGGCCTCCGTTTCGAGGACTTCCCCCTCGGCGGCGACAACCTCCAGTTCCTGACGATCAAGGCGCTCGGCGTGTTCACCGACGACTGGGCCCTGGTCTTCAACCTGTACTTCCTCCTCTCGTTCGTGCTCATCTCCGCCGCGGCCTACGTGGTGGCCCGCCAGGTCGGCCTGGGCCGGGGGCCGGCGCTGGTCGTGGGGACGCTGTTCAGCTTCCTCCCGTACCACTGGGGGGTCGCCGAGCTCCTCCAGGCGACCTACTTCGCTGTGCCGCTGGGGGCGTTCCTCGTCCTCGACGCCCTGGGCTGGGACGTCTGGGGGCCGCCGTTCCTGGCCCGGGCTGCGCCCGAGGGGCCGGCGCCGGCGCGGCTGCGGTGGCTGGTCCGGGGGGTGCTGGCGGTCGTCATCGCCTCCTCCGGTTCCTACGCCACCCTGTTCACCGTCATCCTGGTGGGCGTCGCCGGCGCCCTTCGCCTGTTGGCCCGGCGTGATCCGCGGGCCCTGCTCCGGGCCGGCGTGGTGGTGGGCCTCCTGCTCGCCGTCCTGGCCATGAACTCCGTGCCGACGCTCCTCTACCGGCGGGCCAACGGCACCAACACCCAGGTGGCGGTGCGGGCGCCGGGAGAGAGCGACACGTTCGCCCTGCACATCGTCGACCTCTTCCTCCCGCCGCTGCAGCACCGGGTGCCGGCGCTGGCCAATCTCAAGGACGAGCTCAACAGTTGGTGGCCGACATCGCCCATCTTCCCGGCGCCGCACGTGCCGCTCGGGCTGGCCGGGGCGGTCGGGCTGGCCTTGTCCCTCGCCGCCGCCCTGGGCGCCGCGCTGCGCCACGACCGGGCGCCGGGGACGGGTGCGGCCGGCGAGCGCCTGGCCCGCCTCGGCGTCCTCAACCTCGTCGCCATCCTTTTCGGTGCCGCCACCGGCTTCTCCGCCCTTCTCGGCCTGGCCGGCTTCACCCAGATCCGGGTGTGGTCGCGGATCTCGGTCTTCATCGGGTTCTTCTCCCTGGTCGCCGTCGCCCTCGCCGCTCAGGTGGTGGCCGGCCGCCTTGCCGGGCGGGCGGCGGCGGCAGGCGTGGTGGTTGCCGCCGTGGTCCTCGGGGTGCTCGACCAGACGCAGCCCGGCCTGGCGCCGGCCTACGCCTCCACCCGCAGCACGTTCGCCGCCGACCGGGCCTTTGTCGCCGAGATCGAGCGCCGGCTGCCACCGCAGGGCATGGTCTTCCAGCTCCCGCTGGCGAGTTGGCCCGAGCGGCCGCCGATCCTCGCCATGTCGGACTACCAGCTGCTGCGCGGCTACCTCCACTCCACCGATACCCGGTGGAGCTACCCCGCCATGCGCGGCCGGCCCACCGACTGGGCCCGGAGCATGGGCGGGCGCTCCGTCGAGATGATGCTGGGCGACATCACCGCCGCCGGCTTCGGTGCGTTGTACGTGGACCGCTCGGGCTTCTTCGACCAGGCTGACGGCTTGGAGCGGGAGGTGACGAGGTTGGCCGGCCCGCCGGTGGCCAGCGCCGACGGCAGCCGGCTCTTCTGGGACCTCCAGCCCCTCGCCGACCGCCAGGTCTCCCGGCTAGGCGCCGAGGCCGTACGGGTCAAGGGCAACCTCGTGCACCACCCGGTGGTTCCGGCATGGAAGGAGGGCTTCCTCCCTCCGGTCGTCGACCCGGTCTACTCCGGCTTCGGCGATTTCCTCTACGCCCCGGAGATCCCCGGGCAGCCGGCGGCGGCCATCCGGTGGGCGGTGTCACCGGCGACCCTCGAGCTGACGAACCCCCTTCCCGACCCCCGGCCAGTGGCGGTCCGCTTCCGGGCCGGCACTGCCGGCGCCACGAGCGGCACGCTGGTCGTCTCGGCGCCGGGCACGGCCGACGTCTCGGTCGCCGTGGGCCCCGAGACGAAGCCCGTGGAGGTGCGGCTCGTCGTGCCGCCGGGGACGACGTCGGTACGCATGACGAGCACCCTCCCCGCTACGATCTCCCGCTCCGGTGTCAACGCTGTCTTCCAGATCCAGAACGTGACCATCATCGATGTCGATGACCGTCGACTCCCGGGCGGCGGATGACCGACCCCGCCGCCGAGCCGCCGTGGCCGGGAGAAGAGCTGGCCCTCCGGGTCACCGGCACCACCGAGAAGAAGGTCTTCTTCGAGTCCGGCCAGCAGTCCGTCCGTGACCTGAACCGGGCCCTGGGCGTACTCGACCGGTCGCTCGAGTCCTACCCGTCGATCCTCGAGTTCGGCTGCGGCTGCGGGCGGATCATTCTGTGGCTCGGGCACCTGGCCGGCGCCGCGTCCCTTCACGGGGTCGACATCGACGAGCGGGCCATCCGATGGGCGCAGGACAACATGCCGTACGCCACGTTCAAGGTGAACAGCGCCCTGCCGCCGCTCGACTACCCGGACGACTCCTTCGACCTCGTCTACAACCACAGCGTCTTCACCCACCTCGACGAGGAGTACCAGGACCGGTGGCTGGAGGAGCTGCGGCGGGTCACCAAGCCGGGCGGGACGATCCTGCTAACCGTCCACGGCGACGAAGCCGTCCGCTACGTCTCGGAGATGATGGCCAACGCCGGCGGCGACGGCGACTCGCTGCCGCAACGACCTGCGGCGGTCGGGCATCGCGTTCGTCAGCCAGGACTCCAACGTCGGCGGACCGTTCCCCGACTTCTACCACTCGACCTTCCACGCCCCCTGGTACATCTTCGACCGGTGGGGGGCGCGCCTGCGGATCAAGGCCTACCTGCCGGGCGCCTCTCTGGGACTGCAGGACATCGTGCTCATGGAGAACACTTCCGAAGGGCTGGCGCCGGCGGCGGGCGGCGCGCCGCCCGTCCTGGTGGCCGAGAGCCGTCGCCGCCCCGCCGGCGCCGGCGGTGGGCGACCCGCCGGCGGTGGCCGCCGCCGCCGCGCTGCTGCGAGCAGCGGCCCGACGTCGAGTCGCCGACCAACCTCGGCGGGCGCGGCGACGCTCAGCCGCCGGGTCCTGCTCCGGGCGCTCCGCCACTACGACGAGCACCAGCGCCAGCGCCACGCCGCGTTGCTGGAGTCGATCCGGGAGGTGCACCGCATGGCCGCGACCCACGCCCACGAGGAGGCGACCGCCGACGGCCTGAGCCTGCGTGAGCTCACCACCCGCCTCTCCGACGCCCTCAAACTCCAGGGTGAGCGGGTCAACCGGCTGGAGGCGGACCTCTGGGAGGCGATCCGGTCCGCCAACACGCCGGCGCCGCCGTCGGCTTAGCCCGGCCCCTTCGGCGGGCAGAGGAAGATGCCCGGATCGGTGCAGGGTGGAGCGAACCGCGATGCGATGTCGTAGTCGAAGACCGAGACGGTGAAGGCGCCGAAGGTGTGGACCGACGCCGGCCGCCCGAAGGCGACCGCCGGCGGCGGGTCGATCGGGCCTGTCGCCCCGCCGCCGTAGATGAAGAACGTGCGCACCTCGGGCCGGGGCACGTACCAGCCGGTGTGGATGTTGACGAAGAAGGGGCAGATGACGTCTGACGCCGGCGCGTGGCAGGCGATCACCGGGTAGGAGTGGACCTTCTGCTCCGACATCATCGTCACCGGGTGGGAGCTGAAGTAGCCGGCGTAGCCGACGGTGAGCTCTTCTCGCTGGAGGAAGGAGACGATCTCGGCGCTGCTGTCCACGAAGGGCTTGAGGCCCGGGTAGCTCTCGTAGGAGAGCCTCTGGCGCACCTGGACGGTGCCCAGGCAGAATAGGGCGACGCAGGCGGCGGCCACCGGCCGGCGCCAGTCCAACTTCCGGCCCCAGACCGGCCCGACGGCGGCGAGGGCGAAGAAGACGGGGATCACGTAACGGGACGTGTCCGACGGGCCGGTGGAGAACGAGCTGAGGGCGAACGCGGCGAGAACCGCGAGGCCGCTTAGCACCCAGAAGGCGGTGTAGGCCAGCAGCGCCGTGCCCGGGGCCTCGGCCGCCGGCTCCTGGCGCCGGCGCAGCCGGACCAGAAGCGAGAGCGCGTAGATCGTGATGCCGGCGATCACCAGCCGCATCGCCAGATGCGAGAGCGTCAGCCCTGAGCCGGTCCGCGGGGCGGCGTGGGTGAGGACCATCAGGTGCCGTAGGAATACCCTCACGTTGGGCCACACCTGCTCCAGATCGACGATGGAGTACCCCGCCTCCAGGTAGTTCTTCCGGACGCCGATCGAGCCCATCACCGCCCAGATGACCCGGGATAGGACCACCGCCCCGGCGGCGACGCCGACGCTCAGGAGGGCAAGCGACCGCGCTGCCCGGTCGCGGCGGAGCAGCCAGACCAGCAGTGCGGCGCCGGCGAGCGGGCCGAGGCCGACGGCGAGGAACAGCGGGTCGGACGCCACGGTGGCGCCGGCGACGGCCACCGTCACCCCGGCCGCCGCCGCCTTCCTCCGCCTCGGCATGTCGGGGTGCTGGACCGTCCCGACGAGGAACGCGCATGTTGCCGCCACGGCGAAGAACGTGTGGCCGCGGATGCCCTCGGCCGAGACGGTGAGTAGCACGGTCGGTTCGGCGGCCATCCCCGCCGAGAACACCATGGCTGCGGCCCACGGACCGGCGACCCGCCAGCACGCCCAGGCACCGATGCCCAGGCCGACCAGGAAGGTGACGTACGGGCCCCAGTCCCAGATCGCGTCGCGGAACGGCATCCCCCTGGTCACCCACAGGAACCCCAGTGCGGTGAGATGGCTGGCCTCGCCGACGAACACCAGCCCGGCCCTGGTGCCGTCCTGCAGGCCGTCCACCAGCACGGGAGCGAAGCCGGCGTCGGGGTTCAGGTGGACGACCTCGATCATCCGGGAGAACCGGCTGAGCAGCCAGACCGTGAAGCCCCCGGCGAAGAAGACGGGCAGGACGGGCAGCCACCGCAGGGTGATCGTCCTCAGGGGAGGGCGCCGCAGCGAGGGCCGGGGCGCCTCGCCGACGCTCGGCGTCAACCCGCGGCGGTGCACACGGCGACGACGTCCTGGGCCTCGGCGAGGGGCTCGGGGCGGAGGTCGAAGTCGTCGATCGTGAAGGCGCTGGCCGGGCTGTCGGCCGAGCTGCGCGCCTTGCTGAGTGTCCAGTCGTAGAGCACCTGCCGGCCCCGGCGGGGGATGAACCGGCGCACCTTCAGCGGGTCCACCCGCAGCATCTTGTCGAGCTTGGCGTGCTCGCCGGCCCAGAACGCCAGGTACCGGTCGGACGCGAACACGCCGTAGGATTCGACCTTCGGGAAGAACGGCGTGCACAGGGCGGCCAGTTGGTCGGAGTCGAACTCGAGGTAGTGATAGGGGTCGATGACCTCATCCGGCTTGCCGAAGGTCAACCGGTTGGGGGTGACGAACACCACGGTGCCGCCCGGCCGGACTGCCCTCGCCACCTCGGCGACGGCCCGCTCGGGATCGGGGACGTGCTCGATGGCGTGGATGCAGGCGACGGCGCCGAATCCGCCGGCCCGGAACGGGAGGGTGCGCATGTCGGCCCGTACTGCCGGGCGCGACTGGCCGGCCAGCGCGCTGAAGTCGAGGTCCACGCCAACGCTCCGCCCGGGCTCGAAGTGGTGCTGCGCGTGACCGGTGCCGCAGCCCAGATCCATGACCGGTCCGCGCCCGAGAAACGGCGCCGTCAGCGCGTAACAGGCGAGGTGGCGCTGCCAGCTCGCGTTGAAGCCCCCGTGCGGGCTCACGATGCGCTCTCCGGTGATCCTGGGATAAGTTCCGGTCATTCTCCAGCTCAGGTCATACCGAGGGTCGTAACAAGAATGAGGCGCGCGAGATGATCAATGGGCGCTCTGTTCTTGTGGTCATGCCAGCCTACAACGCAGCCCGAACGGTTAGCGAGACGTGGGAGGCCATCCCCGCCGACACCGTCGACGAGATCCTCCTGGTGGACGACGGCAGCAGCGACGGCACGATCGAGGTGGCGCGCCAGCTGTCGATCAACACCATCTCACTGCCCCACAACGTCGGGTACGGCGGCAATCAGAAGGTCTGCTACCTGGAAGCCCTGCGGCTCGGGGCGGATGTCGTCGTCATGCTCCACCCCGACGGCCAGTACGACCCGGTCCTGCTACCCCAGCTCGTGGCGCCCATCGCCGACAAGGAAGCCGACCTCGTGCTCGGCAGCCGCATGATGGATCCCGGCGGCGCCCGGGCCGGCGGGATGCCGCTGTACCGGTACGTGGCCAACAAGGCGTTGACCAAAATCGAGAACATCGCTTTGGATCGTGATTTCAGCGAGTTACACACCGGCTACCGGGCTTATTCACGGCAGTTTCTCGAGACCATTCCGTTCATGCGGAACTCCGACAATTTTGTGTTCGATACCCAGCTCATCGCCCAGGCGATTGCGTTCGACCAGCGCGTGGTGGAGGTGCCCATCCATACCCGCTATCACGCCGAGGCGTCGTCGACCTCCATGCGGGCGAACATTGTGTACGGGTTCTCGTCGTTGGCGGTCATGGCCCAGTGGAAGCTCCACCAGGCCGGCATGGTGCGGAGCAAGCTCTTCCGGCTCTAACCCCCACTCGCGCGTAGGACCAGGTTGCAGAAGCCGCCGGGGCTGGAGTTCGCCACCTCGACGATGCCCCCGAGTGAGCCGGGGTCGCCGGCGCCGAGCACGGTGATCCGGAAACCCATGTCACGGTAGATCCCGAGGACGCCGAGGGGGTCGTCGCCGAGCTCTGAGATGCCCAGGGGCCAGTACTCCACCAGCAGGACCGGTTGGCTGCGGGCCACCGTCTTAGCCATGCCCTGGAGGGCTAGGTGGTCGGTGCCCTGGGCGTCGACCTTGACTACGTCGACCTTCAGGTCCTCGGGGATCACGTCGTCGAGCGCGTAGCCCTGCACCGTGAGGACCTCGCCGGCGGGGCGGGCGTAGGCTCGGTGGTCGCCGGTGTTGAACTCGTCGAGGCTGAAGGTGACCGGGCCGGTCTCCTTCCACGCCGCCGCCGGGATGGCGACCACGTTGGAGGCGCCGTTGCGGGCCAGGTTCGCCTGGAGGAGCTCGAAGTTGCCGGGCGCCGGCTCCAGGGCGATGCCCCGGCCGGTCGGCCCGACGGCGGCGGCGGCGACCAGCGACATGTACCCCACGTGGGCGCCGATGTCGACGAACGTCATGCCCGGCGCCAGCATGGCCCGCAGGGCGTCGGACTCCTCCTTCTCCCACACGCCCGTGTCGCGCAGCACGTGGTGGATGACCCGGTCGTGCTCGGGCACCAAGAGCGGGCCGACGTCGGTTTCAACCCGCACGGCCCGGCGGGGCTGGCCGTCGGGCCGGGCGCCGGGGCCTACGAGCCGGACCCGCCACGTAGCGGCGTCGCCGGCCGGCGCCGGAGACGCCAGCCGGGCGGCCAGCACCTCCGCCTCGATCAGCCGGCGCTCGGCGGCGTCGACGCGGGCGGCGACCTCGCCGATCGCGGCCAGCACCGCTCGCTCGACGTCGCGCTGGTGAAGGAGGGCGTGGCGGTTCAGGCGGGCCACCAGCTGACGGGCCACCTTGGTCATGGCGCCGTAGGACGCCGGCGCGCCGGCGGGAGCGCCGCGCTCGACGAGTTCTGCCGCCCGCCGTAGGGCCTGGTTGTCGCCCGACGGCGGTGTCGGCGCTATTTGTCGCCCTCGGTCACGGTGAGGGCGTTGCGCTTGCCCACGCCGATGCCGAGGCGGGTGGCGGCACTGGCCCGCTCGGGCCGCGGGAACTTGCCGACGAAGCGCTTGCGCCAGGCGTCGACGACGCCGAGCCGCCAGAGTACGTAGCCCGACCAACCGGGGATGATCGAGAAGTCCATGAACCGCAGGTGCTCGAGGCCGCGCTTGCCGATGTACAGCGAGCGCAGGAGCATGCCGATCTTCGGGTACTCCTTCTGCGGCGTGCTGCTGGCGTGGACCCGCTTGAGCGCCCAGTCGAACAGGCGCCGGGGCGGCCGGCGCAGGGCGAGCACGTAGAGCAGCAGGTTCGCCATCTTCGGCGGGATCATGGAGTAGTTGGCCGAGATCTCGTCGAGGTCGATCCCCCGCTCCTTCATCATCCGCGCCATCTCGGTGTTGGGGATGACCTTGAGGGAATAGGTGTAGAGCGTGTACGGGCGAGGCATCTCGTACAGCAGCTCGAGGGTGTCGACCACGTCCTGGCGGGTCTCGACCGGGTTGTCCATGATGATGTCGTACGCCGGCGGGATCTGGTACTTGGGGGCGAAGCTGGCGATGATCTTGCCCGCCTCCCGGATGCGGTCGGGGGGCGTGGGCCGCTTGTAGAACTCGAGCATGTTCTCGCTGCCGCTCTGGATGCCCATGCGGACGCGGTTCATGCCGGCCCAGGTCAGGATCTCGAACTTGTCCTGCTTCACGTAGTTGGGGATGACCCCGTAGACGGCGAAGGGGATGCCGAGCTCGGCCTTCCAGAGCTCGGCGAAGACCTCGAGCTCCTTATAGGTGATGGCCATGAAGCTGTCGTCGTGGAAGCTGACCTGGCTGACATGGGGGTAGCGCCGGCGCACGGCCTTGATCTCGTCGACGATGTACCGAGCGCTGGGGTGGCGGATCTTCTTGTACTGCGGGTCGTTGGCGATGAACTTGGTGTTGCCGCAGAACGTGCAGTGGAACGGGCAGCCGATCGACCAGAGGGTGGCGTAGCCGAGGCCGTCGTTGCGCAGGTAGTCGGCCTTGCCCATCGGCACGAAGCCGTCGCCGACCCGGTAGATCTTCTCGCCCTTGCCGTACAGCGGGAAGGGCAGGATCTCCATGTCGTGGGTGGTCATCAGCGGCCGGAAGCCGTTGCGGATGACGTCGCCGTTGTTGCGGAACCAGAAGTTCTGGAGGCCGGTGTAGTCCTGGCCGTCGTTATAGAGCTTGAGGAACTCCTCGAAGGCGAACTCGCCCTCGCCCGTGCAGATGGCGTCGACGTCGGCCTCGATGGCGTCCTCGGGGTGGATGATCGGGTGGATCCCGCCCCACATCTGGTACGCCTGCGGGTTGAGCTGGCGGACGCGGGTGGCGATACGCTTGGTCAGCTCCGAGTACCCGGTCATGGAGGAGTACCCGACGAGATCGGCGCCGGCGAGGCCCTGGGCGATCTCGTCGATGGCGCCGTCGTCCATGTCGCCCTTGCCGCCGAAGGAGCCCTTGATGCTCCCCAGCAGGCTGCGGTACTGGTTCGTGGAGACGTAACACGCCTCGGTGTCGGCGTTCAGCTGGGAGATGAACGAGGCGATCTTGCGGAACCCGCAGGACGTGATGCCGTCCTCGAGCGAGACCAGTTTGATTTTCATCGTGACGGACCTCCCTGCGCCCCCCCGCCCCTCGGCCAGCCTCAACACTAACCTGGGATCGTCAGGAACCGGTCTGAGCGTCGCCGTCGCG
>CAVYKB010000020.1:0-478139 GCA_963768975.1 uncultured Acidimicrobiia bacterium | reverse complement strand
GTCAGCGACCCTCCAACCGGTCGGACGGCCAGTTGGGCTGGAAGAGATGCCACTGCGCCGGCGCGGCGCGGATCAGGTCTTCCAGCTCACGAGCCAGGGCCTGGGTGTCGGCGGTAGCGTCGCCGGCCAGCGGCAGTGGAGGTCGGACCACGGCGTGGTGGCCGTCGCCCTTGAAGTACACGGCCGTCGGTAGCAGCGGGGCGCCGAAGCGGGCAGCCAGGGTGGCGGGGCCCGCCGGCAGCGTGGTCCGCTCCCCGAAGAACTCGACCTCGACTCCGCCGCCGGCGATGTCGCGGTCCGAGACGAGGGCCACGATCTCGTTTGCCCGCAGCGAGCGGACGACGGAGATGCCCGCCGACTTGGTCAGCGGGATGACCTTGAACCCTTGCGACCGGCGCAGGTCGGCGAACCAGGCGAACAGCTCGGGCGGCTTCAGTGCCTCGACCACGACGGTGAGCGGGAAGCCCTGGCGGACGAACCAGGAGCCGCCCACCTCCCAGCCACCGACGTGGGGCAGGGCCAGGATGGCGCCGGTGCCGGCGTCGAGCGCGGCCCGGATGTGCTCGAGACCCTCGATCGAGAAGCCGGCGTCGACCTCCTCCGGCGTCATGTGAGGAAGGCGGAGCGACTCCATCCAGTAGCGGGCATAGGAGATGAACGCCTCTCGCACCGCCCGATCACGGGCCCGACCCTCCAACGGCGTCCGCCGGGCCCGGGACTGGTGGCGGGCGACAAAGTGACGGTCGCGCGCCGACTTGGGCGACGCCACCACGGCGCGGGCCAGGAGCGCCGAGATCGGGATGGCGGACCGCCTCGGCAGGGCGCACGCGGCCCGGGCCGCGGCGCGGATGTAATGGAGGCGCCGGCGGTCCCACTCCGCTCGAGCGCGCGTAAGGGAGGGGTCTACGGCCGGGTGCGGGCCCGCCGCCAGGTGGCGGGACGGGACTGGCTCGCCCGCCGGGCCCGCCAGCTCCCGGAGTCACCGCGCTGGCCCCGAAGCCGGCTGCCCTCGCCGGCGCCGAAGCCCACCGAGGGCCGGCGGGCCGACCAGCGGGCCGCCAAACGCTCACCGCTGGTGCGGCGGGGGGTAGTGGCGCTGGCCTGGCGCCACACCATCACGAAGCGCTGGACGGCGGTCAAGAGGGTGAGCCCCAGCATGAGCCACAGCAGCGGGATCAGGACGAAGCTGAACAGCAGGCCCAGACCGATGGCGATCATCCGCTCGGCTCGCTCCATGAGGCCGCCCCTGGCGGTGAAGCCCAGAGACTCGGCCCTGGCCCGCTCGTAGGAGACCAGATTGGAGGCACCGACGATGGCCAGGGGCAGGATGGCCGTGTGAGGACTGTGGGTGGAGGCCAGGTACCAGGCCAGGCCGCCGAGGACAAGGGTGTCGCTGACCCGGTCGACGACGGAATCGAAGAACGCTCCCCGGGGCGACGACGTGCCAGAGGCCTTGGCGACGGCGCCGTCGAGCACGTCGGGGACTGCCGACGCAGCAAGTAGGCACCAGCCAACGAAGAGCCAGCCGTTGCCGATGGCCACCGCGCAGGCGGCGGAGAGCACCAGGCCGAGCACGGTGAGCTGGTCGGCGCTGATCCGCGCCTTCGCCAGCCCCGACCCCACGGGCCGCAGACTCCGCTCGACGCCCGCTCGGCACCGCTTGTCGAACATTCGACTCCTTCAGCCGACCACATCAGAAAACTGTTTCTGCCCCTAGAGGCTACCAGGACAGGCCGGTAGGCTGGCGCTCTTCTCAGTTTCACAATGGACCGGCGGCTCCCCGCCGACGTAGCTGCGAGGCGCCCGTGAAGAGCTTCCCTCCCGCCAAAATCCGCAACGTCGCCCTGGTCGGGCACGGGGGCGCCGGCAAGACCAGCCTGGCCGAAGCCCTCCTGTTTTGCTCCGGCGCCATCAGCAGGATGGGCCGGGTAGAGGACGGAACAACCACCACCGACTTCGACCCCGAGGAGGTTCGCCGGCACCTCTCGCTGTCGCTGGCCCTCGCCCCGTTCGAGCACGACGGCTTCAAGATCAACCTGCTCGACGCCCCCGGCTACGCCGACTTCGTAGGGGACATGCACACCGCGCTCCGGGTCGCCGACCTGGCGGTGATCGTGGTGAGCGCAGTCGAGGGCGTCGAGGTACAGACCGAGGTGGCCTGGCGGATGTGCACCGAGCTGGGCCTGCCACGCATGATCTTCGTGAACAAGCTCGACCGGGAGCGGGCCAGCTTCGACCGCACCCTCGATGAGCTCCGGGAGCGCTTCGGGGCCGGCGTCGCACCCCTCGAACTGCCGATCGGCGAGGAGGCCTCCTTCCGGGGGATCGCCGACCTGCTCACCGACACCGCTCATTTGTACGACGGTGGGAAGCCCACGGTGGCGGAGATCCCCGACGACATGGCCGCCCGGGAGCACGAGGTTCACGACAACCTGGTGGAGGGCATCGTCGTCGCCGACGACGACCTCATGATGCGCTACCTGGAGGGCGAGGCCATCAGCCCGAAGGAGCTGGAGGACACCCTGGCCAAGGGGGTGGCCGAGGCCAGCGTCTTCCCGGTGGCTTGCGGCTCGGCCACCAAGCTGATCGGCATCGACCGCCTGGCCCAGTTCATCGTCGAGGTGGGCCCCTCGCCGCTCGACCGGCCGCCGGTCAGCGTGCAGGCCCCCGGAGGCGCCACTGAGGTCGCCCCTGACCCGTCCGGCCAGCCGCTCGCCCTCGTCTACCGCACCGTGGCCGACCCCTATGTCGGCAAGGTGTCCTTCCTTAAGGTGCTCTCCGGCACCATCCGTCCCGACTCCGTGCTGACCAACCCCCGGTCGAACAACGACGAGAAGCTGCACAACCTCTTCACCATGCGGGGCAAGGAGCAGGAGGGCCTGAGCGATCTGCCTGCCGGCGACATCGGGGCGGTGGCCAAGCTCAACGACACCCTCACCGGTGACACACTGGCGCCCAAGGGCACCCCCGTGGTCGTCACCCCGCCGGCGCCGCTGGAGCCGGTCCTCACCATCGCCATCCGGCCCAAGTCCAAGGGCGACGAGGACAAGCTGATGACGTCATTGCACCGCCTGCAGGACGAGGATCAGGCCCTGCACGTCCGGCGCGACGACGAGACCCATCAGACGCTTTTGTCGGGCATGGGCGACACCCACCTGTCGATCGTCACCGAACGACTCCAGCGCAAGTTCGGTGTCGAGGTGCTCACCGACGAGGTCCGGGTCCCGTACCGGGAGACGATCACCGGCAAGGCCGAGGCCGAGGGCAAGTACAAGAAGCAGACCGGCGGCCACGGCCAGTTCGGCGTCGCCTTTCTGCGGGTTGAGCCGAGGGAGCGGGGCGGCGGCTTCGAGTTCGTCGACCAGATCGTCGGAGGTGCCATCCCCCGGCAGTTCATCCCCGCGGTGGAGAAGGGCGTGATGGAGACCATGTCCACGGGCGGGGTCTTCGGGTACCCCGTCGTCGACGTACGGGTCACCGTCTTCGACGGTAAGTTCCATCCCGTCGACTCCTCGGAGATGAGCTTCAAGATGGCCGGCTCACTGGGGTTCAAAGACGCCATGGCCAAGGCTGGCCCGGTCCTGCTCGAGCCGATCTCGCTGCTGGAGGTCACGGTGCCCATCGGCTACCAGGGCGACGTGATGGGCGACCTCAACTCGAGGCGCGGCCGGGTCCAGGGAACAGAGGTCGCCGGCCTGGGCGAGCAGACGATCACGGCCCAGGTTCCGACCTCGGAGGTCCTCCGCTACGCCATCGACCTCCGCTCGCTCACCGGTGGCCGAGGCCGGTTCCATGTACGGCACGACCATTACGACGTGCTGCCGGCGCACCTCGTCGACAAGGTGGCCAAGGCTGACTCGGAGTGAGTGAGGCCCGCTGCGAGGAGTGCGGGTTCGACTACCAGGCGCTCGACCCGGCTGAGATCCCGGCGTCGGTGCGGTCCTTTGCCAAGCGCTACCGGGCGCCGCTCACCCGCTTCATCCGCGACGAGGACGGTGACGCCCTCGTCCGCCGGCGGCCGGCGCCGGAGGTCTGGTCGGCGCTCGAATACGCCGCCCACGTCCGTGACGTGTTCGCCAACTACGACCGCTGGATCGGTCAGTGCCTGGTGGAAGAGCGGCAGGTGATGGAGGGCCCGGGCCCCGATGAGCTGGCGGCTCAAGGCCGGTACAACGAGGACGACCCCGGCGCAGTCGCCGACGCGCTGGCCGCCAACGCGGAGCGGCTGGCCGCCACCATCGAGGCCGTGCCCGCCGAGGGATGGGACCGGACCGGCCTGCGACGGGGTGAGGAGCGATCGGTCCTGCTCATGGCCCGGAGGGCGGTGCACGAGGGTGGCCATCATCTTCTCGACATCGGGCGCGGCCTGCGGGCCGTGCGAGAGCAACTGCGGGCCGGCACCTGAGGCGACGACCGGCTCGGGGCTGGACCTGTCCGGAGTGCGGGCTCGACTACGACACCGTGACGCCCCTGGACGCTGCCGTTGCCGTCCGGTCCTTCCCGCGCCGCTACCGCGCCCTGCTCGTCACCCCCCGGTCGGATGACGACGGGCCCGACGCGGTCTACCGGCGCCGGCCCCACCCGTCCCGGTGGTCGGCCCTCGAGTACACGGCCCACGTCGCCGACCGGCTGGACCATCTGGGCCCGGCCATCCTCCAGGTGACGCGCCAGAACACCCCGTCTATCGAGACCTTCGACAACGAGAAGCGGGCGGTGGCCAAGGCCTACAACGACCTCGATCGCACCGAGGTGCTCGGTTGGCTCGAGCTGGCATGCGGCGAGCTGGCGTCGGTGCTTGACGACGTCAGGCCTGACGACTGGACGCGCACGGCGCTCGTCGCCGGCGTCGAGCGCAACGCACTGAGTCTGGCTCGCGACGGGGTCCACGAGGGCTCTCACCACCTACGCGACGTCCAGTCGGTGCTGAACGCGGTGCGGGGCCGGCCGTCGTCCTGATGCCAACGATGCGGCGGCCGCTGGCGGGGTTGACGCTTGTGCTCCTCTTCGCCTGCGGCGGCTCGGGCGGCGCCACCGGCAAGGCGTCCTGGATGGAGGATCACGGGCCGGCGCTCGACGCCCTCGACACCGAGCTCCAGGCGGCGAGAACGACGCTGTCGTCCCTCCAGCGCCCCAACATCCTCGGCAGCTGCACCGCCCTCCGTGACGCTCTGGCCGATGCGCGGAAGGGCCTACCGGTACCGGATCCAAAGTCGAACACCGCGCTGAGGAGCGCGTTGGACCTCATCGCCTTGGGAACGGAGGACTGCTTCGAGGGGCGCGCGGCCCGAACATCCCTCAGCTCGAGAAGTCGTTCTCGGAGCTGCGGGAGGGCACGACGCTGTTGGACCTGGCTCGCCGCACCATCGAAAGCTGGACATAGCTACGCTCCCGGGCAGGGATAGGGAAGGGAGCGGAGATGGCGCAGCGACGTCGGCTTTTCTCGCTGGTATCGGTGCTTTTCCTGGTGGTCGCCGGCTGTTCGAGCGGGGGTGACGACGAGGGCGCCCAGCCCTCCACCAGCATCGAGCAGCGGCTCGCGGAACTGGCCAGCGCCGGCGTCTATATCGGCGGCGTGGCCTACACCAACACGCTTGTGGCTATCCACTACGAAGGCCAGGGCCAGCCGTCGCCCATGATGCGGATGTACGTGGTCGACGGGACGCCGGGCGGCACCGCCGAGTGGTTCGAGGGGAAGGCCGACGGCAACACGTTCCGATTCACCTCGGCCGGCGGGCGGGCGACGATCGAGGGCACCATCCTGCGGACCGAGACCGACGGCACGGTCACCTTCGCCGACGGGACCAAGCGGGTCTTCTTCACCCGGCCCGCCGGCCACGGCGCTGGCATCTTCGACATCACCGTCGCACCCGGAGGCATGTGGACGGGGCGGTCGCTCGACGGCTCGACGCTGGAGGCGGACCAAGCCGGGCCTACCGTCGAGGGGTTCGTGCGGTCGGCCACCGGCGAGATGTTCCGGTTCAAGCACAACGACATCACCCGCCGGCTGAACTACTCCCGCCAGGGCGGGCAGGCCGACCGCTACACCGCGATCATCACCCGCCAGAGCACCGAGGTCGTGGGCCGTGGCGGCGATGTCCGCCAAGGCCGGCCCAGTGACAACATCATCGCCCTCGACCTGGCGGCCAGCCCCGTCCCGACTCCCGGCGTGTACTACGGCCGGGTGGCCATGACCACCGACAAGCTGGCCTTCGACATCAACCTGGTGAACGGCCAGCGCACCCTCCGGGCCTATGTGTCAGACGCCGAGCCCGAGCCCGAGGGCGACATCGAGTGGTTTACCTCGCCGCTCACCGGCAACACGTTCGCCCTCACGTCGGCCAGCGGCAACGCTCGCATCGAGGGCACCGTGGCCGACGACGGCGTCAGCGGCATGCTGACCCTGCCGAACCAGCCGGCCCGCCGGTACTACGCCGGCCCCGCCGGCGAGGGCGCCGGCATCTACGACGTCACCGTGGCCGCCGACCGCAGCCACACCGGGACGTCGTTCGAGGGGGCCAAGCTCGACCTGACGTACAAGGACGGCATGGTCATGGGGAAGGTCACCGACCCGGCCGGTAAGTCGGTCGACCTTCTCGGCGCCGACCTCACCCACGCCTACAAGCTGGGCGTGGAGGGCAGCCTCCCCGGGAGCTACGTCGCCTTCGCCGCCCCCCGTGGCCGGTTCCTCATCGGGCGGAACGGCAACGTGCGAGGCGGCAGCGCCGGCCTCAACATCATCGGCCTCGACAAGAAATGCTGACCCGGCGGTTCTCATCCCTGTGGCGCGCCGTGTCCGCACTGGGAGCCACCCTCCTCCTCCCCGCCATCCACGCCGGCACGGCCTTTACGCCTTCTCCCACGACAACGGCCAGACGTGGTCGGGCAACTTCCGGGTCACCGAGCGGTCCATCAACCGCAAGGTGGGCACGTGGAGCAACAACTTCGACTACCGCGCCCCACCCTCGATCGCATCCCGGTTGGAAACAGTCCTCGTGAGCGGGGACGACACCCGAGCTGGGCGACGACGTCACCACTACCCGGGACCTGATGGTGGCGAGGATCCAGATCACCGAGCTGGCGACGGAAGGCAGCGCCGTGCCGTACGTGATCGCCGTGCTCGTCGGCCTGGTGGCCGGCGGTGCAGCCCCGCTCCTCCTCGCCGCCCGCTTCCACCGGTCCGAGGAGCCGCAGGACGGCTCGGACAAAAGGGGTGCTAGCACGCTGGCGGAACGGTCCCGCACGACTTAGTCTCCCGACCTGAACGAGGCGGGCGCTGGGCCCCCGGGAGGGAAAACAGAATGAAGAGACGACTCCTGGCCGCAGCCGCGGCCTTCAGCATCCTGGCGCCCATCGGGGCGCTCACGAACGCCGGCGTGGCGTCGGCGCTGCCGGGGATGGACGCCTCCATCGGCAGCTACATCACCCGCACCGGCACCGGCACCGCCAAGCTGTCGGCCCGTTACTCCTGCGGCGAAGGCATTCACCTGTGGGTGTCGGCCAAGCAGGCGGCCGGCGGCCGTTACGACGCCCGGCTGACCCAGCCCGGAAGCAGCCGAGTCGCCGCCGCCTGGCTGCAGAGCCACCCGCAGAACTTCACCTGCGACGGCGCCACCCGGAACCAGAGCTTCGGGATCGACACCCTGGAGCAGGGCTTCGGCACGTTGGTGCGGGGTGTGGCCTACGTCCAGTTCTGCCTGGTGAGCGACGAGGGCGAGCTCCTCATCAGCGAGACCCGCTGGGTGGGAGTCATCTAGTTCACGCTTGTTTGGAAGAGGCGCCGCCGGCGGGCGGCGCCTCTTTCGCGCCCGGATTGATGGAGTTCTGCGAGAGTGCCTCCGTGACTGATGTGATGGGGAAGGCTGCGGGCATGGTGGATACGGTCCTCGCGCCGGCCAAGTTGACGCTCTCCCTCCGTGTCGTGGGGGTCCGCGACGACGGCTACCACCTCCTCGAGGCCGAGATGGTCGCCCTGGACCTCGCCGACGAGCTGGAGTTCAGCGAGGGAAGCGCCCTGGAGGTCGTCGGGAACAGTGCCGTACCGGTCGATACGGACAACCTGGTGTGCCGCGCGCTCCGACTCACGGGGCGAACCGCACGGGTGAGGCTTCACAAGCGCATCCCCATGGGTGGGGGCCTGGGCGGGGGCTCGGCCGACGCCGCCGCGGTCCTGCGGTGGGCGGGGGTCACCGATCTGGCTGTGGCCGCGTCGCTGGGCGCCGACGTGCCCTTCTGCCTGGTCGGCGGCCGGGCCAAGGTCAGTGGCATCGGCGAGGTCGTCGAACCGCTCCCGTTCGAGCACCGCGAGTTCACCCTGCTCACCCCCCCGTTCGCCGTTTCGACGCCGGCGGTGTACCGGGCCTGGGACGACCTCGGCGGACCCCGTGCCGAGGGTCCCAACGACCTCGAGCCGGCGGCCGTCGTCGTCGAGCCCCGGCTGGTCGAATGGAGGAACCGCCTCGGCGACCTCACTGGAGCGACGCCCGTGCTGGCCGGCAGCGGCGCCACCTGGTTCGTCGAGGGCACCTTCGACGGCCCGGGCCTCGTTCACGCCTGCACCCGGCCCGCGGCCTCGTGACCGAATCACGTGTCGGGCTCGGCTTCGACGTCCACCCATTCAGCGACGACCCCGACCGGCCGCTGGTACTTGGCGGTGTCACCTTCGACGGAGGGCCGGGACTCGCCGGCCACAGCGATGCCGACGTCGTCGCCCATGCGGTGGCCGACGCCCTCCTCGGGCCTGCCGGCCTCGGCGACCTCGGGTCTCTCTTCCCGGACACCGATCCCGCATGGGAGGGCGCCGACAGCCTGCGGCTCCTGGCCGCAGTGGTCGAGCTGGTCCGGGACGCCGGCTGGTCGGTGACCAACGTGGACTGCGCTGTCGTCGCCGAGGCGCCCCGGCTGGCCCCCCACCGTGAGGAGATGCAGCGATGCCTGAGCGATGTCATTGGCGCGCCGGTGACGGTGAAGCCCAAGCGGGCCGAGGGCCTGGGGGCGCTCGGCCGGCGGGAGGGCATCGCCTGCTACGCCGTCGCCCTCATCCGGCGCGCGGGACCGGTGACGCTCACGAACGAAAGCGAACAGCCGCCTGGCGAATAACAGGCGGCTGTGCGCTCGATGCGTGTAGGAGCTACCTCACATTGCGGTGTACGACACCACCAGGGTGAACTCGAGGCCCCCCTCGCTGCACCGCTGGTCGACCGTCGTGCGATGGATGGCGATCGAGTGCTGGCCGAGTCGGAGGTCCTTCCCCTGCACCAGACCCGTGCCGTCCCCTGCGTCACCGAAGATGTCGGGGAAGATCTCCATGCGGCAGTCGATGACGTGGTGCGTCGATTCCCCCTTCTCGTTCACCCAACCCTTCACGCCGAACTGCTCAGGAACGGCTTCGGTGGTGGAGACACTCCCGATGTCCTCGGTCCTCCCGCCGGTGGCTGCACCGATGAAACCGAATGGCAGCGACTCGCCTTGCATGATCCTGATGATGGTGTGTTCCGTGCCGTTGACCACGTGGGAGACGAAGCAACGGTCCTCGTGGTTGTTGGCCGAGCCGTTGTTGGTACAGACGCCGTCCGGCTTCGACCAGGGCAATTGCAGTTCACCCAGGGGAAGGGGCGGGATCGCGGGCGACGACGGGGCTCCCGGCAGCGACTCGTCCTCACTGTGGACGACCAGCTTCGAGGTCCCGTCCGGCTTGACCAGCTCGAACCGGAACTCGAAGTCGCCGGCGTCCCCGCTTGGCTCGGAGTCCTGGGTCACGAGAAGCCGTGTGAAGTGGACCTTCACCATCAGGTCAGGGACTGCCGGCCGCCGCCTGGCGATGACCTCGCCATAGTCGCCGGCATTGTCGCCGTCGGTGTTGGGTTTCGTCGGGTCGATGGCAAACGACTGCTCGTCGCCGTCGACCAGCAGATCGAAGTCCGTGTCGGCCCGCAGGGGGTGCGTGAAGGCCTCGTAGACGACCCCACCGGGGAGGCGGACGATGAACTCGCCGCCGGGCAGGCCGGCCTCCTCGCCGTCGCTGCGCTTGTCGTTGTCGGTGTCGGAGTTGGTGGGCTTGGTCTTGACCGTGCTGCCGTCACGGAGCTTGAACCCGCGGACCTCGTCGAAGTCGCTGAGCCCGTCCCTGTCGGTGTCCCGTCCATCGCGGACACCGTCCTGGTCGAGGTCCTTGCTCGTCACGTTCGGGTTGCAGGTCAGGGGGTTGGTCACGAAGCAGCCAGGGTCGGTCCCGAGCATCTTCTCCTCGTAGTCCGTCAAGCCGTCGTCGTCGGTGTCAGCGTCGAATTTCGACGAGAACGCCCAGTAGGTGATCGAGCTCCCCGCCGGCGGGCAGACGCCGTCCCGGCACACGGCGCTCGGATCGCCGGTGGCGGAGCGTGGCCGCATAGTGGTGGAGTTGATCTCCCAGCCGGCGCCCAGCTTCTTCTCGTCGGGCGTGATGGTGCCGTCCCCGTTCTCGTCGAACCAGCCCATCTCCGCATCGTCGAGTACGAAGTTGTGGTTGTCGTCACCGACCTCCTGGGCGTCGGTGAGCCCGTCGCCGTCGCTGTCGGTGAACCGGTCGCTGTCGTCGCTCCGGGGGTCCCCGCCCAGCTTCCGCTCGACGCCGTCGTTGAGACCGTCGCCGTCGGTGTCCGGGTGCTCGGGGCTCGTCGCCTGCAGCGTCGCATTCGTGCCGCCGTAGGTCAGGGCGTTCTTGTACGGGGTGAGCTCGAAGCCGTCGCCCAATCCGTCGGCGTCGGTGTCCTTGCCCCTGGGGTCGGTCACCGGGTCCTCCAAGGCGGCGGCGATCGAGCCACTCGGAGCGCCACTGTTCCGCCTGGGAGCGTCGACACCCTTGACGATCACCAGGCCATTGGCGTCCTTCGTGATCCGTCCGGGCGCCTCCTGGATGTCCTTGAGCCCATCACCGTCGCTGTCGTCCGTGGTGCACTTGGAGTGGACGTCGCGCGTGCCCAGAGGGGTGATCACCTTCCAGCCGATGAGCACCTCGTAGCGGTCGTCGAGGCCGTCCTTGTCGGTGTCACGGGTGCCGTCCGCCGGGTTGGCGCTCTCCTTGCAGCCG
The DNA here is from genome assembly GCA_963768975.1 of uncultured Acidimicrobiia bacterium. Taxonomy (GTDB): domain Bacteria; phylum Actinomycetota; class Acidimicrobiia; order Acidimicrobiales; family AC-14; genus CADCTB01. Next base: position 467,074 of record CAVYKB010000020.1, on the reverse strand, counting down.
TGCACAGCCTCCGTCAGTGCCGGCAGCTGGTCTCGGTCGAGGTCGGCCATGAACGACAGCGTGACGTTGGTCCCCGGGTAGAGGATGCGCTCGTCCAGGTCCAGCGTCCGGTCGATCCCGTCCTTGCCGATGATCTCCCACGACTCAGGGGCGGTCAGCTGGAGCTCACGGTTGCGCACCCGGATGATGCCCTCGAACGAGCCGTCGGCCGACCTTCTCGTCGAGTAGCTGTTCTGCTTGTCCGCGGCCGACAGCGTGTTGCTCGGGGTGACGGCCTCGTCATACCACTTCAGGCCGGCGGCGCCCAGGGCGTCGCGCAGGGTGATTCCCACCTGCTTGCCATCGGGGCCGAACACGACTTTGCGGTCATTGGCGTCGATGACTCCATCGGCGTTGGTGTCCACCACCCGGCCGATGATGCCGGTGGAGACCCGGAGGATCTCGGTGTCCACCCCTCGCCCGTCGCCGTCAGGGTCGAACCCGCCGTAGTCGATGGCGATGCGGGCGGTCCGGTCGTTGACCTCCTGGGAGGTGAAGGCGAAGTTACGCCCGCCCTCGTCCACGATGTCGTAGTTGGCGAAGCGGAAGACCAGGCCCCGCGGGTCGTTCATCAGCTCGTCGACCAGCTGGGGGTACACGGTGGTGCTGGAGAAGACGATCGGGCCCTTCGGCGGGACCAGCGGGCCCAGGTTGAAGCTCGTATCCAGACCGGTTTCGGGAACCAGCGTGCCGATGGGTGTCAGCCGCTTCGGGTCGTCGGGATCCTGGATGAACGCTGCCACCTGCAGGTTGCGGGCCGTGAAGGCGACGTTGCCTCGGCTCTCGAGAGACACGGCCACCTGAAGGTTGGCTCCCACCACCTCGCGGGTCACGGTCGTGTCCGTCGCCGCTGTGACCTCCGTGGTGAGGGAGTTGGTGTGGGACTGCTCGGTCGCCTGAGTGGAGTTCTCGGTGAACCCGCTTGTCCAGGAGTTGGTGTTGGTTGCCGAACTGTCCTGGCTGAAGGCGAAGCTGGCGCCGGCGGTGAAGCCGCCGGCGTAGCCGAACTCGAACGCCTGCGACGCCGACTGGGCGATCGTGGCGCCGGCCTCGTGGGTCGCGGAGTCGCTGGTGCCGAACTCCTGGCTCGCTGACTGCACCAGGGTGGCCTCCGCGCTCTCGCTTGCCAGCAGGCTCGATGACGTGCCGTTGCTCTCCATGAACCGGATGTCGAGGCCCATCCGCATCTCGCCCACCCTCAGGACGGGCTGAGGCAGGTCGGCCACCTTGGGGTTCCGGTTGACGTTGATCTCGTAGCCGTCCTTGAGCTGGTCACCGTCGGTGTCGTCGAACAGCGGGGAAGTGAGGAAGAAGGACGTCTCGAGACCGTCGTACAGTCCGTCGCCGTCGCCGTCCTGGTTTGTCGGGTCGGTGAAGTAGACGTTGAACTCCACCTCATCCTCGATACCGTCGTCGTCCGTGTCGCGGTCGCGAGGATCGGTGCTGAGCGCCCGCTCCTCGTGGTCCTTCAGGTTGTCGCCGTCCGTGTCGGCGGCGTACGGGCTGCTCGTCACCTGGCGGACCTGCGAATTGCCGTCGGCGAACTTGATGGTGATCTGCCAGCCCCGGGTCTCCTCGTGGTCGAAGAGGGTGTCGTCCTGGTCAGTGTTCACGAAGTCGCCGGGTGCGGGGGGGTTGCCCGGGAACGTGGCGCTCGTCGGGTCGACGATGACGCCGGCGACATTTGTCCTGTCGGCCAGTGGGTTGCCCATCACGTCGGTGACGTTGTTCACCGTCACCTGGTAGGTGACCTCGGCCTGGGACAGTGTGGTCAGCCGGATGCTCTTGCGGTCCGTGCCGGCCACGAACTCTGCCCCCGTGATCGTCAGGGCACCGACCTCGGGGTGGATCACGGTCTGCACGATCACGTAGCGGGTGGTGTCAGCGGTGTTGTCCGCCATGGGCTTGGAGAACTGCACCACGACGTGCTTGTTGTCGACCGACGCCGCGCTGACGACCTTCGGTCGCGTCGTGTCACGGGCAACAGCGCCGGTGAAGGTTGCGGAGTTGAAGGACGGATTCACGGGATTCCCGTCGGCGCCCTTGATGTTGGCCACGATCGAGTATTCGCCCTGGTACTGGGGGCTGGTGATGAGCACCACCTGCGTGGTGCCCTGCATGGCCGCACTGGCGATGGAGAGGTTCGGGCCGACGATGTAGTTGGCCAGGGTCGTCGCCGACGCCGGGTCGAGCGCGACGTCGAAGCTGAGGATCACCCGGGTGTCACCGTCGGAGACTGCGCTCACCAGCATCGGTCCCGGTGCCACGGTGCTGCCGCTGAACTCGACCGAGATCGCCGTCGGGTCGATGTAGACGCCGCTTGTCGTCTGGATGTCCCCCACGTTCAGCACGTACTGGACCGGCTGCTGCGGAGCGGTGACGAGAAGCACTTCCTTCCCGGTGGAGCCATAGGCGGCGACTCCGCTCACTGCCAGGGTCGCCGTCGATCCCGCCACCGTGATGTTGTACGCGGAAGGCTGGAGGGCGCTGGCGCCGATGGGCTCGCTGAAGATCACCACGATCTGCGTCTTGCTCAGCGTTCTGGCGCCGACCAGCTTGGGCTCGACGACCGTCGAGCCGGTGAACGTCACCGGGCGGGACGTCTTCGGCTGCTTCATCTCGTACGTGACCGGCTCCTGAGGGCCGGTCATGAGGAACACCTGGTTGTTCGTCGCCCGGGAGACAGCGGTCACGGGAAGGTTGACAGCCTCCTTGGAGTAGATGGCGTAACTGGAGACCTGCAGGGTGGCGGCATCGAGGTCGCGGTCGTAGGTGGCCAGCGCCCGATGACGGCTCAGGGAGACGACGGCGGTCAGCTTGGGATTGGCGACACCGCCGCCGCCGTTGTTACCCCCGCCGCCGGCGGTGGTCGTGGGCGGAGCTGTCGTGGGCGTCGTCGTAGGCGAAGTGGTCGTGGTCGGCTTGCCGGGGGGAGCCTTCTGCGCACCGGCGGCAGTCGCCCCCAGCGTGGCCAGGAGCGACAGTGCTGACAACGTCACGCACAAAATCCGTCGAAGCCAGGAGCCTCGAAGCGTCGCCCTTGTCCCCATTTTCTCCCCCTTCAGCGCCACTCCGCCCGCGTAGGCGGATCCGACGGAACTCTGAAGGAGCGGGCTTGCGCGGGGCTATCGCCGGCTTGCGCGCCGCCGTCTACCTCCGCCCGATAAGGGCCTCTAGGCGCTCCCCCATGGCCATCAGCTCGCGCCTCGAGTGGACGCCGAGCTTGGCGTAGACGTGCTCGAGATGGGTCCGAACGGTCCGAACCGACACGGCCAGGTGGGTGGCAATGTCCTTGTCCGTTGCACCGGTGGCGGCCAGCCTGGCAATGGCCTGCTCCCGCGGGGTCAGCTCCTGCGCCCCGCGCCGGTTTCGCCGCCGGCCGCCGGCGGCCGCGAGATCCTCGCCGGCCCGGCGGGCCAGCCAGATCGCGCCGACCGACTCAGCCAGCTCGCCGGCTCGCTTCAACGACTCGCGAGCCTCGCGAGGACGGCCGTCGCGGCGCAGCATCGTCGCCCGCTCGATGACGAGCTCCACCTGCTCCAAGGGGAGGGGGAGGCCTTCGAGGAGGCCGACGGCCCTCTGGTACCCCGCGTCGGACTCGGCCATGTCGCCTCGTCGCAGGGCGAGCAGTGCCCGTCCGGCGGCGGCCGCAGCCACCGGCCATCGGCACGGCAGACGGGCGGCGCACCCGTCCAGCCAGGCGGCGACCCGCTCCGCATTGTCCGTTCGGCCGGCTCGGATATGGGCCACCACGGCGTGGCGGGCGAAGGGGATGAGGCACGGCTCGCCGATGCCGAGAGCGTCGTAGCGCGCCTCGACCTCGGCGTACAACTCCGACGCCTCCTCGGATCGCCCGTGACGCAGGTAGCGCAGACCCTGCACGTGGTCGAGCCAGAGGAGGCTGAGCCAGATGCCGAACGCAGCAGCGATCGGCCGCGCCCGTTCACTTTCCGTCGTGCTCTGCCGCTCGTCGCCCATCTCCAAGTAGGCGTACGCCCTCATCGTCCGGGCGAAGGGCTCCGCAAGAGGTACGAGGTCGGCGATGGCGAGCAGGCGGTCGGCCACGACAAGGCTGTCTCGGGGCCTGACCCTGAGGAGCATGAGGCCGTAGGGAACCCGGAGCGCAGCGGCCGAGGTCACGGCGCCCAGCCGTTCGGCCTCGTCGATCCCCATGCGGAACGCGGTCTCCGCCTCGTCGAAGTGCTCCGCCGGCGCCGCGGCGATCGCGAAGGGAACGAGAACACCGGATCCTCCCGACCGGATGTCCGCGGCCAACTCGGCCCGGCTGGCACTGAGCAGGTGCCGACCTGCAGAGTCGACGCTGGAGAGGCCGGCGATGTCCCCACAGAAGTAGGCGAGTGCGCCCCACTTGGCCGTCGCCTGAGCCTGCAGCCGCTGAGCCCCACCCTCGGCGAGCTCCCGAGCGCGGGCCGCGAGCGGGAGGGCCGCCGCCGGGCCGGCGGTCATCATGACGGCGTCGGCATGCCGGCACAGCGGCACGACGACTTCCTGCGGGCAGTCGCGCTGGGCGAGCACCACCGCCGATTCCAGGGCCGAACCGGCACTCCTGAAGTCACCCAGGGAGAAGTGGGCTCGCGAGAGCACCGTCAACGCGGCGACGCGCTGGGCCGCCGGAACGTCCGTCTCGAGCACCTGGGTGATCGTGGCCGCCGCCTCCGCTGCGTACCCCGCCTCATACAGCGCCAGGCCCAGCTCGCCCGGCAGGTGCGACGGCGCAGTGTCGCCGCTCAGTCGCACCGCGGCCTTGAGCCGGCCGACCGCTGTGGCCGGGGCGCCGGCGCGAAGGGCCCGACGGCCGGTCTCGATGAGGACATGAATGGCCTTGTCGTCGCCCACCATGTTCGCCCGTATCGCGTGTTCAGCGGCGAGATCGTCCAACCCCTTTGCCCTCAACGCCGCGAACGCCCGGGCGTGAAGGTGGGCGCGGATCGGCGACGGGATGTCCTCGTAGAGGAGCTGCCCGAAAAGCGGGTGGATGAATTCGGCGGCGCCGTTCCGGCCCTCACGGGCCAACCCGCTCCGCCAGACGGCCTCGGCGGCGACGTCCGCCGCTTGACCCTCCAAGCCGGCCACCTCGCCGACGAGCTCCGGACGAAACTCGATCCCGAGAACCGATGCCGCGTGCACCCATGTCCTGCCGGCCGGCCCCAGACCGGCGAAACGGGCCAGCACGAGCGCCCGCTCGACGACGGGGACAGGAAGGTCTTCGTTCACAACGGACATGGCGCCATCCGTGCCGAGTGCCCGCGCTGCGAGGCCGAGCAACAGCGGATTCCCACCCGTGAGACGCCACGCGTGCCCGACCATTTCCGATGGGATCGGACCGTTCAGCGTCTCGCCGAGAACGGCCGCCGCAGCCTCCATCGTCAATGCGCTGAGCTGCTCGATCGTGGCGTCTCCTCGGGCTACGAGAGTCGAGGCGAGGTCGACGGCGGCCACAGGCCACGGCCGCAGGGTGACGATCACCGCCACCGGCAAGCGGCCCAGCCGGCGGCAGAGGAAGCCGAGCAGGACCTGTGAGTCCGGGTCAGTCCATTGCAGGTCGTCGATCGCGATCAGGAGCGGGCGTTGGGCCACTTCCTCCAACCACTGCAGCGTGCTGTAGAGGATCGTGCTCCGGGCCTCCGTCTCCCTTCTCAGGGCCGCCGGCGGAACGTATCGTCCGCCCAGGCTCGCCTGGATCTGGAAGAGCAGGCCGTACGGGAGCGAGATCTCCATCGGGTCGCATCGACCGCTGGCCACGAGAACGTCCTCGCCAGCCCGCCGGCAGACTTCCTCGAGGACTGCGGTCTTCCCCATCCCGGCCGCGCCGAGGAGGAAGAGGGCGCCCCCTTTGCCCTCCTGGGCGCCGGCGAGAAGCGTCTCGGCGGCGTGAAGCTGCGATTCGCGCTCCCAGAGCCGCTGAACGTCCACCACGTGTGACTTCCCCCTGTGACGGGCGGATCTACCACCTGCGGCATGGGTAAGCAACGGGTATGGCCGTCACTCCGGGGATACCGGCCACTTAGAAATCGGCTGTTTCACCGATGTTCGCGACAGGTACAGGTGGATACTCTCAACGATCTCGCCTGGCCCAAGGGCGACGCAACACGGAGCAGAGGATCGCATGTCGATTGCAGACGCTCCACCGAGCGGGAGCATTCAGGTTCGGAGGCGTGAGATCGAAGTCCGGCTGCTCGGGCCTTTCGAGGTGGCGCATGCGGGGCAGGCGCTGCATATCGGCAGTCCGAAGCAGCGGGCGGTCCTGGCTCTGCTCGCCCTGCAGGCGGGCAGAGTGGTGTCGGCCGACGCACTGTGCGACCTGATCTGGGAGAAGGATCAACCAGCCTCACCCTCGGCGACGCTCCAGAGCCTCATCTCCCGGCTTCGAACGTCACTCGCCAGCGGCTCGGGCGACGTCACGGAGGGCCGCCGCGAGGTTCTACGCACGCGAGAGCCGGGTTGGGTACTCGACATCGACAACGCCGATGTGGACGCCCTGCTTTTCCAGGAGCTAACCGCGCGCGCCCGCCGGCGTCGCGAGAGAGGCGAGGAGGCAACGGCTGCCGACGACCTCGCCGAGGCGATCGGGCTGTGGCGGGGTGCGGCCCTGCTCGACATCGTGGACGCCGGCTATCTGGCTGGCCATGCCATCCGACTCAACGAAGGTCGCCTCGACGCGGTGGAGGATCTGGCTGAGGCCGAGTTGGCCATCGGACGGCCCGGCGACGCGCTCTCCCGCATTGAGGCGCACGTCGACGCCAACCCCTTGCGTGAGCGGGCGTGGGGACTCTTGATGACGGCGCTGTACCGGCTCGGCCGCCCAGCGGTGGCGCTCGCGGCCTTCCAGCAGGTGCGTGCCCTCCTCGCCGAGGAACTCGGCCTCGAGCCGTCGCCCGAGCTGGTGGAGATCGAGCGACGGATACTCCGCCACGACCCGGCGCTCGCCGGCAACGGCGTCATGTCCTCGGTGGCGACACCGCCGTCACCACCCCAGGCGCCTCCCACGCCCGCCGGTGAGTTCGCCGACTACTCCGTCGTCGTCGTGGAGGATCACGACTTCCAGCGCCGCACCGTTGTCCAGCTGCTGCGGGGACTAGGTGTGGGGACGGTGAAGGACGCGGCCGACGGCGGTGCCGCCCTGCAAATGCTGGAGGGTGCACCGGTCCCCGATGTCATCATCTGTGACATTGACATGCCCGGCATGGACGGTGTCGAGTTCGTCACCCGGGTCGCGGAGAGGAACCTGGCCTGCTCGGTGGTGGTGGCCAGCGGGCTCGAGGGCAACGTCCTGCGGGCCGTCGAGGCCATTGGCGAGGGCCACGGGCTCCACGTGCTTGCTGCGCTTCCCAAGCCGCTCACCGCTCGCCGCCTCGGCGAGGTGCTCCGCAAGTACACCGGACTCAAACGCGGGGGTTCCGACACGGCACGGGGTGCTGTCCTGAGCATCGGGGAGGTGCGTGACGCGCTCGAAGGTGACGGGCTGCGCCCGGAGTTCGATCCGCGGATCGACCTGACCACAGGTGCCCTGAGCAGCGTCGAGGCCGGCGCCAGCTGGCACGCTCCCGACGGCACGCCGGTCCGGGCCGCGCTCGTGGAGCCGGCCCTCGCCGGTGACGGCCTCCTCCTTGCCCTCCTCGAGCGCCTGGTCGTGGCGTCGATGCTCCTTCTGCACGAGGTGGGCCGCACCGGTCTCGACGCCAAGGCCCCGGTCCGGGTCGCATTGGATATCTCGGCGCTTCTCTCCGATGCCTCCCTCGCCGACCGCCTCGGCCAGATGGTGCGAAGCCGAGGCCAGGACCCGCATCGATTCGTCTGCCAGCTCGACGACGTCGCCCTCGCTCGCGCCCCGGCATCGGCGCTGGCCGTGCTGACCCGGCTCCGGGTCAAGGGCTTCGGACTGTCGATGGCCTACAGCGGTGTCGGACCCTCGTTGACCAACCAGCTCGGCCGGGTACCGCTCACGGAGCTGAAGCTGACCCGGAGCCTCGTCGGTGGGGCGGCATCCGAGCCCAAGCGGTTCGAGGTGCTCGAGGCGGCCGTGGCCACGGCCCTCGATGCTGGCTTGCCGGTCGTTGCCGAAGGATGCGATGCCCCGGGGGATTTCGACATGATCCTCGCACTCGGGTGCTCGGAAGCCCAGGGAGCCTGGGTGGCCCGACCGATGGGGGCCGGCGAGATCGCCACGTGGGCGGTGAACGGACCGCATCTGCACGAGCAGAGTGCGAGGGGGTGAGCAAGCAGCGCAACGCGCCGGCGCAGCTCGACAGCCGGGAGGCCCCCTCTATTCGCCGGAGGCTCGGCGCGCTCCTGATCATGCTGGGCTCCCTCGTGGGAGGGCTCCTCGCTGTCGCGACGCTCCAGCTCCGCGCCTCCGACGTCCAGGCCAAGGCGGAGAACCAGAGAAACCGGTCGTTCCGGCTGGCCGACAATATGCGCATGAGCTCGAACGACCTGACCCAGATGGTCCGGCTGTACGTCGCCACTGGTGAACCCCGGTACCGCAGCTACTACGAGGAGATCCTTGCCATTCGGTCCGGATCCGCGCCCCGGCCAAAGCGGTACGACAGCTCGTTCTGGGACCGGGTGCTCGCCGAGGGCAACGGCTTCGTCGAGTACGGTGCGCCCGAGTCGCTCGTCGAGCAGATGCGCAAGGCGAATTTCGCCGAGAACGAGTTCAACGCGCTGAACGCATCCCTGCTGGCATCGGACAACCTCGCCAGGCTGGAACTGGAGGTCATGGACTGGGTGGCGCCTCGGATCGCGCGCGGGGTCGATGGCGCGTACCTCGCGGACGTCGGCCCCGAGTACCAGCGGCTCAACGACTTCTCGTACTTGCGTGAAAAGCGCGTCATCATGGCCGCCATCGGCGACTTCGTCGCCCGCGTCGAGGCGCGCACGCTCGAAGCAGTCGAGCGAGCCCGCTCGACCAGCCGCACCCTCTCGCTGATCCAGATTGCGATACTCGGCTCCATCGTGCTCGTTGCGGTGGCTGCAATGATCCGCGCCAGCCGCATTCTCCTCCGTCCGCTCGGGGAGCTGGCCGCGGCGACCATCGAACTTGCGGCGGGCAACTACCGAAAGCGGGTGCGCATCGAGGGCGTCTGCGAGCTTGAAGCCCTGGCGTCCTCGTTCAACTCCATGGCGTCGGCCATCGAGTCGGATGTCGAGCGCCGGGACCAGGCCGAGCGGGAGGCCCTCCAGGCCAAGGTCGCCGCCGAGGAAGCCAACCAGGCGAAGTCGACGTTCGTGGCGGCCATGAGCCACGAGATCCGGACACCGATGATCGGCGTCACCGGCATGCTCGAGGTGTTGGCCCACACCGAGCTGACCTCCGAGCAGGAGAGCATGGTGGCGACCGCGCTCGGCTCGGCGCAGGTGCTCCTGCAGATCATCGGCGACATCCTGGACTTCTCGAAGATCGAGGCCGGCCGGCTCGAGCTGGCGCCGGCGCCGTTCATGCTGCGCCCGTTGGTCGAGTCCGCAGTCCAGACCTTCTTCCACACCGCGTCTGCGAAGGGGGTGCTGCTCACGTGCCACGTCGACGATGACGTCGCGTCCGCTCATCTCGGGGACGCGCTGCGCATCCGCCAAATCCTCAGCAACTTCATCTCCAACGCCGTCAAGTTCACCGCCTCGGGCTCCATTGCGCTCACAGTGCGGGTCCCCTCGGACGACGGTGTGAGGCAGGCGCTGAGCCTTGCGGTCGCCGACACGGGCATCGGTGTCGCTCCGGAACAGCAGCGGGAGCTGTTCCAGGAATTCGTGCAGGCGGACGCGTTGACTGCCGCCCGCTCCGGTGGGACGGGACTCGGGTTGGTGATCTGCCGGCGTCTGGCCGCGCTGATGGACGGCCGCGTACGGATGGATAGCGTCCCCGGGCGAGGAACGACGATGTTCCTCGAGGTGGCCCTGCCCGTCGCCGATCCGGCCGACGTCGAGGCGGCGACGGGCGCCGCCCTGGGTGGGGGCGCCGAGCTGCAGCGCCGGCCCAAGCCGCCCAGGGAGGTCGCTGAGCGGGAGGGCAGCCTCCTCCTCCTGGCCGAGGACCACCCGATCAACCGGCGGGTGCTCTCCCACCAGCTCGGGATCATCGGCTTCCATGTGGACACCGCCGAGGACGGGCGGCAGGCCTTCGAGCTGTTCGAGACCGGGCGCTACGGGCTGGTGCTGACCGACCTCAACATGCCGGTGATCGACGGCTTCGAGCTGGCCCGCACCATCCGCCGGCGGGAGGCGGAGGCCAGGCTCTCGCCCACGCCGATCGTGGCACTGAGTGCCAACGTCGTGCCCGAGGAAGCGCAGCGATGTGCAGGCGCCGGCATAAACGACTTCACCGCCAAGCCGGCGTCGATGCCGGTGCTCGCCGGCACGTTGCGGCGCTGGCTCCCCCACCTCGACTGGCAGGGCTGGTCGCCGCCGGGGGCCGGCGGACCGAGCGCCGTCGTCGACACCGACCGGCAGGACGCAGTGATCGACGGGTCGGTCCTCGACGAGCTGACCGGCGGCGACGGGGATCTTGCGGGGGCGATCCTCGACGACTTCGTCGAGTCGTCGGCGTCCGACCTTGCCGCACTTCGGGCCGCCCTGGACGGCGAGCGCGCCGGCGACGTCCGCCGCCACGCTCACCGCCTCGCAGGAGCGAGCCGGATGGTCGGAGCCATCGAAGTCACCACGCTCGGGGTGCAGTTGGAGGCGGCAGCCTCCACTGCCGTCGAGGACTGGCACGGACTTCGGTCCACGATGCGCGAGCTCGAAGCCGCCGTCGCCAGGGTGGCCGTTGCACTCAGCAGGCCTGCGGTTCCTCGATGACGCAGCGCCGGCGTTACGCCCGGTGATACGCGACGAGCATCTCGTCCCATCGATGCGTCTTGGATATGGCCAGCTCGCCATACCAGGGTGAGATGTCGATGAGCTGGGGCACCAGGTAGACGGTCAGGCCGTCACAGCGCGCCACCGACGCGCCGTTGTGCACGTTGTTGACGACGAAGCCCGTCCCATCAGGGACCAGCGAGTCCACGACCCGGCCGGCCGCCTGCTGCACCATCGGCTCGGCGACTCGGCTGCCGAGGCAACGGCAGAAGTCGCCGAGGTCCCAGAGGGTGTTGTGCCAGAAGCGGGCCGATGCCCGCTGGGCGTTCCAGATCGCCCCCGCGGCACCGGGCAGCGCCGCCAACAGCGCACCGGCCAGGCCGTCGAGCGCCTCGGCCACGCCCGCGACATGCGACAGGTCGAACGCAGCCTGCGTCACAGGGCCCCGGTGACCGGCGTCGATGTAGAATCTCACGTAGTCGTCGGCGATGGAGACGGCCAGCTGGCGCGCCGGCACGTCCGGCTGGGCCACGAGCCGGCCCAGGACGGCGTCCCACGGCCAGCCGTTGTTCGGCTCGTTCTCCTCGGAAGCGACCATATATCGAGCGAAGGGCGCCACCTCGTAGGCCACCTCGAGATTGCTCATGAGGCATGCGTCCATACCGAGGAGATCGAGCGGCTGGCCGAGGGCGGCGACGGCCTTCTCCAGCGCCCCGGCGAGCTCGATGGTGTCCAGCGAGTGGCCGGTGCCATCGTCGGAGCAGATGGCCCGCTCGGCGGCCGTCGGCAACTGGAAGATCCTCTCGAGGGTCGACCTGAAGAGGACCTTGGCCAGCGGCGATGCAGACCGCTCCCCTGCTTCGCGCCCGGTGAACTCCGGGGCCCCGACCCGCTCGGCGATCCGCTCCATCTCTGATGGCTCCCAACCGCCACCGTGATTCCAGAGAACGAGGGCGTAGTGCTCGGCGGGAAAGACCCCCGCAGCCCAGGTCACGAAATCCACAAGGGTCTGGGGGTCGCCGGAGTCGGTCTCTGCAAAGCGCTCGGGCCGCTCGCCGACGCCGGCCTTCTCGATGCGATGCCGGACCGTCCCGGTTTCGCCGGCCGTGTCGTACTGGACGACGACGTTCACGTTTTCCGACGATCCGACGGCGCGCATCTCCCGTAGGTCGGTCTCGACCGCGCTCGAGAGATTGTTGTCCGCGGCCAGATAGACGAGGACCGTCCACGCCGCCTTCTGCGTCACCCTGACTCCACCCTGAGGGCCTTCGCCAACGACTCCAGAGGATCGTCGTCGACCAACATGGCGCCGATCAGGAGGCCTTCGGCCCCGACGGTGTCGACTTCCTGCACCACCTGGAGCCGTCCGCCTTCGGACTGCACGGCCACCGCCCCCACCACCAGCCCCTCTATGTCCTCGCGGACCTTCTGCTCCACCTGCACCTGCTGGACCTTCACCGAGTCGACGAGTGCGCCGACCACCCGCCCGCCGGCGGCCACCCGGCGCACGTTTTGCCGGTAGAGCCCGGTGGACCCGGCCAGGGCTTTCGCCTGGGCGCCGGCGTCGGACACCGGGGTGAAGACCGGGCCGCCGGCGTTGCGCAGGTACAGCACCGGTACCCCCCAGTCCCGCCGGTCCGCCCGGTCGCCCGTCGCGGAAAGGCGGATCGCAGTACGGCCCAAGGCCACCGCTTCGTCGATCGTGAGCCCGGCTGCGAGCGCTTGGTAGAGGCCGCCGGCGAACTGCGCCGCCTCATGGTCGCCGACGGTGAACTGCATGGCCACCACCGCCGGGATACCGGCCCGCAGCAGCGCGGCGGCCACGCTGCTCCACACGTTCTGCCCGTCCCGCCGGCCGCTCTCGCACGCGCCGAGTACGGCGAGCCGGACACCCTTGCCGGCGAGGACCTGGCCCAGCCGGTCGGCCGGGATGCGGTCGACCTGGTTGTCCTCGTCGGCCAGAAGGATCGAGCCGGCGCCCACCAAGCTGCCCAGCGCGACTCCCATGTCCTTGCTGAACTCGCCGTGGCCGGCGAAGTGGAAGATGTCTGCGCGGGTGATCAGGGCGGAGAGGAGGTCCTTGCCGGTCACGCCGGGTACATCGGCGCCGACCCCGTAGTCGGGCAGGTACTCGGCAACGACGCCGGGAGTGGCGGCCAGCGCCTCCTTCAGCGCCCGCTGCTCGGTGGCCAGGTCCAGCGGGCGGTAGACGTCGTGAGGCTCGGGGCTGGCCATGGCGACGACCACCCGGCGCTGCGCCGGCGCCCCGAACCAGCTGCCCGGTACCGGCTCGGCGATGACCTCGTGGCGCACGATCGAGATCCGGGGATCGAGGCTCAGGAACCCGGCCGCCGACGCCTCGCCCCGGTGTGCATCGAGGTAGGCGTACTCCCATGGGAGGTCGGCCAGCTCGTCGGCGAGGCGGAGCCTCAGGCGCAGGCCCTCGTCGTCACCGATCCGGGCGCGGCTGGCCTCGAAAAGGCCGCGGGCGTAGTTAGGCAGCAGGAGGTTGCCGAGCGCGGCGCCCAGCTCCACCTGGGCAGCCTCGTCGGTGTCGAGCCGGCGCTCCTCGAGGTCACGCACCCGGCGGCGCAGGTCGGCGGGGATGGTGACTCGCTCCAGCTGCTCACCCTGGCCGACGGGGGAGTCGAAAACGCGAACCTCGAACGTCGACGGCAGGCCCCTGTCGTCGAGGCCGACGTGGTCGGCCAGCAGCACGAAGTCCTGGTAGCTGGCAAGGGGCATCTTTCAGTCTCTGCCCATCGGAGCGGACAGCATCTCAGCACGCGACACCCGCCGCCGCCATGCCCAGCGTAGGGCGTCCGGGAACCATCCGAGCACCGTCAGGGGCAAGGCGAACACGGTCACGAGGAGGAGCTTGAACGCAAGGTCGAGCGGAGCCAGGACCGCGATCGCCGGCAGCGCGATCATCAGCACCACGTGCAGCGTGCCGGCCGAGCGCCGGATCAGGGGGTCGGGCGAGGCGACGGCATGGACCGCCATCCGCGAGGCGAGGACCGCTACCGCGACGAGGGCGACCACCGTGGGCGCACGAGCCGCCGGCGCCATCGGTGGCTCGCCCATGGCGGCCGGGACGAAGGCGAGGACGACAAGTGCCGCGTGCAGGGCCCACGCATACCTCGTCATCGACCGGGGCATGACGAGCCGGCCGTCGCCGTCAATTCGTGCCCCCATGGCGATGGCCACGGACCGGGCTCCTTGCCGGGCATCGTTCTCCAGATCACGGAGCGCGCCGTGCACGCCATTGGCCATCACGATGTACACGGTGACGAAGACGAACAGCATCCACGTGAGTGGCTCCCAGGGCCCGCGCACGGTTGCCCCGCAGAGCAGCAGCGTCGCCCACGCCAGACCCTGGACCACGTCGGTCACCCACGGTGCCCGGGTGCGCTTCCCGAACAGGTCGTAGATCGCCATCAACGCGAAGCTCACGGCCAGGCTCGCTGCGGCCCGGTGACCGCCGGGTGTGAGGCCGGCGATCACCAGCCCGAGCGGTACCGAGGCCAGGGCGACGGCCATGGCCACGCCGGGCCGCACGGTGCCCCGCACCAGGGGGCTGATCGCCCGCCGGGGCTCGTGGCGGTCGATGGGAAGGTCGACGACATCGTTCAGCAGGTAGGCGAAGATGTGGTAGCAGGTGGCGATGGCCAGCAGGCTGAGGGCCGCGCCCGCCGGCAGTTGAGGTGAGGTTGACGCCGCACCGAGCAATGCCATGACGGCGGTTGCCCCGAATACCGACAACCGGAAGAAGAGCGCAACGGCCTGCAGCCGGCGCCAGCGGCGCACCCTGGGCACCCACATGCCCGCCGGGGCGTCATCTGTCTGCACGGGTCCACTCGATCGGGGAGTAGTCCGCTTCCCGCAGCATGCGGAGGGGTACGGGGGTGATGCGGGCGACGAAGTTCCGGCCGCTCGATGCCTCGGCCAGGTGGCGCAACGCGCCGACCAGCAGCTCCCGGCGCATCCACGGGCAGAACAGGGCCTCGTGGACGGCGTTGTTGTAGAAGCCGATCCACAGGATGTAACGGCGCACCAGCTCGATATCGGTTCGCTCCGACACCTGCCGAGCCACGCGGGCGGGGGCCTCCGTCTCCTTCAGGAAGATGTCTACCGCCTCGGCGTGGAGGGTGCGCACGGTCGAGAGCGTGCGCACGAGGGCCTCCTGCAACTCGTGATGGTAGGTCTTCGGCGCGCCGTACCAGAGGGTGTCCAGCACCCCTTTGGGGTAGTAGAAGCCGACCGGCGCCAGTGCGCTGATCACGCGGGACGCCATCTGCCAGTCCTCCGCCTCCACCGCGTCCCGGAGTAACGACTGGAAGAGCGTCATCTGCCCGCCGGCCTTCCCGTAGGCGAGCCCCAGCCCCAGCAGGTCGACGTCGAACGGGGACGCGGTGCCGGCGTCGCCGAGCATGAACCGCTCGCGCTTCTCGTCGACGAACCGGCGGGTGAGCCCCTCCAATATCTCCACCCACACCGCCGGCGTGCTCCTGACAAGGACGCTGAACGCGAGCAGCACCCATTGGCAGCCGCGGGGGTCGAGACGGTCGAACAGGTCGCCGGCCCATCGTCGGCTCCGCTCGGGATCCTTGTGAGCGTGCACGGCCAGCACCATCGCCGCCAGCAGGCGGGAGAGGACGATATCCGACGAGAAGAGTGCGGCCAGGTCGTCGGTCACATCGCCGGGGTCAGTGGCAGGGTCGAGGTACACGCAGACCCGCTTGAACCGCTCCTTCTCCGCTGCGGGCGCGTCGAAAAGGACCGCCGGATCCTGGAGCGCACTCAGCACGTCGAGCAGCCGTCCGGAGTAGACCCTCGCCATCAGCGGCGTGAGCACTTTCTCGAACACCGCGAGGTTGAGTCGATGGACCTTCAGGCGGTCCTTGAGCACGTCGTGCCACAGCGTGCTGACCTGCTGGGCGACCGCCGGGTTGTCGCAGTTGTTGATGTAGATGGTGATCGAGAGGCCGGCGAGGAAGTCGATCAGGAGCCGGTCCTCCTTCCGGAAGCCGGCGGTCAAGCGCACGCCCGAGGCCAGCTCCTCGAGCAGCCGCCAGGTGGGGTTCTCGGCGTCGGCCCGCCACTTCAGGAAAAGCAACAGGATCGCGGTGTGGCGCAGCTCGTCGCGCTCATCGACAGCCGCCCGCCGGAACACCTCGAGCGCGCCGCCGCCGGCGCCGGGGTCAGCTGACCTGGAAGGCGGCATTGAGCGCCACTCTCCAAGCATTCGGCGACGGACTGGACAGGAGTCCCTTCATGGCGTTGACGCACGCCTGGGGCTCGGTTCGGTACATCTCCACGAACCACCGGACCGCCAGACCCCGGAGATCCGCCTCGGGAGCGGCAGCGAGCGTCTCGACCAGCTGGCCGACCCTCGTGACGTCGCCCATGCCCTTGGCCAGCTCCAGAGCGGTTCGGAAGTCGTCGACCGTAGCGTCGGGGCCTCCAAGCAGCTCGAACTGCCGGGCTCGGTAGGAGGGATCCTCGAGGAGCGCGAAGAGCTGATTGGTCCGTCGGGCGCGAGCGGCCGCCGGCAGCGGTTCGGCGCCCGCGGCCATGTGCCGGACCAGGTTGCGCAGGCAGTAGGTGTCGTCGCACGCGGCCCAGTTCCCTCCCCAGCGCTCGTCGCAGGCCTTGAGGTAGTGGGCGACGATGCGGTCGTGCTGCTCCGGCGGCGAAACGTAGTAAGCGTTCGGGCGGGGCGTTGGGCTCACGCTGTCGGCGAGACGAGGCGTGGCCAGGAAGTCGCCCATCGACCGGTGGTAGAGCCGCCACCCTCCCCCATCGTCCTGAGTCCACTCGGTGAGCTGCTGGACAGGCTCGATGACAGGGGCCAGCTCGGTTTCGTTCCAACCGAGCCACTGCCACAACGGTGCCTGCGGCGCGGCCGGCACCGCGACGCTGATCGTCCCGAGCAGGGGCAGGTACCGGGTGAGCCATTCCTCGTTGACGCCCTGCGCGACACCGGGCACGACCCGGTCGAGGAACGACCGGTACAGCTGGTAGAGGCTGAGAGGGGTCGCAGGAAGCGACTCGACGCTGCCCGTGCCGGCGACCAGGTCGTCCATCAGGAAGTCGATGAAAAGGAAGTTGCCGGCGGCCTGCTCGACGAGGCCGGCGGCGAACTCGGGCGTCATCGCCGGCCCGGCCTGCGCGGACGCCCGCATGTCGACGTAGGCCCGGATGTCGGCGTCGTTGAGGGGCTTGGCTGCGTCAGCGGAGATGTCGAGCACGGCCACGCTCCCGTCGAACGCATCCCGGAGCGGGTTGGTGATCCGGTCGGTCGGGCGGGAGGTGACCAGGAACCGCACGTTGTCCGGGAGGCTGCCCGCACGGGCGACCAGGGTGACGATCGTCGGGCTCTGGCCCAGCGCCTCGTCGACCCCGTCGACCAGGATCACGATCCTCTCCGCCGGGTTCTTGGTGGCAAAACGGGTGAGCGGCTCGACGACCGTCAGGGCGTGGCGGTCGAGAGCGTCGGGCACGGGGCCGATCTTGAGGGTGTCGGCCTTGAGGGCGATGGCGGTCCCCCGGTTTTCTCCGATGTCCTGCTTGATCGTGACGGTGCTTATAAGGCCGTCGACCGCCTCGAGCACCGCGCCGGCGTAGCCCTCGTACCGGTTCGAGAGCTGCTCCACGAGGGACCGGATGTACCAGGCGGCATCGATGCTGCCGCCCTGGCCCCGGCTCATGCAGAAGCAAGCCGCGCTCCATGCCCGGCGCACGCGCTCGAGAGCTGCGGCGGCCTCAAGCTGCTCGGGCGCGGGCCCGGCACCGCAGAGCCAGGCCGAGAGCTGTGACTTGCCGGCGCCAGGTTCGCCGAGGAGCAAGAAGAGGCGCTCCTCTCCGTCCCGAAGCCACGCGTCGATTCGTTCGAGCGCCCAGACCCGGCCCACGAAGGTGCCCGCCGCTTTCGCCAGCTTGGCTGGGACGGCGATGGGTGGGGCGGCCGGCGCGCCGGCGGCAGTTCCGCAGTGCGGGCAGAACTGGCTGCCGGGAGGCACGGCTTTGCCGCAGTTCCCACAGTTCATGCGCCGTCTCCCTCCTCGGGCTCCGCCGAACTGCCAGGATGGTAGACGCCGGGGGGAGGAACAATGGGGGCAAGGAACCGACCGGCTCCCGCCGAGCACCGGACCGTCGGCGGCCGCCTGGCGGACGGAGCGAGCCTGACCCGTCTCGAGAACTGTGTCGCCGCCGGCGTGGCCACGGTTCTCGGTGGCTACCTCGCCGGCGGTGGCCAGGCCGCCGGCTCGATCCGGGTCATCCGGGCCGCGCTTACCGTCGCCGGCATCGTCGCCGCCACCAACGTGCTGAACGACGCCGTCGATGTGGAGGTTGACCGCCTGGCCAAGCCGCACAGGGCCATCCCGTCCGGGCGCGTGTCACAAGACGCAGCACGCCGGATGGCGAGCGGGTTCGGCGCGATCTCGATGCTCATCGCGGCCACGCTGGGCGCTGGCCCGGCGATGGTCGCCGCCGCGTTCCTCGGGCTGTCCGTGGCCTACTGCCACCGCCTCAAGAGCACGGTTCTCGTGGGGAACGCCGTCGTCGCGTTCCTCACCGCCAGCACCCTGGTCTACGGCGCGTGGGCGGCGGGCCCGGGTGGGCGGGGCGTCGGCCATGCGCTACTGGCTGCGGCCATCATCCTGCCGTTCATCGTCGCTTTCGAGGTGCTCAAGTGCGTGGAGGACCGGGACACCGATGCCGCCGGGGGGCTGCGCACCGTCGCCACGGACTGGGGGGTGCCGCAATCGGTCCTGCTGTGCCAGTGCCTGCTCGGCGGACTGGCCATCGCCCTGGCCGTCGGGTCGCTGGCCGGCTGGCTCCCCACTCCATACGCACTGGCCACGCTCGCCGGCACCGTGCTGCCGTCCCTCGTGGCCGTGCTCCGCCTCGATCGCGCGCCGAGCCCTGCGGCGGCGCGGGGACGGGTCCAGCTGATGAAAGTGGCGTGGATCACGGGGCTCGCCTCAGTCGCTTTGCTGCGCTGACGGGAACCCGTTTACTCAGCCGGCGCTGGCGGACACGCGGTCCGCCCAGACGGTGAGGATGCCGCGCCGCCGTGAATGAGGAGGAACCTGGCCAGAACGTGCCGGTCAATCTTGGTGATGAGCGACAGAGGCTGGGCAGGTCCGGTCGGAGCCCGGAATCACGACCGTTGGCTTGTCTGAGGGGTCGAGCGCCAGCGACACGACCACCTGATGGGCGGCGCCCACCGTCCGCGTCCGAGGGTAGGCCCGGCTGCTCCATGGGTGACGGGAGGCCTGATCTGACCCTTCGGGAGAGCGCCGCGTGTCTGTCTGTCTGGTTCCGGTTGCGCTTACAGCCCGCGTCCGAGAAGCGTCCCAGATCGACGCCGTCGACCGGAACGAGACGCTCGCCCGTACCGCCGGCCGTGAGGCGCCGACCTGGACTCTCCGGTCGGGCCACCCCACGGAACTGCCGATCGGCCGGGAGGCCGCCTCCGAGCCGGCCCGGGTCAGCCGGCCAGTCGTCGGCGAACCTCAGCGACATCTGCCGCCAAGCGATCGACGAGGGCGCGGGCATCCAGGGCGGCAGCGCTCCGACGCTGTGCGACCGCGTCGGCGAGGAGTTCCCGGACGAACTGCGAGAGTGTGACTCCGCGCTCGGTGGCCATGGCCTCAAGAGCGACCGACAGCTCTTGGTCGACCCGAACCGACAGATGGCGCGCCCGACCGGCGGTCTCAGACTCTTCGGGCGTATAGGGAATGGATTCACCCGTCTGGCTCTCCAACCAGCGGATCGACTCGGGCTTGGGCATCAGGCACCACCACCTTCACGTTCAAGGGCACGGGCGATGGTGACGGCGATGTCGACGGCATGGGCCCGGTTGGCGTCCAGCTTGCCGGTGCCGTCGATCAGGGCGCGAAGGTCCGAGAAGATGCGCTCCAGGTCGCCCCGGGTGAGGACGACGCCTTCCTCCGGAAGCCAGTCGAGGCCCTCCACCATCGTGTGCCAATGTAACACGGTGGTGCGGCGGCTCATCCCGGGCCTAAGGCGTAGGCGGCATTTGCTTGTGCCCGCAGTCGCATCGGGGCCAGTGAGGAACTGCAGCGGGGCCGCAGCCGGTACGGTCCAACAAGACCGTGACCGCCATCGTCGCCGAGGACGTCCGCTCGCCGGATTGACCGTCCCAGAACAACGGCGTCGATGGTGGGACAGCGTCACCTAACGCCGGCCGGTGGACACCCGGCTGAGGCGGTTGATTGCTCGCCATACCCTACTACGGCAGTAGTAGAGTATGGGCATGCCGCGTGGGAGACCCTCGCCGAAGCTGGCCATCACCGTCGACGCCGGTGTACACGAGCAGGTCCTCGCCGCCGCCGGCGAGGAGGGCGTCAGCGTCTCGGCGTGGATGACCGAGGCGGCCCGCCGAGCGCTGCTCCTGCGAGACGGCCTGCGAGCAGTCTCGGAGTGGGAGCAGGAACACGGCCGGCTCACCGCAGATGAGCTAGAAGCTGCTCGCCGACGTGTCGCGAGTGATGTCGCCGCGGCTGCCCAGGCGCGACCGGCGTGAGCTTCGTCTACGACGCCGGCGTGTTTGTCGCCGCCGAATACAACGACCGCGATGTCTGGGCGGATCATCGGGCTCGTTTGGAGCTGGGGCTCGTCCCGCAGACGAGCGCCCCTGTCGTCGCCCAGGTCAGCCGCTCTTCGCGACAGGTGCAACTGCGGCGCATGCTGCGGGGCTGTGACATCGTCGGTTTCGCCCCGGATGACTCCGATGAGGTCGGCGCCCTCGTGGGCAAGGCCGCGACTTCCGACGTCGTCGACGCCCATCTCGCCATCGTCGCCTTCAGGCGTCAGGCCACGGTCCTCACTTCCGACACCGAGGACCTGCGCCATCTCTCCGAACAGTTGCCGACCCGCCTCCGGATCCAACCGATCTGAGGTCGGAGAACTGACGGCTCCCTTCGAGGCGGTGTCCCATATGGACAGCCTTCGCTGGTGATGCCGGATCACCCGTATAACACGGTTGGGTGAACCCGGGATGATGACGTCGACGCACCCTCGCCGGCGCGCGTTCTGTGAACTCGGGGCGACGGGCAGGGAACCGTCGTTCTGGCGGGTTCTCGTCTTCGGGCTACGTGGCGATCCCGAGCTGGGCCATGAGCGCCCTCCTCGGCCATCGGGTCGGCGTACGGTCAGGCCGTCAGGCCGAGCTGCACTGCGACGCCGGTTGCATCGAAGTACGACCGTTCCTCCGCAATGAGCCCGTCGGAGTCCATGGTCCACAGCACGGCAGATTCGAAGGCGATCGGCTTCCCGGTCGGTGGCACGTCGCCACCGGGCATGGCCAGCGGACCATTATTCGTCCCTTCCTCTGCGACGATGAAGGCGACGCGCCCATCCGCCTGGATCGGCTCGCCGACAACCTTCAACGTCATGTCCGGGAAAGCGCGAAAGATGCCCTCCATCATCGACTCGACCGCTTCTCTCCCCGCGGTCGGCTCGGGGAAGAAGGGGTCGTGGAGAACAGCATCGACGGCAAAGAGTGCGGCGAACCTGGCCGGATCCCTCTCGTTGAAGGCGTCGATGTACTCACGCAAGGTGTTGTCTGCGGACATGGCGGTCTTCTCCAGCATGCGGGATGTCGGTCAGGCGAGAGTGCCCGTACCGCCCTGCGGGGTCAATACCAGCTTTCTGGTAGGCGCGGCGGACGCGTTGCGAAGCGGTCCGCCCCGGATGGGCCGGTGCGCACTCACCCGCCGACCATTTTCCTGCACCCGCGCGTCGAAGTTGTCGTAGAACAGCGCAGCCACGAGGGCCGACCGACTCCGAACTCCGACCTTCTCGAAGATGCTCTTGAGGTGCTGCTGGACCGTGTAGGAAGAGATCCCGAGGCGCGCGGCGAGCTCTGCGGTCGGCCACCCGCGGAGCACGAGTCCCGTGACCTCCTGCTCTCTCACCGTGAGCCCGTAGATAGACATCAACAACGGAGAGATGCGGTCGGGGTGCGCCTTCTCGATGATGACCGCGGCGTTCAGGGATGCGCCCGTGCCCATCACGGTGCCGTGGACAGAAACCCACTCCCCGTCGAGCGAGCGCACGAGTGCCGTGGTTCCGGACGCGGGATCCTCCGGGCAGGCATGTGCCATTGCGGCCGACGCGGCCGAGGCGATCAGCGCGGGTAGGGATCCAGGACCTCTCCGTCCGGGGAGGCGCTCGATCCAATCGCTCGCCCCAGGACTCACGCTGACGATCTCACCGCTCGAATCGAGGATAATTAGAGCGGGGGCGTCCGGCAGATCGGGGTCGGTTGCTTCGCCAACGAGCAGTCCTCGACGCAGGCCGTTGGCTAGGTCCGGTGCGATTGCTGCCATGAACCGGAGCTCGTCTTCCTCGAAGGTCGGCTGCCCCTTCAGGCGGTTCAGGCGAACCGTTCCCCAGAACTGACCCGTCCTGGTGCCAAGCGCGACCAACATCTCCTGGCCGAGCCCCTCGCTCGCCATGTACTCGCGGTAGATGCGGCTGCGCTCAGGCTGGCCTGCTGTGACCTCGTGCAGGGTCTGCACACGCCGCGGGTGGCGGAGCACCTCCATGTACTTGTTCACGTCGCTTTCGAGGTACTCCCACCGCATGACCTCGCTGGTATCTAGCGCACAGTCCTCTCCGCCGTAGTCGCTGGTGATCAGGCGAGAATCCGGGTCGATGGTGTACCAGTACGGTCCCTTGAGGTGGCTCTCATTGGGCACCGCCGACGCCAGCACCGAAGCCACCTCGTCTAGAAAACTCGCCACATCGAGGCCGGCGAGCGAAACCTCACGGATTCGCTCCTTCGCCCGAGCTCTCGCATAGCCACTCACCAGGCCAGTTTGGCCCCTACAGCCTCAACATGCCCGACGCATGACGGTCGCGACTTCCGTGGAGGACCGCCGCTCACGGTGGTCAGGCGGCTTGCTGATGCTGACACGGTCGGGAGAGGCGCTCTCGGAGAGCATCTCCCAAGAGCGCTCTGAGGTGCGGGCCAGCTCCGACTCGAGCCGGGCGGTCCTGCGCCGCAGCTTCTCCAGCTCGACGTGCGGGCGAGCGCTTCGCCGGTCGGCCCTTCGGGGGCCAACGCCTCCATGCCGGCGGTTTCACGGCCTTGCGCCACTCGGCGATGTGGGAGGTGTAGAGGCCTCCCGGCGTAGCAGCGCTCCTCGTTCGGGCGAGCCCGCTGCGATGGTGGTCACCTACCGCAGGCGTCTCGCCTTAGCCTGACAGACAGGGCTGCCGTGTCGCCGACGACCCAGAGTCCGGCCGAGAACGGATTTTCCGACCCTGTGGGCGGTCACTCGGCGCGTGCGGGAGGCCTCGCCGCTCAGGCCACCTCAACCAGGTTGGGGCGGTCGGACGCTGCATCCCTTGGGGTCCGGAACCGGAAGTACGCCCAGAAGGCGATCGAGAACAGCGCGAAGACCACGAACAGGACGATAACGATGGTCGTCGGCGACTGCGTCGTGTCGGCCACGTACCCAGTACTGGGCCGCAGCATGATGTGGACGAATGCCAGCTGGGTGACGGCGAACAACGCGACCCATCCCAGGCGACTCCAGGCCCGCACCTCGCTGCCGCCCAGGAACCGCAGGGGAAGCATCCCGATCACCAGGCTGTCGAGGCCGCACCAGAAGATGCCGCCGAGCATCGCCTCGAGGATGAACAGCCCGAGCGAGGCGCCGGGCTGGTCGGCCGCCGCCGATACGGGTGCCATGGCCAGCCACGACGCGAGGCTCAGGCCGAGGACCACCACCACCGAGAGCGCGGTCAGCTTGCCCTTCACCGAGTCGGCGATCTGACGCCGGAACGCCAGCCCGGCGATCAGGCCGTAGAAGTACCCGGGCAGGAAGTGCACGGCGCGAGACAGGATCACGCAGGCGATGCCGATCACGATGGTCCCGGGCAGGATGACCAGCCGACCCCAGTCGCGGTGGTTGCGCCGGACCCAGGCCAGCGAGGGGATGTCGTAGGCGAGAGTGATGACGCCGATGGCGATGGTCAGGCCGAGCGCCGCCCCCAGGCCGGACCGGTCGAAAGCGAACGACGGGTTCAGGAGTGAGACGAGCACCCCTCCGGCCAGAAGGAAGGCGGCGAACGGCAGGAACTGGCTGCGCCCGCTCCGGTCCTCCGGCCGCTTCGGCTTCAGCCCGAACCATCCCCGCACCTCGTCGTAGTGGCTCTCGAGCGTGCTGTTGAACAGCTCGCCAGGGAAGGCGATGAGGAACAGCATGCCGGCCACCACCGCGGCGCTTGCCAGGAGGGCGGCGATGCTGAAGTCGACGTCGCCGGGCCTGGGAAGCGCGCTCACGAGGGCGACCCGGTGGGCGTCCGAGTCCATGACCTGGAAGGACGTGGCCTGGACCACCGGGTTGCCGGACACGTTGCACGAGCTGGTCACCCGGTGCGGGCCGGGCCTGGCCTCGCCGGGCACCCGCAGGCGCTCACCGGCCACGTTGCCCGCGCTGTCGGGCCTCGCCGTGCCGACCCGGGTGCCGTCGAAGAAGATGTAGACGGCGTTGCAGTCGGCGGGATAACCCGTGCCGGCCACCCGCAGGCCGACCCCCGGGGGGCCGTGGGTGGTCCCGTCGATGGACACCGCCCGGAGGCCTCCGGCGGTCGAGTCGCTCGCAGGGAATGAGGGTGGGGGGGCCTGGGCGGCAACCAGCGGGCCGCCGGGTGCGGCGGGCGCGGGGGCCGACGTCGTGGTGGTCGTCGAGGTCGAGGTCGAGGGCGACGTGAGACTCGTCGTGGCCGAGGTGAAGCCGCCGGACGTGCCGGGAGCCGTGGTTGCGATCGGGGTCTCCATGTCGGACATGGCGGGAACGGTGCCGCGGGTCGGTGCCGTCGTCGGTGGGGCCGACGTGAGGGGCGGGACAGTGGTCGTCGGAGCGAGCGTCCTGGGCGGAGCGGTCGTGGTCGTGGGCGGGGCGGTCGTGGTCGTGGGCGGGGCGGTCGTGGTCGTGGGCGGAGAGGTCGTGGTCGTGGGCGCGACGGTCGTGGGCGGGGCGGTGGTCGAGGGCGACGTCGTGGTCGTGGGCGGGGCGGTCGTGGTCGTGGGTGCGACGGTGGTGGGCGGGGCGGTCGTAGTCGTGGGCGCGCTGGTGGTGGTTGTCGTGGCCGGCACGGTCGACGTGGACGTCGTCGACGAGGTCGTGGTCGGCGGGACCGTGGTGGTCGTCGTCGTCGGGGGGACCGTGGTCGTGGTCGTCGTCGACGTTGTGGTGCTCGTGGTCACCGGGGGGATGTAGATGAAGTTGTCGGCGGTGGTGTCGGCGCTGGTGCCCGCCGGGGTGGTGACCCGCACGTCGACCGTGCCGCTACCGGCCGGGGAGATGGCGCTGATCTGGGTGCCGGAGTCCACGGTGAAGGAGGTGGCGGGGTTGGGGCCGAAGCTCACCGCGGTGGCCCCGATGAAGCCGGTGCCGGTGACAGTGACCGAGGTGGCGCCCGCCGCGGGCCCCGAGGTGGGGCTGATCCCGGTAACGGTCGGGACGGGAGTGTCTGAGTAGGTGAACCGGTTGGCAGCCGACGTGGCGCTCTTGCCGCCCAGGGTGTTGACGACCACGTCCACGGTCCCGGCGCCGGCCGGGGAGGTGGCGGTGAGCTGCGTATTGGACACCACGCTGAAGCTGACGGCCGGGTTGGGGCCGAACTGGACCCCCGTCGCCCCCGTGAACCCGGTGCCGGTGACGGTGATCGACGTCCCCCCGGCCGCGGGGCCCGAGGCCGGGCTGATGGCGGAGACGACGGGGACCGGGGGGATCGGGCTCGTGTAGGGGGCGGATGCCACCTGGCCCCGGTCGGAGCTGGTGGACGTCGACAGCGTGCCGGAGGACGGGTTGGTGACGTCCTGGATGCGGATCGTCAGGCGGTCACCGGCGTTGACCGGTACGTCCTCGTTCAGGTCGATGGTGAGGGTGGCCCCGCCGTTGGACGTGAAGCCCGAGCAGGTGGCCACGTCCTGGCCGGTCGTGTCGTTGTGGACGCTGACGTCGCAGCCGGTGCCCCAGACGGTGCCGGCGGGTCCGGTGAGAACGATCCTGCCGCCGTCAGGGCTGAGCTGGCCGGTGGACGAGGTGGTGAAGCCCACGCGGTACTCCACGCCGGTGGCCCCCGGCGTGAGGCTCGATGCCGCGGTGGTGACGCTGGAGACGTTCTGCTGGGCCGTGACCGTGTAGGGCCCGGAGGCGACCGGCGTGAGGTCCGAGCTGGTGGACACCGAGACGGTGTGGGTGCCGGCCGGCGGGTTGGTGACCCGGTAGACGTCGATGGTCAGGTGGTCGCCGGCGTTGACCGGTACGTCCTCGTTCAGGTTGATGGTGAGTGTGGCCCCGCCGTTGGACGTGAAGCCCGAGCAGGTGGCCACGTCCTGGCCGGTGGTGTCGTTGTGGACGATGACGTCGCAGCCGGTGCCCCAGACGGTGCCGACCGGTCCCGTCAGGACGATCCTGCCGCCGTCGGGGCTCAGCTGGCCGGTGGAGGAGACGGTGAAGCCGATGTCGTGGTACTCCACGCCGGTGGCGCCGGCCGCGGTGGTGGAGATGGTCGGGGCGGTGACCCCGGAGACGTTCTGCTGGGCCGTGACCGTGTAGGGCCCGGAGGCGACCGGCGTGAGGTCCGAGCTGGTGGACACCGAGACGGTGTGGGTGCCGGCCGGCGGGTTGGTGACCCGGTAGACGTCGATGGTCAGGTGGTCGCCGGCGTTGACCGGTACGTCCTCGTTCAGGTTGATGGTGAGTGTGGCCCCGCCGTTGGACGTGAAGCCCGAGCAGGTGGCCACGTCCTGGCCGGTGGTGTCGTTGTGGACGATGACGTCGCAGCCGGTGCCCCAGACGGTGCCGGCCGGTCCGGTCAGGACGATCCTGCCGCCGTCGGGGCTCAGCTGGCCGGTGGAGGAGACGGTGAAGCCGATGTCGTGGTACTCCACGCCGGTGGCGCCGGCCGCGGTGGTGGAGATGGTCGGGGCGGTGACCCCGGAGACGTTCTGCTGGGCCGTGACCGTGTAGGGCCCGGAGGCGACCGGCGTGAGGTCCGAGCTGGTGGACACCGAGACGGTGTGGGTGCCGGCCGGCGGGTTGGTGACCCGGTAGACGTCGATGGTCAGGTGGTCGCCGGCGTTGACCGGTACGTCCTCGTTCAGGTTGATGGTGAGTGTGGCCCCGCCGTTGGACGTGAAGCCCGAGCAGGTGGCCACGTCCTGGCCGGTGGTGTCGTTGTGGACGATGACGTCGCAGCCGGTGCCCCAGACGGTGCCGGCCGGTCCGGTCAGGACGATCCTGCCGCCGTCGGGGCTCAGCTGGCCGGTGGAGGAGACGGTGAAGCCGATGTCGTGGTACTCCACCCCGGTGGCGCCGGCCGCGGTGGTGGAGATGGTCGGGGCGGTGACCCCGGAGACGTTCTGCTGGGCGGTGACCGTGTAGGGCGCCGAGGCCGCTGGGTCCACGTCGGCGCTCGTCCGCACGGCCAGCGTGTACGTCCCTGCGGGCGGGTTGGTGACCCGGTGAACCGTGACAGTCAGGTGGTCGCCGGCGTTGACCGGCTGGCCTTCGTTGAGGTTGACGGTCAGGGTGGCCCCGCCGTTCGACGTGAAGCCGGTGCAGCTGGCCACGTCCTGGCCGGTGGTGTCGTTGTGGACGAGCACTTCGCAGCCTGTCCCCCACGCCATGCCGGCCGGTCCGATCAGGGTGATCGAGCCATCCGAAGGGCTCAGCGCCCCGGTGGGTGAGACCGTGAAGCCGATGCTCTTGTACTCCACGCCCGTGGCCCCGGCGGCGGTCGTCGTCAACGTCGGCGCGGTGACGCCGGTGACCGAGCTAGCGCTGGCAGCCGGGGCGAACCCGAACACGACGGCCGCCATGATCGTCAGCACGGCGACGCAGGCGCGCGCCTGCGAGTACTTCCTGGACAACTCCCCTATCCCGCTTCCCCAGCTAGTTCAGTGCGTCCCTGCAGCCTGTCTCTCGATCACCGAGGCGGAAAGGGTGCAGCCATGTGTCTTCGCGAGGAGGGGGACGACCCTTTCCAGATCGGCGTTCAGTATATCGCCTGGGTCAACTCCCACGCAGATCCGGCACAGCTTGAGACCGGTCAGGAGCTGGTGGTGGCCTTGACCTTGAGGAAGGCAACGTTCAGCCCCTCCTGGGCCGGGGCCTGGCTGGCGGCCGTGAGGGCGGCCATGTCCTCCTTGGCCTGAGGGGACCCCTCAGTCGGCATTCGGGTGTGAGATGGCGGTGACTTGCCCCAGACAGGATCGGCCGCGCTGGTCGAACCACACCTGCTCAGAGTGTTGGGCGACGGCGAACGACACCGCCACGGTCGTGACAATCCAAATCACGCCCGAAATTTCGTTTGTGCGGCGCCCGGGCTGGCTGAGGCGACCCTTTCGTCGGTGGTCATCCGGAGGCGGCGTGGAGTTACGAATGGCCGCTGCCCTACCGCAGGCTGTTCGTCGTGGAGGGCATCGGTGCCGTCGTGCGTGGCTCGGTCGAGCGGTACCTCGGCATTCTGGCCGCCTCACTGGGCCGGCGGGTCGAGGCGGCGGGGCACATCGACGCCGCGGTCGACGCCATGCCGGCCCTGGGCGCCTCGTAACGGGGCGCTCCGGCGGTCGACCGGCTATGGGAGCCGCCGTTCCTGCTCGGCAATGACGGCGAGGAACGCGACGGCCTCCGCCAGACGAGGCGTGCCCAGTTGCTGCTCGATGCGCACGCACTCCTCCAGGTGCGTCCGCGCTGCCCCGTAGTCGCCCCGGCGGAACTCCAGTTGGCCGAGGAACCGCACCGTGCCGGCCACGCCCTTGCGGTTCCCGAGATGGCGGCTGATGGCGAGGCTCTCGCCGAGGTAACGCCGGGCCTCGTCGTCGTCGCCGTCGATGCCGACCAGCACTCCGAGGTTCTCCAGGACGACGGCGATGCCGTAGATGTTCCCCTGCTCCCGGTACAGGTTCAGGGCCTCGACCAGCGCGCCTCGCGCCTCGGCGACCGCCTCCCGCCCGGCACGACCGGCGAAGATCAGGTGCTCAACCACCACGCCGACGTTCAGCAGTCCGGCGGCCAGGATGCGATCGTCACCGAGCTGCCGGGCCAGTTCGATCACCGAGGTGTACCGCCGGTGGGCCGACGCGAAGTCCCCCTCGGCGGTGTCGATGTTGGCCAGGCCGTTCACTGCGACAGAAACGCCCTGGCGGTTCCCGAACCGCTCGAAAGCCTCCGACGCTTCGCCGTGGAATCGGCGGGCGGCCCCGTAGTCGCACTGGCGGAAGGCGAGCATGCCCGCCCCGTTCAGGCACTTCGCGGCCACGACGGACTCCCCGGTCGTGGCCCGAGCCGCCGTTTCCAGCCACGACCGGCCCTCGGTGAAGTAGGACCGCACCTCCCAAAATCGGCTCAGGGCCAGGGCCAGCGCACCGCCACGCGCCGCCGCGCCCGCCGACGGTGAGGCTCCCGCCCAGCCGAGGGCGGCACGCATGTTGTCGTGTTCGAGCTCAAGCGTGTCGAGCCACTTGTCCTGCAACGGGCCCTCGAGCTCGGCTTCGACGGACTGCGCATAGCCGGTGAACCAGGCCAGGTGGGCGTCGCGCCCGGCCGTGACGTCGCCCGACTCCGCCAGCCGGCGGGCCGCGTACTGCCGCGTGGTTTCGAGCAGCCGGTAGCGCATCGTGCCGGCCCGGCCCTCCAGCAGGACGAGCGACTTGTCGACGAGAGCACTCAATAGCTCGACGGTGCTCTCGCCGGTTCTTTCGCCGGTGCTCTGGCCGTTACTCTGGTCCCGCGAGGGGAACATCGCCTCGACGGTGGCGAGTGTGAACCCGCCGTTGAACAGCGACAAGCGGGCGAAGAGGACCTGTTCGGGCGCCGAGAGCCGGTCGTAGCTCCAGTCCAGGGCCCGCTCAAGGGTGCGGTGGCGTTTGGGGCTGCTGCGTAGCGACCGGGTCAGCACGGGCACCTGCTCCTCCAGGTACCGGGCGATGTCGTCCAGCGGCACCAGGCGGGCGTGGGCGGCAGCCAGCTCCAGCGCCAGGGGCAGCCCGTCGAGCTGCTGGCAGATGCGCACCAGGGCGGATGTCGGCTGGAGGGGGTGCTGGGGCGAGACGGCCAGCACCCGGTCGGCCAGCAGCCGGACGCTGTCGTGCCGCATCGCCGACGCCTCGGCGCCGGCGTCGGCGAGGGCATGAGCGACGGCATCGGCATCGGCGACGGCGTCGGCATTGGCGATGGGATTGCCGGACGCGACCTCGGCGGGCGGGACGTCCAGCGTCGGAACGACCCGCACGCACTCGCCGTCGACCCGCAGCGGCTCCCGGCTGGTGACCAGCACCCGCAGCCCCGGGCTGGCGCGCAGCAGGTCGCACACCAACGCGGCACAGGCGTCGACCAGGTGCTCGCAGTTGTCCAGGACGACGACCATGCGGCGCTCGGCGAGGCTCCGGGCCAGGGACTCCGCGGGCCGGCGGCCCCCGGACTCGGGCAGCCGGAGGGCGGCCAGAACGTGCTGGGCGAGCTGCTCGGTGGCGGTATCGGCGACGACGAGGTCGGCCAGCTCGACCAGCCACACACCGTCGGGCGTCCCGGCGAGGAGGCGGTGCCCGAGCTCGAGCGCCAGCCGGCTCTTGCCCACACCGCCTGGGCCCGTCAGGGTCAACAGGCGAGTCCGGGTGAAGAGCGCATCGAGCTCGTCCAGGAGCCGTTCGCGACCGACGAAGCTCGACATCGCGGTCGGGAAATTGGTCCCGCTCGGACGGGCGACGAGCGAGGGCACCTCGCCCTCGCCGCCGCCCAGGATCGACCGGTGCAGCGCCAGCGTGGACGTCGACGGCTCGATCCCAAGGTCGCGCCGCAGGAACAGCTTGCACCGCTCGTACGCCCGCACCGCCTCGGCCCGGTGCCCGGCCGCCCGGTGGGCCCGCATCAACAGCGCGTGAGCGGGCTCCCGGTAGGGCTCTTCGGCGATGGCCTCCTCGGCGGCCGCCATAGCCACGGGATAGTCGCCCGCCGCGGTCGCCGCTTCACACAGCACATCGAGCGCGGCCAGGCGGACCTGGCGGACCGCCGCCTGGCGCTGCTCGCACCACGCGCCGCGCGCCCCGGCACGAAGTCGGCCCGAGACGCCTCGGACGCCGCCGCCGCCGCCGCCTGGGCGTCTTGGGGCAAGTTCGCGTCCAACGCGGCCCGGGCCCGTTCCAAGAGGTGCGACGCCTCCTCGACGTCGACGGTCGTGCCCGCCGGCAGGCGCAGCAGGTAACACCCGAAGGTGTTCTGCAGGACCTCGGCACCGGGCAGGCCCACCGCGCCGAGGGCCCGGCGGAGGCGGAACACGATGCCCCGCAGGGCCGACTCCCAGGTTTCGGGCAGGTCCTCGCCGCCCCACAGCGCCTCGGCCAGCTCGTCACGCGTGACCGGCCGGTCGCGGTGCAGCACGAGGTAAGCCAGCGCCACCCGCCCTCGCGGCCCCGGCACCGGTTCGTGGAACTCGCACCCGCCCACGTGAAGAGCGACGCCACCCAACACGGCGACGTGCATCACCCGTGTCATCAGGGCGGATGTTACGCCACGTAACTCTGACGTTGCGGGGCTTCTGCAACTGTGCGGAAATGCGCACGTCGTCCCTGCCCATCGCTCTGCCCGTCGCCGCCGCGATCACCCTTGCAGCGCTGCTGTCTACCGTCGCGCCACCGGCCTCAGGCGCCGCCGCCGCCGTGCCCGGGCGCGTCAGCGCCAATAGCCGAGTCGGTGCGGACGACATGGACCCGTTCCGCGGCGCAGACATCCCCGGCGTCGCCGTGGACCCAGCCGACCCACGCCACCTGGTGCTCCTCGACCAGAACTTCGTAACCGGGCAGTGCGAGGTCCACGTCACCTTCGACGGTGGCGTCAAATGGGACACGACGGCACTGAAGGCGCCGGCCGCGTACGTCAATCCGCCGTGCCAGCAATTTTCCTCGGGCGGGTACCCGCACGTGAACCAGTCGATCGCCTTCGGCTCGAACAACCAGGTGTACGCAGCGTTCGACGCGACCACCGGCCCCCGCCAGGTCTTCACCAACCCGAGCAGAGACCAAGGCCAGGCGGACTCCACGCTGGTCGCCAAGTCGTCGGACGGTGGGAAGACCTTCGGCGTCGCCACCGTCGCCATCGCAGCACCCCCCGGTCCGCAGCCGTACTACGTCCGTGCGGTCCTCGGCGTGCAGCCCCGTCCCGCGGGTGACCGGGTCGTCGTGTCCGCCTGGGGCGTGAATGTCACGTCGGGCGGGCCGGCGGACGGCGCCGGCCAACGGAGCCAGACCGTCGCAGTGTCGAACGACGGTGCAGCGACGTGGTCGGCGCCCGTCGACGCCAGCGCGCCCGGGGAGCAGACGCGGGAGCCGTCCCCGGCGGTGTTCGGCGCCGATGGGACCATCTACCTGGCGTGGCGGAACCGGGACAACCCCCCCAGCCCATCGAATGAGATCGTGGCAAAGTCCACCGACGGCGGCGCGACGTGGGTGCGCAACGTGGCCGGCGCGGTGACCGGCCTCGGCCAGGGGCCGAACGGCGGGGCGCAGCAGCTCGCCATCGACCGGTCGAGCG
Organism: uncultured Acidimicrobiia bacterium; assembly: GCA_963768975.1. Lineage (GTDB taxonomy): Bacteria > Actinomycetota > Acidimicrobiia > Acidimicrobiales > AC-14 > CADCTB01. The sequence goes on along the minus strand of CAVYKB010000020.1, from coordinate 434,639 downwards.
GTGCCCTCTTCCTCGTCTACCAGGAGCAGCAGCCCCACGGCGACCAGGACATCTGGTTCCAGAAGTCGACCGACGGCGCGGCCACGTGGTCCACGCCGCTCCGGGTCAACGACGACCCCACCGGCAACGGCGTGCGCCAGCACCTCCCCCACATCTCCGTCGCCCCGAACGGCCGCATCGACGTGGTGTGGATCGACCGCCGCAACGGCTACGTGACACCGGTGGCGCCGGCGCCCCGGGGCGGGACCGACGTGTACTACGCCAGCTCCACCGACGGCGGTGCCACGTTCTCCGCCAACCGGCGCATCACCGACCGCACCATCAACCAGGACATGGGGCTCATCGGGCGGATCGGCAGCTACTCGTGGTACGGCCCCGTCGTCGCCTCGCTCGGCAACGACGGCGTGTTCTTCGCGTGGTCGGACCCCCGGCAGGGCAACGTCGATAACGACACCACTGACATCATGACCGCCACGCTGAACCTGGGCGCCAGCGACGCCAGCCCGTCGATCCAGGAGCTGCCGAAGGCGAGCCCGGCCGACCTCTCGGTCGCCGCGTCGCAGATGACCTACCCCGGCGGCGCCGAGCGGGTCAATGCCCTGCTGACGTCAAAACTGGTCGTGGTCAACCAGAACGACGTAGCCGCCGCATGGGCGGGAGCGGTGCTCGCTCGGGACAACGCCGCGCCCCTGCTGATTGTCGATGGGAAAGGCCTCAGCAAGGACGCGAAGACGGAGATCGGCCGCCTCCACCCGACGGGCGTCTACGTCATCGGGGACCAGAAGTCCATCCCAGACAAGCTGGTTTCCGAGATCACTGCGGCGGGGGTGAGGTCGGCCGCGCCGACCAGCGTGCCGACGACTGCGGCCCCGACCACGACCACGACGGCCGCTGCGAACGCCCCGACCACGGTGGCGACCACTACGACCCTGCCGACGCGCAATCAATTCGCCGCAAGCAACGTCATCCGTCTCGACGGAGCGACGGCCGCCGACATCGGCCGGGCCGTCGCCGGTGCCCTCGACATCCGCTCGGACGCTGATCGCAGCAAGGGGACGCCAGCGGTCGCGGCCGCGGTCGTGGTCAACCCCGACAGCCAGGACGGGGCAGCAGCGCTCGGTCTGGCCGCCGCGCTGCGCTTTCCGGTGTTGTTCGTCACCAAGGACGCTGTCGCCGCGCCTACCACCGACGCCATCAGCGCTCTGAACATCCAAAAGACGTACGTCGTGGGAGGCTCCGCATCGGTAAGTGACGCAGTGATGGCGAAGCTGCCCGGGGCGACGCGACTGGGCGGTGCAGACTCTGCCGCCGTCGGCATGGCCGTGGTTAAAGAAGCGGCGGCGCGCAACGTGCCGGTCAACGTCGTGTACGTCGCAGATCAAGGCCGACCGGTCGACGCCGCCGTCGCCGCCACGATGGCTGCCCGCAACGGCGGGCTGCTCCTCCTCAGCCCCGGCGCCGAAACGCCAGCGGCCGAGAAGCAGCTTGACGGCCTCGGCTTGACCTCAACTGTCGACCGCATCGTGGTGGTGCGGAGCGCGACCTCGACATCTGTGCCCTGGGCCGTGATCTCCGTGAGCATCGTGTTGGCCGTTCTCGGCATCGCATTGCTCTACCGCGTGGCCCGAAAGCGACGGGCGCAGCCGTCCACAGTGGCGGCGTAGACCGCAACCGCAGAACCCGGGAGCCGGCCGTAGACCCAGAGTCGGCCCCGGCGATGCACGGCGATTCACAGCAGCGGTGGCAACGGCTGCATGGAGTGATCGCGTCAGGCGGGCTCACAAGCACGGGCGCACCGTTGCCAGACACCGGTCGGTGACCGGTGTGCCGGAGGCGGATCGTCTAACGGGACGTCAGCAGGGCCTTCGCCTGCCAGTCCGTTGACTACGTGAAACCCCATAAGCGCCGTGCCCGCCGCGCCCCATAACAACTGCTCCGTCGGCTGGGTGAGGTGTCCTCTATCGCCGGCCGTGGGTCACGGTCGATTCTTCACCTCCGGGCGCTACAGGGCGTGGAACGCCACGCCATCTGCCTCGGCGGCCGCACGGAGGTTCGGTCCGACATCGTTGCGTGAGACAGCGATCCCCCAGCCGAGCCGGTGGGCGGCGGCGAGCGCCTCGACCATGGCCGCCGAGAGTCGCCGCCCGCTGGCACGGTGGCGCGTCTGTAAGAGCGCCATCGGCCAGGCCATGTCGCGGAGGCTCACGACCTCGATCGAGGAGGGCAGGGCGACGAGCTGCGCGGCGAAAGCGCGCCTGCATGTCCTCCGGCAACGAGGCGACCGGCCCGGACAACTTGCCGACGACGGTCGGGTCCGCAAACGACAAGCACAGGCGGAACAGCCATAGCCCCGTGGTGGCCACGCCATCCGGCGCCAGTCCATCGAGTGTCTCGTCGCGATGACCGACGAGGATGTCGCGCAGCAGATGATCGTCGACGACCGTCGCCGGCACTACGTCGTGGCGAGATCGGGATCGTCGAGGCCCGCCACGAACGCCACGTGGTCCTCGGCCGACAAAGCTGCGTCAAGCAGCCCAGCTCGCCCGCCGGGGGGAAGCAGGACGACGGCGTCACCGAGATCGACCACGATCACCCGTCCGCCATGATCCAGGCCCCAGCGGTGGCGAACCGCCGCCGGAACGGACATCTGGCCGCTGGAGGAGACGAGGAACTCTGAAGTCGCAGACATCGTCCAGTCCGATCTACTTGGTAGCTCCCGAGCTTACCAAGTGTGGTGCACATTCCTTGGCGGGTCTCGGAATTCGGCTTTCCCAGCAGTGGTCGCGATCGCCGCCCGCGATCGACCACCGACGTCGACGGGCGATACGCATCCCCGAGTCACCGCTTCGCCCTTCGCACGAGTCCTGGGTTATGACATCCTCGTCGATGCCAAAGCCCCGCCGACCGCCGGAGCCCGGTGGCCGGTACTGGTAGGGGCCCCGGATCTCCAAGCACTGGCCGGCGGGACCCTACAGGTGGCGGCCCGGGCCGCGTCTGCTTCACCGACCGCCGCCCTTGATCGGTCTGGCGTCCTCGACGGCGTCGATCACCTCGGAATCGTCGGGGAGCACCCGGTTGGCGTTGACCAGTTCTGCGATCTGGTGGCGCCAGAACAGGAGCTGGCGGGTGCCCGGGATCCGATGGGCTGGGAGGCTCCCGCTCTTGACCAGCCGGCCCACGGTCTGGGGGCTGACGTGGAGCATCTGGGCCACCTGGGCGGTGGTGAGGAGATCGTCTTCGGGGCGCCCGAGCGAGGGCGGTGATTCGCTCGTTAACTTGCGCCTCCGCCCGGAGGCGGGTTCGCTGCTCATCGCCCGTACTGGCGCGGCATGACAACTCCGGCAACGACCCCCGGCGGTGCCGCAGGGATCGTCGATTCGACGTGCAGCGCTGAGATCGGGCGGGCGGCCCTGACACCTGCCCAGCGGAGCCTCCGTGCTCGCACTGCGGCGTACACCATGCCGCGAAGCACGATCCCCGCATGACCACCCGGCCGGGTAGCGAGGCGTTCATGGCGAGGTTCGAACGGGACGTCGATCCGGAAGGCCGGCTACCAGCTGTCGAGCGCCAGCAGCGGGCTGAGGCAGCGAAGAAGGCCTACCTCAGCGCGCTCGCCCTGAAGTCGGCAAGGGCGAGGCAAGCTCGGGCTGGCACGACCACGGCGTGACGCATCGGTCCGTCCCTTCAGCAACAGTGACGACCTCGGGCGCAACGATCGAGCGCGCTCACAGCCTGCCCATCGGGTTGACGGTGTCGTAGGCGGCCAGAGCCCGGTCGACGGCACGAGCGGCTCCGTAGCGGCGCATGATCTCCGCCGACTCCCAGCCGCCGAGGCGCTGAAGGTCCCCCTCGTTGCCGCCGGCCCGGAGCCAGCGGTCGGCCCAGGTGTGGCGCGGCTGGTGGGGGTGCACGTGGCCGATGCCGGCCTGGGTCGCGCGTTTGTTCAGCATCGCCGGCACCCCTTTGCGCGTCGTGCGTCCCCGGTGGCCGATCCAGAGCCAGGGCAGCCCGGCGTAGGCGTGTCGGGCCCTCACTCGCTTGTACCGATCGAGGGCAGCGGCGGTGGCGGCGTCGAAGCGCCTCGACGTCCTTGCGCTCGACGGCGATCAGGTCGCCAGGCGACGTCGGCGGACGGTCGTGCGCCGCCAGCCAGGAAGCGAAGCGCCACACCTCGTCGAGGTAATGCTTGACGGTGCGTCACTGCTTGACGTGCAGCGAGAGCTCCCACAACTCCACCAGAGCCGCGTTCACGGCCGTCCCAGACGGGCCACCGGGCATGCCTGGGATGTACCTGAATGAGCGGTGTGCTAGTCCAGAAAACGCTCTGACCTGGACTTTTACCGGTCTCGGACTACGACCAGTCTTCGGGATTGTCCTCAACGATCTGGTCGAGGACTTCGCCGTCAACGGCGTCGACGAGGACCAGGCCGCGCTTGGCCGGGGGGTCTTCGCTGGAGTACACGAGGATGCGCCACGTGGGGCGGCTACGGAGGCCACGCCAGCCGAGTTGGGCCGAGGCATGGCCCACGGGAAACGCAACCTTGCGGGCGGCGGCGAGGAGGGCATCGGTGTCCTTCACGGCTAACGGCCACGCGGCCGCGAGGTGGTAGATGCCGATGAGGGCGAGGGCGATGGCGGCGGCCAGGAAGCCCTCGTTGACGAGCACGCCGTCGCCACCGCTCGTGGCAGTCAGGGCGCCGAGGCCGGCGGCCAGGAGCAGGTAGGCGTATGCCGGCGCCCGCCGCCGGCGGATGTCAGGGAAGGTGTACATCCCGACGTACTGGGTGACGTCGAGGTCGGCGGGCAGCTCGTCGCGGTGCTCGTCCTCGGGCTGCTCGGGCGACTCAGCCATCGGTCGGCCACGCCTTCCTGATCTTCTCGTAGGTGGCCGGCAGCGCCTCGGGCAGCATGCGGGTCTCGGCCACCGTGGTCATGAAGTTGGTGTCGCCGTTCCAGCGCGGCACGCAGTGCATGTGGAAATGGCCGGGCACGCCGGCGCCGGCACTGCGACCCAGGTTGGCCCCCACGTTCAGGCCGTCGGGCGAGTACCCGACCTTCAACGCCCGGACCGCGTCGGACAGCTCCCGCCACAACCCCACGGCCTCGCCGGCGTCCAGCTCCTCCAGCTCGCCAACGTGGCGCACGGGCATGACCATCAGGTGACCAGAGGTGTAGGGGTACGCGTTCAGCACGACCGCACACGTCTCGTCACGGCGCACGATGTAGGTCGACTCCCCGGCCTCGTCGCTGGCCAGGATGCGGCAGAACACACAGCCGGTGTCGGCGGCTGCGCCCTCCACGTACTCGCTGCGCCAACCGGCCCACAGCCGTTCAAGCGTCACGCCCGGTTCTCGACCTCATCGCGCAGGCGGTCGACGAACGTGCCCACCGGCACGTCGCGCTCGACCTCGCCGCCGCGGGGGTTCACGCCCACCGTGCCGGCGTCCACGTCAGAGTCCCCGACCACCAGCACGTAGGGCAGTTTCTCCAGCTTGGCTTTGCGGATGCGACTACCGAGTGGCTCGTCGGCAGCGGCGACATCGGCCCGAAGGCCGGCCGCGGTCAGGCGGCCCAACACCGCGGCGGCGTACAACTCGTGGTCGTCGCGGACAGGCAGCACCCGGGCCTGGACCGGCGACAGCCACGCCGGCATGGCGCCGGCGTAGTGCTCCAGCAGGATGGCGAAGAACCGCTCCACCGAACCGAACAGGGCCCGGTGGATCATGTACGGGCGGTGCCGGGTGTTGTCGGCGCCGACGAACTCCATGTCGAACCGCTGGGGCATCTGGAGGTCGACCTGCAGGGTGGAGATCTGCCAGCGCCGGCCGATGGCGTCCCGCACGTGCACGTCGATCTTCGGCGCGTAGAACGCGCCCTCGCCCTCGGCCACCTTGTACTCCAGGCCTGACGTTTCGAGGGCGTGACGCAGCGCCTCGGTGGCCTCCTCCCACTCCGCCGGCTCGCCGACGAACTTCTCCGGGCGGGTGGACAGCTCGGCTTCGAACTCCGTCAGACCGAACGTGCGCAGCACCTTGAGGACGAAGGCCAACAACGACGCCAGCTCGCCGGCCAGCTGGTCGGGCGCGCAGAAGATGTGGGAGTCGTCCTGGGTGATACCGCGGACACGGGTCAGGCCGTGGAGCACCCCGGAGCGCTCGAACCGGTACACCGTCCCGAACTCGAACATCCGGATCGGGAGCTCGCGGTAGGACCGCGCCTGGCTCTTGTAGATCAGGATGTGCATGGGGCAGTTCATGGGTTTCGGGTAGTAGGTCGCCCCCTCCATCTCCATGGGGGGGTACATGCCGTCGGCGTACCAGCCGAGGTGGCCGGAGATCTCGAACAGGGTGGACTTCGATAGGTGTGGCGTCCACACGAAGGAGTAGCCGGCGGCGTCGTGTTCGTCGCGCGAGTAGTCCTCCATGAGCTTGCGGATGAGGCCGCCCTTGGGATGGAAGACCGGCAGCCCGCCGCCGATCTCGGGCGGGAAGTGGAACAGGTCGAGCTCGACGCCGAGCTTGCGGTGATCACGCCGCTCCGCCTCCTCGAGGCGGTGCAGGTGCTCGGCCAGCGCCTTGTCGGACTCCCACGCCGTGCCGTAGATGCGCTGGAGCATCGGGCGGTGCTCGTCGCCCCGCCAGTAGGCGCCGGCCACCTTCATGAGCTTGAACGAGCCGAGCCGGGAGGTCGACGGCACGTGGGGGCCCCGGCACAGGTCGGCCCAGCCCGCCGTTGGGCTCGCACCGTTGCGGTAGACGCTCACCGCGCTGCCCTCGGCGCCCTCCTCGGGGTCCACGCCCTCGATGATCTCGACTTTGAATGGCTGGTCGGCGAAACGCTCCAGGCCCTGCTCCCGCGACAGCTCCTCCCGCACGAACGGCTGGTTCTCGCCCACGATCTCGCGCATGCGGGCCTCGATGCGGCCGAGGTCGTCCTCGCTGAATCGGGCGCCGTCGGGCAGGTCGAAGTCGTAGTAAAAGCCGTCCTCCACCGGCGGGCCGATGGCGTACTTGGCCCCCGGGAAAAGGTCGCAGACGGCCTGGGCCATCACGTGGGCGGTCGAGTGACGGAGGACGTACCGCCCCTCGTCGGTGTTGGCCGTCACGATCGACACCTCGTCGCCGTCGTGGAGCGAGGCGCTCAGGTCGGCCTGGGCGCCGTTCACGACGGCGGCCACGGCGGCCTTGGCCAGGCCGCGCCCGATGGACGCAGCCAGGTCGGCCGGCGTGGCGCCGTCGGCCAGCTCGCGGGTGGAACCGTCGGGGAGGGAGACCTTCATCGAGGCGAGGATACTGGTGGCGCCATGGGGGACCGCTTCGAGTATCGCGATGTGCGGGTCGACGGCGACTCCGGGCCCATCGTCCAGGCCTTCTCCGCCCGCATCCCCGCCGACGGCCTGACCGCAATGGTCGGCGCTTCGGGGTCCGGGAAGACCACCCTGCTGCGCCTCCTGAACCGCCTCGACGACCCCGACGCCGGCGAGGTCCTGTTCGCAGGGCGCGACGTACGCTCCTACGACGTGCTCGACCTCCGCCGGCGGGTTCAGTACGTCGGCCAGGTGCCGGTCACCTTTCCGGGCACCGTGGCTGACAACGTCGGGCCGGAAACGCCTCACCTGCTGGCCCGGGTGGGGCTCGACGTCGCCCTTGCCGGCCGGGACGCGGACCGGCTCTCGGTCGGGGAGGCCCAACGCATGTGCCTGGCCCGGGCCCTGGCCCGACATCCGGAGTGCCTCCTGCTCGACGAGCCCACCTCGGCGTTGGACACCATCGCCAAGGCCGGCATCGAAGGCCTGATCCGGTCACTGGCCGACGAGGGGCTCACCGTCGTGATGGTCACCCACGACCCCCGCCAGGCCAACGAGCTCGCCGACCGCACTCTACAAGTCGGCCTCCGATGAAACCACTGCGAAGCCATACGGCCGAGCAGTCCGGCGGGGCGCAGCCGAGCCGGGAAGAGAACAGCCGCCCCGCCCACGGCGGGGCGCCGGCGCAGTCGGGGGGAACTCGGGGGGCCCACGGCGGGGCGCCGGCGCAGTCGGGGGGAACTCGGGGGGCGGCGCCCCCCGAGTGTCGATGAACGACCTGAGCGACCGCATCTCGTGGGCCGATGTCGGCCTCGCCCTCCTCCTCGTCTTGGTGGCGGTGGCGATCTCCCGCGCCCGAAGGACCGGATTGGAGCGCGATATCGCGCTGGCGACGTTCCGGTCCTTTGCCCAGCTGCTCGCCATCGGCTACGTGCTCGACTTCGTGCTGGGCGGAAACTCGGCGCTCACGCCCCTTGTCCTGCTGGTGATGGTCGGCACGGCCACCCTCACGTCCGGAGGCCGGGGCAAGCGGGTGCCCGGCGCCTACTGGATCGCCGCCATCTCCGTGTCCGTCGCCGCCGGCGGCACGCTGGGAGTGCTCCTGGTGCTGGGGATCGTCCCCGCCGCGCCGCGGGCCGCCATCCCGCTGGGGTCGATGATCATCTCCAACGCCATGAACACCGCATCACTGGTGATGAGCCGCCTGCGTGACGACCTCGGCGCCCACCGCCGTGAGGTCGAGGCCCACCTCAGCCTGGGCGAGACATCCACCGAGGCGGCGGCGGCGTGGCATCGGCGGGCGGTCCGCAACGGGATGCTCCCGATCGTCGACCAGACCAAGGTCGTGGGCCTGGTCGCCCTGCCCGGAGCGATGACCGGCATGCTCCTCGCCGGCGCGTCGGCGACGTCGGCCATCCGGCTGCAGCTGGTAGTCATGTACATGCTGCTGGGCGGCAACGCGTTCGCCGCGCTGGTCGCCGGCAAGCTGACCGTCGGCCGGCTTTTCACCGCCGACCACCAGCTCATCAAGTCGGTGCGCCGGGTCGACAGCTGAAGGTCAGATCACGCCGAAGCGGGCGAGCTGCCAGGCCTCCATCATCAGGAGCGCCGCCGGCGCGAGCCAGACCGGAAGGCTGACCTGGCGCCGACCCCGGAGCAGCAGCAGCCCGACGGCCACCAGGACGGCGACGACGCCTGCTGGGTTGGCCGCCAGGGCGGCCATGGGATCGAGGTGCGTGGCGGCGAGGACGCTGGTGGTCATCCCGCACAGCGGGCACGGGATGCCGGTCAGGCTCCTCAGCGGGCAAGGGAGGCCCCCGGGGCCCGGGACGAGGGGCACGAGCGCGGCGCCGGCCAGGAGAAGGCCGCCACCGATCCGCAGGTCGCGCAGCTCGACGTTCAACCCCGCGCCTCCTTGGCCGCCACCAGGTACTCGAGGAACGCCTCGGGCTCCCACTGGCGGGGAGGGCCGACGACCTTGAAGCCGAGCCGGTCCGCCATCTCCCGCGACAATCGGCCTCGCGCCTCAGGGGTGAGCGTCGACCGCCGGTCCAAGAAGCGGCGCACCGTGGCCAGCTCTTCGGCCGACACTGCCGACACGTCGTACAGGGCCATGTCATCCGTCGCCGGCGCCGCGGCGGTGGCCGGCGGCAGCGCCGTCTTCTGGCGCGGGTCCCGAACCACGACCGTGCGCGCGGCCAGGTCGCCGAGGCGCTGGTTGTTCTTGGTGAACAGCACGAACAGAATGCCGACGAGGTAGAAGCCGGGGAGGCTGTCGACGATGCGCAGGATGTTGCGCAGGGCGCTGGCGAGGAAGCCGACCGGCGTGCCGCCCATCCTGACGACCCGCAGGCCGGTCCAGCGCTTGCCCGGGGTACGCCCCGACGCCAGCGTCTCGAACAGGACGTCGTAGCCAAACTGCACGAGGAAGATGGCGACCACGATGGCCACGACGCCGGCCCCGGAGAAGCCCTCGTTTCCGAAGTCGCCCTCCAGCACCGCCAGCACGATGACCATGGCGAGGAGCAGGGACCAGCGCAGCAGCTGGTCGATGACGCCGGCGGTGAACCGCGACCCGGCGCCCGCCAGCGTCGCCTCGAGGGTGACGCCCTCCGGCGTCGCCACCGAGATGCGATCCTCGTAGAACACCACCCGTGAAACTAGACCGCTTCACCGCCGACCGTCGGCCGTCCTGGGACGAGCTCGACACGCTGCTCCTGGAAGCGCGTGGCCGGCCCCACCGCATCGGCGCCGAGAAGATGCGCCGGCTTGGATCGCTGTACCGGGGCGCGGCGGCCGACCTCGCGCTCGCCCGCCGGCGCTTTCCCGGCGAATCGACGGTCGCCGCCTTGGAGGACCTGGTCGGGCGGGCCCACGGTGTGGTCTACGGCACCGCCGTCCGCCGCGAGTCCGCTCTCCACTTCCTGACCCGCGGGTACTGGCGACGGGTCCGCGAGCGACCGGGGCTGCTGGCGGTCGCCGCCACGCTGCTGTTCCTTCCCATGATCGTCGCCGGCCTGTGGGCCTGGGACGACCCAGGCGCGGCCGGCGCCCTGCTTCCCAGCCAGAGCGAGGCGGTAGGCCAGCCCCGCACCGAGGGGACCGACCTCGGCCTCTCGGGCAGTGAGCGGGCCCAGTTCGCCGCCTCCATCTCCACCAACAACATCCAAGTCACCTTCGGCGCCGTCGCCGGCGGGATCGCCTTCGGCCTCCTGACCGCCGGCATCCTGCTCTTCAACGGTGTGCTCATCGGCGTCGTGGCCGGCGTGGGGATAGCCGCCGGCAACGGCTCGGCCCTCGTCGAGCTGATCCTGCCCCACGGCGTGCTGGAGCTGTCGTGCATCGTGGTGGCCGGCGCCGCCGGGCTGCGGATGGGCTGGGCCCTGGTCGACCCCGGCCGGCGACCCCGGGGGCAGGCACTGGCGACCGAGGGCCGGGCGGCGATCGAGCTGGTCCTGGGTACCGCTCTCTGGCTGGTCGTGGCCGGGCTGACCGAGGGCCTCCTCACCCCGCTCGGCATCGGACCCTGGTGGGCTGTGGGGGTGGGGTTCGCCCTCGGCGGCCTCTACTGGGCGCTGGTGTGGCGGCTCGGCGCGCCGGTCACAAACGAGCTCGGTGCTTCGCCCTGAGATAGACGGAGACGCACGCTGCGGAGAAGGCATCGGGTGCGGCCTCGACCACCTCGGCGCCGGCCCGTGTCAGCTGCGCCGACACTGTCGCCCGCGCTTCCAGCACATCGTGGGCCACGGCCGCGGCGTAGGTGTCGACGGCGGTCGCCGGCGGCGTACTCACCAGGGCGACGATGTCCGGGTCGGCGACCGTCGCCACGGCCACGACGTGGCGGCGGGCCAGGATCGGCACCGCGTCGAGCAGGGCCCGGGCGGCGGACGTGTCGAGCACGTCGGTGATGAGCAGGACGAAGGACCGCTTGGACCTGGCCACGGCGGTGAAGGCCAGCTCGTAGTCGCTGTCGACCGGCCGGGACTCCAGGTCGAAGGTCGCCTCGACGACGGCTCGTGCCCCGCCTCGCCGGGGCCGCACCTCCCGGCGGGTCTCGGCGTCGAAGGCGACCACGCCGCACCGGTCGCCGACCTCGTCGGCCACCACCGCGACGGCCGCCACTGCGTCGAGGGCGGCGTCCAGCCGGCTGCGGTCCCCGAGCGGCGCCGCCATCAGCCGCCCGGTATCGACGAGGCAGACGACGTCGCGGCTCTGGTCGACCCGGTACTGGTTCGTCATGGGCCGGCCGAGGCGGGCGGTGGCCCGCCAGTTGATGCGGCGGACGTCGTCGTCGGGCACGTACTCCCGCACCGACTCGAAGTCCGTGCCCAGCCCAAGCGGACCCCGGACCCGCCGGCCCTCGGCGCCCAGCCGGCCCTGGCGCACGGCCTGGGCCAGCCGGCGGGCCGCCGGCAGGTCGGGGTAGACGACGACCTCGGTGGTTCCCTGGCCTCCGTGGTGCCAGCGCCCCAGGCCCAGCGGCCCCGTGAGCCGGACGGCCGGGTCGACCAGCGGGTGGCGGCCCCGGCGGTGGGCGGTGACCACCGCGTCGAGCCGGTCGTCGGACTCGGCCGGGTCGACGTCGAAGAACGGCGGCACGGGCTGGCGCAGGCGCACCCGCCCCCGGACGGCGGCAACTTCCGCCTCCAGCGGCGTGGGCACCCCTCGAGCCAGGATCGCCCCCATATGGCGGGTGACTCCGGGGTCAGTCCGCACCGACGCGGCGTCGACCACGGTGGCGGCGCACAATGCCACGACCGCCAGGAGCACGACCGGTAGCGGGACGACCAGGGCGAGGCCGGCCAGCGCAGCCAGCAGCAGAGCGGCCCGAGGCGTCGGGCTCAACGGGGGACGGCGATGGCGGCGACAGCCGTGGTGACCGCGTCGTCGGGCCGGTAGCGCTCCAGCTCGGCCTCGGGCCGCAGAAGCAGCCGGTGGCGCAGCACCGGGGCCGCCATGGTCACGACGTCGTCAGGGGTGACGAAGCCCCGGCCGGCCAACCGGGCCGCGGCCTTCGACGCGGCGAGCAGGTGGACCGCGGCGCGTGGGCTCGCACCCAGCGACACGCTCGGCAGCGTGCGGGTCCGGCGGACGATGGCGGCGACGTAGGCCAGGAGCTCGTCGCTGACCGTGGTGGCGTCGACCTCGTCGCGGGCGGCGCGCAGCTGCTCGGGGCCGGCGACGGCGACGATGTCGACAAGGGTCGCCGGGTCGACGCCCCGGTGGGCCAGCCGGAGAAGGGCCACCTCGCCGGCCTCATCGGGATAGGTCACGTCGAGCTTGACCAGGAAGCGGTCGAGCTGGGCCTCGGGCAGCGGGTAGGTGCCCTCGTACTCGATGGGGTTCTGGGTGGCGACGACGAGGAACGGGTCGGGCAGGGGCCGGGGCGTGCCCTCCACGCTGACCTGGCGCTCCTGCATGGCCTCGAGCAGCGCAGCCTGGGTCTTCGGTGGGGTGCGGTTGACCTCGTCGGCCAGGAGGAGGTTGGTGAACACCGGGCCGGGCCGGAACGTGAGGTCGCCGCCCCGCAGCGTCATGGTCCCCGTGATGTCGGAGGGGAGCATGTCGGGCGTGAACTGCATGCGGCGGAAGTCCAGGCCCATGGCCCGCGCCGTGGCGTCGGCCAGGAGAGTCTTGCCCACGCCGGGCACACCCTCCAGCAGGACGTGGCCGCCGACGGAGAATGCGGCGAGCAGGACGTCGAGCGTGCTCTCCTGGCCGACGAGCACCTTCGACACTTGGCCGGCGACAGCCTGGCGGAGCTGGGCGAGGAGCGTCACGCCCGGCCCCCGGTGAGGTGGGCGACCGCTCGACCGACCGCCACGACGTCGTCGTCGTTGCGGGCCGGGCGGAAGAGGGCGTCAACCTCCTCGGGTGGCAGGCGCAGCTGGGCCGCGGCGCGGCGCAGGTCGTCCTCGGTGGCGCCGGCGGGGAGCCCGGCGCCGGCGGCCAACCGCCGGCGGGCGCGCTCCTGGAGCGGCGCGGCGGCGACGTCGGGCTGGCGGGTGCGGGCGAGGGCGCCGGCCATGGCGTCGACGTAGGCCCGCCGGGCAGGCGGAGCGGGCCGCTCGATGTCGTCCGGGGGCCCGAGCCGGCGGCCCCGGGACCACATCCACACGATGGCGGCGAGGAAGCCGCCGGCGATCGCCCAGCGCCAGCGGGAGGGGATGGCACCCACGCCGCTGCTCCGGCCGTAGCCGTGCTGGGCTTCGGCGAAGGCGACGGGCCGGCCGGCGCCGCCGGCGATCGCCAGTGCGAACGCGGCGTTGTCGGCCCGGGCCAGCAGCCGGTTCTGCAGCGGCGACGCGTCGGCCAGGGCGACCACCCGGCCGGCGCCGACGGTGGCGACCGTGGCCAGAAGCCGATCCCCGTCACCCAGCAGCGGGAGGGAGCCGCCGGCCCGGGCCCAGATCCCGTCGCCGGCGGACTCCACCACGGCCACGCCGGCCACCTCCGGCGCCGACACGATCGGCCGCGCCGACCGCACGCCGGCGTCGTCCCAGCTCGGACCGCCGGCGGGCAACCCGGCCAGGACCGGCGCCGCAGCCCGGCCGGCGGCGACGAGCCGCCCGCCAGCGGCGACGAAGCCGGCGAGCGCCTGCGCCTCCTCGGCCGTCACGTCCCCGGGGTCAGCGAGGACAAGGGTGCTGCCCGGGTCCAGGTCGGCCCGGTCGAGCGACGTGCGGATGCGCTCGACGGGGTGCCCGTGGCGGGCGAGGAGCTCGGCGTAGGCAGCTAGGCCGTCGCCCGCCGTGGCGTAGGAGGACGACGTCGGACCGCCCGGCCCGGACCCGCCGGTAACCACGGTGACGCCGGCGATGAGCAGGTTGAGCCCAAGGACGAGGGCGAGCACCGCCACCAGGACACGGGTACCGGGCCGCATGGTGCGCCACGCATCGGCGATCACCGGCCGGCCTCGGCCAGCACCCGCGGCCACCCTTCGGTGGCCGTGCGGATGTCGTCCTCGACCGCCGGCCGGCCCCCGTAGGCGATCTCGTCGAAGGCGCCGGCCAGCTCGGCGAAGGCGCCGGATGGCACCCGGGACCGCAGCTGGCCCGTCGTCAGCGAGGAGCGGTAGGTGATCACGCCGGCCCGGTCCAGGCGAAGGACGCCGGCAACGAATCGCAGCCGCACGGCATGGTCGAGATCGCCGGCTCGCTCCGCGGCGGCCGCTGCCCGTTCGAGCTCGTCGGGGTCGAGGCTGTCGCTGTCGACTCCGAAGGAACGCAGCCGGTGGACCGACCCGGGGCTGCGCCGGCCGATCAGGCGGGCCGTGACCAGAGCGGCGACGGTGAACACGCCGACCACGAGGGCGAGCTGGCCGGCCCGGCTGTCAGCGATCCGGTTCACGATCCGACCGAGGGGCTCGCCGATTGGCTCCAGCCAGCGCCCCAGCGTGCGCAGGATGCCGGCGAACGGTCTCGGGACCCTGGCCGGCTCGAACCGGCGGCTGTCGAGGACGTCCTCTGCGACCTGGCGGGCTTCGGCGGCCGCGCACCGGCGGCCCGGCGGCCGGCGCCCCGGAAAGCGCCTGGAGACGGGCGGCCAGGCCCGGTCCCTCGGCGCCGGCCAGCGCCCGCCCGATGTCGACCGGCCGCCCGTCCACCTCACGGACCGCCCGGAGCTGTGCGAGCGCCCGGGGGTCGCTCGTAGCCTGGGCGGCCAGATCCTGGAGCTGGGGGGCGGTGACGCTCTGGGCTGCCGCCGGGCCGGCGCCGGCGCCGGCAAGGAGCACGACGACGAGCAGGGCGGCGGCGCCCGGCCGGCGCCGGTCACCCATCCGGCGGGCGGTCCTGCGGGGGCCGGGGCGGTGCCGGCGGGGGCCAGTCCGTCGGGGGGCGGTCCTGGGGCGGCGGCAGGAATGCAGGGTTGGCCACCGTCGTCGGGTCGACGCCCATCCGGCGAGAGAGGAGCTCGAGGTCGAACCCCTCCTTCCGCACCCGGAGGTCGAAGTACAACACGGTGAGCACTGCCGCCGACAGCGGCGTGGTGAGCATGCCGCTCAGGGTCTGGCCGATGGCGTCGGCGACGGCCAACGCGACTTCGTTGTCGCTCACGCTGACCACGGCGGCCAGCACACCGACGACCACCGACTGCACGATGATCGTCAGGATGGTGATCAGGAGCACGACGGCGATCGTGGGCCAGAACCGGCCCTTCACCAGGTGGCGGGACCGCTTCATGGCCTGCCACCCGCGCACGTCCTCCAGCAGCAGGACGGGAGCGGCGACCGTCCACGCCACCCAGAGGTAGACGGCCGGGAGGATGCAAAGGAGGAAGGCCGGGATGAGGCATACCGTGATGAGGAACGACAGCCAGAGCAGCGACCGCAGCCTGGAGCTGGCGAACCGCAGCGATTCCCGCCAATTGGTCTCCTCGTCCAGATAGGCCCCGCTGACCGCCTTGAAGCAGGCGCCAGTGGCCACCTGGGACGCGATGAAGGAAACCACGACGATGACGAGTGCGCCGGCGATGAACGGCCAGAGCTCGTCCCAGTTGAACTCGGGCGTCGCCCCCGGTTGCGTCTCCTCGAAGAGGTCGTCGCCGTCAGTGGGGATGGAGATGCGGATGAGGGCGGAGAGGGCGAAGACCGGCGCAAGCACCACGGCCACGGTCCTGACCAGCACCGCGAAACGGGCCCGGTAGATCTTGATGCCGACATCGAGGATCTCGCCGATGCCAAGCGGCCGCAGCCCGGCGGGGTCCATGGTCGGTCACAGTACCGGTCACCGGGCTTCGCCCCCTGAATGCAACGAGGACGGGCCGAGAGGAGCCGTGATGGCTGACGCGTCCGCGTATCCGGTCCAGCTGGACCTGGAAGCTCCTTTATCTTTCCGCCTAGGCCCAGAACCGGCGCTTCTTCGGCGGGTCGACCGCCTTCCGGAGGGCGTCGGCCTTGGCCGCGACATCGGTGCCGGCCCGGAGGGCCGCTGCGAGTTCCAGCACCGCCTGATGGACCGCCTTGGAGGCGCCGGCACGGTGCAGCTCCGGCAAAAGCGCGTGCAGCTCGTCGGCCACCGTCGACGCCTCGCCCGGAAGGCGCGCCGGCAGGCTGTCGAGCAAGTCCCGGAGGCGCTGGGCCAGCTCCTCCCAGGTGAGGGCCGGCCTGTGGGCGGGCGCCGCCGCGCCCGGGGCCGGGGCGGAGTGCATGCTCATCCCGTGCCGGGCGCCAGATGCCATCGGGGCGGGCATCGACGCCGCCGCCATCATCGGCTGGGCGGCCCAGCCCGAAGGTGGCTCCACCGGCTGCACGATCGGGTGCGGCGACGTCGAGCCCGTGGGGTCGGCTTCGTCGACGGCCACGAAGGCGGTGAACCGGCTGAGGACGCCGTAGGCCAGCGAAGCGGCGACGATCTCCCTGGCCAGGCCGTCGCCGGGCTGGACCAGGTAGCGGTCCTCCATGTCCCGCACATGGGCCCGGGCCCACACCGTGCGCACGGCCCGGTTGGCGACCGGCGCTGCGTCCACCGTCTGCGTCCACGGAGTGCCGCCGGCCGCGGTGCCGGTGATGGTGAACCGGGCCGGCGTCGCCCCCCGGTAGCGGCCGCTGATGACCACCGGTGCCCCCGGGAAGCAATCCGGGTTGCGGGCCGGCGTGGTGCTGCCGGCGACCAGTTCGACATCCCCCTCAGCGGTCACCGACAGGCCCTGGACGACCGGCGTGGCCACAGCCCGGTGGATGCGTCCCATGGCGTCGTCGAGGGCGTCCTCGGACTCGACGAGCTCGGCCCGGCCGTTGCCGGCGGCGGCGAGCCGCTGCAGGAAGCCGGCGTTGACGGCGCGGTCGATTCCGACGGTGAAGACGCGGACCCGGTCGAGCCACGCGCCGGCGCGGCGCAGCACGTGGTCCTCCTGGCTGATCTGCCCGTCGGTGACGAGCACCAGCACGGCGTCGTGCTGGGGGCCGTCGGTCAGGGCCGAGGCGGCGGCGTCGAGTGCCTGGTGGATCTCGGTGCCGCCCCGGGCGTCGAGGCGGGACAGGAACTCGACGGCGGCGAACCTTGCCTGGTCGGTAGCAGGGACGAGCGCCCGGCCGACGCGGTCGGGGAACTCGATCTCGTCGTCAAACCCGAGGACGGTGAAGCGGTCGCCGGCGTCGAGGGTGTCAACGATGCGGGCCGCGGCCCGGCGGGCGGCGACCATCTTCCAGCCCTGCATGGAACCCGACCGGTCGAGCACGACGGCCACGTCGAGGGGCCGGCGGGCGGCGCCGGCGCCGGGCGGCACGACGGTCACCGCGTAGGTGCCCTCGTTGGCGCCGGCCTGGTCAGCGGTGACGGCGGCGACGGTCGCAGGCACCGCGCCGGCGACGGTGAAGCGCAGGACGAAGTCGCGGTCGAGCCGTTCCCCGGGGCGGAGCTCGACGGTGACGGGCCCGGCGCCGTCGGACCTGGTGATGGCGGCGTGGAGGGTGGACCGAAGGTTCGACAGGGGCAGGCCCAGCGGGTCGACCGTGACCTCGAGCGACAGTTGGACGGGGTTGGGCTGGCCCGGCAGAAGCACCGGCGGGGTGATGCGGGAGGCGTCGGGCACCAGGTCGGTGTCCAGGGCGGTGCCGGCGCCGGCACCCGACCCCTCCAGAGGCTGGCCCGGCACGTAGCGGGGCGCCACCACCAGCGGGAAGCGGAAGGCGGCCTGACCCCCGTCGTACGGCAGCGGGCCGGTGAGGACCAGCTCGACCTCGGCCTCCTCGCCGGGGGCGATGTTGCCCACCTTGGCCGAGAACACGCCCGGCCGATCCTCCTCGACGAGGGCGGCGCGCTTGCCGGCAGCGATGGCGGCGTCGTAGTCGTCGCGAGCGGCCTGCCGTTCCTTGAGGATGCCGACGACACGGCGCCCACCCAGGGTGGCCGTGAGGGAGGTCACCCCCGCCCGGTCGGGCAGGGGGAACACGTAGGTCGCCTCGATGTGCTCGTCGAGGGCGTTGCGGAACGTCTGGCGGACGGTCGTCGTCACCAGTAGGCCGGCGATGTCGGCACGCACGTCCATAGCGACCAGCGGCAGGTGGCCCTGGGGCGCCCGCAGGCCGCCGAACGGGGGCAGTTCGATGGGGAGGACGGTCATGGTCAGCGCTCCTGGGGTTCGGCGGCGAGCACGCCGCAGGCGGTGAGGTGGTCGAGGAGAGGCGCAGCGGTGGCGCGGAGGGCGTCGTGCTCGGCGTTGGTCAGGGGGCGGGTGGCGTCGACGACGAGGGTCACGCTCGGCCCCAGGCGGACGGCCACAGGGATGGGTGCCGGCTGCGGCGGGCCGCGCCAGAAATCCCGGCGGGCCGGCGCCGGCGGGGGGACGACGCCGTCCGTCGCCGGCAGGTCGGCGATGCGTTCCAGCTCGGCGGTGGTGGCGCCGGCGAGCCGGGCCTGGACGTCGGCCAGCGTGGCGCCTCCGGCCTGGAGCCGCTTGATGGCGACGATCTGCAGGAGGTGGCGACGGCCGTAGTAGGCGGTGCGGCCCCGGATCTCGAGGGGACGGTCGAGCAGGCCGAGGGTGGTGTAGTACCGCAGCATCCGCCGGTCGGGCAGGGCGCTCACGCGCGCCGAGGGCGGGACCGCCCCCACGACAACGAGGGCGGTGGCGGCCGCGTCCGCCAGTTCGTCGATGCGGTAGGTCGTCACATGCGACAGTGTCACATTAAGAATGTGTCACTGTCAAGAAGCGTCCTACAGCAGGGTGCTGGCCTCGATCGGGATCTCGGTGACGGTGGTCATCTCCTTGGCTTCCAGCACGAGGTTGGCCTGGTAGGTCTTCAGCGGCCCGCTCGGGGTCAGCTGCACCTTCACCGTGCAACTGCTCCCCGGTCGAAGCGACACGTTGGTGCACCCCTCGTCGACCTTGAACGCCGCCTGGTCGCGGCCCGACGTCTGGGGTTTCAGCACGGTCACCGTCGCCGAGGCGGAGTTCCGCACGACCACGTTCTTCTCCCGCTCGTTGGGCTGAAGCTTGAGCGACGCGGGGGTGGCGGTGAGCGTTCCCGAGATGGCGGTGGTCGCTGTCGCCCCGCCGCCGGCGGCCGGCGCCTGGCCGGCGACGGTCGTGGAGACGCCGGCGGCCGGCGTAGCCGCGTCGTCGCTGCCGCCGAGCACGTCGAGCTGGATGAGGACCGTCACCAGTCCGACGATGCCGGTCAGCAGGCCGGCGAGGCCGGTGACCAGGCCGGGGATGCTGGACCAGAAAGACTTCTTCTCGCTCATGACAGGGCGACTCCGATCAGGTCGGCGGCAGCGCGCACGCCGTGGCCGCCGGCGGCGGCGGCATCGATCGCCCGGATGGCCCTGGGGAGGTCGAGATCGTCGTCGAGGGCCGCCCGGACCTCCTCCAGGTTAGCGCCCCCCTCGCCGGCCACCCGCCACCGATCCAATCGGGCGGAGGCTTCGGGGAGGAGGCCGTCGTGCCAAGCCCACGGTTCCCGGTAGGAGTGGTCGAGGATGGCCAGGCGCACGGCCATGGGGTCCCACTCCTTGACCAGCTCGCTGATGAAGACGAGGTTGCCCAGCGACTTCGACATCTTCGTGCCGTCGAACTCCACCATCGGGGCGTGCAGCCAATGGCGCACGAAGGGCTCGCCGCTGGCCGCCTCGGACTGGGCCGCCTCGCATTCGTGGTGGGGGAAGATCAGGTCCGAGCCGCCGCCGTGGAGGTCGATGGTGGTGCCCAGCTCGCGCATGGCCAGGGCCGAGCACTCGATGTGCCAGCCGGGCCGGCCCGGGCCCCACAGTGACTCCCACGCCGGCTCGTCGGACGCCGACGGCTGCCAGAGGACGAAGTCGAGAGGGTCGCGCTTGGCCGGGTCCCCGGGGTTGCCCCCCCGCTCGGCCGCCAGCTCCAGCATCTCGGCCCGACCGAGGTGGCTGACCTGCCCGAAGCGGTCGAAGCTGGCGACGCTGAAGTAGACGGCGCCGGCCGCCTGGTAGGCGTGGCCCCGGTCCAGCACCATGCCGATGAAGCCGAGGATGTCGTGGATCGCCGACGTGGCCGCCGGCTCGCTGAAGGCGGGAAGCACGTTGAGCGCCCGCATGTCGCCCTGGAACCGGGCCACCTCGGCGGCGGCCAGCTCGAGGTATGGCACGCCGACTTCACGGGCCTTGCGCAGCATGTCGTCGTCGACGTCGGTGATGTTCCGCACGCACTGGGTCTCGTGGCCGAGGTCTCGGAGCCGGCGCTGGAGGACGTCGTAGAGGACATACGTGGCGGCGTGACCGACGTGGGTTGCGTCGTACGGCGTGATGCCGCACGTGTACATCGTCACGAGTGCCCCGGGCTCAAAAGGAACCACCGCCCGGCGGGCGGTGTCGTACAGGCGCATCAGCCGTACAACCGCATTAGCGTGGGTTGTCGGCGTCGATGCCCGTGAGGTGGATGGTGGCCCGGCCCTTATAGCGGCTGTTCAGGCTGAGCAGAACCGCGGTGAACGCCTCGACCGGGCCCGCGGCGGCGAGGGAGCCAGCGTCGAAGGCCCGCAGGTCGGCGACCCGGCGGACCAAATCGGCGGTGGCGGCCATGGCCTCGGGGTGGTCGCTGCAGATCAACACGTCGCCCGTCGCCGGCCGGGTGAGGTCGCCGAGCGAGCGGGCGGGCAGGTGGTGGAAGGCAGCGGACACGAGCGACTCCGGGAGCGCGGCCTGCACGCCGGCGGCAACCGAGCCGCTCGGCGGGTGGACGGCCTGGAGCTCTCCGTCGACTTTGGCCAGGGCGTTGCCCATGGAGATGACCACCTTGCCGGCCAGTTCGGCCCGCAACCCGGCGGCGGTTTCGGCCGCCGCGTCCCACGGCGTGGCCAGGACGACGAGGGGGGCGCCGGCGGCCTCGGCGTTGGCCGCCGGGTGGATCGGCAGGTCCTGGTCCGGCCATTTCTTGTGGATCTCGTCGACGATCTCCTCCGCCCGCTCGGCCGATCGTGACCCGATGACAACCTTCAGGCCGACCGATGCCAGCCTTGCCGCCAGCGCCCGGCCGGCCGGCCCGGTGCCTCCAACAATCCCTACGTCCATGCTCGACACACTGTCATGAGTGGGCACATGACCGGTCACAATGTCATGCGCAGGGCGGATACTCGATTCGGCGGTACCTTCGGGCTTCTTGACCGCCTTCCGCCACGGCGTGGCCAGCGCCGACCCCCTTCCCGACGGCGTGGTGCTGTGGACCCGGTGCACGACCGACGGTCCGGACACCGTGGCCGTCGACTGGTGGATCGGGCTGTCGCCGGACGGCCCGAGTGGCCGAGAGCGGGATCACGACGTCATCCAACGGGGAACCGCCGAGGCGACGGCCGAGCACGACTTCACCGTGCACGTGGACGTGAGCGGCCTGGAGCCGGCGACGACCTACTCGTACGGGTTCTGCTTCGGCGACGAGCAGTCGCCGGTGGGCCGGACCCGTACGGCACCGGTCGCCGGCGACAGCCTTCGTCTGGGGTTGACCTCGTGCGCGTACTGGTCATGCGGCTTCTTCAACGCCTACGCCAACCTCGCCGCTCGCGACGTGGATCTCGTGGTGCACGCGGGCGACTACATCTACGAGAACGACGCCCACAGCCGGTCCCGGCGGGCGGTACGGGCCCACCGGCCGGCGGGTCGGCTCCTGACCCTCGACCAGTACCGGGCCCGGTACGCCCAGTACCGTACCGACCCCGACCTGCAGGCCCTGCACGCCCGCCATCCCGTCGCCGCAGTCTGGGACGACCACGAGCTGGCCGGCGGGGCGTGGACCGGTGGCGCTGCCGCCCACCTCCCACGCCACGGGGACTGGGACGAGCGGCGGCAGTCCGCCGTGCAGGCGTACCGCGAGTGGATCCCGATGCGGCGGGCCGGGCAGGAGTCGGTGTACCGCTCGCTCCGGCTGGGCCCGCTGGCCGACCTACTCCTCCTCGACACCCGTCTCGTCGGCCGTGACCGCCCGGCGCTGGACGCCCGCCGGCCGGCGGTGCGCGTCGGCCCCAAGGAACGGAGCCTGCTGGGCGAGGACCAGTGGCGATGGCTGGAGGCGGAGGCGTCGGCATCGTCTAGCCGATGGCTGCTGCTCGGCAACCAGGTGATGATGGCGCCGGTCCGGGGCCTGAACATCGCCGGGGGCCTCGGCGTCAATCCTGGCCAATGGGACGGCTACCCCACCGAGCGCCGGCGCCTCTATGAGGTTCTCCGGCGGGCGGGGTGGCCGTCCGATGTCGCCGTCCTCTCGGGCGACATCCACTCGTCGTGGGCGGCCGAGCTCCCCGTGGGGGCGGAGTTCGTGTCGCCCAGCGTGACGACCGACAGCTTCGCCCGCACCGTGGTGCCCGGAATCCCCGGCCTCTCGGCGCTGACCCGCACCGTGCTCCTCTCGCAGAATCGGCACATCCGCATGGCCGATCTCGAGAATCACGGCTACGTCACCTTGGACGTCTCGCCCGAGCGCATCCAGGGCGACTGGTGGCACGTCGATTCGATCAGGCGCCGGCCGGCGGGCGAGCGGTGGGCCGGCGGGTGGACGCTGGCCCACGGCCAGCACGGCCTGACGCCGGCGGACTCGCCGGCCGCGTCAGTTCGTGAGTTCGCGCACTGACGCTGCGCTTAGCTGCGCCAGGGTGAGGTACCGGGCGCCCATCGCCTCGGCCAGCTCGGCGGCGAGGCCGAGGCGGGCGGGGCCGTCCTCGGCGTCAACGACCACGGCGGGCACCTTGCGGCGGCGCACCTCCGTCGCCGCATCCTTCGCCGCCACCAGCGGGTCCTGGCCGTCGGGGCCGGCGGTCGCCCGGCCGTCGGAGACGAGCACGAGCAGCGGCCGGTCTGCGGCGTGCTGGGCCAGGGTGAGGGCGGAGTGGATGCCGGCGGCGAGGGGCGTCCGCCCGCCGGTCGGCAGGTCGGTGAGCCTGGCGCGTGCAACCTCGACGCTGCCGGTCGGCCGGAGGACGACCTCGGCGGCGTCGTCCCGGAAGGTGACGAGCGCCACCCGGTCCCGGCGCTGGTATGCGTCCAGCAGGAGGCCCAGTACGGCGGCCTTGGCCGCCTCCATCCGGGTCTTGGCGCCCATGGAGCCCGAGGCGTCGACGGCCAGGATGACGAGGTTGCCGGCCCGCTGCTCGCGCACCGCCTCGCGGAGCTCACCGGGAGCGATCGGCGCCCCGTGGCCGGCGGCACGGAGCGTCGGGCCGATCGCCACCGAACCAATGGCGCCGGACGGTGGACGGTCGCCGACCAGCCGGCCCCGGGCACCCTCGACCATCGACCGGCGGCCGCCCGCGGTGGCCGTGGTGCGGGGCGCTTCGAGGCGGGTGATCCGCTCGGGCGGGGCGTCGGGCGCCGCCACCCGCTCTTCGTCCTGTTCATCGCCGGCGGTCGCTTCCAGCGCCTCGTCGACCTCCTCCTGGGGCATCCCCGGGTCGTCGAACGGATGGCGCCGGCGCCGGTGGGCCAGGGCGAGGGGCGCGACGCGGCGGACGTCGTCGACCGTGGTGGTGCTCCGGCCTTCGACGCCGGCGAGGGCGGCGGCGGCCCGGCAGATCACCAGGTCGGCCCGTAGCCCCTCGGCACCCACCGAGGCGCACAGCGCGCTGATGCGGTGGACCAGCTCGTCGGGCAGCTCCGCCGGCGGGCCGGCCGCCAGGGGCTGGTCCGGCCAGGCCGCGGCGAAGGCGGCCGGGTCAGCGTCGAAGGCCATGCGCCGGCGCACTGCCTCGGCCCGGGCCGCGGGGTCGGCCGGCGCCAGCACGTCGGCGGCCAGGCCGAAGCGGTCCAGCAGCTGAGGCCGGAGGTCGCCCTCCTCGGGGTTCATCGAACCGATGAGCACGAACCGGCTGGGGTGGGCGTGGCTCACGCCCTCCCGCTCCACCCGGTTGACCCCGGAAATGGCCACGTCGAGCAGGACGTCGACCAGGTGGTCGGGAAGGAGGTTGACCTCGTCGACGTACAGCACGCCGCCGTGGGCCGCGGCGAGGAGACCGGGCGAGAAGCGGACCTCGCCCCCGGTGAGGGCGGCGGCCAGATCGATGGAGCCGACGAGGCGATCCTCGGTGGCGCCGAGCGGCAGCTCGACGAACGGTCCGGAGACCAACGCCGCCAGCCCCCGCGCCAGCGTCGTCTTGGCCGAACCCTTCTGGCCCCGCAGCAGCACGCCACCGATCGCCGGCTGCGTTGCGGCAAGGACCAACGCGAGCTTGGCTTCGTCCTGGCCAACAACGGCACCGAAAGGAAAGTTCACCGGCCCTCCTCCCATCCCTCGGCTTCGAGCAGGGCGCTGCGCAAGGTGGCGAGGGCCTCCGGCGAGGCGTCCCACAGGTTGCGGTCCTTGGCTTCCAGGAGTCGCTCGGCGATCGAGCGCAGGGCCCACGGGTTCGACTGCTCGAACAGCTTGCGCACCGCCGGGTCGGCCACGTACGCCTCGGTCACCCGCTCGTACATCCAGTCCTCGACCACGCGGGCGGTGGCGTCGTAGCCGAAGAGGTAGTCGACGGTCGCGGCCATCTCGAAAGCGCCCTTGTACCCGTGGCGGCACATGGCGCCGATCCACTTGGGGTTCAGCACCCGCGTGCGCACGACGCGGGCCGCCTCCTCGGCCAGCGAGCGGACCTTGGGGTCGGCGGGGTTCGCCGAGTCGCCGAACCAGGCCTTCGGGTCCTCGCCTCGGAGCGACCGGATGGTGGCGATCATGCCGCCGTGGTCCTGGAGGTAGTCGTCGGAGTCGAAGATGTCGTGCTCCCGGTTGTCCTGGTTCTTGACCGCCACCTCGATCAGGGAGAACCGCCGTTCCATGGCTTCCGCCGCCGGCGCCCCCATGGCCGCGCGGCCGTAGGAGTACCCGCCCCAGGCCGTGTACACGGCGGCCAGGTCGGCGTCGTCGTCCCACTCCTGCGACTCGAGCAGGGCCAGGATGCCCGATCCGTAGGCGCCGGGCTTGGAGCCGAAGATGCGCGGATCGTCGTCGAAGCCGGCGAGGCGCACGGCGTCGTCGAGGAGGGCGATGACGTGGGGGAAGGCGTCGCGGAAGAAGCCGGAGATGCGGAGGGTGACGTCGACCCGCGGCCGGCCGAGCTCGTCGTCCGGGATCAGCTCGATGCCGGTCACCCGGCCCGACTCCGGGGCCCACACCGGACGGACGCCGAGGAGGGCCAGGGCCTCGGCTACGTCGTCGCCGCCGGTACGCATGGCCGCCGTCCCCCAGACCACAAGGCCGACGGTGGCGGGGGGCGGCCCTCCTCCTTCACGTGGCGCCCGATGAGCTGGTCGGCGAGCTTCTGGCCGACGTCCCAGGCCAGCCGGCTGGGGATGGCCTTGGGATCGACCGAGAAGAAGTTGCGACCCGTGGGCAGAACGTGGGCCATGCCCCTCGTCGGTGCGCCGCTGGGGCCGGCGGGGACGTGGCGACCGTCGAGCGCGCGCCCCGTGTTGATGAGCTCGTCGGTGGTCCGGTGCAGCGCCGGCACGAGCCGGTTGCACACCCACCGGAGCGTGGGGTGGTCGCCGGCGTAGGTCCAGCCGTCGGACTGGATAGTGGCGAGCATGGCCCGGGCCTCGGCTTCGGCGGCATCGACGTCGTGGCGCCCATCGGCGGGCCGGCGCAGCGCCGGCACGTCGCCTTGCGGTAACCGGGTCATGGCCAGCACGAGGTCGAGCTCGGCCTCCCCCTCGGGCGGGCGGCCGAGGATGTGGAGGCCGCCGCGGATCTGGGCGTCCTTGAGCTCGCACAGGTAGCCGTCGACGTGGAGGACGAGATCGTCGAAGGCGTCGCCGTCGGGGCGGTCGGTGACACCGAGGTCCCGGTGGATCTCGGCCTGCACGAGCAGATCCCACACCCGGGCGCGAATGGCTGGGAGCTTGGCCGGGTCGAGGGCGGCGATGGACGCGTGCTCGTCGAGGAGGGCCTCCAGCCGGGCGACGTCGTCGTAGGAGTCGGCCCGGGTCATGGGCGGGAGCAGGTGGTCGATGATGACCGCGTGGGCGCGGCGCTTGGCCTGCGTGCCCTCACCGGGGTCGTTGACCACGAACGGGTACACGAGGGGCAGGTCGCCGAGTGCGGCGTCGGGGCCGCAGTCCGCCGAGAGGCCGACGCCCTTGCCTGGCAGCCACTCCAGCGTGCCGTGCTTGCCGGCGTGGACGACGGCGTGGGCACCCCACGCCTCCTCCAGCCAGCGGTAGAAGGCCAAGTAGTGGTGGGTGGGGGCGAGGTCGGGCGAGTGGTAGACGGCGATCGGGTTCTCCCCGAATCCTCTCGCCGGCTGGATGGCGACCAGCACGCCGCCCAGGTCAATGCCGGCGAAGGCGAACTCGTCCTCGGGCGGGCCCCAGGTCTCGGTCGTGCTCACCGGCGCGATGTAGCGCTCGGCCGGCCAGCGGCCGCAGATGGCGCCGTCGGCCAGCTCGGCCATGAGGGCGTCGCCGTCGTCGGGGATGCGGTCGACCCGGTAGCCGGCGTCGCGTAGCGCGTGGAGCAGGTCGACCACCGACGCCGGCGTATCGAGACCCACGGCGTTGCCGATGCGGCTCTTCTTGGTCGGGTATGCCGACAGCACCACGGCGATCCGCTTGTCGCCGTTCGGGACGTGGCGGAGGGCGGCCAGGCGGGCGGCCAGGCCGGC
The DNA here is from genome assembly GCA_963768975.1 of uncultured Acidimicrobiia bacterium. Classification (GTDB taxonomy): domain Bacteria; phylum Actinomycetota; class Acidimicrobiia; order Acidimicrobiales; family AC-14; genus CADCTB01. Next base: position 407,790 of record CAVYKB010000020.1, on the reverse strand, counting down.
GACCCTTTCGACGCGGTCAGGAACGGTGCGGTAGGCGGTGACCGGGGCGCCCAGCTCGTCGCCGTCGTCGACGATCTCCTTGAAAGAGAACGGCACACTGATGATGCGGCCGTCGAACTCGGGGATGGCGACGCTCATGGCCACGTCGATAGGCGTGAGGCCGACGGTGCTCTGCTCCCAGGCGGCGGCGGGCTGGGTGGCGGCGATGGCCTGCACGACGGGGACGTCGAGGGCGGCGAGGGCTGAGGCGTCCCAGTCGTCGCCGTCACTCACGCCCATGGCCAGGACGGTGGTCACCAGCACGTCGACGTCGCGGAGGAGGTCGAAGACGCCGGCGTCGGCGCGGAGGGAGTAGCACCAGACGGGCAGGGCGTTGGCTCCCTTGGCCTCGATGGCATCACACAGGTCATCGACGAACTGGGTGTTCCCGGCCAGGACGTGGGCCCGGTAGAAGACCACGCCGATTGTGGCTTTGCCCGGATCGTGCGGGCGGTCCCCGAGCACACCGAACGCTGGCACCTCGACCGGCGGCTGGTGGGGCCAGCCGGCGATGAAGCGTAGGAGCTGCTCGGTGTTGGCCAGGCCGCCGGCGCTCAGGTATTGGAACGCCCGGGCGACCGTGGCCGGCGCTGCCGTGGAGAGGGCGGTCAGCTCGGCGTCGGGGGTCGACTCGCCGCCGAAGGCGAGGAGGGGAATGCCGGCGGACAGGCAGCGCCGGCGCAGCTCGTCGAACTGCTCCTCCCACGCCCGGCGCCCGCCGAGGAGCCGGACCACGACCATGCTCACGCCGTCGAGCGCCGGCACGTCGACCGGCCGGGCCGCCCGGACCGGCGGGAAGCGCGCGGGCAGGCCCTCGACCACCGAGCGCAGGGCGAGGATTTCGGTGTCGGCGTTGGTCAGGACGAGGATCACGTGGCTTCCTTCAGCAGGGTTTCGATGGCGGCGAGGTCGAGGTGGGCTTCGAGCATGTCCGCCAGGCGGTCGAGCTGGGCTTCGCGGGCGACGGCGAACGACACGCCCGACGGCTCGATATTGAGGAAGGCGGCGCGGAACCCGTCGTCCTCGAAGAGGCCGTGGAGCGTGGCGCCGGCGTACCGGCCGGTGCGGGAGCCGTCGGGGTGGGCGCCGTAGGCGTCGTCGAGGTCGATCCATGGATCGGCGGCCGTGACCCGGCCGTGGTGGATCTGGTAGCCCGTGACCCGCTGCTGCAGCGCGTGGCCGCGGCGCTGGCGGGTGACCTTGGTGGGCTCGAAGACGGTCTCGGCGTCGAGCCAGCCGAGGCCCTCGACCGCGCCCTGCTTCGACTCGACCTCGTCGGTGATCGTACGGCCCATCATCTGGTAGCCGCCGCAGATGCCGAGCACCGGGGCGCCGCACGCCTCGATGGCGGTGTGCAGGCCGCGCCCTCGCAGCCACTCCAGGTCGCTGACCGTGGCCTTCGTGCCCGGCAGGACGACGAGGTCGGGCCGGCCCAGCGCCGCCGGCCGGTCGACGAATCGCACGCCCACCGCCGGCTCCATCGTCAGCGGATCGAGATCGGTGAAGTTGGCGATGCGGGGGAACCGGATGACGGCGACGTCGAGCGCCTCGCCCGTCGGGGCTGTCACCTCTGGGAGAGCGAGTGAGTCCTCGGCGTCGAGGTTCACGCCGTGGAGGTACGGGAGGACGCCCAGCGTCGGGACCCCGCACCGGCGCTCGAGCTCGGCGGGGCCGTCGGCCAGCAGGGTGGGGTCGCCTCGGAGCTTATTGACGACGAATCCCCGGACCAGCGGGCGGAGGTCGTCGGGCAGGAGGGCGACCGTGCCGTAGAAGGCGGCGAAGACCCCACCCCGATCAATGTCGCCCACCACGATCGCCGGCAGGCCGGCGGCGGCCGCCAGCCGAAGGTTCACGATGTCGGAGCCGAGAAGGTTGATCTCCGTCGGGCTGCCGGCGCCCTCGACGATCACCACGTCGAACCGGCTGCGGAGGTCAACCAGCGCATCCAGCACGGTGGCGAACAGCGCCGGCTTCTCGGCCTGGTAGGCGGCGGCGTCGAGGTGGCCGGCGGGGCGCCCCATAACCACGACCTGGCTGGTGCGCTCCCCTGTCGGCTTCAGCAGGATCGGGTTCATGGCCACCTCCGGCACTGCGCCGGCGGCCAGCGCCTGCACGCCCTGGGCCCGGCCGATCTCATGGCCAGACGGGGTGACGTAGGAGTTGTTGGCCATGTTCTGGGCCTTGAACGGGGCGACGCTGATACCTCGACGATGGAGCAAACGGCACAGGCCGGCGACCACCGAGCTCTTGCCCACGTCACTCGCCGTGCCGCAGACCATCAGCGCACCGCGCACGATGCCTCCTCGTGCCCGGCGAAGCCGGCCAGTGCCTCCTCCAGGCGGTCGAGGCCGGCGTCGTCGGGCACCGCGATGCGCACGTGGTCGGGCAGCCCGAAGCTGGCGCAGTCGCGCACCAGGATCCCGTGGGGTGCCAGCCGGTCTCGTAGGCCCGGCGCGGGCACGAGCACGAAGTTGGCGTCCGAAGGTTCGGGGTCGAGGCCGGCGCGTTGCAGGACCGATACGAGCCGAGCCCGCAGCCGTGCGACGCCGGCGGCCCACGCCGGCAGGTCGACCGCCTCCAGCAGGTCGGGCAGGGCGGCGCAGGCCAGGCCGTTCACCGACCACGCCGGCTGGCGGAGGCGGGGCGCCCCGAGCACGTAGCCGACCCGCAGGCCCGGGCACGCCAGCAGCTTGGTCAGCGAGCCGACGACGATCCCCTCGCCCCGGGTCCACTCGCCGGTCGCCAGCGGGTAGAACGCCTCGTCCCAGATGTCGGCGGGGCCCATCGCCAGGCGCCCGGTGGGGTTGTGCGGGTTGGACCGCCACAACGGGCCGCCCGTGCGGGGGTACAGGCTGAAGTCCGGCTCCTCAACCCGGCCGCCCAGCTCCTCGGCCACCAGGGCGATGGCCTCTGCGCCACCGTTGGTCAGGAGCAGCCGGCCGGGGTCGACACCCATCTTCGACGCCAACGCCCCGGTCGCCGCGGTCGGGTCGGGGTAGCGCCGCAGCGCATCGAGGTGCTTGCCCACCACCTCGCCGGCGTCGGGCGCCAGCGGGTTCAGGCTGGCCGACAGGTCCAGCACCGCCGCCGGGTCGACGCCCAGCGCGGCCGCCAGGCGGGCCCCGTCGCCCCCATGCGGGCCGGCCTGGATCATCCCTGTGCATTTCTGGTCATGATTCGGGCAGAAACGGCCGTTTTCACGACCAGAAGTGCACACAGAGCAGCGCTGACATCGCAGGACAGGGCGACGGCGCGGGCGATGTCGCCGGCCTCCGCCGGCCGGCCGGTCCCGAGGGGCGGCCGGAGCTCTACACGGTCGCCGTAGCGGTTCTCGCCGCCGAGGCGCAGGCCGAGGGCGGCCGCGAAGGCGGCCTCGGCCACGCCGGCGTTGGGCGATGGGTGGGCCGGCGCCTGCGTGCGGACGGCGCGCCACACGGCGCCAGCCGACGCCGGCCGCACGCCGGCGACCAGCGCGGCGGTGACTCGGGCGGGCACCCAACCGGCGATGTCGTCGAGGCGGGCGCTGGCCCAGCCGTAGCGCTCGTAGCGGGGCGAGTGGTGGCCGACCATGGCGTCGAGGGTGTTGACCGCCCGGTAGCCCAGGGCGCCGGGAGCGCCGGCGACCGCAGCCCAGACCGCCGGCGCCACCACTGCGTCGACGGTGTTCTCTGCAACCGACTCGACGACGGCCCGGGCGATCTCCTTCTCGTCGAGCGACGACGGATCGCGGCCCACCAGCGCCGGCAGCAGCTCCCTGGCCCGATCGACATCGCCGGCCTCGAGGGCGATACCCACGTCGGTGGCGGCGCAGCCCAGGGCCCGGCCGGCGACGGCGACCCACATGGCGACCGACGTGGACCCGATCAACCCGCCAGCGGTCGCGCCCAGGCCAACACCGACCAAGGCGTGCAGGACGCCGGCGGCCCGGCTGTCCCGGTACAGCCCCCGTTCCACCCGCCGCATGACCCGCCCGAAGCCGACGACTGGGTGAACTACAGCCGGCGGCTCCCCGAGCACCCGGTCGGCCACCAGGCCGGCGGCGACGCCCATGGCTCGGGTCATGGGCGGGCCGCCACCACGAGCAGACCGATCGTCTCGCCGACCAGGCCGGCGGCGCCGAGGACGTCGCCGGTGAAGCCACCGAGGCGTCGGTCGGCGAGACCGAGTACGGCGGCCGACGACAAGGCAAGGGCCACGACGCCGGCAACTACGGCGAGCCCGCCCAAGCCGGCCAATGCGGCGCCAAGGAGGAGGCCGCCCACCGGCAGCCACCGGGGGCGCCGCGTGACAAAGGCGCTCGCCAGCCCGCCCGGCCGGGCATACGGCACGCGGGTGGTGGCTACCGCCATCACGCACCGGGACGCGCACCAGAGGCATGCGAGCGCGGTGATCGAGACGCCCAGGCTGGCCAGGACGGCCCAGCGGAGCAGCAGCACGCCCACCGCTGCGCCCACCCCGAAGGCGCCGGCCGTCGGGTCGGCCATGACCTCCAAGCGACGCTCGTTCTCCATCGGCGCAACCAAGCCGTCGGCGGAGTCGATCAGGCCGTCGAGATGGAGCATGCCGGTGAGGGCCAGGTCGGCGACGATCACCACGGCAGCGGCGACCGGTCGGCTCCACAACTCGGCGGCCAGCCACCACATGCCGCCGAGGGCGGCGCCGAGGGCGGCGCCGACGATCGGGAACCACGGCAGGGCAGCCGGTGTCGGCATCGCGGCGCCGCCGAACGGGGTCAGGAAGGCGAGGGCTTGGGCCGCGGGACGGCGCATCAGGCGGGGTCGAGTCGCAGGACGCGTCCGGCCACGATGAGCAGGACCTCCTCGGCCACCGCGGACACAGCCTGGTTCACCATGCCCAGGGCGTCCCGGAACCGGCGGCCCTCCTCGCTGGAGGGGTGGACACCGAGGCCGACCTCGTCGCTGACCACGATGACGTCCCCGTCGTGACTGCCCATGGCCAGGCACAGGCCGGGGGCGTCGACCGCGAACCCGGGGGCGCCGGCCACCCAGGTCGTCAGGCTGTCGACGAGCACGGTGCCCGGCGGCGCAGCCCTGACCGCCTCGACCAGATCGGCGGTCTCGACCGTGGTCCACGCCGGCGACCGGCGGGCCTGATGGGCGGCCACCCGCGCCGTCATGTCCCGGTCGTCCTCGCCGCCGACGAACGTGGCGATGTAGGTGACCGGCCCGTACCCGGCCCGTCGCTCGGCCACTGCCGACTTCCCGGACCGGGCGCCACCCAGTACCAGCGTCATGCTCACGACCGCAGGCCGCCGGACACCGACGCGTGCACCGCTCGGGCGACCCTCGCGCCCCAGACCGACCGGGGGCCGCCGAAGGCGTGCGGTGGCCCCTCCTCCGGGCAGGCGACACACACCGCGTCGGTCGCGGTCCCCGTCCCCGGGATGCCCGCCTCGAACAGCGCCTGGGCCTTGGCCTCGGTGGCCGTGGCCACGGCGTTGACCAGGGCGGCGTCGGAGAGCCGTTCGGGGAGCACGACGACCAGGTTGATGGTGCCGACCAGGCTGATGGGGCCGGAGGCGTCGGGCGCCGCCGCCCACGTCGGGTGCCCCAGTCCGACCGTGGCGAAGGCCTCCACGCCGGCGTCGACCACCGATGAGACGGCCCGCACGTCAGCGGCGGTCAGCATCCCCACGCCCCGCCCGGGCAGGCCCAGCGACACCCCCAGCCCCCGCAAATGGTGGTCGGGGTCCCGCCGGCCATAGCTCATCGGCACCTGGGCATTCAGCACCCACCGCCGCACGCCGATGCCCCCGCCGTGGGGCGAGGAGGCGACCACCCGCATGGGCGCCGGCGCCCGCCAAACCAGGACCGGGAAGGCGCGACCACCCTCGTGCCGGGTTCGAACCTGCAGTTCCAACGTCCACGCGACCTTTCTTCCGGCGGATGCCGTACAGGCAGGTCTCCTGGCTTCCGGATCGGCGCTCGCCCCGGCCTTCCCGTCCTTGCGGACCGTGGCCACTGCGTGAGGTCTGCTCCCCGGTGACAGTTGCGGGACAGCCCCGGATTCACACCGGGTTCCCTGCGCTGCGAGCGCGAGCATACGCTCCCCGCCATGGTGGCGGCGGTGGAGGGTAGACGGGCAGCGAAGGGAGTTCCGGACCGGTAAGGGCCTCCGCAAGCGCAACCCTCCCGTCGTGGCCCTCGACGGCGTCCCTGATCAACGACGGCCTGAGCTGGTCCACGATCGTCGCCGGCTCATTCCAGTGGTTCGCCGAGGGTGGGGGGCGGGACGGTTCGCTCGAGTTCGGCTCGTAGGCTGCCGGCATGCCGCGCGCCGAGTCGATCGTGTTGGTCAACACCGGGTACGGAAAGGGCAAGTCCTCGGCCGCGTTCGGGGTCATGGGCCGGGGCTGGGCCCGAGGATGGCGGGTCGGCGTCGTGCAGTTCATCAAGAGCGGGAAGTGGAAGACCGGCGAGCGGAAGCTGGCCGACCACCTCGAGATCGAGTGGCACACCCTCGGCGACGGCTTCACCTGGGAGTCGACCGACCTCGACGAGACGGCGGCCAAGGGCCGCCACGCCTGGGACGTCGCTGCGGCCAAGCTCGCCTCCGGCGACTTCGACCTGCTGATCCTCGACGAGCTCACCTACGCGGTGAAGTACGGCTGGGTCGACGTGGCCGACGTGGTCGCCGGCGTCCGCGACCGGGCGCCCCACACCAACGTGGTCATAACCGGCCGGGACGCCCCCGACGAGCTGGTCGAGCTGGCCGACACCGTGACCGAGATGCGCAAGGTCAAGCACGCCTACGACCAGGGCATCAAGGCGAAAAAGGGAATCGAGTATTGATTTCGCCCTCGCTGGCGCTCGGGCGAGGCAGCTGCGCTCCAGGCGACCGGCGGTGCCGGCCGCCCTTCGCCGTCCTTCTTGCCGGGAGCCGTTCGAGGCCGCCTCTCGGCGGCGTCGGCGGCCACCGGGTTCATCAGCAGGCCCCTTGAGTATTTGCAATCTCGCAGTAGAGTCGTCCCGATGGGGGACGGGTACGACAGGAACAGGCGCGACGACTGGGCCATCCAGTGCATGGAGCGCCAGCTGGTGGTCATGGACGACCTGGTCGCCCGGGCGGGCGATGCCCCGGCCTGGCTGGCCCTGGAGCGCCAGGCCGGGAGCTACCTGCGCCACCTCGACATCTGGCTGGCCAAGGACTCCATCTTCCCAGGCGCCCGGGCGGAGATGGCCGACCATAAGGCGGCCCTCGAGGGCTATGCCCGCCAAGCACGACAGGCGGTCGCCGGCGAGGATCCCGCAGCCCTGGAAACAGCCCGAGCGAGCCTCGGCCTGCGCCTAGCCGTCATCGGCAAGGGCGGCGCCGGCAAGACGGTCACCTCGTCCACGCTGGCCCGGGTGCTGGCCCGCAAGGGCCGCAAGGTCTTTGCCGCTGACCTCGACGTCAACCCCGGCCTGGCCATCAGTCTGGGCATGTCCGGCGACGAGGGCGGTATGCCGCCCGGCTCGATCGAGAAGCACCCGGGGTCGATCTACGGCTGGCAGCTGACCGGCGACATGACGCCGATCGAGGTCGTCGAGAAGTTCGCCGCCACTGCGCCCGACGGCGTCCGCTTCCTCGGCTTGGGCAAGATCGGGCCCGCCTCCGAAGGCGCCGGCGCCGACAAGTCAGCGGCCAAGGAGTCGGTGGCCGCCCTCGTCCACCTCCTGCTCGGCATCGGCGAACCTGACTGGGACGTCATCGCCGACCTCGAGGCCGGTCCCACCACCCCGTTCGAGCGCTACCACGCCTTCTCGGAGGACGTCATCGTCATCACCGGCCCGGCGTGGCGGTCGGGCATGACCTCACGCCGGCTTCTGCCCATGGTGGAGGACCGCCGGCTGACGCTCGTGTCCAACCGCTTCCGCGACGAGCCGGACCACCCCGGGCTCATCGCCAAGGTCCGGATCCCGTTCGACCCCGAGCTGGCCGAGGTGGAGCGCCAGGGCCTGGCTCCCGTCGACGCCTGCCCCGACTCCCCTGCAATCCTCGCCATCACCCGACTCGCCGAGATGTTCGTGAACCAGGAGGTACCAGTATGAAGATCGCCGTCTGTGGCAAGGGCGGATCGGGCAAGAGCACGATTTCCGGCGCCCTGGCCCGCCACCTCGCCCGCCAAGGCCACAAGGTCATCGCTCTCGACTGTGACCCCAACCCCAACCTGGGCATCTCCCTGGGTGTGCCCCGGGAGAACGTCGAGTCGATGAGCCCCATCCTGAACGCCCTCCTGGACTCCGGGCACACCCACAAGGACCCCAAGATCGCGGCCGACGTCCTGCTCGACCGCTACGGCGTCGACGCCCCCGAGGGCATCCGCCTGGTGGCCACCGGCAAGATCGAGCGACCGTCGAACGCCTGCCTGTGCTGCGGCTCGCACAACACCACCCGGCAGTTCTTCGGCGAGCTCCCGGCCGACGACCGGATCGTTCTGGCCGACCTCGAGGCCGGCCTGAACGACCTGATCTGGGCCAAGCCCGGGGCCGACGACGTGGTGCTGGCGGTCACCGAAGGCAGCGCCAAGTCCGTCGAGATCGCCCGCCGGGCGTGCCGGCTGGCCGAGGAGCTGGGCGTGACCCGGATCATCGGCATCTCCAACCGCACGGTGAACGACGTCGACGCGAAGCGCATCGGCGAGGAGCTCGGCGTGGAGATGTTCACCGTGCCCGAGGACCGGGCCGTCGAGGACGCCGACCACCTCGGCGTGGCCGCCATGGACGCCGACCCCACGTCGCCCGCCATGGTCGCCATCGGCCAGCTGGCCCAGCAGATCACCAGGTAGCCATTCGCTAGTAGTTCGCTGATCAAACAGCGGGCTACAATCGGTGCCCGGAGGAGCACGCGGTGAGATCGAGAACACGCTCTTGGGTCGCGCGCGTCGCCGTCGTAATGTGCATGGCCGCCGCCGCCCTGGTGCTCGGCGCCGAAGGCTCGCGCGCTGCGGTCTTCACCGTGACCTCGACTGCCGATGGTGGCGCGGGCAGCCTGCGCCAGGCCATCCTCGACGCCAACGCCAGCCCCGGCGAGGACACGATCCAGTTCGACATCGAAACTGGGACGACGGCGACCATCGTCTTATCCACACCGCTGCCTGGAGTCCTCGACCCGGTGATCATCGATGGCACGACCCAGACGGGCTACGTCGACCGGCCCCTGGTCGAGGTGCGAGGCCCGATGGAGCTCGACGAGTCCGAGCAGGAAGTGCCGCGCGACACCGGCTTCCTGTTCGAGGTCGGCTCGGGCGGCTCTCAGAATCCGCGGGCTGGCCATCACCCAGTTCACCGAGGCGGTGTACGTCTCCTCGGACGGCAACCTCGTCGAGCGCAACTGGATCGGCGTGGGCGCCGACGGCGCCACCCGGGCCAACGTCACCGGTGTCCAAATCAACGGCAACACCAACACGGTCGGCCGGCTCAACGTGATCAGCGGCAATACGGCCGGCATCGCCATCGCCGGCAGTGAAAACATCGTCATCGGCAACACCATTGGCCTCGACCCTTCGGGGTTCGCAGCCGGCAATTTCGTCGCCGGGGTCTTCCTGGGCGACGGCGCAGAGCGAAACCGGATCGGCGGCACGGCCGCCGCCGACCGCAACGTCATCTCCGCCGGCTTCTTCGAGGGAATCGTGGCCGACGGAGCGACGGGGACGGCGATCCTCGGCAATTTCATCGGCACCGACGCGGCCGGCACCACGGCCATCGGGAACGCCACGGGCATCAGGCTCGAGAACAGCCCGGCCACCATCGGCGGCTCGACACCGGGAGCGGGCAACGTCATCTCCGGCAACATCGGCGCCGGCACCGGCATCTCGGTGTCCTCGTCGAGCGGTACCGTGATCCAGGGCAACTTCATCGGCACCGACGCCACCGGCACCGTAGCGCTCGGCAACGGCGGTGCGGGCCTGTCGATCGAGGGTGGCCGCAGCTATCTGGTGGCCGACAACGTCATCGCCGGGAACGGCTCGTTCTCCGAGACGGAGGCCGGCATCCGGTTCTTCCCCGTCGAGGGCATCGAGGCCTCCTTCCTCAGCGACCTCACCATCCAGGGCAATCGGATCGGGGTCGGCGCCACCGGTGGCGCGCTGGCCAACAGGGACGGCGTCGCCCTCTTCGACACCGTCGGCGTCGTCATCGGCGGTACCGGCGCCGGCCAAGGGAACGTGATCTCCGGCAACGACGCCGCCGGTATCCTTCTCGACTGCTCCGAGCTCGACGGCCCCGCCAACACGACGATCCAGGGCAACTTCATCGGCACTGACGCTGCCGGCACCACCTCGGTCGGCAACCGCGCCGGCGGTATCCGGGTGGAGTGCGGGGCCGAGACCCTGATCGGCGGGACGGTCGCCGGCGCCGGCAACGTCATCTCCGGCAACGGAGGGCACGGCATCTACGACGCCGGCACCGGCGAGGTGATCCAGGGCAACCGGATCGGCGTCGACGTCAACGGGAACGCCCTGGGCAACGACGGGTCGGGTGTCTTCATCGACTCCAACTTCCCCGAGGTGGGCGGAGACGTGCCCGGGGCCGGCAACATCATCGCCTTCAACGAGGAAGACGGTGTCACCATCTTCAGCGGCGTGGGGAACCCGATCCGCCAGAACAGCATCCACGACAACGTCGGGCTCGGGATCGACCTCAACGACGACGGCCCGTCGCCGAACGACCCTGGCGATCCTGACGAGTTCGCCAACCTGACACAGAACTTCCCGGTCCTCACCTCGGTCGTCGTCAGCAGTGGGCTGGCCACCATCGCCGGCACGCTCGACACCGCCCCCGGGAGCTACGTGATCGACTTCTACGGCAACCCGGCGGCCGCCGACGCCGAGGGCCAGACCTACCTCGGGTCCTTCACCGTCGACGTGTCGTCCGGACCAGTGGCGTTCTCAGCGCCGAACATCCCTCTGACCGGGCCCTCGTTCGTCACCGCCACCGCCACCGACGTCCTGCTCCTCAACACCTCCGAGTTCTCGCCGGCGGTGGCCGCCCAGTTTCCGGTGACGATTACCACCGAGGCGTCGCCCAGCGTGCCCGTCGGCGGCCAGATCTTCGACACCGCCACGCTGGCCGGCGACATCCAGACCGGAGCCACCCTCACCTTCCGGGTCTACGGCCCCGACGATGCCAACTGCGCCGGCACGCCCGTTGTCTCCTCCGTCCCGGTCACGGCCGGGCAGTTCCTCTACCAGTCCCCCACCTTGATCACCGACGCGGCCGGGACGTACCGCTGGGTCGCCGAGTACAGCCTGGCGGGGGTGGTCTTGGCCAGCACCGCCTGCAACGACCCCAACGAGTCGGTCGTCGTGACTCGGGCGACACCGACGATCAGCACGCAGGCGTCGCCGGGCGTGACGGTGGGCGGATCGATCTTCGACACCGCCACCCTGGCCGGGGGGTTCAACCCGACGGGCACCGTGACCTTCAACCTCTACGGCCCGAACAACGCCACCTGCGCAGGCGGCGCGGCCTTCTCCGACAGCGCTCCCGTGGTCAACGGGACGGCGACATCGCCGTCGTTCTCGCCGATCCTCCCCGGCACCTACCGCTGGGTGGCGTCCTACAGCGGCGACACGAACAACGCGCCGGTCGCCGGCGACTGCAACGACCCCAACGAATCGGTCGTCGTCGGTCCCGCCCCAACGACGACCACCTCCTCGACGACCACCTCCTCGACGTCGACCACGTCGAGCACCTCGACCACGTCGAGCACGTCGACGACATCGACGACGCAGCCGACGACCACGAGCAGCAGCACCTCGACCTCGACCACCTCCACCAGCACCACGACCACGTCGACGACCGTCCCGACGACCAGCACCACGACGACGACGACGACCGTCCCGACGACCACGACGACCAGCACCACGACGACGACGACGACCGTCCCGACGACCACGACGACCAGCACCACGACGACGACGACCCCCACGTCGACGACGTCGACGTCGACGTCGACGACCACCACGGTGCCGACGACCACGAGCAGCAGCACGACGACCCAACCTCCGCCCACGACCACTGCGTCATCGACAACCACGACGTCCACCACCACGACGATCCCGCCGGTGCCCTCGGGCATGACCACCACGGTGACCGCCCCGCCGGTCGTGACGACCACGACCATCGCGCCACCGACCACCACCATCGCCCCCACATCGACCATCGCGCCGGGCACGACCGCCCTGCCGCCGACGACCGCCTCGCCCATCACGACCACGACGGTGCCTCGCCCGACGGGGCCGGCGTCGACGATCGAAGCCGTGAACTTCGAGGGCGAGCGGAGCGGCCCGCCCGGGGTGGGGCTCGACGTCTCAGGCGCCGGCTACCTCGACTGCGACGTGGTTTACTTCTTCTTCGACGGCGTCCGCATCGGCTCGGACACCACCGACGCCACCGGTGCCGTCGGCGCCGGCCGGCTCTCGGTACCCGGCAACGCCAAGCCCGGCGAGCACCTCGTGACCTCGTCGTGCCGGCCCTCCGGCGACGTCGTGCGGGCCTCCAGCACCTTCCTCGTGACCGAGGCGAACGTGCATCGCACCGCTCTCGCCACGTCGCTGGCGCACCCCGACCAGATCTCCCTGGAGCTGGAACGCGTCGTGGCCAGCGCCACAGTTGCCGGCCTCATCATGCTCCTCTTCGCCTTCCCGTCGAAGCTGTTCAACGCCGCGGTGGAGGAGAACTACGACGAGATCAGGGGCTGGTTCCACCAGGGGGGCCGGGTGGTGAACTCGGCGTCCAGCGTAGGCCGAGCCGCCACCTTCGTGGTCATGAACCTGTTGGCCGCAATCGTCCTGGGCTTCTTAGACCCGGACTTCGGGCCGGACATGACCGCCCTGGTGACGGTCCTCGGCTTCTTCGCCTCGTTCGTGGTGATGAGCGCCGGCTTCAGCCTGCCCGCCGACATCAGCCTGTACCGGCGGACGGGCGAGTGGGGCAAGCTGAACTTTCTGCCCGGGACGTTGCTCGTCTCCGTGGTGATGGTCGCGCTGTCCCGGGTCATGGACTTCCAGCCCGGGTACTTCTACGGCGCTATCGCCGGCCTCGCCTTCGCTGTCACCCTCAATGCCAAGGAGCAGGGCCGACTCACCGCCGCCAACTGGACGTGGGCGCTGTTCCTCAGCCTGGCCGCCTGGTTCGCCCGCATCCCGGTTTCGGAGGTTGCCGCCCAACCCGACGCGAACGTGTGGTGGATCGGCCTGGAGGCCGCCCTGGTGATCACCTTTCTGTGGGGGGTCGAGAGCCTGGTCGTGGCCATGCTCCCCATGCGCTTCCTCGACGGCCCGAAGGTGCGGGCGTGGAGCCGGACCGCCTGGCTGGCGCTGCTCTTCATCGGGATCCTATGCGTCGTCCACGTGCTGCTGGCACCGACCGCCGGCTACGTCGGCCACACCACCGGGGAGGTCACCGTCGGCGTGCTGGTGATCTTCGTCATCTTCGGCGCCATCTCCGTGGCCACGTGGGCGTACTTCCGGTACCGGCCGGAGCGGTGGGTGCCCAAGAGCGCTCGCTAACGTCGCCTGGTGCGCATCCGGGCAGGGCTGGCGATCGGGCTGCTCCTCGTGGGCGTGGCCGTGGTGCTCTTCGGTCTCCGGGGTGCGGGCGCCTCGCTCCGGCCCAGAACGACCGAGCCGGTGTCCAGCGACCCGCAGCTCGCCATCAACGTCAACACCTCCCCCGTGGCCGCCGTCGACCCCCGCCGGCCCGAGGTGATCGTCGTCGCGGGCCGGGTGGACGCCCCCCGGCTGAACTGCACCGTGTCGGTGTCGGAGACCGGCGGCGAGGCGTGGCGCCAGCTCGACCTGCCGCGCGCTCCTGACGCGGAGAACTGCTTCTGGCCGGCGGTCGCCTTCGACGGCGACAGCAACCTCCTGGTCCTCTACACGCCCACCGGGGGACCGTTCAACCTGCCCACCGGCCTCTGGTTGCAGCGCTTCACGCCCGAGCTCACCCCGGAGGGCCCGCCCATCCGGGTGAGCGGGGCGCTCACGTTCCAGCCCCGGCTGGCGGTCGAGGGCCGGCGGGTGCTTGTCGGGTGGATCGCCGAGGACGAGGAGCGAGCCACCAAGTTCCTCGGCTTCTCCACGCCGCCCAACCCCCTGGTCATCGTCCGCTCGGAGGATGGTGGCCGCACGTTCTCCGCGCCGGCGACGGTCGGCGAGCCGGGCCGCCTGGCGGTGCAGCCAACGCTCTTCGCCGGTCCCGGTGGCCAGGTCGACGTGGGCGCGCTGGACCTGGCCCAGGACCGGTTCACCTACCAGAGCGCCCACGAGGGCCAGTCCGGTCCTCCGCCGGCGGGCCCCTGGCAGGTCGTCCTTTGGCGCTCGACCGACGGCGGGTCGAGGTTCGAGCCGGCGGTCACCGTCGAGCCCGGCGTGGTGCCGCGCCAGCGGGTGCTGGTCGACCTGGCGCCGGCGCCGGCGTTCGCCTTCGATCCCGCCCGGAACCGGATCTACGCGGCGTGGGAAACCGCCGGCGACGTCCTGCTCAGGCGCTCCGAAGACGCCGGCGCCAGCTGGTCGCCGGCGCAACGGCTCGGCCCGGCCTCGGGGACCCAGTTCCTGCCTGGCGTCGGTGTGGCCCCCGACGGGCGGGTCGACGTGGCCTTCTACGACCGCAGCGGCGACCCCGACGATGTGCTGGCCGAGCTCGTCCTCGCCTCGTCCTCCGACGGCGGCCGGTCCTTCACCACCGAAGTCATCTCCGAGCAGCCTTTCGACTCGATGGTCGGCTCCTTCAACGGCGACGACGTGATGCTCGGGAGCCACGTCGCCGTGGTGGCCCAGGACCGGACCACGACGGTGGTCTGGCCCGACACCTCACGGGGCAACCGGACCAACAACATCGTCGACCTCGTATCGACGACTGTCGAGGTGGACGCCGGCGGCGGGGCCCGGGTCCCCCTCGTCGCCGCCGGGGCACTGCTCGCCCTGCTGGGCGTTGCCGCTACTGCCCTGTCTTGGCCCGGTAGAGCAGCTGGTCGAGGTCGCGGGCTCTCACGCCGCCCAGGAGCTTGGCCGCCACCACCCCGTCGGGGCTGATCAGGAACGACTCGGGGACGCCGGCGACGCCGTAGTCGAGGGCGACGCGCCCCTTGGGGTCGGTCAGCATGGCCCAGTCCCCGCCCTCCTTGTCCCGGAACTCCCGGACGGCCTGGGCGTTGTCGCTGTAGACGACCGCCAGCACGGCGGCGTCGCCGGCGGCGGCGTGGGACTCCGAGAAGCGGATCAGCTCCGGGTGTTCCTGGCGGCACGGGACGCACCAGGTGGCGAAGAAGTTGACGACGACCCACTTGCCCTTCAGGTCGGCCAGCGACGCCGGGCGGCCGTCGACTGTCGTGCCCTCGATGGCCGGCGCCGGCTTGCCGACGAGGGGGGATTCCAGGATGGCCCGGGTGGCGGGCTTGCCGTTGGCCAGCGCCAGCACGAGGAGGAAGACGACGACGGCCACGGCCACGGCGATCCAGAGGACCTTGCGGGTCTTGCGCAGGCCGGCGACCGGAGCGGGAGCCTCGTCGTCGGTCGGCGGCGTCTCGGTGATGTCCGTCATACGGGGGGCCATCCGTGCTCGGCGAACCAGCGTTGCAAGGGCTGAAAGTAACCCTGCCAGCGTCCGGTCACGAACAGCAAGCCGACGGCGACGAGGAGCGCGCCACCGGCCACCTCGATGCGCCGGCCGTTGCGCCGCAGCCAGCCGAGCGACCGCTGCGCCCGGTTGAACCCCAGGGCGAGGGCCACGAAGGGAACGCCGAGGCCGATGGAGTACAGGACGAGGAGGATGGCGCCCCACACCGCGGTGCCGCTGACGGCGGCGGTGGCGTAGATGGTGGCCAGCACGGGGCCCAGGCACGGGGCCCAGCCGGCGGCGAAGGCCATGCCCATGGGGAAGGCCCACGCCGTCCCCCGAGGCACCCGGGCCAGGTCGATCCGGCGCTCCTTCAGCAGGAACGGGAGCCGGAGGACGCCCATGGTGGACAGGCCGAGGATGATGATCGGCACCCCGAACCAGCGCACCACGGGGCCGCCGTTGGCCAGGAAGACCGAACCCAGCAGCTGGGCGACGACGCCGAGGACGGTGAAGACGACGGTGAAGCCGGCGACGAAGAGGAGGGCGGCGCGCAGGGTGACCAGGCGCGCCTGGCGGTCGCCGAGCTCCGACACCGGGAGGGCCGAGACGTAGGACAGGTAGCCCGGGAGCAGCGGCAGGCAGCAGGGCGAGCTGAAGGAGATGAGGCCGGCGACTACCGCGAAGAGAGGCAGTGCGAAGCCGGCGTCCACAGATCGAGGGTACCGCCGCCCTGGCCCTTGGCCAGGGCCAGGCCACGGCCCTACCGTATGCCGTGGTTCGCCTTCCCGCCCGGCTCGTGATCGCCGGCACGTCGTCGGGAGTGGGCAAGACCACGGTGGCGACCGGGCTGATGGCCGCGCTCGTTCAGCGGGGCCTCGTGGTCGGAGCGGCCAAGGTCGGCCCCGACTTCATCGACCCCGGCTACCACGCCCTGGCGGTCGGGCGGCCGAGCCGCAACCTCGACGCCTGGATGTGCGGGCCGGAGGTCATCCCTGCCCTCGCCGGCCGGGCCGGCGCCGGCGCCGATGTCCTCGTGGTCGAGGGGGTCATGGGCCTCTTCGACGGATCGGCCGACCCGGCCGGGCCGGCCGCCAGCACGGCCGAGGTCGCCGGCCTCCTGAACGCGCCGGTCGTGCTCGTGGTCGACGCCGCCGCTGTCGGCGCCTCGGTCGCCGCCGTGGTGCACGGCTTCGCCACCCTCGACCCGGGGGTGACGGTGGCAGGCGTGATCCTCAACCGGGTGGGCAGCGACAGCCACGAGACGCTGCTGCGGGCCGCAATCGAGCCGATCGGCATTCCCGTGCTCGGCGCCCTACGCCGGTCGGCCGACTACTCGTGGCGTGACCGCCACCTCGGCCTGGTGCCGGTGGTGGAGCAGCCGGGTGTCGTCCGGCGGTCGCTGGCCTCCCTAGCCGAGGCCGTCGCCCGGGACTGCGACCTCGACGCCGTGCTGGCGCTGGCCCGCTCGGCGCCGGCGACAGCCGTCGCCGATCCGCCGGCCACCCGGCTCCAGGGGCGTGCCCTGGTGGCCGTCGCCGGCGGGCCGGCGTTCAGCTTCACCTACCCCGACAACCTCGAGCGCCTGGCCGAGGCCGGCGCCGAACTCGTCACGTTCGACCCCCTCGTCGACCCGAGGCTTCCCGAGGAGGCGACGGGCCTGTACGCCGGCGGCGGGTTCCCAGAGGTGTTCGCCGCCGGCCTGGCCGCCAACCGCCCCCTGCTCGACGACGTGCGATCCCGGGTCGCCGGCGGGCTGGTGACCTGGGCCGAGTGCGGCGGCCTGCTCTGGCTGGCCCGTTCCCTCGACGGCCACGCCCTCGCCGGCGTCCTGCCCGCCGAGGGGCGGATGACGGACCGGCTCACTCTCGGCTACCGGCAGGCCCGGGTGCGGGCGGCGTCGCCGGTGGGCCCCGCAGGCACCGACCTCCGGGGCCATGAGTTCCACTACTCCAGCCTCGACCCGGCAGGCGACGCCCTCGACTGGTCGGGCCGGGCCGGCGCCGGCCGGAGCGGCTTCGCGTCACGCTCGCTGCTGGCGTCCTACGTGCACGTCCACCTGGGTGGGGCGCCGGCGCCGGCCGAGGCGTTCGTCGCCGGTTGCGTGCGCTAAGCGAAGAACCAGTCGGTCTCGATGACCCCGGCGGCAGGCCGACATCGGACGCTGACCGGTCCGGGGGCGACGCCCGACGCGTCGAAACGCCCGATCTCGTCGGCGGAGACGGAGCCCGCCGCGCCGTGGCGGATCTCGACTGGCTAGGCGATGAGCTTCGCGAGCAGGTCGACGACCGGCCGCAGCTTGTCCGGGATCACCTGCTCATCCGCGGTCACCGTCACGCCCTGGTACGTCACGTCGAACTGGTAGGCGTCGCGCGCCTGGCGGTCGAGGTAGTTGCGTTGGAGGGTGGTGATCTCGGCCCGCTGGAGGGCGGCGCGCAGGGCGGTGAGGTCTCCGACAGGCAGGGTGCGGGTCTTGGCGTTCGGCGACCGGTCGCTGATCACGGTGACCACGCCCAGGGCGTCGACGGACACGCGGTCGTTGGAGCCGGCGATGCCGCCGTAGCGGACCAGGACGACCAGCGGGCCGGACGGGACAGGCGTGGCCGCCGGACCGAGGTCGTCGACGCTGCCGCCGCCGTCGCCGCCGCACGCCGGCAGCACGACGAGGATCAGAGCGACGAGGAGCTTGCGGAGCACGGCCGTCGTCGCAGCGTACCGGCCGCTACATTGCGGCGATCGTCGCCGGTCCTGCGGAGGGCCGGCCTGGTGGGGGAAGGCGGCACATGGCGACAATCGGGCCCGTCAAGCTGGCACTGAAGATCAAGGGCGACACGGCCACGGTCGACGTCACATACGACATCAGGTTCAGCGCCACGGACATGAAGAACAAGCAGGCCTACGAGGAGGAGTGCCGGATCATCGGCGACGACACCAACGCCAGCGACGCGGCGGCGGGGGCCGGTGGCGACGACACCCTGGAGTTCATCACCCCTCTGTTCAACAAGGACGTGAAGCCGGGGAGGACCGACACGGTCTCGCGCCGCCACAGGAAGTCGTTCCGAGCCCTCGACCTGAACGAGGACCAGGGCAGCATCGCCAACCCCGACGAGATCCGGGCGCTGGTGACGCTCCGGCCGGCGCCGCCCTCCAACCGCAAACCCACCCAGCGCCAAAGCCCGATGGTGAAGCTGCAGATGTAGCCGGGTAGGGTGGCGGGCGTCTGTCGGGTCGACGAGCCGGTGTGAGTCCGGTGCGGCCATACGCCACTGTGACCGAGAGGGAGCCAGAGGTCGGACCGCCAGAGACCCAGTCCGCGTGCCCGAGGGCCACATGAGCACCACAGGATCGCTCGTCGGGGTGGGCGTGGGCCCGGGCGACCCGGAGCTGCTCACGCTGCGCGCCGTCAGGACGATCCGAGGGGCCGACCGGGTCCTGGCGCCGTCGTCCGCGCTCGACGCCGTGGGGCGGGCCGAGTCGATCGTGCGCCAGGCATGCCCTGGGGTGGCGATCGAGCGGCTGGAGTTCGCCATGGGGCGGGCGGACGGGTCGATCGCCGACGCCGCAGCGGTCGTCGTCGCCGGCCTCGACGCCGGCCAGCGGCTGGCGTTCGTGACGCTCGGCGACCCCAACGTCTACAGCACGTTCTCCTCGGTGGCGGCCCGGGTGCTCGAGATGCGGCCGGACGCGGTGGTGAACACCGTGCCCGGCATCATGGCGTTCCAGGAGCTGGCCGCCCGGTCGGGCACCGTTGTCCTGCGCGACACCGAGCGGCTCGCGCTGGTGACGGCCCTCGACGGGCCGGCGGCCCTGGACGGGGCGCTGGTCGATCCGAGCCAGGCCGTGATCGTCTACAAGGGCGGCCGCCACCTACCGGCCATGGCCAAGGCGCTGGCCTCGGTGGGGCGCCTCGACGGCGCCATCATGGGCGAGTTGCTGGGGCTGCCCGGCGAGCGCGTCGCGCCGGTGGCCGAGGCGGCCACAGGGCCGGCGGCGTACCTGGCCACCGTGATCGTGCCGCCCACCGGCCGGCCGGCGAGCGCCGCGAGCTCGGCCGGCCGGCACGGGCAACAGCCGGCCGAAGGCCGACCAGGCAGTTCCTCGTGAGCGAAGCGAATCGTCGATGATCAGCTTCGTCGGGGCGGGACCCGGTGCACCCGACCTCATCACGCTGCGGGGCCGGGACCGGCTGGCCGCGGCCGACGTGGTCGTCTGGGCGTCGTCGCTGGTGCCCGAGGCGATCCTCGCCCACGCGTCTGCCGGCGCCGCCATCCACGACTCGGCGTCGATGACCCTCGAGGACGTGCTGGCGGTCTACGCGGAGGCCGGCCCTGCCGCCTCGGTCGTGCGGCTGCACTCGGGTGACCCGTCGATCTACGGCGCCATCGGCGAGCAGATCGACTGGTGCGTCGCCAACGAGCGCGACTTCGAGGTCGTGCCGGGCGTGAGCTCGCTGGCCGCGGCGTCGGCCGCGGTCGGCCGGGAGCTGACGCAGCCTGGGGTGGCTCAGAGCGTGGTGCTCACCCGGCTGGCGGGGCGGACGGCGGCGTCGATGCCCGCCGGCGAGTCGGTGGCCGCCTTCGCCGCCCACGGGACGACCATGGCCGTGTTCCTCTCCGCGGCCCGGCCGGTGGAGCTGGCCGGCGAGCTTCTCGCCGCCGGCAGCGCCTACTCCGCAGACACGCCGGCGGCCATTGTCGTCCGGGCGTCGTGGCCGGACGAACGGGTGGTTATGACGACGGTTGGCGGCCTGGCAGGCGACCTGGCGTCGCTCGGCACCAAGACCACCGTGCTGGTGCTGGTGGGGCCGGCGCTGGCCGGCGCCGGCGGGCGCAGCCACCTCTACTCCCCCGGGTTCGCCCACATGTTCCGCCGGCGCTCCGCGCCCGGTACCACGGCCGGCAGGCCAGCATGAGCGAGCACGCCGGCCGGGCCTGCCGGCCTCGCCGGAGCGCATCGAAGGCCTCTGCCGGTAGGCCCTTGAGGGCCGGCGAGCGCAGCGACCAGGAGACGCAGTGAGCCCTCGCGGCGGACTCCGAACAGGGTGGACGACAGGAACGTGCGCCAGCGCCGCAGCCAAGGCCGCGGCCATCGGGCTGGTCACCGGCACCGCGCCGGCCGAGGTGGAGATGGCGCTGCCGAGCGGCCGGCGGGTGAGCTTCGCCGTTGAGGTCGAGTCGCCCACCCGGTGCGTGGTGGTCAAGGACGCCGGCGACGACCCCGACTGCACCGACCGGGCCCGCATGACTGCGGAGGTGACGGAGGCGCCGGCGCCGGCGCTCCTCGCTGGCCCCGGCGTCGGCATGGTGACCAAGCCCGGGCTGGGCCTCGACGTCGGCACGCCGGCCATCAACCGCGTGCCCAGGCGCATGATTGCCGCCGCCCTCGGCGAGGTGACGGCGGCGCCCCTGGCCGTCACGTTCTCGGTGCCCGGTGGCGACGAGATGGCGGCCCGGACGTCGAACGCCCGGCTTGGCATCGTCGGCGGCATCTCCATCCTGGGCACGACCGGCATCGTCCGCCCCTTCTCCACCGCGGCGTACCGGGCGTCGGTGACCCAGCAGATCGACGTGGCCGCCGCCCAGGGCGAGTCGGTCGTCGTGCTGGCCACCGGCAGCCGGTCGGAGCAGGCGGCCATGCGGATGCGCCCCGACCTGCCCGACGTCTGCTTCGTCGAGGTCGGCGACTTCACCGGCACCGCCCTGCGGCGGGCCGCGGCCGACGGCATCCGCCACGTCGTCCTGGTGGCCATGGCCGGCAAGATCACCAAGCTGGCCGCCGGCGTGATGATGACCCACTTCCACCGCTCGCAGGTCGACGGCGAGCTGCTGGCGTCGGTGGCCCGGGAGAGTGGTTCTCCCGCCGAGGTCGTCGCCGCCGCCACCGAGACGGCGACCGCCCGGCACTTCTTCGAAACCGCCATGGCCCACGGCGACGTCGCCCCGCTCCAGCGGGTGTGCGCGCTGGCTCGGGCCGCGTGCGAGGCGCACACCGCCGGCAAGGTGGACACCGAGGTCGTCATGGTCGACTTCGAGGGCGACATGGTGGTGGCCCGTGCCTGAGCTGCCGATCACGGTGGTCGGCATGCCGGGAGCGGTGGTCGAGGCCGACCTGTATGTGGGCGGCCGGCGCCACCTGGAGGGCCGGCCGGGCCGGCACCTCGCCATCAGCGGCGACCTGGGGCCGGTCCTCGACGCCATCGCCGCTGAACCCGGGCGGGTCTGTGTCCTGGCCTCCGGCGACCCCGGCTTCTTCGGGATCGTGCGGGCGCTGGCCGAGCGGTTCGGCTCGCCGGCGCTCGACGTGCGACCGGCGCCCCCCTCGGTGTCGCTGGCCTTCGCCCGCCTCGGGCAGCCGTGGGACGACGCCGTCGTGGTCTCCGCCCACGGCCGGCCGTTGCGGGCCGCGAGCCGGCGGGCGGCGGCGGCGGTCAAGGCGGCCGTGCTGACCTCACCCGACTCGCCGCCCGAAGCCCTGGGCAAGGAGCTGCTCGTGCTGGGCGCTCGGCATCAGCGGGCGGTGGTCTGCTCCCGACTCGGCACCGCTCAGGAGTCGGTGACCGAGACCGACCTCGCCGGCCTGGCCGCCGGAACCTGGGACCCCGTATCGGTCGTCGTCCTCCTGGACGGTGGCGCACCGACGGCCCCGGTGCTGGCGTGGGGCGCGCCGGAGGACGAGTTCGCCCACCGCGACGGGATGATCACCAAGGCCGAGGTGCGGGCGGTGGCGCTCGGCAAGCTCGGCCTCCCGCCGGCCGGCGTCCTGTGGGACGTCGGCGCCGGCAGCGGGAGCGTGGCGGTGGAGTCGGCGCGGGTCAGCCCTGGCCTCCGCGTGATCGCCGTCGACCGTGATGTCGAGCGGATTCGGGCGAACGCCGCCCGTCACCGCGTGAGTGTCGAGACGGTGGAGGGCGAAGCGCCGGCAGTGTTGGCTGGGCTGCCGGACCCCGACCGTGCCTTCGTGGGGGGCGGAGGGCTCGACGTGCTGGACGCCGTGCTCGACCGGTTGGCGCCCGGCGGCCGGGTGGTCGCCGCCTTCGCCGCCCTCGACCGGGCGGCCGGCGCCGCCCACCGGCTGGGCCACCTGGTGCAGGTCGGCGTGTCCCGGGCTGCGGTGCTGCCTGACGGCGGCATCCGGCTGGCGGCCGAGAACCCGGTGTTCGTGGCCTGGGGGCCGTCGGAATGAGCGTCCTTTCTGTGGCGGTGACTGACGCCGGCCGGGCCCTCTCCTCCCGGCTGCCGTACGAGCTCGCCGAGGGACGAGCCGGCGACGTGATCCGCGCTCGCTGGGGCGACGCGGACGGCTTCGTGCTGTTCCTGGCCACCGGCGCAGCGGTGCGCATCGTCGCCCCGCTCCTGGCGGACAAGGCCACCGACCCCGCAGTGGTGTGCGTGGACGAGGCCGGCCGGTTCGTCGTGGCCCTCTGCGGTGGCCACGCCGGCGGCGCCAACGCCCTGGCCCGCGCCGTGGCCGCCGCCCTCGGCGCCACCCCCGTCGTCACCACCGCCACCGACGCGGTAGCGGCGCCGGCGCTCGACCTGCTCCCAGGCTTCACCGCCACCGGCGACATCGCCGGCGTCACCACCGCCATGCTCGACGGGCGCCGGCCGTTGGTGGAGTACGACCTGGCGTGGCCGGCGCCGGTCACCGCGGGCGACGGCCCGGAGCGGATCGTCGTCACCGACCGGGCAGTGCCGCCGGCGCCGGGCGTGGTCGCCCTGCACCCGCCCTCGCTGGTCGTGGGCGTCGGGGCGTCGTCGAACGCCGGTGCCGGCGCCGCGGCGGCGCTGCTCGACGCCGCCCTAGCCGGCCTGGCCCGAGAATCGGTGGCCGAGGTCGCCACCCTCGACCGGCGGGCCGGTGACCCGGTCGTCACCTCGCTCGGGCTCCCGGTTCGGGCGTTCACCGCCGAGGCGCTGGCCGGCGTCGACGTCCCGACGCCGAGCGAGGTCGTCCGGGCCGCGGTCGGGACGGCCAGCGTCGCCGAGGCGGCGGCTCTGCTCGCCGCCGGCGCTGGGGCCGAGCTGGTCGTACCCAAGCGGGCGGGCAAGGAGGCCACGGTGGCGGTCGCTCGCCGGCGGGGCCCACGGGGCCACCTGGCCGTCGTGGGCCTGGGCCCCGGCGACGTCGCCCACCGCACGCCGGCCGCCGAAGCCGCCGTCCGCCGGGCCGAGGTGGTCATCGGCTACGGGCCCTATGTCGACGCCTGCGCCGACCTGCTGACCGCAGGCCAGGAGGTGGTCCGCAGCCCGATCGGCGACGAGACCGTGCGGGCCAAGCAGGCGGTGGCCGAGGCCGGCGCCGGCCGGCGGGTCGCCCTGGTCTGCTCGGGCGACGCCGGCGTCTACGCCATGGCGTCCCTCACCCTGGAGGTGGCCGGCGACGCCGGCGTTGACATCGAGGTCGTTCCCGGCGTGACCGCAGCCCTGGCCGCCAGCGCGCTGCTGGGTGCGCCGCTGGGCCATGATCATGCGATCATCAGCCTGTCCGACCTGCTCACGCCGTGGTCCGCAATCGAGGTCCGGCTCCGGGCGGCGGCCGAGGCCGACCTGGTCGTCGCCTTCTACAACCCCCGCAGCCGGGGCCGCACCTGGCAGTTCGACGCCGCCTGCGCGATCCTGCGGGGGCGGAGGGCGCCAAGCACGCCGGTCGGCGTGGTGACCGACGCCACCCGACCAGGACAGTCCGTCCGGATCACGACCCTTGACGCCATCGATGCCGGCGCCGTCGGCATGACCACCTGCGTCATCGTCGGCAGCTCGACCACCCGGGTGATCGGCGGGCGCATGGTGACACCCCGGGGGTACGACGCCGAGTGACTCCGCTCGTTCCGAGCAAGACCAGCATTGCCATCGACCTCCGCTGCACCGGTTGCGGAGCCTGCCTGGTGACGTGCCCCGAGCGGGCCCTGGTCGCCGCTCCCCGCCGGCCCCTCGTCCTCACCGACCAGTGCACCACGTGTATGGCATGTATCGAAGTGTGCCCCGCCGGTGCGATCAGCGAGCTGGCCGGATGACCGCAATCCACCCCATCGAGGCCGAGAGCTACCGGATCTTGGCCGAGCGGGTCGACCTGTCGGGCTTCGGCCCCGCCGCCGGCGCCGTCGTCGCCCGGGTCATTCACGCCAGCGCCGACCTCGAGTACGCCACCAGCATGGTCGTCCACGAAGCGGCCGCCGAGGCCGGCGTGGCCGCCCTCCGGGCCGGCGCCCCGGTCGTCGTCGACGTGGAGATGGTCCGCCACGGCATCACCGCCGTCGACGCCCGCTGCTTCCTCCCGCCGGCGGCACCGCCGGGCACCACCCGCTCGGCCGCCGGCATGGCCCTCGCCGCCGAGGCCCATCCAGATGGTGCTGTCGTCGTCGTCGGCTGCGCTCCCACCGCCCTCGAGGAGGTCGTCCGCTTGTACGAGGCGGGACGGTTCACGCCGGCGCTGGTCATTGGTATGCCGGTGGGTTTCGTCGGCGCCGGCGAGTCGAAGGAACACCTGCGGGCCAGCGGGATCCCGGCGATCAGCAACGTCGGGGAGAAGGGCGGGAGCGCAGTGGCGGCCGGCGCCCTCAACGCACTGGTGAGGCTGGCCCGTGGCTGAACGCCCGTCGCTGCTCATCGTCGGCCATGGCAGCCGGTCGGCCGCCGGCGTGGCCGAGTACTGGGACCTGGCCCGGGTCGTCTCCGAGGCGGACCCGCAGCTTGACGTCGGCTGCGGCTTCATCGAGCTGGCCGAACCCGACCTCGACACCGCCGTCGACCGCCTCGTCGAGCGGGGGGCGGCCTCGGTGGTGGCCGTCCCCCTGGTCCTGCTCGGCGCCGGCCACATGAAGGACGACGGCCCAGCCGCCCTTCACCGCGGCCGCCACCGGCACCCCTCCGTCCGCTTCGCCTACGCCCGCCACCTCGGCATTCACCCGCTCGTGCTCAGCGTGGCCGAGGAGCGCATCAAGGCCGCGATCGGCGACGGTGACCCTGCGGAGACAGCCGTGGTGCTCGTCAGCCGGGGCTCATCCGACCCCGATGCCAATGCCGACCTCTACAAGGTCGCCCGCCTGCTGTGGGACTCCCGGGGCCTGGCCATGGTGGAGCCGGCGTTCGTCTCCCTGGCCGACCCCCGTGTGCCGGCCGCCCTGGAGCGCTGCCGCCTCCTCGGGGCACGGAGGATCGTCGTCGTCCCCTACTTCCTGTTCACCGGCCTCCTCGTCGACCGAATCCAGGACCAGGTGGCGGAGTGGGCCGCCGACCATCCCACCGTCGACGCCCGCCCCGGCCCCCACCTGGGAGCCGATCCGCGTGTCGCCCGGCTCGTCCTCGAGCGGTACCGCGAGGCCCTCGCCGGCGACGCGTTCATGAACTGCGACCTGTGCGTCTACCGCCACGCCCTCCCGGGCTACGAGCACAAGCACGCACACAACCACGGAGAGGAGGTGATTTCACTTGGAGACATCCACACCTGACGGCGCAGCCGTCGCCCTTGAAAGGATCTCGATCCCGGTCTGGGCCTGGCTCGTCGCCGCGCTGGCGCTGATGTCCGTCTACGCCCTGGCCATGGAGAACGGCGCCACCCTGCAGGCCGGCGCCGGCGTCCTGCACGAGCTGTTCCACGACGGCCGCCACATGCTCGGCGTCCCCTGCCACTGAGCGTTTGGTCAATTGGCGGTCATATCCGCAACCCAATTGACCAATCGAGAGAGGACTGGAGTGTTCCGACGACTGTTGAAGGAGGGCGTGCTCGCCGGCGCCGCCGGCGGGTCGGCCCTCGCGCTCGTGCTGCGCCTGATCGGCGAGGGACCGATCGGGCGGGCCGTCGCCCTGGAGGGCCCCGGCGGCGACGAGATGTTCAGCCGCGGCACCCAGCAGGTGGGAGGGATGGTGGCCGCCGTGCTCTACGGCGCCGCCCTCGGCGCAGTCTTCACCCTCGCCTACGCCCTCGTCCGCCACCGGCTGCGGACGCCGGACGACTGGCGGGCCGCGATCGCGGTGGCCATGGCCGGCTTCGCCGGCATCTTCCTGCTCCCGTTCCTGAAGTACCCGGCAAACCCTCCGGCGGTGGGCGACCCGGGCACCATCGGCCGGCGCACCGCCCTCTACCTCCTCGCCGTGGCCTGGTCGGTGGTGGCCACATGGGGCGGATGGCGGGCGTGGCGGGCGTTCGTCGCCAAGGGCATGCCGGCGCACAAGGCCGTCCCGGCCACCCTGGCCACGTGGGTGACGCTGGCCACGGTGGGCCTGATCGTCCTGCCGGCCAACACCGACCCGTTGGCGGCGCCGGCCACCCTGATCTGGCAGTTCCGCCTGGCGACGGTGGCCGGCGCCGCCGCGTTCTGGTCGGTGCTCGGGCTGGCGTTCGGGTGGCTCCGGGCCCGGGACCGCGTGCCGGTGGGAGTCGGGTAGCCATCGAACCGATCCGCGCCGTCCTCTTCGACTTCTACGGCACCCTCGCCCGCGCCGTCACCTGGGGTGACACCCACGAGCAGGTCTTCTCCCGCCACGGGCTGCCGTTCGACGCCGAGCGGTGGGGATGGAACTTCATCGGCGAGACCAACGACGGCGACGAGCACGCCGAGCACTCCACCAGCCGGGACGCCTACGTGGCCTGGGAGTTGGATCGCCTGCGCCGGCGGGCCAGGAACTGCGGCGTCGGCGAAGATGACCTCGAGGCCCTCGTGGCCGACCTCCACACTGCGTCGAAGACCTACACCCTCAATGCCTACGACGAGGTTCCCGACGTGCTGGCCGAGCTGCGCCGGCGGGGGCTGATCCTGGCCGTCTGCTCGAACTGGGACTGGGACATCGACCGGGCCCTGGCCGGCGCCGGGCTCGACGGCATGGTCGACGTGGTCGTCACCTCGGCCCGGGCCGGCGCCCGTAAGCCCCACCCCCGCATCTTCCGCCACACTCTGCAGCGCTGCTACGCCGCCCCGCCCGAGGCGCTCTTCGTGGGCGACACCCCCTACGCCGACGTCGAGGGGCCGGTGGCCTACGGGATGCGGGCCCTGCACGTGTGGCGCGACGACATGGTGGGCGAACCTCCGCCGCTGCCCGCCGGCGCCTCCCGGGCGGCCGACCTGCGGGCGGTTCTGGACCTCGCCCGTTAGAGGCGCGCACTCGGGCCGTTCGGCCCGTCAGCCGGCAAGGAAGCTCAGCCGAACCGTCCGCCGGGGATTATCGGCGTTCAAGTCGACCAGGACCACGCTCTGCCACGTACCCAACTGCATGCGCCCGCCCCGAACCGGGACCACCACCGATGGGCTCACCAGCGCCGGCAGCAGGTGGTCGGCACCGTGGCCCACGGTGACGGTCACGTCGCCCGACGACTCTGCCCCGTGGCGGTGGCGGTACCTGTCGTCTCTGGGCAGGAGCCGACCCAGCAACTCCTCCAGGTCGGCCTCGGAGCCCGACCCTGTTTCGATGAGGGCCACGCCGGCGGTGGCGTGGGGCACGAACACCGACAGCAGCCCGTCGCCCAGCGGGCGGCAGAACCCAGCCAGTTCCGAGGTCATGTCCACCAGTTGGCGCCCTGACGTGTCGAAAGTGAGGTCTGTGGACTCCATGGGCTCCTTCCTACCTGCCCGCCAGCCGGGCGACGACCGGGGCCATGGCCTCGTGGCACTCCCCGCCGACGACGATGTAGGAGAACCCCAGCTCGTCCCGCCGGCGCTCCAGCTCGTCCGCGATCTCTACGACCGAGCCGATGAGGAAGTTGGGCATGCCGAGCACCTGGGCCGCATCGAGGCCGAACCCCACGCCGAGGCCGGCGGCCACCGCCTCGCGGTCGTCGGTGACCATGCTCAGGTACGCGGTGTGGGACAGCTCGACATCGTCGAACCGGTCGCCGGACGCCTCGCGGACCCAGCCGACCTTCTCGGCGGTGGCGCCGGCGGTGGCCGTCGCCCCCACCTGGGGGCCGATCGTGCCCGACGACAGGTCGAAATTGATGCTGACGATGTCGGCCTCCCGGCCGGCGAGCGACAGGATGCGCCGGCCGCCGCCGCCGAGGAGGATCGGGGGGCGGGGCCGCTGGACCGGCAAGGGCGTCCCCGGATGGCGGGTCACGGAGTAATGGCTTCCGGAGAAGGAGAACTTCCCGCCGGCGAGCAGCCCCTTGACCACGGCGACGCCCTCGGCCAGCCGCTCGATCCGCACGGCCGGCGGGTCGCAGGTGATCCCGGACTGCTCGTAGTCGCTGCGGAGCCACCCCGCCCCCATGCCCAGCTCGAACCGGCCCCCGGAGAGCACGTCGACGGTGGCCGCCTCCTTGGCCGTGAGGAGAGGATGCCGGTAGTCGTTGTCAAGGACGAGAGTGCCGACCCGCAGCGTCGTGGTCGCGTCCGCCGCCGCCACCAGCGCCGGGAAGGGCGCCAGCTGGTCGTCGAAGTGGTCGGGCATGGACAGCGTGGAGTACCCCAGCTCCTCGACCCGCCGAGCCTTGGCCGCCCATTCGTCACGGGTCCCAGCGAAGCTGAGTTGGGCCCCGAATCGGAACCGGCGGTCACGGGCCATGGGACGGCGCGGACATTACAGGGGCATGAAGAGTCCCGGTGCGTGTCCTCCGGCCCGTGGAATGGCGATTCCGCCGGTAAGCTCGCGACCGTGGGTCCTCCCCGCACCGGATCGTCACGCCCTGTTCGCCGCCGGCCCTGGCCTGTGCTGAGCGCGGTCGTCCTGGCCCTGATGCTGGCCACGGCCTGCGGAAACTCGGAGTTCCGCTACGTGAGCAACTCCGACATCAACACCTACCTCAAGGTCCCCAGCGACTGGAAGGTGTACCAGCAGGACGACCTGGTGCAGGCCGAGATCGACGCCGCCCGCAAGGCCAACCAGCCTTCCTCGCTCATCGACGTGCTCATCAACCGCCAGTTCCAGTGGCGGATGGCCTTCGACGGCGACCCGTCTCCCTCGGTCGAGCACACCCTTTCCCTGGCCGAGGAGCCCGTCGTGGAGGTCAGCGTGCGGGCGCTCGACCAGGACGAGCACGATCAGGTCAGCCTGGCCGCGCTGCGCAACGTCATCGTCAACTACGACGAGATGAAGGCCGAGGCCAAGTCCGACCTCACGGGCCGGGGCGTGGGGGTCAGCGGTGACGCAACCACCACATTCCGTCCTATCGACGAGGAGGAGCTCCACTACAACGACGGCGTCCGGGGCATCCGCCTGCGCTACGTCCTTCGGCCCAACGCCTCGTCGCCGTTCTACGCCTTCGACCAGACCACCCTGGTCGACAGCAAGGCCGAGCGCCTCTACGTGCTGCTGATCCGCTCCGGCGAGGCGCAGTTCCTCCGCCATAACCAACTGTTCACGGAGATCGCCAGGTCGTTCACCGTCAAACCGAAGGGCTGATCCATGCCTGACACCAGCATCGAACCGGCAGGGCTGGCACCTCCCGACCAGGGCCCCGCTTTCGGGTTCAAAAGCCGCGAGCGGATCGAGGACCGCACCACCCGCAAGCCGGTGGGCCTCTGGGACCGCATCAAGTTGCTCGTGCTCCTGGTCGGCCTCTTCGCCTTCTTCGTCCTGGCCGAGACGGGCGACAACCCGATCCTGCCCATGGATGAGGCGATCGACCAGCAGCTCGCCGACAAGTGGTGGATGGCGGCCTTGTTCGTCATCGAGGTCATCCGCCAGATCCACTACCTGATCAGCGAGAAATCGGCCGGGTACCACCGCTTCTGGACGGTGAAGGTCTTCGGTGGGATGGATCGGCGCAAGGGCCGGATGAACGACTGGACCCGCTACCGCCTCGGGCGAGCCATGCGGTTCCTCGTGATGCTGACGATCGTCGCCATGGTGCTGGGCGCCACGCTCAACACCTCGCCGATCCAGGGCCTGGTCCAGCTGCCCAACACCATCTGGGACGCCCTGCCCATGATCCTGCAGCTGGCCTTCGCCGTGGTTTTCATCATCATCCAGTTCGCGGCGATGTTCTGGTTCCTGTCCCGGGGCGGTATGGAGGTCTACTTCCCGGACGACATCAAGACCCGCTTCTCCGACGTCTGGGGCCAGGACAACGTCCTGGAGAAGATCAAGGAGAACATCGTCTTCCTCGAGGACCCCGAGTCCATCGAGAAGAAGGGCGGCTACGTGCCCGGCGGCCTCCTGCTGTGGGGCCCTCCCGGCACCGGCAAGACGCTGATGGCCGAGGCCGTGGCCGGCGAGACCGGCAAGCCCTACGTGTTCGTCGACCCCGGCGCCTTCACCCAGATGTTCATGGGCGTCGGCATCCTGAAGGTCAAGTCCCTGTTCCGCAAGCTGCGCCGGCTGTCGGTGCGCTATGGCGGGGTCATCGTCTTCTTCGACGAGGCCGACTCGCTCGGCAGCCGTGGCGCGCTGACCCCCGGCGGCGTGTTCGGCGGCCACATGACCGGTGCCAGCGCCAGCCCCTTCTCGGCATCGATGAGCTGCAACGGCCTGTCCTACGTCGACCCCCGGACGGCCAGCATGACCCTCCAGAGCTGGCTCGACGCCAGTGTCATGCCGGCGCCCCAGCGCAGCTTCGTGAACCGGATGATGGGCATGGGCATGGGCGGCGGGGGCATGGGCACCCTCCAGGCCCTGCTGGCCGAGATGTCGGGCCTGAAGAAGCCCAAGGGCTTTATGAACCGGGTCGTGCGCCGGGTGCTGGGCATGAAGCCCAAGCCCCCGCCCAAGTACCGGATGCTCATCATGATGGCCACGAACATGCCCCAGAGCCTCGACGAGGCCCTGCTGCGCCCCGGCCGTATCGACCGCATCTACAAGGTGGGGTACCCGTCCAAGCCCGGTCGGGTCCGCACCTACGAGGGCTACCTGCGTAAGGTCCGGCACGAGCTGACGGCCGAGGACATCGACAAGCTGGCCACCATCACTCCCTACGCCACCGGCGCCACCATCAAGGACACCGTCAACGAGGCCCTGATCAACGCCATCCGCAGCGGCCGGGACTCGATCACCTGGAACGACGTGATCAAGGCCAAGCAACTCAAGGACCTCGGGCCGCCCGAGGACGTCGAGTACATCGAAAGGGAGCGGCACGCGGTCGCTGTGCACGAGGCGTGCCACGCGGTCGCCGCCTACCGGGTGCGGGCCCACATGACCATCGACATCGCCACCATCGAGAAGGGCGGCACCTACCTGGGCATGGTCGCCTCCATCCCGCCGGAGGACCAGTTCACCCGCTGGCGATCCGAGTACGAGGCCGACATCATGGTCGCCCTGGCCAGCCTGGTCGGCGAGCGCATGTTCTTCGACGGCGACAACTCCTCTGGCGTCTCCGGCGACCTGGAGTCGGCCACCCAGATCGCCACCCTCATGGAGGGCTACTGGGGTATGGGCTCCACGGTGGCCTCCCACGGCGTCACCCAGAGCGTCGGCATCGGCGGCGGCGGCAAGCCGGGCAAGGGTGGCGGGGGCGGCGAGAAGAAGGACGACCCCAACAAGCTGCTCGAGGGCACGCTCGGGTCCCGGATCGAGGACAAGCTGGCGGAGCTGATGGAGCGCACGGAGCGGCTCCTCCTGGAGAACCGCCGAGCCGTTCTGGCCGTCGCCCACGCCCTGGAGACCCACAAGACGGTGACCGGCGAGGACATCCGGGCCATCATCGAGGGCCGCCCCGGCACCCTCATCGACGGCACCCCCTACGGCACCGAGGAGTTCGACCGGCTGGCCGAGGACTACCACAACCGCGTGGTTGCCGCCCACAAGGGCCACGGCAAGGTCGACATACCCCTACCGCTGCTCAACGGCCGCTACCGGGCCGTGCAGCCCCAGGGCGATGTCCTGGTCGAGGTGGAGCTCAGCGAAGCCGACCTGGCCGGCCGCGGCTTCCGCCGGCCCTCACCGCCCCCGCCGGCGCCGGATGGCCGCAACGGCAACGGGAGCGGCAACGGCAGCGACCCGTCCGGCGAGGCCCACCCGGAGTAGGAGCCGCTCTCGGCACACTCTGGGACTCTGGTGTCCCTAAAGGTGTGCCGAGTTCCGCCTGGGCCTCAGGTGTCGAAGCCGGCGATCCAGCCGGCGGGCGCAGGCGCCGGCGCTATCGGAGGCCTGCCAGACGGCGATCTACGGCCTCACGGCGGGCCTCCAGGGCGGCGAGGGCCTGCCGGCGGCCTTCGGCCTTGGCTGCGTCAGGAGGCGGCACGCAGCAGCCGCAGCCGGGGGCGGCGTCCTCGGCGGCCTCGGCGCCGGCGGGGTTCACAGGGATCATCACGTTGGTCATCAGGGTGTCCTCTCTCCGGCGAAACGCCGGCCCTCGATTGATCTGGACGTCGATCCGCAAGAGCCGGGCCTTGGCGTCCGGCGCCCACGGCGACACAGGGATGGTCTGGAGGTGCTCGGAGGTGGCGTCGGCTGAGCGGAGCAGGGCCAGGGACTCGTCGTCTCGAGCAGCTCAATCTCCTTCGAGCCAGTGACCATCATTCCTCATCCTAGGCCCCGGCACGAAGAGAACCGGCTGCGGTGGGATGCGCTGTGCGCACCACACCGCAGCCGGTTCGGGACGAACCGCCGATCAGGCTGATCAGCTCAGGACGCTGGGGACCTCCGCGGCCCGTCGACGCAGGCGCACCAGGCCGAGGGCGGCGAGCATGAACCCGCCTCCGGCAACCAGCGGCCAGGAGTTGCTGCCGGTGGCAGCCAGGGTGCCCCGGCTGACGTTGGGACCGACCAGGGTGACAGCGCCGGTGATGGCGCTGCCGTCCAGCCGGGCGATGCCCGGGATCTGGGCGTTGCCCCGGATGATGTCCTCACCCGTGGCCCCACCCTGGCAGTTGCCCAGGGCGGCGGTGACGTTCACCGTGTCCCGGAGGACGCCGGCTCCCGAGTTGGTCGGTATTCGGGCGTTGATCGTCAGCGTGATTGGTGGAGCACCTCGCTGGTATGTGCCGAGGTTGGCCCACGTCACCGTATTGCCCGACACCACCCCGCCGGCGCTGGCGCCCAGGAGCTGGATGCGCGGGGTGCCGCTCTCAGTGGTCACCGTGTCGACGGCGCTGACATTGAGCAGGTCGCAGTTGAACAGCTTGTCGAACAGCGCCGTGTCCGACGGGATGCGGATGGTGTAGCTGAAGTCCTGGCCCGCGGTGACAGGGTCGGAGCTGGCCACCTTGCTGACCGGGATGGTGCATCGGAACCCGCCGGCCGGCACCGTGACCTGGCCCTCCATGTGGAAGAGCCCGACATCGACGCCGAGGAGCGGCACGGCCACACGGAGCAGATCGATGGCGCCCGCCGCCTGGGTGCCGTCCTGCGAGGTCTGAGGCGCAGTGCCGAAGGCCTGGTTGAGGCCCCGCGGCCGCCCGCCGAGGGTCAGGTTGAGGATCGTGTTGAGGGGAGCGCCGATCCCGATGCCGCCGGCGCCGATCAGGCTGGACAGCGTGATCGGGCCGAGGACCGGAACGGGCGCCGCCGGCGCCGGAAGCACCGTGCTGATGCTCACAATGGGGTCACCAAGGTGGGTGACCGACGCCCCGCCGGGCTTGCCGGTGGCCACGGTGCGCAGCCCGAACTCGCCGGTGACCTCGATCAGGAGGTTACCCAGCGTGCCGCCGAGCAGGCTGCCGAGGACGTTGAGCTCGATGGGGGCGAGGGTCTGGCGGGTCTCGCTGACCAGGCCGAACGTGCCGTCACCGTTGGCGATGACGTAGGTGACGGTACGGGACTGGGTGGTGGCCCGGTTGGTGCCCGCCGTCGTGCTCGTGCCGAGCACCGGGGCGATGATGCTGTCGTCGGGGTTCTGGCCGGAACCGAGCAGCTGCAGGTTCTCGGCGAAGCCACGGCCGTAGGTGATCGGCCGCCCGACGGGGCAGAACTGCGGGTCGAACCGGCTCTGGGCCTCGCCGGCACCGGTCCGGGCGAAGAGCGTGGGCGCCAGGCCGACGTCGGTCGCGGCCCGTACCAGGTCGGTGGGCGGCGGTGAGTACGCCTCCGCCAGACCGCTGATGAGGACCTGGTTGACGTCGACCGGCTGCGGGGTGTTGGTGAAGATTCCGGCTTCGATGGCCGCGCCACGCCCGTAGGCGTTCTCGTTGGCGTTGGCCGGCCCGACGTTCTGCCCGAACTCGTTGGTCCGCGACTGCAGGCCATTCGATCCCGAGTTCACGTTCCCGCCCGAGGCGGCGGCCCGCACGCCTGCCGCCTGCTGCGCTCCAGAGGCCAGCGCGTTGATCGCGATCACGTCGCCGGAGCCGTACCCGGTGAAAGGCGTGGCGCTCAACTGCCCGGCGGCGGGAGACGCGGACGAAACCAGTACGCCCCCCAACACCATCGCCGCCGACAACAGTCCTACTGCTCGCGTCCTCAAAACGCTGCTCCTTTGCTCGTGGCCTCCCGCCAGAGGGCCTGACGCCCGTACCGCCATTGCTCTCGGTAGATTCTCTGAAGTCACGACGAAGCTATGTGCTGGCGCTCCCGAGCGAGCCCCACGCCTGGGGTTCTACGCCAGCGGCCACAAGATACAAACTTCTGCCTCATAATGTCGACTCTTTGTCGTGCTCGTACCGATCGAGGTCGCAGCGTAGTCGACCGGCTACTCTCCCCGCCCACAACGCGCTCCGCATCGCAGCCGCCACCCGTGGAGCACCCCCTTCTGACCGTTCCCCGCTTTCCCATCGCCTTTCATGACGGCCACGTGGCGCTCGCGGTCCGGGCCGATCCCGACGTCGACCTCGGCCGGGCGCTGCGGGCGATGGGCCTCACCACCGGGGTCCCCACCATCGTCCCCGTCGGGGCCGGATCCTCGCCGTCGCAGCTCAGCCGCCTGGCGCCTTTGCTCGAGAAGGTCGTGGCCGCGGTGGCCGAGTCCGAGCAGGCCACCGTGGTGGGCGCCGGCGGCGCCGGCG
Organism: uncultured Acidimicrobiia bacterium; assembly: GCA_963768975.1. Taxonomy (GTDB): domain Bacteria; phylum Actinomycetota; class Acidimicrobiia; order Acidimicrobiales; family AC-14; genus CADCTB01. Next base: position 372,384 of record CAVYKB010000020.1, on the reverse strand, counting down.
GCCTGGGCGAGGCCCTCGGCCACGCCCGGCGGCGCACGAGGGCCGGCTTCCCGATGGTGGGCGTGGCGTCCGACGGGGCCCACCCGGCGGATCTGGAGCCCGAGCACAGCCACTTCGTGCTCGTCCCCGTCGACCACGGCGCCGGCCTGGCCCGCTGGGTCTCCGCGGTGGCGACGGCCGCCGCCGGCGGGAACCGGTCGGTGGCGGTCCTCGCCGCCGGCGGGGAGCCGGCGTGGGAGGCCATCGCCGCCCACGCCCGGGCCGGCCGGCTGGTGATGGCCGTGGCCCGCACCGGCGGCGTCGCCGACCGGATCGCCGCCGCCTGCGCCGGCCGGCCGTCCGATCCTCGGGCCCGGGCCCTGGCCGGCTCCGGCCAGGTCTTCGCCGTCGACCCAGCCAGGGGGGCGTCGTACGTGGCCGACGTCCTGAAAGGCGTTCTGAGCCGGCCGAACGAGCTGAGTCCTGGCGAAGCTCGCTGACGGTGCTGTAGTGGTGGCGTGCTCCACGTCTCCCTCGCCGGCCGGGTGGCGGTGGAGACCGACGGGACGGTCATCGACGCCGGCGGACTGGGCCGGCTCGGCCGCCTGGCCCTCGCCTACCTCGTCTGCGAGCGCGACCGCCCGGTCACCCGTGACGAGCTGGCCGAGGTGCTGTGGGGCGAGGACCTTCCCCGATCGTGGGAGACGTCGCTGCGGGGCGTGGCCCTGCGGCTGCGGGGACTGCTGGGCGCCGCCGGCCTGGTCCCCACCGAGGCGCTGACCAGCGCGTTCGGGTGCTGGCAGCTCCAGCTGCCCGACGTCGAGATCGACGTCGAGACGGTGCCGGCGGATCTGGCCCGGGCCGGGCAGGCGCTGGCTGAGGGGCAGCCGGCCGACGCCCGGGCCGCGGCCGAGCGCGCCGCCGCCGTCGCCGGCCGCGGCTTCCTCCCGGAGGCGACCGGAGCGTGGGTCGAGCGCCGGCAGGCCGAGCTGCGCGACCTGCACCTGCGGGCGCTGGAGGCGGCCTCGGCGGCGGCAGCCGCCGCCGGCGACTGGTCCGGCGCCCGCCACTGGGCCGAGGAGGCGGTGGCCGCCGAGCCATACCGGGAGTCTGCCCACCTGCGCCTGATGCAGGCGCACGCCGGCGCCGGCAACCGCGGCGAGGCCCTCCGGGCCTACGAGCGGTGCCGCCGGCTGCTGGCCGGGGAGCTCGGCGTCAACCCGTCGCCGGCGACCGAAGCCGCCTACGTCGCCCTGCTGGGCGACGAGCCCGCGGCGCCGGCGCCGGCTCAGGCCCAGGCACCCCCTGCGAGCCTGCCCCTCCCGCTCACCCGGCTGGTGGGTCGCGACGACGAGCTCGCCGCCATCGAGAAGGCGGTGGCCGGCACCCGGCTGCTGACCCTCACCGGCACCGGCGGCGTCGGCAAGACCCGGCTGGCGTTGGCCGCCGCCGCCGACCTGGCCCCAGGCTTCGCCGACGGCGCCGTCCTCGTCGAGCTGGCGCCCCTCGCCGACCCCGACCTCCTTTCCCAGCACGTCCTCGCCGCCCTCGGGCTCCGGGAGGAGACCGGCCAGAACCCCGCCGGCACCCTTACGGCCCACCTCCGCAGCCGCGAGGTGCTTCTCGTGCTCGACAACTGCGAGCACCTCGTCGGCCCCGCCGCCGCCCTCGCCGAGAGCCTGCTCCGGGCCTGCCCCCGCCTCACCGTCCTGGCCACCAGCCGGGAGCCGCTGGGCGTACCGGGTGAGGCCACATGGCGGGTGCCCTCGCTGTCGCCGGCCGGCGCCATGGCGCTCTTCACCGAGCGGGCGCAGGCCGCACGCCCCGACTTCACCGTCACCGTCACCGCGGCGCCGGCCCTCGCCCAGCTGTGCCAGCGCCTCGACAACATCCCCCTGGCCATCGAGCTGGCCGCAGCGCGGACCAGCGCCCTGTCGGTCGAGGAGATCGCCGCCCGCCTCGACGACCGCTTCCGGCTCCTCTCGGGCGGCGCCCGCACCGCCGTCCCCCGCCAGCAGACTCTGCGGGCCATGGTCGACTGGACCTACGACGCCCTCTCTGACGCCGAGCGGCGGGTCTTCAACCGCCTCGCCGTCTTCGGCTCGACGTTCGACCTGGATGCCGCCGAGCAGGTCGTGGCCGAGGACGACGCTGTCGACGTGCTCACCGGGCTGGTCAACAAGTCGCTCGTGGTGGCCGAGCGACCCGGCGCCGGCGGCCGCTCCCGCTACCGGCTGCTGGAGACGATGCGGCATTACGCCAGGGAGCGCCTGGCCGAGTCGGGAGAGGCCACCGAGGTCCGCTCCCGCCACCTCGCCCGGGCCCTCGCCATCGCCACCGCAGCCGAAGCCGCCCTCGACGGTCCGGGCCAGGCGTCGGCCCTGGACCGCCTGGAGGCCGAGCACGACGATTTGCGCGTCGCCCTGGCCTGGGGCACCTCGGGCGGCGACCCCGAACCCGCCCTCCGCCTGGCCACCGCGCTCGGTCGCTTCTGGGAGGTGCGGGGCCATCTCAGCGAGGGCCGGGCCTGGCTGGAGGCGGCCTTGGCCGCCGGCGGGGGCGGGGATCTGCCGGCGCTGCGGGCCTACGCCCTCAACTGGGCCGCGGTTCTGGCCCAGCACCAGGGCGACTACGACGCGGCCCGGGGCCTCTACGAGCACAGCCTGGCCCTGCGCCGGCGCCTCGACGACCGGCTTGGCGCCTCGGGCGCCCTGGTCGGCCTGGGCAACCTGGCCGCACTGCAAGGTCGCCTCGAGACAGCCCGCGACCAGTTCGCTGCGGCCCTCGCCATCGGGCGCGACCTGGAGGAGGCCCAGGTGGTGGCCGCCGCGCTCACCAACCTCGGATGGGTGGCGCATGCCCGGGGCGACCTCCGGGCCGCACGGGCCATGTACACCGAGGCGCTCGACGTGCGCCGGCGCCTCGGTGACGGCCACGGCACCGCCATGGTGATGGCCAACCTCGGCGACCTGGCGCTCCAGCAGGGCGACCCCGACGTCGCCCACGCCCTCCAGACCGAGGGCCTCGACCTGCGCCGGCAGCTGGGCGACCGCTCCGGCGTGGCCGACTCGCTCGCCGCCCTGGGCAGGGTGGCACTGGCCCGGGGCGATCGCGAGACGGCCCGCACGCTGCAGAGCCAGGGCCTGGCCGAACGCCGGCGGGTGGGCGACCGACCGGGGATGCCGGCGTCACTGTCGGCCCTGGCCGAGCTGGCTCGCCTCGACGGCGACCGGGCCACCGCCGGCGCCCTCCTCGAGGAGGCCCTCACCATCGCCACCGAGCTCGACGACCGCCACTGCGTGACCGCCGCTCTGCTCCACCTCGCCCGCCTGGCCCGCGACGACGGCGACCCGGCGAAGGCCGACGCCCTCTACCGCCAGGCGATGCCCGCCAGCGCCGGCGAGGAGATCCCGCCCACAGGCAGCACCGCCACCTGGCTCGAGGGGGTGGCCGCCATCGCCGTCGCCGACGGCCGCCCGGAGCGCGCCGCCCGCCTCGTCGGCGCCGCCGACGCGCTGCGCCAGGCGATAGGCGCTCCCCTGCCCGCCCACGAGGCCGCCGACCGCACCGACACGATCGCCGCATGCAGCGCGGTCCTGGGCGAGCCCGAGTTCCGCGCCGCCTTCGACGCCGGCGCCGGCCTCACCCTCGCCGGCGCCGTGTCGCTGGCGACGGCCTAAGGCCGCCGCGTGGCTCTGGCCACGTCCTAACCCCTCTCGTTCTGGTTGCAGTTGCCCGCCGTATGCGCGGGTAAATGCAACCAGTTCGGGGGGTCAGGCCGCCCGGGACCGTCGGCTCACCATGGAGACGACCACCATGGACACGCCCATGCCGAGCGCCAGGCCGGCGCCGATGAGCAGCCAGCTCGGCACACCCTCGTCGTCGTCGTCAATGCCCGTGCCCACCGCCGCCGGGATCCCGTACAGGTGGAGCGAGGCGAAGTAGGTGTCGTCGGCCGAGCCGGTGTTGTGGCCGTTGCGGCTGTCCTGCCAGGTGAAGTACACGGTGTCGTCAGTCGAGACGATTCCCGTAGGGCCGTGGATGTCGGCGTTGCCCTGCCAAATGCCGAAGCGCCGGTCGATGATCCGGTCGGTGATCTTGATGTTGGGGGCGAAGGTGCGCCCCTCGTCGAGTGAGTACGTGTAGTACACGTCCTGGTGGCCGACGTAGGTCACGCCGGGTGAGCTGGTGATCCCCGGGGGCACCGGGCTGTTCCTGGTGTCCATCCACACGATGTCGAGACGGCCGTTGGGGGCCACCGACAGGTTGGGGTGCATGTGCTGCACGTTCGGCTGCGCCGAGTCGTCATTCACCACGACCCGGTCCTCCCAGGTCCGACCGGAGTCGTGCGACACCCGCAGGTACACGTCACGGTCGTCGGCCGGCAGCGCAGCCCGTGGGTTCTGGTGCCCGTACCAGACGGCGTAGAGGTTGTCGGAGTTGGGGTCGGCCTTGAGGCCCCACTTGCGGTTGTGCGAGAAGCCGGCATTGCCCTCCTCGATCTGCTTGGCCTCGGTCCAGGTCTGGCCGTGGTCGCCCGAGGAGCGGTAGAGGACGGTACGGATGGGCGGCGGCGGCGCCGGCTGGCCCTCGGGCGGCGGGACCGCCCGGCCTCGGCCGGCGAAGGTCACATGGACCACGCCCTTGCTGTCGACTGCGGGACGGGCCTCGTAGGAGCCCTGGGGGTCGCCCTCGCGAAGTGAGAATGGTCGCCCGAACGTGCGGCCCCCGTCGCTCGACGACGCGATCAGGGCTTTGTTGCCGGAAGGCACGTCGTCGTTGGTGTGGAACTGCATCCAGGAGACGTAGACGAAGCGGGAGTCGGACGGGTCGACGGCCACCCACGCCCGGTAGTTGCGCTTGAGGCCCCGGTCGGCCTCGGGCGCCTCCGGTGACTCGTAGACGCGGACCGTCTCGAAGGTCGCACCGTCGTCGGTGGACTTGGCCAGCCAGATGTGGACGGGCCGGTTCGGCCGGTCGATGGTGGCGAACTTCGGGTCGCTGGCGTGGAAGCCGATGTAGAGGACGCCATCGTCGTCGTAGTGCATGGAGTGGCTGATGTTGGAGTCGGGGTTGCCGCAGGCGTCCGTCCACGGCCTGGTCATCGGGCTCCCGCCCGGCGACCAGGAGCGGCCGTCGTCGAAGGAGCGGTAGACGTCGATCGTCCGCTTGGTGCGGGCCTCGCAGTCGGCGATCACCAGCACCCCGTTCTTGGGGTTGCGGGTAATGAGCGGCGTGGAGTGGCCTCGCGCCGGGTCCGGGTTGGTGCTGACCTGCACCGCGGCGGTGACCGCCGGCGTGATCTCCCGGTCGTCGCCGTCGTCGGCCGCCGGCGCCGGCTGCACCCCGGCGCCCGCGATCATCATCGACGCCGCGACGGCCAACCCGATCCTTCCCTTACGGCGCATGTGATCTCCCCCCACGTTCGACCCCGCCGTCCTTCGGGCGGAAACGTAGCCGAGCGCCGCCCTGCATGCTGGGCCGACGGGCATGGCTGCTAAGTAGCCTGCGGTCCCATGACGGACAAGGAATTCGCCACCCGCATCGCCACCGCCTACGCCACCGACGGGAAGGCCCTGGAGCTGGGCCGGGCGATGCTGGGCGGCGAGGTGCACCCCGAGGCGGTGGTGCAGGTGCCGGCGGCCATGTGCAACCGCCACGGCCTCATCGCCGGCGCCACCGGTACGGGCAAGACCAAGACCCTCCAGCTGATGGCCGAGCAGCTGTCGGCGATGGGGGTGCCGGTGTTCGCCGCCGACATCAAGGGCGACCTTTCCGGCCTGTTTCGGCCGGGCGAGGCCAGCGACGGCGTGACCAGGCGGGCCGGGCAGCTGGGCATCGAGTGGAACCCCAACGGCTTCCCGGTGACGTTCCTCTCCCTCGGCGGGCTCGGCCCCGGCGTCCCCGTCCGCTCCACCATCACCGAGTTCGGGCCCCAGTTGCTGGCCAAGGTGATGGACGCCAACGAGACGCAGGCGTCCTCTCTGTCGCTCGTCTTCCGCTACGCGGACGACAACGACCTGGCCCTGCTCGACCTGGCCGACCTGCGCGAGGTCCTGCGGTTCCTCGACAGCGACGAGGGCAAGGACGAGCTCAAGGCCATCGGCGGCCTCTCCTCCGCCACCGCCGGGGTCCTGCTGCGCAAGATCGTCGAGCTGGAGGACCAGGGCGGCGAGGCCTTCTTCGGGGAGCCCGAGCTGGAAGTGGCCGACCTCTTGCGCACGACGCCCGAGGGCCAGGGCGTGATCTCGTGCCTGGAGCTGGCCGCCGTGCAGGACAAGCCCCGCATGTTCTCCACCTTCCTCATGTGGCTGCTGGCCGAGCTGTTCCATGACCTTCCCGAGGTGGGGGACCTCGACAAGCCCAAGCTGGTCTTCTTCTTCGACGAGGCCCACCTCCTCTTCGCCGACGCATCGGACGCGTTCCTCGACCAGGTCACCCAGACGGTGCGCCTCATCCGGTCCAAGGGCGTGGGCGTGTTCTTCGTCACCCAGCTTCCCGACGACGTGCCCGACGCGATCCTGGCCCAGCTCGGCAACCGGGTGCAGCACGCGCTGCGGGCCTTCACACCCCGCGACGCCAAGGCGCTCAAGGCCGCGGTCACCACCTATCCGAACACCGACGACTACGACCTCGAAGAGGACCTCACCCAGCTCGGCACCGGCGAGGCCATGATCACCATCCTCTCCGAGCGTGGTGCGCCCACACCGGTCGCCTGGACCCGCCTGCGCCCGCCCAGATCGCTGATGGCCGCCATCGACACCGAGGCCATCGACCGGGGCGCACGCGACAGCTCGCTGTGGTCGAAGTACGCCACCGAGATCGACCGCGAATCGGCACGCGAGAAGCTCGGTGCCCGCATGGCGGCGGCCGCCGAAGCGGCGGCGGCCGAGGAACAGGCGGAGGAGGAGAGGCGCGAGGCGACAGCCTCCAAGCCGGCGAAGAAGTCGAAGAAGGACGACAACGTGGTGCTCGGCTACCTCAAATCACGAGAGGGCCGGTCGATGATCAACACCGTGACGCGCGGCGTGTTCGGCCTGCTTCGCAAGCGGCGCTAAGGGGTATCCACTGCATGAGCCGGCGGGGTTGGTACTTTTCGGGGCGTTCGTAATTGTCGACAAGGGAGAGCTGATGCCGGGCAAGTTCGTCGTCAAGAAGGGCAGCACTGGGAAGTTCCGCTTCTCTCTGCTCTCCACGAACGGCCAGATCGTCGCCACGAGCGAGGCCTACAACACGAAGGCCTCCGCCATGGGCGGCATCCGTTCGGTCAAGAGCCTGGCGGCGGACGCGGTGATCGAGGACCAGACCACCAAGGAGTGGGCGGCCGGCGAGGCCGACCGCAAGGCCGCCGCTGCGGCAAAGAAGGCCAAGGCCGCCGGCAAGAAGAAGGCGGCAAAGAAGGCCGAATCCTCCAAGATCTGATCACCGGCGGGCCGGCCCGCCGGTCAGAATCCAGCCGTTGAGGGTCGAGATCTGGTCCGACGTCGCCTGCCCGTGGTGCTTCATCGGCAAGCGGGGGTTCGACCTTGCCCTCGCGCGCTTCGAGCATCGGGAGGCGGTCGAGGTCCGGTACCGGTCCTTCGAGCTCGACCCGGCGGCGCCGGCCCTTCGTGAGCTGGCCTACCTCGACCACCTGATGGCGAAGTACCGCATATCCATGGCCGCGGCCGACGCCATGATCGACACGATGATCGAGGCCGGCGCCCGCAACGGCGTCGTGCTCCGCTTCGACAAGGCCAAGCCGGGCAACACCTTCGACACCCACCGCCTGCTCCACCTGGCGGCCGAGCGCGGCGTGCAGGCGGAGCTCAAGGACAAGCTGCTGCGGGCCGTGTTCACCAAGGGCGCGGTGATCGCCGACCACGACGTGCTCATGGCGGTGGCCACCGACGCCGGCCTCGACCCGGCCGAGGTTCGCTCCGTGCTGGAGTCCGGCGCCTACGCGTCCGAGGTGCGGGCCGACGAGCAGCGCGCCGCCGACTTGGGCATCACCAGCGTGCCGTTCTTCGTGATGGGCGGCCTCGGCGTGTCGGGCGCCCAACCGCCGGAAGTCCTGCTACGTGTCCTTGAGGACGCGTGGTCGGAAATGTGAGGTAAATCGCCGGCGGGCCGCCGCGCAACGACCTCGCCGCTTCCGAGCGCGAACCCTATTCGTACGTCCAGTCGGGTCGCTTGCGCCGGTGCTTCTCGTCGTACGTGGCGACACCGGCGGCGAGGTCGACGAGCTTCGGCGCGATGAGGTCGGTCCGGGGGTTCGGGCAGTGGCCCTCGAGGTGGGCGGCGAACTCCTCCGGGAACGCACGGAGCAGGCTGCGCACGACATGCTGCTCCTCTTGGGGCAAGAAGCAACGGGCACCGTCGGTGACGTTCTTCAGCCGCCCACCGATGACGGCGATGTCGGTGTCCGAGCCCCGGCAGGCGGCGATCTCGTTGAGGCGGTGGGTGATCTCCTGGGTACCGAGCTTGCACGGCGGGCACTGGCCACACGACTCGATCCAGAGGAACCGTGAGTACTGGAACGCCACTTCCACCATGCAGGCGGTGTCGTCGTAGACGGCGAAGCCGACTGCGCCGAGGCCCGAGCCGATGCGCGCCATATCCTCATACGTCAACGGCGTGTCGAGTTGTGCCGCGGTGACAACCGGGTTGGAGATGCCCGAGAACACCGCCTTCACCCGCCGGCCCGGCTTCGCCCCGCCACCCACTTCGTCGATCAGGTCCGAAAGCCGCATGCCGAGGTCGATCTCGGCCACACCCGGGTGCACGACGTCGCCCACCACAGTGGCCACCGCGTGACCGGGCGATTCGGCGGTGCCCATGGAGCGGAACCACTCGGCCCCGTGCACGAGGATGTGGGGGACGTTGGCCAGCGTCTCCACGTTGTTGACCAGCGTGGGATTGGAGACGTCGAGGGCGGGACCGTGGCCGGGCTCCCGTGGCACCGACTCCCATCCCATCTGCGACCCGGTGGCGAAGAGGCCGTGCTCGTAGGGCGGGAGCAGGCGGGGCAGCGGCGGCTTGCCCTCGATGACCTCCAGCAGCGCCTTCTCCTCGCCGAAGAGGTACTCGTCGGGGCCACCCACGATGTTGATGGGCACGTCGCCGGCCAGGCCGGCGGCCTCCATCTCCTCCAGGGCGCCGACCAGGCGTTCCAACTCCGTGCGGAAGCTCTGCTTGATGCCGACGTAAGCCTCGCGGGCGCCGATCGTCAACGCGGCCACGGTCAGGCCTTCGAGCACCTGGTACGGGTTGGCCCGCATGATCGCCCGGTCCTTGAAGCTCGACGGCTCGCCCTCGGCCGCATTGCACACGACGTAGCGATGGGTACCGGCCGACCCTCGCACCCCGGCCCACTTCCGCGATGTCGGGAAGCCGGCGCCGCCGCGGCCCCGCAGGCCGGCGGTGCCGATCTCCTCGATGGTGTCCGCCGGCCCCAGCCGGCGGGCGATCTCCAACGCCTTCCCGCCGCCCATCTGCTGCCACTGCGCCAGCGACGTGAGCGGCTGTTCCGGAAGCAGGTACGGCTGGATCACCGGCGTCGCGCTCCCGGCGCCAGCGCCGGCGAGGTCCAACCGCTGTCGCCGGGGTGCACGTTGGAGCCCGGTGGGCACAGCTCGTCGATGCGGTCGAGCGTGGCGTCGTCGAGGACGACGTCCTGGCCGGCCAACAGGTCGGTGAGCTGCTCCATGGTGCGGGGGCCGAGAATGGCCGACGTGACCGCCGGGTGGCGGACCACGAACGCCTGGGCCAGGTGGGTCAGGGACACGCCGGCGTCGGCCGCCACTTTGGCGAGCTCCTCCACCAGGTCGAGCTTGCGGACGTTCTCGGGCGAGTCGAAGCGGGCCATCCGGCCCCGTGCGGCGCGCGACCCCTCCGGCGGCTCCTCGCCCTTGCGGTACTTGCCCGTCAGCCAGCCGGCGTTGAGCGGGCTCCAGGCGATGACGCCCATGCGGTGGCGCTGGCAGGTGGGGAGCACGTCGCTCTCCACGCCGCGGACGAAGATCGAGTACGGCGGCTGCTCGCACACGAAGCGCTCACGGTTGCGGCGCTCGGCCTCCCACTGGGCCTCCACGATGGCCGACGGCGGGAACGTCGACGAGCCGAGGTAGCGGACCTTGCCGGCGTGGACCAGGTCGGTGAGCGCGCCCAGCGTGTCGTCGAGGTCGACGTCGGGGTCGTGGCGATGGGCCTGGTAGATGTCGATCCAGTCAGTGCCGAGCCGGCGAAGGCTGGCGTCGCACGCCTGGTGGATCCAGCGCCGGGAGTTCCCCCGCATGTTCGGGTCGTCGCCCATGTTGGCGTGGAACTTGGTGGCCAGGACCACGTTGTCCCGCCGGCCCTTGAGCGCCTTGGCCACGATCTCCTCGGACTCACCGTGGGAGTAGACGTCGGCGGTGTCCAGGAAGTTCACGCCGGCGTCGAGGGCGGCGTGGATGATGCGGACCGACTCGTCGTGGTCGGTGTTGCCCCACGCGCCGAACATCATGGCGCCGAGGCAGAGGTGGCTGACCTTCACACCTGTGCCACCGAGGCTGCGGTACTCCATCGGGGCACGCTACCCCGTTACTCCGCGGCCAATTCCTCCACGTAGGCCATCGCCTGGGCCGCAAGCGTCCCCGGATCAGACGTCATGTCCAGGGTGAGGTAGTCGCCGGCCGGCTCCTCCATCTCCGCCGCCACCCGCCGCACGAGCTGGCTGTCGCGGTTGGCGGCCAGATGGTCGTCCGCCTCCTCGACCCGGGCGATGGCGACCTCGAGGGGTACGTCGCACACGAGAACGGCGACGAACGCACCGGCCTCGTGCGCGACGGCCTCCGCGGCCGCCACCTGCGAGCGGCGGGAGAAAGTCAGGCCGTCGAAGATCACGATCCGGTCGCGGCCGAGGTGGTAGCGGGCGGCGTCGAGCATTGCCGCGAAGACCACGTCTCGCTCGGCCGAGGTGTAGTCACAGGGGTCGAACAGCGCGTGGCGGACCTTGTCCTTGTCGAGCACCCGGGCGCCGGGAAGCTGGCCGGCCACGGCCTCGGCCAGGGTGCTCTTCCCTGCTCCGGGCAGGCCCACGAGCACGATGAGGCCCGGTCGCACCCCCTCAGCGTAGGAGGCGCCGGCGCCGGTCCATGGCCACTGACAGGACGGCGGCCGACACGACCGCCGACACGAAGCCGCCGAGGAGGAGCCACGTCAGGGCGCTCCCGCCGTCGAACTCGTCGCGGGCCCGGACCGCAGCCAGCAGGATCAGCGACAGCATGAACACCTGAACCTGCAGCATGAAGCGGGCCGCCGACCAGCGGGCGTCGGCCAGCACGCCGAGCCCGGCGACGCCGAGCATGAAGATGGCGCCGAGCACCCGTGACGTGAGGGGCGTGATGGTCCACGGCCAGGCGTCGATGGCCTGGGACGGCAGGAGGAACAGGAACGCGCCGCAGATCACCGCCACGACGCCGGTCCCCGCCATGATCGTCCGGGCCGCCGGCGGCAGCATGAGGTCCTCGGGCCCGGGCCTGGAGTCACGAGCGCGGTTCGCGGCCCAGACGCCCCACACGAGGAGCGGCGTCGTGAAGTACAGGCCGCCCCACAGCCAGAACGCCACGTGGTCGTGGTTGAACCGGTCCCAATGGAGGATGGTGGCCACGCCCATCAGGGAGGCGAAGGTCCCGACGGCGACGAAGCCGGACTTCACCGTGTGCCACGCCGTGGCCCGGAAGGCCCGCACGAAGAAGTAGGCGCCGCCGAGGTAGACCGCCCCCAGCGTCATCGGCGTCATGGTGGGCCTGATGGTCCAGGCGAACCACTTGTCGGTGTCGGCCGGGAGGCCGTAGAGGACGACGAAGGCCACCACGAGGAACGGGACGATGAACGCCGAGAGGGCGCGCGTCGCCGGCAGCACCTTGTCGTCCCTCGTCTCCATGCCGTCCTCCCCTTGCCCCTCCCGAACGGTACCGTGGCGCTGTGCCGTTCGCCGAGATCGACGGGGCCCGCATCCACTACCTGGACGCCGGAGCCGGAGAGCCCGCCCTCGTCCTCCTGCACGCCTTCCCGCTGCACGCCGGCATGTGGCAGCCCCAGGTGCGGGCGCTGTCGGCCGACCGTCGGGTCATCGCGCCCGACTTCATCGGCTTCGGCGGGTCCGACGCGCCCGAGAGCATGTACCGCTACACCATGCTGGGCTACGCCGATCTGGTCGCCGGCCTCCTCGACCACCTCGGCCTGGAACGCGTCGTCCTCGGCGGCCTCTCGATGGGCGGCTACGTGGCCTTCGCCTTCCTGCGCCAGTACGCCGAGCGGGTCAGCGCCCTCATCCTCGCCGACACCCGGGCCGCGGCCGACACCGCCCTGGTGTTCGACAAACGCACGGACCAGCAGGACCAGGTGGCCCGCATCGGGACGACGGCGCTGATCGAGACGCTCCTCGCCGGCCTGCTGTCGGACCACACCAAGTCCACCCGGCTCGACCTCGTCGAGCAGGTCCGCCGGCTCATGGCCAACCCGCCGGCCGGGTTCATCGGGGCGCTGGAGGCCATGAAGTACCGGCCCGACGCCACCGAGGAGCTGGGCTCCATCTCGGTGCCGGCGCTGGTGATCGTGGGCGAGGACGACGCCCTGTCGCCGCCCGACGTGGCCCGTGACATGCAGGAGCGCATCCGGGGCTCGGAGCTAGCGGTCCTCCCCCGCGCCGGCCACCTGTCGAACCTGGAGGCGGCGGAGGAGTTCAACGCCGCCGTGTCCGGCTTCCTGGCGAAGCTGTGAGACGCCTTCCCGCCTTGCTCGCGCTGGCGCTCGTGGCCGGCGCCTGCAGCTCCGACGCCGATGATCCGGCGCCGGCGGCCCAGCCCGCGTCCTCCACCACCACGTCGGTGAGGACCGAGGCCGACGTGCCGGCCACCACGGTGGCGCCGGCGCCGGCCCCTCCGGCCGAGGCGAAGGTGACGTACTACCCGGTGCCGGCTGGCTCGCGCCCGCACGACGTGGCGCCGGCGCCCGACGGATCGGTCTGGTACACCGCCCAGTCCATCGGCGAGCTCGGCCGCCTCGACCCCGCCACCGGCGCGGTCACCACGGTGAAGCTCGGCGCCGGCTCCGCCCCCCATGGGGTCATCGTCGGCCCCGACGGCGCGGCCTGGGTGACCGACGGTGGCCTCAACGCGATCGTGCGGGTCGACGGGCGCACGCAGGAGGTCCGGCGGTTCGCCCTTCCGGCCGGCACTCGCAGCATCAACATGAACACCGCCGCCTTCGGTCCCGGCGGGATTCTCTGGTTCACCGGCCAGTCGGGCTTCTACGGCCGGGTCGACCCGCAGTCGGGCAAGGTCGACGTCTACAACGCCCCTCGGGGCGCCGGGCCCTACGGCATCACGGCCTCGCCGAAGGGCGAGGTGTATTACGCCTCCCTCGCCGGCAGCCACATCGCCAGGATCGACACGACCACCGGCGATGCGACGCCGATCGACTCGCCGACCGCCCGCCAGGGCGCACGCCGCGTCTGGTCCGACTCGACCGGAAAGATCTGGGTGAGCGAGTGGAACGCCGGCCAGGTCGGCGTCTACGACCCCGCCAGCGGGAACTGGCGGGAGTGGAAGCTGCCCGGCAACCGGCCCCAGGCCTACGCGGTCTACGTCGACGAGAAGGACCGGGTTTGGCTCAGCGACTTCGGCGCCAACGCCCTGGTCATGTTCGACCCGAGGACCGAGCAGTTCCGCAGCTTCCCCTCCGACATCGCCAACGCCAGCGTGCGCCAGATCCTCGGCCGGCCCGGCGAGGTCTGGGGCGCCGAGTCGGGCAACGACCGGCTCGTCGTGGTGCGAGGCGCCTGACCGGCGTTACCTTCTGGCCCGTGTCAACCCTCGGGGAGAAGATCGTCGAGCACCTGGCGACCAAGGGCGCCTCGCTGGACGACAACGAGCTGGCCGAGGCCCTCGGCGTCCAGCGGTCGGCGATCGCCGAGACGTGCCGGCAGCTCGAGGCCCAGGGCCTCGTCGTGCGGAACATGGCCGGCGGCACCCGCTCGGTCGTCCCCGCGGCCTCCGCCTCAGTGGCCACGGCGGCGCCCCGCCGGCCGGCGGCCGCGCCGGCGAGCGAGCAGCAGACCTTCCCCGCCCACGCCCGCCGCATCCTCTCCACCCGGTGGGGAACGATCCTCCAGCGCCGGGAGGCGATGCTGCCCGGGGGCGTCACCCAGACCTTCGAACTCGTCTCGGGCAACGGGCGGATCGTGGGCGACGTCGTGTGGCTGGCCGACCGGGGCCCGCAGGAGGCCAAATGGGCCGCCATCGCCGAGGCCGTGCTCCTGGTCGGCCACGCCGTCGACGCCCACCGTCGGTTCCTTGTCTTCGGCGAGGAGCGGGACTTCGTGACCCTCTGGCTCTCCCGCTATCGCGGCTGCCTCGATGGCGTCGAGGTCTGGTTCCTCGCCGGCGACAAGCTCGAACGCCTGGCCTGACTCTCCAGAGGCGCCACAAGTACCCTCGCGTTCATGGTTCGGGTCAGGACCAGCCAGATGTGGCTCGGCGGGGCGGCGATCGCCGGCCGCTCCGCCCGGTCCCGGCTCGACCTCCCTGCGGGTCCTGGTGAGCGACAGCCAGTGTGCCGGCGGGCGGTCACCGGAGGAGCGCCTCCGCCGGCCGCAGGTAAGCGTGCGGCCCGACGCGGTCGTGGTGACGTTCGTTGCCGATGATCTCCCCGGGTTCCAGACGTGCCCTTCGCACCCGCCGGCGCGCCGAACCGTCGAGCTTCCCGAGCACATCGGCGACCGCCAGCTGCTCGACGGGGCGACGATGCCGGCCCAGCCGCCGTGTCTGCGCATCGGCGTGTACGACTGCGCGCTCTAGGGCCTCGCTGCCACATCGGCGGTGAGGGCGGCGAGCGTGCTCGATTCCGGCTCGGAGAGCCGCTCCTGGGTGTAGCGGTACGCCTCCTCGACCAGTTGGGGCGCGGCGTCGAAGTCGAGGAGGCCGGTCCCCCTCCGGGCGGGGTGAGATAGAGGTCGAGGCCGGGTCAGTCGAGCCCGGCGCCGCAGATCCACGGCGATGATCCGACCGCCGCTCAGCACGTGGAAGTCAGAGCAGCGGCTGCTGCCAGAGCTTTTGTTGCCCTCCGGGAGCTCCTGGGTGGTGCAGGCTGGCCTCGTTGAGCGGCCACTGCGGCAGCTCGACGCTGGCCGCAGCTGCGGTAAACGCCCCGCCCAGGTGGGCCCAGTAGTCGTCGTCGACCGCGGGGCCGACACTGAAGGGGCCGCTGAATCCCTCCGGCGGGTTCGTCGGGAACCGCTTCATCGGGAACTCGTGCTCGATGCGCAGCACGACGCCGTAGGCCGCCCAAGGCGCGCCGAGCGGCTCGCCGGGGAGCGTCGACCACGTCGACGGGTCGAGGACGCCGGCGAACCCGTCTTCGGGCCGGCCCACGAGGACCTTCGTCTCGCTCCTTCCAGGGAGGACGAGCTCGCCGCCATCCCGTCTCACCCGGCCGGTCCTGAGGGCCATGGCGCCAGAACGGTCGAATCCCAGATGCTCCCGGAGCCGGCGGTGCAGCTCGGCCTGTGCTTGCTGCAGCGGTTCCAGCGAGGCCCCACGCGATTCGGGGGAGGGCGGTCGGGGATTGTCAGGATCGCTGCCCGCCGGCGCCGGCAGGCGAAGGTGGAGGCCGAAGACGACGTAGCCGACGCCGCTGAGGGCGGCGCCGAGCGCGGCCACCCGCGCCAGCTCCAGCGCCGGCGGCTCCAGTACGCCGAGGGGGCCGCCGGCGTCGACCGTCAGCTCCCAGTCCGGCCCGTACGACGTCGCCAGCGCCGCCGGGCCGGGCACCGGCCGGGGCCGCTCTGCCCGCCACGCTTGGAGCGCGCCGAGGTCCATCGGGATCACGCCGGCGAGGGAGGGCGTGGCCCAGATCGCCTCCGGGCGAAGGTTGGCCTTGGCCGTCGTGTACCGCTCGCCGGTGTCGGCCATGCGGGCGCGGATGATCCGCTTGAAGTCCTTGTCGTCGGTCATCTGATCCTTCCCGGTCGCGGCCGAGCCGGCCCGGCGACGACTCGGTCCGACCGCAAGGATCAGTGGCCGGTCCGGGAGTGCGCCCCCCTTCACGCGACGTCCACATGCCGGGTCCGGGACACCGCGCTGGGCGTCGAACCGCGCCCAGCGCCAGCATCCTCCCGCATGACCAATGCCGTCAAGGGCGCGGAGCGCCGGGTCGTCGACGCCGCAGAGAGCCGAGCAGCAGGACCAGGCCGGCGCCGGCCCCACTCATCAGCAGCGGCAGCACCTCCTCGACGGGCAGCCCGCCGACGTGGGCGATCACGAGATCGCCTGCCGGTCCGTCGACTCCTTGATGCGGAGCTGGATGAGGCCCGGCCGCTCGACGCCGGCGTCCGGAGCCTGGTCGTGCCACGTCCACCACACGTACGGGCGGCCCTGCGGATAGCCCTCCGGGGAATCCTCCCACTCTTCCTGGCGGCCGAGGGCCGTCATGTCGAGGTAACTCCACGTGCTTCCCAGCGCCTCGTCGCCCCGGCTGTTGATGAAGTAGGTCCGGAACACCTGGTCGCCTTCGCGGATGAAAGCGTTCGTCCCGTGCCACTGGTCGACGCCGAAATCGACATCGAAGCCGTCCTTCATCGTGTACCACGGCATCTCCCAGCCCATCCGGGCCTTGACTCGCTGGATGTCGGCCTGCGGGGCACGCGAGGCAAAGGCCAAGGTCGTGTCCCGGGCGTTCAGGTGGGCGACGTGGGCCACCTGGTCGGCCACCATCGAGCAGCCGACACAGGCGTGGTCGGGCCAGCCGTGGACGCCGGGGTCGAGGAAGGCGCGGTACACGATCAACTGCCGGCGGCCGTCGAAGAGGTCGAGGAGGCTGGCTTTGCCGGCCGGGCCCTCGAACTCGTATGCCTTCTCCACCGCCATCCACGGCATCCGCCGGCGCTCGGCGGCCATGGCGTCCCGGGCCTTCGTGAGCTGCTTCTCCTGAACGAGGAGGCGGAGGCGGGCGGCTTCCCAGTCCTCGGGCGCGACGATCGAAGGGCTTTGCATCATGAACTCCTTTCTCGGACTACTTGTCCGAGGCTGAATGGCGGGCGGTGTCGTGGGCCGCCTCGGCGAGGCGTTTGATCGCGGCGAGCCGCTGATCCCATCGCTGGGCGACCTCGGCCATGGCCCGGCTGGCCTGGTCGAGGCGGTCGACGTCGACGCGGTAGAGGACCTCGCGGCCCTGCTTTCGATGGCTGACCAGGCCCGCCTCCTCCAGCACGACGAGGTGCTTGGAGACGGCCTGGCGGGTGAAGGGCACCTGGCCCGCCAGCAAGCTGGCGCTGGCCTCTCCCTGCTGGACGAGGAGATCGAGCACCCGCCGCCGGGACGGGTCGGCGATTGCCGCCCACAGGCCGTCGTCGGGCTCGGTCAACATCCTTACGGGCGGTCGGTCAGCAACCGGGCCAGCCGGTCGAGGAAGTCACCCCACCCATGGTTGTGCTCGTCGGCATACTGCTGCTTGTCGATGTCGGTCCGGGTCAGCAGGCTAAGGCCGCTCTCGACAACGCGGAGATGGGTGCGCTCGCCCTCGCCGGCCAGGATGAACTCGACCAGGAGGGAGTTCTCCACCGCCGGCTCCTCGCCGGCGGGGTGGTTCCAGCGGAACGAGAACCGGGTCGGCGGGTCGACCGTCTCGACGACGACCGGGCCGCCCTGCTCACCGAAACCCAGGTACCCCCGGGCGCCCGGCGTGATCTCCAGCTCCACCTTGTCGGCGAACCACAGACGAATCTGGTCGGGCTCGGTGATCGTGCGCCACACCACGTCGACGGGTGCTTCGATCATGATGTCCCGCTCGATCTGGTACTCCGGCGTGGTCATCTCAACGTCCATGTCCGTCACCCCTTCACTCGGCGATCTCGATGTGCAACCAAAGGTAGCACGTTGCCGATGGATATGCAACCGTTGGTTGCATATCGGGGGTTGGGTTCAGGCCCTCCAGCTGGGGACGGCGTTCACGAAGCGCTCGACGGGGACGGTGCCGGAGTCGTTCTTGGCGTAGGACCAGTCGTACTGCTTCTGGCGGTGGCGCTCGTCGAGGTAGGCCTTGCCGCCCCGGATGTCGATCAGCTCGGCGATGAGCTCGAAGGCGACGGGCTCGATGGCATTGGTGATGTGGCCCTCGAAGTCCTCGGGGAAGTTCTTGAGGAGGCTGTCGAGGAGGACCTGTTGCTGGGTGGCCAGGTAGCAGCGGGAGCGGTCGGCCACCGTGCCGATGCGCTTGCGGATGACGTTCATGTCGAACTCGGTGGCCACCGACTCGGTGACCTTCAGCAGGCGCTCGGTCAGGTTCTCCCCGTCGAGCTTGCACGGCGAGCACTGCCCGCAGGACTCCACGGCCAGGAAGCGGGCGGCGCCGGCGGCGACCGCGGTCATGTCGACCGTGTCGTCGAAGACGATGAACGCACCCGATCCGAGCCCGCTGCCGATGGCGGCCAGGTGCTCATAGGTGACCGGCGTGTCCAGCTGGTCGCCCCGGATGATGCCGGTGGCGACACCGGACATCACCGCCTTGATCTCACGGCCGGGCAGGGGGCCGCCGCCGATCTCCTCGATCACATCACCCAGCGGCGTGCCCATCAGCACCTCGCCCACGCCGTGGCGCTGGGTGTACCCGGTGACGGTGCACACCATGGTCCCCGGCGACTCCTGGGTGCCCACGGTGCGGAACCACTCCGGGCCCCGGGCCACGATGCGGGGGACGTTGGCCAGCGACTCGGTGTTGTTCACCAGCGCCGGCGCCACAGGCGCGTCCTCCGGGGCGTCCCGCAGGCCGCGCCTGAAGGTGGGGACGACACGGGGGAACGGGAAGCGACCGTCGATGGTCTCGAGCAGGGCGCTCTCCTCGCCGTACAGGTACTCGTCGGGGCCCTCGAACACCTGGAGGGTGACGTCGCCGTTCCAGCCCGCGTCTTCGATCTCCTCGATGGCGGCCCGCACCCGCTCGACCTCACCCGAGAACGACCGCTTCATGCCCACCACCACGAGGTCGGCCTGCACGGCCCGGGCTGCGATCAGGGCGCCCTCGAGCACGACGTAGGGGTTGCGGCGCAGGATCGTGCGGTCTTTGAAGGTGCCGGGCTCCCCCTCGGCGGCGTTGACGATGACCGAGGTGGGATTGTCGATCATCCGGTTCTGGCTGACCGTTTGCCACTTGCGGCCGACGGGAAAGCCGGCGCCGCCCCGGCCGCGGAGGCCAGAGGCCAAAACCCGCTCGATGATCGCCTCCGGCGTCATCTCCAGGGCTGCGGTGAGCCCCTTCCCACCTCCCCGGGTCACATGGTCCTCGAGCGAGATGATGGGGTTCGGGTGCAGCACCCGATGTACGAGCGTCACAGCGTCCATCCTACCGCAACGTGTGAATGTGTTCACATTCACAATCCTTTTCACAAGCGGATCGCACGGGTAAGGTCGCCTCCCATGGAGATCGGACCGCTCATCACCCGCGCAGTGCTCACCGTCGAAGAAGGCGACAGCTTCAACGACGCAGCCATCTGGATGATGGAGCGCGGCATCGGCTCCGCCGTCGTCCTCAAGGACGGCGTGCCCACCGGCATCATCACCGACCGTGACGCCCTGCGGGTCATCGCCCGGGGCGGCGACATCGCCAAGATGACCGTGGGCGACTGCGTCACCCGCGGCCTGAAGACCGTGTCCCCCACCCTGGAGCTCTCCGAGGCGGCCCGGGTCATGCGCGACAAGGGCTTCCGCCACCTCGTGGTCGTCGACGAGAACGACCAGCTCGCCGGCGTGTTCTCCATGCGCGACCTCGTCGTCGGCCTGCTCCAAGAGCGGGCCGAGCTGGCTGCCGCCCGGGCCTGACCGCCGGCGGCACCGGAACGCCTCAGCCGGCGTACTTGGCCGCCAGCTCCAGAACCATCTCGACGTACCAGTCGGCGTGGTTGTACGCCCACAGGGCGCTGCGGAGCGTCTCGACGTTGGCGCCCCCGCTGGCGCAGAGGTAGCGGGCGGCGCCGAACACCGCGTCATCGGGGTCGTAGACGTTCCTGACCCCGTCGTCGTCGCCGTCGACGCTGTAGGCCGCCCACGTGCCGGCGAGGAACTGCATCGGGCCCATGGCGCCGGCGAAGTTCGCCCCGTCACGCACTCCGGCGGCGGTCGTCTGGCCGTGGGCGCTCTCGACCGAGCCGACTGCGGCCAGCACCGGCCACGGCAGCCCCGGGCAGGTGGCCGCCCCGCGGGCGTAGAGCGGCAGCCAGCCGGCGGGGATGGTGGAGCTGGCCAGGGAGCTCGGCGCCGGCACCAGGACCACGCCGCCGGCGCCCTCGACCGACGGGGTCGCCTGCTCGGCGGCCACCAGCTGCCGGCGCAGCCCTTCCAGGACATCGCGGGCCTGGCCCAGCTCGGCCACGCGGGCGGCCAGCTCCGACGACTTGTCCCGCACCCCCTGGCGGGCCTGCTCGAGCTGCTTCTGGAGGCTCAGCTGGGTGGCAACGGCATCGCGCCGGGACGCCACTGCGGCATCGAGCGCCTGGCGGGCCTGGACCGCTGCGTCTCGGGGCGTGTGGCCCGGCGCCGGCGGGCGAGCCACAGGCGTGCGGGCCGACTGGACGACTTCCGCCGCCGTGGTGGCCGACGCCTCCAGCCTGGCCACCAGGGCAGCCGCTCCCTCGACGCCGGCCCGGGCCCGAGCGACGTCGACCTCCAGGGCAGCCACCCGGGCCTCCTCGCTCGACAGCCCGTCCCGGGCGGCCGCCAGCGCAGCCTCCATGCCGGCGACCCGAGCCTCGGCGTCGGCCACCTCGCCGGCGAGGCGCCGGCGCTCGGTGGCGGTAGCCTCGACCAGGGCTCGTAGCGCCGGCGAGTCGGACCGGACGGTCGGCGCCGGCGTGCTGGGGCGAGGCGCCGGCCGGGTGGTGGTCGTCGTCGTGGGCGCCGGCTCCACGGTGAGGATCTTCGTCTCGGGAACGACGGTGGGGACGCTGGCCGGCGCCGTCGTCGAAGTCGTCGTCGATGCCGAGGTCGTGGTCGTCGTATCGGGCACCGGCACCACCTGGGCCCATGCCACGGCGGGCGCCAGCCAGAGTGCCCCCACCATCACGGCACCCAGCCGCCCCCGCCGTCCAGCCATCGCACCCAGTATCGGTGATCCGCCGGCCCTAGTGGACCTCAGTGCACCCAGACCGCCGAGCCCAGGGGCATGACGTTCTGCGACCAGATCCAGTCCATGGCCGCTTCGGTCACCCGCACACAGCCGTGGGATGCCGGGTAGTTGGGCACGGAGTGGTAGCCGTGGACGGCAATCCCGTCCTCGTGGAAGTAGCGGGGCCGGTACAGCGCACCCAGCTCGCCCACGTCGTTGCCGTTCACCACCCAGTCGACGGTCCAGTGTCCCGGCGGCGTGTCGGCCATCTCGGTGCGGCCGTTCACCTGGTAGGGCTTCTCGGTGCCGGTCGAGACGTTGAGCGTCCAGGCCACGGCGCCGTTGCGGACGACGAAGAGCACCTGGCGCTCCTTGTCGATCTCCACCAGGTTGCCCTTCGCCGAGGTGGCCGGACGCGATGCGCCTTCCAGCGCGGCCAGGGTCGCCGGGCCGGCGACGCCGTCGGGCGTGAGCCCCTCGACCTTCTGGAAGGCAGTCACCGCCTGCTCGGTCAGCCGGCCGAAGCTGTCGTTGCGGGTGCCGAGCCAGTAACCGAGGGCGTGGAGGTCCTTCTGGAGGTCGGCCACAGCCGGGCTCTTGTCGCCCCGGCGCAGGATCGTGCTCGCCGGCGTGGCGGCGACCGTGGTGGACGTCGTCGACGACGTGCTCGTGCTGGTGCTCGACGTGCTCGTGCTGGACGTGCTCGTGCTGGACGTGCTCGTGCTGGACGTCGACGATGAGGTCGTCGGCGCCGGCGCCCCGGCTTCGACGACGGTCGGCCCCCTTTCCTGAGCCAAGGTGATACTGATGCCGGCGACCGCGACGACGAGGGCGGCCACCATGATGCAGACACTTCGCAGGATCGATGTGCGGTTCATGCTTCCTTTGACGCCGCAACGGCCGGGAATATTGCGTCACAGTTCTGTAACGGCATGGGAAGGATTCCGGGCCCGGCTCCGTCCAACCTCCGGTGTGGGCGCCGCGCTGCAACTCCGACTTCCCCGGTGGTTCGCGGCCGCCGCGCCCCAGACCGCCGGCGAGGTCGACGAGCTGGTCGTCGCCCGGGCCCGCCGGGGCGACCAGGACGCCTTCGCCCTCATCGTCGGCCACTACGACCGCCGGCTTCGGGCCCTCGCCTTCCGCCTGCTGGGTGACCGCGACCGCATGGACGACGTGCTCCAGGAGGTGTACGTGAAGGCCTTCCGCTCGCTCTCCCGCTTCAAGGGCGACTCGGCCCTCGGCACGTGGCTCTACCGCATCACCTACAACGCCTGCCTCGACGACCTGCGCCGGCGGCCGGCGCTTTCGGCCGTCGAGTACGACGAGACCGTGGCCGACCCGGCATCGGGGCCGGCGGACATCGCCGTCCGCCGCCAGGACCTGGCCGCCGCCCTGGACCGCCTCCCGCCCGACCAGCGCACAGCCGTCCTGCTCGTCGATGCCTACGGGCTCGACTACGCCGACGCCGCCGAGGTCTTGGGCGTACGGGCGGGCACCGTCGGCTCCCGGCTGAGCCGGGCACGCGCCGTCCTGCGCACCGCCCTCGGCGAAGGGGCGGATCAATGACCGGCCCGGGAGGCCGGTCCGGCCAGCATTCAGAGGGGCGCAAGCGGAGGATGGTGCACCGATGACCGACCGCGACGAGCGCCTCGGAGCAGAGCTGCGCGGCCTCGACGTCCCCGACCACCGGCCCGAGTTCTTCGCGATGCTGGCCCAGCGCCTGACGCATGAAGCGCCGGCCCGTCCCGGCCGGCGCCGGCCGCTGCTGCTGGGGTTCGCCGTCGCCGCCGTGCTCATCGTCGTGGTGGGGGCGAGCGCCTTGCTGACCGGCGACGGCTCGACGCCGGTCCGGCCCTCGCCCGACGACACCCGGCTCATCAGTGCCTCGGAGGTGCGAACGAGGGTGTCCACCGCATTGGCATCGCTGCGGTCGCTGAGCGGCGAAGTGGCCGTCGAATGCGCGATCCCCCGGGCCGACTGCCTCCCGCCGGCCGGTGGCCGGGCCACGCTCCGGTGGAACTTCGTCACCACCGACGCCGGCGACGAACGCATCACCGGCATCGGCCGCCAGGATGACGTCGCGTACAGCGCGGCCCGGCGAGAGCAGCGGGCCGTCACCGACAACCGGCCGGCGGCCCAGATCATCTCCAACCTCCCCCCGGGCCCGCCCGATCAGGCGGCCAGGCCTTCGGTGCTGCGCCGCGACGTGGCCTCCGTCGTGCGGGCGTTCCTCACCACCACCGACGACGTACCGGTCACGGAGGTCACCGAGCAGGGCCGACCGGCGTGGCGCCTGGTCACGCCGGTCACGCCGAACAAGCTGGCCGGTCCGGGCGCCAGCGGCGACCGCCTGGAAGTCATCGTCGACCGGGAGACCGGGTTCCCCCTGCGGGTCACCGAGTCGCTGGAAGGGCGGTTCCTGCACGAGGTCCGGTTGTCGAACCTGGTCGTCGACGGGCCGGTGAACCCCCTCTCGTTCACCATCGACTTCCCCGCCGGCACCGTGCCGTTCCGCCAGGACGTCGGCTTCCGGGCGGTGGCGCTCAACCAGGTGCGGGCCGCGGTCGGCTACCAGCCGGTGCTGCCGGCGCCGGCCAGCCTGCCCGCCGGCTTCGAGCTGGCGGAGGTCACCGTCGCCGCCCAGAGCCAGCCCACGGGCACCGAGGGGGCCAACCCCCAGTCGCGCGACGTGGTGTCGGTCGCCTACCGCCGGGGCTTCGACCGCATCGTGGTCACCACCCGGGCGACGGGTTCGGCCCGGCGCTGTTCCACGACCCTGCCGGGCTCCGACCCCTCGGCCTGCTGGGCCGACCCGCTGGCGTCGGGCGAGGGCTTCCGTGACGACCCGGTGCGGTTCACCGTCGGCGCCGGCGCCCTGGCCGGCGCCCAGGCCGAGCTCGTCCTCTCGCCCAGGGGCATCCCGCACGTGTGGGCGATGAACGACCGGCTGGTCGTCACCGTCGCCGGCGACGCGTCCGGCGACGAGCTCCGCCGCCTGGCCGAGTCATTCGCTCCGGCGGGTTAGCGGTAAGAACGGGCTTGCAGCTCGAAGAGCACCACCGGCGGCCGCGTTCGCCGCCGTTAGGCGGCCCCGGCGGATGCCGGCTGAAAAGGACGGCGGAAGGTGGCCGGCTTCGCCGGACGCCTGGAGCGCAACCACCTCGGCGAGGAAGCTCCGCTTCCGAGTCGAAACTAACGATAAGAACGGGCTTGCAGCTCGAACAGCTCGGCGTAGGCGCCGGCGGCGGCGAGCAGCTCCTCGTGCGTGCCCGACTCGGTGATGCGGCCGCCGGCCAGCACGCAGATGCGATGGGCGAAGCGCACGCTCGACAGGCGGTGGGAGATGAGGAGGGCCGAGCGGCTCTCGTACAGCGACGCCACCGTCTCGAACAGGTCGCGCTCGGCCCGGGGGTCCAGGGCGGCGGTGGGCTCGTCGAGGACCACGAAAGGAGCGTCGCGCAGGAAGGCCCGGGCCAGTGCCACCCGCTGCCACTGCCCGGTGGACAGGTCGGCGCCGCCGAAGTGGCGGGACATGATCGTGTCGTAGCCGCTGGGCATGGCCTCGATGGCGGCGTGGGCGCCGGCCCGCTGCGCCGCTTCGACGATGGCGGCCCGGTCGCCCATCTTGGCGGGGAGGCCGATGCCGATGTTCTCTGCGGCGGTGAGCGTCGGGTACCGCACGAAGTCCTGGAACACGATGGCGATGCGCGACCGCACGCCGGCGGGGTCGCAGGTGGTCACTTCGACGTCGTCCCAGGCGATGGTGCCCTTCGACGGCTGGTAGAGGCTGCACAGGATCTTGGCCAGCGTGGTCTTCCCCGACCCGTTCTCCCCGACGAGGGCGACCACCTCTCCCCTGCCGATCTCGAGGTCGACGCCGTCGAGGACCGGTTCTGGCCGGCCAGGGTAGGTGAAACACAGGTCCCGCACGACGATGCGGCTGAACGCAGCCGGGGGCCGGCGCCCGGCCGGCCGGGCCGGCGCCTCGTGGAGGAAGTGGCGCACGTCACCCACGCCGGCCGCCACCCGGGAGATGGTGTTGAGGTTGTCGGCGATGCGCTGGACGCCGCCGGCGGCCTTGCGGGCCGCCAGGCCGCCGGCCACCGCCTCGGCGACCGACGACTCCTTCCGGGTGACGCGGAGCAGCAGCCTGGTGGCGGCGGGGGCGTCGGCCAGCCGGCTCATGAGGGCGCCGACGATGTCGCGCCGGGCGTTCTTGCGGTAGATCTCCGTCTGCTCGGCCCGGGCCTCATCCGCCAGGGCCTCGTACCGCTGGCGCAGGTAGGGCGCGGCATCGAAGACCCGCAGCTCGTGGGCGGCCGCCGGCCCGGTGAGGAGGTGGCGCATCATCGAGGAGTTGCGCATCCCCCGGCCACCGCCCCGGCGCCAGAGCATCTCTTGGGGATCCTGGACCCGGCGCATGACGTACCACCGGGGGACCGAGCCGGCGACGGAGAGCGGCACCAGGGCCCGGTCACTGGCCGTCATCGCGGCCAGGGATCCCGCCATCCCGAGGAGCCCCTGGGGGACGCCGAGCGCCTGGTTGACGAGGTTCGCCTGGCTGTGGGCGCCGTTGAGCGCCCGCTGCAACCGGTCCTGGAACGCCGGGTCCTCGACGTCGGCCAGCTCCATGGCCACCACCACGTCGAGGATGCGGCCTTCGGTCCGGCGGGTCACCGCCTGCGTCACCGGCCCACCCCACCGGCCCCGCCCGCTCTTGCCGGCCACGCCGACCAGCCCGAGCCCGCCGAGGACCAGCCAGCGGCCCGCCGGCAGGCGCCGGCGGCCGGCGTGACCCCGCTCAAAGGGCCGCTCGGGCCCGTCGACGACTTCGTCGACCGCGCTGCGGCTGGCGAAGAGCTGAGCCACCTCGGCCGCCGTGGCCGCCGTCTGGAGCGCAACCAGCTTCAGCAGCCCGATGCGGTCCGCCTCCCACGCCAGGCGCAAGGCGTCCACGGCCGCGCCGGCCGCCTGGCGGAGCGGCAGCGGGTCCGCCTCGGGAAGCGGCCCGCCGCCGCGAAAGATGATCCGTTCGCCCATCGCCACGGGCTCGAACCCTAGGCGCCGACCTCCCTGCGCTCGAGGTCCTTTACCGCTCGTGGCGGACTACCCGTGCCCTCCTACGGGCAAAACTGGGGCAATGGACGTCTACGAGGCCATTGTCAACAAGCGCGACACCCGCAGCTTCTCCGACGGACCGGTGGCGGAGGACGACCTGCACAAGGTGCTCCAGGCCGGGCGCATGGCGGGCAGCGCCAAGAACCAGCAGCTCAACCGGATCGTGGTCGTCACCGACGCCGGCGACCGGGCCCGGCTCGCCGAATGCGGCAACTTCGCCGACTGGGTGCCGTCCTGCCCGGTCATCCTTGTCATCGTCGTTCCTAAGGAGGGCGGCAAGGCCTTCGACATCGGGCGCATGGCCCAGAACATGATGGTCGCCGCCCATGGCCTGGGCCTGGCGTCCTGCCCGGTGACCTTCCACCACGCCGACTGCGTCCGCGAGCTGCTCGGCTACCCCGAGGGCCACGAGGCGCCGATGGGCGTCGGCATCGGCCGCCCGGCGCCGCCCAGGGAGAAGCGCGAGTCCTCGCCCCGGATCCCGCTCGAGGAGCTCGTGGACTGGAACCGCTGGAAGGCCTAGTTCCTCCCCAACGGCCAGGCCTCGGCCAGCAGCTCCAGGCTTCGCACCCGGGTCGCGAGCCCGTGGGCGACGGTGGTGACCATCAGCTCGTCGGCTCCGGTCGTCGCCAGCAGCCGGTCGAGCTTTGCCAACGCGGTGGCCGGCGATCCGGCGATGCGGTTGGTGGGCACGTTGGCCGCCAGGCGGGCATCGGGCTGGACGGCAGCCGCCTCGGGTGACAGCAGCGGGCCGAACCGCCCCGAGCGGATCCGGTAGGCCATGAGGCGGCCCGGGCCGGCCTGGAAGTCGGCCTCCTCGTCGGTCTCGGCGACCAGGACGTTGGCGGTGACGATCACGTGGGGCTTCTCCCACGCCGGCGAGGGCTGGAAGCCGTTGCGGTACAGGTCGACGGCCTCCAGCGTGCCGCCCTGGTCGAAGTGGTGGGCGAACACGAACGGCAGTCCCAGGCGGGCGGCCAGCTGGGCGCTGAACCCGCTGGAGCCGAGCAGCAGGATCTGAGGCGACGACGTCGCCGCCGGCGTGGCTGCGAACTGCTCCCACAAGCCGCCGTCGCCCCGCACGTCGCCGAGCAGCCCCATCAGGTCGATGACGTCGCGGGGGAAGTCCTCGGCGCCGAGCAGGTGCGCCGAACGCCGAAGCGCGAGCGCCGTCTCCTGGCTGGTACCCGGGGCCCGGCCCAGCCCCAGGTCGATCCGGCCGGGATGGAGCGCCTCCAGTGCGGCGACGTGCTCGGCGACCACCAGCGGCGCGTGGTTCGGCAGCATGATCCCGCCGGAGCCGATCCGGATCCGGTCGGTGCTGGCGGCTAGGTGGGCCATGAGCACCGGCGGCGTCGTGCTGGCCACCAGCGCCATGTTGTGGTGCTCGGCCACCCAGAACCGGAGGTAGCCCAGCGCATCCGCCCGCCGGGCCAACACCGTCGTCGCCGCCAGCGCCTCCGCCGAGGTGCCCCCCTCGTTGACGACGGCAAGGTCGAGCACCGAGAGCGGCGGGCGGGCTTGGTCCATTCGACGAGTGTCGCACCCGGCTTGGGGTCTTCATTTCCGGACCGCCCGGCCGTACAATCTCAGCGGGGATTCGAAGGAGGCGAGCATGTGGGGTACGCGTCGGGAGGCCCTGAAGCGGGGGCTTGTCCTCATCGGGTCGGCCGTCGGGGTCGGGGCGGCGGGGAAGGCGCTGACCGCCGGCGAGGCGGCTCCCGCAAGTCCTCGAGTCGCGGCACGGCCGCTGGCCGAGCAGATCACTCTTTACGGCCGCCAGTGGCACGTGACGTCGAGCTCGCTGCGCCCCGGGGAGCTGCCCGACCGCGGCCACCGGCTGCTGGGCCAGGGCGAGCTGGCCGACCGGCCCGGCGGCGACAAGGTCGGCGAGTTCTTCGCCACCTCCTACGGGATCGACTCGCCGGGACGGGCCGGGCCCGACGGCGCCGCCACCTTGGAGCTGCACACGTTCAACCTGGCCGGCGGGTCCATCATCGGCACCGGCACCGCCCGCGCCGGCCTCGACGCCGAGGACACCTTCGCCATCGTCGGGGGTACCGGCCGATTCGTCGGCGCACGTGGCAGCTACGTCGCCCGCCAGCAGCCGCAGGAGTTCGGTGGCGACGGCACCGCCGAGTTCTCGTTCACCGTTCTCACCGAGGAGGGCTTCGATGCCCGTTGACATGTTCCTGAAGCTGGACGGCATCCCCGGCGAGAGCCGGGACTCCAAGCACAAGGGCGAGCTCGAGATCGAGAGCTTCAGCTGGGGCGCGTCGAACTCCGGCTCGGCATCCCACGGCGGCGGCGGCGGCGCCGGCAAGGTGGCCATGCAGGACTTCTCCTTCGTCACCCGGGTGAGCAAGGCGTCGCCCGAGCTGTTCCTGGCCTGTGCATCGGGCGAGCACCTCAGGTCGGGCGTGCTCACGGTCCGCGGCTCTGGGGAGCGGCAACAGGAGTTCCTCAAGGTGACGATGTCCGACATCCTCATATCGAGCTGGAAGCAGGAGGGCACTGCCGGCGACGACGTCCCCATGGACCAGGTCAGCATGAACTTCTCGAAGATCCGGGTCGACTACACCGAGCAGTCGGTTGCCGGCGGGGCGGGCGAGACCACCAGCGCCGGCTGGGACGTCAAGGCCAACACCAAGTTCTAAGCCGGCAGCAGGAAGCCGCACTCCACCAGCCGGCGGATGATCGCCGGCCAGGCCGCTTGAAGTGCCAGGCCGTCTGAACCCACCGACGCGGCCAGGTCGGCCAGCAGGGTGTCCATTGTGCGCGTGCCGTCGCAGCGGGCCAGCACGCCGGCACCCTGAGGGTCGATGCCGCCCGACCAGTGCAGGCCGGCCGTCCGCCGGAGCTGGCTGCCGAGCAGCTCCCACCCGTCGCCGGCGACGCCGAGGTGCTGGTCGAACCGCGCATCGAGGGTCAGCCGGAACCGAGTCGCCAGCAGGGCCTCGTCGGCGGAATGGGCGGCCAGGAAGTCCTCGGCCTCGAACCGCCGCAGCAGATCCTCGCCGGCGGGGAAGGTCATCGTCTCGGGGCTGTCCTCGGCCCGGTACCACGGCACCGAACCGGCCACCGGCCGGCGCATGGTCACCAGCCCGCTGTCGATGGCCTCGACTCCCAGCCGCTCGTAGTAGTCCATCCACGTGTCGAACGACGCGGCGAAGTCGTCGTTCTCGATCCAGATCGCCGCGTACTCGTCGGGCGCGGTGGAACCCCGCCGCAGGACAAGAGCGTCGCACCCCGTCCCGTCGAACCAGCCGGCCAGGCGGGCCCGCCAGTCCTCGCCGGCGAGGACCGTCCAGTTGGCCAGGAACTGGCAGAACCCGCCCTCGTTCAGGTGAGGCCCGGCCTGGCGGGCGATGGTGCGGCACACCTCGTCGCCGGTCATCCCGCTGTGCAGGAACAGGTAGTCGTTGTCGGGCGAGACGATGAACGGCGGGTTGGAGACGATCAGGTCGAACGTCTCCCCGGCGACCGGCTCGAACAGGTCGCCCTCGCGGCACTCGACTCCGTCCAGCCCGTTCAGGTGGGCGTTGAACGCGGCGAGGGCCACGGCCCGGGCGTTGCGGTCGGTGGCGATCACCCGCTCGCTGTGCTGGGCGGCGAGGAAGGCCTGGAAGCCGGAGCCGGTCCCGAGGTCGAGCGCCGAGCCATTGGGCCGGCGGACGGTGAGGCCGGCGAGAGTCAGCGAGCTGGAGCTGATGCCCATGACGTAGTCGGGAGGGAGCGGCGAGCCGTCGCGCCGGTGGAAGTCGAAGGCGACGACGAGGCCCTGGTAACAGCGCAGCTGCACGGTGGCCCGGACCTCGCCGCCGGCGACGGTGAGGAGCCCGCCCTCGGCCCACCAGTCGAGGTCGCCGAGCACGACCCCGACCTGCTCGGCGGGCACCGCCACGCCGAGTATGAAGAGCCGCACCAGGGTCTCCAGCGGCGTGCCGCCGGCGGTGCGGCGCAGGAGGGGCGGCAGCTTCTTGCCGGTCAGGGACGACAGGCTCGTGCCCAGCACCTCGCTGACGCCGCGGTCGTCGTAGCCGGCGCCGGCGAGCGTGTCGCGGATCCGGCGGTGGTCCGCCGGCGCCTGGAAGCGGAACATGCCCGCACGCTACGCGTCAGGGGCGCAGGAGCTACAGATCCTGGACGTGGATGTAGCGAGAGGCACGGACCGTCGGGCGCTGGGAGTACCTGAACTCCCCGTCCCAGTCGAACTCCGAGACCACCACGGTGCCGTCGGTGTTGACCCGGTCGACATAGGCGACGTGGCCGGCGCCTCGCTCCCCTTGCTCGCCGGCGCTCCACTGGGCGATGGCCCCCGCACGGGCAGTCGGCCGATCGTCGCTCACGCCGCCTCCGCTCGCCGGCGAACCTCGGCGACGACGTCGAGGAGGCGGTCGACATCGCCGGATTCAAAGAGGGCATCGACCCCCTGCGGGTTCAGGTCGGTGAACGGCGACTCATAGAAACCGTCGGGGCTCGATCACGCCGTTCTGGGTCAGCTCGTCGATAACGAGGTTGACGAACTCGATCTGGTTGGCGTTGTCGCGCTTGTCGTCGAGGAAGCCGGCGAAGGCGTCGTTCGCGGCGCCACGGTCGAGGCCCACCAGGCGGCGGATGAACAGCCCGAAGCTGCCGGCTTCCTCTCGATCCCGGTCAAGGTCGGCATCCGATCCCACCCCACTGTCGACCAGGACCCGCTGGAGCGCCGCGACATCGGCGGCGGTGATGAGCTTGTTGTGCCGGATCTTGTCGATCGCAGCATCGCCGTGGTGGTCGGCCAGGAACACGCGCGTCTTGCGCGTCCGTCGCCTCGGACCTCCGCACAGCTGCCCGACCGCCTTCGCCTCCGGCGAGCACCCGCAGGAGGCGAACCTGGCGGGCCGGGTTCGAGGGTGCCCTCCGGCGGCGACGGCCGCCTCCAGGTCCACGCTTACGGTGAGCCGAGTGTGCACAGAGGGCGCAGATTGCTCAACCAGACGTACGCAGTGCGGTCGCGATCGCGACGTAATTGCGCATATGCGGTTGTATATCGAACTTGTGTTCGATACAATGGAAGGCGTGGAGGAGCGGAATCGGGAGCCAGGAGCCGGCAAGCTGGAAGCCGAAATCGCCCGCACCTGCGGCGTGATCAATGCGGCTACCGGTCGCCTGGTCAGTCTCCTGTCCGAGGTGCTCGAGTCCGGGGCCTGGCAGGTCGCCGGCATCCACTCGGCCAGCCAGTGGGTGGCTTGGCACTGCGGCGTCTCGCCGGCCCGGGCACGGTCATTGCTGAGCATGGCCCGCCGGCGGGCCGAGCTGCCGGTGACGAGCGCGGCTCATGAGGCCGGGGAGCTGTGCGAGGACCAGGTGGCCGTGATCGTGCGCCACGCCTCCGCCGGCGTCGATGCCCAGGTGGCCGACCTGGCCCGGGCGGCCACGGTCACCCAGCTGCGCCGGGTCCTGGGCAGCTACCCCTTCGCCGAAGCGCCGGCCGAGCCCGACAAGCCCGAGCCGGCCCAACCGACGCCGCCGGAGGAGCCCCGCAGCGTCAGCTTCGGCCAGACCGAGTCCGGCTCATGGCGGCTGTCGGCGGAGCTTCCTCCCGACGAGGGCGCCCTGGTGGAGCGGGCACTCATGGCAGCCCGTGACGAGCTGTTCCGGGCCGGCGAGGTCGACCCCGCCCCTCGTACCCTTCCCGACCGGCCCGCTTCGCCGAACCGCGTGAGCTGGGCCGACGCCTTCGTGGCCATGGCCGAGCGCTCGCTGGGGGCCGGCGCCGTCCAGCGCCCTCACCACGAGCGCCACATGGTCCTGCTGCACGTGGGCACCGAGGCCGACGGGCACACCGGCGCCCACCTGCACCTGGGCCCGGGGCTGAGCGACGGCCTGCGTCGCTTCGTGGGCTGCGATGCCCGCATTCGCCCCGTGATCGAGGCCGGCGGCAAGCCGGTCAGCGTGGGCCGGGCCTTCCGCACCGTCCCCGAGCGCACCCGGATGGTGATCGAGGAGCGTGACCGGGGATGCCGGGTGCCGGGATGTGACCGGAGCCGCTGGTTGCATATCCACCACGTCACCCATTGGGAGGACGGCGGGTCCACCGACACTCCGAACCTGCTGGCGTTGTGCCGCCGGCATCACCGGTTACATCACCTCGGCCATTTGGGCATACAGGGCAACGCCGACGATCCCGATGGCGTCGTTTTCACCGACCATCGGGGCTACCGGCTCGACGGTTGTGGCCGGCCGGTGCCGCCCCGCCGGCCGATCGAGGCCGCCGCCGGTGACCTCGGCATCCCGGTCGGGGCGTGGACGCACCCCACCGGCGAACGGCTCGACGCCGATGCGGTCTCCTTCCAGGAGCCGGCG
The DNA here is from genome assembly GCA_963768975.1 of uncultured Acidimicrobiia bacterium. GTDB lineage: Bacteria > Actinomycetota > Acidimicrobiia > Acidimicrobiales > AC-14 > CADCTB01. The sequence continues at coordinate 339,819 of CAVYKB010000020.1, read as the reverse complement.
GCCTGAACGACGACGCGCAGCCCAGATGCTCGGCACGGCGGAGCTATCACCCCCGCTAAGACGGAGGTCATAGCTCCGCCCAGGCGAGTACCCTGGCGGATGTGCAGGTCGAGACGTCTCCCTTTGTGTTCGACGGACCGGTGCCGCCGGCACAGCTCGCCGGTCGTGCCGCCGAGCTGGCGGCGTTGCGTGACCGCGCCACCCACGGTCGTTTCTGCCTGCTCTACGGCCCCCGACGGTTCGGGAAGACGAGCGTGATCGGTCGCCTCGCTCACGACTGTCGGGCGGACAAGGACCTGGCCGTGGTCGTCTGCGACCTCCAGGGCGTTCTCAGCATGGACGACATCAGCCGGCGGCTCGCCGCGGCCCTCGCCGACCTGAACCACACCAAGGTGCGGACCGCGCTGCTCAGAGCCCTGGCCGGCGTGGCTGAGGGCGGCTTGCGGGCGGCGGGCGCCAGGTTCGGCATCGACATCGGGAACGGCATCTTCCGGTCCGAGGACAGCCCCCCGTCCCAAACGCTGGAGGCGCTTCTGGCGTTGCCACCGCAGGCTGCCAGCCGCACGGGTACGCGGGTGCTGGTGGTGCTCGACGAGTTCCAGGCCATCGCCGACGTGTGGCAGGCCGACGCCGTGCTCCGCTCGCAGATCCAGCATCACCGCGACGTGGTGTCCTATCTCTTCTCCGGCTCGGAGCAGGGCCTGTTGCGCGGCCTGTTCTCCGAGCGGGCCGCGCCGTTGTTCGGTCAGGCTGAGCGCTTCGAGCTCGGCCCCCTGCCGGCGTCGGTGGCGGCGGACTACGTCTCTGACCAGTTCACTTCGACCGGCCGAAGCATCGGGCCGGCGCTCGCATCACTTGTCCAGGCAGCGGCAGGGCACCCCCAGCGGCTCAACCTCCTGGCGCATCATCTGTGGAACCTCGTCCCTGACGGCGGGGAGGCCGACGACGACGCATGGCGGGAGGCCTATGGCGCAGCACTGACCTACGTGCGGCCCGAGCTTCTGGCGGTGTGGAACGGAATCGGCGGAAACCACCGCAAGGCATTGCGCCTCGTGGCGTGGGGAGAGCCGCTCTTCGGTTCTGCCGCCCACCGGCTCAGGTTGAGCGGGGGGTCGGCGACGGCCGCCCGCGAGGTGCTGGAACAGCGCAGCGTGGTCGACGAGCGCGGGTCCATCATCGACCCGCTCTTGGCGTCCTGGATCCGCCACGAACACCCGAGCCCCTGAGCCGAGGTGCTTCCGCCCTACGCCCCGCAGTTGCTGAAGCCATAGGCGGCGAACTTGGCGTCCACCGCATCGGCGAGGGCGTCACCCTCCTTCTCGATGATCTTCATCCGCTTCACGTCACCGTTGATGGCCGCCCCGCCCAATTCCCGCAACTTGCTGCCGAGATCGGTTGTTTCCTTGGCCAGCTCGGCGATCCTGGGTTCGTCGCCACGCGGCATGGGCAGAGCTTTGACCTCGGTCACGAACGCGTTGTACAGCTCGGTGCTGCGGTGGAGGTACCAGTTGAACTCAGCCATGGTCTTGGGCACGCGAATTGCTTCGATGTCGTGCACGAACTTGGCGCAGATGGGTGCGACCTTCTCGAGGCGGAGCCCTTGACCGCGCCGTCGGCGCCGGCGAGCAATGCATCGCCCCCTGGCTGCATGCCAGCGGCACACGCAGTGAGTCCGAAAGGCCTTGGCCTTTGCCCGACACATCTTTGGCGTAGCAGTTCAGGGCCCGTTCACGCCCCCGCCCGAGGGGGCCACGGTGCTCTCTCCGTCCAACCGGCGCAACCCGGTCGTCACGGGGGCCGACGGGACGCTCGACTGGAACATGCTCTCCGGCATCTACGTCGGCCTCGTCTTCACCGTGACCGACGACCAGCCTGACTTCGCTGCGTACTGCCTCCTCGAAGACGAAGGGGTGGCTCCCAGGCTTCCACAAGATCACCATTCTGGCCCTCGACGACCACGCCAACATTTCCTTGAGGCCGTTGAGTTCTAGGTCGACTGACGGGCTCCAGTCAGCCGGCGGCTGACGGGCTAGCCCGGACCGAACCGGGATGCGAGGCGGACCTCACATCCCGGTTCGCGGGGCTCGCTCAGGAGCAGCCGCTGGTGGTGCCGCAGCCGCTACAGACGAAGCAGGCGCCGGCCCGCTGCATGACGACGCCGCACACATAGCAGTACGGGGCGTCGGAGGCGGCCGGGCTCATGGTGAGCTGGGCCGCCGGCGCCTGGTGGGCCGCCGGGTCGGGGACGATCTCTGAGCCCGTGCTCGTAGGCGTGGTGAGCTCCTCGACGCCGGGCAGGGTGGGCTGCATGCGCTCCGCCACGGTGAGGATGCCGAGGTCGGCCCGCTCCTCAGCGGAGAGGTACTCCACCGCCAGCCGGCGGAAGATGTAGTCGACCAGGGAGCTGGCGAAGCGGATCTCGGCGTCGTCGGTGATGCCGGCGGGCTCGAAGCGCATGTTGGTGTACATGTCGACGAAGGCCTTGAGGGGCACGCCGTACTGGAGGCCGTGGCTCACGGAGATGGCGAAGGCGTCCATGATGCCGGCGAGGGTGGAGCCCTGCTTGGCCACCCGCAGGAAGATCTCCCCGGGCCGCCCGTCGTCGTACTGGCCGACGGTGACGTAGCCGTGGCAGTCGGCCACCCGGAAGGAGAACGTCTTGGAGTCCCGCATGCGGGGCAGGCGCTCGCGCACCGGCTGCTTCACCAGCACCGGCTGGACCGGCGTGACCGTCCCCTCCTTCTTGGTGGTGGACAGCGGCTGGGCCACCTTGCAGTTGTCGCGATAGACCGCGACCGCCTTGAGGCCCATGCGCCAGGCGTCGATGTGGAGCTGCTCCATCTCCTCGACGGTGGCCGACTCCGGCATGTTGATCGTCTTGGAGATGGCCCCGCTGATCCACGGCTGGACGGCGGCCATCATGCGGACGTGGCCCAGGTAGTGGATGACGTTGTCGCCCATCGAGCAGGCGAAGACATCGAGGTGCTCGGCGGCGATGTGCGGGGCGCCGAGGATGGTCTTGTGCTCGTCGATGTAGGCGACGATCTCCTCGACCTGCCGGGGTGAGTACCCCAGCCGGCGCAGAGCCCGGGGCACCGTCTGGTTGACGATGGACATCGTGCCCCCGCCGACCAGCTTCTTGGTCTTGCACAGGCCGAGGTCGGGCTCGATGCCGGTGGTGTCACAGTCCATCATCAGGCCGATAGTTCCAGTCGGCGCCAGAACACTGGCCTGCGAGTTGCGGACGCCCCAGTCCTCGGCCCACTCGACGGCGTAATCCCACGCCTCCTGCGCCGCGCTGACCAGCTCGCGGGTGGCCAGGCTGTCGTCGATACGACGGGACTCGTCCCGGTGCATGCGCAGCACCCGGTTCATGGGCTCGCGGTTCTCGGTGTAGCCGGCGAAGGGACCCATGCGGGCCGCGGTACGGGCCGAGGTGGCGTAGGCGTGGCCGGTCATCAGCGAGGTGATGGCGGCGGCCCAGGTGCGGCCGGCGTCGGAGTCGTAGGCCAGGCCGAGGGCCATGAGCATGGCGCCCAGGTTGGCGTAGCCCAGGCCGAGCTGGCGGAACCGGCGGGCGTTCTCGCCGATCTTCTCAGTCGGGTAGTCGGCGTTGCCGACCAAGATCTCCTGGGCCGTGAACACGACCTGGACCGCGGCCTTGAACCCGTCGACGTCGAAGGTGCCGTCGTCGCCGAGGAACTTCAGCAGGTTGAGGCTGGCCAGGTTGCACGCCGAGTTGTCGAGGTGCATGTACTCACTGCACGGGTTGGACCCGTTGATGCGGCCGGTGTTGGCCGCGGTGTGCCAGCGGTTGATGGTGGTGTCGAACTGCATGCCGGGGTCGGCGCACTCCCAGGTGGCCTCGGCGATCTGGCGGAACAGCTGGCGGGCCTTGACCGTGCGGAGGGGCTCCCCGCTCTTCACCGCCCGCAGGTGCCAGTCGGCGTCGTCGACGACGGCCTGCATGAACTCGTCGGTGACCCGGACCGAGTTGTTGGCGTTCTGGTACTGGGTGGAGTGGCTGTCCTTGCCGTCGAGGTCCATGTCGAAGCCGGCGTCGCGCAGGACGCGGGCCTTGCGCTCCTCGATGGCCTTGCACCAGATGAAGTCCTCGATGTCCGGGTGGTCGGCGTTGAGGATGACCATCTTGGCGGCCCGGCGGGTCTTGCCGCCCGACTTGATGGTGCCGGCCGACGCATCGGCGCCCCGCATGAAGCTGACCGGGCCGGAGGCGGTGCCGCCGCCCTTCAGGTACTCGTACGACGAGCGGATGTTGGACAGGTTGATGCCCGACCCCGAGCCGCCCTTGAAGATCGTGCCTTCCTCGACGTACCAGTTGAGGATGGACTGCATGGTGTCGTCAACGGCCAGGATGAAACAGGCCGACGCCTGCTGCGGCTCGCCCTTGACGCCGATGTTGAACCAGACGGGAGAGTTGAAGGCGGCCTTCTGGTGGACGACGAGGTGCTTCAGCTCGGCCCGGAACGCCTCGGCCTCGGTGTCGTCGACGAAGTAACCGTCCTTGGTGCCCCAGGCGGTGATGGTGTCGGCCACCCGGTCGATGACCTGGCGGAGGGACTGCTCACGCTCGGGCGAGCCGGGGGTGCCGCGGAAGTACTTCTGGGCGACGATGTTGGCCGCGTTCAGCGACCAGCCGGTGGGAAACTCCACGCCGAGCTGCTCGAAGGCCACCACACCGTCGCGGTAGTTGGTGATGCGGGCATCCCGCTTCTCCCAGACCACCTCGTCGTAGGGGTGGGCCCCCTCGGTGGTGAAGTGCCGGCGGATGCCGATCCCCGTCTGCTCCGGCGCCATCGCCATACGGCATTGCCTCCCTGATCGAGTTCTCCCTAGGGCACACGGGGCGCGGCAGACCACAAGATGTTGTGGTGGCTGCCCGTCTCCGCCCCCAGGGGAAGGAATTACATCACCGTCATTCTACCGTGTCAACCATTGCTTCGCGACACGGGCCGAACGTACGCAGCCCGGCCTGTGGACGGCTAGGGGAGCAACCCTGTGGACGTCAGTCGACCGGCGGTGGAGAAGGGGGCGAAGGCTCGCTCTGGCTGAGGGCCAGCACCTCGCGCTCGAAGTCCCCCGGTGCCTCGAAGCTCTTGTAGACGCTGGCGAAGCGCAGGTAGGCCACTTCGTCGAGCGCCCGCAACCGCTCCAGGACGATGGCCCCCACCCGGGCGCTGCTGGCCTCTGAGCCCTCGAGGCGGAGCGCCTCCTCGACGTCGCCAGCCAGGCCCTCGAGCTGCTCGGGGCTGACCGGCCGGTTCTTGGAGGCGGCCCGCACGCCGGCGACGATCTTGTCCCGGCGGAACGGCTCCCGGACCCCCGACCGCTTCACCACCACCAGGCCGACCTCGTCGACGCGCTCGAAGGTGGTGAACCGCCGGCCGCACGCCAGGCACTCCCGCCGGCGCCGGATGGCCACGCCGTCGTCGGCCAGGCGCGAGTCGACCACCTTGTCGTCGAGGCTCGCGCATTTCGGGCACCGCATGCCTTCGACGGTACCCCCCTCCCTGCACTGTGAGCGGGCGAACGGGATCATCGCAGTCGGAGATCGGCGAGACAGAGGCCCAGATGGTGATCCGCCTGGGCGCCGGCATCACACTGCATTCGGTGGTCTCGGAGCTCGGCAAGGGGCCCGCCGGCGGGTGCGTTGCGCCGCGGGTCAGCCCGCGGCCGGTAGGGCGATCCGCTCCCCGGCGACGAGCACGGGACTGCCGTGGGCCGCCACCAGACGGGCGACGAGTGGCCGGGGATCGCCGGCCGGGTCGAGCCGGCGGGCGATCTCCCAGAAGGTGTCGCCCGGCTGCACGACGTAGACCGACGCCGAGGCCCCGGGGCGCTCGGAGGCGGTGAGGGGACCACCTCCGAACGACGCCAGGAGCCCGCCGACAGCAAGGATCAGCAAGGTGAGCACCGTGGCCGCCACCAGCAACGCCATCGCCTGGCGCCGGCGGTAGACAGCGGTCGACGGCCGGCCCACGACGACCGGACGAACGGACGGCGCAGTGCGCACGACGACCAGGCGGGGCGACTCCGCCGGCAAAGCATGGGCGACTGCAACCATTGATCCTCCTTGGGAACGTCCGTTCGGATGCCGTCACAGCGTTCCACGAACGCCCGTTCGAGGTCAAGGGAAATCTCGAACATATGTTTGCATCTCGGCGCCTTCCGCCCTATCGTGTATCTCGTGACCTCCAACCTGACCGAACGCCAGCGAGGCATCCTCAACTTCATCGAGTCGGAGACCCGTGACCGGGGCTACCCGCCGTCGGTGCGCGAGATCGGCGAGGCGGTCGGCCTCACCTCCACATCCACCGTCCACGCCCACCTCGCCACCCTCCAGCGCCTCGGCTACCTCCGGAGGGATCCCACCAAGCCGCGGGCCATCGAGGTCCGGTACGACCCGGGCACCGGGGCGTCGGGCGAGCGCCGGCCCGCCCGGCACGTGCCGCTGGTGGGCGATGTCGCCGCCGGCACCGACGTGCTGGCCCAGGAGAACGTGGAGGAGCTGCTTCCGCTCCCCGCCGACTTCACCGGCGACGGGCCCGTGTTCATGGTGCGGGTCCGGGGCGACTCCATGATCGACGCCGGCATTCTCGACGGTGACTTCGTGGTCGTCCGCCAGGAGACCGAGCCCCGCAAGGGCGACGTCGTGGTCGCCGGCATCCCCGGCGAGGAAGGCACCGTGAAGACCTTCACCCGCAAGGGCAACAAGATCGTGCTGCTGCCCGCCAACGCCCGGCTCCAGCCCATGGAGTTCGACGCCGGCGAGGTCCAGATCTACGGCAAGGTGGTCACCGTGGTGCGGCGCCTGTGAGTCGCGTCAGGCACTGAGCCGTCGCCGCCAGGTGGCAGCGACGGCGCCAGCCATCACGACGACGAGCATGCCGGCGGCCACGCCGGCCGGCGCCCAAGCCGGCGTGGCGCTGATCGGCAGGGGCACCGCCTCGGGGAGGGCAATGGCCGGCGGGTCGGAGGACTGCGCCTCCTTCGGCGCGACCGGCGGCACCGGGACCGTGGTGGTCGTGGTCGGCGCGGTCGTCACCGTGGTCGCCGGCGCCCGGGTGGTGGTGGGCCGCGGCACGGTGGTCCGGGGTGTGCTCGGTGGGCGGGTCGTTGCCGGCGCCGCAGTGGTCGCCGGCGCTGGCTCGGCGCCGACGGCCACCCGCAGGTTGAGGCGGCCCTGGCAGCCCCGGCCGCACGCCACCTTGTCGACCGTGCCGAGCAGGCGGCTGACGGCGGCTGCCGGCGTCTGCCCTTGGCTCAGGAGCAGGGCGAGGGCGCCGGCGACGTGGGGCGCGGCCATCGAGGTCCCGGCGGCCGACGCGTACCCGCTGCCGCCGGAAGAGGTGAGGAAGGTGGAGATCACGTTGCTGTCGGCGCCGCCGGAGCCGGCGCCGCCCGGTGCGACGAGGCCCCATTTAGCGTCACCCACCGGGCTGGAATACGACGGCACGTTGCCTGCACGGTCGGTGGCCCCGACCACCATCGCGTTGATGTTGCCGTAGTTCTCCGAGCCCAGGTCGCCGATCCCGGTGGCGTAGTTGCCCGAGGCCAGGACGGGAACTGCCCCCTTGCTCCAGGCGTACTCGATCCCGGTGCGCAGCGGTGTGCCCAGGGCACTGGCGGCCAGGAAGTTGGGGTCGCCCAGGCTCAGGTTGACCACCCGGGCGCCGTTGTCGACCACCCAGCGGATCCCGTTGTTGATGTCCTCCACCCGGCCTTCGCCGCTGGTGTTGAGGACCTTGGCCACCACCAGCCGGGCGTCGGGAGCCACGCCGGCGACCCCCTTGCCGTTGTTGGCCACCGCGGCGGCGATCCCGCTGACGATGGTCCCGTGCCCATGGGTGTCCTGGCCGCCGCCGGCTGCGCACGGCTTGCCGACGCAGTCGGCAGTGGCCAGGATCTTGCCGGCCAGGTCAGGGTGGCCCAGGTCGACGCCGGTGTCCACGATGCCAATGGTGACGCCCCCGCCCGTGGACCGGGTCCATGCCTCCGGCGCGCCGATCTGGGTCAACCCCCACTGCCGGGCGAAGTAGGTGTCGTTGGTGGCCGAGGCCGTCCCGGCTAGCCCTCCGAGCAGGGCCACGACCGAGACGACGGCGGCGAGTGCCCGTCGCACCGCGGTCATCCCTGCTCGAGGACCGTCCGCAGGACCCCGTAGACCGTCTCCAGGTCCGAACGGGTCACCTGCTCCCCAGCACTGTGGGCAAGGGAAGGGTCGCCCGGCCCGAAGTTGGTGGCGGGCACGCCGCGCGCTGCGAAACGGGCCACGTCGGTCCATCCCAGCTTGCCGTACGCCACGCCGCCGCTTGCAGCCAGCACCGCCTGCAGCAACGGGTGCCCCAGCGCCGGCGGGGCGGCCAGGGCCATGTCGGTCACCTCGAAGCCGTCGACCTCGCCGACGACCGAGCGCACATGCGCCTCGGCCTCGGCCGGCGTGCGATCGGGGGCGAAGCGGTGGTTCAGCGTCACCGTCGCCCGGTCGGGGACCACGTTGTTGGCCACTCCCCCGCCCACCCGCACGACCTGCAGGCCCTCGCGGTAGTGGCAGCCGTCGATCGTCACGCGGCGGCCCTCGTAGGCAGCCACCGATGCCAGCAACGGAGCCAGCCGGTGGATGGCGTTGCGGCCGAGCCAGGCTCGGGCGGTATGGGCCCGCTCGCCGGTCATGGTCACCTCGGCCCGCAGCGTGCCCTGGCACCCGGCCTCCACCCGGGCCGACGTCGGCTCGGCCAGCAGGGCGGCGTCGCCCTGCAGCAGGTCGGGGCGCTCACGGAACAGCCGCTCGATCCCGTTGAACGCCGAGTCGACCTCCTCGCACTCGTAGAACACGTAGGTGGTGTCGACCGCCGGCTCGGCGACCGTCGCGGCCAGCTCGGCCAGCACGGCCACGCCCGCCTTCATGTCACAGGCACCGATGCCCCACAGGACGTCGCCCTCGATGCGGGCCCGCTCGTTGCCGTTGGGCGGCACGGTGTCGGTATGGCCGGCAAGGATCAGCCGCGACGCCCGCCCGAGCGACGTACGGGCGACCAGGTTCTCCCCGACGCGCGTCACCGAGAGCCACGGGACGGGCTCGAGCACGGCCTGCAGGTGGTCGGTCACCGCCCCCTCGTGGTGGCTCACCGAGGGAATATCGACCAGCTCAGCGGTCAGCTTGAGGAGGTCGACCACCTCGGCCTCACGCGCCGGAGGCGCCGTGCTGGCGGAGCAGCGTCTCGAGCTGGCCCTTGTCGTGGCGGGCGCCTTCCTCGAGCCGGCGGATCACCAGGGCGCAGGGCAAGCCGAACTCACCGCCGGGGTAGGAGCGGGGGCGCATGGCCGTCACCGCCACGCTCCACGGCGGGACCTCGCCCCGGCCCAGCTCCTGGCCGGTCTCGGCGTCGATGACAGGGATCGACCGGCTCAAGATGAGGCCCGCACCGAGCACCGACCCTTGGCCGACGCGGGCGCCCTCGGTGACCATGCACCGGCTGCCGATCAGGCAGTCGTCGCCGATCATCACCGGCGCGGCCTGGGGCGGCTCCAGCACGCCGCCGATCCCAACGCCACCGGACAGGTGCACGTTGGAACCGACCTGGGCGCACGATCCGACGGTGGCCCACGTGTCGACCATGGTGCCGGCGCCGACCCGGGCTCCGATGTTTACGTAGCTCGGCATCAGAACCGCGCCCCGGTCGATGAAGGACCCCCAGCGGGCCGAGGCGCCGGGCACGACGCGCACGCCGGCCTCGGCCCAGCCTCGCTTGAGCGGGATGCGGTCGGCGAACTCGAACGGGCCGATCTCCATCGTCTCCAGCTCCGACAGCCGGAAGAGGAGGAGGATCGCCTGCTTCAACCACATGTGGACGATGACGTCGCCGCTGGCCGGGTCGATCTCGGCCACCCGGGCCTCCCCGCAGTCCAGCAGGGCGACGGCCTCGCGCACCACGGCCAGGGCGTCGTGGTCGGCAGGGGTCAGGTCGGTGCGGCGCTCCCAGAGCTCTTCGATCTGGGCCTGTAGGTCAGCCATGGTCGGGGAGGGTAGTCGCCGCCCAACGACGGGCGGCGACGTAGAACGACTCAGGCGTCAGCACCCCCAGCAGCCGGTCGCCGTCGACCACCGCCACCCAGCCGGCGTCGGACAGGAGCAGGGCGCTGGTGACGTCCTTGAGATTGGCCGACGGGCCCACAACCGCCGCCACCGGTCGGCACCGCTCGCCGGCGGTCCCGTCGCCGGCGTCATCGGGCCGCAGCTCCCCCACCAGCCGGCCGTCGTCGACCACGACCACCCAACCGCCGGCCGCAGCCGCCCGGGCATCGGCCAGCGACGTCCCCGGCGCGACGGTGACCGGCGTCTCCAGCTGCTCGACGTCGACGGGGATCACGCTGAGCCGCTTCAAGCCGCGGTCGGAGCCCACGAAGCCGGCGACGAACGGGGACGCAGGCCGCCCGAGCACGTCGGCCGGCGGGCTGTACTGCTCCAGCACTCCGCCCTCCCGCAGCACGGCGATGCGGTCACCCAGCCGCACCGCCTCGTCGATGTCGTGGGTGACGAAGACCACTGTCTTGCCCACCTCGGCCTGCAGGCGCAGGAACTCGCCCTGGAGGCGGTCGCGGGTGATGGGGTCGATGGCGCCGAACGGCTCGTCCATGAGCAGCACCGGCGGGTCGACGCCCAGTGCCCGGGCCACGCCCACCCGCTGGCGCTGCCCGCCGGAAAGCTGGTGGGGGTACCGGCCGCGGTACTCCGCCGGCGGGAGGCCGACCAGCTCGAGCAACTCGTCGACGCGGGCCCGGATGCGCCCCCTGTCCCACTTGAGCAGCCGGGGGACGGTGGCCACATTGTCGGCCACGTTGAGGTGCGGGAACAGGCCCACCTGCTGGATCACGTAGCCGATCCGCCGGCGCAGCTCGACGGGGTCGACGTCGGTCACGTCGTCGCCGGCCAAGAAGATCCGCCCGCTCGTCGGCTCGATCAACCGGTTGACCATCTTCAGCGTCGTGGTCTTCCCGCAGCCCGATGGACCGACCAGCACGGTGATCTCGCCCTCGCCGACCTCGAGGTTCAACGAGTCGACCGCGACCTGCCCGTTGTCCCAGCGCTTGGTGAGGGACTCCAGGCGGATCAAGGTCACTAGTGTGCCCGGCAGTGCCGGACCCCTGGGTGCGATGGGACTGGATCGGTGATCACGGCGACGACATCCTCGCCGCCACCCGCCAGCACGTGGAGCTCACGCTCATCGCCGTCGCTCTCGGACTGCTCATCGCCTTCCCCCTCGGCCTGGCGGCCCGGAAGTGGCGGCGCAGCGCCGGCCCCATCCTCGGGTTCACCGGCGTGCTGTTTACCATCCCGTCCCTCGCGCTGTTCGCGCTGCTCGTCCCCTTCACCGGGCTTTCGCGAACGACCGCGGAAGTCGGCCTCGTCGGCTACACGCTGCTCATCCTCGTGCGGAACATCGTCGCCGGCCTCGACGGCGTGCCCGCCGACGTCCGGGAGGCGGCCGAGGGCATGGGGTTCCGGCCGCTCGCCCAGCTCATGCGGGTGGAGCTCCCCCTCGCCGCCCCGGCCATCGTCGCCGGCGTCCGCATCGCCACCGTCACGACTATCGGATTGGTGACGGTGACCGGCCTCATCGGCCAGGGCGGCCTGGGGGCCTTCATCATCGAGGGCATCAACCGGGACTTCCGCACGCCACTCGTCGTCGGGTCGGTCCTTTCCATCGCCCTCGCGGTCGTAGCCGACGTAGCCCTCGCCGGCGCCGGCCGCCTGCTGGCGCCGTGGAGCCGGCGCCAGTGAGCGAGCCGCAGGCGAGCGAACCAAGGAGCAGAGTGCCCCGCTCAGCGGGGCTGCCGCCGGAGGCGGTGGCCCGGTGAGCCTCCCTGTTGATGTCCTCGAGTGGTTCACCACCGCGGAGCACTGGCGGGGCGACTTCGGGGTGCCCCACCGCTTGACCGAGCACGCCCTCATGTCGCTGGGCGCGCTGGCGGTCGCCGTCGCCATCGGCCTGCCCCTCGGCATCTGGCTCGGTCACCGGGGTCGGGGCGGGGCGATCGCCATCAACATCTCGAACATCGGGCGGGCGATCCCGTCCCTGGCCATCCTGGCGCTCGTCCAGCAGGCGATCGGCCTGAGCGGGTGGCCAGGTTTCGGTGCCCGGCCCGCGCTCGTCGCCCTCGTGGCCCTCGCCGTGCCGCCACTGGTGACGAACGCGTACATCGGGATGCGGGGCGTCGACCGCGACGTGGTGGAAGCGGCCCGGGGTATGGGCATGACCGGCGGGGAGCTCCTCTGGCGCGTCGAGCTACCCATGGCGTTGCCGCTGGTGATGGCCGGCGTGCGGACTGCCGCCGTTCAGGTCGTAGCCACGGCTACCCTCGCGGCAGTGACCGCCTGGGGTGGGCTCGGACGCTTCATCGTCGATGGCTTCGGCCAGCAGGACAACGCCCAGATCGTGGCCGGCGCGGTGCTCGTCGGGCTCATGGCACTGGTCACCGAACTGGGCCTCGGCCGCCTGCAGCGCGTGGTCGTGTCCGAGGGGCTCCGCGCCGGGCAGCGGCCCGTTGACGAAGCGCTGAAGGCCGCATGAGGAGGAGAGCATGGTTCTGACATCGGTCCGGGCCCGCGCCGTCGTGGCCGTCTGCATCGGAGGGGCGGTGGCCACCGCGTGCGGCAATGACGGCGATGACAGCGCCGGCAACCGGTCCAAGACGGTCGTCGTCGGCTCGGCGCCGTTCTCCGAGAGCGTGATCGTCGCCAATATGTACGCCGGCGCGCTCCAGAACGAGGGCTACCAGGTGGTCGTCCGCAAGGGGCTCGGCCAGCGGGAGATCTACCTGCCGGCGTTGGAGAAGGGTGGCGCGGGCAACGGCGTCGACCTGGTGCCCGAGTACGTCGGCACGCTGCTGGAGTTCGTGAACAAGAACGCCGGCGAGGCCAGCGGCAACCTCGACCAGAGCGTGACCAGGCTCCGGGCCCGCCTCGACCCGCTCGGCATCACCGCCCTTGAGCCCTCGCCGGCCGCCGACCAGAACGCCTTCGCGGTGACGAAAGCCACTGCCGACCGGCTCCGGCTGAAGAAGCTCTCCGACATCACGCCGGCGGTGGCGGCCACCCTGACGCTGGGAGCCGGCGCCGAGTGCCCGACCCGACCCTTCTGCCAGCCGGGCCTGGAGAAGACCTACGGGCTGAAGTTCAAGGCGTTCCGGGTGCTGGATTCCGGGGGGCCCAAGACGATGGAGGCCCTCAGCAGGGGCGACATCGACATCGGCCTGGTCTTCTCCAGCGACGGCGCGGTGGCCGCCCGTGACCTCGTCGTCCTCGAGGACGACAAGAAGCTGCAGACCGTCGACAACCTCATCCCCGCCATCCGCAAGGACATCGTCGACGACAACATCCGCGAGACCCTCGACAAGGTGTCGGCCGCGCTCACGACCGCCGACCTCATCGTCCTCAACCGGCGGGCCGACATCGACAAGGCCGACCCCGAAGCGCTGGCCCGGGAGTGGCTCCAGCAACACGGGTTCACCAAGAAGTAGTGGGCCGCCGGTGGGCGGCCGTCCTCTGCACGCTGCTGCTGGCTGCGGGTTGCAGCGGCGGCTCGAGTGGCGAGGGCGACCCGCTGGCCGAGCCGCCGGCGAACCAGTCGACCGCGCCCTCCGGCGCGACCCGCGCCTACCAGGACGCCACGGTCCTGGGATCGATCACGGACCCGGCCATCACCGAGAGCAGCGGGCTGGTCGCTTCGCGGCGCAACCCCGGCCTGCTGTGGACCCACAACGACTCCGGCGACGAGCCCTTCGTCTACTGCATCGACCTGAAGGCATCCCCCTGCGGTGCCTGGCGGGTGACCGGAGCGGAGGCGTGGGACTGGGAGGACATGGCCGCCGGCCCTGGCCCCCGTCCCGGGGAGCCCTACCTGTACTTGGGCGACGTCGGCGACAACCTGGACACCCGCACCGAGATCATCGTCTACCGGATCCCCGAGCCGGTGGCCGGCGGCGCCGGCCCGGTGCCGACCAAGGCGGCGCCGGCGGCGACGGCACCCGCCGAGGTCCTCCGCCTCCGCTATCCAGACGGGGCTGGTCACAACGCCGAAGCCCTGGCCGTCCACCCCACCACCGGCGACGTCTACGTCATCACCAAGGATGCGCAGTCGGCGCGAGTCTTCAAGGCCGCGGCGCCGCTCGACCCGTCGAAGGTGGCGACCATGGTCCAGATGGGCACCGTGCGCCTCGGCACCGGCGCCCGCGGCCTCGAGCAGGTCACCGGGGCCGACATCTCCCCCGACGGGCGCCGCGCCGTGGTCTGCACCTACACCACTGGCTACGAGCTGGAGGTCCCCGCCAGCGGGACGTTCGACGACGTGTGGGCGCAGACGCCGGCGCCGGTCTCCCTCGGGCCCCGCCTCCAGGGCGAGTCCATCGCCTACCGGCTCGACGGGCGAGCCCTCCTCACGACCAGCGAGGTCCTGCCTGCGCCCCTCCAGCAGGTGGAGCGCCGAGCCCCCTAGCCCTCAGCACGCACGTCGAGGCCGGCGGCCGCCAGCCCCTCCTCGATGAACGTGCGCTGCTCCGCGCTCATCTCGTCGCGTGCCCCCTTCGGCACCTCCACGTCGAGCAGGTCGGCGGCCACCACCAGGGACTCGTCGTAGCTGTAGAGGTCCAGCTCCCAGACGTCGGGGTCCACGGGCGGCTGGTCGAGCCGCCGGCGCAGGTCGCGCAGCCGCTCGGTCAGCCGGTCACGCTTGTCGTCCACGTCAATCGTCGTTGTCCCCGTAGTCGTGGAGGTCGCCGAAGCGGGCCTTGACGTTGCGCTCACTGGTGACGAACAGGTCGGCGATCTCCAGCCAGCTCGTGCCCTCCTTGCGGGCCTCGGCCACCAGGTTCCTGGTGATGGCCTCGAGGAAGCTGCGGGCCGCGTTGGTGGCGGCGATGCGCCCGGTGGCCGGCAGGGAAGGGTCGACGATCTGGACCACGAGAGCTTTGAAGCCCGTGATCGACTCGGGCTCTTGCGGCGCGTCAGGCTCTGAGGACATGGCTGCCAATCGTAGGCTCGACACCCGCCTCGTAGCGGGCATCGACCTGGCCACGGCCGACGCCCGGGTGGCGATCGCCACCGGCGACGGCCGGGTGGTGGCCCGGGCGACCGCACCCCTGGCCCCGCCGCAGCGGCCGGCGCCCGGCGTCTCCGAGCAGGACGCCGGCTCGTGGTGGCCGGCGGTGGCGACGGCCCTACGCGAGGCACTGGCCGGCGTGGACGGCGAGGTGGTTGCCGTCGCCGTGTCGGCTACGTCGGGGACAGTGGTGCTGGCCGACCGCCGGGGCGAGCCGGTGGGGCCGGCGGTCCTCTACGACGACGGCCGGGCGCCGGCCCCCGAGCGCTGGGACCGGATGCTCG
This sequence comes from uncultured Acidimicrobiia bacterium, assembly GCA_963768975.1. Lineage (GTDB taxonomy): Bacteria > Actinomycetota > Acidimicrobiia > Acidimicrobiales > AC-14 > CADCTB01. The sequence goes on along the minus strand of CAVYKB010000020.1, from coordinate 324,416 downwards.
AAGGGGCCTCCGGCGCAGCCCACGCCTGGCACGCCTCCGACCTCGTCGTGGCCCGCCTCACGGGCGCGTCCCCGCCCACGGACTGGAGCCACGCACTCAAGACCGGCTACGACCCCGGCTCCGGCCGGTGGTGCGACACCGGCGCCGCGGCCGCCCTGCGGCCCGAGGTCGCGGCGCCGGCGTCGCCGGCGGGCTCGCTGAGCGACGATGCCGCGGCCGAGACCGGCCTGCCCGCCGGCTGCTCGGTGCGGCTGGGGATGACCGACGCCTGCGCGGCCCAGCTCGCCGCCGGCTCCGGCCGGCCCGGACGGTTCGTGAGCGTCCTCGGCACGACGCTGGTGGTGAAGGGCGCCAGCGACCGGCGCATCGACGACCCGGCGTCCGGCGTCTACAGCCACCGCCACCCCGACGGGTGGTGGCTGCCGGGCGGGGCGTCGAACGTCGGCGCAGGGTCGCTCCTTGCGCGCTACCCCCGCGCGCAACTGGCCGGTCTCGACCAGGAGGCCGCCGCGCACGGCCCGGCCACCACCGCCTGCTATCCCCTGATCGGGAGTGGCGAGAGGTTCCCGTTCGCAACCGCCGGCGCCGAGGAGCTGTGGACCGGCCCGCCCACGAGCCCCGTCGACACCTACCGCGCCCTGCTCGAAGGCGTGGCCTTTGTCGAGCGCCTCGGCTACGAGCGCCTGGCCGCGCTCGGTGCGCCGCTCGCCGGCCCGCTCCGCAGCGCCGGCGGCGGCAGCCGCAGCGACGTCTGGACGGCAATCCGGGCCACCGTCCTCGGCGTGGGCGTCGTCCGGCCGGCGTCGGCGGACACGTCGTTCGGAGCCTGCGTGCTGGCCGCCGCCGGCACCCTTCACGAGACGCTCGCCGCCGCCACCGACGCCATGGTGGCGGGCCACGGCGCTCCCGTAGAGCCGGTGGCCGGCGAGCGGGACCACCTGGAGGAGAGCTACCGGCGCTTCGTCGGCGCGCTGGGCGGGCGAGGATGGCTTCCATGGCAAGACTGAGCTGGGCGGCGGCCACGATCGAACTGGCCGGGCGCGACCCGGCATTCGTCCCCGTCATCGAGCGCGCCGGCCCCGCCCAGCTGCGAACAAAGGACCCCGACGGCCCCTTCGGCGCCCTGGTCCGGGCCATCGCCTACCAGCAGCTCGCAGGCAACGCGGCGGCCGCCATCCACGGCCGGTTCCGCGCCCTGATCGCCGGCCCCGTCACGCCCGAGGCCGTGCTCGCCCTGCCCGTGGAAGCACTGCGGGGCGCCGGCCTCTCAGCGGCCAAGACCGCGTCGATCCTCGACCTGGCCGCCCACGCCTCGAGTGGCGAGCTGGCCCTTGGCAGCATCAGTCGTCGGCCGGACGACGAGATCGTCGCCCGCCTGAGCGCAGTGCGGGGCATCGGGCGGTGGACGGCGGAGATGTTCCTGCTGTTCGAGCTGCGCCGGCTCGACGTCTGGCCGACGGGCGACCTCGGTGTGCGTGAGGGATGGCGGCTGGCTCACGGGCTGGAGACCCAGCCCACTCCGAAGGCGCTGGAACTGCTCGGGGAGCCCCTCCGGCCGCTCCGCTCGGTGGCGGCCTGGTACTGCTGGCAGGCGGTCCACATCGCCCGCGGCCAACTCTGACGTGTCCGAATCTGCGCTCGTGGGAAGAACCTGCACGTAGTTCGCGAGCGCCTGGAAGAGACGGGCGCCCAGACGTAAACGAGCGGCGATACAAGGTCCCACACCCATGAGTTCCACTACCGCGTCGGTCATCGTCAACACAGGCGACGACTTCCTCGTCCGCCAGCGCGGCGAGTTGAACGCCCGCCGGAGGTCGTACCGGGAACAGGTCGGCCGACTCTCGTCGGCAATTGCCGAGCTGGCCAAGGCCGGCGCTGCGCCCGACCTCGGCGACGCAGAGGAGTTCGCCGAGGCGCCCCATCCCGGTGGCCCGGCTGGAGGCAGTGCCGGAGGCGACGCAGTGCGTGGGATGTGCCAGCGGCTCGGTCCTGCGCCGGAGGTAGCACCGAATGTCCATTGAGAGTGTGGTCGCGCAGCTGCGCACCCTACGAACCCGTATTGAATCCCAGCGGGCCAACCAGCACGCCTGGCCGACCAAGGAGGAGGAGCTGGCCGCCGACATTGACCGCTACGACCGCCGACTGCTCAAAGCGGCGGCGATGCTGCAAGTCCAGGCGCCGGCCAGCCGGCACCGGGACCAGTTCCTGCTCAGCGACGGGGACCGCCAACAGCTCGAGGATCGCCTCGCCGAGTTCGGCCTCGACGTCCGCGCTCCCGTCGACCAGGCCTGAACGCTCACGCCGGCCGGCGATGCTTGTCGGGCCGCCCGGCTTACGCCGGCCGGCGATGCTTGTCGGGCCGCCCGGCTCACGCCGGCCGGCGATGCTTGTCGGGCCGCCCGGCTCACGCCGGCCGGCAGTGCCTGCACGGGCGGAAGCCGGCGGTCGCAGCGGCGGTCGCTGACGCCAGCTCCACCCGGTGGGCCGGCGTGATGCGGCGGGCGTGGGTGCAGCTCGGGTGGCAGAAGACGCCAGTGGTGTCGCTGGCCAGGTAGTGCACGCCCCGCCGGCCCAGAGCGCGGACCTCCTCCAGGTTGACCTGCTCCACCTGCAGCAGGTCGACCTTGAGCGCCGGCCCGAAGCCGTAGTTGCCGGTGGCGCCGTCGCTGCGAACCACCCGATGGCACGGGATCAGGATGGGAACGGGATTGCGGCCGAGGGCCGAGCCGGCGGCTCGCACCGCGGCCGGGTGGCCGATCTCCCGGGCGACCCACGCGTATGGGCGGACCTCGCCCCTGGGGATCTCCAGGGTCTTGGCCAGCACCTTGCGGTCGAACTCGCCCACGCTGCGCAGGTCGTAGTCGAGGCCGCTTCCCCGACCGTCTCGGAGGGCACCGGCCAGACCCCTCGGCGCCTTTGCTCCCGGGCGCAGCGGCCGCCCGAACCGGTCGCGGTAGTAGTCGAGGAAGCGGTCTCGTTCTCCGTCCATCCACGCCGTGGGGCACACGTAGCTGATGCCCCGATCGGTGAACGCTACGTACAACGAGCCGACGGGCCCGTCGACCTCCACCCACGAGGAGAACACCGAGTCGGCAAGCGAGGCCGGCGCAGCCACGGCCAGGCCGGCCAGTTCCTGGGCCAGGACGTCGTCGGCGGGAATGGTCGTCATCGCATCTCCTCGGGGATCATCGCCCGCAGGTGTTGCACACCTCGGGCCACGTGAGACTTGGCCGTGCCTTCCGGGCAACCCATGACGATGGCCATCTCGGCGTAGGGCAGGCCCACGACGTGGCGGAGCACCACGGCGGTGCGCTGGTTCTCGGGAAGCTCGGCGAGGAGGGCCCCCAGGCGGGATTGCCCGTCGCGCCGCTGGGCGTGCTCTTCGGGGCCTTCGCGCCCGTCGGCCAGCGACGCCCCGGTCTCCAGGCCCACCTGCGCCGGCCGGCGGCCGGCGGCCCTGGCCTCGTTGCGGAGGAGGTTGAGCACGATCGTGAGCAGCCAGGGCCGGAGCTGCAGCTGGCCGACGCGCTCCGGCGGGTAGCTCCGCAGGGCGGCGTAGGCGCGCAGGAACGCCTCGGCTGCGATGTCGGCGGCATTCTCGGGGCAGCCCGACATTCTCAAGGCGGTGGTGAAGACGGCGTGCTGGTAGGTCCCCACAACTTCGGGGAATGCATCCTCGATGTCCTCGCGCAGCCGCTGCGGCAGGTCGTCGGTCACACCCGTAAGAACACCGCGTCGGCGGATTCGTTGCATATTCGACCGCCACGGGCTCCTTCCTGCCCGGGATGTCCGGGCGGACGACGTGGCTGGTCCTCGCCAATCGGCCTGCTCTGGGTGCCGCGGAGCGCAAGGCGGTGCCCGTTTAGATTCCCAATCGTTCGGCCACCAGGGCGAGCCGCTCCATGGGCTGCACCATGGCCACCCGAACGTGGCCGGCGCCGGCCGGCCCGTAGAGGTCGCCGGGCGATACCAGGCATCCACCCCGCTCCGCCAGGTCCCGCGTGAACGCCCAGGCGTCGTCGCCGGGGGCGAGGGCCCACAGGTAGAACGAGCCGCCGGGAAGGTCGACCTTTGCCCCCTCGGCCCGGAGCACGTCGGCGAAGTACTGGAGCCGCTCCAGGTACCGCTCCCGCTGGGCGTCGACGTGGTCGTCGTCGTCCAGGGCGACGGCCGCAGCAGCCTGAACCGGGCCAGGCACCATGAAGCCGGCGTGCTTGCGCACCTCGGACAGGTAGTGGACCAGCTCGGCGTCGCCGGCATAGAAGCCCACCCGGAGGCCGGCGAGGTTCGACCGCTTCGAGAGCGAGTGCACGGCCAGGACGCCGTCGAGGCCGTGCTCGAGGATGCTGTGCGGCAGGCCGTCCCAGGTGAACTCCGCGTAGCACTCGTCGCTCAGGACGGGCACGCCGTGGGCCCGGCCCCAGGCCGCCACCGCGCCCAGGTCGGCCAGGTCACCCGTGGGGTTGGCCGGCGAATTCACCCACAGGCACAGCGCCCGGGCGGCCGCCTCCTCGTCGATGCCGGCCAGGTCGTCGACCGGCACCGCCCGGCACCCGGCCAGCGTCGCCCCCATCTCGTAGGTGGGATAGGCCACCGAGGGGAACAGGACCGTGTCGCGTTCGGGCGTCCGCAACCGCAGGTAGGCCACCACGCCGGCCACGAACTCCTTGGTCCCAACGCAGGCGGCGACGCTGGAGAGGGGCACGTCGATGCCGAACCGCCGGGCCATCCACCCGACCGCCGCCTCCCGCAGCCGCTTCGACCCGATCGAGGCCGGGTAGCCCCGCTCGGCGTTGGACGCGGCCAGGACGGCCACCACCGCCGGCGCCGGCGGGTCGAACGGCGTGCCGATGGACAGGTCGACGATGCCGCCGTCGAAGGCCGACGCCGTCGCCTTCGCCTCGTTCAGCCGGTCATAGGGGTAGGGCGGCGGGACGAAGCCTCCCGCACTCATGCCACGAACTCGCGGAATCGGCCCAGGTCCTCTGGCCGGATGCGGGCCCACAGCCGGGTGGCGTCCTCGTCGTGGCTCTCCGACACCACCTCGCCGGCCCGATGGACGGCCGCCACCACGTCGCCCCGGTCGTAGGGGACGACGAGCTCGACGACGTGGGTCATCTCCCGCAGCCGCTCGCCGACGACGTCGAGCAGGCGGTCGATGCCCTCGCCGGTCTCGGCCGAGAGGAGCACCGAGCCGGGGTGGTTCTGGAGCAGCCGTTTGGCGTCGTCAGGGTCGGCTGCATCCGCCTTGTTGAAGACGATCAGCTCCGGGACGTCGTCGGCGTTGATCTCCCGGAGCACGGCCCGGACCGCGTCCATGTGGGCCCGGGGATCGGCGGTCGAGGCGTCGACCACGTGGATGAGCAGGTCGGCCTCGGCCACCTCGTCGAGCGTCGAACGGAAGGCCTGCACGAGCTGGTGGGGCAGCTTCTTGACGAACCCGACGGTGTCGGTGACCAGCACCCGTTCGCCGCCGGGGAGCTCGAGGCGGCGGGTGGTCGGATCCACCGTGGCGAACAGGCGATCCTGGACCAGCACGCCGGCGTCGGTGAGCCGGTTCAGCAGCGTCGACTTGCCGGCGTTGGTGTACCCCACGATCGTGATCGTGGGCAGGCGCGACCGGGCCCGGGCCTTGCGCTGGGTCTGGCGGTTCTTGGTGAGCTCCTTGAGCTCCTCCTCCAGCTTGGTGACGCGGCGGAGCAGGCGCCGGCGGTCGACCTCGAGCTTGGTCTCGCCGCCGCCCATCCGGGTGCCGATGCCGCCGGCCTGCTGGCTCAGGCCCTTGCCCTTGCCCCGGAGGCGCGGCAAGCGGTACCGGAGCATGGCCAGCTCGACCTGGGCCTTCCCGGCGGGGGTGTGGGCGTGCTGGGCGAAGATGTCGAGGATGAGGGCGGTGCGGTCGATGGCCGTCCGCCCCAGGATCTTCTCCAGGTTGCGGCTCTGGGCCGGCGACAGCTCGTCGTCGAAGATCACGGTGTCGGCGTCGACCACGTTCGACAGGTCGCGCAGCTCCTCGGCCTTGCCCTTGCCCACGAAGGTGGCCGGATCGGGCTCGTGCCGGCGCTGGAGGACGCGCTCGGCCTCATCGGCGCCGGCGGTGTCGGCCAGGGCGGCCAGCTCCTCCAACGACGCCTCGGCCTCATCGACGCTCACCGGCGGGATGGCCACCCCGACCAGCACCACCGTCTCCCGGCGGTGCCGCTCGATTAGAGCCATGCTTGCCCGCTCTCGGCCGCTAGAGCCATGGGACTTCCACGGTGGCGATGTGGTCGGCCGGGCCGCTCAGGATGATCGTGTTGCCCTCCAGACGGACGGTGGCATTGCCGCCGGGCTGCTTGACGGTGACGTGGTTGCCCACCTTGCCCCACACGAAGGCGGCGGCCGCAGCAGCGCAGGCGCCGGTGCCGCACGCCAGGGTCTCCCCCACGCCCCGCTCCCACACCCGCATGCTGAGGTGGTCGTTCCCCGGGCCGACGACCACGAACTCGACGTTGCGACCCGGCCACTCGGCAGCTTGCTTGGCGATGCGCAGCTTGGTCAGATCCTCCACCTCGACGACGGTGTGGGGGTTCCCCATGTTCACGAAGGCGACACCCACGTCCTTGGGATCGATGTGGGCCATGCCCATGTCGACGCTCACCCAGCCGTCGTCGTCGACGGTCACCGTCTTCGGGCCGGCGTCGGTGTGCACGGTCATCCTGGGGCCTGAAAGGCCGGCGTCGACCATGGCCATGGCCAGGCACCGGATGCCGTTGCCGCTCATCTCGGCCCGGCTGCCGTCGGCGTTGAAGAGCTCCATGGTCGGCCCGTCGGTCACCCGGATGACGCCGTCGGCGCCCACGCCACGGTGGCGGTCGCACAGGGAGCGCACCTCACCCGGGTCGAGCGGGCACTTGTCCCCCAGGTCGAGGAACACGAGGAAGTCGTTGCCGAGGCCGTGGTATTTCTCGAGCCGAATCATGTGGTGGACCAGTCTCCCAGGAGGGCGGGCAGAAGATCGACCGGATTCGCCGGCGCGCCGAACCAGCTGATGCGGGGGTCCCGCCGGAACCAGGCCCGCTGCCGGCGGGCGAACTCCCTCGTGCGACTGATCGCAGCGGCGACCGCCTCCTCCAGCGTGCACTCGCCGGCCAGGTGGGCCAGCAGCTCCTTGTAGCCGAGGGCTTGGCGGGCGGTGCGCGACATCCGGCCCTGGAGGCGGCGGACCTCGTCGACGAAGCCGGCGGCCAGCTGGTCCCGGTACCGGGCCTCGATCCGTTCTGCCAGGACGCGGCGGGGCAGCCACACGCCGGCCAGTCGGAACCGCCGGCTGGGCGGGTAGGCGCCGAGGCCGGGCCCGAAGGAGGAGAACGGTCGGCCGCTACCCAGGGTGACCTCGAGGGCCCGGACCAGCCGGCGGGTGTTGCCAGGCTCGATCCGTGCTGCGGCGAGGGGGTCGAGCTCGGTGAGCCGCTGGTACAGGTCGGCCGGCGGCTGGTCCTTCAGCGCGGCCTTCAGCTCCGGCCACTGGCCCGGGAGGGCCAGCCCGTCGACCACGGCCTGCACGTACAGGCCGGTGCCCCCGACCACCAACGCCCGCCGGCCCCGGCGCTCGACGCCGGCGATGACCTCGGCCACGTCGGCCTGGAACCGGGCGAGGGAGTAGTCCTCTTCGGGCCCAGCCACGTCGAGGAGGTGGTGGGGCACCTCGTCGCGCTCGGCCGGCGTGGCCTTGGCCGTGCCGATGTCCATGGCCCGGTAGACCTGCATGGAGTCGGCGGAGACCAGCTCCACGTCGCCGAGCCGGCGGGCCACTTCGAGGGCGATGGCCGACTTGCCCGAGGCCGTCGACCCCACCAGCACGAGATGCCGAGCCAGTGTGGTCACTTCGCGGCGGAATACGGCCCCGAAGTACCCACACTCATCCGGCGGCGACGGGGATGCGGGTCTTGTGGCGGGGGCGGGCGGTGATCCCCACCAGCTCGCCCCGCAGGTAGTGGGCGGCCGAGCCGGTGATGCGTACGTCAGCGAAACTGCCGGCGGCCGGCAGCGCGCCCTCGACCGGGAAGTGGACGAGCTTGTTCTGCCGGGTGCGGCCGGTGGCGACCATCGGATCCTTCTTCGACGGCCCCTCCACCAGCACCTCCTCCACCCGGCCGATCCGGGCCTGGTGGCGGGCCAGCGCCGAGCGCTCCACCACCACCTTGAGGCGCTCGAACCGCTCGGCGATGACCTTCGCCGGCACGAACCGGTCGGCCATCTCCGCGGCCTGGGTGCCGGGGCGGGGCGAGAACACGAAGGTGTAGGCGCTGTCGTAGGCCGCCTCGGCGACGACCTCCAGGGTGCGCTCGAAGTCGTCGTCGGTCTCGCCGGGGAAGCCCACGATCAGGTCGGTGGTCACGGCCAGGTCGGGCACCGCGGCGCGCGCTGCGGCCAGCTTCTCCAGGTAGCGGGCAGCGGTGTAGCCCCGGTGCATTGCCGCGAGGGTGCGGTCGCTCCCCGACTGCAGGGGCAGGTGGAGGTGTTCACAGGCGGCGGCGGACGTGGCCATGGCCTCGATCGTCTCCGGCCGCAGGTCCTTGGGGTGGGGGCTGGTGAAGCGCACCCGGCGGACGCCGTCGACCTCCCCCACGGCCCCGAGGAGCTCGGAGAACAGCGGCCGCCGGCGGGTGAGGTCGCGGCCGTAGGAGTTGACGTTCTGGCCCAGCAAGGTGACCTCGACGGTGCCGGCGGCGGCCAGCGCACGGACCTCGTCGATCACTTCGTCGAACGGCCGGCTGATCTCCTTGCCCCGGACCGCAGGCACGATGCAGAAGGCACAGGCGTTGTCGCAGCCGATCTGGATGGTGACCCAGGCCGTGTAGGGCAGCTCCCTCCGTACCGGCAGCGCACTCGGGAACGCGGCGTCCTCCTCGAGGATCTCCATGACCGGGTCGCCGGTGGCGGCCGCCTGCGTCAGCAGCTCGGCGGCCCGGCCCACGTTGTGGGTGCCGAAGACGGCGTCGACCTGGGGCGCCCGGGCCTGGATGAGGTCCCGGTCCTTCTGGGCCAGGCAGCCGCCCACCGCGATCTGCATGCCCGGATTGCGGTCCTTGACCGACTTCAGGTGCCCGAGAGTGCCGTAGAGCTTGTTGTCGGCGTTCTCCCGGATGCAGCAGGTGTTGAGCACGACGACGTCGGCGTCGTCCACGCCCTGGGCCGGCACCATCCCGTCGGCCTCGAAAATCCCGGCCAGGCGCTCGGAGTCGTGGACGTTCATCTGGCAGCCGAAGGTCCGGATCAAATACCTGCGCTCCACGGGCATCCACCGTACCGGCGATACGGTCTAAGGACGATGCGTCGCCTGGTCGCCGTCCTGTGCGCCTGCCTGACCCTCGCCGGCTGCTCGGATGACGAGCCGGCGGCAGTGACCACCACGACGGCGGCGCCGGCGCCTCCGACGACGACGACCACCGTGGCGCCCACCACCACGACCACCCTGACCCCCCAGGCCACCGTCGCCGCCACCCTCGTCGCAGCCGAGACGGCCATCCGCAACCCGGCCACGCCGGCCTCCCAGATCCAGGCACTCGGCCAGTCCCAGCAGCAGGCCTACCGCAACCTCGTGAGCCATCCCGAGTGGGACGCCGAGGTACTGGCCATGGTGCCCGAGCGCCTCCGGGCCACGGTGGAAGCCAACGTGTCCGCCGGCCGTGAGCTGGCTGCCCTGACCCCGCCGCCGGCGCCCGACAAGCCCCTGCCAAAGTGGACCATCGTCAACCCCGATCCCGCCGAGCAGCTCATCCCGCTGTACAAGGCAGCCGGCGCCGCCGCCGGCGGCGTGGGCTGGGAGTACCTGGCCGCCATCCACCTGGTCGAGACCCGCATGGGCCGCATCAAGGGCAACAGCACCGCCGGCGCCCAGGGCCCGATGCAGTTCATCCCGAGCACGTGGGACATCTACGGGCGCGGTGGAGACATCACGTCGAACCGCGACGCGATCTTCGCCGCCGCCCGGTACCTGCGGGCCACCGGCGCCCCCGGGGACATGGCCCGGGCGCTGCGGGCCTACAACAACAGCGCCCGGTACGTCCGGGCGGTGACCGCCTACGCCAAGCAGATGGAGGCCGACGAGCGGGCCTACCTCGGCTACCACGCCTGGCAGGTGTACTACGGCGCCCGCCTGCTCTCCGAGGGCACGACGATCGGCTAGGCGAGGCGCCGGCGCAGCTCGACGTAGACGGTCGTCCCGACCACGGCTTCGAGCTCCGCCCCGAGCGATTCGACCACCGGGGCGTCGCCCACGTAGGCCCGGTCGCCCTCGGTGCAGCACCAGGCCATGTCGCGCCCTTCCGCACCCCAGTCATCGCGCGTCCACCGGCGCACGGTGGCCACCTCGGTATCGCCCTCGCCGGCCTCCCAGTCGACCTTGATCGGCAGCTGCCAGCACACCGACGGCTTCCAGTCGGTCGGCGACTCGCCAGCGTGAAGCGCCTCCAGGTGCAGCGCGCAGCCGGCGCCGCCGGGGAAGCCCGGATGGTTCAGGAAGATGCAGGCGCCGTCGACCACCCGGGTACTCGTGCGGGTCTCGTCCGCGTAGACGCCGCCCGCGGCGGCCGCGGCGTGGTGCTGGAAACGGGCGGGGTCGATGGTGGCGGCCAGCGCGCCGACGTTCCTAGCCTCGTCCTCGCCGTCGAGGTCGGCCCCGATCGAGCAGCAACCCTGGCCCAGCTCCTCGGCCGGCTCGGGCAGCATTCCCTGGCAGCCGCGGCCCCAGATGCAGGTCCAGTTCGAGCGGAGGAACGACGCATCGAACCGCCATCGGGTGGCGCCGTCGTCGATCTCCTCGAAGTCCACGGACCATTTTCGCAGGCGGTTGACACCGACCCGCAACGGCGCGAATCTCAATCTGCAAGGTGTCTTCGAGTTCCAAGGAGGTACCAGCGAGTGACTGCAACCGGTTCCGAGAGCGGGGAAAGCGGTCCGCCCGACACGTAGTGCAGGGCGCCAAACGTACCGATCCACCGTCGCCCGGCCGTCTCTGCCGCCATTGCCGCGCCGGCCCGCAAGGCCTTGCGCGTCGACGAGAGGTGGCCCCGACCTCACGACCCGGGCCGGTGGAGGTACGACAACCGCACGAGACACCGGACGACCGGTGTCTCGTGGCGCGTCAGGGCCCTAGTTCGGCGGCGAGCGCCCGCAGGGCGCGGCCCCGGTGGGACACCGTCGCCTTCTCGGCGCGCGTCATCTCGGCGAACGTGCGCCCGTCGCCGCCGGCCGGCACGAACACCGGGTCGTACCCGAAACCGTCCTCGCCCGCCGGCGCCTCGGCGATGGTCCCCTCGACGATGCCCTCGGCCACGATCTTCCGCCCATCCGGGTACCGGGCGATGGCGACGGTCCGGAACCGGGCCGTGCGCTCGGCCGCCGGCACGCCGGCCAGCTCCTCCAGCAGCTTGGCCACGTTGTCGGCGTAGGTCGCTCCCGGGCCGGCATAGCGGGCCGCGTAGACACCCGGCCGGCCGCCGAGGGCGTCGACCTCCAAGCCGGTGTCATCGGCCACGGCGAGCTCGCCCGTGGCCTGGCAGACCGCTGCCGCCTTCAGGCTGGCGTTGCCCTCCAGGGTTTCCTCGGTCTCCTGCACCTCGGGCAGGTCCGCGGGGCGGGGCAGCACCTCGAAGCCCTCCAGCAGCCCGGCCAGCTCCTTGGCCTTGTCCGGGTTGGCCGTGGCGAGACGGATCCGCCGTTCGGGCACGAAGCCAGGTCTCACGGCGTCCGGGGCGGCGGCGGAGCGGCCAGCAGCTCGGCCTGGGCATCGAGGATCGACGCGATCCCGTGCTCGGCCAGTCCCAGCAGGTCGTCGAGCTCGGCCCGGCTGAAGGGCAGGCCCTCGGCCGTCCCCTGCACCTCCACGAACCGCCCGGTGCCGGTCATCACCACGTTCATGTCGACCTCGGCCCGCACGTCCTCGGAGTAGTCGAGGTCGAGCAGGGCCACGGCGTCGACCACGCCCACCGACACCGCGGCGCACGCCGTGGTCAGCGGGTTGGCCGGGAGCCGGCCGGCGGCCACCAGCCGGCTGCAGGCGTCGTGGAGGGCGACGTAGGCGCCACTGATGGACGCCGTGCGCGTGCCACCGTCGGCCTGGAGCACGTCGCAGTCGACGAGTATCTGGCGCTCCCCCATCAGCTTCATGTCGCACACCGAGCGCAAAGCGCGGCCGATCAGGCGCTGGATCTCCTGGGTGCGGCCCGAGGGCTTGCCCTTGTTGACCTCGCGGTTGCTGCGCTCCGGCGTGGAACCGGGCAGCATCGAGTACTCGGCGGTCACCCACCCGGTGCCCTTGCCCCGCATCCACGGCGGGACCCGCTCGTCGACCGACGCGGTGCACAGCACCCGGGTCTTGCCCATCGAGACCAGCACGGAGCCGGCCGCCATCTCGGTGTAGTCGCGGACGAAGGTGAGCGGGCGCAGGTCGTCGGGCTGGCGGCCGTCGCGCCTCATACCTCGTACCTGGCGCCGGCGGTGGCCACCTCGACAGGGCGACCAAACGCCTTCGAGCCACGGGATTGAGCCTCGCCTGGATCCAGCGTCGCCCACAGGTGGGTCAGGACGAGCCGGCCGGCGCCGGCGGTCTTGGCCTGGGCGCCGGCCTGGCGGGCGCTCAAGTGCTGCATCGTGTTCTCCTTCTCGGTGGGAATGCTGGCCTCGCACAAGATCAGGTCGAGCCCGGGGCCGAGGGCGTCGAGCGACCACGCCGGCCCGGTGTCGGCGGAGTAGCCCAAGGTCCGGCCGGCGCCCTCGATGCGCATGGCCAGGGTCTCTGGGCCGTGGTCCGTCCGGGCGAAGGTGAAGCGGATGGTGCCCACGTCGACCGTGCCGCCGGCCGTGATCTCGTGCCAGGTGAACGACGGCGAGTCCGGCTTGTAGGTGTGCTCCCGCAGGCCGGCGGGGGCGTACACCGGGAAGCCGGTGCGCTCCAAGCGGTACTGGCACACGATGGCCCAACCCTCCAGGTCGCCCCAGTGGTCAGGGTGCTCGTGGCTGAGAACGATGGCGTCGAGCTCATCGAGGCCGATGTGGCGCTGGAGGTTGGCCAGGGTCCCGGGGCCGGCGTCGACCCAGACCCGGGTGGTGCCGTCGTCGACCAGGTACCCACTGCACGCGCCGCCGGGGCCGGGGTAGGACCCCGAGCACCCCAGCACCGTGACGCTCAATCCACAGTGGTCGCGGCGGGCCTGCGCTCCGCTCCGGTTCTCGCTCAGCCCCATTCCCACCCCTCCACCCCGTCGAGTTCGGGGCCGAGGAGCCGGCTGCCGAGCTTCCGGAACCATGCCACGTCGCCGGAGGAGATGAACCGGTGGGCCCCCTTGGCCGCCGAACGCCGGCCCAGGCCGGTGTCGGCGAGGATGGCGCGCACTTCGAACGCCGTCTCGTCCGCCGAGTCGACCAGCACGACGTCGCGCCCCATGACGTCGGCGATGGTGCGGGCCAGGAACGGGTAATGCGTACAGCCGAGCAGCAGGGTGTCGATCTCGGCCTGGACCAGGGGGGCCAGCAGCCGCTCGGCCAGGACGTGCACCTGCTCGCTGTCGGTCTCGCCCCGCTCCACGAACTCGACGAAGCCCGGGCACGCCGCGCAGCTCAGCTCCACCTCGGCGCGCGTGGAGCGCATGGCCCGCTGGTAGGCACCGGAGCCGATGGTCCCGACGGTGCCGATCACGCCCACCCGACCGCTGCGGGTGGCCCGGACCAGGGACCGCACACCGGGGTCGACGACGCTGACGACCGGCACGTCGCACTCGAACCGCAGCAGCTCCAGGGCGGCGGCGGCCGCCGTGTTGCAGGCGACCACCACCATCTTCACGTCGTGGTGGTCGATGAGCACCCGGGTCACCTGGAGGGCGAACTCTCGCACCTCGTCGAGCGGCCGGGGACCGTAGGGGTACCGGGCGGTGTCGCCGAAGTAGACGAGGTCCTCGTCCGGCAGCAGGTCGATGAGGGCGCGGGCGACGGTCAGGCCGCCGAACCCGCTGTCGAACATCCCGATGGGGCGGTCGTCCACGGGGCTCTAGAAGTACACGATGCGGGTAGCCCGCTCGACAACCTCGTCGATGTCGTCGGTCCAGGCGCCCGTCGACAGGTACTTCCAGCCGCCGTCAGCCAGGATGGTGACGATCACGCCCTCGTCGAGCTGGGCCGCAGCCTTGACTGCGCCGGCCATGGCCGCCCCGGCCGAGATGCCGGCGAAGATGGCCGCCTCGGCGACGAGCCGGCGGGTCCACTCGATCGACTCCCGGGGCCGGACGATCATCTTGCGGTCGAGGAGCTCGGGGTCGTAGATCGGCGGGACGAAGCCGTCGTCGAGGTTGCGCAGGCCCTCGACCTTCTCCCCCGCCGGCGGCTCGACGGCCCACATCTGGATGGCGGGGTTCTTCGCCTTCAGGTAGCGACCGAGCCCCATGAGCGTGCCCGCAGTGCCCAGGCCGGCCACGACGTGGGTGACCTCGGGGCAGTCCCGCCAGATCTCTGGCCCGGTCCCCTTGATGTGGGCGCCGGGGTTGGCCGGGTTGCCGTACTGGAACAGGAAGGCGTACTCGGGGGACTCCTTGGCCAGCCGCTCGGCCATCCGCACCGCCCCGTTCGAACCCTCGTCGCCGGGCGACAGGATGATCTCGGCGCCGAATATCTCCAGCAGCTGCCGGCGCTCGATCGAGACGTTCTCCGGGAGCACGATCCGCAACCCGTAGCCCTTGACCCGGCACACCATGGCCAGGCCGATGCCCGTGTTGCCCGACGACGGCTCCAGCAGAGTCTGGCCCGGCTTCAGTGTGCCGTCGGCCTCGGCCTCGGTGATCATGTTGAGCGCGATGCGGTCCTTGACGGATCCGCCCGGGTTCTGGCCCTCGAGCTTGGCGAGGATTCGTACCGCCGGGTTGGGGCTCAGCTGGCTGACCTCGACCAGCGGCGTGTTGCCGATGGTGTCGAGGATCGAGCCGAAGGCGGCCAGGGCCGGGCCTCAGCCGCCGGCGACGGCGGGCAGGATGGTGATCACGTCGGCTTCCTCCACCGGCGTGGCCAGCTTGTCGAGGAACCGGACGTCGTCGTCGTTGCGGTAGACGTTCACGAACTTGTGGAGCGACCCGTCCTCCGTGATGACCTGGTTGGCGAGCAGCGGGAACTGGCGGACCAGGTCCTCGAACACCTCGCCGATGGTGGAGCCGTTGGCCTTCACCGACGACTGGCCGGCGGCGTGCTGGCGGAGGACGGTTGGCAGGCGCACTTCGACAGGCACGGCGGGGGAGCCTCCAGCGAGTAGGAACCGGGCGGAAGGGATCCTACCGACTGGAGGGCGGCTCTACGCCGAGGGGTCCGCCGGCCTTTCAAGGACGAGGGGCTCCTCGTCCACCGCTCCGTCGACGATCGTGTACGACCGCACCACCGGCGAGGGGTGCTGTACCGACGCCACGATGTAGTGCCAGGAGGGGTCGGGCGCCTGGGCGATGTCCGTCGGGGACGGGTAGGCCTGGGTGTGGGTGTGGGAGTGGTAGACGCCGATGATCTCCCAGCCCTTCGACTGGGCATCGCGGTCGGCGCGCAGGTAGTCGCCCGAGTCCAGCTCGTAGATCATGTCCTGGCGCTCGGGGGGCGCAGCGTTGCCGCAGGGGTATACGGCGCGGACGTCCATGTCACCCAGTTCGCCGGCGAGGAGCCCGCAGGCCTCAGCCGGCTTCTCGGCTGCGGTGAGGGAGTGGTCGATGATGGACTGCCAGTGGGCACGGCTGATCCGGAGCACGGGGGTCGAGGGTACTCTCCGGCGGTGTCCCCCAAAGGCGTGAAGCCCGTGGCGAGCAATCGCAAGGCCCGTCACGACTACGAAATCCTCGACACCTTCGAGGCCGGGATGGCTCTGGTGGGCACCGAGGTCAAGTCGCTGCGGGACGGCAAGATCGTCCTGAAGGACGCCCACGCCCGAGTCGAGGACGGCGAGTTGTGGCTGCACGGCGTGCACGTCGCCCCCTACGAGCTGGCCGACGGCTTCGGCGGCCACGAGCCCGAGCGCCGGCGCAAGCTCCTGCTGCACCGGTGGGAGATCCAGGAGCTGGGTGAGCGGACCGCCCGGGAGGGCCTGACGGTCATTCCGCTGTCGGTGTACTTCAAGGAGGGCAGGGCCAAGGTCGAGCTCGGCCTGGCCCGGGGCCGCAAGAACTACGACAAGCGCCACGCCATCGCCGAGCGGGACGCGGCCCGCGAGGCGGCGAAGGCGATGTCGCCCAAGAACCGGTAGCCGCCGGCGGCCGGTAGCATGGTCCCTGCAACACGTAACTTTCCAAGGGGCTGACTGGTTTCGACGCTGGGACCGTTGGCTTGTCGTGCGACCCGAGTTGCTCAGACTCGATAAACGGGGCAAAAAAAACAAGTGCCAACAGCACTGACCGTAACTTCGCTCTCGCTGCCTAAAACCAGCTAGGGAAAGTTACATTGCGACCCGAGAGGGCACGCCGAGGACGACCCTTTGCCTTGGGAACAGAATGAGGGTTGACAGCAGGGAAAGACCGCTGACATGTAGGGAAAGACCGACTGACCTCACGGAAAGACGTGACGAGTAGCACGTAACCCGGTACGAGGGCAGCGTCAGGCCCGAACCACGGGAACGGTCGTAGCACGGGGAGTCTGCACCGAGCGGACGAGGGTTCGATTCCCTCCAGCTCCACTCACTCACTCACTCCTCAACTCCAAGGTCAGGTGACCGAGGCAGTCCGGCGCACCTCGATCACCAGATCCTGGGCAGGAAGTTCGCGCTAGTGCGCCTCGTCGTAGGCGGTGACGATGGCCTGGGGGATGCGACCACGATCACCCAGGTTGGGATGCCCGTTCTGGCGGGCCCAGTCGCGGATGGCCTTGAGCCGCTCACGGTCACTCGACGACCGCGCCGGAGTCGCGGCCGAGGCCGACTCCTCCCCGGAGCTGCCCCTGCGGGAACGCCGGCCGGCGCCGGAACGAGAGCGGTCCGACGACCAGCCGATGAGGCCCTGGACGGTGTTGTGGAAATCGTCGGCGTGCTCCGCGCACAGGTCGAGGCTGTAGTCGTACCCGTCGAACCCGAACGCGACGGTTTGGGATCCGTCGACGTTCTCGCCCTTCTCAGCCTTGCACCTGTCGCACGTCAACTGGACGATGAGGGTCTTTGCCATGAGCGGGCAGCGTAGGCGACCGGCCTACCACTGGAGTGGACCGGTCAGTCCCTCACCACGACGTCGGCGGGACCGGCGGGTCCTCCGGCTTCTGGCGGCTGCAGTAGAGCCAGAGCGCGATCAGGAGGAAGCCTGAGCCCTCCGCCGGCGAGCCGAATCATGTGGGTTCCCTTCCGCCGGAACGTGACGATCGCGCCGGTCTGGTCCGGTACCCAAGAGTACCGATCGCCGGCCACGGGTCAAGGGACTCTTTCCCCGTCGTAGGATGCGCCCATCGCCCGCATCCGAGACACCATTCCGGCCTTCGAGGCCTTCGCCCGCAAGGCCGGCCTCGAGAGCCCGCTCCGGCGCGAGCTGCTCTGGAAGGACACCTACCAGGCGGCCAATACCGACGTGTTCAAGGGCTTCGCCGAGGCCACCGGGGGCTCGAACGACGGCCTGGCCGCCATGGTCCGGCAGTTCTCCGAGGTCCGCCAGCGGGTCAAGGAGGCAGCACCGCTCATCACGCTGATGATCGACGAGGTGGATCCGGCCGTGGCCCGGATGATGGCCGTCGACACCGATCCGGCGCCCCTTCATGTGCTCATGGTCGGAACGTTCGCCACTCCGTCGACGGTCGGCATGGTGGGCGACGAGGTGGCCGTCTTCCACTGCCTCGAGTGGTTCCAGACCTCGGACGGCACCCGAATCCTCGTGGCCCACGAGGACACCCATGCGTGGCATCAGATCGCCCTGGGCCAGAAGAACGAGCAGGTACCCGAGGGTGACCTGGCGTGGATGGTCTTCACCGAGGGCTTCGCCACGCGGGTGTCGCGGGCCGTCGTCCCCGACGCTTCCGAGATCGACTACTTCTGGTACGGCCATCCCGAGTCCCAGGGTTGGCTGGACTGGTGCCAGGAGCACGTTGACGAGCTGCGCAAGCACGTGCGGGCGTCACTGGACATCCCTGAGGCGATCGAGACGTTCTTCGGCGCCGGCCTCGTTGACGGCAAGTGGCGGGTGGGCCACTACCTCGCCGACCAGCTCGTCGGGAGCCTTGGTGCGTCGCTGCCGGAGCTGGCGGCGATGAGCGTCGAGGAGGCTCGCGCCGCCGTGATCGACGCGCTGGCCTAGTTGCGGGCCGCTTCGTCCTCCCAGGCGACGCGCGGGGCGTCGGACCAGAGGCGCTCGAGGTCGTAGAAAGCACGGGTCTCGTCGAGGAAGACGTGGATCACGAGGTCGCCGTAGTCGAGCAGCACCCACTGGCTGTCGCCCAGGCCCTCGACCCGCAGAGGGCTGATGCCGCCGTCGGCCTTGAGCCGGGCCTCGACCTCCTCGGCGATGGTCCGGACCTGGCGGGTGTTGCGGCCGGAGCTGATGACGAAGGCATCGGTGATGGCCAGCACCGCGCCGACCTCGATGATCACCGTCTCATCGCCGCCTTTGGCCGACGCCGCTCGTGCCGCGGTCCGCGCCCACTCGCGGACCTGGTCTTGAGTCGTCGTCATCTGGCTCCAGGGTACAGGCCCCGTTCGCGCATGCAGGCAATTGCGGCCATCGGGACCAGGTGCTCGAGCGGCCGCCCGTCGGCGGCCCGGGCCCGGAGGTCGGAGCTGGAGATGTCGAGTTTGGGGATGCGGACGTGCTCCACCCGCCACGGCGGGCCTGGATCGACGTCGGGAGTGCCGCTCCGGCTGACGACCGCGAGGGTCGCGAGGCGGGCCACCACATCGGGCCGGCGCCAGGTGTGGAGTTCGGCGGCGACGTCGCTGCCGACGATCAGGTACAGCTCCCGGTCGGGAGACGCCAGCTGCTCCAGCGTGTCGGCGGTGTAGGACTCGCCGCCCCGCTCGATCTCGATGCCGCTGGCCTCGACCCCGGGTGTGCCGGAGACCGCCGCTTCGACGACGGCCAGCCGGTCGGGCGCCGGCGTGATGCGCCGGTCGCTCTTCTGCCACGGGGCGTTGGCGACGACGAGCAGGACCCGGTCGAGCTTCAGGGCGTGGCGGACGTTGACCGCCGCCACCAGATGACCGGTGTGGACGGGGTCGAACGTCCCACCCAGCAGTCCCAGTCTCTCGGCGATGGGGTGCTCATCAATAAAGTGATTCTACGGAGCGAGGGCCTGGGCTCTACCCTTGTGCCGACGGCAATGACCACCGAGACCTCCTGGACGCCGAGCACGTGGCGGGCCCGGCCTGCCGCCCAGCAGCCCGACTGGCCCGACGGAGGCGCGCTCGACGACGTCCTGAAGCTGCTGGCCACCCGGCCGCCACTGGTCTTCGCCGGCGAGGTGCGTCAGCTCACGTCGAGCCTGGCCGAGGTGGCGGCCGGGCGGGCGTTCGTCCTCCAGGCCGGCGACTGCGCCGAGTCCTTCGAGGCGTTCACCGCCGATGCCATCCGGGACAAGCTGAAGGTCATCCTCCAGATGGCGGTCGTGCTGACCTACGGCGCCGGCGTGCCGGTCGTGAAGATGGGGCGGATCGCCGGCCAGTTCGCCAAGCCGAGGTCCTCGGCCACCGAGGTCATCGACGGCGTCGTGCTGCCGGCGTACCGGGGCGACATGGTCAACGACATGACCGCCGACGTTGCGGCCCGCGTCCCCGACCCTGGGCGGCTGCAGCGGGCCTACGACCAGTCGGCGTCCACGATGAACCTGCTCCGGGCCTTCACCAAGGGCGGTTTCGCCGACCTGAACCAGGTCCACACCTGGAACCAGGAGTTCGTCGCCAGCAGCGCCGAGGGCCAGCGCTACGAGCGCATCGCCGCCGGCATCGAGCGGGCGCTGCGGTTCATGGCCGCCTGCGGGATCGACCTGTCGCACGAGGCTACGCTCCACCAGGTCGACTTCTGGACCAGCCACGAGGCGCTGATCCTCGGCTACGAGGAGGCCCTCACCCGCCGGGACTCCCTGACCGGCGCCTGGTACGACTGCTCCGCCCACTTCGTGTGGATCGGCGACCGGACCCGCCAGCTCGACGGCGCCCACCTGGAGTTCTTCCGGGGGATCAACAACCCGATCGGCGTGAAGCTCGGGCCCTCCGTCTCGCCTGACGAGGCGGTCGAGCTGTGCGAGCAGCTGAATCCCGATCGCGTGCCGGGGCGGCTGACGCTCATCACCCGGCTGGGCGCCGAGCGGATCGACTCGCTGCTGCCGCCGCTGATCCAGGCCGTCCGGGACTCCGGGCACCCCGTCGTCTGGGTCTGCGACCCCATGCACGGCAACACCTTCGTCAGCGCCGGCGGCCGCAAGACCCGCCACCTCGACCACGTCCTGGCCGAGATCGGCAGCTTCTTTCGAGCTCACCGGGCGGAAGGCACCTGGCCCGGGGGTGTGCATGTGGAACTGACCGGCGACGACGTGACCGAGTGCCTCGGCGGGGCCGAGGAGGTGCTGGACTCCCAGCTCGACCTCCGCTACCTCACCGCCTGCGACCCCCGGCTCAACGGCCGCCAGTCGCTGGACCTGGCCTACCGGGTAGCCGAGCTCCTACGAAGCTAGGAGCGGGCGCCGGCGGGCCTGCTCGGCCAGGTCGGCGAGCCGGCGGGCCGTCGAGTTCGGCGTGTGCACCACCTCCGTCCAGGTGAACCGCCCGCACAGCCAGCCGGTGGCGGCGACGATGGCCGTCTCCCTGCGGGCGTCGTAGACGGGCTGGCCCTTGTGATGCTGTCCGTCGAGCTCGACGAACAGGCCGAGCTGCGGCCAGGCCAGGTCGAGGCGGGCGCATGCGGCCTCGACCACCAGCTGGCGCACCGGTTCGGGTAGGCCGGGCACCGTACGAATCAGCTGCACCATGAGCGTCTCCAGCAGGCTCTCGGTGGGCGGGGAGCCGGCGGGCCGGCGCTCCAGAACCCGGCGGTTACCGGTCACGGCGTCGATCGATGCCAGACGCTTTCGCAGCGCCGATTCGAGTGCGTGCTCCCACACTGCATCACTGAGCGAGGGGGCCAGGTCAGCGAGCGTCCGCAGCCCGTTGGTGCACGGCAGGCCAAAGACCGTCACGATGCATGCCTCCGGCAAGGCCCGACGGCATACGTGCGGCCGCCGGCCGTTTCCGGTCGGCGGGAGGGTGACCCACGTGCCGTCGAGGCTGACGGAGTCGAGCCCGTACAGCACTCCGGCCAGGTGGTGGCTCGCCACGCCGCCCGTCGCCATCACCGCCGCCCGAGCAAGGTCCAGTTTCGTGGGCGCATCGGGGCCCTCCACCCATATCCCCCGCTCGAGTCGCTGCCACTGGCCGTTGCGTTCGGCCCACCGCAGCGCCGATCGAGTGAGCCCGATGTCCTCCGTCCGACAGATCTGGCGCACGCGTTCCCCTCGTCATCGTGTGCTCTACGGGTCGTGATTCGGGCGTATTCAAGCCAGATCACGACCGGTGGAGCACGAGCACCGGTGCAGGGGGAAGGGTGGTGGAAGGCTACAGGATGCGGTAAAGGGTGCCAACCTCGTCCTGGGCGACGACCTCCAGGCGGAGAAGGGCTTCGAGCTCGGCGCGGGTGGGCTGGAAGGAGCGCTTGAAGGTGATGGCGTCGAAGTAGGCGAGGTAGCCGCGCATGGCGGCCACCTCGGCGCCATAGACCGGGTTCGGTTCGCCGGTGAGGTAGTCCTTCTCGGGCGGGATGGCGGTGCTGCGTCCGGCCGGCGAGGAAGTGCACGGCGTCGGGGGCGTTGGTGTGCAGCGGTTCGCCGGCGGTCGCCAGGAGGGTCGAACGCTCCAGGACCGCGGCGGTGTAGCCACGCCGGCGGATGCTCTCGTCGGTGAGGCCGCCGGCTGTCCACGCCACCGCGCCGGCGATTTGGGCCACGACCAGGGTGCCGGCGAGGTACAGCGCCGGCGGTTTCAAGCGGTACAGGGCCGGCACGGCCAGCACGATGGCGACGATGTGCAGTGGGGCGAGGAACCGGGCGTCGAGGCGGCCGGTGGCGTCGGTGAACACCCGGTTGGCGAGGAGGACGGCCAGGTAGGCGACGGTGAACGCCACGAGCAGCACAGTCAGCGGCGTCGCCTGCGCGCCGCGGGCGAGGTAGACGACCAGCACGACGGCGAGCAAAGCGCCGGCGGGCGCCGGCCAAGGAAGGAGCCAGCGAGCCAGCGGCCGCACGGCTTGGCCCAGGTAGTCGGCGCCGAACATGTGGAACGCCACGCTGCGATCGCTGGGCCCGGCCCAGAGGAGGAAGGCGGCGACCGGCGTTAATGTCGCCCCTCCGAACGCGCCGGCCGCAGCCCAGCGCCGGCGCCACAGCAGGCCGGCGAGACCGGCGACCACCAGGGCGATCCCGACATACCGGGTCAGAAAGGCAGCGCCGACGAGCACGCTGGCGCCGGCCAGCAACGCCGGCCTCGGCCTGTCCATGTACGCGGCCAGCAGGACCAGGCCGCCGAACGCCAGCAGGATGAACAGCGGCTCGCTCAATGCCGACGCCGACAGCGCCAGCAGGTCGGAGGCGGCTGCCGCCAGCACGCCCGCGACCAGCCCCGCCGGCACCGACCCCGTCCGAACCCGCACGACCACCGCCACCAGCAGCACGATGCCGGCGAAGGCCAGGGCGTTGACGACCCGGGCGCCGGTCAACGGATCGAGACCGAGCTCGCCCAGGCCGGCCAACACCATGGTGAACCCCGGCGGGAAGTGCTCCACCGGTGGCACGCCGGGAGGCGGGGTGAAGCCCCGCCCGTCGAGCCAGTTGCGGGCTGTGCCCACGTAGAACACGGCGTCGGGGCTGACATACAGACCCTTGGCGCCGGCGACGAGCGCGGCAACGAGACCGACGACCGCCGGTAGGACGATCACCCGATCTGGGAGACGAACGCTTCGAGCTGGCGCAGGTTCCGGCATTCGAAGACACCGTGGCAGTGGGGGGCGTACTCCGAGACGATCGAGTCGCCGGTGTCCCAGTAGGAGCGCGGCTCGGGGTTCAGCCACCACACCCGCCGGCCCCGCTGGCGCAGCTCGGCCAGCACCTCGGCGCCGGCGGCGTGGTAGTTGTTGCGGGCGTCGCCCAGGATGACGACCGACGTCCGGGGCGTGATCTCCCGCCCCCACCGGGCCCAGAAGGCGGTGAACGCCCGCCCGTAGTCGGAGTGGCCGTCGGCGGCGACCACGTCGGCCTCCTCGTGGACCCGGGTCAGCGCCGCGGCCAGGTCGTCGGCGCCCGCGAACAGACGGGTGACCTCGTCGATCCCGTCGATGAACACGAACGTCCGCACGGCGGAGAACTCGCCGGCGAGGGCGTGCACGAGCTGGAGGGTGAAGCGGGCGAATGTGGCGACGGAACCCGAGACGTCGGCCAGCACGACGATCTCCGGCTTGTGGGGATGGGGCCGGCGGAAGCGGGGGTCAGCGGGCACTCCCCCGGTCGAGAGCGACCGGCGCAGGGTGCGTCGGAAGTCGAGCCGGCCATGCCGGCCCAGCCGCCGGCGGCGGGCCAGCCGCGACGCCATCCGGCGGGCCAGCGGACGCAGCGACCGCTGCAATGCGGCCAGGTCCTCGCGGCTGGCGTAGAGAAAGTCGACGTCCTCGGGGAGGGGTCGGCGCACCGACCGGGCCACGGCCTCCGGCCCCCGCTCGGCCACCAGCCGCCGGCGCACCTCGGCCTCGACCTCGTCGCGCAGCTGCTGGCCGGCGGACAACAGGTCGTCCCGCTCCAGCCAGCCGGCGCCGGCCAGTAGCCGGGCCAGGGCGCCGTCGACGTCGAGCATGCGCATGGTCTTGAAGACGTACGCGCTGCCCCGCACGCCCCGACCCTCTTCCATGCCGGCGAGGCGGGCGACGGCCAGGCGGGCCAGCCGCCGGACCGTCTCGGCATCGCCTGAGCGCAGCGCCTCCTCCAGCAGGGCGGATAGGTCTTCACCCCCATCGTCGGCCGACGAAGGCGCGAGCGCGAAGTAGGAGTCGAAGACCGCATCGAACGCCGGCCGGTGCTCCGGACGCTTCACCAGGGTGGCGGCCATGGCCGCCCGCAACGTGCCTCGATCGTCCAGCGGTACGTGGCAGACCGCTTCCATGGCATCGACGTTCTCGGTCAGCGACACCGGCAGGCCGGCCTCGCGGAGCTCGCCGACGAACGCCGCCAGCAGTTGAAGCAACGGTATCTCCAGGTCGCTGCGCTCGCCGGCCCTCAAGGGGCCGCCGGCAGCGTGGCCTGCGCTCCGCTCCGGCTGGGCCGGCGGCCCCGGCCGGCGTGCTCGCTCATCCGGCGTTCTTGAGTTCCCGGGCCGCGGCCGCGATGTCGGCCCGGTGCTTCAGGAGGACGTGCAGGGTTGACTCGGTGACCGAAGCGTCGAGATCGGACACCCCGAGGATGACGAGCGTTCGGGCCCAGTCGAGCGTCTCGGAAACCGACGGCGGTTTGCGCAGGTCGAGCAGGCGCAGGCTGCGGACGATCCGGGCCACCTCGCCAGCCAGGTGCGCCGGCAGCGCCGGCACCCGGGCCAGGACGATCTCCCGCTCCCGCTCCACCGTCGGGTAGTCGAGGTGCAGGTACAGGCAGCGCCGCTTCAGCGCCTCGGAGAGGTCTCGGGTGCCGTTCGACGTGAGGAACACGAGCGGGATTCGCGTGGCGGACACCGTGCCCATCTCGGGCACCGACACCTGCCAATCGGACAGGACCTCCAGCAACAGGGCCTCGGTCTCGACCTCCACCCTGTCAACCTCGTCGATCAGCAGCACCACCGGTTCGTCGGCCCGGATCGCCTCCAGCAACGGTCGAGTGAGGAGGAAGTCCTCGGTGAAGATGTCGTCCGCCAGCTCCGACCATGAACCCTCGCCGGCCTGGATGCGCAGGAGCTGCTTGCGGTAGTTCCACTCATAGAGCGCCTTGGACTCGTCCAGCCCCTCGTAGCACTGCAGCCGGATCAGGCGGCTGCCGGCCCACCGGGCCACCGACTTGGCCAGCTCGGTCTTGCCCGTCCCCGCCGGCCCTTCGATGAGCACCGGCTTGTCGAGCCGGTCGGCCAGGTAGACGACGCCGGCGATGGCGTCGTCGGCCAGGTAGTCGACACCGGCCAACCCCTCCCGAACCGCCTGGATCGACGGGAAGCGGTCGGCCACTAGGAGCGAATCTGCCCGTCGCCCTGGACGACGTACTTCAGCGTCGTGAGCTCGCGGAGGCCCATCGGACCCCGGGCATGGAGCTTCTGGGTGCTGATCCCGATCTCGGCCCCGAAGCCGAACTGTTCCCCGTCGGTGAAGCGGGTGGAGGCGTTGACGACCACTGCGGCGGCGTCGACCTCGCGGGCGAAGCGGCGGGAGGCGGCCAGGTCGGTGGTGCAGATGGCCTCGGTGTGACCGGTGCCGTACCGGTTGACGTGGGCGATGGCGTCGTCGAGCGAGTCCACGATCGCCACCGACATCTTGAGGTCGAGGAACTCACGCCCGAAGTCGTCCTCGCTGGCGGCGCCGATCGCCGGCACCAGGGCGCGGGCCCGCTCGTCGCCCACCAGCTCCACGCCGGCCAGCGCCGCTGCGGCACGGGGCAGGAACTCGCCGGCGATCGCCGAGTGGACCACGAGCGACTCGGCGGCGTTGCACACCGACGGGCGCTGGGTCTTGGCGTTCACCACGATGTCGAGCGCCTGACCAAGGTCGGCGCTGGCGTCGACGTAGACGTGGCAGTTCCCGTCGCCGTCGATGACGTAGGGGACGGTGGCGTTCTCCAGGATCGCCTTGATCAGTGATGGCCCACCCCGGGGGATCAGGCAGTCGATCGACTCCCGCAGGCGCATGAACTCGACCGCAGCCTCGTGGCGCACGTCGTCGACGAGAACCATGGCGTCGGCGGGCAGGCCGGCCTTGTCGAGCCCCTCTCGCAGGGCCGAGGCGATGGCCAGGTTCGACGCCAGGGCGGCGCCGGATCCCCGCAGGAAGGCGGCGTTGCCCGACTTGAGGCAGAGCCCGAAGGCGTCACTCGTGACGTTCGGCCGGTTCTCGTAGATGATGGCCACCACCCCGAGGGGGACCCGCACCCGCTCGATGACCAGGCCGTTCGGACGGGTCCAGCCGTCGACGATCTCGCCCACGGGGTCCGGCAGCGCGGCTACCTGGCGGAGGCCGCCGGCCATCGCTTCGACCCGGGCCGCGGTCAGGCGCAGCCGGTCGACCACGGTGGGCGACGTGCCGGCGGCCTCGGCCCGGGCCACGTCGGAAGCGTTGGCGTCGAGGATCTCCGACGTGCGGCGGACCAGGACGTCGGCCGCCGCCTCGAGGGCGGCGTCCTTGGCGGATGTCGATGCGGTGGCCAGGACGCGGGAGGCCGCCTTGGCCCGTCGACCGAGTTCTGCGACGGCGCTCACGCGGTCGACGTTACCGGCCCCCACGGGTCAATCCCCGCCCATTTGAGCGAGGAAGGCGTCGGCCTCCTCCGGCGACTTGCCTTCACTGATCATGCGCTCGCGCAGAAAGTCGCGGACCTGCTCCTCGGTCGGCTGGGCATCGACACCGAAGCGCTCCTGCAATGCGAGGGCGATCTCCATGAACTCGTGGTGGAAGGCCTGCATCTCCTCCGAAGGCGGGTCGGGTTCGACGATCGGGCCGGTGAGGGGAAGCCCCGCCCACTTCCAGGCCAGCATCCCGCCGTCGAGGTTCTGGGCGTCGAATCCCTGGCCCCGGAGCCACTCGGCGGCCTCTTCGCTGCGGGTGCCCGCCCGGCAGACCGTCACGATCGGCCGGTCGCGGGCGAGCTCCTCGAAGCGGTCCTCCAGGTCGTCTTCGGGAATGTGCACCGCGCCCTCGATGTGGCCGGCGTGCCACTCCTTGTCGTAGCGGACGTCGACGAGCTGCACCTGGTCGAGCCGGTCGGCCACCGTCTGGGGATCCATGGGCTTCGAGCGTACGCTCCACGCATGCGCCGCCTGATCGCCGTGGTCGCCGCGGCGGCGATGGTGGCCGGCTCGCTGGCCATCCGGTCACGGCTCGATCGGCGGAACGAGGACCGGGCCAACCCGCTCCGGGTGGTGTGCGCCGCCGAGCTGGGCCCGGTCTGCGATGCCCTGAAGCGCACCTCGGCCCGGGTCACCGTGGAGCCGGCGCCGGCCACCGCCGACCGGCTGGGGCGGGCGGAGGAACCCGGTGTTGACGGGTGGCTGGTGCCTGCGCCGTGGCCACAGATCGTCGACGGCCGGCGCCGGCCCGGTGGGTTGCTGCCCCTCTTTGGCGACGTGACGGCGCCTCTCGCCCGCTCTCCTCTTGTCATCGTGATGAGCCGGGAGATCGCCGTTCGGTGTCCAATGGGTTGGAAGTGCCTCGGCGAATCCGCGCGCGACCAGGCGAGGCCGAGCCACCCCGATCCGAGGGTCGACGGCCTCGGCGCCCTCATCGCCGGCCAGGCGGCCGCCGCCTACTTCGGCCGGGCGGACGACCTGTCCTCGACCGACCTCGACGATCGCGGCTTCGACGCATGGTTCAGGACGCTGCAGCGCGCCACGCCACCGCTCATCTCAGGAAGCTCGTTGCTCAACGAGATGCTGGGGACGGGCTTCGCAAGCTACAACGCCGTGGGCACCACCGAGGCGGAAGCCGCACCCGTCGTCGCTACCGCTGCAGTACGCGACAAGGTGACGCTCCTCTACCCTGAACCCATGGCGACTGCCGATGTCGTGCTGGCCGGCTCGGGCAGCCGGCTGCGGGAGGTCGCCGGCGGCGAGACGGTTCGCAAGGCCCTGGCCGACGCCGGCTGGCGGATGGAGAACAGCGCCCGACCCGGGCCGCCGCTGCCGCCGACGAACGGTCTGCCCTCGCCGGGCTTCCTCGACGCCCTGCGCTCGCGCGCCGAGGAGGTCCGCCGGTGAGGAGGGTCGGCGGTCGCGCTCGTGCTGCTGCTCACGGCTGCCTGCTCGTCCGGCTCGGACTCGGGCGACGGGCAGACGGCGCCCAAGAACTGCACGACGGTCGACGTGGCGTCCTCGCCGGAGAAGGTCGAGCTGTTCACCGACCTGGCCCGCCGGTTCAACGCCTCACCGGCGGCGAAGGAGGGCGGCTGCAGCTTCGTGCGGGTCCTGCGGAAGTCCTCCGGCGAGGCCATGCAGCTCCTCGCCGACGGCTGGCCCGACGAGGCCAACAACGGCACCCGGCCAGTGATCTGGTCGCCGGCGTCGAGCGCCTGGGGCGCCATCCTGAACCAGAAGCTGTCGGTCGCCGGCCAGCCGGCGCAGGCGCCGGCGTCGAGGCCGTTCATGCGGACGCCGCTGGTCATCGCCATGCCCCGGCCCATGGCCGAGGCGCTGGGCTGGCCGAACACGCCGATCGGCTACGCCGACATCCTGCGGCTGGCCCAGGACCCCGCCGGCTGGGGCGGCAAGGGCCACCCCGAGTGGGGCCCGTTCCGCCTCGGCAAGACGAACCCGAACTTCTCGACCAGCGCCCTGTCGGCCACGATCGCCCAGTACTACGCGGCCACCAACAAGACCCGTGACCTGTCGGCGGAGGATCTCGCGCGCCCGGAGGTCGACGCCTTCGCCCGGGCCGTCGAGGCGTCCGTCGTCCACTACGGCGACATCACCCTGACCTTCATGAACAACCTCTATAAGAACGACCAGCGGGGGGCGGGGCTGACGTACGCCTCTGCGGTGGCCGTCGAGGAGAAGTCGGTCATCGACTACAACGCCGGCAACCCCGACGGGATCACCGACCCGGGCGAGGTCCCCCGCAAGCCCCGGGTGCCCCTGGTGGCGATCTACCCGAAGGAGGGCACCCTCTTCTCGGACAACCCGATCATCGTCCTGGATTCGCCGTGGGTTACGGAGAAGCAGAAGGAATCGGCGCGGATCTTCGAGCGCTACCTCCAGGAGCCGGACAACCAGCGCCGCGTCCTCGAGTTCGGCTTCCGCCCCGGCAACACCGCCGTCGCCGTGGGTGCGCCCATCGAGCGGGCCAACGGGGTCGACCCTGAGCAGCCCCAGAACGTCCTTGGTGTGCCGGCGCCGGCGGTGCTGGCCCGGGTGCTCGACCTATGGGCCGAGCAGCGCAAGGGCGCCCGGGTCATGCTCGTCATCGACGTCTCGGGCTCGATGGGCGAGAAGGCCAGTGACAACGGGGACACCAAGCTCGACCTCACCAAGATCGCCGCAGTGGAGGCCCTGAGCCAGTTCAAGGCCGACGACCTGGTCGGCCTCCGTATCTTCTCCACGGGCATCAGCCGGACGGCGCCCACGGACTACCTGGATCTCGTGCCCATGGGGCCCATCGCCGCCAACCGGGAGAACATCGCCAACCGCATCCGCGGCCTGGTGCCGACGCAGGGCACGCCGCTCTACACCGTCGCCGGCGCGTCGTACACCAGCCTCCGTGACACCTACGACGAGAAGCGGATCAACGCCGTCGTGCTCCTCACCGACGGCCGGAACGAGGACCCCCGCAACAACGACCTCGACAGCCTCCTCAACACCCTGCGGGCCGGGAGCGAGGGCCAGTCGTCCCAGCCGGTGCGGATCTTCCCCATCGCCTACGGCAAGGATGCCGATCTGTCGGTCCTGCGCCGCATCGCGGAGGCGACCAACGCCGCCGCCTACGACGCCAGCAACCCGCAAACCATCAGTCGGGTTTTCACCAACGTCGTTAGTAACTTCTAGTCACCGAGCAACCGGGGGTTGCTCGGTGAAAGGCGGTCTACACGCGGCGAAGCACCGTCCTACGCTGACGCCGTGCCCGCGCCCCACTCCCGCGTCGCCGACGCCCTCCATGGCCGGGTGGCGCTCGGCGAGGCGGTCACCGTCAAAGGCTGGATCCGCAACCGGCGTGACTCCAAGGCCGGCGGAGGCATGGCCTTCCTCACCGTCCACGACGGGTCGTGCTTCGACCCGATCCAGGTCGTGGCCCGCGCCACGCTGGACAACTTCGAGAGCGAGGTTGCCCACCTCACGACCGGCTGCTCCGTCGTGGTGACCGGCACGCTCGTCGAGTCCAAGGGCAAGGGCCAGTCGACAGAGATCCAGGCCGAGCAGGTCCAGGTGCTCGGCTGGGTCGACGATCCCGAGACGTACCCCGTCGCCCCCAAGCAGCACTCGTTCGAGTACCTGCGCGAGGTCGCCCACCTGCGGCCCCGCACGAACACCTTCGGCGCCGTCACCCGGGTGCGGCACTGCCTCGCCATGGCCCTGCACCGCTTCTTCGACGAGCGTGGCTTCGCCTGGATCCACACGCCGATCATCACCGCCAACGACGCCGAGGGCGCCGGCGCCATGTTCCGGGTGTCGACCCTCGATCTTGCCAACCTGCCCCGGACCTCCGCCGGCGAAGTCGACTTCGCCCAGGACTTCTTCGCCCGGGAGACCCACCTCACCGTGTCCGGGCAGCTCGACGTCGAGGCCTACTGCCTGGCCATGAGCCGGGTGTACACCTTCGGGCCCACGTTCCGGGCCGAGAACTCCAACACCGCCCGCCACCTCGCCGAGTTCTGGATGGTCGAGCCCGAGATCGCCTTCGCCGACCTCTCCGACAACGCCGACCTGGCCGAGGCGTGCCTGCGGTCCGTGGTCAAGGCCGTGCTCGACGAGCGGGGCGACGACATGGCGTTCTTCGCCGATCGCATCGACCCCGGCTGCATCGCCCGCCTGGAGGGCCTGGTCGGCTCGACGTTCGAGCGCATGGACTACACCGAAGCGGTCGACGCCCTCACCAAGGCCGGCGTGGCCTTCGAGTTCCCGGTGGCGTGGGGGATGGACCTGCAGTCCGAGCACGAGCGGTGGCTGACCGAGACCCACGTGGGCCGGCCGGTGATCGTCATGAACTACCCCAAGGAGATCAAGGCGTTCTACATGCGCCTGAGCGACGACGAGCGCACCGTGGCCGCCATGGACGTGCTGGCGCCCGGCATCGGCGAGATCGTCGGTGGCAGCCAGCGTGAGGAGCGGTTGGACGTGCTCGACGCCCGGATCGCCGAGCTGGGCCTCGACGCCGAGGCGTACTGGTGGTACCGGGACCTGCGCCGTTACGGCACCGTCCCCCACGCCGGCTTCGGGCTGGGTTTCGAGCGCACGGTGGCCTACATCACGGGCATGGCGAACGTGCGCGACGTCATCCCGTTTCCCAGAACCCCGAGGAACGCGGACTTCTGATCGCTGCGCTGGTCGCCGCGCTCGCCCTGGTGGCACTGGCGCCGTTGCCGGTCGCCGCCCAACCGGCCGTCGAGATCCGCCGGGACGTCGAGTACGGCTCGGCCAACGGCAAACAGCTCCTCCTCGACGCCTACCTGCCGGCCGGCGCCGGCGGGCAGGGGCGCCGGCCGGCGGTGGTGATGATCCACGGCGGCGGTTGGCGGATGGGCGACAAGGCGTCGTGGCGGCCAGAGGCCGAGCGGCTGGCGGGCCGGGGGTGGGTGGCGTTCTCGATCAACTACCGCCTTGACGAGCCGGCGGTGTTCCCGGCCGAGATCGACGACGCGCAGGCCGCTGTGCGCTGGGTCCGGTCGCACGCCGCGGAGTACGGCGTCGACCCGGCCCGGATCGGGGCCATCGGCGAGTCCGCTGGCGGCCACCTCACGGCCATGCTGGCCACCTTGGGGAGCGGGGCGCTCGACGACGGGGCTCGCATCCGGGTGGGGGCGGCGTGGTCGCCCCCGACCGACCTCACCGCCCTGGCCGGCTCCCGGGGTGCCGGCTGGATCGGGCCGCTCCTCGGCTGCGACCAGCAGACCTGCCCCGACCGCCTGGCCCAGTCGTCGCCGGTGACCCACGTCGACCGCAGCGATGCGCCTCTGTACCTGATCCACAGCACCGACGAGCTCGTGCCACTGTCCCAGGCCGAGGCCATGGCTTCGAAGCTGCAGGCCGCCGGCATCGACCACCGCCTCGACGTGCTACCGGGCAACCGTCACGCCCTGGACTTCCGCGACGACGCCTGGAACCCCACGCTGGCATTCCTGGAAAGCCACCTGGAGGGCACGGAGCCCGAGGCTGACTCCATGTCGCCGGCGGCCTGGATACTCGGGATCGGCGCCGGCGTGCTGGTGGGCGCGGCGGTGATGGTCCTGCGGAGACGGTCCAGCCCCGCAGGGCCCGAGCGGCCCCCTGAGCGGGTGGCCGAGTCATGATGGTGGCGATGCTCGAACGGCTGCCCGAGCGGGCCCGCACGCCGGCCATGGCCCGGGCCATCACCTCGCCGGCCACCATCCTGCTGGCCGGCGCCGGCGCCTCGGCCGCCATCCTGGCCGGCGCACCCCTCGCCGCCGCTGCCGTGGTCGGCGGGTTGGTCTGGGCCGGTCGCATCGCCCTCGCCGTGCCTCGCAAGGCTCGGCGGGTCGAGGTCGACCCGGCGCTGGTCGCCGAGCCGTGGCGGTCGCTGGTCCGGCAGGCGCAGCGGGCCGAGGCCCGGTTTGACCAGGTGCTGGCGGGGACCGACCCGGGCCCTCTGAAGGACCGCCTGGCCGAGGTCGACGCCCGGGTGGCCGTGGGTGTCGACGAGTGCTGGCGCATCGCCCAGCGGGGCGACGAGCTGAGCGCGGCGGTGGCCGACCTCGACGTCGACGACCTCCAGCGCCAGCTCCGGGCGGCCGAGGCCCAGGCCGCCCGCCACCCCGAGCGGGCCGACCTCGCCGGCACCGCCTCCTCGGTGCGCCAGCAGCTGGCTTCGGCCCAGCGGCTGGCCGGCGTGGCCACCGATGCCGAGGACCGCCTGCGCCGGCTCGCGGCCCAGCTCAACGAGGTGGTGGCCCGGGCGGTGGAGCTCTCGCTCAAGGGGCCCGACCTGGGTACCCTCCAACCCCTCGGGAGCGACGTCGACAACCTGGTCGGTGAGCTGGAATCGCTGCGGGTGGCGCTGGAGGAAACCACGAGGTGAACGACATGTACGGGACGGGGCGGATCCGCCTCGCCATGGGCTTGTGCCTCTTCACCTTCATGGCCGCGGTCGGCGCAGCCACGGGTTCGACACCCCGGAAGGTGGTCACCGCCCCGGTCCGGTTGTTCTTCCCCGGCTTCGGCGCCACCGAGGAGGCGGCGGCCGTCACCACCACCACGACCCTGCCGGCCTGCGTCCCGTCGGCGACGCTCCGGGAGCGGGCGGCCCGGGTGCTGATCATGGGAATGCCCGACATCAAGGACGCCAGCCATCCCCTGCCCACCGAACTGATGGAGCTCGGTGTGGGGGGCGTGCTGATCACCGGCGGCAACGTCGACACCCGAGCCCAGATCACCCGGCTCACCGGCGACCTCAAGCGGGCGGCCCGCCACGGCCTGGTGATCTCCACCGACGAGGAGCCGGGCCGGGTGACCAGCTTCGGGCACATCATCGGCACCACGTCGTCCGCCCGCCGCCTGGCCGCGACCGGCACCCCCGAGGCCATGCGCGCTCTGGCCCGCGACCAGGCCACCGACCTGGCGGCGATGGGCATTACCCTCGACCTGGCCCCGGTGGCCGACCTCGACGGCGGCCCGGCCACGTCGACCATCGGTGACCGGTCGTTCTCCGCCGATCCGGCCGTCGCGGCCCGCTACGCCTACGCCTATGCCCTCGGCATGGTCGACAAGGGGATCGACCCCGTGGTGAAGCACTTCCCGGGCCGGGCCCAGGCCCAGGGCGACGACCACGTCGGCCGTATCGTCTCGAACGAGTCGATGGCGGACCTCCGGGAGAACGACCTCAGGCCCTTCGCCGATCTGGTGGCCAAGGGGGCGCCGGTGGTGATGATGAGCAACGTCGACTACACCGCCATCGAGCCGAACGTCCCGGCCAGCCTCTCGGCGCGCGCCTACTCGATGCTGCGCGAGATGGGATTCAAGGGCGTGGCCATCACCGACTCGATCGGGATGGGCGCGGTGAACCAGCGCTGGGACTGGTCGGAGGCGGCGGTGAAGGCCATCACCTCGGGCGCCGACGGGGTCCTGAGCACCGATGGCAAGTTCGCCCGGGACATGGTCCACGGGCTCGTCGTCGCCGTGCAGAAGGGCGAGCTGAGCGAGACCCGCCTCAACGAGGCCGCCGCCCGCATGATCGCCCTCGCCGGCGGCGACCCCAAGACCTTCGCCTGCCAGGCCGTCCAGCTTCCGAAGCTTCAACCGCAGCCCTAGGCCCCCACAAGGAGGCGGTCGCATGCGGGCCGTCGAGAACAGCTGCCGCCACCACGGCTTCCAGTACGACCTGGAGGTCGATGATGGGAAGACGCGGTCCGTCACCGCGCGTAACCAGGTGGCCAGCCCGGAGCTGCAGGCGCTGCTCGACGTCCTGTTGCCCCTAGCCCGGCCGGAGTAGCTACCCTTTCCGCCATGCTGGGCAGGGGACGCGGGCGGCCGACCCTGGTGCTGCTCGTCGTGCTGGGGGTGATCCTCCCGCTGGCGGTGGCCGGTTGGGTCCGCCTGAACCGCTCGGCGCCGACGGCAGCGGCCGGGCGCTTCGACCCCAACATCATCCGCACGGTCGCGCCCACGACGACCATTCCCGCCCCGCCCCAGATCGTGACCACGACGGTGCCGCCGGCGCCGGAGCTGGTCAGCGTGCCCGGCAGCAAGCTGCGCCGGGGGGTGGCCCGCCCGATCTCGTCGCCCGCCACGGTGGCCGACGTGAGGGGGTCGACGATCGGCCTCTACAGCACCCCGGGCCAGCCCGAGGCCGACGACGCCTTTGACAACCCCACCTGGGAGGGCCTGCCGCTCGTCTTCCTGGTCCAGCAGCGCCAGGGGGACTGGCTGGAAGTCCAGCTCAACACCCGGCCGAACCAGACGACGGCGTGGATCCGCGCCGCCGACGTGAACCTGCGCCAGGTCACCCACCGCATCGTGGTCAGCCTGGCGGCGCGCTCGCTGACGGTCTACGACGGGCAGACGCCAGTCATGGAAGCCGCCGTCGCCGTCGGCGACCCCACGACGCCCACCCCCAGGGGCAACTACTACGTCGACGGCGCCGTCCGGACACCGGACCCCAGCGGCGTGTACGGCCCGTACCAGATCTCGGTGGCCGCCTTCTCCGAGGTGCTGATGACCTTCGGCAGCGGCGTGGGCCAGATCGCCATGCACGGCACCAACGCGCCCAGCCTCGTGGGGTCCGCAGTCAGCAACGGCTGCCTGCGCATGAGAAACGCCGACGTCACCCGCCTGGCCAACACGGTAGAGATCGGCACTCCGGTCCAGATCACCTAGTCAGCGGCGCAAGCAGAGCTTGCTCGCCGAG
Organism: uncultured Acidimicrobiia bacterium; assembly: GCA_963768975.1. Lineage (GTDB taxonomy): Bacteria > Actinomycetota > Acidimicrobiia > Acidimicrobiales > AC-14 > CADCTB01. Next base: position 289,188 of record CAVYKB010000020.1, on the reverse strand, counting down.
CAATCGTGCTCCAGGCGGCCGGCGAAGCCGGCGGCCCTCCGCCGTCTCTCTGGCCGGTTCCGGGTTGGGGCCGCCTCCGGCGGCGCGATGCGGGCGCCGGTATTGAGACACGGCGAGCCCTATCCCAGACTCTCGGCCCATTCTTCATTGAGGCGGCGGAAGGCGCCGGCGATCTTGCGGAGCTCGCCGGGGGCGCCGTCCTGGACGATGCGGCCGCCGTCGACCACCAGCACCCGGTCGGCGACGTCAAGCGTGGAAAGGCGGTGGGCGATGATCACGGCCGTGCGCCCGGCGAGCAGGGTGTGCAGCGCGTCCTGAACCAGGCGCTCGTGGGGGGCGTCGAGGGCGGAGGAGGCTTCGTCGAGGATGAGCACCTGGGGCTGGGCCAGGAAGGCGCGGGCGAAGGCGACGAGCTGGCGCTGGCCGGACGACAGGCGCCCGCCCCGCTTGCCCACCACCGTCTCGTAGCCCTCGGGCAGGCCGGCGAAGAGCTCGTGGGCCCCGATGGCCCGTGCCGCGGCCTCCACCTCGGCGCGAGTGGCGTCGGGGCGGCCGAAGGAGATGTTGTCGGCGACGGTGCCCGTGAAGAGGTACGCCTCCTGGGTGACCATCACGACCGCGGCCCGCAGGTCCGGCGTGGAGAGCTGGCGCAGGTCTACGTCGCCCAGCAGGACTCGACCCTCTGTCGGGTCGTAGAAGCGGGCCAGCAGGCGGGCGATCGTGCTCTTGCCGGCGCCGGTCTCCCCCACCAGGGCCACCGTCTGGCCGGCGGGGATGGCCAGGTCGAGGCCGGCGAGGACGGGCCGGTCGGGCCGGTAGGCGAACGCCACGCCTTCGAGGCGCACGTCGAGCGGCCCGCCGGCCAGCTTCACGCCGGCCTCGGGCTCGGCCACCGCCGGCTCCTCCTCCAGCACGCCGGAGAGCTTCTCCAGGGCGGCGGCGGCCGACTGGAAGATATTGAAGAACTGGGCCAGGTCCTGCATCGGCTCGAAGAACCGACGCAGGTACAGGAGCATGGCCGCCAGGACGCCGACGGTGGTGGCGCCGTCGATCACCCGGTGGGCGCCGTAGAGCAGCGTGACGGCCACGGTCACCGAGCCGATGGCCCGGGTGCCGGGGCCGAAGGCGGCGGCCAGCCGGGCGGAGCGGACGTTGGCCCGGGCGTAGCGGTCGTTGACATCCTCGAAGATCGCCTGGTTGCGGGCCTCCCGGCGGAAGGCCTGGACGGCCCGCATGCCTCCAAGCGTCTCCACGAACTGGACGATGACCAGCGCCACCGCGGCCCGGGCCTCCCGGTAGGTGCGCGACGACTGCCGGCGGAACCAGGTCGTGAGGGCGCACAGTAGCGGGAAGGTCATGAGCCCCACCACGGCGAGGGGCACGTCGAGGATGAACATCACCACGAAGGTGCTGATCAGGGACAGCACGGCGAAGACGAGCTGGTTCACGCCGGAGTCCAGCAGCTCGTCGATCGCCTCCACGTCGGAGGTCAGGCGGGCCACGACCCGCCCCGAGGTGTAGCGCTCGTGGAACGACAGGCTCAAGCGCTGGAAGTGCTCGAACAGGCGGGTGCGCAGGTCGTAGAGGACATCCTGGCCCACCCGGCCGGAGGTGCGGACGAAGACAGCGGTGAGGACAGCCTGGGCGATCGCAGCCGTGGCGTAGGCGGCGACGACGAGGAACAGCGTCCGGGGGCTGCCACCGTCGACCAGCGGGGGGATACCCCGGTCGATCCCCACCTTGATGAGGTACGGCCCGGCCATCTGGGCGATGGTGATGAGCACGGACACCAGCCCGAGCCAGCAAATGGTCCGCCGGTGGGGCGTCAGCAGTGAACCGAGGAGCCGGCGGCTCCGGGCCCGGAGGAAGGCGGCCAGCCCGCCCCGGGCGTCCTCGAGGGTCTCGGCTGCGACGCCCCGCCAGCCGGCGTCGACAGGCCCGGCACTCATGCGACTTCCTCCGCGGCCCGGGGGTCGAGGCCCAGCACGGCGCGGTAGCCGGGCAGGTCGGCCAGCTCGGCCGGCGTGCCCACCGCCCGCAGGCGCCCGTCCTCCAACCAGGCGACGCGATCAGCGAGGGCGAGGGTCGAGGGTCGGTGGACGGCCACCAGGGCGGTGCTCGACGCCAGCACCCGAGCCAGGGCCTGCTCCACGAGGGCCTCGGTGTGGACGTCGAGCGACGAGAGGGGGTCGTCGAGCAGGAGAACCGCCGGCCGGCCGACGATCGCCCGGGCCAGGGCCAGCCGCTGGCGCTGGCCGCCCGAGAGGGTCAGGCCCTGCTCCCCGACCCGGGTGTCGAGGCCCCAGGGCAGCTCGTGGACGAACTGGGCCTGGGCGGTGGCGATCGCCACATCCAGGTCCTCGTCGGAGGCGTCCGGCCAGCCCAAAAGGAGGTTCTCCCGCACGCTGGCCGAGAACAGCAGGGGGTCGTCGAAGGCGACGGCGACCGCCCGGCGCAGCGAGGGCACGGTGAGGTCCCGGACATCGTGCCCGTCGAGCGCGATGCGCCCCTCGGTGACGTCGTAGAGCCGGGGCACCAGGTTGAGCAGCGACGTCTTGCCGGCTCCGGTGGTGCCCACCAGGGCCAGCGTCTCCCCTGGCCTCAAGTCCAGGTCGACGCCGCGCAGGGCCCACTCGTCACTGCCGGGATACCGGAAGCCCACGCTCTCGAAGCGCACGTGGCCCGCCGGCGCCACCAGGGCAACCGCCTGCGGCCGGTCGGCGATGTCGGGGACGGTATCGAACACCTCGAAGATGCGGCCGGCGGCCACGCCGGCCTCCCGGGCGTTGGCCACGATCTTGCCCAGCGACTCCATCGGCCAGACGAGCATGAGCACCAGCGAGATGAAGGCCACCAGGCCACCCAGCGTGAGCGACCCGTCGCCCACCGCGAGGGCACCGACCACGAGGACGCCCAACATGGTCACGTTGGGGACCAGGTCGATGAGGGACCAGAAGGTGGCCTGCAGGTCGAAACCCTCGATCGACGACGCTCGGAGCCGGGCCGCGGACGCCGCGTACTGCTCCAAGACCAGCGGCGCCCGCCCGAACGCCTTGATGACCCGGATGCCGGTGGCCGCCTCCTCGGCCAGCGTGGTCAGGTCGCCCTGCTGGTCCTGGATCCGGCGCGAGACCACGGTGTAGCGCCGGCGGAACCGCTGGGACAGGAAGGCCAGGGGTAGGACGGCGGTGGCGGTGACCAGCGCCAAGGGCGCGTAGACGCGGAACAGCAGGACGATCACCAGGACGAAGGTGACGGAGTTCACGATGAGGAACACCAGGCCGAACCCGACGAACCGCCTGATCACCGAGATGTCGGCCATGGCCCGGCTGAGCAGCTGGCCCGAGTGCCAGCGGTCGTGGAAGGCGGCGGGCAGCGACTGGAGGTGGGCGTAGAGGTCGTCGCGCAGGGACTGCTCGAACCGGTTGGCCGCCGAGCCCTGGATCCAGCGCCGGGTGAAGGCCAGCCCGGCCTCGATCAGGCCGAGGGCGAGCACGAGGGCGGCGAGCGGCAGCAGCGCACCCCGGTCACCGCGGGCGATGGGCCCGTCGACGATGCGCCGGATCACGAACGGGATGGCGAGGGCCGCCCCGATGGCCCCGAACGAGACGGCGACCATGGTGACCAGCTGTGCCGTGAACGGCCGGAGGTACGGCCACACCCGCCACAGCGCCCGGGACTGGGAGCCGCTCACCGGACAAAGGTACGCCCGGGGGCCGAACGGCCACGACGAATTCCACCCGTCGCACCTGCATCTTGCAACGCGCTGCCAGCCGGCTCCATCGCCGAGGTCAAGTCCGGCCTCTGCACCGTCTCAATCCAAGCCATCTCGAGGCGAGGACGATCCGCTTCGGCGGGGCGCCCTCCTCGCGCCGGGGCCGGTCAGCTCAGCCGGTCGGTCTCAAGCTCGCGGACCAGTACGTCGACGACATCGACCACGCTCCCGCCGGCGGCCAGAACCCGTCGCTGGCGAAGGTAGCTGGGGCCGTGGTCCAGGACCTCGAGGTTGGACCGGAGCTCGTCGATGCAACCGAGACGGGTGGCCACCGGGGACAGCTCCTCGATCAGCTCCCGGACGGCCAGGTCGAGGGGGACTCGCGTGCCCTGGTCGTCGCCGATGATCTCCGCCTCGATCCCGTAGCGCGCCGCCCGCCACTTGTTGGTCCGCACCACCCACTCGCGGGGCACCGGGAGGGTGTAGCCCCGGTCAATGAGGGTGTCGAACCACTCGACCAGGCTCTGAGCCAGGGCGGCCAGGCCGGCCACCTCCCGCAGGGTGGGGATGCCGTCGCAGATGCGCAGCTCGACGGTGCCGAAATCCGGGTGGGGACGGATGTCCCACCAGACCTCGCGGATGCTGGTGATGGCATTGGCGTTGACCAGGGTGTCCATGAACTTCTCGAACTCGGCCCAGTCGCCCAGGCGGTAGGGCAGGCCGGCGGTCGGTAGGTTCTCGAACACCTTGCTGCGACTGGAGGCCAGCCCGGTGTCCCGGCCGTGCCAGTAGGGGCTGGAGGCGGAGAGGCCGAGGAAGTGGGGGATGTAGGCGGTGAGGCCGTTGGCGATGGCGATGGACTTTTCCGCCGAGCGCACGCCGACGTGGAAGTGGACGCCGAAGATCTGCATGCGCCTGGCCAGCCACTGCATCTCCTCGACCAGCCGGTGGTAGCGGGGGTCAGGGCTGACCTCTTGGTCCTGCCAGTCGGAGAACGGATGGGTGCCCGAGCACAGCAGCGCCAGCCCTCGCCGATCGGCGGCCGCCGCCACCTCCTTGAGGGTCGTGCCGAGGTCGTTCTTGGCCTCCGCCACCGAGGAGCAGATACCGGTGATGATCTCGATGGTGCACTCGAACAGCTCGTGCTTGGCTTTCGGGTGCTCGCCACCCGGGTGGCCTGCGCCCAGCTCGTCGAGCACCGAGGTGGCCGCGCTGGCCAGCTCACGGCTCTGCCGGTCGACGATCTCGAGCTCGACTTCCACGCCGAGGCTCGAGCGCTCGGAGGCGTTGAATGTGATGTGCACTGGGACCGGTTCCACCCCGATCGTACCGACCTCCGCCCCTCTCACTATCCTCGCGACATGTTCAAACTCCTCCAGCGTGCATGGCGCTACCTCACCGCCGCCCTGACCGGCAAGTTCAACGAGGCGGCCGATCCGAAGGTGCAGCTCGAGCAGGCGATCACCGAGGCCCAGGACCAGCACCGGCGGCTCATCGAGCAGGCCGCCAACGTCGTGGCCAACCAGAAGCAGACCGAGATGCGGCTCAACCGCTCGATGGAGGAGCTGGGGAAACTGAACGCCTCTGCCCGCCAGGCCGTGCAGATGGCCGACGACGCCACCCGCCGGGGTGACTCCACCAAGGCGCTGGACTACACCTCGGCCGCCGAGGCCTACGCCAACCGGCTGATCGCCACCGAGAAGGAGGTCGAGAGCCTCAAGCAGCTGCTGCTCCAGTCGACCCAGGCCGCCAACCAGGCCAAGGCCGCGGTCCAGCAGAACTCCATGGTCATGCAGCGCAAGCTGTCGGAGAAGCAGAAGCTGATGGGCCAGCTCGACCAGGCCAAGATGCAGGAACAGATGAACCGGGCCATGGCATCCCTGAGCGAGACCGTGGGCCAGGACGTCCCCACCTTCGACGAGGTCCGCGACAAGATCGAGTCGCGCTACGCCAAGGCCCTCGGCACCTCCGAGATCGCCGGCGAGTCGGTGGAGGTCCGCATGCTGGAGGTAGAGCAGGCGGCGATGAACACCGAGGCCACCGCCCGCCTCGACGCCATCCGGGCCCAGCTGGGCATCGGCGCGGCGCCCGATGCGGTCGCCGACGCGCCGGCCATCGCCGACGCCCCGGCCCAGGAACCCGGCCCCTCAGCCTGATCCTGCCCCGTTCTGGTTGCACATACCCGCGCATGCGGCGGTCAAGTGCAACCAGTTGCCGGGGTCAAGCCCTGGAGCGTGCCTTCTTGACGGCGCGGATGCCGGCGAGGGCGGTGACGATCACAAAGCCCACCGAGAGGATGGCGCCGGCGGAGAGCAGGAGCATCAGGCGCAGGCCGCTGCGCACGACCTGCTCGTCGACCTGTTTCCCGTCGAGCGAAGGGTCACGGGGGCCGAGCCGGCCGGTCAGCTCCTCGTAGCTGAACGGCGTGGTCGCGTCCCCGATGGCGACGATGAGCTGGTCGAACCGTACGGGGAGGGTCCGCCACACGACGCCGGCGGCGGTGTCGGCCGGCGGTCCACCAGGCGTGACGGTGACGCGAGCGACACCGATCCCGCTGCCGGCCCGCAGGTCGATGTCGACGTCCGCGTAGCCTGCAGCCTCCAGGGCCCGCCGGGTGTCGGCGACGCCTTCGGCCCGGCCGCAGCCGGTGAGGACGAGCAGGAGGAGCCCGGCGACCGCCAGCCGGCGCACAGTCAGGGGCCCGTGACGACCAGGTCGTCCCGGTGGACGACCTCGCGGGACCCCTCGGGCAGCTCGGCCGTGCGCCGGCCGGCCGCCAGTCGAAGCTCCCGGGCGCCCATCCGCACCAGGCCCTTGGCGAACACCCGGCCGGCCGCATCCGCGATCTCGACCGCGTCGCCGGCGTCGAACTCCCCGGTCACGCCGGCCACGCCCACCGGGAGCAGCGACGTGCCCCGCTCGATCAGGGCCTGGCGGGCGCCGTCGTCGACCTGGAGGACACCCTCGTAGGGCTTGGCGAACGCGATCCAGAGCTTGCGGGCGCCGAGCCGGCGATCTCGTGGGCGCACGACCGTGCCGACGCCGGGCTCGGCGCTGACCGCGGCAGCGAGCACACCGGGGCGGCCGGCGGCGGCGATCACCGTGCGGATCCCCGACCACGACGCCATCTTGGCGGCCCGGAGCTTGGTGGCCATCCCGCCGCTGCCCCGAACCGTGCCCCGGCCGCCGGCCATGCGCTCCACCTCGTGGTCGAACTCCACGATCTCCTCGATCAGCGAAGCGCCGGCGTCGAGGCGGGGGTCGGCGTTGTGGAGGCCCGAGGTGTCGGTGAGCAGGATCAGGAGGTCGGCGTAGATGAGGTGGGCGACGAGGGCAGCCAGGTGGTCGTTGTCGCCATAGCGGATCTCGTCGTCGGCCACCGCGTCGTTCTCGTTCACCACCGGCACCACCCCGAGGTCGAGGAGCCGACCGAAGGTGTCGCGGGCGTGGAGGTACTGGGAGCGGTCCATGAAGTCGAGCGGGGCGAGCAAGACCTGGCCGGCGACGAGGTTGTGCTGGCCGAGGGCGGCGTCATAGGCGGCCATGAGGCGGCTCTGGCCGACGGCGGAGATGGCCTGGAGGGTGGCGACGTCGGTGGGGCGGGCGCCGGACAGGCCCAGCGCCGGCAAGCCGGCAGCGATGGCGCCGGAGGTGACGACGACGACCCGATGGCCTTGGCTGCGGAGGGTGGCGACCTCGGCGGCCAGCTTGTCGATGGCGGGACGGGAGATCTCGCCCCGCTCGTCGGTGATCGACGACGTGCCGATCTTGGCCACAACGTTCATCTACTTCGGACCTTCATCGGGACCGCCGGCGCCCCTGGACCTCGATCTCCTGGTCGACGTACTCGAACTCGAAGCCGCCGACCCGCACGAGGTCGCCGGCGCGGGCGCCGGCGCGGGCCAGAGCCTTGTCGACGCCGAGCCGGGAGAGCTTGTGGCGCACGTACTCCAGGGCCTGGGGGTTGGTGAGGTCGTTGACAGCGACGGCCCGCTCCGCCGGCTTCCCGAGGACCACGTAGGCGCCGTCGTCGGCCCGGCCCACCTGCACGCCCTCGGGCTCCGGGCGATGGACGATGTAGGTCTCGGGAACCGGCTGCTCGGCCCGCGCCTCGCTCACGAGAGCGACGGTGCGGTGCAGCAGGTCGGGGATCCCGTCGCCGGTGACGGCCGAGATGCGCAGGCCGTCGAAAGAGAAGAAGGCGGCGTCGGCCTTGGTGCCCACCACGATCCGGGGCCGCTCCAGCAGCTCGGGCCGGTGCAGGCCGAGCTCTTGCAGCAGCACCCGCTCCTGCTCCTCGGGCGGGATGTCGTGCGAGGACGGGGCCAGGTCGACGAGGACCAGGAGGGCCCGGGCCCGCTCGATGTGGCGCAGGAACTGGTGGCCGAGCCCCTTGCCCTCGCTCGCTCCCTCGATCAGGCCGGGGATATCGGCCATGACCATCTCGAAGCCGTCGACGACGACCACGCCCAGGTTGGGCTCCAGGGTCGTGAACGGGTAGTCGGCGATCTTGGGCCTGGCCGCCGAGACCCGGGAGATCAGCGTGCTCTTGCCGGCGTTGGGGAAGCCGACGAGCGCCACGTCGGCCATGAGCTTGAGCTCCAGGTAGAGCCACTGCTCCTCGCCCTCCTCCCCCTGCTCGGCGAAGGACGGCGCCCGCCGGCGGTTGGAGAGGAACCGGGCGTTGCCCCGCCCGCCCCGGCCGCCCCGGGCCGCCAGCCAGCTGTCGCCCTCATTGACCAGATCGGCCAGCACGTTGCCGGCGGCGTCCTTGACGATCGTGCCCTCGGGGACCGCCACCCGCAGGTCGGCGCCGGCAGCGCCGTGACGGGCCCGGCCGCTGCCGTGGGTGCCGCTGGGGGCCCGCCGGTGGGGCCGGTCGCGGAAGGCCAGCAGCGACGCCACCTCTCGATCGGCGTAGAGCCACAGGTCGCCGCCCTTGCCGCCGTCGCCGCCGTCAGGGCCACCCTTGGGGACGTGCGCCTCCCGCCGGAACGACACGGCACCCGCGCCGCCATCGCCCCCCCGTACGTTGAGGTGAGCCTCGTCGACGAACCCGGACATTTTCCTCCTGGCTGCCGGCCGTGGCGGGCCGGAGCGAGACTAGGAGGGCAGGACGTCGACCAGGCGCCGGCCCTTGCGCGAGCCGAACTTCACCTTGCCGTCGGCCAGGGCGAAGAGGGTGTCGTCGCCGCCGCGTCCGACCTGCTCACCAGGGTGGAAGTGGGTGCCCCGCTGGCGCACGATGATCGTGCCCGGGGTGACGACCTGGCCGTCGTACACCTTCACGCCAAGCCTCTGAGCGGCGGAGTCACGCCCGTTGCGCGTGGAGCCTCCACCCTTGGTCTTCGACATGGACTAGCCCTCCCGGCTGCCCGGCGCTGAGTTTCCAGGAGTCTGGATGCCGGTGATCTCGATGGTGGTGTAGTGCTGGCGGTGGCCCCAGTGCCGGCGCTGGTTGCTCTTGTTCTTGTAGCGGAACCCGACCACCTTGGGGCCGAGGGCCTCGCCGACCACCTTGGCCGTAACCTTGGCCCCGGTCAGGGAGCCGGCGCCGGCGGTGATGTTTGCGCCGTCGACCAGCATGAGGGGCTCGAAGGTCAGCTCACCGTCGTCGGCGGAGACCCGCTCGACGTCGAGCTTCTGGCCCTGGGCAACCTTGTACTGCTTGCCCCCGGTCTTGATAACGGCGTACATAGCCGACCATCGTACTCGACCCTGGTTAGAGCAAACTTTCGTCGAGGATGATCCCCCGCCCGTTGCAGCTGGGGCAGGTGGCGGAGAAGGACTCGACCAGGCCCTCGGACACCCGCTTGCGGGTCATCTCGACCAGGCCCAGCTCGGAGATGTCGAAGACCTGGGTGCGGGTCTTGTCCCGCGCCAGGCAGTCCTTGAACAGCTTGAGGACGGCCTCCCGGTTCTTGCGGATCTCCATGTCGATGAAGTCGATGACGATGATCCCGCCGATGTCCCGCAGACGTAGCTGGCGGGCGATCTCCTCCGCCGCCTCCAGGTTGTTGCGGTAGACGGTCTCCTCCAGGCTGGAGCTGCCGACGTTCTTGCCCGTGTTGACGTCGATCACCGTCAGCGCCTCGGTGCGCTCGATGATGAGGGACCCGCCCGAGGGCAACCACACCTTGCGGTCGAGGGCCTTGTGGAGCTGCTCGTGGACGTGCTGGCGCTCGAAGATCGGCAGCGAGGGGTCGTCGTAGAGCTCGATGCGGTCGGCCAGCTCGGGGATGAGGGCGGCGACGTACTCGTGGACCTCCCGGTGCAGCTCGCTATCGTCGATCAGGACGCCGCGGTAGTCCTTGTTGAACTCCTCCCGGATCACCCGCACGGCCAGAGGCGGCTCCCGGTAGAGCAGCTGGGGTGCATGCGAGCGGGCGGCCAGTTCCTCGATCTGGCTCCACTGGCGCAGCAGCCGCTCGACGTCGCGCCGGAGCTCCTCGGGCGTCGCCCCCTCGGCGGCGGTCCGCACGATCAGACCCTGCCCCTGCGGGCGGACTTCGTCGAGGATGCGTCGCAGGCGCTTGCGCTCCTCATCGGAGAGGCGCTTGGAGATGCCGTACGTCGAGCTGTTGGGGATCAGGACGACGAAGCGGCCGGCGAGGGAGACTTCCTGGGTCAGGCGGGCGCCCTTGGTGCCGATCGGGTTCTTGGTGACCTGGCAGAGCACGGTCTGGCCGGGGCGGAGCATCTGCTCGATCCGCATGTTGTTGCCGCCCCCACCCTTGGCCCCGCTCAGGGGGCCGCTCGGGCCCTTGCCCCCGCTGTCGACGTCCTCGGCGTCGTACTGCACATCGCCCCGGTACAGCACTGCGTTCTTGGGCGTGCCGATGTCGACGAAGGCCGCCTCCATGCCCGGCAGCACGTTCTGAACCCGGCCGATGTAGATGTTGCCGTGGATCTGGGTGGCGTCGTCGGAGGGGCGGGAGACGTAGTGCTCGATGAGCGAGCGGCCCTCGAGGACGGCGATCTGGGTGGCCTCGGGGCGGACGTGCACGCACATCTGGTACCGGCCGACCGGCTTGCCCTTGCGTTCGCGGCCCCGCCGCTTCTCGAGCGTCTCCTCGTCTAACTCGACTGGTGCCTCGGGCTCCGGCGTGCCGCCGAGCGCCTTGCCGACGACGCCGCCCCGCCCCCTCCCGCCCCGACGCCGGCGCTTCTTGGCCGGGCCGTCGTCGTCGCCCTCGGGCTCCGCCTCCGGGCGCACCTTGTCGGCCGGCGCCTTCCGGGCCGGCTTGGCGGCGGTGCCGTTGGCGGCGCCGGCCGCCGGCGGGGCCGGGCGGCTGTCGCCGATCTTGGGCCGGCGGACCAGCGCGCGGGCCGCGGCCTCGGGTGCGGCCTTGCCCTGGTTCGGGAGGTCGGGGAGGTCGGGCTGCTCGGCGGCGCGCGGTGACCGGGACCGCTCCGGGCGGTCCTCTTTGCCGGCGCCTTCCTCGCTGGTCTCACCCTCGGGCCGGCGGCTCCGCCCGCCCCGGGATCCTCGCCGCCGGCGGCTTCCCGACGAGCGCGCCTCACCGTCGGGCCCGGCCGCGGGGTCACCGGCGGCCTCCTGGTCAGAGCTTCGTGGCGCTCGCGGGGGAGGAGGCGGAGGAGTGACGGCAGGCGGCGTGCGATCGCCGGGTTCGACCGGGGGGCTCGGGATGGCTTCGGACATCGGGGTGGTCCCTTCTGGGAGCGCACGCGCCGGAGCGTGCGACGCGCCCGTCGCGGGCGGCGGGGGACGACCCCCAGCGCGCGCCGAGGCGCTCGATCGTGGTCGTCCGGCCGGTCGGCGGGACGAGGAGAAGAGGCTGACGGCGCCGGACGGCGGTGGCCGGGTCGACGGAGAGCGCGTCGAGATGACGGGTCACGCTGCCACCCCGCACGATGCGCAGCACGCCCTGCAACAGGGCGAACAACGGCCGGATCCGGGGGCTCAGGAGAGGCATCAGTCGGGCGCATACTAGCCCGACGCTCCAGATTGACGTAAGGGGGGGTTTTACCTGAACCGGTGCATGTGGACGTTGAGCACGAGGCCTACGCCGGCAAAGGCGGCGAGCATGGCCGAGCCACCGTAGGACATGAAGGGCAGCGGGATGCCTGTGATGGGGGTGATGCCCATCGTCATGCCGACGTTCTCGAAGATCTGGAACACCAGCATGGCCAGGACGCCCACGCAGACGAGGCGGCCGAACTGGTCTCGGGACAGGACTGCGGCCCGCCAAATCCGCCACACCATCACGCCGAAGAAGGAGAGCAACGCCAGCCCTCCCAGAAACCCGAGCTCCTCCCCCACCGCGGTGAAGATGAAGTCGGTGTGCTGTTCGGGGACGAAGGACAGGTTGGTCTGGGTGCCCTGAAACAACCCGCGGCCGGCGACGCCGCCGGCGGCGATGGCGATCTGGGACTGGCGCAGGTTGTAGGACGACCGTTGGCTGTCGGACTGCGGGTCGAGGAAGGCGGTCAGGCGGTCGCGCTGGTAGTCCTGGAGCATTCCCAGCTCCACGACCAAGGCGATGGCGGTGATGCCGAGCAGGGTGAGCACCGCGATGTGGCGGGGCCGCGCGCCGGCCACGAGCACCACCGCGATCACCACGGCAACGAAGACCATGTTGGTGCCGAGGTCAGGCTGCACGTAGATGAGAGCCATGGGCACGAAGGCGATGCCCAGGGCGGTGAGGAGGCCGGCCGTACCCAAATTGCCCCGGGCGCCGGCCAGGAATGCGGCAAGGGCCAGGATCAGGGCCACCTTGGCCACCTCGGAGGGCTGGAACTGGAACGGCCCGAGCTGGAACCACGCCTGAGTACCCCGCCGGGACGCGCCGAGCGGGGAGATGACGAGGAGCAGCGTCACGACCGCAGCGCCGTAGATGAAGGGCACGAAGTCGCGGATCTGGCGGTAGTCGACAAGGGCGGCCACGGCCATGATCACCAGCCCGACCAGCAGGTAGATGGCCTGGCGCTTCAGGAAGAAGGCGGGGTCGAGGCCGGCGGTCTCCTGCTTCTGGCGGGTGGCCGAGTACACCATCAGCACGCCCATGGCGGCGATGCCGACGGTCGACAGGAGCAGCGTGAGGTCGAGATGCCGCCAGGGGGCGGCCGGGTTTCTCGGCGCCTGCATCCCGACCATCAGTCGCGCCCGTCGACGCGGTTGACGTTGGCCGGCGCCGCCGCGCTCACGCCCTCCTTCACCGCGATCCCCTCCAGGACCCGCCGGGCCACCGGAGCGGCGGCGGACGCGCCCAGGCCGGCCTCCTCCATGACGACGGTGATGACGTACCGGGGGGCGTCCGCGGGGGCGTAGGCGGTGAACAAGGAGGTGTCGAACTTGCCTTCGACTTCGGCCGTGCCGGTTTTGCCCGCCACCGGGAACTGGCCCAACGGGAAGCCGGCGAAGGCGTTGAACGCGGTGCCGCTCGGGTCGGAGACGACCCCTCGGAAGCCGGCCATGAGCGGATCGAGGATCGAGCCGGGGAGGTCGGTGCGCTGGAGCACCTTGGTCTCGATCTCCCGCAGCACCTGGCCCTGGCGGTCCAGCACGGCGTCGCCCAGCCTCGGGGCGAACACCGTCCCGCCGTTTACGAAGGTGCCGTATGCGTTGGCCAGCTGCAGCGGGCTGATCTGGGTGTCGCCCTGGCCGACGGCCATGTTGAGGTTGTAGCCGGTGTACCACTCGGGAAACGGGAAGGCGGTGGGGTTCTCCTTGTGAAGCTTCTCGCGGCTAGCCGGCTCGTCGATGCGGCCGTTGGCCTCGAACGGCAGATCGATCTCGGTGTAGTTGCCCATGCCCAGCGACCGGGCCACGTCCTGCACTGCGGCGGTGCCGAGCCTTCCCCGGTTGTCCCAGAACCGCTCCCCGAGCCAGAAGTAGAAGACGTCGCTCGAAACGGTGATCGCCTTGGCCACGTTGACCGGGCCGTTCCGGGCGCCGCGGGCGTTGCTGAAGGTCTGCGAGCGCTCGCCGACGACGGTGTAGCTGCCCTGGTCGTTGTAGGTGTCCCGGGCCGAGATGAGACCGTGCTTGATCCCCGCCATCGACGTGGCCAGCTTGAACGTCGACCCGGGGGCATAGAGGCCCTGGGTGGCCCGGTTGTTGAGCGGATAGAAGCCGCGGGGGTCGTTGAGCTCCTGGAACCGGCGGATGGAGATGCCGTTCGTGAACTCGTTGGGGTCATACGTCGGGTTCGACGCCATGGCCAGCACCGAGCCGTCACGCGGGTCGGTGACGACGACCGCCCCGCCAGAGGCAAGGAAGGTCTTGCCGGTGAGGAAGTCGGTGGACTTGCGGGCCAGCTCGATGCCCTGGGCCAGGGATTCCTCGGCGAGGCGCTGTATGTCGAGGTCGATGCTGAGCCGGATATCGTCGCCCTGGACGGCGGGCTGGTTGCCGAGGGACCGCCGGACCCGGCCGACGGAGTCGACCTCGAGCTTCGCGATCTCGGGATCGCCCCGGAGCTCGCTCTCGTAGGCCAGCTCGATGCCCGACTTCCCGATGCTATCGCCGGCCTTGTACCCCAGAGCCCTGCGAGGGCCGAGCTCGGTGTCGTTGATCTCTCCGACCGCGCCCAGTACATGGGCGGCGAGGGTGCCATTCGGGTACACCCGCTCGGTGAGCTGGACGCCCTCGATGCCGGGGAACTCACCCTGGTGCTCCCGCACGTAGATGAGCTTGTCCTTGGGCACGTCAACCGCCACCGGGACGGGCTTGAACAGGCTGTAGCGCTCGTCGGCGATCCGGGCCTGGAGCTCGACGACCGGCTTGCCCACATGGGCGGCGAGGCGGTCGAGCACGCCGGGGTGCTTGCCCACCGCTTCCCGGTCGGCGACGAGCGCCAGCACGACCCGGTTGTCGGCCAGCACCTTGCCGTTGCGGTCGAGAATGCGCCCCCGGGGCGCTTCGGTGTAGACGACGGCGACGCTGTTGTGCTGGGCCTCCACCGCCAGGGTGGGTGAGGCCAGGACCTGGAGGTACCAGAGCCGGGCCAGGAGCGCGCAGAACAGCGAGAGCACCACCATGCCGAGGATGCCGAGGCGCAGGCGGGAGGTGTCCTGGGTCATGCGGGAATGCGGGGGCCCGACTTCAGAGACCCCAGCGACCAGTCGACGAGCTTGACTGCGACCGGCGCCAACACGGCGTTGGACAACCCGACCACAAGGGCGATGGTAATCAAGTGGCCGTTGATCATCCGTTCACCCAGGACCGAACCGATCATCGCGTAGAGCGTCACCCCGGCCACGCTCGCCCCGCCAGCGGTCAAGACCGGGATGTACCAGGCCGAGCGCAGGACGCCGGTGTTGGCCACGCCCACCCAGTAGCCGACGAGGGTGAAGACCAGCGCCGACAGGCCGAGGGGGGTCGGAAGGAACAGGTCGATCAGCATGCCGGAGGCGAAGCCCAGGGCCGCGCCGCGGGTGGCGCCGGCGGTGATGCCGCCGGCGACGGCTACCAGGAGCATGAAGTCCGGCATGACGCCGAACATGCGGACCTGGGCGAGCAGGCTGGTCTGCAGCAGGAGGGCCCCGAGCAGCATGATCGGCAACCGAAACCGGGGATCCTGCCTCATCTCACCGGGCCGGCGTCCACAGCAGGATGCGGACGAACTCCAGGCGGCTGAGGTCCACGCTCGCCTCGAGGAGGATGTCCTTCTGCAGCGCACCCGGGGCGACGGTCACGTTGCGCACCTTTCCCAGGGGGATCTGGGCCGGGAAGAGGCCCCGCTCCAGGCCGCTCGTGACGACGGGCTCGCCCACCAGGACCGGGACCTCGGTGGTGATGAGATCGAGTGGGAGCAGGTTGCCGTTGCCGCCGCCCCGAGCCACGCCCTGCTCGCCGGAGTTGGCCAGCCGCACGCCGATGTTGGACTGCGGGTCGGTGATCAGCAGCACGGTGGCCCGCACCTTGGAGACCTCGGTGACCCGTCCGACGAGGCCGGCGGCGGTGACCACGGGCATGCCGACATCGAGGCGGGAGTCGGTGCCGCGGTCGATGGTGATGGTGAGCTGGAAGTTGGTGGGCGCGGTGGAGATCACCCGGGCGGGGACCGAGTCGAGGCCCCCGGCGTAGTCCAGACCCTGGAGCTGGAGAAGGCCCTGGCGCTCCCGGTCGGCGTCGGCGCCGCGGATGGCTTCCGCCCTGGCCGCCTCCAGCTCGCGACGGAGACGGGCGTTTTCCGACCGGAGGTCGCCGAGGTCGCCGATACTCCCGAAGAACCCGGTGATCGGGGAGAACACCGTGTCGGCGGCGGACTGCAGGGGCGCGAACGCGTCGCGCGCCGTCTGGCGCACCGACTCCAGCGCCCCGTCACCGCCCCCCCGGTAGTCCAGGGTCAGCACCGTGACCGACGTGAGCGCCAGGAGCACCAGGAAGAAGCGGTTTCGCCGGGAACGCCGGTAGACCGCCACCCGTTACCTGTCGTTGTTGGGGTTCAGTACCTGCCGTAGGACGTTGAACTCCTCGAGGCACTGGCCTGCACCGAGCGCCACCGAGAAGAGCGGGTTGTTGGCGATGACGATGGGCATGCCGGTCTCCGCCCGCAGGCGCACGTCGAGGCCGTGCAGCAGGGCGCCGCCGCCGGTGAGCACGATGCCGGCCTCCATGATGTCGGCGGCCAGTTCCGGCGGCGTCTTGTCAAGCGTGACCTTCACCGAGTCGACGATGGCCGACACCGGCTCGTCGAGGGCCCGGCGGACCTCCTCGGTACTGGTCACGATGGTCTTGGGCAGGCCGGTGACGAGGTCACGGCCCCGGATCTCGGCCCGGAGCTCCTCCTCCAGCGGGTAAGCGGAGCCGAGGGCAATCTTGATCTCCTCGGCGGTGCGCTCCCCCAGAGCGAGGCTGTATTCCTTCTTGATGAACTGGATGATGGCGTCGTCGAGCTCGTCGCCGCCGATGCGGACCGACTGGCTGGTCACGATGCCGCCCAGGGAGATGACCGCCACCTCGGTGGTGCCGCCGCCGATGTCGACGACCATGTTGCCGGTGGGCTCGTGGACGGGCAGGCCGGCGCCGATGGCCGCGGCCATCGGCTCCTCGATGATGAAGGGGGTCTTGCGGGCGCCGGCGTACTCCGCCGCCTCCTGCACGGCCCGCTTCTCCACGCCGGTGACGCCGGAGGGCACGCAGATCACCATGCGGGGCTTCGCCCACCGGCGCTGGTGCACCCGGGTGATGAAGTACCGCAGCATCTTCTCAGTGATCTCGAAGTTGTTGATCACACCGTCGCGCAGCGGGCGGACGGCCTGGATGTGGCCGGGCGTGCGCCCGATCATCCGCTTGGCCTCCAGCCCGACGGCGAGCGGCCGGCCGTCCTTGACGTTCACCGCCACGACGGAGGGCTCGTTCAGCACGATGCCGCGGCCGCGCACGTACACCAGGGTGTTGGCCGTACCCAGGTCGACCGCCATGTCGCGACCCAGGAAAGCTGAAAAGAAGTTATCGGACATGGGCAGGCTCCGCGCCAGGGGTCGACCGTGAGGCTAGGCGCTGTGGGATGGCCTCACAACCCCGGAAAAAAGAGCCCGATCTCGCGCCCGGCCGAGTCCGGGGAATCCGAGCCGTGCACGAGGTTCTCAGTCATCTCGATAGCGAGGTCGCCCCGGATCGTGCCGGGCGCTGCGTCGCGCGGATTGGTGGCGCCCATGAGCGTGCGGACCACCTTGAAGGTGTCCTGCGGGCCCTCCACCACCATGAGCAGCGCCGGCCCGCGGGTGATGAAGCTGACCAGGTCGCCGTAGAACGGCTTGCCGCTGTGCTCGCCGTAGTGCTGGCCGGCGGTCTCGGCGTCGATGGTGCGCAGCTCGGCGGCGACCAGCCGGAGGCCCTTGGCTTCGAGGCGAGCGAGGATCTGGCCGGCGAGCCCCCGCTCGACGGCGTCGGGCTTGCAGATGACGAGTGTTCTGTCCATGAGACGGCGCAGGCTAATGGGGGATCGAGGTGTGCTTGAACTCGTTGAGGTTGGTCCAGCCGGTGACGAGATCGAGGCAGCGCTCGATGCACCGGCGGGCCTCGGCTGCGTCGCCGGTGGGCCGGTTCACGAGGCGGATGAAAACAGCCTGGTCGCCGGCGATCACCGTCGGGACGCCGAAGACCCTGTGCTCGGCCACCGCGGCGTGGTGCTCAGCACGGAAGACATCCCGGGGGGTGCAGCCGAGGACCTCGTTGAACACCTGATCGGCGTCGACCCCCTGCTTGGTGAGGACGCCGGCCACGACGTCGTGGTCCCGGATGTCGAGGCCCTCGTCATGGCGAGCGGCGAACAGGGCCCGGTGCACAGCGGGGAAGGCGTCGGGCCAGCCGTCGCGCACGGCGACGCCGACCTCGACGGCCATCCGGGCGCCGGCCATCTCGGGCTCGTCCCAGACGTGGGTCTCGCCTTCGGGAACCTTGGTCTGGTTGAGGGAGAACGCCAGCCACCGGACGCGCCACTCGTCGCCGGCGGCTTCCTGACCGAGCAGCACGTGCTCGGCAAAGTTGCGGGCGAATGGTCAGCGGTAGTCCCAGGTGACGGCGAACTCGATCGGGGTCATGAGGCGGGGACCTTCTTCGGTGGGGGCGGCGGGATCAGGCGGGGCGCCGGCACCGCGGTCTCGGGCCAGCGCTTGCGAGACTTGACCGACAGCTTGCGGAGCAGGGCGATGGCGCCGGGGTCGTCGTCGCCGGGACGGCCCTCGATGGTGCCGTCCTGGAGCATCTTGACCATGATCTCCCGACCGAGATCGGTACGGATGATGGTCAGCGTCCAGTCGTTGAACGCCCCGATGCCGCCGGTGGAGATGTCGGCGTGCTCGGCGGCGAAGTCGGGGCACAGCTTGCAGCCCTCACGGGTCCAGGCGTGGCACTCCTTGAGCGGCACCTCGTGGTAGTCGCCGTTGCGCATCCATATCTGGAAGACGCCCTTGATGTTCATTTTGACCATGTCCTGCTTGCGCAGGCCGTACTTGGCCTCGAACAGCTCCTCGAAGATCGCGTCGTCGAAGGTCTTCGAGCACAGCAGGCCGATGTTGAGCACGAACCGGCGGGCGGGCTTGCCCGCCTTGCGCACGGTCATCACCGGCGGGACCGACGACTGGCAGCTCATGCCCACGAGCGCCAGCTTCTCGGCGCCGCCCTCCACCGCCTCGGCGTAGGCCATGGTGTTGGCCGAGTAGGTGTAACGGCTGCCGGCGGCGGCGAGGACCTCCTCGGGCGTGCGGGCCACGCCGGGGATGGCCTTCCACGACGTGCCGTCGCCCTCGAGGTAGGACACGAGGGCGGCGTCGATGTAGCCCTTCTCCAGGCACCAGATGAGGATGGCCGAGACCAGCCCGCCATCCTGGCCGAGCTCATGCACCTTCGGGTCGGCGGCCCTCGCCAGGATGATGTCCTTGGAGATGCCGTCGGCCTCCTCGGCGGTGCGTGCCCGCCCGAAGAGGTGGGTGTCGATCTCGGTCTCCCAGCTGCGGAACCGGGGGCAGGCCCGGGTGCAGGACGTGCAGCCCTTCTCCCCGTGGATGCAGTTGTCCGGGCCGAGCTCCTCCTCGAGATGGTGCGGCTTGTAGACCCCTTCATTGTCGTCGTACCCGAGCACGTCGTGAGGGCAGGCCACCACGCAGCCGGCGCACCCGGTGCACAGGCCAGACGTGACGACTTCTGAGTACAGGTGTTTCCACTGCAGGACTTCCCGGGGCACCCGACCACTGTAGGGGCGCTCAGAGGGCTACAAACCGCCTCACCACGTCGTCGGGCCGGTGCCAGAGGTCGTGCTCCTTGATGCGGACAACCGTGTAGCCCGCCTCGGCCAGCGCCGCATCCCGTCCGGCGTCGGCGGCGGCGTCCGTCTGCGAAGGTACGGTCACGGCATGCCGGAGCTGGCCGAGGTCGACGCGTACCGCAGGCTGGCGGCGCGCGCACTGGGCCGGCCCGTGGCCGAGGTCGTCGCCCCCGACGCCTGGTACCTGCGGGGCGGGCTCGACGCCGGCACCCTCGCCGACGCGCTCGTCGGCCGGCGCTTCATCGACGCCCGCCGCGTGGGCAAGCTACTCCTGCTCGACACCGACAAGAAGGGGCCCGTGCTCGGCCTCCGGTTCGGCATGAGCGGGCGGTTGCTCGTCGACGGGACCGCCGGCGTGGACGAACTGCTCTACAGCTCCAACGCCGACCTGGAGCGGTGGGACCGGTTCGGCGTGCGCTTCACCGACGGGGGCGACATGCGCATCCGCGACCCTCGCCGACTCGGGGGCGTGGAGCTGGCGCCGGCGGAAGAGCGGCTCGGCCCCGACGCCCTGACCCTCACCGCCGACGACCTGGTCCAGGCGCTCGGGCGGAGCCAGGCGCCACTCAAGGCCCGCCTGCTCGACCAGGCCCGGTTGGCCGGCGTGGGCAACCTGGCCGCGGACGAGATCCTGTGGCGGGCCGGCCTCGACCCCGGCCGGCCGGCGGGCACCCTCTCACCAACGAGGTCACCCGGCTCCACGAGCACCTGGTCGGCACCCTGAAGGACCTCATCGCCCAGGGCGGCTCGCACACCGGCGACCTCCAGACCCAGCGCCAGCCGGGCGGGACGTGCCCGCTCGACGGCACCCCGCTCGTGCGGCGAACCGTCGGCGGGCGGACGACGTGGAGCTGCCCGAAGCACCAGCGGTGAGCTCGTGCGCTACGGCGGGGTGGCGCCGAGCAGCTCCATGCGGCGGAGGACGACGTCCTGGGCGTTGGTGATGTCGTCGGCGGCCCGGGTGTCGCTCCAGACGATGAAGGCGTAGGCGTCGGTCGACGCCACGCCCGGCGGGTAGTGGTTGCCGAGCTGGCGCAGCTCGCCCGCCGGCCCGGAGTACCCCTTGTTCCGATCGATCGGCTCCTCGTTGACCTGGCGGGCGAGGAAGTTCTCGCCGCCGTCGATCGAGTAATTCCAGTACACGTCGTCGAAGGTCTGGCGGTCGGGCGCCGGCGACGTGTGGTAGTAGACGACGTCGATCCGCCCGTTGGGTGCGACCGAGATCGACGGCGAGCGGCTGGAACCGGTGGCGTCCCGGTCCGGCGCCAGCAGCACCGACCGCTCGCCCCAGCTGACCCCCTTGTCGAGGGACTTCCGGAAGAAGATCTGGAACCGACCGGTGCGGGAGTCGGCCCACACGGTGTAGAGCGCGTTGGTCAGCGGGTCGGCGACCAACTTGGCCGAGTCGTACTGCACGCCGATCTGGATCTGGCGGTCGAGCAGGGTGCGGGCGAACGTCTTGCCCCCGTCGGTGGACTTGGCCAGGTAGAGCTCCACGGGCCCGTCGCTGAACCGGCGCTGGAACGTCATGTAGACCACGCCTTCACGGTCCATGGCCGGCTGGGACGGGTTCTGGCCGGCGGGCGGGTCGTTGACGACCACGGGCGCGGAGAACGTCTGGCCGCCGTCGTCGGAGCGGGAGAACAGGACGCCGTCACACGAGGTCCCCCGGACCTCGCCGGGGTGGCAGGTCCACGTCGAGATCAGCACGATATCCGGGCCGCTCGTGCCGGGTACGACCGTCATGAGGGGCCGCGCCAGGCCGATATCGGGGCCGGTGGGGCGAATGACGACCTTCGAGGGGGCGAAGGTGGCCCCGCCGTCGCTGGAGATGGCGAGGAGCACGCTCTCGCGGCCGTTGTCGTCCTGGTGGGCCGAGCCGAACACGCTGTAGATGCGGGCCCCGCTGCCGCGAGCGATGCTGCCGCTGGCCACGTGGCCGCCGGAGTTGCCGTTGATGCGGCAGCCCGTGAAGCCGGAGGGCAGGTCGTAGACGCCGTCGGTCCACTCGCGGCCCCGGTTGAAAGTGGTGTGGAAGCCGCAACGGCTGGCCAGCACGTTGGTGTCGGCGATGACGACGTGGTCGGGATCAGCCGGGTCGGCGACGACGTAGCCGCCCTCGTAGCCCCGGGCGGGGAAGGGGTCGGCGGCGGCCCGGCAGGGAGGGAACTCACACACGGTCGCCGAGACCTGGGGGGTCTTGTCCGTGTCCCGGGTGACGAAGGCGAGGCCCCCGCCAGCCAGGACGACGAAGCCAAGCACCATGAGAACGACGGGGCGGCGAAGGAAGCTCACTCGCGTCATCCTACGAAAGGGACCGTCCAGGACAACGGCTTGCCGCATATACGGGTACTTTGGCTAGACAAGCTCGCATATGCTGTGTCAGTGGCGACGTTCCGCATGGGCCAGGCCGCCCAGCTACTGGGCGTGAGCACGGACACGGTGCGGCGCTGGGCCGACGCCGGCCGCCTGCCCACCACCCGGACCGAGGGCGGGCGGCGAGTGGTCGAGGGCACGGCGCTGGCCGAGCTGGCCCGCACGCTGGGCGCCGAGCCGGCGGCCGGCGCCATCGTGTCGGGGTCGGCCCGCAACCGCTTCACCGGCATCGTCACGCGGGTCGTGAAGGACACCGTTATGGCCCAAGTGGAGCTGCAGGCGGGGCCACACCGGGTGGTCGCCCTGCTGAGCCGGGAGGCGGTCGACGAGCTGGTGCTGGTGCCGGGGATGCTGGCCGTCGCGGCCATCAAGGCCACGAACGTGGTCATCGAGATGCCGGCGCAGCCGTGAGGCGGCTGCTCGCTGCGGTCGCTCTCCTGGTGGCCGCCGCGTGCACCTCCGCCGACGCCGGCGTCACCGTGCTGGCCGCGGCGTCGCTCACCGAGGTTTTCACCGGCCTCGGCGGGGCGACGTTCAGCTTCGCCGGCTCGCCGCAGCTGGTCGCCCAGGTCGAAGCCGGGGCGCCGGTCGACGTGATCGCCACCGCAGATCCCGAAGCCATGGCGCGGCTGGTGCGCGCCGGCCTCGTCGACGCGCCGCAGACCTTCGCCCGCAACCGCCTCGCCATCGCCGTCGAGCCGGGGAATCCCGAGCGGATCGCCGGCCTGGCCGACCTGGCCCGCCCCGGCCTCAAGGTGGTGCTCGCCGACCTGTCGGTCCCCGCCGGCCGCTACGCCCGCCAGGCCCTCGACCGCGCCGGCGCTGCCGTGCGGCCGGTGTCACTGGAGCTCGACGTGAAGGCCGTGGCCGCCAAGGTGGCGGCGGGCGAGGCCGACGCCGGTGTCGTCTATGACACCGACGTCACCGGGTCAGCCCGGGTCGACATCCCCGACGCGGCCAATGTGATCGCCACCTACCCGGTGGCGGTGGTGCGGGCCACCGGTGACCGGGCCGGCGCCGAGGCCTTCGTGCTGCGGCTGCTCGGCGACGCCGGGCGCGCCGCGCTGACGAAGCACGGCTTCCTGCTGCCGTGAAACGGGTCGTGCTTCTGGCCGGCGCCGGCGTGGCCTTGC
This sequence comes from uncultured Acidimicrobiia bacterium, assembly GCA_963768975.1. Classification (GTDB taxonomy): domain Bacteria; phylum Actinomycetota; class Acidimicrobiia; order Acidimicrobiales; family AC-14; genus CADCTB01. The sequence goes on along the minus strand of CAVYKB010000020.1, from coordinate 266,227 downwards.
TGGTCCTGCCTCTCGCCGGCCTGCTCCAGCGGGCGCCGTGGTCGACGATCGCCTCGGAGCTGTCATCGCCCGAGGCCCTCGACGCCCTGCGCCTGTCGCTGCTGTGCTCGGCTGGCGCACTGGCCGTCGCCATCGTCCTGGGCGTGCCGCTGGCCTGGGTCCTCGCCCGGGGCGACTTCCCCGGCCGGTCCCTCCTCCGCGCGTTGGTGACGCTGCCGATGGTGCTGCCCCCGGTGGTGGGCGGGGTCGGCCTGCTGGCGGTGTTTGGCCGGCGGGGCCTGATAGGCACCGGGCTGCCGTTCACGACCGCCGGCGTGGTCGTGGCCCAGGCGTTCGTCGCCATGCCGTTCATGGTGATCGCGGCCGAAGCCGGCCTGCGCCAGCTCGACCGTCGGTACGAGGACGCGGCCGCCACCCTCGGCGCCCGCCCGTGGCACCGCTTCCGGACGGTCACCGTCCCGTTGATCGCTCCCTCGCTGGTCGCCGGCGCCGCTCTGGCCTGGGCCCGCGCCCTCGGAGAGTTCGGCGCCACCGTGACCTTCGCCGGCAGCCTCCCCGGCCGCACCCGCACCCTGCCGACGGCCATCTACGCCGGCCTCCAGACGGACCCCGAGAGCGCGGTGGCGCTGTCGGTCGTGCTGCTCACCGTCTCGCTGGCGGTGCTCGTCGCCCTGCGAGGGCGATGGCTGGTTCGCTGACCGCGGAGGTCGGCATGCGCCTCGGCGCGCTCGACCTCGACGTCAGCCTCACCGCCGGCGCCGACGAGGTGGTCGCCGTCGTCGGCCCGAACGGCGCCGGCAAGACGACGCTTCTGCGGGCCCTCGCCGGCCTCATCCGCCCCGACCGCGGCCGGATCACGCTCGGCGACCACGTGCTCACCGACCTGCCGCCCGAGCGGCGGCCGGTGGCCGTCGTCTTCCAGGGCGCGCTCCTGTTCCCGCACCTGAGCGCACTGGACAACGTGGCCTACGGCCTCCGTGCCCGCGGGGTGTCCAAAGGCGACGCCCGCCGGCGGGCCGCCGGCTGGCTGAAGCGGGTCGGCCTCGACGCGGGCCACTCGGCGGCACGGCCGGCCGCCCTCTCCGCCGGCCAGGCCCAGCGGGTCGCCCTGGCCCGGGCCCTGGCCACGGAGCCGGCGCTCCTGCTGCTCGACGAGCCCCTGTCCGCGGTCGACGTGAGTGCGAAAGCCCAGCTCAGAAGGGTCCTCCGGGAGCAGCTGGCCGCTACGCCGGTCGTTCGCATCCTCGTGTCCCACGACCCGGTCGACGCCATGGCCCTCGCTGACCGCATCGTCGTCCTCGAGGCCGGCAAGGTGACCCAGGAGGGCGGGCTGGCCGAGGTCACGACCCGGCCGCGCTCGGCGTGGGTCGCCCAGCTCGCCGGCCTCAACCTGTTCCGGGGGCGGGTCGAATCCGGCCGCCTCCTGCTCGACGACGGTTCCGCGCTGAGCGTCGCCACCGGCGTCCGGGGGCCGGCGTTCGCCCTCGTCCACCCGCATGCCGTGACCCTGCACCGCACCCGCCCGGAGGGCAGCGCCCGCAATGCCTGGGCCGGCGAGGCCGCCGGCCTGCACCTGGAGGGCGACCGGGTGCGGGTCCAGGTGGAAGGGTCGCCGGCCATCGTCGCCGAGGTCACGCCGGCCGCCGCCGCCGAGCTCCGCCTGGCCGAGGGCGGCCCAGTGTGGATCTCACTCAAGGCCACCGAGGTCGACGTCTACCCTGCCTGACATGATCGTGCGCGACGCCCTGTTCATCGGCGGCTCGTGGGTGCGGCCCGCCGGCGCCGGCGTCATCGAGGTCACCAACGCTGCCACCGAGGAGGTCCTGGGGACGGTGCCCGACGGCGGGCCGGCGGAGGTCGACCAGGCGGTGACCGCGGCCCGAAGCGCGTTCGACGAGTGGTCCCGCGCCTCAGTCGACGAGCGGGCCAAGGCGGTGGAGCGCCTGGGCGAGGCGCTCGGCGCCCGGGTACCCGAGATCGGGACGCTGGTGGCCCAGGAGGTCGGCATGCCGATCTCCATGGCGACGGTGATCCAGGGCGGACTGCCAGCCATGGTGATGAGCTCCTACGGACCGATCCTGCGAGAGGCGGTGCTGGAGGAGCGCATCGGCAGCTCGCTGGTCGTGCGGGAGGCGGCCGGCGTCGTGGCCGCCATCACGCCGTGGAACTACCCGCTGCACCAGGCGGTCGCCAAGGTGGCGCCGGCGCTGGCCGCCGGCTGCACAGTCGTGCTCAAGCCGAGCGAAGTGGCGCCGCTGTCGGCCTTCCTCCTGGCCGAGGCGGCCGAGGAGGTCGGCCTGCCCTCTGGCGTGCTGAACGTCGTCACCGGCCGCGGCCGGGCCGCGGGCGAGGCGCTCGTCGCCCACCCCGACGTCGACATGGTGTCCTTCACCGGCTCGACCGCCGCCGGCCGGCGGGTGGCGGCCCTGGCCGCGGAGACGGTCAAGCGGGTGACGCTGGAGCTCGGCGGCAAGTCGCCCAGCATCGTCCTCGACGACGCCGACCTGGCCGACGCCGTCAACGCCGCGGTCCGCCAGTGCATGCTCAACTCGGGCCAGACGTGCATCGCGTGGAGCCGTTTGCTCGTCCCGCGCGACCTCCATGACCAAGCCGCCGAGCTGGCCGCCGGCGTGGTGGAGTCCTACGTGCTCGGTGACCCGCTGGACAACTCGACCACCCTCGGCCCAGTGGCCACCGACTCCCATCGGGAGCGGGTGCGGGCGGCCATCTCCGGCGGCGTCGACGAGGGCGCCACGCTTGTGACGGGCGGGCGGGCGGCGCCCGCCGGCCTCGATCGGGGCTGGTTCGTGCGCCCCACGGTGTTCGCCGGCGTCGAGAACCGGATGGCCGTCGCCCGGGACGAGGTGTTCGGCCCCGTGCTGGCGCTCGTCCCCTACGACGGCGAGGACGACGCCGTGCGCCTGGCCAACGACACCATCTACGGCCTGTCCGCTGGCGTCTTCTCCGGCGACAGGGACCGGGCGCTGCGGGTGGCCCGCCGGCTGCGGGCGGGCATGGTCGACGTCAACGGCGGCGGGTTCAACCTGATGGCGCCCTTCGGCGGGTACAAGCAATCGGGGTACGGCCGCGAGCTCGGCCGCCACGGTCTCGAGGCCTACCTCGAGACCAAATCCCTGCAGCTCCCATGACCGGCCCGGGAGGCCGGTCCTGGACGTATTCAGGCGGCGAAGCCACGTGATCGAGAGGACGGTGCGGCCGGCCCTGCCGGTTGACCTGCGGCTCACCCTCTTCCCGCTGAGGCGGGGCCGGCTCGACCCCTCGGTGCGGTTCGAACCCAGCGGGGTGTGGCGGGCCACCCGCACGCCGGCGGGGCCTGCCACCACCCACATCTCCGTGTCTCACGCGTGCGGCACGGCCACCATGCGGGCCTGGGGCCCCGGCGCCGGCTGGGCCCTCGACGCCTTCCCGGCCCTGATCGGGGCCGACGACGACGCGGCCGGCTTCGACGCCGGAGACGGCCTGGTCGGTGCGCTGCACCAGCGCCTCCGGGGCCTGCGCATCGGTCGGACCGGCGCGGTCATGGAGGCGCTGGTACCCAGCATCCTGGAGCAGAAGGTGATCGGCCTGGAGGCCCGCCGCTCCTACGTGCGACTGGTCCGGGCCCTCGGCGAGCCGGCGCCGGGACCGCCGGGCCTGGTCGTCCCCCCGGCGCCGGCGGTACTGGCGAAGACACCCACGTGGGTGTTCCACCGGGCGAACGTCGAGCGCAAGCGGGCCGACACCATCCGCCGGGCGTGTTCCTACGCCTCCCGCCTGGAGGAGACCGTCGCCATGGCGCCGGCCGACGCCCGCCGGCGCCTCACTGCCCTCCCGGGCATCGGCGCCTGGACGGCGGCCGAGGTGGCCATGGTCGCTCTCGGCGACGCCGACGCGGTCAGCGTCGGCGACTACCACCTCCCCAACCAGGTGGCGTGGGCGCTGGCCGGCGAGCCCCGGGGCGACGACGCCCGCATGCTGGAGCTGCTGGAGCCGTGGCGCGGCCAAAGGGGCCGGGTGCTTCGCCTCATCGGGGCAGGCGCCGGCGCCGCCCCCCGCTACGGCCCCAGGCTCCCGCTCCGCACGATTGCCGGCCAGTAGCTCAGGCGGGCCGGCGGCCGATGGCGCAGAACGCGACATCCTCCTCGTTGCCCAACCCAGCAGCGACGAGGGCGGCCCGGACGCCCAGCCCGGGGTGCGGGCACCCGGCGGCGGCCGGAGGATGTCATACCGGGCGCTGAACTCGAAAGATCAGGGCTTGGGAAGCGCGAGATGCAGGACGTCGGCGAAGGCGGCGGCCCAATCGGCGTAGCCGAGCGCGCCCGGGTGGAAACGATCCTCCGCGTACTTGCCGTGCCACGGCGGGCCGGTCCTGACCCACACGTCGGCGACCACGAGGCCGGCGGCCGGCGCCTCGGCCCGGATGGTCTCGTTGACGGCCTGTGTCCGCTCCGGTCTCAGCCCCTGGGGCAGGGTCGCGATGATCGCCCGGTCGGGGAGGCGGGCGATGATCCGCCGCAGCCGGTCCTCCAGCCCGGGTACCCGCCGCACGACGTCGTTGGCGCCGATGGCGCAGGTAACCAAGTCAGGCGACGCCGCCATCGCCTCCAACGCCGGCAGCTGGCGCTCGAGCACATCGTTGGTCCGCGCCCCCGACTTGGACAGGTTGACCACCCGCCACGGCTGCGGCGACCCGTCGTCGAGCGCCCGCCGCAGCTGGCCGACGTAGCCCTCGTCCCACGACGGGGCGCCGATGCCCTGGGCCGTCGAGTCCCCGAGCACGACCCACAGCGGGCCGGCGCCACCCAGGGCGTGGCCGTTGGCCTGCTCCCACTCCGCCGCGTAGCGGGCCACCTGGGAGTGGACCTTCCGCACGCCCGGCAGCACCGCCCGCACGACCCGTCCGAGTACCGACACCCGTCCCGTAAATTACAGGTGATGGAGACGACGATCGACGTGCGCCGGGCCGGAGACCGCTTCCACGCCCGCCTGCCGTTTCCGGGCCGGCAGCGGCTTCTCCACCCACCCCCTCCAGGACATGGAGATCATGACCTGGGTCCTCTCCGGCGAGCTGGAGCACAAGGACTCGGCCGCCTCGTGCCCGGCGAGACGGTGGCCGTCCCCGACGCCGTTCGGGTCCACGCCTTCGTCGCCCGGGGCGAGGCGGACTTCGCCGGCGTGGGTCAGCTCGTGGCCGGCGACGCCGTGCGCCTCACCGCCGCCGGCGCACCCCTGCTGACCGCCGGCGCCGGCGGCGCCGAGGTCCTCATCTGGGAGCTGGCATCTTGAGCGAGCACGACGGCCGGGCCGGGCGGCCTCGCCGGAGCGAAGCGAAGGCCTCTGCCGCTCGGCCCCCGAGGGCCGGCGAGCGCAGCGACCAGGAGACGCAGTGAGCCTGCTGGTCGGCACCGCCGCCGGCCTGCACCGGGTGGACGACGGTCACACCGACCTGGAGGGGCGCGAGGTCAACGCCATCGCCGGCGACCTGGCGCTCGTCGAGGGCCGGGCCGTCTGGCGCGACGGCGAGTGGCTGGCTGGCCCGATCGACGGGCCGGCGGCGACGTGCGTCCTGCCCCACGACGGTGGCGCCCTCGTGGGCACCGTCGAAGGCCACCTCCTCCGGCTGCCCGCCGGCGAGCGGGTGGCGTCGTTCGACGAGGCTCCCGGCCGCGACGCCTGGTACACCCCGTGGGGGGCGCCGGCCGACGTCCGCACCATGGCCGCCGCTCCCGACGGCACGCTCTACGTGAACGTCCACGTCGGGGGCATCATGCGCTCGACCGACGCCGGCGCCACGTGGGAGCCCACGCTCGACAAGGACCTCGACGTCCACCAGGTGGTGGTCGCCGGCGACGGCACCGTGCTAGCCGCCTGCGCCCGAGGCCTGGCCGTGAGCACCGACGCCGGCGCGAGCTGGGCCATCGTCGACGAGGGCCTGGCCGCCACCTACGCCCGGGCCGTGGCCGTGGCCGGCGAGACCGTGCTGATGTCCGTGTCGACCGGCCCCGACGGCGCCCGGGCCGCCGTCTACCGCCGGCCGCTGCACGGCGGCGGCCCGTTCCGCCGCACGTCGATCGGGCTGCCTGGAACCTTGCCGGGCAACGTCGACACCTTCTGCCTAGCCGGCGCCGGCGACCTGGCCGCGCTGGGCACCTTCGCCGGCCGGGTCTACCTGTCCGACGACGCCGGCGCCTCGTGGGCCACCGTCGCCGCCGGCCCGCCGGTCAACTGCCTGGCCTTCACGTAGCTACTCGGGCAGCTCGACGGGCACGACCGAGACGGTCTGTACCTTGCCCCGGCGGAACACCTCGACGCCGACCTGGCGGCCGATCCGTTCGCCGCTCATGAGCCCCTGGAGGTCGCCGACGTTGGTAACGCCGTTCCCGTCGATGCCGAGCAGCAGGTCCTCGGGTCGCAGGCCGCCCCGGTCGGCCGGGCTGCCGGCGACGACGGTCAGGATCTCGATCCCCCGCTCCCGCCCCGTGGCGACCGCAGCCTTGGGCGGCAGCGGCCGGGAGCCGCCGGCGATGCCCAGGTAGGCCCGCCGCACCCGGCCGTCGGTCATCAGCGCAGAGACGATGCCCCGGGTGGTGGCGTTCACGGGCACGGCCAGGCCTAGTCCCTGGCCGACACCCGGCCCTACCACGGCGGTGTTGATGCCGACCACCTGTCCGTTGCCGGTGGCCAGCGCCCCGCCGGAGTTGCCGGGGTGGAGAGCGGCGTCGGTCTGGATGACGTTCTCCACCATTCGCCCCGACCGGCTGGCGGCGGCCGCGAACGACCGACCGAGGGCGCTCACCACGCCGGCGCTGACCGAGCCGGCGAAGCCCAGCGGGTTGCCGATGGCGACGACGAGCTGGCCGACGCGCAGGCGGTCGGCGTCGCCCAGCTCGGCGGTGGTGAGCTGGCCGCCGGCGCTGGTGCGGATGACGGCCAGGTCCGACAGCCGGTCGGCGCCGACCACCTCGAACTCGGTCTCCGCCCCGTCGGCGAAGATGGCGACCCCGCCCGAGGAGCGCTCCACCACGTGGGCGGAGGTGAGCAGGAAGCCGTCGGCGGTGATGGCCACCGCCGACCCCGATCCCTGCGGCTGGCGCCCGCCGGGCACCCGCACCATCACCTTGAGGCTGGCCACCGAAGGAATGAGGCGCTCGGCGACGGCCATGACCGTCCGCGAATAGGCGTCGAGCGGTGTTTCCTCCTGAACGGCCGCTTCGTGCTCCTCGACGGCCATGGTCACGCAGACCCCTCCTCGCGGGCCCCGCCGCCGGCGAACGTCACGCTGACCGACAGCTCCTCGGCGCCCCGCACGACCTTCAGGGCCAGCGACTGGCCCGCGCCGAGGCCGTCGACCGCCTGGTACAGGTCGTCGATGGTCGTGACGGCCGTCCCGCCGGCCTCGACGATGAGGTCGCCCCGGCGCAGGCCGGCGTTGGCCGCCGGGCTGGCGTCCTCGACCTCCTGAATGAGCACGCCGTCACGGTCGGGCAGGCCGGCCGCCCGGCGGATGTGGCGGGCCGCCCGCCCCGGCACGAGGCCCACGCCGAGGTGCGGGCGCACCGGCGACTCGCCCCGGCTGAGGGCGTCGACCCGCCGGCGCAGCTCCTCGTCGGCCGGCAGTGCGGCGTAGAAGCCCTCCCCGAGCCGATTGGTGTTGAGGCCGACCAGCCGGCCGGAGGCGTCGACCAGCGGCCCGCCCGAAGATCCCTTCACCATGGGCGCGGTGTGCTCAACGGTCCCCGTCACCCGCCGCCCTCTCGGCCCCCGGAACGTCCGGCTCACAGAGGCCACCGAGCCGAGGGTGACGCGCAGCCCCCGCCCGCCCGGGTTGGCCAGGGCGAACACGGCGCCGCCAATACCGGCCGGCGCCGACGCCCACTCCACGGGCGTCACGCCCGACGTGTCGACCGAGATGGTGGCTACGTCGCCGTCGATGTCGTGCCCGGTCACCTGGCCGTCCACCGTCCGCCCGTCGGCGAAGATCAGCGACACGCCCGGGTCGCTCACGTTGTGGGCGTTGGTGAGCACGACGCCGTCGGCCACCACCACGCCCGATCCCTGCCCCCAGCCGTGGCCGATGCCAACCACCGCCGGCCCCACCCGCTCGGCAACACCCGCCGTCGCGCGCTCCAGCTCCTCCAACACACCCATGTCCCATTGCCCTTTCACCCAGTGACTTGTAGATTGCAAGTTACTAGTCACAACCGACTTCGGCAACCGGTACAGAATGGGGCCCATGGCCGAGCCGTCGCCCCTCGAAGAGGCTGTCGCCCGAGTCGGCGACCGGTGGGCGCTGCTCATCGTCTCCGCCCTGCTCGACGGCCCCCGGCGGTTCAACGACCTCCAGGCCGATGTCGCCGGCATCGCCCCCAACGTGCTCAGCCAGCGCCTCCGCATCCTCGAGCGCCACGGCGTGGTCGTCGCCACCCCCTACTCCGAGCGCCCGCCGCGGTTCGTCTACCAGCTGACCGCCGCCGGCGCCGAGCTGGCCGGCGCCCTGCGCCTGCTGGCCCAATGGGGCGCCGGCCAGTCCCCCGACACGGTCGAGCCGCTTCGCCACCCAGCGTGCGGCACCCCCTTCGAAGCCCGCTGGTACTGCCCCACTTGCGGGCAGGTCGAGGGCGATTCCACGACGGCCGGGGACGGCGTCCGTTTCCTGTAGGACACTGAGCCATGCGCGTCGTGTTCTGCGGGGTCAGGGGATCGACCTGCGCACCCGGGCGCGAGTTCGTCCGCTACGGCGGGCACACGTCCTGCGTCGCCCTGGCCCACGACGGGGCGCGGCCGACGCTCGTTCTCGACGCCGGCACCGGCCTGCGCAACGTGACCCGCCACCTCGAGGGCGAGCCCTTCCGGGGCACGATCCTGCTCGGCCACCTCCACTGGGACCACACCCACGGCCTGCCGTTCTTCACCGCAGGGATCCAGGACGGCAGCGACGTCACCCTCGTGATGCCGGCCCAGGGCGACCCGGAGCAGGTGCTGGCGCGAGCCTTCTCACCTCCCCACTTCCCGATCACCCCCGCCCAGCTCGAGGGGCGCTGGAAGTTCGCCGCCCATGAGCCGGGCGACCACGACGTCGAGGGCTTCTCGGTGCGTGCGGCGGAGATCCCGCACAAAGGCGGGCGGACGTTCGGCTACCGGGTCTCGGACGGGCGGGCCACGCTCGCCTACCTGTCCGACCACAGCCCGATCGCCGCCGGCCCCGGCCCCCACGGGCTCGGCGCCTACCACGAGAGCGCGATGGCACTGGCGGAGGGCGCCGACATGCTCATCCACGACGCCCAGCACACCGCCTCCGAGTTCGCCACCCGGGGGTACCTCGGCCACGCAGCTGTCGAGTACGCCGTCGGCCTGGCGGAGGCGGCACGGGTCCGCACCCTGGTGCTCTTTCACCACGATCCGGCCCGCACCGACGACGAGATCGACGCCTTCGTCGGGATCCACAGCGGCGGCACCGTCGAAGTGGTGGCTGCGGCGGAGGGCCTCTCGGTCGACCTCTGAGCCGGCGCTACTCCGAGCGCAAGATCGAGGCCACCGCTGTCCGGCCGGCGGCGCGGGCCGGCACGGCCGCCACCACATTGGCCAGGATCACCAGGCCGCACCCCACTGCCGCGAGGGCCAGCACTGGCACGGCCGGCTGAGCCACGACCGGAAGGCGCTCGGCGAAGAGGATCCAGAGCCACCGGCCAAGGGCGATGCCGAGGGGGACGCCGACGAGCAGGCCGGCGACGACGATGATCGACGACTGCCAGACCACCGTCGACGACACCTGGCCGCGTGTGAAACCCAGCGCCTTCAGGATCGAAAGGTCGCGCCGGCGGCGACCAACGCCCGACGCCAGCGTCAGCCCCAGGGATGCGACGGCGGCGACAACAAGGACGGCCGCGAGGAGGGCCGGCGTGCTCCCCATGGCGGAATAGTTCACGATCTCAGCCGGCCGCTGCACCGGCAGGGGTACGGCGGAACCAGGGAACACGCCGATGTCCCCGACGCCTGCGCTGATGCGCTCTGTGGCCGCGTCCCGGTCGGCGCCCGGCGCGAACCGGATGAACAGCGCCTTCGGACCGGCGCTGATCTCGTCCCACCCGGGGATCTGGTCGTACTGCATCATCGCCCCCTCGCCCAGCGATGTGTAGGCGCCGATCAGCGGTCCGACCGTCGGGAACACGGCCGTCCCGACGACCACGAGTGGCCGGGCCTGTTCGCCCGGCGCCAGCAGGACCGTGTCGCCGACCCGCTTCCCCAGCGCAGCGAGGGTGCGGCTGCCGAGTACCACCTCGCCGGGGCCCTGCACCGGCCGGCCTGACAGCATCGGCGGGGTCACCGGGGCGCCCGGCTGGACCCCGATGGCCGGGACATCGGCGCCGTCGAGGTCGACGGACTGGAAGTACACGCCCGTCCAGACCGCCACCGCCGGATCGTCGTCGAGCAGCTCGGCGGCCTTGCCGGGGTCGATATCCCCGTAGCCGGCCTCGTCCAGGACGGTGAGGTCCCAGTCCCACCCGTACTGCCTGGGCTTGTCGACCAGCGACGCGATGCTCGTGCCGAAGACAAGGGCGGCCACGAGGGCCATCACCGCGACGATCGCGCCACCGAGCGCAGCGCGTGCCGGCACCGCCGAGCGGCCGCCCCCGGACTCGAGGGCCATGCGCACGCCCGCCACCGCGGGCACCGGAAGCCCGGTGGCCGACAGCGCTCCGGCGAGCGCCGAAGGACGTCCGGCGGTGACGCCGGCCAGGGCGTGCCGCCGGTGCGGTGCCTGACGAACGCCGGCCGTGACCGCCACAAGGACCAGAACGACGGCGAGAAGGCACGTCCCGAGGCCCAGCACCGTCCAGTCGAATGCCACCCCGGCGTCCGCCTCCACCCGGCGCATGGGCCCGATGGGGGCGAGAGGCGAGAGTGCGGCCGCGGTGCCCATTGCGCCCAGCGCGCCGGCCACGATCGTGATGACCACCCCAGGCGCGGTGATCCCGGAGGCGAGGAGCGGGCCGGCGCCGAGGGCGCGGAGCGTCGCCACGTCGTCGCGCTCGCTCCGCACCAGCCGCACGAGGGCCTGGCCCACCAGCAGAAGGGTCGCCAGCGCAGCAAGGGAGCCGAAAACAGCCAGCGCGATGGCGAGGGGGCGGACCGCCACTTGCGTGCGGGCAACCACCGCCGCGGTCTCGCGGAAGGAGGCCGGCGCCCCAGGTGGCAACGCGGCGAGGTAGTCGCGCTTGAACCGCTCGACCCCAGCGGCCCCTCCTTCCACCTCCACGGCCGTCCATGCATAGGTGACGTAGTCGCGGAGTTGCTTGGTGAACGCCGGCGTGAGGAGCATCCGGCCGTAGCGGTCGGTGTCGTCCTGCACAATCTCGTTCGGGAACAGCCCGACGCCGACGACGGTCACGTGCTGGACCCCGACCGGCGGCGGCGGCGTGTCGCTGTACACCGCCTCCTCCTGGGCCGGGTCGAAGATGGCGAGGTCGAACCGGTGGCCGAGTCCCATCCCTTGGGAAGCGAGGGTCTCGTTCACCACCACCTCCTCCGGCCGGGAGAGGTCCGGCAACCGGCCTCTGGTGACTGCGATCCGATCGCGGGTGAAGTACAAGCCGTCGAGGCTCCCCGCGACCTCCCCCGTGAAGGCGAAGTCCGGCCGGCCATCGGCCAGGAGCGGGCCGCCGAGAAACGCCAGGTACGTGGCCGAAGCGATCACGCCCGGCATCTGCCCGGCGACCTCGGGGTTCTGGGCCTCGAAGTCGCCGGCGTTCACTTGTACGTCCAACGCCCGACCCGCCTCCCGAAACCGCGGGTACGCCGACGCCGTCCGGCGGGCGCCGGCGAACGACGCAAGCGTCAGCCCGCCCATCAGGGCCAGGAGGAGGGCGGCCCCGACAAAGGCGCGCGTCCTGCCTCGCATGGACCGCACGGCCCAGTACCAGACAACGCTCATCGGGGTCCTTTCAGCCGCTTCAGCGCCGAACGTGCCGCCCACCAACCCGACATGCCGTGCACGCCGGCGCCGGGAGGGGTGGACGCCGAGCACAGGAACGCATCCGTACCGTCGATGGGCAGGACGTAAGGGTCGGCGGCGAGTCGGGGGCGGGCGACGAGCTGCAGCCCGCCGTGGGAGCCCCCGGCGACGTCGCCGCCGAGGTTATTGGCGTTGTGCCGCTCGAGGTCGGCGGGGAACATGGTGTGGCGGGCGAGCACCCGGTCGCGGAAGCCCGGAGCGAACCTCTCGATCTGCCCTTCGATCGCTGCGGTCATGTCGACCGTCGACCCGTGCGGCACGTGGCAGTACGCCCAGAACGTGTGCTTGCCGGCCGGCGCCCGGGAGTCGTCGAAGCAGCTGGGCTGCGACGTGAGCACGTAGGGCCGCTCCGGGTGCCCGCCCCGGGCGACCTCGCGCTCGGCCGCGGCCACCTCCTCCAACGTGCCGCCGAGGTGCACCGAGCCGGCCCGGGCGCATCCCTCGGCCGCCCAGGGAACCGGACCGTCCAGGGCGTAGTCGATCTTGAACGAGCCGGGCCCATAGCGGAATCCGAGAAGCCGGCGCCGGGCGCGCGGGTCGAGCCGGTCGCCGGCGATGTCGACGACCTGGCGGGGCGTGAGGTCGAACAGCACGGCCCGCGACGGCGGCAGGTCCCTCAGCGAGGTGACCCGTTGGCCGGTGACCACCTGGCCGCCCAGGGACGACAGGTAGGAGACCAGGGCGTCGGCCAGGCGCTGCGACCCACCCTTTGCCGCCGGCCATCCCACCGCGTGGCCGGACGCGGCGAACGTGAGCCCGAAGGACGCGGTCAGGGGCATGCCGAGGTCGAGGATGGCGTGGGCGGCCAGGCCGGCGAACAGGCCCCTTGCCTCCTCGCCCTTGAACAACCGTGCGGCCAGGAGCTTCGCCGGCCACGCGGCCCGTAGCCCGAACCGGGTCAAGGTCACGGGGTGCGGGGGTGGTCGTAGCAACGGGCCCAGGATGGAGGAGGACAAGTCGTCCCAGCGAGAGACGAGCGGGCCGACCACCTTTCTCCACGCGCCGGCGTCGGGCCCTAGGGCGTCCGCTGTCGAGTCGAGCGACCGCTCAAGCACCGCCGCACGGCCCCCCGACAGGGGGTGGGCTGCCGGCGCCTGCGGGTGGACCCACTCCAGCCCGTGCTCGGCCAGTGGCAGCGCGGCGAACGCCGGCGACGAGGCGCCCAGGGGGTGGATCGCGGCACAGACATCGTGAATGAACCCGGGAAGCGTCAGCTGCTCGGACCGGCAGCCACCCCCCGCCACGTCGGCCGCCTCCAGAACGACGACCGAGCACCCGGCCCGGGCCAGGCTGATGGCCGCCGACAGCCCGTTCGGCCCGGCGCCGACCACGACAGCATCCACGCTGGGAAGCGTCACCGCTCCTCGCGGCGGTGGCCCTGGCTGAGCTCGGCCAGGGCCGCCCGGTCCACCTGGTCGGCCGGTACGACCGCCACCTTGACCGGCGTGACCGCCCGAAGGGTCGCCGTGCGGGCGCCACCCTCGATCACCGCCCGCTCACCGAGGATCACGCCCGGCCCCACCTCGGCCAGCTTCTCGCCGTCGACCTCGACCTCGAGCACCCCGTCCAGCAGCAGGAACAGGGACTCCCCTGGCTCGCCCTGCTCTACCAGCGTCAGCCCCGGCGCGATCGTCCGGACCTTGGGCCTGGTTCCGGCCTGCATGATCGTGGCGGACAGCTCGCGCTCCAGGGCCGTCTCCGCCACCGTCACCAGCGCCGGCGAGTCCTCGTCACCCCACGGCGTGTAGCGGCCGAAGGCGGTGCGCGACCAGCCTTTGAAGTCGATCATCCCCGACTTGGCGGCCAGGGCGCCGGTGTGGTCGTAGATCCAGTGGCGGGGGAACGGGCTGGCGCCGGCCACCTCCCAGTCGGAGCTCCCGTCCGCCCGGATGGTGAGGACGAGCGTGGACCAGGCCAGCGGCGCCGCCACCTGCACGAACGGCGGTCGCCGCACGGTGCGGGGCGCAGGAACGCCGGTGCGCCCGCCGGCGGTCTGGACGAACCGCACCTCGGTCCCGGACACCTCGGGCTCGGGGCGCAGGTCGGGGAAGGGAACTGCGGCGAACACGACCGCCTTGGGCCCCATGCGGATCGTCGTCGAGCCGATGTGGCCCTTGCCCGAGTGGCCCCAGTCCACGATCCGCCCTTCCTCGACCTCGATCCAGGCCCGCAGCTCGTTGGCGAACCGGAAACGGTCCGCTTCTCGGAGGGCGTCGAGGTCTTCGAGGACCTCGGGCGGGGGGACGTCGTAGTGGGCCACCCCCATGTCGAACGGGAGCCGCGTCATCCCTCCGATCGCCTCGGATGGGATCCACGACATGGCGACAACTGACGACTCGATGCGCACGGCGGCCTCCTGCCTCGTCTGCAAGCGTAGAGATGCACGGCCGGCGACCCCAGGGTGGTGGCTTGTGTCCGGGCCTACGGCTGCTACCCCCTCGCCGGGTGGGACTGCCCCCCTTGTTCTTTGTGCGCTCATCGGGCCAAATGAGCACGTGTCCGAACGTCAGATCACCGTCTTCCTGGCCGACGACAACCTCATCGTCCGAGAGGGCGTGCGTGCACTGCTGAACCTGGAGCCCGACCTGGTGGTCGTCGGCGCCGCGGCTGACTACGACGGGCTGGTCTCCGGCGCCGAGGCGGCCGAGCCCCAGGTCGTGGTCACCGACATCCGCATGCCGCCGGCATTCCAGCAGGAGGGCATCGACGCGGCCAAGGAGGTCCGCAAGCGCCACCCCGGTACCGGCGTGGTGATCCTGTCGCAGTACGACGACCCGGAGTACGCCATCTCCCTTCTGGGAGAGGGCTCGGCAGGCTACGCCTACCTGCTCAAGGACCGCCTGGCCGACGGCGACCAGCTGGCTCGGGCCATCCGGGAGGTGGCGACCGGCGGCTCACTGCTCGACGAGTCCATCGTCAAGGCGCTGGTCAACCCGGTCGCCTCCACCAGCGACCTGTCGCCGGAGGAGGAGGAGCTGCTCCGTTCGATCGCCGAGGGGCGGCCCCTGAAGGCCATCGCTGTCACCCAGGCGACGACGGCGGAGGCAGTGGCCGACGCCGTCGAACGGCTCTTCCTGAAGCTGGCCCAGCACGCCAGCACCGGCGGGAGCAGCTCGCTCCGCCGGCTGCGCATGCTGCATCAGGCCATCGTCACCCGCGAGGAGCAGGGCGAGTCCCTGAGCCGGCTCCTCCCCGGCGGCGTGGCTGAAAAGCTTCGGAAGGAGGGGCGTCGGATTGGCGAGACCGAGATGCTCGACGTCACCGTCCTCATGTCCGACATCCGGGGCTATTCCACGATCGCCGAGCACGCCGACCCGTCGGTGCTCGCCGGCCAGCTCAACGAGCACCGGGCCGAGATGAACGGGGCGGTCCTGAGCGCCGGCGGGACGGTCATGCAGTTCGTCGGCGACGCGGTCATGGCCGTCTTCGGTGCGCCGCTGCCCCAGGAGGACCACGCCGGCCGGTCGGTCGCTGCCGCTGCAGCCATGCACGAAGCCCAGGCGGTTGTGAACGAGCGCTGGCGAGCTCTCGGCATGCCCGAGTTCGGCCTCGGGATCGGACTGTCGACCGGCCGGGTGGCCGCTGCGCTGCTCGGGTCCGAGGAGCGCCTCGAGTACAGCCTGGTCGGCGACGCGGTGAACCTCGCCCAGCGCCTTCAACAGTGGGCCGAGGCCGGGCAGACGGTGGTGAGCCAACCGACCGCCGGCGCCCTCGGCAAGGCCATCGCGCTCGAGGCACTGGAGCCGGCCCAGGTGAAGGGCAGGGACGCGACGGTCCAGGCCTATCGGATCGTGTGAAGGTCGGCGGGTGGTGGCGGTCGCGTTGGCGCTCGCCCGGGCCGGGTTCCGCCGCCGGCGCGCCCTGGTCGGGCTTTCGGTGGCGCTGGCCATCGGCGTCGCCGTGGCCCTGGCCTCGCTGGAGGCGGCGCACCGGACCGCGAACGCCTACCCCTCCTACCTCCGTCGGGCCGGCGTAGGCGAGCTCGTCGTCAACCCCAGCCTCAACACCAGCCTGGGCGAGGAGGTCATCGCCACCACCCCTGGCGTGAGGGACTACACCAGCCACTCCTTGCTCGTCGCCACACTCGACCGGGGCCATCCCCGGAGCCAGCGGGAGGTCGACAGCCTCCAGGCCAGCGCGACGACGGCCCTCATGTCCGCCGACGGGCGCTTCACCCGGCAGGACCGTCCGGCGGTCCACCACGGCCGCATGATCCGCAGCGGCGCCGAGGCGTTCGTGAGCGTCGAGACGGCCGCGGCCCACGGCATCGGCGTCGGCGACACCATCCCGCTCGCCTTCTGGGTACCGAATTACGAGGTTCAGCTCGGCGGGGACCCTGAACGCATCGTGGAGCCGATAGGACGAACGGAGGTGACCGTCGTTGGTATCGGGGTGTGGGCCGACGAGGTCCTGGTCGACGAGCTCTACCCCCGCCAACGGATACTGGTGACCCCCGACGTGGGGGCGCCGTACGACTGCCGGCCACCACACCCTTCCGCCGACGACAGGAGGTCGGTGGCCGAGCTACGGGCGGCTCTGCAGCCGTCAGGCTGCGCGACGGCCTACCGGTACTACTCGCTTCGCGTCGACGGGGGCGAGGCCGGCGTGGGGAGAGTGGCCACCGCTCTGGCCGAGCGCCTCGACGAGGCGAACGGGAGCCTCCCGGAGGCGTTGCGATCCGAAGGCGCCGGCTACTTCTTCATCCCGACTGTCACTGCCGACGGGCGCCGGCAGGTCCAGCGGTCCCTCGAGCCGGCGGTGCGGGCACTCCAGCTGTTCGGCCTGGGGGCGGCAGGGTCCACCCTGGTGGTCGCGCTGCTCGGCGCGGCCCGGATCGCTCGGCGCGACGAGCGTGATGCCCAGACGTGGCTTCGGCTCGGCGCCGGGCGCACCCAGCGGCTGGCCGGCGTCGCCCTTCCACTGGTTGCGGCCGCCGCCGCAGGCCTGGCCGGCGCCGTCGTGGTGGCTTGGGTGGGAGCGGCCATCGGCCCGGTGGCCAGCGCCCGGGCCGTGGAACCGGCTGGTCGAATCGGCCTGTCGGGCGCGGTCACCCTCGCCACGATCGGCGCGTCGGCCGCCGTCCTCGCCGCCGGCGTGGCGCTCGCCGCCGCGGCCACGGTGAGGACGCGACCCGCGCGGGGGCCAGTACGGGTGTCGCCGCGATCGGGGCTGACACTCCTGCGTAGCGCCAGCCCGTCGGCCTCCGCCGGGGTGCGCGCCGGCGTCCAGGGCGCCGGGGCGCGCGCGCTGCTCGGCGCGTCCGGCGCTGCGGTGGGCGCGGTGGTGGCCACTGCGGTATTCATCAGCAGCCTCACCAGCTTCGTGGCGAGTCCCGCCCGGTTCGGCTGGCCCTATGACGCCGCCGTGCTGGTGGGATTCGGGTACGGCGGGTCCGACCCCGCCGCCATCGCCGCCACCCTCGACCATCCCGACGTCGAGGCCTGGGGGCTGGCGGCGCTGGCCGTCGACTCCACCATCGGCGGGGAGCCGGTGCCCATCGTCGCCGACCGCGCCGGGTTCGACTCCCTGCCCCTGGCGGTCATCGAGGGATCGCGGCCCAGCGCCGACGACGAGATCGCCTTGGGGGCGCTCACCGCCCGACTCCTCGGGCTCGGCGTCGGAGACACCGCCCTCGTCACCACGCCCTACGGAGAGCGCGAGGCCACCGTGCGAGGACTGGTCGTGCTGCCCTCGCTGGGCCCCTACGA
Source organism: uncultured Acidimicrobiia bacterium (assembly GCA_963768975.1). Lineage (GTDB taxonomy): Bacteria > Actinomycetota > Acidimicrobiia > Acidimicrobiales > AC-14 > CADCTB01. The sequence continues at coordinate 248,506 of CAVYKB010000020.1, read as the reverse complement.
GGCCGCCCGGGCCTCCCTGGGCACAGGAGCGCTGCTGTCGGCCAAGTTCCTGGAGCGCATCCTCCGCGACGGCGCACGAGACGAGGGTACGGATCCCGAGGCGCTGGCCGACGGCATCACGTCGTTCGTGGCCGTCGACCTGCGCGCCGGCGTCAACAGCCGTCAGTTCCTCACCGCCATTGGCACCGAACTGGAGTCCTGGGACATTTACGGGTTCCACCCCTTCATCTACCCCGACCCGGTGCGGCCCGCTCCGGTGGCCGACGTGGCGGCCATGCGCGCCGTTCCCGTCGCCCTGGCCGGGACTCTGGCCGTGGCGCTGGCCGTGGGGCTGGGCATCGGCATCTCTGCCGCCACACGGGGCCGGCGGCGCGAGCTCGCGATCCTGCGCGCCCTCGGCTGCACCGGGCGCCAGCTACGCGCGTCGGTGCACTGGCACGCCGTCACCGTGGTCGGGATCGGGGTCCTCGTGGGGCTCCCACTCGGCGTGGCCCTAGGCCGCGTCACCTACCGGGCGTTCGCCGAGGGCCTCGGGTTCTTCCCCGAGCCGGACGTCTCGGTCGTGTGGACCTTGGCCATCGTCGCCGGCGTCACGGCGACGGGCCTCCTCGCCTCCGCCGGGCCGGCGTTCCGTGCCGCCCGGACCGCCACTGCGGACGCGCTGCGCCAGGAGTGATCTCCGGCCGGCCTTTGCCGGTCACCGCACGGAACAACCGATCGCTTCGGCCACAGCTGCGCAGATCGTCGCCATGGTGGCCGGCGTGGCCTTGCCCACACGACGGACGAGCTTGGAACGCGGGAGGAGCTGGACGTTGTCGAGATTGACGACACAGGGCCTTCGCATGCCGTCGGCCTCGCTGAGCTCCACCTCGGTCGACAGGCCCCGCACCCTGGAGGTGACCGGTCCGACGAGCACCGAGTGGAGCACTCTGCCGAGCGGATCACGCGTGAGCACGACGATTGGTCGTCGCTTGTCCAGCTGAGCCAGCCATACCTCGCCACGACGTGCCAGGGGCAATATCATTGGCCGTCCGGCCAGTCGGCGTCCCAGTCGGTGTCGTCGTCCAGATCGGCCCAACCCGGCTGGCTTTCCGCGAGCGCCACCTCCTCGTCGGCCGGAGGGACGCCGGCGTACGCCTCGACGTCCCGGCGAAGCCGCTCCCGCCGGATGACCTCGGAGATCGCAATGTCGATCGCCGCCGAGGCGGAGCTCACACCGAGGAGCGCGCGTGCCTCGGAGAGCTTGGCCCGGTCGATGGTAATCGTCGCCTTCTCCTTTGCCATACTTCGAATACTACATTCGCGCTGTATATCCGGGGGTAGCCGCCCGTCCGTGCGGGGTACCAGCATCACCGGCGGCTCTCATGCCTGCGCCCTTCCCCCCGAGCGGCCGTTCTGGCTCAATGGTGAAAGGAACAGGAGGGGGACGAAGACCCATGAGCACGGCAAGCGGGAGGGGAGCGACGCTCGAGGTCACCGGTGTCCGCAAGACCTACGAGTCCGAGGGCGTTCCGGTGCGGGCCCTGCGGGGCGTCAGCATGACCATGGCGGCAAGCGAGTTCGTCGCCATCATGGGGCCCTCCGGGTGTGGAAAGTCGACGCTGCTCAACCTGGTGGCGGGCCTGGACACGCCGAGTGAGGGAGACATCGTCCTCGCCGGCCAGTCCCTCGCCGGCAAGGACGAAAACCAGCTCGCCCGGATCCGCCGGGCTCACATCGGGATCGTCTTCCAGTTCTTCAACCTGCTCGAGGGGATGAGCGTCCTGGAGAACGTCACCCTTCCCGCCATCATCGCCGGCAGCCCTCGCAAGCGGGCGGAGACGAGGGCCCGTGATCTGCTCGACCTCCTCGGTCTGTCGGACAAGGCCAAGAGCGCACCGGGCGTCCTCTCGGGCGGCCAGCGCCAGCGCCTGGCCATCGCCCGGGCACTGGCCAACAAGCCCACCCTCCTGCTCGCCGACGAGCCCACCGGCGCGCTTGACACCGAGGGTGGCCTGGAGGTCCTCGAGCTCTTCCGCCGGCTCCACAGCGACGGCCAGGCCATCATGCTGGTGACCCACGACGACGACGTCGCCACCGCCGCCGACCGCATCGTGCGCATGCGCGACGGCCGGCTGGACGAAGGCGCGGTCCAGCAGGCGGGTACCTCCGCCGGCGACGGCACCCTCCAGACCGCCTTCGGCACCCCGACCGACATCTGAGCCGTTGAGCCAGCTCGCCGCCGCGCTGGATACCTCGATCGCGACCGACGACGAGCCGTCGGCGGCGCTGAGGGACCGGCTGGGGAAGGGAGGCATCAGGCTCCTGGTCGCCCCAGCGGCGGTCGGTCTCGCCGCGGCGGCCGTCCTGCTGGCACGGGGCACCGGTCACATGCCGACGGCGCTGTACTACGGCGCCTCCGTCGCCGCCTGGGCGGTCGCCGCCGTCGTACTCGAGGTCCGCCGTCCAGGGGAGCGGCAAGGCCCACTGCTGGCCGCGGCCGCGCTGATCGGCGGCGCCGCTGCGCTCGCCGCCGCGGTGCTCTGGGCTGCGACCGACGGTCGTGACCTACCGCAGGCGCTGGTGGACGTCGCGTACTTCGCCCGGCCGCTGGCCCTGGCCCTGCTGCCGGCCGCGGGCATGCATCTCCTGCTCACGCTGCCCGACGGCTCCTGCGCACTGAGCCGAGCCGTCGTCGTCACCGGCTACGCGTCGGCGGCGGCGACCGGCGTGCTGCTGTGGCTGCCGCACCCCTCGCTCAACCTGTGGCCGGTTGCCTTAGGAGCGGTGGTGGCCACCGCGGTCGGGCTGGGCGGGTCCAACCGTCGGTACCGGCGGTCCGCGGGGATCGAGCGCCAGCGCATGCAATGGTTCGGCTGGGCGGTGGCGGTCGGCGCAGAGGTGACCCTCGTGGCCCTCGCCGTCCGACTCCTGGCGGGCTGGCCCGACGACGCCGGCGCCGTCAGCGTCTTGGCGACGCTTCCGATCCCCGTCGCCCTCGTCCTCGGGTCCTCCAAGCGCCTCATCGGCCGCGTGGACGCCCTGCTGGCCCACACCGTCTCCCTCGCCGGCCTCAGTGGTGTCGTCGTTTCTGTGTACCTGGTCATCGTGCTCGGCCTGGGCCGGGCTCCTACCGACTCGGAGCGACCCCTTCTCGGCCTGTCGATGCTGGCCGCTGCAGTGGCGGCCATCCTGTACCTGCCGGCCAGGGAACGCCTGGCCCGGTTCTCGAACCGGCTGGTCTACGGCGAGAGGGAGGCGCCCGACCAGGTGCTCAAGACCTTCGGCAGCCGGCTGTCGCGGGCCATCCCGCTCGACGAGCTGCTGCTCCAGGTGGCCGAGTCGTTGCGCAAGACCCTGACGTTGGCGACGGCGGAGATCTGGACCGGCTCGGAGGGCCGGCTCGACCGCACCATCTCGGTGCCCGACGCCCCGGTGACGCAGCTGGTCCTGGCCGCTGACGAGGAGGCGGTCGTGGCGCGAGCCGGCGTCTCGGGGTCGGCTTGGGTCAAGGTGTGGCTCGCTGGGCTGCTGCAGGGCCGGGAAGACGCCTCGCTCCGGGTTGCGCCGATCACCCACTCGGGGCACTTGCTGGGCCTGATCGTCGCCGTGCGTCCTCCGACGGGCGACCCGTTCAAGGACACCGAGGACCTCACGCTCACCGAGCTGGCCCGCCAGGTGGGATTGGCCCTGCACAACGTCCAGCTCGACTCCGCCCTGCAGTCCACCCTTGACGAGGTGCGGCGGCAGGCGGAGGAGTTGCGTGCCTCCCGGGCCCGCATCGTCGCTGCGTCCGACGCCGCCCGCCGCCAGATCGAGCGCAACCTCCACGACGGGGCCCAGCAGCACCTGGTGGCACTGGCGGTGAACCTGCGCCTGGCCCGCCAGATCGCAGAGAGCGACCTGGCTGTGGCCAAGAAGATGCTCGAGCAACTGAGCCATGACCTGCAGGACGCCGTCCAGGAGCTGCGCAGCCTGGCCCACGGGATCTACCCGCCCCTCCTTGTCGACCGAGGCCTGCGCGAGGCACTGTCCGCAGCCGGTGGACGGGCCGCGCTGCCCACGGACGTCAGCGCCGAGGGGATCGGCCGCTACACGCCTGAGATCGAAGCCGCGGTGTACTTCTGCTGCCTGGAGGCCATGCAGAACGCCGGCAAGCACGCCGGCGACGACTCCACGATCAGTGTCCGGGTCTGGGAGGAGGAAGGCGTGCTTCTCTTCGAGGTGGCGGACAACGGCGCCGGCTTCGACCCGTCCAAGCGGGAGTCGCCCGGCGCCGGCTTCGTCAACATGGGAGACCGGGTGGGCGCCATCGGCGGGACCTTCGGCGTCCAGTCAGCACCCGGGAGAGGCACCCGGGTGTCCGGCCGCATTCCCGTCCCCCCCGCCACATCCTGAGCATGGGTGTCGTGTGGTTCCGGCTCCGCACCGTCGGGCGTCAGCGATGGCGGGCCTGGCTGGTGCTGGCGGCTCTCGTGGGTCTCGGGGGAGGCATCGTGCTGGGCGCCCTGGCCGGTGCCCGCCGCACCGATAGCGCCTACGGGCGGTTCCTCGTCGAGGCCAACGCCTACGACGTGGTCGTCGTGCCCACAGCCTTCGCCATCGACATCGAGGCCGTCCGCCGTCTCCCCCAGGTCACCGACTCCGCCGGCGTGTCCTACGTCCTCATGGAGTCGCTCCTCGACCCGCTGCTCCCCGCCGGCGACGGCTTCTTCGAACGGATCAGCCGGCCGCAGATCCTCGAAGGGCGGCGCCCCGATCCCTCGAAGGTCGACGAGGTGTCGATCTCGCGGCTGGCGGCCACCACCCACGGACTTCGGGTGGGAGACACCCTCGAGGCAACTGCGTTCGCCCCCGGCCAGCGGGAGGCGGTGGTCACCACTTCGAACCCGCTCCCCACGGGGTCGCGGTACACCTTCCGGATCGTCGGCATCGATGCCGTGCCGGGCGAGTTCCTGGCCACGTCGCCCCCGGCCATGCACCTGACGCCGGCCTTCTCACGGATGCACGGCAACGAGGTCGCCAGAATCGACTCCATCACGGTCAAGCTGCGGCGTGGCGCGGCAGATGTCGCTGCGTTCAAGCAGGGCGTGGAGCAGATTGCAGCAGGGGCGCCACTGCAGTTCGGCACCGCCGAGGCGGACACCGTGCAGGTGCAACGCTCCATCCACCTCCAAGCGATCGCGCTGCGGCTCTTTGCCGCCCTCACCGCGATCGCTGCGGTGCTCATCGTCGGGCAGGCCTTCGCCCGCCAGGCCACCGCCGACGCTGCGGACTACCCGACGATGCGGGCCCTGGGCATGACCCGCCAGCAGGTGTGGACCGTATCCATGGCGCAGGCGGCCACGATCGCCGGCATCGGGGCGCTGGCGGCCATCGGACTCGCCTACGCCGTCTCCGGCTTCGCCCCCATCGGGATAGCCCGCGACGCCGAGCCGATTCCCGGTCTCGCGTTCGACGCCACGACGTTGCTCCTCGGCGGGGCAGCGATCATCGTGGTGGCTTTAGTCCTTGTAGCCGTACCTACGTGGGCCCGGTCCAGGTCGCGGGTGTCGGCCGTCCTTCCCGCCGACCGTCCCTCCGGGCTGGTGGAGTCGCTGGCCCGCATGGGCCTGCCGGTCCCGGCGGTCACCGGCCTGCGCATGGCCCTTTCGCCCGGTGGGCACCAGGGCTCGGCTCCGGTCCGGAACGCGGCCCTGGTCAGCACGACCTTCTGCATCAGCGCGATTTTGGTCGTGGCGACTTATAGCGCCAGCCTCCACCACATGCTGGACACGCCCCGGCTATACGGCTGGGAGTGGGATCTCCTGGTCGGGAACCCGTACCTGGCCGACAGCGCCGACGAGAGCGTGCCCGTCCTCACCGGCAATGCCGCGATCGCCGGCGTGTCCACCATTGCGTCTGCCGACGTCGAGCTGGAGGGCAAGCGAACCACTGCTCTGGGGTTCAGGAGCGTCCTCGGCGTGGTGCTACCTCCTGTGGTGGAGGGCCGGGCACCCGTCCAGCCCGACGAGGTCCTCGTCGCCACCAAGACCCTCCGCGACCTCGGGCGCGAGATCGGGGAGACGGTCCCGATGCGCGTCGGTGATCGGGTCGCCGAGGTCCGAATCGTCGGCCGGGGTGTGCTTCCCGGGGGCATCCACGCGCTGGACGTCGGCGGGCTCGGGGAAGGTGTCCTCCTCACCGACCAGGGGCTCCGGCGCCTGGTGCCCGATGCGCCCAGAAACATCTACGCAGTCCGCTTCGCCGAGGGCGTCGACGTCGATGCTGCGACTCGCACGGTGGCCGAGGCGTTCCCCGACCCGACGAGACCCACGCCACCGAAGAGCGTGGCCGACTTCGGGCGCGTCGACGCTATGCCGGCGGTGCTCGCCGGGCTGCTGTCCCTGCTGGCCGTGGCCACCCTGGCCCACGCCACGCTGACCGGGGTGCGCGGCCGCCGGCGGGAACTGGCCGTCCTGAAGACGCTGGGCTTCGTCCGCTCCCAGGTGCAAGCCACGGTCGCCTTCCAGGCCAGCGCCGTCATGGTGCTGGCGTTGGCCATCGGCGTCCCGCTGGGCATGGCCGCCGGTCGCTGGACGTGGCGGGTCTTCGCCGACAGCCTGGGGATCGTCCCCGCTCCCGTGCTCCCGCTGTCCGTCTTCTTCGGCATCGTCCCGGTGGCGCTGCTCGTAGCCAACCTCATCGCCGCCGGCCCGGGCCGCACCGCGGCCGGCGTGCAGCCCGCCGCCGCCCTCGTGGCGGAGTAGGCCTACCTGGTCAAGCTTCCGCCGGCTCTCTGGGACCACACGTCCTGGAGGACCTGTGGCCCGAACTCCTCCTTGTTCACGTAGGCGGCCGCGCCGGAAGTCGTGGCATCGGCCGGGAGGTCGTCAGCCTGGTAGGTCGACAGCAGGACGACCACGACGTCGGGCGACGCCGCGACGATGCGCCTGGTGGCCTCGATGCCGCTGATCCCGCCCATGTTGATGTCCATGAGGACCAGCTGGGGCGCAAGGTCGCCGGCCAGCTCGACGGCCTCCTCCCCAGATTCCGCCTCGGCGACCACGTCGAACCCCCGGGTCACCTTCACCACGGTGGCCGCGGCACGCCGAAACGGCGCCTGATCGTCAACGATCAGGACGGAAACAGAGGCGTCGTCCATCTTGGGGCCATCCTCGCGCTCCGTCCGTCCCGGGGCCAGGGTGCCTGCACCCGTGCCCGGCGGGCAGTCAGCGTCCCTGATCCGACAGAAAGAGCAGCACCGCCTTCACCCTCCGGCTGACGTCGCGCTCCTCGGAAAGCCCCAGCTTGGAGAACAGCGAATTGATGTGCTTCTCGACCGCCCGCTCTGAGAGCACCAGGCTGGCGGCGATGGCGGCGTTGTTCTTGCCCTGAGCCATCTCCGAGAGCACCTCTGCTTCACGTACGGTGAGATCTCGCAAGGGCGACGGAGCCTTCGATCGGGCCGCGACGAGGGCATCGATCACCTTCGGGTCGATTACCGACCCGCCACGCGCCACCTCCTGGATGGCGGACAGGAGCTGGTCGATGTCCGACACCCGCTCCTTGAGCAGGTAGCCACGCCCCCTCGACCCGTTCTCGAGGAACCGGAGCGCGTACTCCGGGTCGGCGTACTGGCTCAGGACGACGACGGCCGTTTCCGGCACGGTGCGGCGGACGTGCTCGGCCGCCCGGATGCCCTCGTCGGTGCCGGTGGGTGGCATGCGGATGTCCGTCAGCACCACGTCGGGACGGTGCAGCTCGACGGCTTTGATGAGGGAGTCATAGTCCTCGCAGACGGCGGACAGCTCAAACTCGGGCTGCGCCTCGATCAATCGGGTCATGCCCTCGCGGAGCAGGTAGTTGTCTTCTGCGAGTACCAGCCTGATGGGCACGGCTGGCCACCCTACTCAAGGGGGTGTTTCCCGCCCCCCTTTGCGCAAGCTGGCACGCTCGTCGGTCGGCGCGGGCGCCTGTACATTGGGCGGCGGAGAGCCCGGCGACGATGCCGGGTCGGCACGAGAGGAGTACGCAGTTGAGTACCAGGACTACCCGCCGGCGGCTTCGGGCGGGCGCCCTAGCCGCGCTCGCCCTGCTGGCCGCCGCCTGCGGCGGCGACGACGACAAGACGAGAACGGTCACCGCCGCCGACTACAGCTTCCAGAACCTACCGAAGGAGGTCGACGCCGGCACCACCTTCAAACTGGAGAACAGCTCGACCCGGGAGCTTCACGAGCTGGTGCTCATTCGCATCCCCGATACCGAGACTCGACCGGTCACCGAGCTGGTCAAGCTGCCCGAGAGCGAGCTGGGCCGGCTCTTCGCCGGCGACCCGGCCATGGTGCTCCTAAAGCCTCCGGGTGGCGGCGAGCAGATCAACGCCGTGGGCAACGGCACGGTCACCGAGAAGGGCCGCTACGCAGTGATCTGTGGCATCCCCACCGGCGCCGACCCCGCCGCTTACCTGGCCGCGGCCCAGAGCTCCCAGGGTGGCCCGCCGCAGGTCGCCGGCGGCCCGCCCCACTTCGTGAACGGGATGTTCGGGGAGCTCACCGTCAAGTAACCCACCCCGCAACTGGTTGCAGTTACCTGCGCATACGGGGGGTAACTGCAACCAGAACGGGTGGGGGGATCAGGCGGCGGCTGCCTCTCCGGCCGCCGGCTCCAACGCCAGCTCCAGCAGTTCGGCGACGTCGCTGACCAGGTGGAACGTCATGCGCTCGCGGACGGCCTCGGGCACGTCGTCGAGGTCGGCGCCGTTGCGCTCGGGCAGGAAGACGGTGGTCAGCCCGGCCCGGTCGGCGGCCAGCACCTTCTGCTTCACGCCACCGATGGGCAGCACCCGGCCCTGCAACGTGACCTCTCCCGTCATGCCCACGTTGGCCCGCACCGGCCGGCCTGACAGCAGGCTGGCCAGGGCGGTCACCATGGTCACGCCGGCCGAGGGCCCGTCCTTGGGGACGGCGCCGGCGGGCACGTGCAGGTGGTACCGCTTCTCGGGGTCGACGTCGAGGTGGCCACGCACGTAGGACAAGGCGATCTCGGCCGACTCCTTCATGACGTCGCCGAGCTGGCCGGTGAGCGTCAGTGCCGGCAGCCCGGAAGCCGCGGGGAGAGACGTGGCCTCGATGAACAGCACGTCGCCGCCCATCCCGGTGACCGCCAACCCGGTCGCGACCCCCGGCACTGCCGTGCGGTCGGCCGCCTCGAAGAAGTACTTGGGCCGGCCCAGGTACGTCCGGACGTCGTCCCGGTCGACCACCACCGGCGCCTCCAACGAGCCCGACGCCAGCCGGGTCGCCACCTTGCGCAGCAACTTGCCGAGCTCGCGCTCCAGGCTGCGCACGCCGGCCTCCCGGGTGTAGTCGGTCACGACCAGGCGCAAGGCGCCCTCGCTGACCGAGACCTCCTCGGCCGCGAGCCCGTTGCGCTCCAGCTGCCGCGACAGCAGGTGGTCGCGGGCGATGGCGACCTTCTCGTCCTCGGTGTAGCCGTCGAGGGGGATGATCTCCATCCGGTCCAGGAGCGGCCCCGGAATGGTGTCGAACACGTTCGCCGTCGCGATGAACAGCACATCGGAGAGGTCGAGGTCGACCTCCAGGTAGTGGTCCTTGAACGTGTGGTTCTGGGCCGGGTCGAGCACCTCCAAGAGGGCCGACGACGGGTCGCCCCGCCAGTCGCTGCCCAGCTTGTCGACCTCGTCCAGCATGAAGACGGGGTTCATGGTGCCCGCCTCCCGCAGGGCCCGGACGATGCGCCCGGCCTGGGCACCGACGTAGGTACGGCGGTGGCCACGGATCTCGGCCTCGTCACGCACGCCACCCAGCGACACGCGGGCGAAGGACCGGCCCAGGGCCCGGGCGACGGACTCGCCGAGCGACGTCTTGCCCACGCCCGGAGGGCCGACCAGGGCGACGATGGCGCCCGAGCCCCGGCCGCTCACGGGCGACAGCCCGCGCTCGGCCCGTAGCTTGCGCACGGCCAGGTACTCGATGATGCGGTCCTTCACATCCTCCAGGCCGGTGTGGTCGGCGTCGAGGATGGCCCGCGCCTCACCCACGTCGAGGCTGTCGTCGGACTTCTTGCCCCACGGGATGTCGAAGACCGTGTCGAGCCAGGTGCGGATCCAGCCGTGCTCGGGGCTCTGCTCGCTGGTGCGCTCGAACCGGTCCAGCTCGCGCTCGACCGCGGCCCGCACCGTCTCGGGCAGGGTGTCCAGCTTGGCCCGGTACTCGGCGACCACGCCTTCACCGTCGCCGTCCTCGCCCAGCTCCTTGCGGATGGCGGCCATCTGCTGGCGCAGCAGGAACTCCCGCTGGGTCTTCTCCATGCCGTCGGCCACGTCGCTCTGGATGCGCTCCTTGAGCGTCAGGTCGGCCAGGACGTCGCGCGCCCAGCCCAGGACCTTGGCCAGGCGCTGCTCGACGTCGGTCGTCTCCAGGACCTCCACCTTCTGCTCGAAGGTGAGGTCGGGCGAGTAGCCGGCCGTGTCGGCCATCGTGCCTGGGTCGGTGATGCCCCGCAGCGACTCGGCGATGCCGCGGGCGCCGCGGTAGTCGAGGATGTTCTCCACCACGGCGCGGTACTCGCGAGCGAGGTCGCGGGAACGGGCGGTGGGCTCCACGTCGAGAACTGGATGGGCCTGAACCCAGAGGGCGGTCCCCGAGGGATCGGGGACGCCGATACCGACGGTGGCGCGGTGCAGGCCACGTACGACCACGGCTCGCAGGCCGCTCGGCAGCTCGCCGGAATCCTCCACCTTGGCCACCGTGCCCACACGGGCGTAGCGGTCGTCGAGGCGCGGAACGAGCAGGACGCGGGCTTCGGAGGACTCGGTCGCCTCGATGGCGGCCTTGGCCTCGTCGCTCTCGATGGCCATCGTCACCACCATGCCGGGCAGCACCACGCCGGTGGCGAGAGGCAGCAGGGGCAGGGCGGACGTGCTGGCGCCGTTCGGACGAATAGTTTCCATAGTGTGATCTAGAACAGATCCAGATGCCGGCGTGTTCCCGGGCCGGGCACTACGGTCGGCGCCGTGGCCGACACCGAGTATGCGCTGAAGGACAGGGTGGCAATGGCCCAGGACCGTGACGGGGTCACCGAGGGAACGGTGGGCACGGTGATACAGGTCAGCGGGCTGTCGTGGACCCGGTACCGGGTGCGCTTCGACGACGGGGTGGAACGCAACCTGATCGACGGCCGGTACCTCCGGCCGGCGCCGGCGGCCCACCGCCGGTAAGGCGGGACCGGCGGGGCCATCGCGCTAGGGTGGCGCGGTCGCCCCCTGAGTCCGCCGGGGGCCTGACTCTTTGACCGCTGGAGTTTCCGCGGAAGGACCGTTCCCATGCCCCTGACCCTCCTCTCGGTGCTGGCCCAGGTCGCACCGACGGCGGCGGCCGACGCCGGCACCCTGCCCTGCGGGCCGGCCGCCGACGCCAGATCGCTCTGCCTCAGCATCTACCGCTCGACCGGCAACGCCGTGCTGGCCCAGCTCTCCGACACGCTCTTCGTCAAGCCCGCCAAGATCGCCTTCATCCTCGCCGTGGCCTTCCTGGCCCGGCGCATCCTGAACCGGCTGCTCGGGGGGCTCATCAGCGGCAAGGCCCGCCGGGTCGAAACCGTCGCCGCCCTGATCCGCAGCGTGGTGTCGGCCAGCGTCTGGACGATCGCCGTCCTCATGGTTCTCTCCGAGCTGGGGCTCAACCTCGGCCCCCTCATCGCCGGCGCCGGCATCCTGGGCGTGGCCGTGGGCTTCGGCGCCCAGAACCTCGTCCGCGACTTCCTGTCCGGCCTCTTCATGCTCATGGAAGACCAGTACGGCGTGGGCGACATCATCGACGCCGGCGCCGCTACCGGCACGGTTGAGTCCGTCAGCCTGCGCACCACCCGCATCCGTGACGTCAACGGGACGGTGTGGCACCTGCCCAACGGCCACATCGAGCGGGTCGGGAACAAGTCGCAGCTGTGGTCCAGGGCCCTCCTCGACATTGACGTCAGCTACCAGACCGACATCGCCCACGCCACGGAGGTCATCAGGCGCACCGCCCAGTCGATGTGTGAGGACCCGGCCTTCGCCGAGTCGATCCTGTCCGAGCCCGAGGTCTGGGGCGTGGAGAACCTGGGCGTTGACAGCATCTCCATCCGGCTCGTCCTCAAGACGGCACCCAACGACCAGTTCAAGGTCACCCGGGAGCTGCGGGCCCGGATCAAGGCCGCCTTCGATGAGGCCGGAATCGAGATCCCGTTCCCCCAGCGCACCATCTGGCACCGCAACGGCGACGGGGCGGTGACGGTCGCCCAGCGGGAGACCGCCGGCTAGGTGCGGTCCTCCGGCTCCGTCATGTGCACCGGGCGGAGCATGAGGTCGAACGCGGTCCAGATGGTCTTCGACCACGGGTAGAAGATCACCGGCGCAGCCACCGCGCCGATGATGCCGGCGGCGATAAAGGGGGCGATGCTGGCGTCGGGGTCGCTCGCCATGCGGATGATGAGCGGAACAACGGCCACCAGGATCACCACGCCCTGGGCGATGGCGAGGTTGATGACGTAGGCGCCGAGGAAAAAGCCCTCCTCCCGCTCGAACAGGTACCCGCACGTCGGGCACCGCTCCTTCATCCGGAACCACCGGGCGAAGAGCTTGCCGCCGCCGCAGATCGGGCAGCGCTTCAGCAGGCTGCGCCCGAGCATGCGCATCCTGGTGGGCGTCGGGCGGTCGAGGTACACGTCCCGCCCGACGCTACGCCTCAGCGAACCTGGCCAGGACGGCGGCCAGCACCTCGTCGGCTTGGCCGGCCAACTCGCCCAAGGGCCGGTTGCGGTGCACGCGTTCCCCCAGGTCGACCTGGGCGATGGCCGAAGGACCGAACCGGCGGGCGACGTCGATCAGCATGCCGATCTCCACGCCGTAGCCGGGCTCGAGCACCATGTCGGCGAGTGCGTCCCGCCGGACGGCGACTTCGCCGGCCAGCGGCTGGCGCACGAAGGCCAACTGAGGGAACAGCCGGCGCAGCAGGGGCCGGGCGAGCAGCTCGGTCACCCGACCGCCGGCGGCTCCCGGGCGTTCGTACGTACCCTTGACCATGACGAAGGTCGGGTCGGCGAGGAGCGGCTCGACGAGCCGGGTGACGTAGTGCATGCCGAAATTGCGGACGTCGGCATCGAGGAACACGACGACATCGCCGGTCGACGCAGCCAGGCCCGCAGCCATCGCTGCCCCTTTGCCGGGGCCGGCGTCGCGCCGCACGACCCGGGCGCCGAAGGCCTCGGCGATGGCGCCCGTCCGGTCCGTGGAGCAGTCGTCGACGACGATGAGCTCGTCGACCAGCTCCTCGAGAAGGGAGGCGACCGGTTCCACGACACCGGCCACGGTCGTTGCTTCGTCTCGTGCCGGGATGCAAACCGTCACCCGGCGGCCGGACGCCGCCTTCAGCGAGGCGAGGGGCGAGACGGGTGCAACGAGCGTCATCCGCGGATGCCGGTCAGGTCGAGGAACTCCGCTCGCGTGCGGGCGTCGTCACGGATCAGGCCGTGCAGGGAGGACGTGACGGTGCGAGAGCCGGTGGCCTCCACTCCCCGGAGCGACATGCAGAGGTGGTCGGCCTCGAGGACCTCGGTGTCGGGACCCTGACCGAGGGCCTCCAGCAGGGCCCGGACGGCTGACTCGGCCGCGTCGAGGTCGATGGCGGGGCCTGAACCGACGACGTGAAGGGGTGCGACCGGGGCCGGCCCGTCGACGGAGCGCTCGGCTGCATTGCTCATGGCCTCTCCGGCTTCTAAAGCGGGTGAACTTCCACTTTACACCGTAGACTGGTGACTGCGATGAAGGAGGAGAGTTCCGACCAGGTCCTGGCGGCGATCGCCGCGCTAGGCGACCCGCTCCGGCGCCGGCTCTACCGCTACGTCGGCGACCAGGACCACGCCGTGAGCCGCGACGAGGTGGCGGCCGGGGCCGGCGTCTCCCGCTCGGCCGCGGCCTTCCACCTCGACCGCCTCGTTGAGGAGGGCCTGCTCGAGGCCGAGTTCAAGCGCCTGACCGGCCGCCAGGGCCCGGGCGCCGGCCGGCCGGCGAAGCTGTACCGGCGGGCGGCACGGGAGATCGCGGTCAGCCTGCCCGCCCGCCGCTACGAGCTGGCCGCGGGCCTGCTGGCCGGCGCCGTCGCCGAGGCGGCCGCCAACGGCGAGGCGGTCGAGTCCGTGCTCGACCGGCGCGCCCGCGAGGAGGGCGCGCGTATCGCGGCCGAGGTGGCGCCCGCTGCGCGCCGGGAGTCCCGGCCGGTTCGCGCCCGCCGCATCGCCGGCGCCCTCGCCGCCGAGGGCTATGAGCCGAGGGCCGGTGCCGGACAGGTCACCCTGTCGAACTGCCCGTTCTCCGCTCTGGTCACCGAGCACCCGGCGCTGACCTGCCACATGAACCTGGCCCTGCTGGAGGGCTTCAGCTCGGCGCTGGCCGGCGCCGGCGTCACCCCTCGGCTCAGCCCGGCCGAGGGGCGGTGCTGCGTGCTCCTGGAGCTCGAATCCCCTTGACGGGTATACCCCCCGGTGGTATCGTTGGTGGTACCCCTACGGGGTAGTCGTACACTGGAGAAGGAGCGCCACCCATGAGCACATCCACCACCATCACCGTCGACGGCATGACCTGCGGGCACTGCGTGAATGCGGTTCAAACCGAGGTGGGCAAGCTCGAAGGCGTGACCGACGTGTCGGTGGACCTGGCCACGGGCAACGTGACCATCACCGCCGAGACCACCCCCGACGCCGGCGCCCTCCGCGAGGCCGTTGAGGAAGCCGGGTACGAAGTGAGAGACCAGTGAGCGACACGCGCGTCGAGCTCGACATCGGCGGGATGACCTGCGCATCCTGCGCGGCCCGCATCGAGAAGCGCTTGAACCGCCTCGAAGGCGTGACCGCCACGGTCAACTACGCCACCGAGCACGCCACGGTCCAGATCCCCGCGGGCACCGTCCCGGCCGACGTGATCGCCGCCGTCGAAGCGGCCGGCTACACGGCCACCGTCCCCCATGCCGCCGAGGCGGCGGACACCGCCGCCACCGAGGCTCCCGACGAGACGGCGCCGCTGCGCCAGCGGCTCCTGATCTCCCTCGCTCTGAGCGTCCCGGTCATCGCCATGGCCATGATCCCGGCCCTCCAGTTCGAGAGCTGGCAGTGGCTGTCGCTCACGCTGGCGTCGCCGGTCGTGGTCTGGGGCGCCTACCCATTCCACCGGGCGGCCTGGGTGAACCTCCGCCACGGCGCGGCCACCATGGACACCCTCATCTCCCTTGGCACCCTCGCCGCCTTCGCCTGGTCGCTCTACGCCCTGTTCTGGGGCCACGCCGGCATGCCCGGCATGACGATGCCCTTCGACCTCTCCATCTCCCGCGGCGCCGGCACCCACGAGATCTACCTGGAGGTCGCGGCCGGCGTGACCGTGTTCATCCTCGCCGGCCGGTACTTCGAAGCCCGGGCCAAGCGCCGTTCGGGCGCCGCCCTGCGGGCCCTGCTGGAGCTGGGCGTCAAGGACGTCGCCGTCCTGCGCGACGGCGTGGAGCGCCGCATCCCGGTCGACCAGCTGGCCGTGGGCGACACGTTCGTCGTCCGGCCCGGAGAGAAAGTGGCCACCGACGGCGTGGTGGAGGAGGGCACCTCCGCCATCGACGCCTCCCTGCTCACCGGTGAGAGCGTGCCGGTCGAGGTTGGCCCCGGCGACAGCGTCGTGGGCGCAACGGTGAACGCCGGCGGGCGCCTCGTCGTGCGGGCCACCCGGGTCGGCGCCGACACCCAGCTGGCCCAGATGGGCCGCCTGGTGACCGCGGCCCAGAGCGGCAAGGCGCCGGTCCAGCGCCTGGCCGACCGGATCTCCGGGGTCTTCGTCCCCGTGGTCATCGTCTTGGCCCTCGGCACCCTGGGCGTATGGCTGGCGTCGGGTGAGGACTCGACAGCTGCCTTCGCGGCGGCGGTCGCCGTCCTGATCATCGCCTGCCCCTGCGCCCTCGGCCTGGCCACACCCACCGCCCTGCTCGTGGGTACCGGCCGAGGCGCCCAGCTCGGCATCCTCATCAAGGGCCCGGAGATTCTGGAGTCCACCCGCAAGGTCGACACCGTCGTCCTCGACAAGACCGGCACGGTGACCACCGGGCAGATGTCCCTCGTCGACGTGGTGCCGGCGCCGGGCGTGTCCGTCGACGACGTCCTGTACCTGGTCGGGGCGGTCGAGGATGCGTCCGAGCACCCGGTCGCCCGGGCCATCGCCGCCGGCGCCCGGGCCAAGCTCGGCTCGCTGCCGCCGGTTGAGTCGTTCGCCAACAGCCAGGGGCTGGGCGTACAGGGCGTGGTCGACGGCCGGGCCGTCGTCGCCGGCCGCGAGCGGTTCCTGGCCGACTGGAGCCTGTCGCTCGGCCCCGAGCTGGCTGCGGCGAAGGGCGCCGCCGAGGCCGCTGGCCGCACCGCGGTGCTCGCCGGCTGGGACGGCCAGGCCCGCGCCGTCCTGGTCGTGGCCGACACGGTCAAGCCCACCTCGGCCGAGGCCATCGCGTCGCTGCGAGCTCTCGGCCTGACCCCGGTGCTCCTCACCGGCGACAACACAGCCACCGCCAAGGCCGTCGCCGGCGAGGTGGGGATCGACGAGGTCATCGCCGAGGTGCTGCCCGAGGAGAAGCTCGACGTCGTCCGCCGCCTCCAGGCCGAAGGCAAGGTCGTGGCCATGGTGGGCGACGGGGTCAATGACGCCGCCGCCCTCGCGCAGGCCGACCTCGGACTGGCCATGGGCACCGGCACCGACGTCGCCATGGAGGCCAGCGACATCACCCTGGTCCGGGGCGACCTACGAGCGGCGGCCGACGCCATCCGCCTGTCGCGGCGCACGCTCCGGACGATCAAGGGCAACCTGTTCTGGGCCTTCGCCTACAACGTCGCCGCCCTGCCACTCGCCGCCCTCGGGTTCCTGAACCCGATGATCGCCGGGGCGGCCATGGCGTTCTCCAGCATCTTCGTCGTCAGCAACAGCCTCCGGCTCCGATCGTTCAGGACCACCAACTCATGAAGCGCCTCCTTGCCATCGCTCCCCTCGCCCTCCTCGCCGTCTTCGCCGCCTGCGGGTCGAGCAACGACGAGCCCGCCGCCAGCGACCCGAGCGCCCGCACCGTGGAGGTGGAGATGCGTGACATCGCCTTCGCACCGGCGACGGTCGACGTGCGGGCCGGCGAAAAGGTCCGCTTCGTGTTCAGGAACACCGGCCAGGTCGTCCACGACGCCTTCATCGGCGACCAAGCGGCCCAGGACGCCCACGAGAAGGAGATGCGGGAGGGGCATGCCGACCACGGCGGCGGCTCCAATGCGGTGAGCGTCAAGCCGGGGAAGACGGCGTCGCTGACCTACACCTTCGACCGACCGGGCCAGATCCTCCTCGGGTGCCACCAGCCGGGCCACTACACCGGGGGCATGAAGGCGGCCATTAACATTGCCTGACAGTGGTAGGCCCCAACCCATGAAGACCCGGCGAGCACGCTCTCTTTCCGTCCTGGCCCTGCTGAGCCTTATCTTCGCCGCCTGCAGCGGCGGCGGCGGCACCGCGACCGACGACGAGGCCATCGCCCCGGCGGCGGGCGTGGAGACGCCCGCCGGGGAGCGGGCGGTTCAGTTCGAGGGCGCCGGCAAGGTCAAGCTGTTCGGCACCTTCACGATGCCTGCAACGCAGCCCGGCGCGGCAGTGCCGGCGGCCCTGCTGATCCCCACCTCGGGCGCCGGCGGCCTGCTCGGCGCCGCCGGCGTGAACGACCCGCTGGGCAAGGACCTGGCCAAGAGCTTCGCCGACGCCGGCGTGGCGTCCTACCGCTACGACCAGCGGGGAACGGGTTCGAGCAAGCTCGAGCCCGACGTGCGGCTGACCTTCGACGACCTGGTCGCCGACGCCAAGGCCGGCCTCGACCTGCTGGCCCAACGGCGGGAGACTGCGGGGCGCAGCCTGTCGATCGTCGGCTACGACCAGGGCGGCCTGGTGGCCCTGCGGCTGGCGGCCACCGATCCCCGGGTGCAGCGGGTGGTTCTGGTGTCGACGCCGGGATCGTCGCTGGTCGACGTACGGGCCGCCCAGCTGCAGGCCCGCTACGGCGCGCCCGCCGGCGAGGCGCTGCGGGCCGAGGTGGCCAAGCTTCTCGCCACCCGCTCGATCCCGCCGCTGGACCAGCTGCGCACCGAGCTTCGTCCGTTGCTGCCGGCGCAGGAGGCCGGCTTCCTCGCCGACCTCTACGGGATCGACCCGGCGGCCGAGATGGCCAGGGTCAAGGTGCCGGTCATGATCGTCGTCCCTGCCGACCCGGCGCCGTATGCGCCCCAGCGGCTGGCCGGGGCGGCAACCGCCGGCGCCCAGGTCGTCACGTCGGCAGGTGCCGGGTCGACCTTGGTGATCTCCGGGCCGACGCCGGAGGATCTCTCCGACCCGACGAGCGCCAACCACGACCACGGCGCGGCGCCGCCGATGGCGCCGACCCAGCGCGACATCCCCACGTTGGAACGGGTGGCGAAGTTCGTGTCCGCCGCTCCCTAGCGCTGCGTCGAGTGCGCCCAGGCCTGTACCGCCTGTGCGGACGCCTGCCTCGGCGAGCAGATGGTCGCCGAGTTGGTGCGGTGCATCCGTACCGACCTCGATTGCGCCGACGTGTGCGAGGCAACGGCGCGGGTGCTGTCCCGCCAGACGGCCTACGACGCCGCCGTCACCCGCTCGATCGTGCAGGCCTGCGCTCAAGCCTGCCAGTCGTGCGGAGCCGAGTGCGAAAGCCATGCCGGGATGCACGAGCACTGCCGGGTCTGCGCCGAGGCCTGCCGGCGGTGCGAGACGGCGTGCCGGGCCGTCCTCGAAGCCATCGGCTGAACTCCGGGCTCACCACTGCTGGAGGACCAGCAGGTGGCGCATGGCGTCCTCGCCGAAGCTGCTGCGGCAGTTGAGCAACTCGCCGCGGTTGGGGAACGGGTAGGACGTTTCCGGGAAGAAGTGATACACGACCGAGAAGTAGACCTGGCTGGCGGCGAAGAGGTCGCCGGCCGTGCGACCGTGGAAGCCAGCGGTGCCGTCGGCGCCGGCGACGAACGCGTTGGGGGCCGGCGCCTTGGCGGTGGAGCCGGCGGCGTCGAGCGGGAGCGTGCGCTCGACCCCCGGGCAGAGCGGCTGTTCGGAGTCGGGCCCCAGCGTGCCCCAGTAGACGGAGTAGAGCCCGCCCGGAACGAGGCCGGTCAGCACCAGGCGCACATCCGTGCGGGCGCGCTTCGCTCCACCGATCACCGACGCACGGGACGTCGCCGTGGCCGCCGACCACTCACCCCACGTCGTCCCGAGCCCGGCCCCGGAGATGGTGAAGAGCGGGGCGCTCGGGTCCGTGGTTGCGGTCGGGGTCCGCAGGGTGCTGCCGACGATGACGAACACGTCGCGCTCGTAGACCTCCACCGCGTCGGCGACGTCGGGTGGCGCGGCATGGGCCGCCGGCGCACCGACGAAGAGGGCGAAGGCGACGGCGAGGACTTTCAGGATTCTCATGCCCGAACCGTCCAGGACGGCGCCGGCGCGTTACACGCCCGAACGCCGTAACGTCTCCCCCGCAGCCGGGGACTACAGGGAACATTCGAGTCTTGGGAGGGACCATGTTCATCCAGATCATTGAAGGTCGGGTCAAGGACGCCGAGGGGATGCGGGCGGCGATCGAGCGGTGGCGGGCCGACCTGGCGCCGGGCGCCGAAGGCCTCCTGGGCACGACCGGCGGGGTCACCGCCGACGGCCGGTTCATCGGCGTCGTCCGGTTCGAGTCCGAGGAGGCAGCCCGGGCCAACAGCGAGCGCCCGGAACAGGGTGAGTGGTGGGCCTCCGCCAGCAGCAACTTCGAAGGCGACGTCACGTTCACCAACTGCCCCGACGTCGACACCTTCGGCGCCGGCGGCTCCGACGACGCCGGATTCGTCCAGGTCATCAAGGGCCGGGCCGACCGGGCCGCGCTGGCCCCGATCGCGGCCGAGACCGACGAGCTCCTCAGCCGGAGCCGGCCCGACGTCCTCGGTGGCACCGTAGCCTGGCCGGGCGACGGCACGTTCATCCAGACCGTGTACTTCACCAGCGAGGCCGAGGCCCGGGCCAACGAGGGTCGCGAGCCCGCCACCGACGAGGAGCGCCAGGCCTGGGAGCGGATGAGCTCGTTGATGCAGATGGACAGCTTCAGCGACATCTCCGACCCCTGGCTTCACAGCGCCTGATGGCCGACCTCGTCGCCCTGTTCGCCCGGGCCGTGGACCAGTTCGGTCCGCGGCTCGCCGCGGTCGGGAGCCGCTGGCACGGTCCGACACCCGACACGGAATGGGACGTCCGGGCCCTCGTCAACCACGTCATCGCCGAAGACCTCTGGGCCCCGCCGCTCCTGCAGGGGATGACCATCGCCGAGGTGGGTGACCGCTTCGACGGCGACCAGCTCGGCGACGACCCGGAGGCGGCATGGTCGGCGGCGGCCGCCGCGTCCGTTGCCGCAGTGTCGGATGACGGCGCCCTCGACCGCACCGTCCATGTCTCCTTCGGTGACATCTCCGGCCGTGAGTACGTCTCCCAGCTGACCTGCGACCACCTCATCCACGGGTGGGACCTGGCCCGGGCCATCGGGGCCGACGAGCGGCTCGACCCCGAGCTCGTCGAGTTCGCCTTCGACTTCCTTCGCCCCCAGGTCGACGGCTGGCGTAGCGCCGGCGTCTTCGCCGCCCAGGTCGACGTGCCCGCCGGCGCCAGCCGTCAGGACCAGCTCCTGGGGCTCACCGGCCGCCAACCCTGAGCGGGGTGTGGGCGATCCGGTACGGCATCGCGCCGCGAATCGCCCACACGGACCGCCGGAGTGCGCCCCCAGGGACTCGAACCCTGAACCCGCAGATTAAGAGTCTGCTGCTCTGCCAGATTGAGCTAGAGGCGCTTGCGAGAAAACATTCTTGCCGCTGGCCGGCCCTTGGGGTGACCGAGGGGACTTGAACCCCCGACCTCCAGGGCCACAACCTGGCGCTCTAACCAACTGAGCTACGGCCACCATGCGACGGTCAAGCATCGCACACGCCGGCGGCCTGGCGTGAAGACTTCACACGATGCGGCGCTCGTTGGCCCAGCGGGTGAGGTCGTGGCGGTTGGAGAGCTGCAGCTTGTGGAGGACCGACGACACGTGGGTCTCCACCGTCCGCGCCGAGATCGTCAGCTCCTTGGCGATGGCCTTGTACGGGTA
Source organism: uncultured Acidimicrobiia bacterium (assembly GCA_963768975.1). Taxonomy (GTDB): domain Bacteria; phylum Actinomycetota; class Acidimicrobiia; order Acidimicrobiales; family AC-14; genus CADCTB01. Next base: position 227,315 of record CAVYKB010000020.1, on the reverse strand, counting down.
GCCCCGGGCGATCAGGCGCAGGACCTCCTGCTCCCGAGAGGTGAGCTGGTCGAGGTCGGGGTCGGCCGAGGGCCCGGGGCTGGCGGCAAAGGCGTCGAGGACGAAGCCGGCCAGCCGGCGGGAGAACACCACGTCGCCGTCGGCCACCCGCTGGATGGCGTCGGCCAGCTCCGGCCCGGAGATGGTCTTGGTCACGTAGCCCCGGGCGCCGGCCCGGATAACCCCGATCACGTCCTCGGCGGCGTCGGACACCGACAGGGCCAGGAACCGCACCTCGGGTGCCTCCGGTACGACGCGCTGCACCACCGCCCGGCCCCCGCCGGCGGGCATGTGGACATCGAGCAGGACGACATCGGGCCGGCGCTCGATGATCATCTCCACGGCGGCGTCCACCTCGGAGGCTTCCCCGACCACGTCGACGGCGTCGCCCAGCTCGGCCCGCACGCCGGACCGGAACAGCTCGTGGTCGTCGACGAGGAAAACCCGCGGCCTCATACTCGTAGCACCACTTCCGTGCCCTCACCGGGCGAGGTGCGGATCACGGCCTTGCCCCCATGGCGGGCCATCCTCTCGATGATGGACTCCCGCACGCCGTGGCGGTCCGGCGCCACCCCCTCCAGGTCGAAACCGGTGCCCCAGTCCCGCACGAACACCGACGCCTCGCCGTCGCGGACCTCGGCGTAGACCGACACGTTGCGGTCACCCGACCACTTCGCCGCGTTCACCATGGCTTCCCGGGTCGCGGCGACGAGCGCCCGCAGCCGGTCGTCGAGGGGCAGGTCGCCGACAGCCACCACGTCGACCGTGACCCCGTGCAACCCCTCCACCTCGGCGCCGGCCCGGGACAGCGCCGCGGCCAGGGTCTCGGCGCCGGGCTGGTCTACCTCGTTCTCGAACAGCCAGCCCCGCAGCTCCCGCTCCTGGCGCCGGGCCATGGTGACGACGGCGCGGGGGTCATAGGCGTTGCGCTGGATCAGGGCAAGGGTCTGGAGTACCGAGTCGTGGAGGTGGGCGGCCATGTCAGCCCGCTCCTCCGAGCGGATGCGCTGGCGGCGCTCCTCGGTGAGGTCACGGCCCATGCGGACCCAGAAGGGCCCGGTGATGAGGGCGAGGCCGCCGACGATCGCCGCGGTCGCCAGCAGGCCCTGGCGGACGGCGGAGAACGCGTCGCTGGCGGCCAGGAAGGCGCCGACGCCGCTGACGACCATGAAGACACCGACGGCGATACGGGCCAACGCAGCCCGCCGGGACCGCAGGTCGGGGGTGTTGTCCGCCCGGCGGAGGCGGTCGCCCACCCGCAGCAACGACGCCCGGTCGTCGTCACCGGCCTGGCGCCAGATCACCGCCAGCCCCACGCCGGCGAGGAGGAGGGGCCAGACGAAGGCGTCGCTGAACCAGATTCCCGTCGCCCGTACGAGGAGGATGGCGCCGAGCACGATGGATCCCACCGCCAGCACCTCGCCGAGATTGGTGCCCCCGTCCCGCACGGCGGCGTGGGCCAGGGAGCGGTCGGTACCGTCCTCCGGCAGCATCAGCCAGGCCAGCACGTACAGCAGCGCGCCGGTGCCGCCGGCCACCGTGAGGGCGACGACCGCCACCCGCACCACCAGGGGGTCGATGCCGAGCGACCGGGCCAGGCCGCCGCACACGCCGCCGAGAATCCGGTCGGTGCGGCTGCGGCGGAGGTGCCGCAGCGACGGCCTGGTCTCGGTGGTCACCGTTCCGATGATCCCATGGGCGACCGCCGGCGACCACGGGAGAGAATCCGGACCCGGCCTCCGTATCCCCTACGGGATCGACCCGGGACGTCCCGGATGGATGAGAGTGGGCGTCGGGCGCACGATCAGCCCATGGAAACCGTGAACGACACAAACCCCCCGACCGACACCCCTCCCTACCGCCGGCCCGGCACCCCCCTGACCCGCTCCACCGACGACAAGGTCCTCGGCGGCCTGTCCGCCGGCCTCGGCCGCTACTTCGGCATCGATCCTGTCGTGTTCCGGATCGCGTTCGTGGTGCTGACCCTGGCTGGCGGGTCCGGGGTCCTGCTCTACCTGGTCGGCTGGCTCATGATCCCCGACGACGCCGGCGGCAACGCCCTCAAACGGTTCGGCGGCGAGCGACATCAGAAGCTCGCCGCCGCCGTGCTGGCCGGCGCCGGCCTGCTGATCCTCCTCGACAACGTCTTCGGCGGCGACGACGACATCCCCCTCGGCCTGGTGCTGGTCGGTCTGGGCGGCCTGTACCTGTGGTCGCGCCACAAGGACGACGCCGGCGCCGACCCCCTCCCCCCGCCGGACCACCCGTACCCGCCGGCGCCACCTCCGCCGCCGTTCACGCCGGCCCCCAGCGATGCCGCCCCGACGCTGGAGCTAGCGCCGGCCGGCGTCGGCGCCGCGCCCGCACCCAAAGCGAGAAAACCGCACTCAGCCCTCGTGCCGGTGACGTTCAGCCTGCTGGCCGTCCTGGCCGGCGCCGCCACCCTGTTCGGCCTCTCCCTCACCACCGGCCTGGCCCTGGCCCTGCTGCTCACCGGCGGGGCGCTCATCGTCGGCGCCTGGCGGGGCCGCGCCCGTTGGCTGATCCCTGTGGGCCTGGTCCTCTCCGTCGCCCTCGCCGGCGCCTCGCTGATCGACGTCCCCATCACGGGCGGCGCCGGCGAGGTGGGCTTCCGGCCCCTCACCGTGGAGGAGATCCGCACGCCGTACCGCCTGGGTGCCGGCGAGCTGGTCGTCGACCTCGGCGCGATCGACTTCGACGGGCGTGACGTGACCGTGGTGGCCTCGGTGGCCGCCGGCCACGTCGACATCATCGTCCCCGCCGGCGTGACCGTGGACGTCGACGCCCATGTGGGCGCCGGCAACCTCATGCTGTTCGGGCGGGAGTCAGACGGGCTCGACATCGGTCGCCAGGTCCTCGAGCGGGGCGACGAGGGCGCCGGCCGCCTCACCGTGCGGGCCAAGGCCGGCGTGGGCCTGGTGGAGGTGCGCCGTGCCTCGCCATGACCTCGACGTCCTCGCGCTGATGGCCGGCGTGGGCTTCGCCGGCCTCGGCCTGACCGCCCTGCTGAGCGGCGGCGCCGGCATCGCCGGCCGCTGGACCTGGCCCGTGCTGCTCATCGTCGCCGGCGTCGTGGGCCTCGTCGCCAGCCGTCGCGGCACGAAGGAGTAGGCCCGGCCGGTACCCTGGACCAGTGGCCCGGTCTCTGATCCACCATCTGACGATGGCGTACCAGTGAAAGTTTTCCGGACCGGCCTCCCGGGCCGGTCTCCGGGGCCACCCTCTTCGAGGGGTGGCCCGGCGAGTGTTTCCCGGACCGGCCTCCCGGGCCGGTCTCCGGGGCCACCCTCTTCGAGGGGTGGCCCGGCGAGTGTTTTCCGGACCGGCCTCCCGGGCCGGTCTCGCAACCTCCGTGTGTGGACGTGCGCGCTGTGGGCCATCTGCCTGCTTGCTGCCGGCGGCGGCTACCTCGCCGGCACTGACCGGCCGGCGACCACCGGCGTGCCGCCGGCCGCCGTCGGGCTCCTGTCCCAGACCCCCGACGCCGCCATCATGCCCGCCCGCATCGCCGATGAGGTCCGCGCCGCCGGCGCAGCGGCGCCGTTGCGCGTCCTTGTCGTCGCCGGGACGCTGGCCCTGCTCGCCGGCCTTCCGGCGCTCCTGCGCCGGCGGACCGCGGCTCCCGGCAACGAGCACCGGCCGCTCCGGGCCCGCCGCCACACGATCGCCCTGAGGGCACCACCGCTCCGGTTCGCCTGACGCCGAACTGTTGATGCCCGCGCACCCGTGGTGCGTTGGGCCGAGCCGGAGGAGCCCCAGAAGTTGAAGAAGCTGCGCTGGCGCGCCGCCCTGGTCCTGGCGACCGTGGCTGGCGCCGCCTTCCTCATTGTCGACCGCCCCGCCCGCTTGGGCCTCGACCTCCAAGGCGGGACCCAGATCGTCCTCGAGGCAAGGGACGCGCCCGGACGGAAGGTCGACTCCGACACGCTGAACCGCACTCTGGAGGTGTTGCGCCGGCGGGTGGACCAGCTCGGAGTCTCCGAGCCGTCCCTGCAGCGCTCCGGCGACCGCCGGATCATCGTCGAGCTGCCCGGGGTGGCCGACCCCGAGGAGGCGGTCGCGGTTATCGGGAAGACCGCAGAGCTGACGTTCCACTCGGTCCTGCCCGCCGGCCAAGGCGAACGGACGATCCCGGACGAGACAGGGGTCGAGATCGGTCTCGGGCCGCCGGCGGTCACCGGCAACGACGTCAGCACGGCCTCGGCGACGATCGGCGGGAACTTCTCGGTGGCCTGGCAGGTCCAGGTCGACTTCCGCAACGACGGCGCCTGGCGACGGCTCACCGGCACCGCGGCCTGCGCGCCGCCAGGCGACCCGGCGCGCCGCCTCGCCATCGTGCTCGACAACGAGGTCATCTCCAGCCCGCAGGTGGCGCCCGAGATCGCCTGCGACCAGGGGATCACCGGCGGCACGACCAGCATCACCGGCAATTTCTCCGAGAGCGAGGCCAAGGACCTGGCCCTGCTCATCCGGGCCGGCGCCCTGCCGGTGCCGGTGGAGATCGTCGAGCAGCGCACGATCGGCCCCACCCTCGGCGACGCCGCCGTCGAGGCCAGCGTCCAGGCTGCCATCATCGGCGCCGTCCTGACGACGCTCTACATGATCGTCTACTACCGGCTGCTGGGCGTGCTCGCCGCCCTGGCGCTCGCCACCTACGGTGCCCTCGCCTACGCCGTCCTCCTGCTCATCGGCGCCACCCTCACCCTTCCCGGCATCGCCGGCTTCGTGCTGGCCATCGGCATGGCCGTCGACGCCAACGTCCTGGTCTATGAGCGCATCAAGGAGGAGGCGGCGCTGGGCGCCAGCACCCGACGGTCGGCCCAGCGGGGCTTCGAGCGGGCCTGGACGGCCATCGCCGACTCCAACGCCACCACGCTGCTGGCCGCCGTCCTGCTCTTCTTCTTCGCCTCAGGCGCCGTGCGCGGCTTCGGCATCACCCTCACGATCGGCGTGCTGGTCTCGGTGTTCACCGCCCTGGTCGTGACGCGCCTCTTGGTCGACGCCGTCCTGCGGACGCGGCTGCGCGACAAGCCCAAGCTCCTCGGCCTGGGAGTCGGCGGGCGGTTCCGGGCCTGGATCGCCCGGCGCCGGCCGAACCTGCTGCGCCACTGGCGGCGCTGGCTAGCCGGCTCGGCGGTCGCCCTCATCCTGGCCGGCGCCGGGATTGTCACCCAGGGCTTCGAATTCGGGCTGGAGTTCTCGGGCGGCCGGCTGCTGGAGTACGACACGGAGCGCCCGACCGACCTCGACGCCGTGCGCGAAGGGGTTGCTGCAGCGGGGTTCCCGCGGGCGGTCGTGCAGGAGTCCGGCGACGGCAACGTCGCCATCCGGACCACCCAGCTCAGCCCTGACGAGGTCGGCCGGATCAGGGCCGCGGTGGCCGAGGTCGGCGGCGAACCGCAGCTCGTTCGCGACGAGTTCGTCGGCCCGACCATCGGCGACGAGCTGCGCCGCAAGGCCCTCATCGCCCTGGGCCTGGCCCTCACCGCCCAGTTGGTCTACCTGGCCATCCGTTTCAAGTGGAGCTACGCCGCCGGCGCGGTGACGGCCATGGCGCATGACGTCATCCTGCTCCTCGGCGTGTTCGCCTGGCTGGGCAAGACCCTCGACGGGGTGTTCCTCGCCGCCCTGCTGACGGTGATCGGGTACTCGATCAACGACTCGGTCGTGGTCTTCGACCGGGTCCGGGAGCTCCGCCGGAGCCGGACCCGCGACCCCCTGCTCGAGGTGGCGAACGACGCCTGCCTGGAGACGGTGCCCCGCACCATCAACACCGGTTTGGGCGCCCTGTTCATCCTCGTCGCCCTCTACCTGCTGGGCGGCGACACGCTTACCGACTTCGCCCTGGCGCTTCTGATCGGCATTGTCGTGGGTACGTATTCCTCGGTGTTCACGGCCACCCCCCTCGCCGTCTGGTTCGAAGAGGCGTGGGACCGTCGCAAGGGCGAACCCGGCGGCCGGGCGCCGGCCCCTATCGAGCCCCGCCGGCCGACGGCGCCCGCCGAGCCGCCGGTCGCGTCCGAGACGCCCTCCGTCCCCGTCCGGCCCGCCGGTCGCGCGCCGGTGCGCAACGCGCCCGGGCCCGCGCCCCGGCCCCGCAAGCCACGCCGCAAGCCGGCGAAGAAGCGTTGACACCCGTCCCGGCGGTTCCCCGAAAGGACAGCCCATGAACCCTCCCACCGTCGTGCAGCCCGACACCACGAACCGGGCCGGCCGCCACCTCGGCGCCGGTGTGGGGATCGTCGTCGTGGCGCTGGTGGTCGCCGTTGCCCTGACCTTCCTCGTCGGCCTCTCCTCGGGACCGGGGACGGTGCCGCGCATCACCTTCGAGAACCCCACCGCCTACGCCCTCGACATCGAGGTCAGCCCGGGGACGGGCACGGGCTGGACGTCGGCCGGGTCGGTGCGTCAGCAATCGACGTCCGACGTCGCCGAGGTGATCGACCAGGGCGAGGTCTGGCAGTTCCGCTTCGACAGCCAGGGCTCCTCGGGTGGCCAGGTGCGCCTGACGCGCGCCGAGCTGGAGGCCTCCGACTGGACGGTCGTCGTGCCGGCCGAGGTCGGCACCCGCCTGGCCCAGGCCGGCGCCCCGCCGACGCCGTAACGCCGAGCCGGCGGGGAAGACTGTGCAGCATGGTCTCCACGTGGGCATTGCGGATCGCCATCATCGGTGTGCCCGTCGGCCTCTTCGCCCTCCTGCGCCCCGGCCCGTTCCGCGCCACCGTGACGAGCCCGGCCGCCCTCGTGCGGATCGGGCTCCTGGTGGTCGTTCTCATCGGCCTCTCCCGGCTGCTGCGCCGGTTCGTGCCCAACCGGGCGGTGCAGGCCGCGGTGCCGGCGGTGCTGGCCGTCGTGGTGCTGGGCCTCGTCGTCCTTCCCTACTTCCGGGACGAGACCGTGATCGAGAGCCTGCCTGCCTCCGCGGTCGACCTCGGGCTGCAGGCGCCGGCGCCGGCGCCCACCACGACGGCCGTCCCCGCCGCCGCGCCGGCCCCATCCACGACCACGACCACGACCGTGCCGGCCCCGCCGGCCCGGATCGCCTCGGGAACGTTGCGGGGCATCGACCACCGCGCCTCCGGGGCAGCCGCGTTGTACCGCCTCGCAGACGGCACCGCGTTCGTCCGGCTGGAGGACATCGACGTGCAGAACGGCCCCGACTACGTCCTCTACCTCGTGCCCGGCACCGACCGACGGGCACCCGGCGCCGGCGTGTCGCTCGGTGACCTGAAAGGCAACCAGGGGACGCAGAACTACGCGTTGCCGGCGGGCATTGACCTGACGACCCCTCACACTGTGCTCATCTGGTGCCGGGCGTTCGCAGTTCCTGTCGCCAACGCCACCCAGACACCCGCCTAGAAACGAAAGGAACTTCGGTGCTCAACCTGCATCTTTGGCTCTCTCCCGTCCGCAACCTCACATGGGTTGCCGCGTCGTTCGGGCACCGGTAGGGGCATGCCCGCGCCCACGCGGTCCCTCACCCTCACCGATATCCACGACCACGTCCGCCGCCACTGCTTCACGCCGGCCGGCCCCCCCGGCCGGGTGGGCATCGAACTCGAACTGCTGACCATGGCGGCCGCCGACCCCGGGCGCCGGCCTGACCCCGCCGCCCTGTTCTCCGCCATCGCCGGCCTGGAGCTGCCCGGAGGCGGCCGGATCACGGTCGAGCCCGGTGGCCAGGTCGAGCTGAGCAGCCTTCCCCACGCCGGCGCCGGTGCCGCCATCGACGCCACCGTCGTCGGCCTCGCCGCCCTCCGGGCCGCCCTCGCCGATGCCGGCATCCGCACCGCGGCCGCCGGCTTGGACCCCCGCCGCCGGTACCGCCGGATCGTCTCCAACCCCCGCTACGACGCCATGGAGGCCTACTTTCAGGGCGACGGCGGCGCCGGCCTGGCCATGATGTGCAGCACGGCGTCGATCCAGGTCAACGTCGACCTGGGCGATCCCGCCGAGCTGCCCCGGCGCTGGCGGCTGGCCCACGCCGTCGGCCCGGTCCTGGTGGCCGCGTTCGCCAACTCACCGATGGCCGCCGGCGCCCCGACCGGCGCCCGCTCGTCGCGCCAACAGGTGTGGGCCCACCTCGACCCGACGCGCTCGGCGCCGGCGGCGTCGATCCTGCCGCCGGCGGACGCCTGGGCCCGCTACGCCCTGGCCGCCCGGGTCATGCTCGTGCGCGCCGACCCGTACCGGGCGGTGCGTGACCGGCTCACCTTCGCCCGCTGGATGGAGGAGGGCCACGATGCCGGGTACCCGACCATCGACGACTTCGCCTACCACCTCACCACCCTCTTCCCGCCGGTGCGGCCCAAGGGCTGGCTCGAGCTTCGGATGATCGACGCCTTGCCGGCGCCGTGGTGGCAGGTGGCGGTGGCCGTCACCACCGCCCTGCTCGACGACCCCGAGGCGTTCGCGACGGCCGAGCTTGCCTGCGGGCCGGTCACCGGCTGCTGGGCCGAGGCTGCGGCGCTCGGCCTGGCTCATCCCGGACTGGCCGCCGCAGCCCGCACCTGCTTCGCCGCCGCCCTCGACGCCCTCCCCCGCCTCGGTGTCGACCCCACGACGACGGCGGACTACGCCGACCGCTACGTCGACCGGGGCCGCAGCCCGGCCGACGACGTCCTCGACGCCATGGCGGCGATGGCGACCCGCTGACCGGGCGCGGCGCCTTACCGGTGTTCGGGGTTCTCGAAGTCGAAGCGGCAGCCGGCGTCCCAGAGCGAGCGCTGGTTGCCGTGGGCAGGGATGCCGCCGTGGTCCTTGAGCATGCGGGCCAGGTGGAGCAGGTTCCACGTCATGAAGGTGGTGTTGCGGTTGGTGAAGTCGTTCTCCGGCCCGCCCGAGCCCTCGTCGAGATAGGAGGGGCCGGGGCCGGCCTCGCCGATCCAGCCGGCATCGGCCTGGGGCGGGATCACGTACCCCAGGTGCTGGAGTGAGTACAGGACGTTCATGGCGCAGTGCTTCACGCCGTCCTCGTTCCCGGTGACCAGGCAGCCGCCGACCTTGCCGTAGTAGGCGTACTGGCCCGCCTCGTTCAGCTGCGCCGAGTTCCCGTACAGCCGCTCGACGATCTTGGTGCACACCGACGTTTTCTCGCCCAACCAGATCGACGTGCACAGCACGAGGATGTCGGACGCCTGCACCCGCTCGTAGATCGCCGGCCACTCGTCGCGCTCCCACCCGTGCTCGGTCATGTCCGGGTACACGCCGGAGGCGATCTCATGGTCGGCGGCGCGCAGCAGTTCCACCTCGACGCCGTTGCGCCGCATGATCTCCATGGAGATGCGGGCCAGCCCCTCGGTGTGCGACAGCTCCGGCGAACGCTTCAGCGTGCAGTTGATGAACATGGCCCGGAGGTCGGAGAAGTCCCACGTGCTGCCCTGGTTCAGCGATTCCTGCGTGTCGGTCAGAGTCATAGGCGCACAGTCTGACCCGGCGCGGCCGGCGTTACAGCCCTCAGATGACCCGGTCGTTCCCCCCATCGACGGCCACCTGGGCGCCGGTGGTCCGGGCGAACGGCGGCCCGCACATGGCGACGCACATCCGGGCCACGTCGGCGCTGCACACTTCGGCCTGCAGCACGTTGTTCGTCCGGTACTCCTCCACCGTGACGCCGTACTGCGCGGCCCGCTCGGCCACGACGTCGTCTGCCCAAATGCCGGTGTCGAACACCGCGTTGGGGTGGACGACGTTCACCCGGATGCCATCGGCGCCCCACTCCAGCGCCGCCACCCGGGCCAGCTGGGTCAACGCCGCCTTGGACGCCGAGTAGGCCGCGGCCCCGGGGCCCGGCGCCGGCACGTTCTTGGAGCCGACCACGACCACCCGGCCCCGGTTGGGCGCCGGCGCCATCGCCAGCAGCGGGTGGGCGGCCCGGAGGAGGGCGACGTTGGCGTCGACGTTCACACCCAGCACCTGGCGCCACGCTTCGGCTCCCAGGGAGGCGATCCGCTCGCTGGCGGGGAACACGCCGGCGTTGAGGACGAGGATGTCGAGGCCCCCGAACCGGGCGGTGGCGGTGTCGAACAGGGCCTCGACCGCCCCGGCGTCGGTGACGTCGGCCTCGACACCGAGCCAGTCCGGCCCCTCGAAGGCGGCCTCGATCCCCGGGTTCTTGTCCACGCCGACCACCGCCGCCCCCTCGGCCAGCAGCGCGGCGGCGCAAGCACGGCCGATCCCGCCGGCCGCGCCCGTGATCAGGGCCACCTCGCCGGCGAAGGCCTTGGCCGGCGGCTGCCGGCGCAGCTTGGCCTGTTCCAGGTCCCAGTACTCCACGTCGAACAGCTCGGCGAGAGGCGCCGGCCGGTACCCGCCGAGCGCCTCGGCGTCGAGGATCACCTTCATTGTGTGCCGGTAAACGTCGGCGGCGACATCGGCCTCGCGCGCCGTCGGGCCGGCGCAGCACATCCCGAGGCCGGCGTCGAGGACGACCCGCGGAGCGGGGTCGAGCCGGCGCAGATGGCGGTCGCCCCGGTGGGTGTCGAAGTACTCGCCGTAGCGACGGGCGAAGCCGTCGACGTCCCGGCCGAGCAGCGGCCACGGCTTGGTGCGGATGACGTGGTCGGGTGTGGCGGTCCCGTGCTGGGTGATGCTGGCCAGCTCCGGGTGGCCGATGAAGCCCATGGCGCTGTCTGAGGTGTCGGCCCGCACGACCATGGGTCGCCCGGCGGCGGCCGACACGGCCGAGCGCAGCCGGGCGTGGGCGAGCCGGTCCGGTCGCGCCGGCGTGGGGGCCGGCCACGGTCGCCGGCGTGACTCCACGAAGCGCTCGGCCAGCCCCACCAGCTCGATCATCCGGTCGTAGGACTCCCGGGCCGACTCGCCCCAGGTGAAGATCCCGTGGTTCATCAGGACCATCCCGTCGACCCCGCCGGCGAGGGCGCCGCCGGCGATGAGCTCGGCGCACAGCTTGGCCAGCCTGAACCCCGGCATGACGTAGGGCACGAGGGCGACGCGGTCACCGTAGACGTCGTGCACCAGATCGGCGCCCGCCGGCGTGTTGGTGAGCGTCACCACCGCATCGGCGTGGGTGTGGTCGACGAACGGCGCCGGCACGACGGCGTGGAGGATGGCCTCGACCGACGGCGCCGGCCCGCCCGGGACCACTGCGGCGAGGGCCAGCTGGCTGGCCATCTCCGGGTCGCTGAGGTCGTCGAGCTCGGCCAGGCGAGCCACGTCGGCGAGGCGCAGCCAGGCGAACCCCGACTCGTCCATGTCGGCCAGGTCGGACCCGCTGCCCTTGACGACCAGGGCGGCGACCTCCTCTCCGAACACCGTCGTGTGCGGCTGCTTCACCGAGGTGTTGCCGCCGCCATGAAGGACGAGGTCCGCGTCTCGACCCAGCAACTGGGACGTGTACACCCGTAGGCCGAGGGGGCCGGTCGCCGCCGCCGCGCTCTCGTTGTCCCACCGGTTCAGCACCATCGCATCTTGACCCCGCGCTTCCCCGCCTCCTGGGCGAGCCCGTTGGTCACGAGGGGCGAGATGGTGTCGCTGCCAAGGCCGGGGTCGCCGATCGGCATTTCGCCGGCGTCGAAGTTGAACAGCGTCGACGAAGTCGACCGGCCGGCATCGAGATCATGGACAGGCTGACGACCAAGGCTACGAAGAACTGGACGCACGCCAGCTACGCCGTCGACGCGGGGCGCGCCCTGATCCGCCGCCGGCTCCACTTTCGGCATCTCGCGTTGGACCTGCTCCTTGTGGGCTGCTTCCGTTCATCGGGGCATTCTACGGAAGGTACTCGTCGAGTCTTTCGTCGACGAGACAGCACAGACCGCTCTCGGCGAACCGGACGACGATGTTCGCGTGCGCGGCGGACGCGGGCACCCAGGTGTCGAATCCGGGTCCGAGCACCTCGTCCCAGAACTGCTGCATCCTCTCGGGGCTGAACGCTCTCCCCGTTTCCTCACGCAGCTTCGTCTCCCGGGCGAATCGACGTTCCCGGGCGATGTCCTTGGGAACGTCGAGATGGAGATGCCAGTCAAGGTACGGGAGGATCCGGTCGTACCCCTCTCCGTCGTAGCCGATGATCCACCCGTCGAACAGCGCCACGTCAGGGGCCTCTTCAAGGCGCTCGTCGGCGCCTCGGTCATCTCGGGACGGATCGAACCGCGGCAGGAGCAGCGGCTGCGACCCGTTCTGAAGAGCGGCAAGCGCCTCCACGGCCCGATCGATGTCATGCGACCCAGGCGCAGCACGCCAGGCGATGCCTCGCCGTTCCCGCTCCTTGCGCGAGAGGTAGAAGTCGTCGAGCGAGAGTGCAACGGCGCGCATCCCCACATTCGCCAGTGAGGCGGCCACCGCCCGGGCAATTGTCGACTTCCCCGCTCCCACCGGGCCGGAGATGGCGAACACCCGAGGGTTGGACGCCCTGATCAACTCGACGGCAGGAGCCACGCAGCAGGTGCGCACCAGGTCCCAGGACTCCTCGGCGGAAACCCCGGGCAGACCGATCACGTCGTCGACCACGCTCCGCCCGAGCTCGATCCACTGCTGCGTGCGGTCGATCTTGGTCATGTCGCTGCTCGCCGATCAGGCAGTGAACCACGGCCAGCAGATGTCGTTTCGCACCCGCTGGTCGTCAAGAACGCCGAGCGGCGCCGCTCAGCGCTCGTGCGGCACCCATGGCATGGCCACCAGCCGCCCGTGACACAGCCATTCCGATCTCGTCCCGCGTCCATACCCGAACGTGCTCGATGGCAAGACGGGGCCGCGGGTCGAAGGGCCGCTCCGACTCGGAGAGGTGCAGCACGTGCTCTGCGCACGCGGCCGCCCACAAAGCCAGAAGCCGATGGTCCGAGTCCGTGAGCGTCCCCCCTCGGCGGAGGGTGATGAAGCGAGGGTCGCTGTCGTTGGGAAGGATCACGGGTCAACGGTATGCGAGTCGCACCAGCTGGAGCGGGCCCAGAACGGTACCCACGCCGGCGGCTGCCTTCTAAGCCAAACGGACTGAACGCTGTGCTGACCTGCGACGATGCACGCCGGCGGCGAGCGAACGTCGCACAGTTATCCGCAGCAACTTCCTGCCGGAGCGCCTACGCGAGCCCGCCGTAGTCGGCAGAGAAGGACGCGAGTGCATCTCTCGTCCTGACATAGAGCCGTCCGCCGATGTCACCGTCGACGGGTCGGAAGCCCCATCGTTCGTAGAACCGTCGGGCCTCATCGTCGATCGGGTCAACGGCGATGAGCCGCGCCGCGGCATGCTCGGCGGCAAGGGCAGCCCGGTGAAGCGCCTCGAAAAGAAGGCTCATTCCCAGGCCTTGACCCTGCGCCGACATCGCAATGGCGAGTCGCGCCAAGAGGACGATCGGCACGGGATGTCGAGGCAAGCCCCGAACGAGCCGACCGGGGGCGGAGGCCTGCTCGACGCTCCCCATCGTGAGGCTGTAGTAGCCGATGATCTGACCATCATCGGCGATAAGGACGAATGTCCTCGCCGTGTCCTGTCGCTGCGCAGTCCAAGCGTGGTTGGCGAACCAGCGGTCCAGGGGTTCGTTGCCACAACTGAACGAGGACCAATTGTGGTTCTCATCCAGCCGCTCGATGCGCAACTACGAGACCCGCCGGAAGCGCCTAGCTCGCTTCGCCAGTTCAACCAGGGCAGGATTCCGCTCCGGCGGAGCGTCAAGCGCCTCGAGAAAGCGAACGTAGGCCTCCTGCGACAGGCTGATCGTTCGCTTGGCCTCTACGATCTCGCGGGCCCGGAGGATTGCGTCGTCCAGGACAAAACCTGTAAACGACGTGCCCGACAACGCCGCCGCCTCCACGATGAGCTGCTCGTCCTCGGCACTCAGGCGGAACTCCCGCCGTCTATCCTTCGTTTTCATCGGTGCCTCCTGTACGGACGATTGTACGGGCGCCGTCATGGCGACGCAAGCCGGAGAACGGCCACCGTGGCCATAACGAGCGCCGCGGAGCATGAACGGAGGGGTAACGTGGCGCGTAGCCGCAGGGTCATAGGCCCATGCGCAAGCCCCTGTAGCTCAGTGGACAGAGCGGCTGCCTTCTAAGCAGCGGGTCGCAGGTTCGAGTCCTGCCGGGGGCGCCGGCGCCGGCGATCGTGTTGGGGCGACAGCAGGGCTCGGCGCCTTACCTCACCCCCGCCGCACCCCGCCCTTCACCCTGGACCAACTTCCCCAGAACCACTGCCAGCCGGCCCACGGTCACCGGCTTCGTCACGTAGTCGTCCATCCCGGCGGCTAGGCAGCGCTCCTCGTCGCCGTTGACCGCCGAGGCGGTGAGGGCGACGATGGGAAGGTGCCGGCCGGGCCGCTCCCGGCGCCGGATTTCCATCGAGGCCTCATAGCCGCTCATCTCGGGCATCCGGCAGTCCATCAGGACGGCCACGTACGACGTGCGCTCGACCGCCTGCACCGCTTCCCGGCCGTTGGCCACCACGTCGACCTGGTAGCCGAGGCGGGTCAGCATCGCCGTGGCCACCAATTGGTTGACGGCATTGTCCTCGGCGACGAGCACGCGCGGCGTGTCGACAACGGCGGTGCCCTCCGCCGGCACCCGAACGGCCGCCGCCACCGCCGGCGGCGTCGACGCCAGCACGCCGGCGATGGCGTCGACCAGGCGCGAATCCGGCACGGGCTTGCTCAGGTGGGCCGACACGCGGCCCGACGTGCCGGCACGGGACCCGTTCGCCGGAGTCAGCATGATCAGGCGCACGGCGTCGAGCTCGGGGTCGGCGGCGATGGCCCGGGCCAGCTCGAACCCGTCCATCCCCGGCATGTGGCGGTCGATGACGGCGACATCGGGCAACGTGCCGGCGCCGGCCGATCGGCGCAGCAGCGCCAGCGCCGATCGCCCACCGTCGGCAAGGGTCACGGTCATCCCCCTCGCCAGCAGTTGACGTTCGAGAATTGCCCGGCTCATCGGATTGTCGACCACGACCAGGGCCGAGACGCCCCGCACGCTCTCGGTGTCGAGCTGGGCGGTCTCCGGCTCGTCGCCGGCGGGCAGCTGCGCGGTAAAGAAGAACGTGCTTCCCTGGCCGACCTGGCTCTGGACCCCAAGGGACCCGCCCATCATCTCCACCAGGCGGCGGGAGATGGCCAGGCCCAGCCCGGTGCCGCCGAACTGGCGGGTGGTTGACGCGTCGGCCTGCACGAAGGACTCGAACAGCCGCTCCTGGTCTGCCTCGGCGATCCCGACGCCGGTGTCACGCACCTCGAACCGGAGCAAGCCGTCCGCCGCCTCGGGACGCGACACCTTCACGTGGACCTCGCCCCGGTCGGTGAACTTGATGGCATTGCTCACCAGGTTGGTCACGACCTGGCGCACCCGGCCGGCGTCCCCGGACACCAGCCGGGGCACGTCCGGGTCCACCTCGACCAGCAGCTCCAACCCCTTCTCGTGGGCCAGCGGGGCGAGGAGGCCGGCGGGCCCCTCGACCACGTCACGGAGGTCGAACGCAGACACCTCCAGCTCCAGCCGCCCGGCCTCGATCTTGGAGAAGTCGAGGATGTCGTTGATGAGCTCGAGCAGCGTCTCGCCGGAGCGGCGGGCGGTCAGGGCGAACTCGTGCTGGTTGTCGTCGAGGTCGGTGTCCAGGAGCAGGCCGGCCATCCCGATCACGCCGTTCAGCGGCGTGCGGATCTCGTGGCTCATGTTGGCGAGGAACAAGGACTTCAGGCGCGACGCCTCGACCGCCCTCCGCTCCGCCGTCTCGAGCGACGCCAGCGAGGACTGCAGCTCGGCGGTGCGCTCGTCGACCAGGCGCAGGGCGAAGTTCCACCGACGGGCCATGGCATCCAGGGCAACGAAGATGGCCAGCGAGACGAGCATCCCCACGACACCGATGATCCAGGGCAGCCGGGCGACGATCGGCCCCACGAGGGGCTCCTTGGGCGAGACGGCGATCAACCACTGCCTGGCCCCGACGTTGACCAACCGCTGGAACGCGCCGGCCGGCGGCGTCCGCACCGGCCAGCCGGTGGTCTGGACGAGCTGGCTCGGATCAGGTTCGGTGGACGCGTAGAGAAAGCCGTCCAGCCCTTGAAACAAGCCAGCCTCGGCAGCCATCGAGGGCGCGCTGAGGTTGACGACCGACTCCCGGTAGACCACGGTGCCCGGAGGGGCATGGGGCGGGCCCAGGGCGAAGCCCAGCGAGGGGAGGATCCTGTCGGTCATCACCGGTGTGTTGACCATGGCGGTGGCCGTCAGCGCCCGCTGCATGGCGTCGGCCCGGGCGCCGGTGATCATCTGCCCGGGGGCCATGAACCGCCCCGACGCCAGCTCGACGACGAAGCCGTCGGGCGCCGGCCGCAGGAGGGCCGTCCCCAGGAGGCCCTGGTCGGGCGGCGTCGGGATGGCGGCGAACGCCTGCGGCGACCCGTTGCTGATCTGAGCAACGGTCCCGACCAGCTCCAGCCGGGCCTGGACGGTAGCCATCCTGCTCTCGACAACGAAGCCGACCTCGTTGGCCCGCTCGCGCAGGCGGCCATGCTCCTGATCGTGCGCCAGGCCCTGCACCAGCCAGGTCAGGACCAGGTTCGCGGTGACCATCATGGCGAGGAACAGCAGTGCAAGGCCGCGAAGGCGCCGGCGGTTCGGGCGCCGATGGCCGGCCGCCGCCGGGTCGCTCGCTCGTTTCAGCGCTCGTCTCGGCATGGCCCCGCATTCCTCATCCGGCGCGCCTGATGCGAACCTCTCCGTTCTATCGGCCGGCGGGCCGGAATGCTTGAGGGGGCTGCTGGTGCCCTCAGGCCCTGCTAGCGACCATGCCGGAGACCAGGCCGTCCATCGCCCCGATCACGGCTCCCGGCAGGGGGTCGGCGTTCACGACCATGGCGAAGACGACCTCCCGGCCGCCGGCCGTCGTGAGGTAGCCGGAAAGGGCGCGCGTCGCCCGTACCGAGCCGGTCTTGGCCCGGACGTTGGCCTCCCCCGATGTGCCGATGAACCGGTTGGCAAGGGTGCCGGTGCGCCCGGCCAGCGGCAGCCCGCCGAAGAGCTGGTCGAACCAGGGCTGGTCCCGGGCGGCGACGAGAAGCTCGGCCCACTCCCGCGGCGGGCGGGCGTCGTCACGGCTGAGGCCCGACCCGTCCGCGGCCCGGCCGGTCAGGGCCACGCCGGCCCCCGCCGCCAGCTCCCGGACCGCGGCGACGCCGTTCTCCCACGATCCCAGGCCCTTGGCCCGCCGGCCCGCCTCCTTGAGGAGCATCTCGGCGTAGAAGTTGTCGCTGGTGGTCAACATGTGGCGCACCAGCTGAGCGACCGGAGCCGAGTCGACCGACGCCACCACCGGCGCGCTCTCGGGCGCCGTGCCCATCCGCTCACCGCCGGCGACGGTGACGCCGTGGCGTTGGAGGGCGGCCCGGAACTCGGCGAGGTTGCCGGCCGCCGGGTTGGCGACGTACTCCGGATCGGTGCGCAGGTAGTTGCTGTCGACGGAGAGCGCCGAGACGGGGCCGACGAAGAAGGGCACGTGGCGCTCGGTCCAGCCCGGGGCCTTGCGGACGCCGTCGAAACGGGACTCGTCGGCCACCAGGTCGCCCGCCACCTCGGTCACATCCGCGGCCCGGACCCGGGCCGCGAGCCGGTCGAGTGAATGCGGGCCGGTCGAACGCAGGCTCGGATCGCCACCCCCGACCAGGACCAGGTTGTCCCCGTCGGCCCGCACCTCGGTCGTCAGCATGGTGTCGGCGCCGATGGCTCCGTAGGCGCCCCACGCCACCAACAGCTTCTCGTTCGACCCCGGCCGGAGGGCGACATCGGCGTTGTGGTTCACCACCATCCCCTCCCCGGCGACCCACACAGCGAGGCCGACGGTGGCGCTCTCGAACCGGGGGTCGGAGAGGGCAGAGCGGATGGAGTCGGCGAAGCCCGGCGGTCCCGCGGCCAGCGTGGTGGTCGTCGTCGAGGTGGTGGTCGTAGGCGTCGACGTCGTTGTGGAGGTCGAGGTCGAGCTCGACGTGGTCGCCGGCACGGCGGTCGTCACCACGACCGTGGTCGTCGTCGCCGGGGCGACCGAGCCTGCGGGAGGGACCTGGAGTGCCGCGGCCACCGCCACGACTGCGAGGAGCCCCGCCAGGGGGCCCTTTACAACGCCGGGTCGTCGCATCCCGACCAGTCGTTGGGGTCCGGGCGGGGGACGCCGGGCGCCCGCGGCCGCGGCGTCGCCGTGGTGCCCTCCTTGTACCCGGAACCCTCATCCGCGGTCGTCAGGAAACGGATGATGCCCCGGGCGACGGCTTCGCCCTCCACCCGCTGCACGTCGGGGTCGGCCAGCAGCTCGGCCTCGGCCGGGTTGCTGATGAACGCCAGCTCGGCCAGGGCGGCCGCCACGCCCTTGGGTTGGCGGACCATGGCGTACCAGTCGTCGCCGTTGGAGGCCCGGGTCCGCCAGGTGACGCCGGCGCCCGAGGTGACCCACGGCACGTCGTAGACGCGCAGGGCGGCGACGATCTCCTCATAGATCAGGCCGGCCAGCCGCTTGGAGTCCGCCGAGGCCACCTGGTGGTACATCTCGCTGCCGGGAATGGGGCTCGGCTCCCACGAGGCGGCGTTGTGGTGGACGGAGACGAAGGCCCGGGCCTGGGTGCGCAGCGCGATCTGGGCCCGGTTCACCAGGTTCATGCCGTGGTCGGCGTTACGGGTCATCACCGTCGGGAAACCGGCCCGCTCCAGCGCGGCGGCGGCGTGGCGGGACACCGCCAGGTTCAGCTCGGACTCGTACAGGCCGTTGGGGCCCACTGCGCCCGGGTCGTAGCCGCCGTGGCCGGGGTCGAGGACGACCGGCCGGGGCGGCAGCGGCGTCGCCAAGGTCATGACGGCCTCCAGCCCGCAGGGTGTCGAGACCTTCCAGGCGTCGCCTTCACGCCCGATGACCGGCACCACCACGCCGCCGGCGGACAGGAGTGCCGTCGGCCCCTCGGCCGGCGCCGGCGGCGGGTCGGCGATCTGGGCCTCCAAGGCCGGCGCCGGCGCCGGCGCGAGCACGGCGCCGGCGCTCAGCGCCGCCTGGCTGCGCTCGACCGACGGGCCGCCGCCGGGATCGGAGCAGGCGGCGAGGATTAGCACGAGTGCCAACGTCGTCAGCCCCACCCCGGGACGGCGCCCCATGCCCGTAGTGTCGCAGACGCCGGCGGCGCCGCGTCAGCGGGTCCGGGTGAGATCGACCCGCTGGCCGCCGAGGGCGTGGACCCGGTCGTCGTGGGTGGCGATGACCATGACCCGCTCGCCGTCCATGAGGCCGGCGAGGAGCGACAGCACCCCGTCGACCTGGAGGTGGTCGAGGTGGGCGGTCGGCTCGTCGGCGAGGAGCAACGGGGGGTTGTGGACCAGGGCCCGGGCGATGGCTACCCGCTGCTGCTGGCCCCCCGACAGCTCGCCGGGCCGGTAGTCCCGGCGGTGGCCGAGGTCGACCCGGTCGATGAGCTCGGCGGCCCGGGTGGCCGCCGCGGCCGGGCGCGCGCCGGCGGCCAGCAGCGGGGCCATGACGTTCTCCGTGGCCGTCAGGCTGGGCACCAGGTTGAACGCCTGGAAGACGATGCCGACGGTGTGGCGGCGGAACTCGGTCCGCTCCTTGCCGGCGAGCCGGGCGATGTCGGTGCCGCCGAAGTCGATCGTGCCGGCGGTGGGCGACAGGATGGCGGCCAGGCAGGAGAGGAGCGTCGTCTTCCCGCTGCCGCTTGGCCCGAGGAGCAGAACCAGCGAGCCGGGCGCCGCCTCCATGGCGAACTGCTCGAGCGGCCGCGTCACCTCACCGCCGGAGCCGAACTCCACGGTCAGGCCATCGACCCGCAGCGCCGGCACTATGGCCCCCCGAAGGCCGACGCCGGGTCGACCACGATGGCCCGGCGGGCACCGGCCAGGCTCCCGACCAGGCCGACCAGCAAGGCCACGACGGGAAGCAGGACCAGGGTGCGGGCGGGGAAGGAGATCACCGCCGGGAACAGGGCGGCCAGCACCCGGGAGAGGGCGATGGCCAGCGCCGCCGACAGGGCGGAGAGCACGAAGGCCTGCACCATGAGGGTGCCGACCAGGTCGGACGGGTCGGTGCCGAACGCCTTGAACACGGCGAAGTCTCGGGACCGCTCCAGCGCCGAGACGTAGAGCACGGAGCCGACGATCGCCGCAGCCACGACCCAGAGGAAGAAGCGGAGCAGGTCGATGGTGGTGATGGCGTTCGCCAGCGGGCGCTTGAGGTCGCGCCGGGCGCCCTCGGCGTCGACGAAGCTCAGCCCCGCCCGCCGGCCCTGTGGCGGCCCCGACACGACGATGGCGGTGGCCGCCGGCGCGCCGCCGAAGACGAGGTCCTGGGCGTCGTCCAGGGTCACGAACATGGCCGGGACGCCCGCCCACACGGTGACGCCCCGCACCAATCCGACCACCTCGAAGCTCCGCCCGCCGAGGCGCACGGTGTCGCCAACGTCGCGGCCGGCGCGGGTGTCGAGCACCGCCTGTCCGCGGCGCCCCGGCGGGCGACCCTCGGCCACTTCCGGCGTGCCGAGGCCGCCGGGGCGGGCGCCGATGAGGTAGACGTCGGTCACGGGTGAGGACTCGATGGCGTGGCGGATGCTCACGATGGGATCCGCCCGGTCCACGCCCGGCAACGAGGCGACGGTGGCGGCGACGTCCTCCCCCAGCTGGGAGACCGTCGTGAACGGGCCGCTCACGCCCTCACGGACGACGAAGGTGTCGCCGCCGAGGGCCCGCACCGTGCGGGCCGTCTCCACGTCGATGCCGTCCCGGAAGCCCGACAGCAGCAGGGTCAGCGCCAGCACCAGGGTGATGGCGGCAACCGCAATCACGAAACGGCGCCGGCGCCAACCGAGGTCCCGCCGACTGGCCAGCCAGATGAGTGCGCTCACGTCATCTGCAGTGTCTCCGCCGGCGCCGGCGCGTTACGCGACCGCTGGTTCTTCGAACCCGCTCTTCAGCACGCCGATCCAGACGGCGATGGCCACGAGTGGTGGGACGATGCTCCAGAACAGGGCCAGGGACGGGACTGTGGTCACCAGGATCAGGGTGTTGCCCTGGGTCCGGTCGAACGGCCGGCGCATCAAGCCGAGGAACATGCCGCAGCCGAAGGCCAGGAGGAGGGTGCTGCCGACGATGCGCCCGCCGAGGTTGTGAGCGGTGAAGATGTTGACTGCACCGTAGAGGAGCATGGCCAGGCCGAGCAGGGCGGCCAACGGCGCCCACCATCCTTGGCGGACGGCGTGGCGCAGCGGCGCCCGCTCGCCGCCCAGCGAGGAGAAGGCGCCGCGCTGGACGAAAAGGAGTCCGACCACGGCGAGCGCGATGATCGGCAGGGCGCCCCCGCCGAGACCGACGGAGATGACCGTCGCGCCCAGCACGGCAGACGCCAGCGCCAGCACCCGTGCTCGGGGACTCACACTGCTCATGACTGCCTCGATTCTCTCGACGGGAAGGGTGCGGATGAGATCGGGAACGGCGCGCAGCCATGCCCGCGCCCCCACGTCGCGGACGTGGTCGGCGAACAGCTGGGTCATGGGGCCGGTGTAGTCCCGGCGGAACGAGCGGGGATAGAGGACGACGAGCGCCCGGTAGATCGCCTCGTGACGGACCATGTCAGGCCTCCCCGGGCCGGGGCACCAGGCGGCGGGCCCACTCGGCCGAGCCGGCCCGGCGGATCAGCGCCTGCAACCGCTGCAGTTCGGCCGCGCACACCCGCTCCCCGAGCCGGGTGAGCCGGTAGTACCGCCGGCGCTGGTCGTCGAGCGCAGGGTCGGGACGCTCCTCGCTCTCCTCGATGAGCCCATCGGCCAGCAGGCGCTTGATCGACCCGTACAGCGTCCCGGGGCCCATGCGCACTGCGCCGTCGCTCAGCGACTCGACCTCGCCCATGATGGCGTAGCCGTGCTTCTCACCGGAGGTGAGGGCGACGAGGATGTGCAACGTCGCCGTGGGCAGGGGGAGGAACGACTGCGGTTCTTCCACTTGCCTCCCTCTGTATCGAGGTCCGATGTATCGGTCGTCGATAGAGTGCGCCGCTACGGCGGCGATGTCAAGGGGTCGCTCGCATGCGGTTGTTGCGGGCGCCGTGCTCCACCTCGGCCAAGCCAAGGTGCTCGAGGACCGGCGGCACGTAGTTGGCGAACCGGCCGCGGTAGCCCTTGCGCAGGCCGTACCAGCCACCGACGGGATTGGACTCGTCACGGGCCCATGCCTCGACGCTGCCCGCCGGCGCCGGCTTCTGCTCGTCCGCCGATCCGAGCGGCACCCAGTCGCCGGTGCCGGTCAGCATGGCGTGGAGATCGTCGACGCATCGCAGCGCGTAGCGCAGCTGGGTCTTGCCCACCTGCACGACCAGGGCCGGCGGGTCGGCCGCCTCGTCGCGGTAGGCCTCGAACGTCGACTGCCCGCTCGGGGTGGACAGGACCCAGGGGGACTCCAGGGTGCCGTCACTCATGATGTTGCCTCCTTGTTGTTGTCGCACGCGGTGACGAAGTGTTGAGCAAGCCGCTCCCGCCGCCGGCGTCCAGGCGCTCCCAGCCGGTCTGGACGATGTCGACCCGGGTCGTTCCGCCGGCGAGGGGCACGAGGCTGATCTCGACGCCAGCCTGCCCACCGAGCGGGGGCCGGCGGCCAGTAGCTCCACGATGCGTCGGCGGTTGGGGTCGCCCAGGGCCGCGAAGGGGTCGTCCTCGGTAACCACTTCGTTACGGTAGCGAGACCGTTCCCTTCCTGCTGCGGCTGCCCGACCACCAGGACAGGAGAAGCATGGCTCCGCCGATGATGGCGAACGAGCCGAGAGCCCAGGAGAGGCCTGCCCTGTCAGCCACCAGTCCGATGCCGATCGGTAGCCAGCTCCCCGTGGACTCGATGGCGCCCAGCACGGCGTTCGTCGTACCCACCTGTCCCGGCCGCAGCATGATGGCCCGGTGCTGCATGGCCAGCCAGGCCAGGCTGAGCCCGATCGCCACCACCAGGCCGGCGACGGCCACGACCGCCAGCACCGGGACCACGGCGATGACCACGGCGCCGGCGGTCATGGCGCAGACCGACCCGATCAGCAGGTGGTGGTCATCGGTGGCCTCGAAGCGCCTGGCCAGCACGGTGAAGGCCAGCACCCCGCCGAGGATCCCGGCGAAGGCCACCATTGACGCCACGCCGGTCGAGGCGCCCCGCTCCTCCTCGAGCAGGGCGATCGTGAACCCGATGAGCGGCTCGTCGAACGGCACCATCAGCAAGCCGATGAGGCCGATGACCCACACGGCGGGATCCCGCAGCACGTCCTTGACCCCGGGCCGGCGGAGCCCGCCGTCCTCGTCGTCGCCGGCGTGCGCACGGTGTGCGGGAGGGGGCAGCGGGGCGCCGGCCAGCATCAGCGCGTACAGGGTCATGAGGCCGGCGCCCACTGCGAAGGCGGCCCGCCAGGACAGACCGAGGTACACGGCGCCGACCAGGAGCGCCGGCCCCAGCAGGTCGCCGAAGGTGGCCAGCAGGTTGGAGCGGGCGAGGTGGCGCTTGAGGTCGTCGCCGGCGATGTCCACCAGCGCCACCTCGGCGGCGTCGACCATGGCGGTCGACGCCATGCCCATGAGGAAGCCGCTGGCGACCAGGACCGCAAAGGAGTCGGCGGCGGCGAACATGGCGAGGGCGACGGCGAACCCGAAGGCCCCGCCGGCGGAGATCATGCGCCGGCTGTAGTGGTCCGACGCTGCGGAGAACACCCCGCCGACCAGCGCCCCAGGCGCGATGGCGGCCAGCACCATGCCGGCCTGGGCGTAGCTCAACCCAAGGTCGTCACGGAAGGACTCGAGCGCGCCGAAGGGCAGGAAGATTGCCGACTCGTCGGCCAGCCGGGCCAGGAGCACGGCGGCCAACGCGGAGACCGGCGCCCGGCGGGCAACCGGCGAGAGGCGGCGGAGGAGACGTCAGAGGTGGGGGCGCAACATGGGTTCAGGATAGGTGGCGGAGGGCAGGTAGCGCGCATGAGCGACACCACGACCCAGAACGCCATCGAGCTCCTCACCGCCGACCACGCCGAGGTCGAGGAGATGTTCCGACAGATCGAGTCGCTGCCCGAGGGCGAGGCCCGCGCCACGGCGGTGGCCGGCGTGATCCGCGAGCTCTCGGTGCACGCGGCCATCGAGGAGCAGGTGCTGTACCCGGCCATGCGCAAGGCCCTGCCCGACGGCGACCACCTGGTGCAGGAGGCCATCGAGGAGCACCAGGCGGTGAAGGAGACGCTGGCCGCGATCGAGCGGGCCGACTCCGCCGCCGAGCGGCATCCGCACCTCGTCTCCCTGATCGGTAACGTGCGCCACCACGTGGACGAGGAGGAGACAGAGCTGTTCCCGAAGCTGCAGGCTTCGATCACCACCGGTGACCTCCAGGACCTGGGGAGCAAGCTGGCTTCGGCCAAGAAGCTGGCGCCGACCCACCCGCACCCCAACGCGCCGAACACCCCGCCGGGCAACGTGGTGGGAGGCATGGCCGCCGCGGTGATGGATAAGGCGCGTGACGCGTTGAAGCGCGACTGAGCCGGCGTCGACGCGTTTGGCCAGCCGCCTGCCAGAAGAGCGCGTCGACAGACCCGTCACCCACCAACGGTGGGCCTCGCTCACGTTCCTCCACTGGCGGTTCGACGCAGACCTGATCCAGCGCCGGCTCCCCGACGGCTTCACGGTCGACACCTTCGCCGGCGCCGCCTGGGTCAGCATGACGCCGTTCGTCATGACCATCCGGGTGACCTGCCTGCCGCTCATCCCGGGCATGGCGACGTTCCCGGAGACCAACGTGCGCACCTATGTTCGGGGCCCCGACGGCCAGGATGGCATCTGGTTCTTCTCGTTGGAGGCGTCGAGCCTCCCGCTGGTCCTCGGCGCCCGGGCGCTCTACCGGGTCCCGTACCGGTGGGCCCGGATGAGCGTCGACGCCGGCCCGTCGACCGTGCGCTACCGCAGCCGCCGGCGCCTCCAGGCCGCAGCCGGCCATGACATCACCATCCGGCCCGGCCCGCCGTGTGAGGGGTCCGAGCTCGACCACTGGCTCAGTGGGAGGTGGAGAGGCTGGACCCGCATCGCCGGTCGCCCGTGCAGCGTGCCCGCCGAGCACCCGCCATGGCCGTTGCAGGAGGCGACGGTGGTGGATCTGGATGAGTCGCTACTCGCGGCGAACGGCCTGCGCCGGCCGGCCGAACCGCCCCTGGTGCGCTGGGCCGCCGGCACTGACGTGCGCCTCGGGTGGCCGCGTCGGAGTGTTTTCACCCCTCCGACCCCCGGGTAGGCCCCACGTCATTCCGTGCGGATGACATTCTGAGGAGGCGCCACCCATGGCCCAGCAGGCCATCGTCACACCCCGGCCCATGCCGGCTGCCCGCCCACGCAAGGCGGCGACGCGGCAGGCGGCGGCCGCCACCACCAAGGACGGCGCCGCCCGCGAGACCAAGCGCGTGGCGTCGACGGCCAAGAGCCAGGCCAAGCAGGTGAAGGGTGCCGCCGTCGGCGGGACCAGGGTCGTCGCCCGCACTGCCGAGGCCGACGCCCGCGAGCTGGCCGGCACCGTCAAGAGCCAGGCCAGGCAGGTCAAGGGCGAGCTGGCCGGGCAGGCCCGGGGCATGCTGGCCGAGACCCAGGGCCAGCTGCAGGCCCAGGCCGACGCCCAGGCATCCCGGCTGGCCGGCGCCCTGTCGCAGGTGGGCGGCCAGGCCGTCGCCCTGTCCCAGGGCCGCCCGGAACAGGCCGGGCCGCTGGTCGACTACGCCGAGAAGGCCGCCACCTGGCTGGACGACACCGCCTCCTACCTCGAGGACCGTGGCCTCGACGGCCTGGCCGAGGACGTCGTGGACTTCGCCCGCCGGCGCCCGGCGGTTTTCCTGGCCGGCGCCGCCGTGGTCGGATTCGGCGTGGGACGCCTGATCCGCTCGGGCGGCCTCACCGACGACTCGACCGACGGCGCCTACGGCGAGCTGGAGGCGTGATGGCCTACCGGACCGAGGAACGTTCCCTGTCGGAGCTGCTCTCCGACGTCACCACCGAAATCGCCACGCTCTTCCGCAAGGAGGTCGAGCTGGCCAAGGCCGAGACCGGCGAGCAGGTGTCCCGGGCAGCCAAGGCGGGCGGGATGCTGGGGGCGGCAGCCGTCATCGGCTTCCTCGACCTCATCCTGTTCTCCTTCGCCGCGGCGTGGGCCCTGTCGGAGGTCGTGCCCGAGGGCGTCGCCTTCGCCATCGTCGGGGTGGTGTTCGCCATCGTCGCCGGCGTACTGGCCATGGCCGGCAAGAAGCGGCTGGCCAACGTCAGCCCAATACCGAACCAGACCGTCCAGACGCTGAGAGACGACGTCCAGGTGGCGAAGGACTCCTTCGCCCGCGGCGCCCGATAGAGGAGCACGGACCCATGAGCGAGCCGCAGGCGAGCGAATCAGAGAGCACTGTGCCCGGCTCGGCGGGGCAGCCGCCGAAGGCGGTGACCCGATGAGCAGGAAGCCCGACGAGATCCGTCGCGAGATCGAGCAAACGCGTGGTCAGCTGGCCCAGAACCTGGAAGCGATCGGCGACAAAGTGAGCCCGAAGCACATGCTCGAGGAGGTGGCCGACAAGGTGAGCCCCCGGCGCATCTTGAACCGCCAGACCGAGAAGGTGAAGGGCAGCCTGTTTGCCGTGGGCGACTCGGTGCTCGGCCGGGCGTCGGACACCGCCGACAGCGTGCGCGGCGCAGTCGGTGGCGCCAAGGACAACGCCCGGGGGGCGCTGAACGGCGTTTCCAACGGCGTGGCCGGCACCGCCGACGGCGCCCGCCACGGGGTGTCGAGCCTCACCGACCGGGTGCGGTCGGCGTCGAGCTCGGCCGGCGACCAGCTGCGGACCGCGCCAGACAGCAACCCCATGGCCACCGCCCTGGCGGCCTTCGGCGCCGGCCTGCTGGTCGGGCTGGCCCTGCCCCCGACTGAAAAGGAGCGCCAGGCGGCCGGGACCGTGCGCGACAAGGTGGTCGAGCCGGTCAGGCGCCAGGCCGTCGGCGCCGGCAAGGCCGTGGCCGGCGAGCTTCAGCCCGCGGTCGAGACCAAGGCCCAGCGGGTCAAGCGGACGGCCACCGGTGCGGCCGACCGGGTCAAGCGGGAGGCCAAAGGCGTGGCCACCGAGGTCCAGGAGCAGGCCGGCGACGCTGCGCAGAACGTGAAGGGCCAGGCCAAGCGGGCGGCCAAGACCACCCAGGGACAGGCCAAGCGGGCGGCGAAAACCACCGCCACCGAGGCCCGGGCCGCGGCCCGGCGCACCGCCGGCCAAGTGCGGGAGCAGGCCAAGGCCTAGCCGACCCCGCAGTGCCCCTCGCTCAGAGGGCCGCTCGGGCCTGGCTGGCGAATAGTTGACCCAGCCGATCAACTACTCTCGGTTGCCGTGGTCGTCGCACACGACCGGCACACACGATGACCACCGCCACCCCCGCACAGGCGCTCGGCCACCACGAGCTCAGCCACCTCGACGCCCTCGAAGCCGAGGCCGTCTTCATCTTCCGCGAGGTGGTGGCGGAACTGGAGCGGCCCGTCGTCCTGTTCAGTGGCGGGAAGGACTCCATCGTCCTGCTGCGGCTGGCCGAGAAGGCGTTCCGGCCCGCCGGCTTCCCGTTCCCCGTCATGCACATCGACACCGGCCACAACTTCCCCGAGGTGCTCGCCTTCCGGGACCGGCGGGTGGCCGAGCTGGGCGAGCGGCTGATCGTGGCGTCGGTCCAGGAGTCGATCGACAAGGGGCGCGCCGTCGAGGAGCCGGGCGAGAACTCCAGCCGCAACCGGCTCCAGACGGTCACCCTGCTCGACGCCATCCTGGAGCACGGCTTCGACGCCTGCTTCGGCGGCGGTCGGCGCGACGAGGAGAAGGCCCGGGCCAAGGAGCGCGTGTTCTCCTTCCGCGACGAGTTCGGCCAGTGGGACCCCAAGCGCCAGCGACCGGAACTGTGGTCGCTCTACAACGGGCGCATCCGCAAGGGCGAGCACATCCGGGCGTTCCCGATCTCGAACTGGACCGAGCTCGACGTCTGGCAGTACATCGAGCGGGAACGGCTGGAGGTGCCGCACATGTACTTCGCCCACCGCCGCCAGGTCGTCGAGCGCGACACCATGCTGCTGGCGGTCAGTGAATGGATCCAGCCGCGGGCCGGCGAGCAGCCCTACGAGGCGACGGTCCGCTACCGCACCGTCGGCGACATGAACTGCACCGGCGCGGTCGAGTCCTCGGCCACGACGGTGCCCGAGATCATCGCCGAGGTGGCCGCCACCCGCATCACCGAGCGGGGCGCCACCCGGGCCGACGACCGGTTCTCCGAGGCGGCGATGGAGGACCGCAAGAAGGAGGGCTACTTCTAGTGGAGCCCGCCA
This sequence comes from uncultured Acidimicrobiia bacterium, assembly GCA_963768975.1. Taxonomy (GTDB): domain Bacteria; phylum Actinomycetota; class Acidimicrobiia; order Acidimicrobiales; family AC-14; genus CADCTB01. The sequence continues at coordinate 198,953 of CAVYKB010000020.1, read as the reverse complement.
CCTGATGGAACTTCTGCGCCTGGCCACGGCCGGCTCCGTCGACGACGGCAAGAGCACCCTGATCGGCCGGCTGCTATACGACTCGAAGGCCATCTTCGAGGACCAGCTGGCCTCGGTGGAGCGGGCCAGCGTCCAGCGCGGCCACGAGTACACCAACCTGGCCCTGCTCACCGACGGCCTGCGGGCCGAGCGTGAGCAGGGAATCACCATCGATGTCGCCTACCGGTACTTCGCCACCCCCCGGCGGAAGTTCATCATCGCCGACACCCCGGGCCACGTGCAGTACACCCGCAACATGGTCACCGGGGCCTCGACCGCGGACGTGGCCGTCGTCCTGGTCGACGCCCGCAAGGGGCTGCTCGAGCAGTCCCGCCGGCACGCCTACCTGGCCACCCTCCTGCGCATCCCCCACCTGGTGCTGGCAGTCAACAAGATGGACCTCGTCGGCTGGGACGAAGAGCGGTTCCGCTCGATCGTCGCCGAATTCTCTGCATTTAAGCAAAGGCTGCCGGGGGTAGCCGAGGGCCCGAGCGGCCCCCCGAGCGGGAAGCACGTCACGTTCATCCCTCTGTCGGCGCTGCGGGGCGACAACGTGGTCGACCGCTCGGCGGCCATGGCGTGGTACGAGGGGCCGGCGCTACTGGAGCACCTGGAGACCGTCCACATTGCCGAGGACCGGAACCTGGTCAACACCCGATTCCCGGTGCAGTACGTGATCCGGCCCATGTCCGACGCCCACCACGACTACCGGGGCTACGCCGGCCAGGTGGCCGGCGGCGTGCTTCGCCCGGGCGACGACGTGGTGGTCCTGCCCGACCGCCAGCGTTCGCGCGTCGCCGGTATCGACACCTATGACGGACCGGTGGGGGAGGCGTTCACCGGCATGTCCGTCACCGTGCGGCTGACCGACGACCTCGACATCTCCCGGGGCGACATGATCGTGCGGGCCGGCGACGAGCCGTCGACCAGCCAGGACGTCGAGGCTCTCGTCTGCTGGATGGTCGACCAGCCTCTGCGCCAGGGCGGCCGGTACGCCGTCAAGCACACCACTCGCTGGGCCCGGGCCATGGTGGCCGAGCTGGCCTACCGGCTCGACATCAACACCTTGACCCGGGACGACTCGGCCACCGAACTGGCGCTGAACGAGATCGGCCGGGTGCGCCTGCGGGTGACTGCGCCCCTCATGCACGACCCGTACACCGAGAACCGGCTGACCGGGAGCTTCATCCTCGTTGACGAGGCCACCAACGTGACCGCCGGGGCGGGGATGATCTCAGCGGCCGAGGGTGTGGCGTAGAGCGCCTTCCAGCGTGGGATGGGCGAAGGCGAAGCTCGATTCCTGGAGCCTCGCTGGCAGCACCTTCTGGCCCCCCAGCAGCATCTCCTTGGTCATCTCCTTGCCGAAGAGGACGTGGAGGGCCGGCGTGGGAACGGGGATGACGGCGAGGCGCCGGAGGACCCGGGCGAAGGTGGCGGTGAACTCCCTGTTCGTGACCGGCTGCGGCGAGGTCACGTTGACCGGTCCGCTGGTCGTGTCGGCGGTGAGGAGATGGATGATCGCCGCCACTTCGTCGTCGAGGGAAATCCAGCTCAGCCACTGCTTCCCGTCGCCGAGCCGGCCGCCGAAGCCGAGCTTGAACGGGAGGATCTGCCTCTTGAGTGCGCCGCCTTTCGCGGTGAGGACCACGCCGCTGCGGAGGCGGACGGTTCGGATGCCGGCGGCCTCCGCGGGTGCGGCGGCGTCCTCCCAGGCGGCGACTACGTCGGCGAGGAACCCGCGGCCCTTGGGGTCGGATTCGGTGACGGGCTGGTCGCTCTCGTAGCCGTAGAACCCGACCGCGGAGCCGGAGATGAGGACCTTGGGGGGCTGGTCGAGCCCGGCGAGGGTGCGCGCCAGCAGGCCGGTGCCCTGGACTCGGCTGTCGAGAACCGCCTTCTTGTGGGCGTCCGACCACTTGTGGTCGCCGATGCCGGCGCCGGCCAGGTGAACGGCCGCGTCGTGGCCCTCGAGCTTGGCCGCGTCGATCGCGCCGGCGCCGGGGTCCCAGGACGCCTCGCCGGCGCCGGCGGCCGGCCGGCGGACCAGGCGGGTGGTCTGGTGGCCCTGGCGGCCGAGCTGGCCGACCAGCTCGTGGCCGATGAGGCCCGACGAGCCGGTGACCAGGACCCTCATCGTCAGGCGGCTACTTGGGCGGCCTTGGAGATGACGTGGTCGATGATCCCGTAGGTCTTGGCCTCCTCGGCCGTGAACCAGCGGTCACGGTCGAAGTCGAGCTCGATCTGCTCCACCTTCTGACCGGTGTGGTGGGCGATGCGCTCGGCCATGATCCGCTTGGTGTAGACGATCTGCTCGGCGTGGATGGCGATGTCGACCGCAGCGCCCTGCATCTGGGCCGACGGCTGGTGCATGAGGACCCGGGAGTGGGGCAGGGCGTAGCGCTTGCCCGGGGTGCCGGCGCAGAGCAGAAACTGGCCCATGGAGGCGGCCATGCCCAGGCAGATAGTGCCGACGTCGCAGCTGATGTACTGCATCGTGTCGTAGATGGCCATACCGGCCGAGACCGACCCACCGGGCGAGTTCACGTACAGGAAGATGTCCTTGTCGGGGTCCTCGGACTGCAGGAGCAGCAGCTGGGCGCAGATCAGGTTGGCCGACGAGTCGTTCACGTCGGTGCCGAGGAAGACGATGCGCTCCTTGAGCAGGCGGGAGTACACCTCGCTGGACCGGTCGCCGACAAAGGTGTCCGCGGTGAAGGTAGGGGTCATGGAGGCGAGGCTAGCGGGGTCGGTACGGCTCCGTGGCCGGTAGGCTGGCGGGCAGGCCGACGTAGCCCAACCGGCAGAGGCACGACGTTTAGGGCGTCGTCAGTGAGAGTTCGAATCTCTCCGTCGGCACCCAGGGGGTGCGCTCAGCGCAGCAGCGGGGCGGCGACGGTTGGCGGTGGAGGCGGTACGGGCGCGGCGACCGGCGCCGGCGCCAGGTGCTCGACCGCGGCCGGCGCGTGGGCATGGTCGCCCGATGCCTGGCGGTGGGCCCGGTCTTCGACGGCCAGGCGGATGGCGGTGCGGCTCTGCCCGTCGATCTCGATGTCGGCGAAGGTGGGAATACAGACCAGATCGATGTTCGACGGGGCCACGAAGCCCCGGGCGATGGCGATGGCCTTCACGGCCTGGTTCAGGGCCCCGGCCCCGACCACCTGGACCTCGACCGCGCCCGACTGGCGGAGGACCCCGGCCAGGGCTCCGGCGACCGAGTTGGGATTGGACTTGCTGGAGACCTTGAGGACTTCGACCACTGCCTACATGTTCGACACATACACCGGGACTTCCTGCGTCACGCTCCAGGAGCCGGGTCGTAGATGTAGGCCAGCTGCCGGCCGTCCGGCGCCCACGCCGGCGTGTAGCTCCGGGCCCGGTTGGTGACCTTCACCACGTTGGAGCCGTCCCGGTTGGCGACATAGACCTGCGGGCTGCCGTCGCGGTCGCTGGCGAAAGCCAGCTTGGTGCCGTCGGCCGACCACGCCGGCTCGCCGTCGAGGCCGGGGCCGGCGATCAGCTTGGTAGGAGCGCCGGCGCCGGCGGCCACCTCGGCGGTGAAGATCTCTAGGTCGCCGCCGTCGCGGTCGCTGGCGAAGGCCACCGAGCGCCCGTCGGGCGCCCACGCCGGCTTGGACCCGGGGTCCGCCGTGCCGGGCACCAACCGGGCCGGCGCCGACCCGTCGGCATTGATGGCCCAGATGCCGGGCTGGCCGTCGCGGTCGCTGACGAAGGCGATGCGGGCCCCGTCGGGGGACCACGAGGGAACGGCATCGGCGGCGGGGTTGTCGGTGAGGCGCCGGGCGCCGGCCCCATCAGCCCCGACGACGTAGATCTCGTAGTTGCCGTCCCGGTCGCTGGCGTAGACGATCCGGTCGCCCCGGGGGGACCACGCCGGCGCTGTCTCCGACGCCACGCCACCGATGTCTGTCAGCCGGCGCAATCCCTGCCCGTCGGCCTGCATGACCCAGATCGTGCGCCGGCCGTCGACCGTGCTCTCGAAGGCGATCCGGTTCCCGTCGGGCGACCACGCCGGATGGGCGTCGAAGGCCAGCGCCCGGTTCGTGAGGGTGCGGGCCCCCGACCCGTCGACGTTCACCACGTACACCGACGCCGGCACTATGCGCCCCGTGGCCCCCGGCTCGCCGGAGGCCGCCGGCGCCGGCGTGTTGTCGGGCGGCAGCGTCGGCTTCGTGCTCTGGTTGAACACCGCCACCGACAAGATGACGACTGCCACGGCGACCAGCGCCACTGCGCCGATCACGGACCGCTGGGCGCGCCGGTCGAACTTGGGCGCAACCGCCTGGGCGTGCTCCTGGCACTTGAGCCCCACCGAGGTCTTGACCAGGCACTGCGGGCAGATGGGCTTATCGCAGCCGGACTCGGCACAGCGGAGCCGGGTGGGCGTGCCGTGCGCTTCACACTCCAGGAGATCCGGCGCCATCCGCTCAGCCTATGACCGGAACTCCCCTCGTGGGCCGCTGAACGGAGCCTGGGCGGTTGCCCAGGCTCCGTTCACCGGGTCCGGGTGGCGCCTACTCCAGGGTGATCGGCGCGTCGTCGTCGGCGACGGCCGCCGCCGGGGCCGGCGCCGGCGCCACCTGCTGGCGGATGCGCTCGGAGACCTCCACCATGATCTCCGGGTTCTCGACCAGGAAGGCCTTGGCGTTCTCCCGGCCCTGGCCCAGCTGCTCGCCGTCGTAGGTGTACCAGGCGCCCGACTTCTTGATCAGCCCGAGGTCGACGCCCACGTCGAGCAGGGAGCCCTCCCGGCTGATGCCCTTGCCGAACATGATGTCGAACTCGGCCTGGCGGAACGGGGCGCTGACCTTGTTCTTCACCACCTTGACCCGGGTGCGGTTGCCGATGACCTCGGCCCCGTCCTTGATGGCCTCGATGCGGCGGATGTCGAGCCGGACCGAGGAGTAGAACTTCAGCGCCCGCCCGCCAGGGGTCACCTCCGGCGAGTTGTGCACCATGATTCCGTCGACGAAGTAGTTGTGGCTGCCTTCGACCTCGATGTCGAACCGGTGCATGGACCGGGTCGGGGGCTTCACCCCGATGGCCGTGATCGGCATGGGCACCAGCCGGTGCTCCGGGGCCACGAACACGGGCTCCACCATGAAGCGACCCTGGTACTTCGGCAGCAGCTTGTACTGCATCGACGGGTGGACGAAGGGGGCGATCAGGGCGTGCAGCTTGGTCGTCTCGTCCTTGGCGAAGACGAGCGCTGCCTTCTTGTTGGCACCGGAGCTGATCAGCTTGGCGTTGATGCCCCACGTGTCGGCCAGATAGGTCACCAGCCGGGCTCGGGTGGTGGGCTCCATGGCCTCGACACAGATCGTCGAGTGCCCGCTGCCGTCCTTGGTGCGCTCCTGGACGCCCTTTGAGCGGTTGGAGAAGTTCCCGTCGTCCATGTACCAAATGGCCAGCGCCAGCGGGGTGAGCTGCTTGAGGTAGTCGTCGCTGAGGACCTTCTTGCCGCCGAGGTAGACCGCTCGGCGCAACTCGGCCAGCTCAGGAAGGGGTTTCACATCGAAGGCCACCACGCCGTCGGAGGGGCGGACCGAGCGGCTGACGCCGAGATTGGCGAAGTGAGAGCCCTTCCAGTCGCAGTACTCGGCCTGCTTGGAGCAGTGGTCAAAGCGGTAGCGGGCGCCGTGGCCGCTGCGAGTGGGCGACAGGGCACCGTCGCCCATCAGGCCGCCCAGGATGACCTCCCACTGGAAGCCGGACAGGTGATGGGGCACGGCCTGGAGGACCCGGTCACCGACCGAGAGCTCCTGCGCCTCCCGCCAACCGCCGGGGGTGCGGACCTGGTGGTTGGGCGTGCACGAGAACGACGACCGGCCGTTGCCTCCGCCCCGGGCCACGGTGAACTTCAGGAACTGGTCGGTGCGGCCGTTGTCGAACCAGTTGACGACCTTCTTGGCCACCACGGCGTCGAGGTCGGGGTCGTAGGACAGGACCTCGACCGGCAACCGCTGGTTGACGATCTTGCCGATCTTCTCCTGGGTGCCGTCGGCCAGGGTGACACGGGTGCCATAACTCTGGCACCCGTACATCACGCCGATCTTCTCCCGGAGCTGGTTGATGAAGATGGCGATGGTGTTGGTCTTGTTCAGGGTGGCGGTGAGCTTGCGCAGGGCCTGGGACATGAGCCGGGCCTGGAGGCCGACATGGCTGTCGCCCATCTCGCCCTCGATCTCGGCGCGAGGGGTGAGGGCGGCCACCGAGTCGATCACCAGCACGTCGAGCGCGCCGGAGCGGATCAGCATGTCGGCGATCTCGAGGGCCTGCTCCCCGGTGTCGGGCTGGGAGATGAGCAGTTCGTCGACGTTGACGCCGATGGCCCGGGCGTAGACGGGGTCCATCGCGTGCTCGGCATCGATGTACGCGGCCACGCCGCCGTTGCGCTGGGCCTCGGCCACCACATGCATGGCCAGGGTGGACTTGCCCGACGATTCCGGCCCGTAGATCTCGATGATGCGGCCGCGAGGAAGGCCCCCTACTCCGAGGGCGAGGTCGAGGGCGAGGGCGCCGGTGGGGATGGACTCCACGTCCATGTGGGTCTTCTCCCCCATGCGCATGACGGAGCCCTTGCCGAAGTGCTTGTCGATCTGGCTCATGGCCATCTCGAGGGCCTTGTCTCGTTCCACCGCTAGGTGTCCCTTCTGTGGGTGCCGGTCCGGGATGAACCGGCGGTTTGGTTGACGAGGCCTCACCCTACGGAGGGGGTGTGACAATTCCTTCTGGCAGCGGAGCTGCGTTACGTTCCTGAAGTTCCAGCACGGTAGTTCCGAACGGACGTTCGGTCAAGGACCATCGCCGGCGCCGGCGGGCTTAGGCTCAGGAGATGACGACCATCTTCGAGTCCATCAAGGCCGGCGACATTGACGCGGTCCGGGCGGCCGTCAAAGACGACCCCTCCGTCGCAGCAGCACGGGACGACGACGGGCGCTCCGCGGTGCGCGCCGCCCTCTACGAGCACAAGCAGGAGGTCGCCGACGTCCTCCTTGATGCCAAGCCGGAGCTCGACGTGTTCGACGCCGCGGCCGCCGGCGACGTCGACCGCCTCACCGAGCTCCTCGACGATGACGCCGGCCTGCTCGGCGCCTGGTCGGAGGACGGCTACACGCCCTTGCACTTCGCCGCCTTCTTCGACCGGGGCAAGGCGCTGCGGCTCCTGCTCGACCGGGGGGCCGACGTGGCCGCCGTCTCCCGCAACGACATGAAGGTCCAGCCCCTGCACTCCGCGGTGGCGGCGAAGAGCCGGGAGATCGTGGCCGCTCTGCTGACTGCCGGCGCCGACGCCAACGCCAGGCAGCAGGGCGGCTTCACGCCGCTCATGGGCGCCGAGCAGAACGAGGACGACGAAATGGTCCGGCTCCTGATGGACCACGGCGCCGAGGAGTCGGCGACAGCGCCGACCGAGTAGCCGGGCTCAGACCGTCGGCTTGGTGGAGATGAGGTACACGCCGCCGTCGTCCAGCCACGACGAGGCGGTGTCCGAGCCGGCCGCGCACCATGGCGGTCCAAAACTATTGCGCGAGCGGGAAGCGCTCGACCACCTGGTAGCGGGCGCCGGCGGAGGAGAGCCGACTCTCCACCAGGCACACCTCGCCGACGGCCCAGCTGCCCTCGACCGCGGCGCCGGAGAGGCGTCGGAGGTCCACCCGGGCTCCCTTCGCAACGCGGGCCAGGGTCAGATGGCCGGCGAAGGGGCGCTCGTCCGGGGGGCGTCCGAGGCCGGCGGTGGCACGGATCACCGCGGCGGCGATGGCGTCGAGGCCGGCGACCGGCACGTGCAGGACGCCGTGGCCGAACCGCCCCACCGCCGGCCCCAGCCGTGCCCGCACCGCCCCGGCCGGCGCCACGCCGGCAAGTGCGCCCTCGACCGGCGCGATGTCGACCGGCCCGAGAAACCGCAGGGTGACGTGCCACTGGTCCCGGGTGGTCCACCGCAGACCCTCGTTCGCCGGCCGCTCCAGCGCGGCCACCACGTCGAGCACTTCCTCGGGCGGCCAGACGGCCACGAACAGGCGGGGCATCAACCCTCCGCCAGCAGCCGCCTCCGCAGCATGTCGAGCAGGGAGATCGTCGAAAACTGGCGGATGTGCTGGCGCTCGCCGGGGAAGTGGGCCTCGGCCACCTCGGCCGTGCCGTCCATGGCGACCGCCATGAAGACCGTGCCCACCGGCTGGCCGTCCTGGGTGGAGGGGCCGGCGACGCCGGTCACCGAGAGACCCACGTCGGCCTCCAGCCGCTTGCACGCCCCCCACGCCATGGCCTCGGCGGCCTCGGCGGACACCACCGGGCCCTCCGGCACGCCGAGCAGGTCGAACTTGACCTTGCTGTTGTAGCTGACGATCGAGCCCCGGAACCACTTGCTGGCGCCCTTGGTCTCCGCCAGCCGGGCCCCCACCAGCCCGCCGGTCAGCGACTCGGCCACCCCCACCGTCAGGCGCCGCTCCGACAAAAGGTCGGCCACCACCCGCTCCATGCTCTGGTCGTCGACGCCGAACACGATGTCGCCGAGGATGGCCCGCAACTCGGCCTCCTCGGCGTCGAGCATGGCCGTCGCCTCCGCCTCGGTCGACGCCTTGGCCGTCACCCGGACCTTGAGCCCCTCGATGCCCGAGGCCAGGAATGCGATGGTGGGGTTCGACTTGGCCTCCAGGGCCTCGATCCGGCCGGCCAAGCGCTCTCCCAGCGTCGACTCCGCCTCGCCCCACGTCCGGATCATCCGGCTCATGATCACCGCAGTAGAGCCCGACCGGCGCTTCAAGTCGGGGATGACGCCCCGATCGAGCATCTCGGTCATCTCCATGGGCACCCCCGGGATGGCGTAGACCACCTTGTCTCCCACCGGGCAGATCAGTCCCGGGGCCGTTCCTCGCTCCTGGGGGATGAACGTCGCGCCCGCCGGCAGGTCGGCCTGGCGGGCGTTGCTCGGCGCCATCTCCCTCCGGCGGGCCTCGAACAGCTTCCGGATCCGCTCGACCATCGCCGGGTCCTGCTCCAGCTCGACACCCATGACCTCGGCGATGGCCTCCCGGCTGATGTCGTCCGACGTCGGCCCCAGGCCGCCGCAGACGATGACCGCCTCATTCCGATCGAGCGCGATCCTCAGGGCGGAGACGATTCGCCCGTGGTTGTCGCCCACCTTGGTGTGGAAGTGGCAGTCGATGCCGGCGAGAGCCAGCTGGTCACCGATGTAGGCCCCGTTCGTGTCGACGACCTGGCCCAAGAGCAGCTCGGTGCCGACCGCGACAACCTCACAGCGCACGGACGACCTTCCGGCCGTCCCACAGGTACTGGGCGCCGGTTACCAGCGTCATCATCACCGCCACCCAGAGCACGGTCAGCATGATGCCCCGGTAGGCGTCGCCCGACACCGGGGCGATGGCCATGCCCACGGCGATGGCCTGCATCAAGGTCTTCATCTTCGCCTGGAACCGCGCCGGCACCGAAACGCCCCGCCGGCCGACGTAGGACCGGTACGCGCTGAGCGCCACCTCCCGCACCGCGATCAGGGCGACCGGCAGCCACCACAGGACGCCCTTGGCCACCAGGGCGGCCATCGCCCCCAGCACCAGAAATTTGTCGGCGAGGGGGTCGAGGAAGGCGCCCGAGCGGGTGGTGCCATGGCGGCGGGCCAGCCAGCCGTCGAAGAGGTCGCTGCCGGCGAGGACGATCCACAGCCACAGCGCCGGCCATTCAGAGCCGTCATCGACGATCAGCACAATGAGCAGCGGCAGGACCAGGATCCGGACCAGGGTCACGGCGTTGGCCGGCGTGGCGAGGGCCGAGGGGCCAAAAGTGCTCCGCGTCGCCATCGTGCCCTAAAGAGCTTCCAGGTCGGGGCCCTCGGCCCCGGTGATCGTCACCTTGGCGAAGGCGCCCACCGGCAGGTCGGCGGGGACCGAGATGACCCCGTCGATCTCGGGCGCCTCCCGATGGCTGCGGCCCACGCCGGGCTCGTCGACCAGCACCTCGACGATCTCGCCGATGAGGTCGCTCCGCCGCACGGCGGTGATGCGGTCCTGCAGCTCCGACAGCTCCATGAGCCGCTCCGCGACCAGCCTCTCGTCGACCGCCCCGTCGAGGCCAGCGGCCAGGGTGCCTTCCTCCCTGGAGTAGGAGAAGAAGCCGGCCCAATCGAGCTGGGCCTCCTCCACGAAGGCCAGCACGTCGTCGTGGTCCTCCTCGGTCTCGCCGGGGTAGCCGACGATGAACGAGGACCGGAAGGCGGCGGTGGGCTCCCGCCGGCGGATGCTCTCGATGCGCCGGAGGAACCTCGGACCGTCGCCCCAGCGCCGCATGCGCCGCAGGAGCGGCTTGGAGGCGTGCTGCAGCGAGAGGTCGAAGTAGGGCACGCCGGTGGCGCAGATCACCTCGACCAGCCGGTCGTCGAGCTCGGAGGGGTACAGGTAGAGCAGGCGCACCCGGTCGACCCGCTCTGCGACGGCCTCGACCAGCGGCACGATGGCGCCCTTGCGGCCCACGTCGCGCCCGTAGGACGCCAGGTCCTGGGCCACGAGGACGATCTCGGCCACCTCCAGGGCGTCGACCTCGGCCAGGATCGACTCCTCGGTGCGGGAACGCTGCGGCCCCCGGAAGGACGGGATGGCGCAGAACCCGCAGGTGCGGTCACAGCCCTCGGCCACTTTCACGTAGGCCCAGGGCACCTCGGACTTGGGCCGGGGCAGGTTCAGCAGGTCGAAGGAGGGCAGCGGCCGGCGCCCCAGCGTGACCGGCACGCCGAACCCGGCCACCGCGTCGACCTCGGGCAGGGCCTCGGCCAACTCGGCGCCGGCCCGCTCCGCCAGGCATCCGGTGACGACGAGGCGGGCCCCGGGCCGGCGGGCACCGGCCAGGGCCAGGATCGTCTCGATCGACTCCTCACGGGCGGCCTCGATGAAGGCGCACGTGTTGACCACGACGAGGTCGGCGTCCTCGGGCCGGGCCGCCGCCGCCAAGCCCTCCGAAACCAGCTTCCCGGTCAGCTTGTCGGAATCGACCTGGTTCTTCGGGCAGCCGAGAGTCTCGACCCAGTAGCTCTCCGGCACCCGCCCAATCTAGTCGCCACCCCGCTCAGGGGCCGCTCGGGCCCGACCCGCTCAGGGGGCCGCTCGGGCTCAGAGACCGACCAAAGACCTACTTCTGCTTGCCGAGCATGCGGTTCATCTTGGTGCCGCACGTCGGGCAGGCGCCCTGGGCCGCCCGGCGACCGTTCGCCAGCTCGACCTCGGTGCCCTCGAACTCCCGCTTCTCGCGGCACTTGACGCAGTAACCCTCGTAGTTGGCCATGCCGACAGTCTTTCCCAGATCTCGGGCCGGCAAGCAAACCGGGTGAAACCTTCCTCAATCAAAAGCGGTCCAAAGAGTGGAAGGTTCAAACGATAAAGGAGGCCCTTCCATGTACGAGTTCGCCGTCGTCACATTGCTTGGTCTGGTGGCCCTGAAGGTCACCGACCTCGTCATCGAGAACGTCCCCGGGCTCGACCGGATCCGCACCATGTTCACCTTCATCCTCGGCATCGTCATGACGCTCGCCCTCGACTACTCCGTGTTCGAGGGGTTCGGCGTGGCCGTACGCGAGGCGTGGATGGGCACCGTCGGCACCGGTCTGGTCGTCGGCTCGCTGGCCGCCGCCTGGTCCGCCCTGCTCGGGTGGTTCGGGACGACCTCGATCGGCGACACCACCCGGACCCGCAACGAGCGCCCGCGTATCGCCGCCTAACGTCCGCCCGCAAATGAACCTGACCGGTGGCGCCTCAATGGGGAGGCGTCACCGGTCTTTTTTCCGTCTAAGCCCGACCCTTCAATTCATCCAATTCTTCGGGCGTCATCAGCACGGCACGGGCCTTGGATCCCTCCGAGGGACCCACTACGCCCCGCTGCTCCAGCAGATCCATGAGCCGCCCGGCCCGGGCGAACCCGAGGCGCAGCTTGCGCTGGAGCATCGACGTCGACCCCAGCTGGGAGCGCACCACCAGCTCCATGGCCTGCTCCAGCATGTCGTCGTCGTCCTCGTGGTTGCCACCGCCACCGTCAAACGTGCCGCTGGGCTCGTCGCCCTCCACGCCCTCGACGTAGGACGGCTTGTCCTGCTGCCGGCGCCAGAAGGCCACCACCTTGCGGACCTCGTCCTCGCCCACCCAGGCGCCCTGCACCCGCATGGGGCTGCTGGAGGAGGCGATGGCCAGGAGCATGTCGCCCTGGCCGACCAGGCGCTCGGCACCGACCTGGTCCAGGATGACCCGGCTGTCGGTGGCCGAGCTGACGGCGAAGGCCAGGCGGGAGGGCACGTTGGCCTTGATGACGCCGGTGATGACGTCGACGGAGGGCCGCTGGGTGGCGATGACCAGGTGGATGCCGACCGCCCGCGCCATCTGGGCGATACGGCAGATGGACTCCTCCACGTCGCGGGCGGCGACCATCATCAGGTCGTTCAGCTCGTCGACCACCAGCAGGATGAAGGGCAGCCGGTGGTAGGTGACGTCGCTGCCCGGGTCCGGTTGCAGGTCGCCCCGGTCGTAGGCGGCGTTGTAGCCCCCGATGTCACGCACACCGACCTCGGCCAGCAGGTCGTAGCGGCGCTCCATCTCGTGGACGGCCCATGACAGGGCGTTGGCCGCCTTCTTGGGATTGACCACCACCTGGGTGAGCAGGTGAGGCAGGCCGTTGTACTGGCCCATCTCCACCCGCTTGGGGTCGACGAGGATCAATCGCACCTGGTCGGGGGTGGATTTGACGAGGATCGAGGTCAGGAGCGAATTGAGGCAGGACGACTTGCCGGCGCCGGTGGCGCCGGCGATGAGGATGTGGGGAGCCTCGGCCAGGTTGACCAGGATGGGCCGGCCGGCGATGTCGCGACCGACGGCCACCTCCAAGGGGTGGGTGGCCTTGTGGGCCTCGGGTGATCCGAGGATGTCGCCGACCAGGACGAGCTGGCGCTGCTTGTTGGGCACCTCGACGCCGATGGCCGACCGGCCGGGGATGGGGGCGAGGATACGGACGTCGGCCGACGCCATGGCGTAGGCGATGTCCTTGTGGAGGTTGGTGACCCGGGCCACCTTCACGCCCGGGCCGAGGGCCAGCTCGTAGCGGGTGACGGTGGGGCCGACGGTCATGCCGACCAGGGCGGTGTCGACCCCGTGGGCGGCCAGCGCCCGCTCGAGCGTGCGGCCCTCGGCCTCGACCAGGGCGTGGTCGATCTCCTGGGCCTTGCCCCGCTTCAACAAGGAAAGCGGCGGCAGCTTCCAGGCACCTTGCTTCTCTGAGACTCCGTGCTCTCCGGCGGGGCCGACGTCGATGGCCAGCTGCTCGGGCGCCTGGGCGGGAGGCTCGGTGGGCGTGGGCGGCAGGGTGATCTCGATGGAGGTCACGGGCAGGGGTGCCATGACCTCCTTGGGAATGGCGGGGCTTTTCAGCGCCGGCGGCTCGACCTCGGGCTCGGCCTCGGGGACGGCCGGAAGGGGCGGCGGCCGCAGCTCGGTGAGCCGGTTCCCCAGCGCGGCCAGGGCCTGTCCGCCGCGGCGGGCGGCGCCGCCGGCCTGGCTGGTGGCGGTGCGCACGGTCGTGCGGGCCAGGACCAGGGTGGCGACACCCACGACGGTCAGGAGCACCGCGCCGGCGCCGGCGCCGGCCAGGACTGAGCGCAGGGGGTCGGCGGCCAGCGTGCCCACGATCCCGCCCGAGGACCGCAGTTCGGCGGCGGTGGCGCTCCACGCCGGACCGTCGGTGGCCAGGTGGACGAGCCCGCAGCCGGCCACCGCCAGCAGGGACAGGCCGATGGCCAGCCGGGCCGGCTCCTGCGGCGTCTCCCACCACAGGAGCATCCCGCCGGCGGCGGCAAAGAGGAACGGCAGGGCCCAGCGGCCGTAGCCGAGGACGACGCCGGCCCCATCGGCGATGGCCCGGCCCGCAGGGCCGGCCAGGTCGGCATACACCGAGAGCGCAGTGACCAGCGCCAGCAGGAGGAGCAGCAGGCCGGCGACGTCGTAGCCGTGGCCGCCGAGGCGCGGGCCCTTCTGCTTCGGCGGGCGTGCCGGCGGCTTGGGCGCGGGCCTGGTCCGGGCGCCCGCGACCGCTTTCCTGGCCGCAGGTTTCCGGGTGGCCGCCTTCTTGGCGGGCGCCGCCTTCTTGGTCGCCGGTCTAGTGGCCACAGTGGCAACAACGCTAACACCAGCAACAGCAGCAACAGCCCCATACCGGGGCGACCGCCTACGCGGCCGGCGGGATGTTCTGGTTGTGGCGGAACAGGTTCGTCGGGTCCCACGTCGCCTTCAGCGCCTGGAGCCGGGCGTAGCGCTCGGGCCCGTACGCGGCCTCCACCCGCCCCAGCCCCTCGTCGCCGATGAAGTTGAGGTAGGCCCGGCCCGTCGTCCACGGCTGCATGGCCGCGGCGATGGCCCGGTTGTAGGCGATGTTCCGCTCGCTGTCGGCCGGGTCGGGCCACATCGACAGGAAGTGGACGTTCCACGGGGCGTCGCGCTGGCCGAAGGCGGTGGCGTCGTCGTCGACCCGGGCGATGGCGCCACCACCGGGGACCAGCAACATCTGCGAGAGCGGCGACACCGGACGGGTGGCGTGCTCCACCAACACGTCGACGGCCTCATCCGGCAGGCCGGCCAGGAAGTCGGCGCTCCAGTAGTGATGCATGCCCTTGGGGTTGCCCTCGTCGATCATCCGCTGGACGGCCACATAGGGCATGGGCTGGACGATGTCGACCCCGGGCGGGCCGAATTCGCGGATCGGCCGCAGCGCTTCCTCACCCTCCTCGATCGGGCCGGCATAGGTGACGATGGCGCCCACGACCGGCTGACCTCGGACGGGCTCGGGCACGAACGGCGCCGGCGGGGCGGTGATGAACGCCAGCGCCCCGCCGATCTCGTCGGCGGCGCCGGTCATGAAGTCCCGGTAGAAGCGGACGACGTCGCCGGCCATCGCTGCTGGCCAGATGATCATCCCGCCGAGGATGATCGGGCCGACCGGGTGAAGGCGCAGGTGAAAGGCGGTGACCACCCCGAAATTGCCGCCGCCGCCCCGCAGTCCCCAGAACAGGTCCGGGTTCTCGTCATCGGAGGCCATCACCTTGCGGCCGTCGGCGGTGACCACCTCGGCAGCGACCATGTTGTCGCACACGAAACCGAACTTGCGCTCGAGCCACCCGCTCCCGCTCCCCAGGGTAAGGCCGGCGATCCCGGTGTCCGAGACCCGCCCGCCGGTGACGGCCAGGCCGTGCTCCTGGGTGGCGGCGTCGAACTCGCCCCAGGTCAACCCGGCCTCGGCCCGGACGGTGCGGGCCTCGGTGTCGACCGTGATCCCCTTCATGCCCCGCATGTCGCAGCAGATGCCGGCATCGACGACGGCCGAGCCGGTGACCCCGTGCCCGCCGCCGTAGATCGAGATCGGCAGGTGGCTCTCGCGTGCCAGGTTGACCAGGACGACGACGTCATCCGCGTCGGTGCACCGGCCGATCAACGCCGGCCGGCGGTCGATCATCCCGTTGAACACCTTGCGCGCCTCGTCGTACCCGCTGTCGTCCGGCCGCAACACCGGGCCGCGGAAACCAGCCAGGTCGAACGTCGCCATATCCGTCATTCCGTCCTCCTTCTCCCGAAGCGGGCGATCTTGGCACGACGGCGAGGCCGGCGCAGGCCAAAGTGTGCCGCACAACAATCACGGGAGGGACCGCCGCCATGACCAGCACGATCGCGCTCGACCAGCGGGTACTCGACGCCGCCATCGGCGCCCTGGAGCTCTTCGGCATTCACCTGGGCACTCGCCTGGGCCTCTACGACGCCCTGCGCGCCGGCGCCGGCACCGTGGCCGAGCTGGCCGCCGGCGCCGGCATCGCCCCCCGCTACGCCCAGGAGTGGCTGGAGCAGCAGGCCGTCGCCGGCGTCCTCACGGTCGACGACGTGACGGCCGAGGCCGGCGCCCGGCGGTACACGCTGCCGGAGGCCCACGTGGGGGTGGTGGCCGACCCGCTCGCCCTTGACCACCTGGCGCCCCTCGCCGGCCTGGTGGTCGGCATTGCCGCCGCGCTGGACGACGTCGTGGCCGCCTACCGCACCGGCGCCG
Organism: uncultured Acidimicrobiia bacterium; assembly: GCA_963768975.1. Lineage (GTDB taxonomy): Bacteria > Actinomycetota > Acidimicrobiia > Acidimicrobiales > AC-14 > CADCTB01. The sequence goes on along the minus strand of CAVYKB010000020.1, from coordinate 182,822 downwards.
GCGTGCCCTACGCCCGCTACGGGGCCGAGTTCCGCCGGGGTCAGGGCGCCATCAACCGGCCGGCGTTCACCACCGCGTTGGTGGAGGAGTGGCTGCCGGCGGCGGGGCCGGCGGTCGAGCGGCTGGCGGCCGGCGGGCGGCTGGCCGACATCGGGTGCGGGCAGGGGTGGTCGACGATCGCCGTCGCCCGCGCCTACCCCGGCGCCGACGTCTGGGGCATCGACAGCGACGAGCCGTCCATCGCCGAGGCCCGGGCCGCCGCCGGCGAGCATGGGGTCGACGTCCGATTCGAGTGCGCCGACGCCGGCACCCTGGCCGCCGCCGGCCCCTTCGACGTGGTCACCCTTCTCGAGGCGCTCCACGACCTGGCCAGACCGGTGGAGGTCCTGGCCGCCGCCCGCGCCGCCCTGGCCGGCGACGGCGTGCTCATGGTGGCCGACGAGGCGGTGGCGCCGGCGTTCACCGCCCCGGGCGACGACCTCGAGCGGATGATGTACGGCTGGAGCATCACCCACTGCCTGCCGGCGGCCATGGCCGAGCAGCCCTCGGCGGCGATCGGCACCGTCATCCGGGAGTCCACGGTGCGCGACCTCGGCCTGCAGGCCGGGTTTCGCGCCGTTGACGTGCTCGACGTCGACGGCGGGTTCTTCCGCCTCTACGCCATGCGCCCCTGAGCCCGGTTCGCACGCCCAACGCGGCACGCGGGACGCCGATGGGGCAGGGGCCCCCATCGGCACGTGGCGGGCGTGGTCCAAAGGACCCGGGTGCCCGCCATCGAAAACTACGCCTCCATCACGACGGGCACGATCATCGGCCGGCGCTTGGTCTTCTCGTTCACGAAGCGGCCGAGCGCCTGGCGGATCTGGCGCTTCAACGTGTCGAAGTCCAGGTTGCCGGCGTCGGTGGAGTGCTCCAGGGCCTCGGTGACCCGCTGGCGGGCCTCCTCGAGCAGGTCCTCGGCCTCGGGGGCGTGGACCCAGCCCCGGGTGATGATCTCCGGGCCGGTGAGGATCTCGCCGGAAGTGGCGTCGACGGCGACGACCACCACGATGACGCCCTCCTCGGCCAGCACCTTGCGGTCACGGAGCACGCCGTGGCCCACGTCGCCCACGATGCCGTCGACGTACAGGTAGCCAGACGGAACGGAGTCGACGAAGTCGAGACCCTTCTCGGTCAGCTCGACGACATCGCCGTCCTCGGCCAGCAGCACGTTGGCGGTGGCCACGCCCATCTCCATGGCCAGCCGGGCGTGGTGGGTGAGGTGGCGGAATTCCCCGTGGACGGGGATGAAGTGCTCGGGCTTGGCAATCGACAGCAGGGTCTTCAGCTCGCCGGCCATGGCGTGGCCGGTGACGTGGACGTCGGCCACGCCGGAGTGCACGACCTCCGCCCCCAGGCGGTACAGACCGTCGATGACCTTGTTGACGCTGTACTCGTTGCCCGGAATGGCATGGGCGCTGAGGATGACGACGTCGTCCTCGGTGAGCTTCAGCCACTTGTTCTCGCCGGCGGCCATGAGCGAGAGGGCCGACATGGGCTCGCCCTGAGAGCCGGTGGAGATCACGCAGACCTTGCCGGGCTCGAACTGGTCGATCTTCTCGATGTCGACGAGGGACCCGTCGGGGATGTGGAGCAGGCCCATCTCTCGGGCCAGGGCCACGTTCTTCATCATCGACCGGCCCAAAGTGGCGATGGTGCGGCCGTTGGCGACAGCTGCGTCGGCGATCTGCTGGACGCGGTGGATGTGGCTGGCGAAGCAGGCGGTGATGATGCGCTTGCCCACGTTGGCCGCGAACAGCTCTCGCAGCACCGTGCCGACGCTGCGCTCGCTGACGGTGTGCCCCGGCTCCTCGGCGTTGGTGGAGTCGGCCAGCAGCAGCCGGATCCCAGACTCCTTGGCGATGGCGCCGATGCGAGCCAGGTCGGTGACCCGGCCGTCGACCGGGGTCAGGTCGAGCTTGAAGTCGCCCGAGTGCAGGATCACGCCCTGGGGCGTGTGGAACGCGGTGGCGAACCCGTGGGGCACCGAGTGGGTGACGGGGATGAACTCGCAGTCGAACGGGCCGATGCGCCGGCGCTCGCCGTCGATGACAGGGATGAGCTTGGTCCGCCCCAGCATCCCGGCTTCCTCGATGCGGTTCTTGGCCAGCCCAAGGGTGAGGGCGGACCCATAGATCGGGAACGACAGGTCGCGCAGCAGGAACCCGAGGGCGCCGATGTGGTCCTCGTGGCCGTGGGTGAGGATGCAGCCCTCGACCCGTTCGGCGTTCTGGCGCAGGTAGGTGAAGTCGGGCAGGACCAGGTCGACGCCGGGCATCTCGGCGTCGGGGAACATCAGGCCGCAGTCCAGGATCATGATGCGGCCGTCCTGCTCGATGCAGGCGCAGTTGCGTCCGATCTCGCCCAGGCCGCCGAGGAAGGTGATGCGTACGTTGCCGAACTTCTGAGCAGCAGTGTCAGCCATGCAGGTTTGCGTAGACCTCTCTTGCCCGGTCTTCGAGGCCTGCCGGCGCCGGCCCCATGGGCAGGCGGCATTCGCCGACCGCAAGGCCCAGGGTGCGCATCATGGCCTTGGCCGGGATGGGGTTGGGGGCGGCATCGCCGGTCTCGAACAGGTAGCTGTCGAGCAGGCGGCCGTTGATCTCTCGGGCGTGGGCCATGTCGCCCTTGGACGCGGCGGCGATCATCTCGGCCATCTCCAGGCCGACCCAGTGGGTGGCCACGCCGACCACGCCGACCGCGCCGAGGGCCAGCAGCGGCAGGGTGTAGTCGTCGTTGCCGCTATAGACCTCGAAGCTCTCGGGGACGGCGGCGATCAGGCGGGCGGTGGCGGCCACGTCGGCGGCGGCATCCTTCACGCCGGCCATGTTCGGCACCCCGTGGGCCAGGCGGACCATGACCTCGTGGGCGATCTTGCGACCGCTGCGGACCGGGATGTCGTAGAGCAGGACCGGGAGTTCGGTGGCGCCGGCGATGGCCCGGAAGTGGGCCTCGATGCCGGTCTGGGACGGCCGGTTGTAATAAGGCGTGACGGCCAGCACGCCGGCGACACCCAGGCCCGCGGCCTGGCGGGTGAGGTGGACGGAGTGGGCGGTGTCGTTGCTGCCGGTGTTGGCGATCACCGGGACGGTGACGGCCTCGGCGACGGCCCGCCACAGATCGAGCTTCTCGTCGTCGGTGAGCGTGGAGCCCTCGCCGGTGGTGCCGGCGACGACCAGGCCGTCGCTTCCGTGATCGGCCAGCCAGCGGGCCAGCTCGGCGGCGGCGCCCAGGTCGAGCGCGCCGTCGGAGTCGAACGGCGTGACCATCGCCGTGATGACCGCGCCAAATCTCGCCACGACACCAGCGTACCGCCCAGGCGGAAGGGGGCCCTCTCAGCTCCGCACGCAGGGGCCGGTGGAGACCGCGTCGTCGCGGGGCTGGTTCAGCACGGTGCGCAGCTCGGAGCTGTCCAGCGCATAGGCCGTCGCCGGCCGGTCGGGCGCCACTGCGAAGGCCACGCCAATGACATTGCCGGCGGTATCCACGAGCGCCCCGCCTGAGTCACCCGGAGCCAGAGCGGCGGCCAGGACCAGGATCTCGCGGCGGATGCGGGTGTCGCCGTAGAGGTCGAAGCCCTGGGCGTTGACCGCCGACTCCACCCGGGCAGGGATGATTGCCAGCTCATCCTGGCCCCGAGGATGCCCGTAGACGGCTCCCTCGTCGCCGACCTCGGCGTCGCCGACGGGCAACGCCGGCCGGCCCAGATTCGGGACCCGGAGGATGGCGAGGTCGCGGTTAGGGTCGAACACCACCACGGTGGCCTGGAGGCGCCGGCCGTCGGTACGCAGCACATTGGGCCGGTTGACGCCGGCGACGACGTGGGCGTTGGTGACGATGATGTCGGCCGCCGGCGAGAAGCCACTGCCGTTGAGGATCCGCCCGCACGCGGTGCCGTAGACCTTCACCGTCGATGCGGCCACCCGGTCACGCACCGCTGCCGGGATGGCCACCTCGCCGGGCGGCGGGCCGGCGTCGGGCGAGGGGCCGAGCCGGGAGAACACCTGGGGGAAGTTGAAGTCGCTGACCTGGCGGCGGAGATCCTGGAGGGCCCGGGGCGTGTCCGGCCCGAGGCGGTCGATGGCCCGGGCGATGGAAGAGTTGCGGGCCGACTCCGACACGACGCCGGGGACTGCGGCGAGGATGGGGATGAGCAGCCACACCAGGAGCACGCCACCGAGGCCGCCAACGACGCCGCCGGCGGCCCGGTCGGCTGTCCGCAGCCCCGTCCCGGGCGGGATGAGCCGCCGGACGCTGTGGCCGGCGACCGCGCCCAGGCTGGCGCCGGCCGTGGAGACGACGAGGAACAGGCCGAGGGCGACCAGCAGGCGGGTCTCGGGCTGGCCGCCCTGGTACTGGTCGAGCACGACGGGCGACAGGCGCATGGCGGCATAGATGCCGGCGCCCAGCCCGATCCATGACGCAACCCGGGCCAGGAAGCCCATGCGGTAGCCCCCGGCCGCAGCCGAGACGATCGACACGATGACCAGGGCGTCGAAGAGGTTCAGTCGGCCACCCTGCCCGGAGTGTCGGTCATGAGGCAGGTCTTACCCCAATGAACCGCCGTTCGGGCATCGTCCGCTAACTTTGTCCCCACCAACAACAGCAGCAACAAGACGGCTACACGAAGGGCAGCACGTGAGCAGCATCGAACGGGTCACCGCCCGCCAAATCCTGGACTCCCGGGGCTTTCCCACGGTGGAGGTCGAGGTCGCGCTCGCCAGCGGGGCACGGGGCCGGGCGGCCGTACCCTCGGGGAAGAGCACGGGTGCCCACGAGGCGGTCGAGCGGCGCGACGGCGGCGCGGAGTGGGCCGGAAAGGCTGTGCACGGTGCAGTCGATGCGGTGAACGGCGAGATCGCCGAGGTGATGGCCGGCTGGGAGGCGCTGGACCAGCGGGGGATCGACGCCCAGCTGGTGGCCCTCGACGGCACCGAGAACAAGGGTCGGCTGGGCGCCAACGCCGTGCTCGGCGTTTCCCTCGCCGTGGCCCGGGCCGCGGCCGACGAGCTGGACCTACCGCTGTACCGCCACGTGGGCGGGGTCAACGCCCACGTGCTGCCCATGCCGATGCTGAACGTGCTCAACGGCGGCGCCCACGCCCCCAACAACCTCGACGTGCAGGAGTTCATGCTGGTGCCGGTGGGCGCCGCCTCCTACTTCGAGGGCCTGCGCTGGGGGGTCGAGACCTATCATGCCCTGGCCGCGCTTCTGGAGGACCGGGGCCTGTCCACTGCGGTGGGCGACGAAGGAGGCTTCGCCCCTAACCTCGCCTCCAACGAGGACGGTGTCCGTATCCTCGTCGAGGCCATCGAGGCCGCCGGCTACGTGCCCGGCGAGCAAGTGGCGCTGGCCCTCGACGTCGCCGCCACCGAGTTCTACGACGCCGGCCTGTACGGCCTCGCCGGCGAGCGGCGCAGCCTCGGATCCGACGACTTCGCCGGCTGGCTGGTCGACCTCGCCGACCGGTACCCGATCGTCTCCATCGAAGACGGCATGGCCGAGGACGACTGGGACGGCTGGGCCGCCCTCACCCGCGCCGCCGGCGCCCGGGTGCAGCTCGTCGGTGACGACCTGTTCGTCACCACCGTCGCCCGCCTCCAGCAGGGCATCGACGCCCGGATCGCCAACGCCATCCTCGTCAAGCCCAACCAGGTCGGCACGCTCACCGAGACCCTCGACACCGTCGCCCTCGCCACCGGCGCCGGCTACGGCGCGGTGATGTCGCACCGCTCGGGCGAGACCGAGGACACGACCATCTCCGATCTGGCCGTCGCCACCAACTGCGGCCAGATCAAGACCGGCGCCCCTGCCCGCTCGGAGCGGGTGGCCAAGTACAACCAGCTGCTGCGCATCGAGCAGGAGCTGGGCGAGTCGGCCGCCTTCCGCGGCGGCGGCGCCCTGGCCCGCCGGCTCGAGAGCGGGACCTGAGATGAAGAGCCGGGCGGGGCTCGTCTTCGCCGGCCTGGCCCTGGTTGGCGTCCTGGCCCTGAGCGTTTTTCCGGCGCAGGCGTGGCGCCACCAGCGCCAGGAGCGAGAAGCGCTGATCGCCCAGGAGGCGGCGCTGACCGCCGCGAACCAGGTCCTGCAGGCCCGGGTCGACCAGCTGCGCACCGACGACGAGATCGAGCGGCTGGCCCGGCAGTACAACCTCATCAAGCCGAACGAGGAGGCGTACTTCATCCTGCCGCAGCCCACGGTCCCGCCGCCGGCGGTGCCGCCGACGCCGGCGGCCAACGTACCGGCGCCCAAGGAGTCCCAGTCGCTCTGGGAGCGCATCACGTCGATCTTCTGATCCCGCCGGCCCCGCCTACCCTGGCCGCGTGGGCATCGTACGAGTCGGGACGAGCGGGTGGTCGTACCCGGCGTGGGTCGGGTCGTTTTATCCGGAGAAGACCTCGACCGCCCGCATGCTGGGGTTCTACGCCGGCGAGTTCGCCACGGTCGAAGCCCACGCCACCTACCGCCGGCTGCCGACCGCCGCCGCCCTGGCCAAGTGGGTCGACACCGTGCCGGCGGGCTTCCGTTTCGCCTGCAAGGCCCACATGGGCATCACCCACCGTCGCGACCTCGCCGGCGTCGAGGACCGGGTGGAGGCCTTCCTGGCCGCCGTGTCGCCCCTGGCCGCGGCCCGGGGGCCGGTCCTCGTCTCACTCCCCCACCAGCAGCCCGACCTCGACCGGCTGGGGCGCATCCTCGACCCCCTGGGCGGGGGCGCGTTCGAGCTTGGGCCGGCGTGGGAGCGCACCGACGTGCTGGACCGCCTCGACGCCGGCGGGGCCACCCTCGTCGTCAGCGACTCCGCTGAGCGCCCGGCCGGCACCATCCCCTCTGTCGGCCCTGTCGCCTACGTGCGCCTGCGCCGGGCCGAGTACACGCCGGCGGACCTCGACGTATGGACCGAGCGGCTGGCCAAAGTCGCGGCCGAGGACCGGGACGTTTACGTCTTCCTCAAGCACGACGACGACGCCACCGGGCCCCGGTTCGCCCGGGAACTGGTCGCCCGCCTTGGATGACTTGTCCGCGGTCACCGCGCTGCTCGGCCGCAAACCCCAGGGCGACTTCGAGGTGGTCGTCCGCCGGCCCGACGGCCAGCCGGTGGTGATCCGCAACACCCCGCTCCTGGCCGACGGCACACCCATGCCCACCCGCTACTGGCTGGTCGACGAGGAGCTGCGCCGGGCGGTGAGCACGCTGGAGGCTGGCGGTGGTGTGCGGGCTGCGGAAGCGGCGGTCGACCCCGTCGAGGTGGCCGCCGCCCACGCACGGTACGCGGCCGAGCGCGACGCGGCCCTGCCGGCGGGCCACGCCGGCCCCCGGCCCTCGGGCGGGGTGGCCGGCACCCGCAAGGGCGTGAAGTGCCTGCACGCCCACTACGCCTGGCACCTGGCCGGCGGCGACGACCCCATCGGACGGTGGGTGGAGGAAAACCTTTCATGACCATGTACGCCGGCATCGACTGCGGCACCAACTCGACCCGCGTGCTCGTGGCCGACGAGTCGGGGGAGACCGTCGAGCGCCTCATGCGCATCACCCGGCTGGGCGAGGGAGTCGACGCCACCGGGCGCCTGTCCGAGGAGGCCATCGCCCGGACGGTGGCCGTCCTGGAGGAGTACCGCACGGTCCTCGACCGCCACGGCGTGGACAAGGTTCGGATGACCGCCACCTCGGCGGCCCGGGACGCTGCGAACCGTGACGACTTCTTCGCTGCGGCCGCCGCCGCCGTCGGTGCCACGCCGGAGCTCCTGGGCGGCGACGAGGAGGCCCGGCTGTCCTTCCTGGGCGCCACATCGGAGCTCGACCCCGGCGACGGCCCGTTCCTCGTCGCCGACATCGGCGGCGGCTCGACCGAGTTCGCGGTCGGGACGACTGAGCCCGACGGCGTGCTGTCGACTGACATCGGCTGCGTCCGTCTCACCGAGAAGTTCCTCCACTCCGACCCGCCGGCGGCCGAGGAGCTGAGCCAGGCCTTCGACGTCGTCCGGGGTCACCTCGACGATGTCGCCCGCGTCGTCCCCAGCGTCGCCGAGGTGCGCCGCTTCATCGGCCTGGCCGGCACGGTGACCACCATGGCTGCGGTCGAGCTGGGCCTCGCCACCTACGACCGGGACAAGATTCATCACTTCGTGCTGACCCGGGCTGCGGCGGAGGACGTCTTCCGCACCCTCGCCACTGAGAGCCGGCGCCAGCGGCTCTTCAACCCCGGGCTCGAGGAGGCCCGGGCCGACGTGATCGTGGGCGGGGCGATCATCGTCTGCGCCATCATGCGGTACTTCGAGCTCAGCGAGTGCCTGGTCAGCGAGGCCGACATCCTCGACGGGCTCGTTCGCAGCCTCCGTGGCGGCTGAACGGCAAGGACGATGCGCCGGTAGAGTCGCCGTCGTGGCCCCCGGCCCCCTTCCCACCCACCTGCGCGGCCGGCGCGTGCTCCTCCGGCCCCTCGTACTCGGCGACTTCGACGCCTGGCGCGAGGTCCGGCAACGCAACCGCAACTGGCTGCTGAAGTGGGAGCCGAAGCCGCCGCCGGGCCAGCCCGACGACACCGAGAGCAAGCCGGCGTTCAACGCCCGCTGCGGCGCCCGGGAGCGGGAGTGGCAGCTCGGCACCGGCTACGGCTTCGGCATCTTCGTCGACGCCGGGGCCGGCGCCGGCCAGTGGGCCCTCGCCGGCGAGATCAACCTGTCGGGCGTCCAGCGGGGCCCGTTCCAGAACACCTACGTCGGCTACTGGATCGACGAGGCCCAGGCCGGCAACGGCTACGTCCCCGAGTCGCTGGTGACAGTGGCCCGCTTCGCCTTCGAGGACCTTCGGCTGCACCGGCTCCAAGTCGCCATCATCCCCCGCAACCGGGCCAGCCGGCGGGTGGTCGAGAAGCTCGACCTGCGCGACGAAGGGGTCGCCGTGCGCTACCTCGCCATCAACGGCACCTGGGAGGACCACATCCGCTACGCCCTCACCGCCGAGGAGTGGGCCGAGCGGGGCCCAGAGCTCGTCGATGAGTGGATCGGCCCGCCGGCGCCGCCCGTCCTCCGCCTCCGCCAGCGGGGCTGACCGCCGTTCTGGTTGCACTTACCCGTCACATCCGCGGGGAGGTGCAACCAGTTCGATTAGAGATAGCCGGCCGGGTTGACCGGGTCGCCGTTCACCCGGACCTCGAAGTGGACGTGGGGGCCCGTGCAGTCGCCCGTGCAGCCCACCCGGCCGACGGTCTGGCCCTGGGTGACCCTCTGGCCGGCGGACACCGACATGGACGACTGGTGGCCGACCAGGGTGGCGATGCCGCCGCCGTGGTCGATGATCGTGGCGTTGCCGTAGCCGCCGAACCAGCTGGCGCTGACCACCACCCCGTCGGCCGACGCCCGGATGGCGACGCCCTCGTTGGCCCCGTAGTCGATGCCCGTGTGCAGCCGCGAGGTGCCGTAGATAGGGTGGACCCGGTAGCCGTACGGCGAGGTGATCGGGGCGCCCGGCACCGGTGTCAGGAGCCGGCCCGGGGCCTTGGCCAACACGCCCGGGGTGGTGGTGGCGCTCCCGCCGCCGGTGGTGGCCGGGGCGCCGGCGACGGTCGTGGTGGTGGACGTGGCCGCCCGGGCCGCGGCGGCCGCCGCTTCGGCCTGGCGCCGGCGCAGGGTCTCGGCGATGGCCGCCGACTCCTCCTCGAGGTTCTCGAGGTGGGCCTCGAACTCCTCCTTGCGGGCGACGACCTCGCCCTTGAGCTTGTCGGTCTGGTTGATCTCGGCCTGGACCTCGGCCCGGGCTGCGGCCTGGGCGTCCCGGCTGGCCTGGAGGCCCGCCCGCTGGCCGGCCACGACGTCGCGCTGGCCCGCGGCCTCGGTCTTGGACGACTCCAGCTGCTTGCCCAGGTCGCCGACTTCATCACGCAGCCGCTCGGTGGCGGCGATGGCCTCGGTCTGGGACCCCACGACCGCCCGCATGTAGGACCGCTTCGAGGCCAGGTCGCCCAGGCTGTTGGCCTTCAGGAGCATCGAGGCGTAGCTGGCCGCCTCGGACTGGCCGGTGTAGGCGGCGATGGCCTGGCGGCCGAGCTCCTCCTTGGCCAGGGTCAGGGCGGCGCGGGCCTCGCCCAGGCGGGCTTCGGTAGCCCGCTGCTGGGACTCCAGGGCCGCCAGCTTGGACTGGGCGGCGTCGAGCTGGCGCTGGACCGAGGCGATCTGGCTGTCGAAGCCGGCGACCTTGGCATCGAGGGCGGTCTTGCGGGCCGTCGACACGTCGATGAGGCCGAGCAGGCGCTGCTCCTCGGCCGAGGCGGTGTCGACCTGTTTCTTGGTGGCGTCGATCTCCTGGTCGACCCTGCCTTTCTCAGAGGCGGAGGTCTTGTCCGGCGCAGTCTGGGCGCCGGCCCCGCCACCGACGGCCAGGGCGACGACCACCGACACGATGGCCAGCGCGACCCCCGCTCGCCCTCTCGCCCTCACTTTGGCCACGTTAGCCACACCAGCCACTCCTGCACATGACCTGAAAGGAAATCAGCCGGGGCGCCGCCGGCAGCTCAGACGTCGAGGAACCGGCTGACCGCCAGCGCCGAACCCACCGTCCCCACCACCACGCCGACGACCAGCAACAGGATCCCGGTGCCGGTGACATCGGCTCCGGTGACCAGGAACTGCTTGAACAGCTGGATGTCGTTGCGGGCACCGGCGACCCGGTCCTGGACCAGGTCACGGCCGATCCAGACGACGCCGAACGCCAGCGCCGCCCCGGCCAAGCCTTGAAGGAGCCCCTCGAGCATGAAGGGCACCCGGATGAACCAGTTGGTAGCACCCACCAGCTTCATCACCGCTACCTCACGCCGGCGGGCGAAGATGGCCATGCGGATGGTGTTCAGGATCAGCAGGGACGCCGCGGCCAGCAGGACGGCCGCAATGCCCCACAGCATGATCTGGAGGAAGTTGGTGACCGACACCAGGGCGTCGACCTCCTCCTTGGCGTAGCTCACCCGGAACACCCCGGCGGTGTCCTCGAAGCGCTGGCCGATGATCTTGGTCTGCTCGGCCTCCCGTGGCACCACCCGGTACGACGGCGGTATCTGCTCGACGGTCAGGCTCTCTCGCACGTCGGGCTCGTTGGCGAAGATCTGCTTGAACTCTTCGAAGGCCTCCGGCTTGCTCACGTACCGGTAGCTCTTCACCTCCGGCATGCTCTTGAGCTGGCGGTCGATGGCCTCGGACTCCGGGGCCGACGCATCGGCCTTCATGAAGATCGAGAGCTCGACGTTGCCCTTCCACTGCACCGTCGCCCGGTCGACCCCCCGCTTGACCAGCAGGGCGCCGCCGACGAGGGTCAGCGACACCGCCACCGTGAGGAGGGCGGCCGACGCCATGGAGACGTTGCGCTTCAGGTTGGAGACCGTCTCGCGGAAGACGTACTCGAGGTTGACTGCCATCTAGGTGAACGCTCCATAGACGCCGCGAGCCTGGTCGCGGACGATGACGCCGCGGTCGAGCTCGACGACCCGCCGGCGCATGGTGTCCACGATGCTGGAGTCGTGGGTGGACATGACCACCGTGGTGCCCGTGCGGTTGATCCGGTCGAGCAGGCGCATGATGCCGACGGAGGTGCTGGGGTCGAGGTTCCCGGTGGGCTCGTCGGCCAGCAGGATCAGCGGCCGGTTCACGAACGCCCGGGCGATCGACACCCGCTGCTGCTCGCCACCCGACATCTCGTTGGGAAAGTGGTCGCGCTTCTTGGTCAGCCCGACCAGGTCGAGCACCTGCGGCACCTGCTGCTTGATGACGTGCGGTGGCCGGCCGATGACCTCCAACGCGAAAGCCACGTTCTCGTACGCCGTCTTGCTGGGCAGAAGCTTGAAGTCCTGGAACACGCAGCCGATGTTGCGCCGCAGCAGCGGCACCTTCCAGGAGCTGAGCTGGCCGATGTCCTTGCCTGCCACCCAGATGCGACCGCTGTCGGGCTTCTCCTCCTTGATGAGGAGGCGGATCAGCGTCGACTTGCCGGAGCCCGTGGGGCCGACCACGAAGACGAACTCCTGCTTGGCGATGTCGAGGGAGACGTCGCGCAGTGCGACGACATTCCCCTTGTACGTCTTGTTGACGTCGCGTAGTCGTATCAAGTGGTCGCTCGGATCATGGGTCGGTGCGACTCCCCCCCCGGGGCCCCACGCCACTGCTGGCAGGAAGCACGAGGGCCAATGGTAACGACGGTCTCTGTACCGCGCCAGTGCTGACGACATATATGAGCGGGCTGGGAAGTGTCGCACCGCCCTTCTCCGACCATAGGACGCCGTGTGCGGAACGGCTGGCGCTGCGGTGTCGAGACGGCCACGGGCTGCGCTCCGACGAGCGGCGGTCGAGCGTCTGGCGGGCCCCGGAAGACCGCGGCTCGGCCTACCTGCTCTGCGTGCCGAGGGCCTTCGCCCTATGACGGGCGCTTCCTCCAGCGGAGGTACGCCTCCATGAACCCATCGAGGTCGCCGTCGAGCACAGCCTGGACGTTGCCCGACTCGTGGCCGGTCCGGAGGTCCTTGACCAGCTGGTAGGGCTGGAGGACGTAAGAGCGGATCTGGCTGCCCCACGCCACGTCGCGCTGCTCACCGGCGATGGCGGCCAGCTCCGCCCGCCGGTCCTCCCGAGCCTTCTCGGCCAGCTTGGCGGCGAGGATCTTCATGGCCACGTCCTTGTTCTGGTGCTGGCTGCGTTGGTTCTGGCACGAAACGACGATGCCGGTGGGCAGGTGGGTGATGCGCACCGCGGAGTCGGTGACGTTGACGTGCTGGCCGCCGGCACCGGAGCTGCGGTAGGTGTCGATGCGCAGATCCTTCTCGTCGATGTCCACCTCCTCGGACGCCTCCTCGAGGAACGGCACGGCCTCGAACGATGCAAACGCAGTGTGCCGGCGGGCCTGGGAGTCGAACGGCGAGATCCGCACCAGCCGGTGCACGCCTTTCTCGGCGACCAGCAGCCCGTAGGCGTACCGCCCCCGCACGATGAGGGTGGCCGAGGTGATCCCGGCCTCCTGGCCGGCGGTGACCTCTTCGAGCTCGACGGCGAACCCCCGCCGCTCCCCCCACCGGAGGTACATCCGCAGCAGCATCTCCGCCCAGTCCTGGGCGTCGGTTCCGCCGGCGCCGGAGTGCACTTCGCACACCGCATCCCGCTCGTCGTGCTCCCCGGAGTACAGCGAGCGCAGCTCGAGGGTGTCGAATTCCTTGACGAGGGCGGCAAACCCGGCCTCGACCTCAGCCTCCACCGAGTCGTCCGCCTCCTCCCGCCCGAGCTCGAAGAGGACCTCCACGTCCGACAGGCGCGACTCGAGCCCCTCGAGCAGGTCGATGTCGTCCTTCATCAGTGCCAGCTCGGACGTGACCTTGCGGGCCTCGTTGGGGTCATCCCACAGCGTGGGATCGGAGGCCTTCTTCTCCAGTTCGGCGAGCCGCGCCCGCTTGGCGTCGAGCTCGAGGTCCTTCTCCGATTCGGTGAGCCGCCGGCGAAGCTCAGCGAGATCAGCAGTCAGGTCGCGCATGATCCCCTTCGGGTCCGGCGCCCGGGGCGCCGGCGTTCACTTCCCGTGACAGAGCTTGAACTTCTTGCCCGACCCGCACCAGCACGGCTGGTTCCGGCCGAGCTTCTCGTGCTCGGACTTCACCACCGGCGCCTGGGTCACTTCCTCCGGGGGCGCCGCCGGCGCTTCCTCCCCGGCCTGGGACGCCTGGCGGGCGGCGGCGGCGGCCATGCCCGTGGCGTCGCCCGAGGGGTCCTCCGGCGCCGAGTACTGGACGTTGCGCAGCTCGGGCTGGGGCTGGTTCTCGACGACCACGTCGAGGTGCATGACGTAGCGGATGAAGTCGTCGGAGATGGCCGAGATCATCTGGCCGAACATGTCGTAGCCCTCGCGCTGCCACTCGGTGAGCGGGTCGCGTTGGCCCATGGCCCGCAGGTTGATGCCCTCCTGCAGGTAGTCCATCTCGTAGAGGTGCTCGCGCCACCGCTGGTCGATGATCGAGAGCATCACCCGGCGCTCGATCTCCCGCATGACGTCGGGGCCGAGCGACTCCTCCCGCGTCTCGTAGTACTGGACGGCCTCGTTGACCAGGCTCTCCCGGATCTGCCCGGGGCTGCGGGCCTCGGCCAGCTCGTCGACGGTGAACGCCGTCGGGTAGTAGGCGCTCACGTCGTGGAGCAGGTTCTCGAGGTTCCAGTCCTCGGAGAAGTCGTTGGGGCAGAAGATGTCGACCTCGCGGCCGATGACGGTCTCCAGGTGCTCGAGCGCCTCCTCCCGCAGGTCGGCACCGTCGATGATGGCCTGCCGGCGCCGGTACACGACCTTGCGCTGCTGGTTCATGACCTCGTCGTACTTGAGGACGTCCTTGCGGATCTCGGCGTTGCGGGACTCGACGGTGGACTGGGCCTTTTCGATGGCCTTGGTGACCATCTTGGCCTCGATCGGCACGTCGTCGGGGAGGGCCTTGCCCATCACCCAGCTCATGGCGCCGGTGGCGAACAGGCGCATGAGGTCGTCTTCCAGGGACAGGTAGAACCGGCTCTCGCCCGGGTCGCCCTGCCGGCCGGCCCGGCCCCGCAGCTGGTTGTCGATGCGCCGGCTCTCGTGGCGCTCGGTGCCAAGCACGTACAGGCCCCCGAGGTCACGCACCTTGTCGCCCTCGGCCGCACACTCCTCCTTGTACTTCGGGAGGAGCTGCTCCATGCGGGCCAGGCCCTCCTCGGAGTCGAGGAGGAGGCCCTCGGCCAGCACGTCGAGCTGGGCCATGCCCTCGGCGTAGCCGCCGAGGATGATGTCGACGCCCCGACCGGCCATGTTGGTGGCCACGGTGACGGTGTGCAGGCGGCCGGCCTGGGCCACGATCATGGCTTCTCGCTCGTGGTGCTTGGCGTTCAGCACCGCGTGGGCCACGCCCCGCTTGTCGAGCAAGCGTGACAGGCGCTCGGACTTCTCCACCGAGACGGTCCCGACCAGCACCGGCTGGCCCGTCTCGTAGCGCTCGGCGATGTCGTCGACGCAGGCCTGGAACTTGGCCTCCTCGGTCTTGTACACGAGGTCGGGCTGGTCCATCCGGACCATGTTCCGGTGGGTCGGGATGGGCACCACGGCCAGGTCGTAGGTGTGGGCGAACTCGGCGGCCTCTGTCTCGGCCGTGCCCGTCATGCCCGCCAACTTGTCGTACATGCGGAAGTAGTTCTGGAGGGTGATGGTGGCCAGCGTCTGGTTCTCGGACTTGATCCGGACCCGCTCCTTGGCCTCCATGGCCTGGTGCAGGCCCTCGGACCAGCGCCGGCCCTCCAGGATGCGGCCGGTGAACTCGTCGACGATTTTGACCTCGCCGTGCTGGACCACGTAGTCGACGTCGCGCTTGTACAGCTCCTTGGCCCGGAGGGCGGCCAGCAGCTGGTGGACGTAGTTCGACGACAGCTCGTCGTAGAGGTTCTGGACGCCGAGGGCCTTCTCGACCTTCTCGATGCCCGCCTCCAGGGGGACGACCGTGCGCTTCTCCTCGTCGACCTCGTAGTCGAGGTCGCGGGTGAGGGTGCGGACGATGCCGGCGAACTTGTAGTACAACGCCGCTGCGTCCTGCACCTGTCCGGAGATGATAAGGGGGGTCCGGGCCTCGTCGACGAGGATCGAGTCCACCTCGTCGACGATGGCGAAGTTGTGGCCCCGCTGGACCATCTGGTCCTTCGACATGGCCATGTTGTCGCGGAGGTAGTCGAAGCCGAACTCGTTGTTGGTGCCGTAGGTGACGTCGCAGGCGTACTGCGCCCGCTTGTGCTCGGGCTCCTGGTTGGCAGCGACAACGAGGCCGACATCGAGGCCGAGCCACTTGTGGATGCGGCCCATCCACTCGGAGTCGCGCTTGGCCAGGTAGTCGTTGACGGTGATGACGTGGACGCCCCGGCCCGAAAGGCCGTTGAGGTAGACGGGCAGGGTGGAGACGAGGGTCTTGCCCTCGCCGGTCTTCATCTCGGCGATCCAGCCGAAGTGCAGCGCCGCCCCACCCATCAGCTGGACGTCGTAGTGGCGCTGGCCGATTACCCGCCGGGCACCCTCCCTGGTCACGGCGTAGGCCTCGAGGAGCAGGTCGTTCAGGGCGTCGTCGACGTCCTCCGGTGCCACGTTGGCCAGGCGCTCACGGAACTCCGTGGTCTTGTGCCGGAGTGCGTCGTCGGACAGGGCCTGTATCTCGGGCTCCAGGGCGTTGATGTCGGGCACCAACGTCTGCAGGGCCTTCAACTTCTTGCCCTCGCCGGCGCGCAGGACCTTGGTCAGAAACGACATGGCATCGAGTCTACCGGGGCACAGGCCGCAGTCCCCTGGCACGCGGCGGCGGGCCATTATGTCGCCCGTGGCCCTCCCCGCCCCCGCCCGGACGCCCACGCCCGAGGTCGGCGGCGACTACACCGACCTCGATCCCCTCATCCGGTGGCTGAAGAAGCGCGACCCGGTCCGGTGGACGCTGTTCGGGATGATCGCGGTGTGGTCGGCGGTGTTCATCGCCCTCGGCGTGCGCCGCCACACCCAGTACGCCACCTTCGGCTTCGACCTGGGCATCTATGACCAGGGCATCTGGCTGCTCTCTCGGTTCCGCGACCCGTTCGTGACGGTGCGGGGCCTGGACCTGTTCGGGCACCACACCAACTTCATCCTCATCCTTCTCGTGCCCTTCTACTGGCTGGGCGCCGGCCCCATCTTTCTCCTGGTTGTCCAGGTCGCGGCCCAGGGCCTCGGCGCGGTGGCGGTCTACCTGCTCGCCCGCGACCGGCTGGAGGCCCGCTGGCCGGCGGTGGCCGTCGCCAGCACGCTGCTGCTCCATCCCACCTACCAGTTCCACGTCTGGGAGTGGTTCCACCCCGACGTCATCGCCATCCCGGCCGTCCTGTTCGCCTACTGGGCGGCACGATCCAAGCGGTGGCGGTGGTTCATCGTGGCTGCAGTCGTCGCCGCCCTCTGCAAGGAGGACGTGGCCCTGGCGCTGGTGATGATCGGCGTGCTCGTCGCCGTCCGGGGCGAGCGGCGGATCGGCGCCATCGTGGCCGCGGTCTCGGCGGCGTGGTTCCTGGTCTGCACCCGGATGCTGCTGCCGTACTTCAACGGAATCGGCCCGTTCTACGACTCCTTCTTCGGTGAGTTCGGCAGGAGCCCGACGGAGGTGGCCGGTCACGTCCTGTCCCACCCCGGTGACTTCGTCGAGGTGGCCACCGAGCCGGACCGCATGGACTACTACCGGAAGCTCCTGGCACCCATGGCCTTCCTTCCGCTGCTGGCCATCCCCACCCTTTTCATCGGCCTCCCGATGGTCGGCGTCAATATCCTCTCGACGCTCCCCTACCTCCGGGACTTCAAGTACCACTGGTCGGCCCTGGTCCTCGCCGGCGTCGTCCTGGCCACGGTGGAGGCCATCGCCTGGATGGCCCGGAACCCGACGGTGCGCGCCTTCGTGATCGGCCTGGTCGTGGCCACTTCCTTTGCCTCGACCGTGGCCTGGGGGCCGTCGCCGCTGAGCACCCAGTACCGCTCCGGCTGGTGGCCCCTCGCGTCCGACTCGCGGCTGGCGGTCAAGCAGGCGGCGGTCGCCATGGTCCCCGACGACGCCGCCACCAGCGCCATCTACCTGTTCGTGCCCCAGATGGCCCACCGGGTCAAGATCTACGAGTTCCCGGTGCCCTGGCGGCCGATCAACTGGGCCGTCGACGGCGAGAACCTGGACGACCCCGCCGGCGTGGAGTGGTTGCTCCTCGACCGCCAGCTCCTCGACGCCGCCGACCGGACCTTCGTGGACGGCCTCCTGGCGCACGAGTTCGCCGTCCGTTTCGACAAGTCCGACATCGTGGTGGCCGAACGGGTGAACCCCCCGCCGCTCCGGTCTTCAGCTCCCTGAAGGCATGCCCATCTGGTGGCGGACGCCGTCGGCCACCGGCTGGACCTCCGACGTCTCGCACGTGCCGTCGCCCAGGTGGCTGTGGGAGCCGGCGGGCTTGGCCTCGCCGTCGTTGGCCAGCGGGGTGCCGAACACCACGCTCGAGTAGGCGAGGTCGCCGCAGTTGTCGAGCGGGGGGCCGTAGTACTCGGTCCACATGATCGACCAGGAGTCCAGGTTCCGCCAGTGCTGTGGCACCCGGATGCCGCCGATCAGGCTGACTTCGCCAGTGGCCTCGTCGCGCACCTTGGCCTCCCACCAGCCACCGCCGATGGCTGAGATCTTGAGGCCGTACGCCCGGCCCGGCTGCCACTGGTAGGGGATGCGGCAGCTCCAGCCCTCGCCCTCGCCGCTGAAGCGCGTGGTGCCCGGACCGGCCGCTTCCAGGGCGTTCCAGATCGAGAAGATCGCCATCTTGCCCAGGCTGCCGTCCACCCGGTTGCCCTTGGTCTGCAGCCCTAGATAGCCGCCCTCGCCGCCGATGAGGCGGAACTGGTGGGCCCAGAAGTACATCGAGTCGGGGCCGGGGTCGACCTCCGGGATCAGGACGTGCTCGAAGCTGTTGTAGCCGGCGAGCAGGGTACGGGCGAAGGAGGTCGAGGGCGGCCAGCGCCACTCCGTGTATGTGCCTCGTGGCATCGCCGGCCGGCGCAGCTTCTTGAACGTGGGCACGGTCTAGGTCGCGGGCTCGATCTGGGCCCGCAGCTGGAGCTTGGTGAGGATGTTGGCCACGTGGTTGCGCACGGTGCTTTCCGAGACCCCGAGCTGGCCGGCGATCTGAACGTTCTCGTGGCCCAGGGCCACCAGCTTCAGCACCTCGACCTCCCGCTCCGTCAGCCGCACCGAGCTCGACACCGGGTCGTCGACCGCCTTCGCCGGCCCGGAGAACTCGGCCAGCAGCTTCGACGCCAGCGACGGCGAGATCAGGCTCTGGCCGGCGAAGACCGCCCGCACCGCGTCGGCCACCTCCTCGATGGAGACCTCCTTGAGGAGGTAGCCGTTGGCGCCGGCCTTGACCGCGCCGTAGAGGTCGTCCTCCTCGTCGCTCACGGTCAGGACGATGATCCGGGTGGCCGGGAACAGCTGGCGGATGAGGCGGGTGGCCTCGATACCGCCCATCCGCGGCATGCGGACATCCATGAGCACCACGTCGGGCGCCAGCTCCTCGACCCGGGTGACCGCCTGTTGGCCGTCCGCAGCCTCGGCGACGACTTCGATGTCGTCCTCGGCCTCGAGCACCATCCTCAGGCCCCGGCGGAACAGGTCGTGGTCGTCGGAGATCACGACCCGGATGGGCTCTGATCCGCCGGCGCCGACCTGGCTCACAGTCGAACCACTAACTGGCGTCGATGAGACCGACATCGCCGTCGTTGCGGCGGTAGACGACCGCCGCGACACCGGTGTCGGCGTTGGTGAAGAAGTAGAAGTCGTGCCCCAGCACGTCCATCTGCAGGGCCGCCTCCTCGGGCGTCATCGGTTTGATGTCGAACTGCTTGGTCTTGACGATCCGAGGAGGACCGCCCTCCACCTCCTCCGCCTGATCGTCGTCCGCTACCCCGGAGTCTACCTGGTGCCGTTTCGGGTGCGACCGGCTGATGAGCCGGCTCTTCAGCTTCTCGATCTGGTGCTCGAGCTTGTCGACGACCCGGTCGAGGGAGCCGAGGGCGTCGGCGGAGGCCGCCTTGGCCCGGATGATCCGGCCGTGGCCCCGAAGTGTGGCCTCGCACACCTCCTTGGCCGAAATCCGCGGGTTGCGCTCTTCGAAGAAGTTGACCTCTGCGTGCTCCCACCCGTCGTGGTGGCGGGACAGCCGGCTGATCTTCTCTTCGGTGGCAGCTCGCAAGCGGTCGGTGACTTCGACGTTGCGGCCACGAATCGTCACGTCCAACGACGGCTCCTCTGCTCGGCCACTCCCGAGTCTACGTGGCGTCGCCCGGGCGCAGTCCGGGCCGCGGCCACGACGTGCACCTCGGCGGCGCCGGCCGCCCGCAGGGCCCGCGACGCGGCCGCCACCGTGGCGCCCGTGGTCACCACGTCGTCCACCAGCAGCACCCGCCGGCCGGCGACCGGCCGCCGGCCGGCGAACTCGGGGCCGCCGTGGCGGGCGAGGGCGTCGCGGCCGGTCTGCGCCGGCCCCGGATGCCGGCGCAGAAGCGGGAGGCACGGCACGCCGAGCTCCCGGGCCACGGCCCGGGCCAGCAGGCGGGCCTGGTCGAACCCCCGGCGGCGGATACGGGCCGGCGTGGTCGGCGCCCACGTCACCAGATCCACGTCGTAGGGCACGATCGCCGCCATGCCCCGGGCGAGGAAAGGCACCGACGCCCGGGCATTGCGGTACTTCAGCCGGGCGACCAGCTCCCGGCCGGCGCCGACGTAAGCCAGGAAGGCGGCGCAGCTTTCGACGCCGGCCGGCGCCGGCAACGACGGTGCGGGCCGAAGGTCGCCGGCGCAGCCGGCACAGGGCGCCGGCCCGGAGGCCCCGCACACCGGGCAGCTCGTCGGGAGGAACACCCGGCCGAGATTACGAAGGGGGTGGGACACCCCGCCGTTCTGGTTGCACTTGACCCCCGTATGCGCCGGTAGGTGCAACCAGAACGGGTGGGGGAGGCTAGGTGCCGACCGTCCAGCTGCTCAGGTACTCGACCTGCTCGGAGGTGAGGACGTCGATCTCCACGCCCATCGTCTCCAGCTTGAGCCGGGCGATCTCCTTGTCGATGTCGCGAGGCACGTCGTAGACCTTCGGCTCCAGCGAGCCCTTCTGCGCCAGCACCCACTCGGCGGCCAGGGCCTGGTTGGCGAAGCTCATGTCCATCACCGCGGCGGGGTGGCCCTCGGCCGCGCCGAGGTTGACCAGGCGGCCCTCGGCGATGACCAGGATGCGCCGGCCGTCGACCAGGTACTCCTCGGCCATGGCCCGGGCCATGCGGCGCTCGGAGGACATCTTGGCCAGGGCGTCGAGGTCGATCTCGATGTCGAAGTGGCCGGAGTTGGCGCAGATGGCGCCGTCCTTCATGACCTCGAAGTGCTCCCGGCGCAGGACGTCACGGTCGCCGGTGACAGTGACGAAGATGTCGCCGATCCGGGCGGCGTCGCCCATGGTCATGACCCGGAAGCCGTCCATCACCGCTTCGAGCGCCCGCAGCGGATCGACCTCGGTGACGACCACGTTGGCGCCCATGCCCCGCGCCCGCTCGGAAAGACCCTTGCCGCAGTAGCCGTAGCCGGCGACGACCATTGTCTTGCCGGCGAGCAGCACGTTCGTGGCCCGGATGATCCCGTCGAGGGTCGACTGGCCGGTGCCGTAGCGGTTGTCGAACATGTGCTTGGTGTCGGCGTCGTTGACGGCGACGATCGGGAACTTGAGGGCGGAGTCGGCCTCCATGGCCCGCAGGCGGATGACGCCGGTGGTGGTCTCCTCGGTACCGGCGAGGACCTCGCCGACCTGGTCGGGACGCTCACGGTGCAGGCGGGAGACCAGGTCGCAGCCGTCGTCCATGGTCATCTGCGGCCGGGCGTCGAGCACTGCGTCGATGTGCCGGAAGTAGGTCTCGGTGTCCTCACCCTTGATCGAGTAGGTGGCGATCCCCTCGTCGAGGGCCAGGGAGGCGGCCACGTCGTCCTGGGTCGACAGGGGGTTGGAGGCGCAGGCGACCACGGTGGCGCCGCCGGCCTTCAGCGTGCGCAGCAGGTTCGCCGTCTCGGTGGTGATGTGCAGGCAGGCACCGATGGTGATGCCCTCCAGCGGGCGCTCCTTGGCGAAGCGCTCGCGGATGCTCTGCAGCACCGGCATGTGGCTGTCGGCCCAGGCGATCCGCTGGCGGCCGAGCTCGGCCAGCCCCGGGTCCGCGATGTCGTACTGCACGTCTGTCATTTTGAGGCTCCTTGGTCTTCGCCCGCCACTGTCGTTCGAACGGAAGTCGCTTGAACGGAAGTGGCAAGGGCGTCTTTGATCTGTTCCTGCGCCGGGATGGGTCCGGGGTCGATGCCCTCCTGGAAGGCCATGTGCAGCGAAGTGACGTTGCCGACCAGGATTAGGTCGAGCAGCTGGGCCAGCTCCCCCTCGCCCTGGGCCTCGATCGTCTCCACGGAGGAGACCACTTCGTCGAGGAGGTCGGCGGTGATCGTGAAGCGGTGCATCACCTGGGGGTGCTCGAAATCATGACGCAGATTCACGAGCGTAAACATCTGGCGGGTGATATCGCCGTGCTGGCCCCACCCGGAGACCTCGTTGTGGCACAGCTCGGACTGGGCGTTCCAGAACGCCGGGCACTTGGCGTTCTCGTTGACGTCGGTCTTCCAGCGCTGGGCTGCGACTGCGCCCAGCCCACCGCCTCCGTGAATCAGCGGCATGGTGCGCCCGATCCGGCGGGCCAGCTCCTCGCCCCTATTGCCCGGCTGGGCCAGCTCCTCGCAGCGGATCTTGCACTGCTCGATGGCGGCGTCGATCCAGTAGGTGGCGCCGGGGAACAGACCGATGTCCTCGAGCACGACGAGCGGCGGGATGGCGAGGGCGCCGAGTGCGGCCCGGGGCTGGGGGATGCCGTCGGGGACGCCGACGACGGGCACGCCCCAGGAATCGGCCAGGTGGCCCAGCTCGCCGCCCCGGGTGACCGCCACGACCCGGGCGCCTTGAAGGGCGGCGGCGGTGACCGCCTCGATGGTCTCCTCGGTGTCGCCGGAGAAGGACACTGCGAACACCAAGGTGGACTCGTCGACGAACGCCGGCACGTGGTAGCTGCGGAAGACCATCACCGGCACAGGCATGTAGGGGCCGGCGGCGGCCATGAGCACGTCTCCGGCGATGCCGCTGCCGCCCATGCCCAGGACGACGACCTGCTGGATGTCCTCCCGGTCAGGCAGGCCGTCGAGGCCCCGAGCGTCGTCCCGGGCCACCGCCATCTGCTCCGCCAGGCTGAAGGCGGCATCGAGCATGCCCAGGGTGTCCTGCGCCGAGGTCTCCATCTCCGCCGTGGTCACCCGGCCTCGAAGGTCGGGCGCAGGCCTTCAGCCTCGGCCTTGGCGGTCAGCCGGGCGTGCTCGTCGTCGGAGACGGTCTCCGCCTCGTCGATCAGCATCACCGGGATGCCGTCGCGTATCGCATACCGCCGGTGCAACCTCGGGTTGTACAGCGAGTCCTCGTCGCCGAAGTAGATCAGCGGGCCCTTGTCCTCGGGGCAGGCCAGTATCTCCAACAGCATGGGGTCGAGCGTCATCACTTGTCCTCTTTCATCAACGCCAAAACCTCGTCGAGGTGCTCCTTGCACGAACCTTGATCGGGCGACTCGAGGTTCAGCCGCAGCAGCGGCTCGGTGTTCGAGGGCCGCAGGTTGAACCACCACTCCCCAAGGTCCACGGTCAGGCCGTCGACCCGCTCCTGCTCCGCGTCAGCATAGGCGGCCGACACCCGCTCGACCGTTCCCGCCGGATCGGCGACCTCGACGTTGACCTCGCCGGAGGCGGCGTAGCGTTCGAGGGGCTTCCGGAGTTCCGACAGCGGCTCGGGGACACGGGACAGCTCCTCCAGCACGACCATGGCGGCGATGAGGCCGGAGTCCGCCCGGTAATTGTCCCGGAAGTAGTAGTGACCCGAGTGCTCCCCGCCGAACACCGCACCGGTGTCGGCCATCACTGACTTGATGAACGAGTGGCCCACCCGGGTGCGGATGGGCTTGCCGCCGTTCTCGGTGATGATCTCGGGGACGGACTTCGAACAGATCAGGTTGTAGATCACCGACTCTCCGGGCCGTCCAGCCAGCATCGCCTTGGCCAGGATCGACTTGGCCACGAACGCGGTGGTGGTGGATCCGGAGATGGGTTGGGCCTTCTCGTCGATCAGGAACACCCGGTCGGCATCGCCGTCGAAGGCCAGGCCGACATCGGCACCGACCTCGAGCACCCGGGCCTGCAGCGCCTTCAGGTTGTCGGGGTTGATCGGGTCGGGAGGATGGTTCGGGAACGTGCCGTCGAGGTCGCCGAACATGATCTCCAGGTCATACGGCAGGCCCTGGAACACCGCGGGGGCGACGAGGCCGCCCATCCCGTTGGCGGTGTCGGCCACCACCTTGAGCGGCCGCAGCGACCCGACGTCGACGAACGACCGCACGTGGTCGGCGTACTCGTCGAGCAGGTTCATCTCCGACACGCCGCCCTTTCCGCCGGCCTCGGGCAGGCCCGGCCCTTCGACCATCTTCTTGATGTCAATCAGGCCCGTGTCCTGGCCGACGGGCTTCGCGCCGGCCAGGCAGAGCTTGATCCCGTTGTACTTGGCCGGGTTGTGCGACGCGGTGAACATGGCCGCCGGCGCGTCGAGCGAGCCGGCGGCGTAGTAAGCGAGGTCAGTGGAGATCAGGCCCAGGTCGACGACGTCGACACCCTGCGAGGTGACGCCCTCAGCGAACGCCGCCGTGAGCTCGACGCCCGACGGCCGCATGTCGCGGCCCATGAGAACCCGGGGCGCGCCAGTGAACCGGGCGAATGCCGCGCCCACCGCTCGAGCCACATCGGCGTCGAGTTGGTCGGGTACGACCCCCCGGATGTCGTAGGCCTTGAAGATGGAATCGAGCGTGGGCACCCCGGTGACCATAGTTGGGCCAGGATGAGGGACGTGAGCCCGGGGCGTCGAAAGTGATCTCGATCGTCATGCCCGCCCATGACGAGGCGCCATTCATCGCTGCGGCCGTACGTGAGGTCGCCGAGGGTATGCGCTCCCGCGGTCGGTTCGAGGTGCTGGTGGTCGAGAACGGCTCGACCGACGCTACTGCGGACGTGGCCAAGGCGCTGATGGAGGAGGTTCCCGAGCTCCGGGTACTCTCCCTCGGCGTCCCCGACTACGGCAAGGCCCTCCGCATGGGGTTCCTCGGCGCCCAGGGCGAGACGGTCGCCTTCTTCGACGTCGACTACTACGACCTGGCGTTCCTCGACCGGGCGCTGCTCCTCATGGCAGAACCGGACGGGCCGGCGGTGGTGGTGGGCTCCAAGCGGGGCGAGGGTGCCCTCGACACCCGGCCGTGGCCCCGGCGGATGGTCACCCTGGTGTTCTCCACGATCCTCAAGGTCGGCTTCGGGCTCGGGGTCAGCGACACTCACGGGATGAAGGTCCTGCGCCGTGAGCCGCTCGTGCCGCTGGCCGAGGCGTGCCGCTTCGGCACCGACCTGTTCGACACCGAGCTGATCCTGCGCGCCGAGCGGGCCGGCTTCCGCTCTGGCGAGGTTCCCGTCATCGTCCAGGAGCTGCGACCGTCCCGGAGCTCGATCGCGAAGCGTATTCCCCGGACCATGGCCAACCTCGTCCGCCTCCGGATCTACCTCTGGAAGGACGGGGCTTAGCCCGCAGCGACCGTCTGCGGCGGAAAGCGGATCAGCGCCGGCTTCTCGAAGTTCTTGGGCAGCTTCACCGGGCGGGTGTTCTGCCGGCGGGCCAGGTCCAGGTTGGCCAGCAGGCCCTGGCACTTGTCCTCGAAGGTGCGGTACCCGGGAGCCCAGACGACCCAGACGGAGCGGTCGGGGCCGGCCCGGTCCAGCAGCATCTGGGCGAAGGGCTCCGGATCGGCGGCCTCGTTGACCTTGGCGTAGTCGACCCAGTCGACCAGCTGGGGCGCGGTCGCCCGGGGGAACGTGAGGTGTGACGCGCCCAGGTCGTCCGGCAGCAGCCGGCTGACCGACGGGCCGAGCTGGTCGGGGCAGTAGGCGACGATGTCGCCCGGTTCCACGCCGGCCTGGAGAGCGGCAGCCACCCGGTCGGCCGACGTGCGGTCGCCGAACACGTTGGGCGTGATGCCCCAGAAGCCGGTGACCACGAACACGGCCAGGAGGCCGTGCCGGACCCGCGAGTCCACGAGGACACGCGTGCCCAGGGCAGCGAGGAGGACGATCATCGGGAACATCACCGACGCGTAGCGGACGGCGAACGCCGAGCGGCCGACGACCGTGGCCACGATGGCCACGACCAATGTGCCGAATCCGACGATGGCCAGGTGCCGGCCGCCGGGGCGGGTGTGGAGGTCGAACTCGACGTGGCGGGCATCGACGGCCCGGGCGAACAGGGCCAGCCCGATCAGGCCGTACGTCGCCAAGCCGACGACCAGACCGGGGTCCCAGTAGCCGCCCGAGAAGTGGAAGACGGTGTCGACCAGCGACCGCAGCCGGCCGGCGCCGCCCCAGGGCGTCCCGGTGTTGCCGGCCTGGTAGAGAAACGACGGCAGCCACGGGACGAAGGCCAGCGAGCCGACGGCCATTGCCGCCAGGCCACGGCGGGCCCCATCGCGCGCCGGGGTGCTCCCGCGACGGGCCACGACCAGCAAGGTCACTCCGGTCACGAACACCAGGTACAGCGACCAGTAGTGGGTCAGCAGCAGGGCCCCGGTGACCACGCCGGTGGCTACGAGCGCCCGCCGCGACGCCGGCCGCTGGATGAGCTCGGTCACCGCCAGGTACCCGACGAGCACCAGCACGACCACCAGGGAGTACATCCGGGCCTCGGTGGCGTACCGGACCGCGAAGGGCGACGCGGCCAGGAGAATGAGAGCGGACCAGGCCACGGAGGGCCCACCGAGGCGGCGCCCGGCCACCCAGGCCAGCGGGAGCGCGGCCACCCCGAACAGACCGGGGAGGAACCGCACGGCGAGGTCACCCTCGCCGAAGACGCCCATCCAGACGTGGAGGATGGCGTAGAAAAGGGGCGGGGCGCCGTCGTGGCGCAGGCCCTCGGCCAGGTCTCCTAACGGCAGGCGGGCGATGGCCACCGTTTGGGCCTCGTCGAGCCAGAGCGGCGAGACGGTGGCGAAACGGACCACCACCGCCAGGAACAGGACGAATGCCGTCCCGATGGTCAACCAGGGCGCGCCGGCCCGCGCCTCCGAACCATCCGGCGCAGTGCGCCGGCTCGGGGCGGGTGTTGAGGGAGGGACCTCGATAATGTCCAACGGCGGGCGAAGGCGGAGGCGGCTCAGGTGCCCCGGTCCGGCACCGTCACCGGAGGTCGGGACGGCGGCGACGGGGGCGGCGTGCCACCGAGCTCCTCCACGGACACGACGGTCTCGGTCTCGTCATGGGTGTCGTCGAAACGCACCGGGCCCTGCCGGAAGAAGAACACCGCCAAGGCGATACCGCCGAGCGTCAGCAGATAACCGAGGCCCTCCGCCGGCGTGAACCCGTAGTGGAGCTCGACGTGATTCGACGTCGGGATCACGACCATGAGATTCGGCGTCACCCGGTAGGGGCCCTTGGCTCCCGACGCCCGCCAGTTCGGGAAATAGGACGCCTTCACCAGTACGGGCGAGCCGACACGGTCGACGTCGAAAGCGATGTCGTTGTCGTCGGAGGAGATGTTGGAGACCTGCGCCGGCACCACGGGCCGGCGCTCCGGGGGGTCGACAGTGACGGTGGAGCCGTGCGTCTTGACGTCGGAGGCGACCTCCTGGGCCTCGATGCGCTGCCACTCCTTCGGCCCCGACGCTGCAAAGGGGACGTCGTGCTGGTTGAAGTCGGTGTACCAGTTGACGCTCATATTGAGCCAGGGCACCTCGCCCTTGACGGGCCCGGTGACCACCGCCGGCTCGAAGCTCAGGGGCGATACCAGCTCGGCGCCGGCGACCTCGAAAACGGTCCAGGCGCCAGTGGTGGCCACGGGAGTGAGGTCGGGATGGGCGTTGGCCTGGGTCAGCGCCTCTGGCGAGAAGGCCATGTAGTACCGGGCACCCAGCATCTGAAGGTGGCGCACCCCGTTGGCCACGTCCATGGTCGGGTACGGGAGGTCGCGCATCGGGTTCGACGGCGCCTTCGACAGCTCGGCAGCGGAGAGGAAGTGGTACGGCACGGTGGCCGAGGACTCGAAGTACAGCCCCTCCATGGACCCGATGCAGCCGTCGGTCCAGTACGGGAGCAGCATGAGGGCCATCGGCGTGCCGAAGCGGTCGAGGCCGGACTCGTACTCCCAGTGCGCCCGCCCGCACCCGTTGGTGCGACCGACGTTGTCCATGGTGTCGATGATGGCCTTGTACTCGGGGTAAGCCGCCTTGCGCTCGTATCCCGAGTAGTTCCACTTGGCCCACGACGGGATGAAGCTGGAGTCGGTGGTGTCCGGCTTGGGCAGCCAGCTGGGCAGCACCCCCAGCGGCAGGCCGACGACCATCCATGCCGCCAGGGCGGCGCCGACCGGTGTGAGCAGCCGGCCCAGGGGCGATGGTCGCTCGGGGTCGGTGGCCAGCCACCGGCCGATGGCCGGGCCGAGCTCGGTGATGGCCACCCCCATGAGGAGGTAAAGGCACAGGTACCAGAAAGGCAGGATGCGGGCGTTCCAGAGCCGGCCCTGGGGGGCCATGACGAACAGCCCGCCGGCCAGCGCAGCCATGCCGATGAGGAAGAGGCCGGTGCGACGGCGGTTGATGACGCTGACGACCGCGC
The DNA here is from genome assembly GCA_963768975.1 of uncultured Acidimicrobiia bacterium. Classification (GTDB taxonomy): domain Bacteria; phylum Actinomycetota; class Acidimicrobiia; order Acidimicrobiales; family AC-14; genus CADCTB01. The sequence continues at coordinate 154,474 of CAVYKB010000020.1, read as the reverse complement.
CGCCAAGGGCGAACGCCACCACCCAGCGGATGTTCTCCGGGAAGAGGTTCTTGCTGTACTCGGTGATCTTCTCCCAGCCCATGTTGTTGGCGTACGGGAGCCGGAAGGCGAAGGGCACGGACCAGAACGCGGCGAGCATGGCCCCGACGGCCAGGACTGCAGCGACGAAGCCCAGGCGGCGCCGGCCCGGCCGCAGAAGGTAGAGGACGCACGCGCCGACCACGGCGAAGATCGTCGGCAGGAGGTGGGTGAGGCCGGTCAGTGCGAGAAGCACGCCGGCGAGGGCCCGGTGCTTGCCGGTGTCGAGGCCCCGGGCGACCACCCCCAGGAACACCAGGGCCAGCGACAGGCTGATCGAGAACGAGAACTCGCCGGCCAAGGTCGAGGGGATGTTGCCGCCGTAGATCGTAAAGCCCCGATCGAAGAGGAACGGCACGGCCGCCACCCCCAGCACCGCTGGCCCGGGAAAGCGCATGCCGGACAGGCGACCGAAGGCCCACGCTGCGATCGGCAGGGTGACGAGGCCCAGAATCGTGATCATCTTGAACGCGATCTCGTACGGGATCACGAAGCTGAGGAAGGCGATGGCCAGCGCCGGCAACGGGAAATAGAACTGGTACGCCGGGAAGCCGGCATACCAGTCGGGTGCCCACCCGGTGATCCGACCCTTGGGCAGCAGGTGGTTCTTCAGGTAGTCCGGGCCCCACACGTGGGAGCCCGTGTCGCCGCCTGCCGGCGTGGTCTTGGCGAAGATCAGCCCCGGCTGGAGCTGGGCGAAGACGAAGATGACGGCGGCGGCGACCACCCCGAAGGTGATCATCGACTCTACCGAGGGCTTGGTCGTCAGGCGTGTCCGTGTTGCGTCGAGGACTCGCTGCCGCACGGCGTCGACCGTCGAGCGGGAACCTGGCATGGCCCCCATCTTGTCATCCCCGCCCAGAGGGGCGGAGTCGCCTCCGCCTGCTGGTCAGACGGACGAGGGTGCCCGCCGCAGCTACTTCGCGGCGACGAGCTGGAGGACCGACGGCAGGCTGACCCGCTCGCCGCCCCGGTCCCACCATCGGTTCTCACAAGTCGAGCACGAGTGCATGGTGACCAGCTGGTCGTGGACGTGAAGGCCGATTTCCACCAGCGTGGTCGACCGGCAGGTGGGACAGGTCATGGCGAACCCCCTCCAGTGAAGAGCCTCCCGAGGCAGGGAAGGTATCGACCAGCGGGCGCGGCGACTTGAGCGGCCACTGGAAGAAGTTGTCGCCGCGGTGGAAAAGTGTGGAACGATATCCGCCGTTGCAGAGTCAAAGGCGGTTATGAGGAACGAAAGGCGGCTGAGAGGCCTTCCGAAGGCGGCTCTCGCCCTGGCATTGAGTCTGGTCGCGTGCTCGTCCGCCGACGCCGGCGGCGGGGCGGCGAAGAACCAGGCCGCCTCGGCGACCTCGACCACCGGCGCCACCCTGGCCCCGGAGACCAGCACCAGCACCTCCACCAGCACCTCCACCACCGGGGCGCCGACCACGACCACCACGGCGGCGCCGGCGGCGTCGGCAAACGCGTCAATCCCGTCTGTGCTCGCCCTGCAGGCGAAGCTGGCCGAGCTGGGCTACGACGTCGGCACCCCTGACGGCAAGTGGGGCGCCCGCACGACCTACTCGCTGATGGCGTTCCAAAAGGTCGAGGGCCTCAGCCGCGACGGCCAGGACGGCCCGCAGACCCAGGCTGCGCTGGCCAAGGCGTCCAAGCCGGGCCCGATGGTGCCGGGCGGCGCCCCTAACCGGATCGAGATCGACGTCGAGCGCCAGGTGATGTTCCACTGGGTCAACGGGTCGCTGGCCCGGATCCTGCCGGTGTCCACCGGGAACAACGAGCACTACTGCGTCGACGGCGAATGCAGCGTGGCGGTCACCCCGGGCGGCAACTTCCGGATCGGCCGCAAGGCTGCCGGCTTGGAGGTCGCCCCGCTCGGCGAGCTCTGGTGGCCGATGTACTTCAACGGGGGCATCGCCATCCACGGGTCGCCCTCCGTGCCGGCGTACCCGGCGTCGCACGGCTGCATCCGCATCCCCATGTACGCGGCGCCCACGTTCTACGACCAGGTCCCGGCCGGCACCCGGGTGCACGTGCTGAACAGCCCGGCGGCCGAGGCGCCGCCCGACGAGGGTCGCGCCGTCCCCAACGCCGCGCCGCCGGCGGATACCACCACCACGACTGTCGCGCCGGCGCCCGAGCCGACCACCACGACGACCACGCCCGTGGTCGAGGTTCCCGACACGACGACCACCACGACACGGAGGTCGGTCGTCCCGACCATCCCCGGCTGAACGGGTCGCTCCGGCCTCAGCCGGTGTTGGCCAGGTACAGAAGGGTGAACAGGTTGAAGACGGCGTGGGTCACGATGCTGGCGCCCAGCCGGCCCGTGCGGATGGCCAGCACGGCCAGGATGGCGCCGAACACGGTCAGGCTGATCATGACCAGGACCACCGCGTCCACCGGAAGGGCGCTGCCGTGGGCGACGCCGAAGGCGAACGCCGACGCCGCCACGGCCACCCAGTCGGGCAGCCGGCGCTGGAGCGATCGCAGCAGCAGGCCCCGGAAGAAGAGCTCCTCGACGATCGGCGCCCCGACCGCCACCGACAGGATCAACCCCAGGAACGCTGGCCCCTGGGACTTGTCGAGCAGGTCCTGCGCCGGCCCCGACACCTCCGGCTGGCCCAGCAGGGGGCGGAGCAGGAAACCGATGCCAGGCAGGAGCAGGACCTGGACGGCGAGGGCGATGACCAGGCCGAGCGCGATGTCCGACCACCGACCCCGAAACCCGAAGTCCTCGGCCAGGGTGCCGAGGCCCTTGCGGTGGCTGGCGACGACCGTGGTGCCGACCATGCCCGTCCACAACCCGAGCTGGCTGAAGGCCTGGCCGGCCAGGTTGAGCTCCTCGGCGTCGGAGATGGCGAACCACAAGGCGGCGAACAGGCTGGCCAGGGCGTAACCGCCGAAGACCCCGACCAGGAAGTCGCCGAGGCCCCACCGCACCGGGCGCGGCGCGGGCGCCGGCACCGGCGGCACGAGAGGGGGCTGAGGCTCCACGCCTCCAATCTAAGAGAGAGCTAGGAGGCGACCGAGGTCGACACGCCGGCCCGCCGATCGTGGGCGGTCCAGCCCCGCGGCGCGGTGGTGCGGTCAGCGTGGGGCCCGCACAGATCGATGGCGGCGGGGTCGGGCTCGCCCGGGTCGAGGACCCACACGGTGCGCGTGGCGTACTGAAAGGTCAAGACCGCGGTGGCGGGCACACCGCAGCCCGGGCGGGCGCAGAGGCGCGGGCGGAACATCACGGCAACCTACCCGCCGACCGCCGGCCCGGCGCGGACCCCCGCGGCGCCTGTAGAGAACCGCCGGGGCCTAGCATGGTCGGCGATGACTCCCCCGCCTCCCGACCCTAAAGGCGCGCGCAAGGGACCGCCCGGCACCCCGAACCTACCTGGCACCGGCACCAGTTGGCCACGGCCCGTGGTCTGGGTGCTGATCGGCGTTGCGCTCCTCGCCCTGCTGGCTGCGCCGGCAATGACCCGGTCCGACAGCGAGAAGATCGACTACACGACCTTCCTCGATCGAGTCCGCAATGGCGAGGTAGCGAGCGTCGATGTCGACAACGAGACGTCGCGCATCCGGGGCGAGTTCAAGGACGACAAGGGCGACTTCACGACTACCGCCCCCGCCCGCATCCCGGAGCAGGACATTTCGCTGCTGCGGGAGAGGGGCGTCACTGAGGACTACCGGGCACCCAGCTCGAACCTGCTGGCATCGGTCTTGGTCTGGATCCTGCCCATCGGCCTGCTGATCCTCTTCTGGTGGTGGATGGGCCGGCGGGCCCAGGGCCAGATGGCCGGGATCATGTCGATCGGTCGGTCGAAGGCCAAGGTGTACACAACCGAGAAGCCCAAGACGACATTCGCCGACGTCGCCGGCTACGAAGGCGTGAAGCAGGAAATCCGTGAGGTCGTCGACTTCCTGAAGACGCCCGGCAAGTTCCGCGACATCGGCGCCCGCATTCCCAAGGGCGTGCTGCTGGTCGGCCCTCCGGGCACCGGCAAGACCCTCATCGCCCGGGCCGTCGCCGGCGAGGCCGGCGTGCCGTTCATGTCGATCACTGGCTCGGACTTCATGGAGATGTTCGTCGGCGTCGGTGCGGCCCGCGTGCGCGACCTGTTCCAGACCGCCCGCAAGCAGGCGCCCTGCATCATCTTCGTCGATGAGGTCGACTCCATCGGTCGCAAGCGTGGCGCCGGCCTCGGTGGCGGCCACGACGAGCGCGAGCAGACGCTCAACCAGATGCTGTCGGAGATGGACGGCTTCGAGTCCACCGAGGGCGTGGTGATGATGGCGGCCACAAACCGCCCCGACATCCTCGACCCCGCCCTCCTGCGCCCCGGCCGCTTCGACCGCCAGGTCGTGGTGCCCCTCCCCGACCTCGAGGAGCGCCGGCCGATCCTCGAGGTCCACACCAAGGACAAGCGCATCGCCGCCGACGTCGACCTCTCGGTCATCGCCCGAGGCACGCCCGGCATGAGCGGCGCCGACCTGGCCAACCTGGTCAACGAGGCCGCCCTCCACGCCGTGCGGCGGGGCGCCAAGGAAGTCCATATGGACGATTTCGAGGCCGCCCGCGACCGCATCCTCATGGGCCAGCGCCGGGAGTCCATGGCCCTGTCCAACGACGAGAAGGAAGTCATCGCCTACCACGAGGGCGGCCACGCGGTGCTGGCCTACGCGCTCGAGCACGCCGACCCGGTGCACAAGGTGACGATCCTCCCCTCCGGCATGGCCCTCGGCGTCACCCATCAGCTCCCCGTGGAGGAGCGCCATATCTATACCCAGCCTTACATCGAGGACTCCCTCGTCGTGCGCCTCGGTGGGCGCATCGCCGAGGAGCTGGTGTTCGGCAACCGCTCGACCGGTGCCAACAACGACCTCGTGGGCTGCACGGAGCTGGCCCGCAAGATGGTCCGCGAGTGGGGGATGAGCGACCGCGTCGGCCCGATGGCGTGGGGCAGCCAGGGCATGGTGTTCCTCGGCGAGGACCTCATGCACAGCCGCGACTACAGCGACGAGACGGCGCGTGTGGTCGACGAGGAGGTCGAGCAGATTCTGCGCAAGCAGGAGGACCGGGCCCGGGAGGTCCTCGGCCAGCTCCGTGGCGGCCTCGACCTGGTGGCACGCGCACTGCTGGAGAAGGAGACGATCGACGGTGCCGAGGTCGGCCGCCTCGTCGATCAGGCCGCCGGTTACAAGGTGCGCCCCGAGTCGCGGGCGCCCGAGTCGCCCGAGGCGCTCACGCCCCGTCAGGCCTGATCCCTCCCACCTCCTAGACTCGGGGTTCGCCCCCGCGAGAAGGAATGCTCCTGAAGACGTTCAGCCCTGATGCCGCCGCCCGCCTTGGCGGGCCGGAGTGGTTGCGGGCGCGGCGGCTGGCCGCTGCAGAGCGGTTCGCCGCCGGCTCCCTGCCCGACCCCTCCGAGGAGATCTGGCGCTACAGCCGCATCTCCGAGCTGGACCTCGACGCCTACCGGCCGGCGCTCGACACGCCTGACGACGCCGGCGCGGTGGGCAACATTCCAGAAGGGACGGGCGAGCGGGCTGCGCTGGTTGTCGTGCACAACGGGCGCCTGGCCCGCATCGAGGTCGACCCCGCCTTGGCGGCCAAGGGCCTGGTGGTGGCCGACGCCGTCACGCTGGAAGATGGCGAGGACCTGGTCAGCCGCACTGCGGTCGCCGACGTCTTCACCGACCTGAACACGGCATTCCTGCCCGGCGCCACGGTGGTGCGCATCCCCCGGGGCATGGTCATCGACCAGCCGATCGTCATCGTGCACCACCTCGACGGCGACGGAATCGCGTCGTTCTCGCGCACCATTGTTCTGGCCGGCGAGAACAGCGACACGACCGTCATCGAGCACCAGTCGTCCTCCGACGTATCGGCCTTCTCCGACCCCGTCGTCGACCTCGACGTCGCCGACGGGGCCCGGCTCCGCTATCTCAACGTCCAGGACCTCGGCGCCCGGGTCTTCCAGGTCGGATACCAAGCCAGCCGGGTCGGGCGCGACGCCACCCTGCAATCCTCGGTTGTCGCCCTCGGCGGCGACTACGCCCGGGTGCGCACCGACTCCCGTATCGACGGCAAGGGCGGCACCAGCTTCCTGACCGCCGTCTACTTCGCCGATGGCGCCCGCATGCACGACTTCCGCACCGTCCAGGACCACATCGCCCCCAAGACCACCAGCGACCTGCTGTTCAAAGGCGCCGTCTCCGACACCGCCCGCTCCGTGTACTCCGGGCTGATCCGGGTGGGCAAGGAAGCCCGGGGCACCAACGCCTATCAGACCAACCGCAACCTGGTGCTTTCGGAAGGCGCCGGCGCCGAGTCGGTTCCGAACCTGGAGATCGAGACCAACGACGTCATCTGCAGCCACGCGTCGGCGGTGGGCCCGATCGACGACGAGCAGCGGTACTACCTGGAGAGCCGGGGCATTCCCCCCGAGGTGGCCGAGCGCCTGATCGTGTTGGGGTTCTTCGGCGAGGTACTGGACCGGCTGCCCGCGTCGTCCGCGATCACCGGCCTGCGGGCCACCCTCGTGCGCCGGCTGGCGGAACGGGCGGGAGCAGGCCCGGGCGGCCCACTGAAGCGGGGACACGGGGCCTGATGCCGGTCACGACCCAACGACTCTGCAAGGTCGACGACATACCCGCCGGCACGGCCAGGCGGTTCGACATCGGCAAGGCCCGCATCTGTGTGGTGCGGATCGGCGACGACTTCTACGCCATTGGCGACCGCTGCAGTCACGCCGATTTCTCCCTCTCCGAGGGCGAGATCTGGCCCGACGAGAAGGAGATCGAGTGCTGGAAGCACGGCAGCACGTTCTCCCTCGTCACCGGCGAGCCCCAGTCCCTACCCGCCACCGTGCCGGTGCCCGTCTTCGACGTGCGGGTCGAGGGTGACGAGATCTACGTCGAGGTAAGCGACTGATGAGCACCCTCGTTGTGAAGGGCCTGCGGGCCGGCGTGGAGGGCAAGGAGATCCTGCGGGGCGTCGACCTGGAGGTCTCCAGTGGCCAGGTGCACGCCGTCATGGGGCCGAACGGGTCGGGCAAGTCCACCCTCGCCCACGTCATCATGGGTGGCCCCGGCTATGAGGTCTACGAGGGCAGCGTCACGCTCGACGGCGTGGAGCTCCTCGGCCTGCCGACGTGGGAGCGGGCTCAGGCCGGCCTCTTCCTGGCCATGCAGTACCCCACCGAGGTGCCAGGCGTATCGCTGAACGACGCCATGGCCGCCGCTCTGGCGCCGAAGGGTCGCACGCCGGTCGAGGTGGCTGAGCTGGTGACGGCCGAGGCGGCGCGGATCGGCATGACCACGACCCTGCTGGCCCGGCCGCTGAACGTGGACCTCTCGGGAGGCGAGAAGAAGCGCAATGAGACCCTGCAGCTGGCGGTGCTGGCGCCGAAGGTGGCGGTGCTCGACGAGATCGACTCCGGCCTCGACGTCGACGCCCTGAAAGCCGTCTCCCGGCGGGTCGAGCTCATCACCAACGAGGTCGGCTTGGGCGTTCTGGTCATCACCCACTACAGCCGCCTGCTCCGTGAGCTGCGGCCCGACGTGGTCTCGGTGCTCCGCAAGGGCCGCGTCGTGGCCTCGGGTGGGCCCGAGCTGGCCGAGGAGCTGGAGTCCACCGGCTACGCCGGCTACGACGACCCGCCGGCGGCGCGCTGAGTCACCTGGTCGCAGGGACTGCCCGGCGCACACCGATCCCGATTCCCTGATCAACCAACACCTCACGAGAGCGAGGGCCCTACGGGGTCGTGGTGGGCTTCAGCAGGCTGTCGAGGAGGCCGAGGGTGTTCGGCGTGGGGGGCGGGGTGATGATCGGCGCCGACGCCGGCGCCTGGGTGACCGGCGTGGTCGCACGGGCCGCCGGCGTCGGCGGCTGGCCGTCCACTCCCACGACGTGCACGGGCATGCCGATGTGGACGGCGCTGGGGAACCACTCGGCCACGCTCATCGGGATACGAATGCAGCCGTGCGACGCGGGCTGCGCCGGCACCGATCGCGAGCCGTGGACGGCAATGCCGCCGTTGAAGTAGATGGGGTTGTAGAGCGAACCCAGCGGCCCGGTCTCCCAGCCCCGGCCCTGGCGGTAGAAGCCGTAGGAGCCACCGGGTGTGACCGCCCGCCGGCACCAGCCCTCGGAGCAGAAGCGCTGGTTGTTCCCGCTGGAGATGGTGACGATCTTCTGGAGGGTGTTCGACTTGTAGAGGAAGAGCACCTGGCGGGGGATGTCGACTTCCACCCGGTTCTCCCCGCCGTTGGGCACCAGTGCCGGCGGCTGGGCGGCCGTGGCCAGGGCGGCGATCACGTCGTCGGTGGCCCGCCCGGTGCGGGCCATCCCGTGCACCTTCTGGAAGGCCATCACCCCGTAGGCGGTGTTCTGGTCGTAGACGTCGTCGACCTTGCCTACGTCGTAGAGGAGGGTTTCGAGGCGCTTCTCCAGCGCGGCGACCTCGGCGCCCCGGGCGCCCGTGGCCAGGCCGGGTGGCGGAGTGCTGGGCGCGGTCACGACGGCGCCGGCCGCCGCCGGCGCCGTCGTGATCGGTGGAGCCGTGACGGCCGGTCTGGCCACGGTGGTGGTCGGCGCCGGCGGCACAGTGGTGGTCGGCAGCGTTGTGGCCGACACTGCGGCGACGATCGACGCCGCCGTCCGTTCCATCTCGCTCGTCCCGTTGTCGGAACAGCCCGCCGCCACCAGGCCGAGGACCGCCGCCAGCAACACCCACGTCCGTCGAAATGCGCTCATTTCCATCAGTCTCGCGCGATCACTCGTGGGGAACCTTCTCCGGACCCTTGTTGCGGTACTCCTTCACGAACCGCTCCAGCGCCTCGACGTCGGGCCGCTGGCAGAGCAGGCGGCGGTGCCAGGCCGTGGCCGCCACCGGCTGCTCCAGCCCGGCCCGGGGCACCAGAAGGACGTCCTTGGGGTAGCGGTTGGTGAGGTCGCGCAGCGCCTCGAAATCGGCGGTCGGCAAATCGACCTTGTGCCAGATGGCGACGTAGCCGTGCTCGAGGGAGTGGACGATCTGGGCGTCGGGCGGGGTGTTGTCGATGGTAAAGATCCCCGGCGGGGACGGGGACGGGCTGTGGTCGCCGCCCGAGGGCGGGTTGACTTCGTAGTTGACGTTGCCGTTGACGTGGTTGTTGCCCTGGCCCCGGTCGGTGTCCGATCGGCTGTCGTACTCGCAGTTCCCGCTGGACTCCAGGGCGCTGATGACCCGCTGGTTCGAGCGCCGGCTGTTGATGATGGTGATGGCGAGTAGGGCGATGACCGCGACCAGGCCGCCGGCGACCAGCGCCCGGTTGCGCGCCGCCTTGCGCCGGCGGGCGGCCTCGGCTGCGGCCAGGCGCTCGGCACGGGTGGGGCCGGTGCGCTCACGCGCCTTGGCGGCGGGCTTGGCGGCGGGCGGCTGGCCGGAGGGGGCCGCCTGGCCGGCGGGCTTGGGGCCGGCGCCGGGCTGGCCGGGGCGCCCGGCGGCGGGCCGGGCCCCGGACTTGGGGCGCGGCGGCGTCCGCTTCTTCTTGTTGGCCATGTGCGCAGAGGGTAGTGCTGCGTTCACCTACGATCGAAGTCATGCTCAGTGCCGGCGACAAGGCCCCGTCGTTCACCCTCCCCGCCGTCGACGGCGGCGAGGAGGTCACCGACCCGTGGACCGAAGGCCAGACCGTCGTCGCCTTCTTCAAGGTCAGCTGCCCCGTCTGCAAGATGGTCGCCCCCATGCTGACCAAGCTGACTGACGCCGGCGTGCGCGTCGTGGCTGTCGGGGAGGACCCGCCGGCGACGATCACTGCCTACAACCAGGCCACCAACCAGCGGGCGACGGCACTGAGCCAGCCGCCGCCGTACGCGGTGTCGGAGGCATACGGGCTCGAGGCCGTACCCAGCATCTTCCTCATCGGCCCCGACGGCGAGATCGAGAGGGCCATCGCCGGGTGGAACCGCGATACCTGGAACGAGCTGGCTGCGGCCGCCGGCGCCACCGAGCCGCTCTCCACGCCTGACGACGGGCTGCGCCCCTTCCGCCCCGGCTGAACGAGCAAACACACAGACTGACCCCGTGTGGGTTAGGCGTTTCGCACTCGCAGCCGGAGGCTGCTCGGCGAGGGTTTTGCGCTTCGGGCGGCCGGCGGAGCCGGCCGCCCTTCGCCGTTCGTTTTTTGGCCGGCAGCCGGCTCGGGGCCGCCTCTGGCGGCTTCCTGCGGCCGCCGGCGGTCAAAGCAACAGCTGGTCCGTTTCTTGCTCCGCGGCCCCCGGGAGGTCGTCCAGAGACGCCACCAGGTCGGGACGGGTGACTCCCGCTGCCACCAGTACCACGAGGTAGACGCCGGCGCCGGCGGCGGTGACGGTTCGGAGTCCCCAGCGGTCGCCCAGCGTCCCGTGGAGGACCGCCCCGAGGGGGTAGACGATGCCCAGGGCCACCATGTAGAGGCTGAGGATGCGGGCCCGGAGCACCTCCGGAGCCCGCAGCTGCACGACCGTCCCCAGCCCGGAGAGTACGCCCACGTAGCCGGCGCCAACGGCGACGAGGACGACCGCGGCCGCCGCCAGCGTGGGTGCGGCGGCGTAGGCGGCCAGGAGGAACGGAAGGACGATGAGGTGCACGGTCAGCACCCGCCGGTGCCCGAAGCGCCGGGCCAGCGACGCCAGGCTCAGGGCGCCGGCCACCGCGCCGACGCCCTGAGCGCCGATCAGCAGCGACGTCGCCCCTTCGCCCCCGTCGAACAGCTTGGCCGCCACCGCCGGGATCAGCGCGATGAACGGCGACAGCAGCAGCGCGGTGACGGCGATGGTCACGATCGCCGCCCAGCATCCGGGCTCCGCCCGGGCGCCCCGGGCGCCGGCCACGATGCGCGCCCAGAGCCCGCCCGGCTCGGCCTCGCCAGCGCCGGGCGCCGGCGGCTGGAAGCGGACCATGAAGAGAGCGACCATCACGGCCGCATAGGAGGCGGCGTTGAGGGCGAAGGCCCACGTGTACGAGCCGACGACCAGCACCGCCCCGGCCAGCACGGGGCCGACGATGCGGCCCAGGTTGTACTGGGCCATCGACAGCGAGCTGGCGCCCAGGAGGTCGTCGCGGTCCACCAGGTCGGGCAGGATCGCCTGGTAGGCGGGGAAGCCGAGGGCGGCCATGCACCCACCGGCGAACACCAGGAGGGTGACGGGCAGCGGGCTGGCGTGGCCGGTGCCGACCAGCACGGCCAGCAGGGCGGCGGCCACCGTCTCACCGATCGTCGTGCCCAGCAGCAGGCGCCGGCGGTCGACCCGGTCGGCGATGGCCCCGCCCACCGGCGACAGGACGCCGATGGGCACGAAGGCGGCCGCAGCCACCAGCCCCGTCCAGCGCGCCTGGCCGGTGAGCTCGGTGACCAGGATGCCGACGGCGATGGTCTGGAGCCACGAGCCGATGTTGGAGACGAGCGCTGCGGTCCAAACCAGGGCAAAGTCCCGCCGGCGAAGGGGCCGGAGCGAGGCCAGCGAAAAGAGGCGCCGCCCAACCTTCACTGCGTTCCCTGGTCGTTGCGCCCGCCGGCCCTCCTGGGCCTGCCGGCTGAGGCCTCCGCTGCGCTTCGGCAGGGCCGGCACGCCCGGCCGGCGTGCTCACTCACGATGTTTCCTGGTCGTTGCGCCCGCCGGCCCTCCTGGGCCTGCCGGCTGAGGCCTCCGCTGCGCTTCGGCAGGGCCGGCACGCCCGGCCGGCGTGCTCACTCATTCCGATTGCTGGTACCTGGCCTCCAGGCGGTAGTGGCCGTCGAGATCGACCACTCGGTTGAAGTCGTCGAAGGTGGTGAGCAGATCCAGGTGGTTGCGGAGCGTGCCCTGGTCGGCCAGCACCTGGTAGGCCGTCGCCACCGAACGGGCCATGGCGTAGAGCCCGGTGAGCGGGGAAACGATCAGGTCGAAGCCCAGGTCGTGCAGCTCGGCCGGGGTCAGCAGCGGGGTCTTGCCGGCCTCGATCATGTTGGCGACGAGCACCACGCCCGGCAGCGCGGCGGCGACCTTCTCCATCTCCTCGATCGACTCAGGGGCCTCGACGAACACCGCGTCGACGCCCAGCTCGGCGGCCATCCGGGCCCGGAGGATGGCCTCGTCGAGGCTGACGGCGGAGCGGGCGTCGGTGCGGGCCACCACGAAGAGCTTCCAGCGGTGGTCGAGCGCGGCCTGGAGCTTGCCCAGCCAGTCCTCTCGCGGCACCACCCGCTTGCCGGCCATGTGGCCGCACTTCTTGGGCCACACCTGGTCCTCGAGGAAGATGCCGGCGGCGCCGGCCGCCTCGAAGAGCTCGACCGTGCGGATGGTGTTGAGGGCGTTCCCCCCGCCGGTGTCGCCGTCGACGACCACCGCGCAGCCGCCCACGGTGCGGCACACCCGGCGGGCGACGTCTGCCATCTCGGCCTGGGTGAGATAACCGAAGTCGGGAAGGCCCAGGAGGCTGGCCGCGGTGGCGTAGCCGGAGAGGAAGAGGACCTCGAAGCCGGAGTCGCTGGCCAGGCGAGACGAGAGGGCGTCCCAGACGCCTGGCATCAGGACGGTCTCGTCGGACGCGAGGAGGGCTCGAAGGTGGTCGCCGTTCACGGCCACTCGTTACGCGACGCCACAGTGGGCTCGGGCGTACCGGGTCAGGTTCGCCAGCGACGTCTGGAACGCCGGCTCCTGGAGCTTCGACACGTCGGGCGTCTTGGACAGGTCGAAGTTGTTCCGCTGGAGGGCGGCCAGCACCCGTCCGGCGGTGGTGGCCACCGCGGTGACGTCGGCCTTGATCTCAGCCGGCGCCTGGGACTGGGCCTGGCGGATCGCCGACTCCGCGTCGGTGGTCGCCGCCCGTAACTTGACCGGGTCGTTGGCCACGGCCAGCACGGAGGAGAACTTCTCGGTGTAGGTGCGGGCGAGGCCGCAGAACGGCGTCCCTGCCTGGTCGTTGCCAATGGCGGCCGTGGTGGCCGGCGCCAGGGTGGTCTGAGCCGGCGCAGCATCTTCGTCTCCCCCGCCGCCGCAGCCGGTGAGGCCGAGAAGGGCAACCAGGCCCAAGCTCAAAACCAGTCGTCGCATGCCACCGAAACTACTCGCGGGCACGTTCCAAACCGGCGTCGTCGAACGCCTGGGCCAGGGTGTTCCAAGACAGGGTGGCGCATTTGATGCGTACCGGGAACTTGACAACTCCCCGAAGCGCTTCGAGCTCGCCCATGTCGAGCACCCGGTCGGGAGCGACCGGAGCGCCGTCTGCGCCGCCGTCAAGGCCGCGCTCGTGGATGGACATCATCGCCTTGAAGCTGCGGATCAGGTCGCGGGTCTCGGCCTCGGTGTGGCCCTTGACCGCGGTGGTCATCATCGAGGCCGACGACTGGCTGATCGAGCAACCCTGCCCGTCGACCTTGATGTCGGCGATGCGGCCGGCATCGTCGATGTCGACGTAGAGGATGACCTCGTCGCCGCAGAGAGGGTTGAAGCCCTCGACGCGGTGCGCCGGCGGCGACGGGAGCGTGCCCCGGTTCCGCGGGCTCCGGTAGTGGTCGAGGATAATTTCCCGATACAGATCTTCGAGTCCGGCCATCTCAGTTTCGCCCTCGCTCGCTTCGCTCCGCTCGTGCGAGTGACAAGGCGCTGCGGCCGCCCGGCAGAGCCGGGCCGACCTCCGCCGTTCCTCTTGGTCGGCAGCCGGCGGGGACGCCTTCGGCGTCGAACGCGGCCGCCGACGATTCCTGCGGGTCGCTGACGGCGTCGTGGCGTCGAAACATCAGAAGGCGAAGAGGTCGGTGGCGGCGAGGAGGCCGTCGGACAGCGCTTCGACATCGGCTTCGTCGTTGTAGACGTAGAACGACGCCCGCGACGTCGCCGGCACGCCGAGGCGGCGCATGAGCGGCCGGGCGCAGTGATGACCGGCCCGGATGCAGACGCCGGAGCTGTCGAGGACCTGGGAGAGGTCATGCGGGTGGATGTCGCGAAAGGTGAACGAGATGACCCCGCCCCGGTCGCCGGCCTCGATCGGGCCGAAGATGCGCAGGTCGTCGCCATGGCGCTCCGACAGCGTGGCCAGCGCCTGGCTCGTCAACGCCACCTCGTGCTCGCGGACTGCGTCCATGCCCAGGTCGGTCAGGTAGTCGACGGCGGCGCTGAGGCCGATGGCCTCCGCGATCGGAGGGGTGCCCGCCTCGAACCGCCAGGGAATCTCGTTGGGGGTCCAGCCGTCGAGGCGCACGTCGCGGATCATCTCGCCGCCACCGAGGAACGCCGGCATTGCCTCCAGCAGGTCTTCCCGGCCCCAAAGCACGCCGATGCCGGTCGGCCCGCACATCTTGTGGGCCGAGAAGGCCAGGAAGTCACAGCCCATGGTCGCGACGTCGGTGGCGGCGTGGGGCACCGACTGGGCGGCGTCGACCAGCACCACGGCGCCGGCGGCGTGGGCCCGGGCGGCGATCTCGGCGATGGGGTTCAGCGTGCCGAGCACGTTCGACATGGCGGTCAGCGCGACGAGGCCCACGCCGTCGAGCATCCGGTCCAGGTCGTCGAGGACCAGGCGGCCGGCGTCGTCGATGTCGAGGAACCGCAGCTCGGTGCCTCGCTCCTCCCGCAGCATCAGCCAGGGCACCAGGTTGGCGTGGTGCTCCATGACGCTCAGCAGGACGGCCTTGCCGGGCGGGAGGAGGGAGCGGCCGTAGGAATGGGCGACGAGGTTGACGGCCTCGGTGGCGTTCTTGGTGAACACGACGCCCCGGGGCGAGGGGGCGCCGATAAAGCGGGCGACGGTGCTGCGGGCCGCTTCGTAGGCCTTGGTGGCCTCCTCGGCGATGGTGTACACGCCACGGTGCACGTTGGCATGAGTGGTGACGTAGTAGTGCTCCATGGCGTCGAGGACGGCGCGGGGCTTCTGCGAGCTGGCCGCGGAATCGAGAAAGACCAACCGGTGGCCGGCCACGTCGCGGTCGAGGATCGGGAAGTCCTTCTTGACCTGCGCTACGTCGAGGGGCGCCATGACTCGTACCCCTCTTCTTCGAGGCGGTGGGCCAGATCCATGCCGCCGCTCGCCACGATACGGCCGTCGACGAGGATATGGACGACGTCGGGAGCGAGGTACTGGAGGATGCGCTGGTAGTGGGTGATGACCAGCACCCCGAGGTCGGGCCGGTCGGACCGCACCTCCTGCACCCCCTTCGAGACGACCTTCAGGGCGTCGATATCGAGTCCGGAATCCGTCTCGTCCAGCACCGCGAACTCGGGCTCGAGGATGGCCATCTGGAGGACCTCGTTGCGCTTCTTCTCGCCGCCCGAGAAGCCCTCGTTCAGGTAGCGGTCGCCGAAGGCGGGGTCGATTCCCAGCCGGTCCATCCACGACATGATCGCGAGGCGCAGCTCGAGGATGGAGAGGTCGATCCCCTTGCGGGCCGACAGCGCTTGGCGCAGGAACTGGATGACCGAGACGCCCGGGATCTCCTCAGGGTATTGGAAAGCCAGGAAGAGACCCGACTTGCCCCGCACGTCGGTGGCCCAGCTGGTGATGTCCTCGCCCTTGAACAGGATCTGGCCGGCGGTGACCGTGTAGTCGGGATGGGCCAGCAGCGTGTTGGCCAGCGTGGACTTTCCCGAACCGTTGGGGCCCATGAGGGCGGCGACCTCCCCATGGCGGATCGTGAGGTCGACCCCCTTCAGGATCTCCTTGCCGTCGACCTCGACGTGGAGGCCCTGGATCTCGAAGAGAGGGGTGGCGCTCACCTCTCCAGATTAGCACTACGCCCATAGGGGAAACCCTGGCAGGGCCCATGCAGCACTTCAGCCGCCCAGCAGGCTGTTGTACTCGGCGACCTGCGCGTTCAGGTCCTCGACCGAGCCGTTATAGCGGTCGACCAACCCGTTGAACACTTCGACGCTGGCGTTGTAGGCCCGGATGTCGCCGGCGGCCCGCTGCGACACCATGGTGGCCCGGAGGGTCTCGATGCGCCCGTCGAGGCTGTCGATCTCGGTGCGAAGCCGGGCGATCTCAGCCTCCCGGGCGCCGAGGATCCGTTGGCGGGCGCCGACCACTGCGGAGCGGTCGGCGAAGTACTGGGCGTAGTGGGCTTCGAGCGCCGGCGACAAGCCGTCGAACTCCGAGCCGAGGATCGAGTGGACCTCGTTGATGAGCGTCGGCGTCGCCCCGTAGGGCCTCAACCGCTCCTCTAGGCGCACGTTGCCCGGCCGTGCGGCCTCCAGCTCGGCGTCGATCCGGGCCCGCTCGGCCGGTCCGAGCGTGCCGTACACAGCGTGGAGCAGCTCGTGGGCGGCGACCACGTACAGCAGCTCCCGGGCCTCGGCGCGCTCGGGCGCGAGCAGGTGGATGCGCCCGGCGACGTAGCAGCCGGCGGTGTGGGAGCGGGGCTGGCCGGCGACGTCGGCGGGCGCGGCGATGCCACAGTTGCCGGCGAATGTCGCGGCGTCTTCGATGGCGGGCCGGGCGGCCAGGAAGATGCGCCGGCCCTGCTCTGTCATGGTGGTCCTGGCCGCCAGGTCGGCGACATCGGCCGGGAGCGGTGTGGTCGTCGTGGTCGGCGCCATTGTGGTCGTCGGCAGCGTGGAGGAAGCCGTGGGTGCCAAACCGGACTCGTCGAAGGTGGCCGGCGACGTGCACGACGCCGCGAGTACCAGCACCAACCCCACGAGAAACTGACGCCGGCGCACCCCTGAAACGGTACCGGTGGCCCGTCGGCTCGAAGCGTCGTTCGCCACGCAAGTACGCTGCCCCGACGTGGCCGAACCATGGACCATCGAGCAACCCACTGACGCGGCCGAGGGTCTCCTCACCCTCGTCCAGGGATCCGCCTTCTGCATCTCCGGCCGCAGCGGCGATGTTTCGCCCGGCACGACACAGGGGCTCTTCTTCCGCGACACCCGCTTCCTCACCGGCCTCGACGTGCACATCAACGGCCAACGGGCCGAGGGCCTGGCTGCCGAGCGCACGGCTCCGTTCTCCGCCACGTTCGTGGCCCGCAGCCAACCGGTCGCCGGCCGGGCCGACAGCAACCTCACGCTGCTGCGCTACCGCTACGTCGGGCGCGGCATGCGCGAGGACCTCGTGGTGCGCAACTATGGCGAGGAGCCGGCGTACTGCTCGATCCAGCTCAGGTTCTCGGCTGACTTCGCCAACCTGTTCGCGGTCAAGGAGGGCCGGGCCCGCACCGAGGGCCAGATCTCCCTCGAGACCACCACCGGCGGGCTCCACTTCTCCTACCGCAAAGGCGTGAGCCGACGGGGCCTGCGCATCACGTCGAGCGAGCCAGCCCAGTTCGTGTCCGACACTGCGACGTGGGAGACCGTCGTCCCCGCCCGCGGCCAGTGGAGCACCTGCCTCCAGTTCACCCCTCTGATCGACGGAGACGAGATCGAGCCCCGGTACCGCTGCGGCGAGCCGGTGGAGCAGTCCACCCCCCACCAGCGCCTCGACCGGTGGCGGGAAGCCGTGCCGGCGGTGGAGACGGACTCCGCGGTGTTTCACCAGGCCGTGACCAAGGGCGCGGAGGACCTCGGATCCCTGCGGATCTTCGACCCCGACTTCCCCGACCGGGCCGTCCTGGCCGCTGGCGCGCCGTGGTTCATGACGCTCTTCGGGCGCGACTCCCTCCTCACGTCCTGGATGGCCCTGATCGTCGACCCCACGCTCGCCCAGGATGTCCTGCAAACCCTTGCCCGCTTCCAGGGCACCAAGGTCGACCCCATCACCGACGAGGAGCCCGGCCGCATCCTCCACGAGATGCGCTTCGGCGAGGCGTCATCGCTGTCGCTGGGCGGAGGCACCGTTTACTACGGGACGGCCGACGCCACGCCGCTCTTCGTCATGCTCCTCGGCGAGCTGCGCCGGTGGGGGCTGGCCCCCGATGTCGTCGACAGCCTGCTTCCCACCGCGGATCGGGCGCTCGCCTGGATCGAGGAGTACGGAGACCGGGACGGCGACGGCTACGTCGAGTACGAACGATCTTCCGACAGGGGGCTCGGCAACCAGGGCTGGAAGGACTCCTGGGACGCCATCCGCTTCGCCGACGGCCGCCTGGCCCGGGCGCCGATCGCCTTGTGCGAGGTGCAGGGCTATGTGTACGGCGCCTATCTGGCCCGGGCCCACTTCGCCGACGAGTTGCGCGACGAGACCACCGCCGCCCGCTACCGCGCCAAGGCCGCAGCCCTGAAGACGTCGTTCAACCGGGACTTTTGGCTGGAGGACCGGGGCTGGTTCGCTATGGGCCTCGACCGCGACAAGGAGCCGATCGACGCCCTGGCGTCGAACATCGGCCACTGCCTGTGGACGGGTCTCGTCGACCAGGACAAGGCGCCGGCGGTGGCCGAGCGCCTTCTGTCACCCGAGATGTTCAGCGGCTGGGGCATCCGAACGCTGAGCGCGGAGATGACCGGCTACAACCCGATCAGCTACCACGTCGGTTCGGTGTGGCCCCACGACAACGCCATCATCGCCGCCGGCCTGACCCGGTACGGCTTCGTCGAGGAGGCCGAGCGGGTGATCATGGGCATGCTCGACGCCGCCGCCCACTTCGGCGGTCGCCTGCCCGAGCTGTTCGGCGGATTGGGCCGCGACGAGGTGCCGTTCCCAGTCAGCTACCCGTCGTCGTGCTCACCACAGGCCTGGGCGGCGGCATCGCCGCTGATGTTCCTGCGCAGCATCCTGCGCCTCGACCCGTGGATCCCCCACGGCAAGGTCTGGCTCGACCCCGTCCTGCCGGAGCGGATCAAGCGCCTCCGTGTCGACCGCATCCCCCTCGCCGGCCGGCGGGTGACCGTCGCCGTCGACCGCCACGGCATGCACGCCGAGGGGCTCGGCGCCGGCGTGCAGCTGGTCCAGCAAGCACGCGATCCCCTCACCGCATAACTGGCGACGGGCACCCGGGTCCTCGGACCCCGCCCACCGCGTGCCGGCGGGGCCCCCTGCCCCGCCGGCGAGCCTGACCGGTGCGGGGCTGCGAGTCGGTTACCAGCCCCGGTCGATCCACTCCTGGAGGTGGGGCCGCTCGGTGCCGATTGTGGTGCCGCCGCCGTGGCCGGGGAGCACGACGGTGTCGTCGGGCAGGGTGAACAGCCGCTGCTGGATGGACCGGATGATGGTGGCGAAGTTGACAGCGTTGCCTCGAGTGTTGCCCGGCCCGCCGGGGAACAGCGTGTCGCCGGAGAAGAGGGTCGGCGACCCGTCGATCGTGAAGCAGGTCGACCCCGGCGTGTGACCCGGCGTGTGGATGGCGTGCAGCCGGAGCCGGCCCACCTCGATGACGTCGCCGTCGACGATCTCGAAGTCGTGCCCCGGCAACATGCCGGCGTCGGCCGGCCCCACGCCCACCCGGTGCCCGGCCTGGCGGACTGCGGGCACCGCCTGGATGTGGTCGCGGTGGCCGTGGGTGGTCAGCACGTCGCCCACGTTGAGCTCACCGCACAGCGGGAGGAGGACCTCCGGCTCGTCAGCTGCGTCGATCAGCACCGAGGACCCGCTGTCGGTGCAGCGGACCACGTACACGTTATTCACCATGGGCCCGACGACGACCTTCGTGATCTGGACCTGGGCGTCTTCGTACTCGACCGGCATGGACGCGAGTATGCCTCCGTGGAGCAGCTGCGAACCCGAGCTCGGGCCTTCATGGCCGAGGTCTCGCCGCCGGCGGCCGTGCGCCGGCTCATGGAGGACGAGCGGGGCCACGACCTCGACGTCTGGCTGCGCCTGGCCGCTGACCACGACCTGCTCGACCTCCCCGGCTGGCCCGAGCGGGCAGTCGTGCTCGAAGAGACTGGCCGGGTGCTGCTGTGCGCCCCGTATCTGGCGACGGTCACCGCCGCACCGTTTCTGCCCGCCGACATCCAGGGCGCGGTAACCGGCGGGCTGTGCATCGCCAGCCTGGCCCTGGCCGAGGCGTCCGGACGGTGGGAGCCGGAGGCCGTGCAGGCCCGGGCGATCCAGGCGCCGGCGGGAACGTGGCGCCTGGAGGGTGAGAAGTCCTACGTGGTCGACGGGTGCGCGGCCGACGTCCTGGTGGTCTCGGCCCGGGATGACGGCGGCGAGGTCGCCCTCTTCCAGGTCGAGGCCGGTGCGCCGGGCCTCGACCTGGCGCCCCTGGCGACGGTCGACCTGACCCGCCGGCTGGCACGCGTCCGCCTCGCCGCCACCCCGGCGCAGCGCCTCGGCGGCTCGCCGGCGCAGGCCGTCGACCTGTGCGCCGTCGCCCTCGCCGCCGAGTCGGTCGGCGGGGCCGAGCGCGTGCTGGAGATGGCGGTGGAGCACGCCGGCCGGCGGGAGCAGTTCGGCCGGCCGATCGGCAGCTTCCAGGCCGTCAAGCACCTGTGCGCCGGCATGCTCCTGGAGCTGGAGTCCGCCCGGGCCGCGGCCGGCCACGCCGCCGGCGCCGAGGCCGGCGCCGGGTTGCCGGCCGCCGCCGCCATCGCCAAGGCGTGCTGCTCCGAGGCGTTCGTGAAGGTCGCGGCCGACGGCCTGCACGTCCACGGCGGCCTGGGCTTCACCTGGGACCACGACGCCCATCTGTACCTGCGGCGGGCCCGGTCGTCGTTCCACCTGTTCGGCGATCCGCGCCACCACCGGGAGCGCCTGGCCCGGCTCGTCGGGCTCTGAACGGCCCCGCACTACCCTCGGCCCCATGGGGATCATCCTCGGCGTCCTCGCCGTCGCCGCCGTCTTCGCCATCGCCGCCGTGGTAGTCGGCCGGGAGGCCCGGCGCCTGGCCACCAAGGCACCCGGCCGGGTATTCGAGTTCGAGGACGCCGTGGCTTGGGTGTGCGACCACGTGGGCCCGGAGGTGGCCGCCGTCCTGTCCCCTGACGACGTCCGGCGCATCCTCAACTGGCACCTCGAGTTCTTCCGGATCAAGGGGGTGTCGTCCAACGGTCACACCGCCGACGCCGACCATCCGGTGGTCGTCAGCGGGGCGGAAACTGTCGACTTCGTGCTCATGAAGGCCGAGTCCGCCGGCTCGCCGTACACGCCGGCGCAGATCCACGCCGTGCTCGACGCCCAGATGGGCTACCTGGAGGACATCGGCGCGGTCGGCCCGGTCGACGAGCGCGGTCCGGATCTCAAGGCTTCGCGCTCCGCAGGATCGAAGCCCGGCCGGGCGAAAAACTGCCTCGAACTGGCGCGTGGTTTGTGGTTTCATGTGACTACCGAAGAAAGGAGGTGGTCCACCTGAACGAATGTAGTTTTGGGACCTCGGAGGTGGCTGCCCGCTAACTGGCAGCTGGACCGGGTAGGCGGAAATCCCGCCGCCACCGCTCGGAGGAAACGTCCGGGAACTGGTCCCTCCCGGTGCAGTCCGTCTCCCCCAAGTTTCCTTTCCAGCAATTCGCAGTAGACAAGGGGGCGCTCAGCGCCCCCTTGTCGCGCTGGCGTCCGGCCGGAGGTGAGCCTCAGCCATGCAGTGCGTGATCGAGTCAGGCGGCCTCCGCCTGTCGGGGTACCTGGTACGGCCGGAGTCCTCCGCGCCCCTGCCCGGCCTCGTGCTCTGCCACGGGTTCCCCGCCGGCCCCGGAGGCGCGGCGACATCAGGCCAGACCTATCCCCAGCTGGCCGACCGGCTGGCAGCAGACACCGGGTGGGCGGTCCTGACCTTCAACTTCCGGGGCACCGGGGCGTCCGAGGGCGACTTCTCCCTCGCCGGCTGGCTCGACGACCTCCGGGCTGCCATCGACTACCTGCTGAACACCGCCGGCGTGTTCGGGGTCTGGCTGGCCGGCGCCGGCGCCGGCGGCTCTCTGGCGCTGTGCGAGGCCGGCGAGGACGAGCGCGTCCGCGGTGTGGCCACCTTGTCGGCCCAGGCCGACTTCGGCGACTGGGCCTCGGACCCCGCCAGCTTCCTCGAGCACTCCCGCTCCATCGGCCTCATCGGCAGCCGCGCCTTCCCGGCCGACTTCGACTCCTGGGCTCGCGAATTGCGGGAGATCCGGCCGACTGCCCTGATCGCCAAGATCCCGCCCCGCCCGGTGCTGCTCGTCCACGGGGCCGACGACGACGACGTACCCCTCGACGACGCCCGGGTCCTGGCCGACGCTGCCGGCGACGCCGTCGAGCTGCGGGTCCTCTCCGAAGCCGGGCACCGCCTGCGCCACGACCCCCGGGCCGTCGCTCTCATCCTGGGCTGGATGGAGCGCCAAGCCAGCTCCTAACCCCCCGTTCTGGTTGCACTTACCCGCGCATGTGACGGGTAGGTGCAACCAGTTCAGGGAAGGGGCACCCTGTCGATCACGTCGCGCAGCGCCCGGGCCGCACCCTTGGGGTCGGCCGACTCGGTCAGCCAGCGGACGACGACGAAGCGCCGGGCGCCGGCGTCGAGCATGGCGCCGACCGTCCCGGGCGTGACCCCACCGGTGACGAACCACGGTCCGGTGGCCGTGCCGGCGGCGTAGCGCAGGTAGTCGAGCCCGGTGCCCAGGCGCCCGGGCTTCGTCGGCGTGGCAACCACCGGTCCGGTGGAGACGTAGTCGGCCGGCTCGGCGCTGGCGGCGTCGAGCTCCGCCGGCGCATGGGTGGACAGGCCGACGATGGCATCGGGACCGAGGAGGCGCCGCGCCAGCGCCGGCGGAGCGTCGTCCTGGCCGACGTGGACGCCGGCCGCCCCGCACTCCAGGGCCAGGTCCGGCCGGTCGTTGAGGATGAACGGCACGCCGTGATCGGCGCACACCTCCGCCGCCAGCCGGGCTCGGGCCAGCAGGCGCCGGGCGTCGAGCACTTTGTCCCGTAGCTGGACGACGTCGACGCCGCCGGCGATGCAGGCCACAAGGAACGAGCTCAGGTCGGGGCGGTCTGCGGTGCAGAGGTAGAGCCGGCGGTCGCCGAGTGGGTTGGTCGGGCTCACCCGCCGGCCACGGCGCGGACCAGCTCGATCCGGTCGCCCTCGGCCAGGACCGTCACCGCCATGTCCGCCCGCTCCACCGGCTCCCGGTTGCGCTCGACGATCACCCACTTGCCACCCAGCCCGAGCGCGGCCAAGAGGTCGTCGACCGTCGCCCCCTCAGGGAGCTCGACCGAGTCGCCGTTGGCGAGGACCTTCACTTGGCGGCCTTGGCCGCCGCCTTCATCGCCTTCTTGTGCTCCCGGACCGCGGCAAGCGCGTCGGGCCCGTCGATGTCGGCGACCGAGAAGTGGCCGACCTGGGCGTAGGGCCCGGCGACCTCCTCCCAACCCGGCGGGGTGACGTCCATGCGCTTGGCCAGCAGGGCGATGAAGATGCGGGCCTTGGCCTCGCCGAAGCCCGGCAGCGCCTTCAGGTTGGCGAACAGCTCCTTGCCGGTGGCAGCCGAGGTCCACACCGCAGCGGCGTCGCCGTCGAAGCGCTCCACGAGGGCCCGGCACATCTCCTGGGTCCGCCCGGCCATCGAGGCGGGGTACCGGTGCAGCGCCGGCGGGCCCTTGAACAGGGTGGCCATCTCCTCCGCGTCTGCGGCTGCGATCTCGCCGGCGTCCAGCCGCCCGCCCATCCGCTCCCTCAGGTCGTAGGGGCCCCGGAACGCCTTCTCCATGGGCACCTGCTGGTCGAGCAGCATCCCGATGAGCAGGGCCAGCGGGTCGTCTTCCAGCAGAGTGTCGGCCGCGGCGTCGCCGGTGAGAGGGAGCTTCATGCCGTCAGGGTAGCGAGGGTCGAGCCTGACGACTCGTTCGGCTCGACCTCGAACTCGAAGTCGAAGTCGACGGCCCGGAAGGTAACCGTGAAATAGCGGAAGAATGAGCGTTGGCCGAGCAGCCGTTAGCTAAACGGCCAGGGTTCGAAGTCGCTCCCCGCCACTCTCGCCGTCATCATCGTCCAGACGTCTCTGCTGTGTACTTCTCGTAAGGTACCCGCCGGCGTTGGACGCCGCACGGCGCCGGTGCTCAAATGCCGCCAGCGGAACAAGGGGGGGACGACTGATGGGCCGACGCGCACTTCTTGCGATCATGGGATGCCTTCTGGTGGTGGCGTGCGTGACGCCGGCCACCGCGCAACAGCCCCGTGGCCCGGTGGTGACACCCAACGTGCAGGTCACCTCCGACATCCTGCCCGGGCGCATCCACACCGAGCCGCAGATGCTCGTCCACCCCGACGACCCCAACCTCCTCGTCATCGCCGAAGTCGACTTCACCAAGTCGACGTGTGGGATCCACGTGAGCCTCGACCGGGGCCGCACCTGGGCCAAGGCGCCGGCCGACGCCATGCCGCCCGGCTACCGGGCGTGCACCCGGCCCAACTTCGGGTCGTTCTTCGCCGCCAAGTTCGGCGCCGACGGCACCCTCTACCTCGCCGGCACCGGGGCGCAGACCGCGTCGTCGTCGGGCCCCAACGACCCGTTCGTGGCCCGGACCAAGGACCTCGGGCGCACATGGGACTTCACCGTCCTCAAGAAGTCCGAGGAGCGCGACTTCCCCAAGCCCGATGGCACGACGGCTCGCGACTTCGAGCGCTTCGGCTACATCCGCCTGGCCACCCACCCCACCGACCCGTCCCGGGTCTACGTGGGGTACCGCCGGCAGGGCGCATTCCTGCCGACCAGCCAGGCGTCGGAGCGCACCGTCGTGGCCGTCTCCACCGACGGCGGCGCCACGTTCGGTCCCCTGACCGACGTCCTCGAGACGAGCTTCGCCCTGACTGACGTGAAGGGCTCCGACCAGCCGGCGATCGCCGTCGCCGAGGACGGCACCATCTACGCGTTCACCAAGGAGCGGCCGCCGGCGTCGACGGCTCCCGGCGTGACCCAGGCCGCCCTGCCGCCGCCCCCCCAGCCGGCGAACGCCTGCCGGCCGGCGACGGCCAACCCCGCGGTCCAGCCGTGGGTGCCCACGCCCGTGCCCAACCCGGTGCCCACCGTGGGCCAGCCCGGCGCCGGCAGCCGCATGTTCATGTCCAAGTCCATCGACGGCGGCAAGACGTGGAAGGCCAACACCATCGAGACCAGCGGCGTCATCTGCGGGCCGTGCCTGACCACGCCCGAGGCCGCCATCGACGCCAAGACCGGCGACCTCTACGTGGTCTTCGAGCAGAGCGACTCGCCCGCCCCGAACCCCCGCGACGACCGGAACATCTGGTTCATGAAGTCCACCGACGGCGGGAGCACCTGGACCCGACGGGTCATGCTCAACGACGACGTCGACCCGAATCGCCGGCCCAACTACGACCAGTTCTTCCCCGGCATCAGCGTCGCCCCCAACGGCCGTGTCGACGTGGCCTGGTGGGACTTCCGCACCGACGCCCTCTACAACCCGAGTGGCAACGGCAACACCACCCGCCGCGACCAGACGTGCTTCGACATCTTCTACACGTCGTCCTCCGACGCCGGCACAACCTGGGCCAAGAACAGCCGTATCAGCGACCGGAGCATGAACCAGAACGAGGGCTATGCGATGAACCTCACCTCCGACCTCCGGGGCCCGATCGGCGTGGCGTCGACCAACGAGGAGGCGTTCGTCACCTGGAACGACTCCCGCAACGGCACCTTCGACCTGCCGACCGAGGACGTGTACTTCGCCAAGGTGATCCACGAGGAGCCCGATGCCGGCGGTGGCGGCGACGGGCCGGCCATCAAGGGCTCGTCGGTGGTCCTCGGCATCGCCATCGGCCTGGTCATCGCCGGCCTAGCCGTAGCGGCCGTGGCGGGAGGCGCCCGCCGCAACGCGCCGGCGGGGTAGGCGGGTCAGGGTTCGAAGCGGTAGCCCACGCCCCGGACGGTCCGGATCCATCGGGGCCGCTCCCGGTCACCCTCGATGCGCCGGCGGATGCGGCCGACGTGCTCGGTGACCGTGCTGGGAATGCGGTCGGCGGCGTGAGGCCAGAGCCGGTCGAGGAGCTGCTCCCGGGTGAAGGTCTGCTGGGGAGACGATGCCAGGAAGGCCAGCACCTCGTACTCACGGGCCGGTAGGTCGACCAGCTCGCCCCGCACCGTCACCTCCCGCTTGGCCAGGTCGATCTCCAGGCCGTCGTAGTGGAGATGGCCCGCCGAACGGCCGCCGCCGGTGCGGCGCAGGACGGCGGCGATGCGGGCGGTGAGCTCGGCGGTCGAGAACGGCTTGGTGACGTAGTCGTCGGCGCCGAACCGGAACCCGAGCACACGGTCGGCCTCGTCGTTCTTGGCCGTGAGCAGGATGACCGGCACCAGACTGGTCCGCCGCAGCTCCTCCAGGACGTCGAGGCCGTCCTGCCCGGGCATCATGATGTCGAGCAGGAGCAGGTCAGGCGTGAAGGCGCCGACTTGGGCGAGCGCCGAGGGGCCGTCGGCCGCTTCGGCGACGGCGTACCCCTCGATCGACAGCATGCGGCGCAGGAGGGTGCGGACGTCGGGGTCGTCGTCGACAACGAGGATCCGCGGGCCCTCTCCGTCATCCGCGCTCACGTCCCCCAGGGTACGCCGTGCCCCCACTATCCGGTCGTCCTTCCCGACGATCAACGGTTCACGACGGATTCACAACTCCGAACAACAAATCCCTTCAGTCGTGCGCCATGCGGCCGATACATCAGTTGTCGGAGCCGAACAACCCGACACTCCCTCCGGAAAGGCCGGCGGGGAATTCCCTCAATGGAGGCAATAGAATGCGCAAGCTGATCCCCGTCGTCGGCCCCCTTCTCGCCGCTGTCGTCGCCATGGTTCCGATCGTCGGCGCCATCCTGGCCGGCGTGCTGGCCTAAGCAACACCTTCGCAGCATGGCAACGTCGACCATCAGTGCCGGGACCGCAGAACCGCTCCCGGATGCCGAGCTTCTGGCCCGCACGGGCCGGAGAGACATGGCCCACATCCAAGCTCCGGCGGGGCATGGCGTGGGTACGGCAGAGTCACTGGCAACCGGCCTTTCCCTGGTCGTTTGCCTGGTGGCCCGGCTACCTCACCGGATCCTGGACGCCACCGGAATCCGAGCGTGGGGACTGGCGCTGGTCGTCATCGTCGCCGTCGTGAGCGGCGCTCGGGCACTCGCCCGGGCGCCGTTCAGGCTGCACCACACGATCCACGGCTCCACCGGCGGGGCGGCGGCACTGCGCCGGTGGGCTGGCGAAGAACTGAAGACCGTCGTCGCCAGCATTGTCGTTGGCACGGTCCTGACATTTCCGCTCTACCTGCTTCTCCGGGCGACCGACGCCTGGTGGCTGTCGGCGTGGATTCTCTTCGCTACGGTCACGGTCATTTGGCAGGTCGTAATGCCGCTCCTCCTCCGGGCGAGGCCCGGCGGGTCGACTCCCACTCCACCTGAGCTCGCGGCCCGGATTCAGGCCGTGGCCAGCAAGGCCGGCGTCGACGTCGGCGACGTCATCCTCACCGGCAAGGCCGGTTCTACGCGCGCCAACGCCTACGTCGTCGGCCTCGGCCGGAGCCGGCGGGTCGTGCTCGAGCAGGACCTGGCCGCCTGGCCGCCGGAGCTGGTCGATCAGGTCGTCGCCCACGAGCTGGGCCACTGGCGCCTCGGGCACGGTTCCCGGCGCCTCCCCCTCACCCTTCTCGCCGAGCTGGCCGCTCTCGCCGCCGCCGCCGGCGTCCTGTCCTACGCCCCCCTCCTCGACGCCACCGGCGTGTCCTCCGCCGGCGACCCCCGCTCCTACCCGCTCCTCCTGGTCGTCGGCACCGTGGTGGCCCTGCCCGTACGGTGCCTGCTGGCCTGGCGGGACCGGGAACAGGAACGAGCGGCCGACCGGTTCGCTCTCGACGTCCTGGGCCGCCCCGAGATCTTCGACGCCATGCTTCAGCACGCCGCCGACGAGAGCGGCGCGCCGCGGTCGCTGCCCTGGTGGCGCCGCCTCACCGCCAGCCATCCGCCGATCAGCGAGCGGGCCGCCGCCTGCCACGCCACCCGGAAAGGCAATTGAACCGTGTCCCGCACCACCAACCCCCGTAGGGCCCTCGCCGGCGGCATCGCCGGCGCCGCCCTCCTCGTTGCCCTCGGCGTCGCCGCTGCGGCCCAGGTGACCGACGATGCCGGCCCCTCCGCGCCGGCAGCCATCGCCGGCCGGGCGTCCTCCACCGAGACGGCGCTCACGCATGCCCCCGGTTCCCAGGTCGCCGCCGAGGCGCCGGCCCAGACCGTGCCGCCGACCACACTGGCCCCGCCGGCGACCACGCCGGCGCCGGCAGCCAAAGCCACCGCCCCGTCCACCACCGTCACCACCCGCAAGGCGTCCACCACCGCGGTGGCCCCGGCCCCGACAGTGCCCGCCGCTCCGGCGACGACGCCGACGACCGCCAAGGTGCGGTCCGGGGCGCGGGTGGCCTACACGACCGCCAGCGTCCAGGCCGCCATCGCCGCCATCACCGGGCGCATCCCGCTGTTCAAGCCGAACGACAGCCAGCTCAGGACCTTCGCCGACGCCGTCTGCGGCCAGTTCGACCAGGGACAGACCTGGGCCCAGGTGCAAGCGACCATCCGTCAGGCCGTCAACCACATCCAGGGCCAGTCCCTCAGCGACGCCGACGCCGCCTTCATGGCTCAGACGGTGACCTCGCTGCGCTGCCCCGGCTACCTGCCCTAAGGGGCCGGGGGCCTGACCTGTTCTCGTGTCCGGGGGCTGCGGCAACAGTCGAGCGGCGTCTCGGACACACTATGGGTGAGGCATCTCTGTGGCCCGAGGCGGCGCAGGGTGGCCAACTCGTTGGTGGAAGCGCTCGAAGGAGGACAAGATGGAAGAAGCATCGAAGCTTGGCGGGTCTCCGGCGGAGGTGGCCGAGCGGATCGCCGACAGCCACGCCCGCGCTGTCGTCTTCCCCAAGATGCAGGACGCCGACAGCCCGCCGGTCGGTGAGGTCGCCCAGCGGATGGTCGACGGGACGTTCGACAAGGACTTCCTCGGCAGCGAGATCGAGCGCTTCACCGGCGTCAAGGTGAACATCCCAGACAACCCGGGCAAGGTCCTGGCCATCATCCCTGAGCACGGGTACTGGAGCTCCGAGCTCACGCTGACCGACCGGGTCTTCCGGGCCGCCGGCTACGAGGTCGACTATGTGACCCCCAAGGGCAACCGCCCGTTCGTGTACGGCGTGAGCACGGACACGACCTTCAAGGACCAGGCCTGGAACGCGCCCCAGGTCTCCCCCGGCGAGGCAAAGCTGGGCGAGCTGTACAACGATCCGAACAGCGCCGACGGGCAGCGCCTGAACCATCCGCGCAATCTGGACGCCTGGCTGCCGCCCACGCCCCGGCCGCACGACGAGGAGCAGTCGCGGGAGCCGTTCCGGGAGAAGCTGGCCGCCGGCCTGCGGGAAGCCAGCGAGTACGCCGCGGCGTTCATCGTCGGGGGCGCCGGCGCCTACATGGACCTCGGCGGCAACACGTCGGTCCGCCCGCTCATCCAGCTCATGGTGGCGCTCGAGCGACCGGTCGCGGCGATCTGCTACGGGGTTTCCGTGCTCATCCAGGCGACCGACCCCGAGACCGACGTGCCCCTGGTCTGGGGCCGGCTGGTGACTGGCCACTCCGAGCAGGACGACTACACGGACTTCACCGCCAACGTGGTGGCCGAAGGCGAGTACAGCCCCAACTACGGGGCCGCCGTCTTCACGCTGGAGCAGATGATCAAGCAGTACACCGGCCCGGAAGGGGGCTTCCTCTCCAACGACGGCACCCCGTACATGGCGGTCGCCGACGGGTCGTTCATCAGCGCGCGCACCACTCCCGACGGGTACCCCGCTGCGCTTCTCACCCTGGCCCGGCTGCACGGCGAGGGTCAGCTGCCCGAGAAGTTCGTCATCGACGGCGACGGCGCCGGCCACGAGCCGGCTGCCGACGAGGTGAAGCGGCCCCGCCTCTGAGCGGCACTGACATGCTGTCGCCATGATCGACCCGGGAGGACGATGCAGCGAGCGCTCACTCGGCCACCAACGTGAGATGGTGAACGAGTGACCGGCCCGGGAGAAAAGGCTTCGACCAGCGCGGACGACGGGGGCAAGGTTCCCCCGCTGGTCGCCGGCGCCGCAGCGTGGTCCTGGCGCCTGCTGGTGATCGGGGCGGCAGGCGCCATGATCGTCTTCGTCCTCATCCAGCTCTACGTGGTCGTGGTGCCCGTACTCCTGGCCCTGTTCATGGCCGCGGCCCTGGAGCCCCTCGTCGCCCGGTTGCGCCGGCGGGGCCTGCCGCCGGCGGCCGCCACCTGTCTGGTGTTCTTCGGAACGCTCGCCCTGCTCGTCCTCCTGTTCGGGTGGATCGGCTCAGCCGTCGCCGACGAGCTCTCCGACGTGGGGGAGCGCGTCGACCAGGGCATCGACGAAGTACGCGACTGGCTCCAAGGGGAGCCGCTGAACCTGTCGCCCGAACGCCTGGACGAGATCGAGAACAACCTGACCAGCAGCCTCGGGTCGGGGGGCAACGGCGGGCTGGCCAAGGGCGCCCGGGCCGTCACCGAGGTGCTGGGCGGCTTCGTCCTGCTGCTCTTCACCCTGTTCTTCGTGCTGAAGGACGGGTTCAAGATGGCCGACTGGTTCAAGGAGCGCATCGCCCCCGCCCAGCGCGACGACGCCGTCGAGATCACCTGCCGGGCCCGCCGAATCATGAGGCTCTACCTGGTCGCCACCGCCCTCACCGGCCTGATCGACGGCATCCTGATCGCCATCGCCCTGCTGTTGCTCGGCGTGCCCCTCGTGCTGCCGCTGGCCGTGCTGACGTTCCTCGGAGGCTTTTTCCCCCTCGTCGGCGCCACCATCGCCGGCCTGGTGGCAGCGCTGGTCGCCCTGGTCGACGGTGGCTTCGTGACCGCTCTCCTGGTCGTCGGCGCAACGATCATCATCCAGCAGATCGAGGGCAACCTGCTCCAACCGATCATCCTGGAGCGCGCCGTGCGCCTCCACCCGCTGGTCACCGTGGTGGCGGTGGGCGCCGGCCTGCTGGTCGGCGGGCTGCTGGGAGCCTTCCTGTCGGTGCCGCTGGTGGCGATCGGCGCTCAGACCGCCAACTATTACCGCACCCGCAACGCGCCGGAGTTCATGCCTCAGGCCAGCAGCGGGTCCACGGCTTCTGCGTCCAGCTCGTAGCGGGCGATGGCGTCGGCCACCTCCTGGGGCTTGGCGTCCTCGCTCTGCAGCAGCGCCGACAGCACGCCCACCACCACATGGGCGGTGTCGGTCTCGAAGTGGCGGCGCAGCTTCTCCCGGGTATCGGAGCGCCCGTAGCCGTCGGTCCCCAGCGACACGTACGGCCCGGGAACCCAGCGAGAGACCTGGTCGGGCACCGCCTTCATGAAGTCGGTGACGGCCAGGACCGGGCCCGAGGCGCTGGACAGCACTTCGGTGACATATGGCGTGCGGGGCGACTCAGTGGGATGGAGGCGGTTCCATCGCTCGGCGGCCAGCGCGTCCTCCCGGAGAGCCTTGAACGACGTGGCGCTCCATAGCTCGGCGGCCACGTCGTGGTCGGCGGCCAACAGCTCCTGGGCCTCCCGGGCCGCCTTCTGGGCCGTGCCGCTGAAGACGATCGTCGCCCTCCGGGATTTGCCCTCGGGCGCCGGCGCGAACCGGTAGAGGCCCTTGAGGATGCCTTCCTCCGCCC
Source organism: uncultured Acidimicrobiia bacterium (assembly GCA_963768975.1). Classification (GTDB taxonomy): domain Bacteria; phylum Actinomycetota; class Acidimicrobiia; order Acidimicrobiales; family AC-14; genus CADCTB01. Next base: position 122,938 of record CAVYKB010000020.1, on the reverse strand, counting down.
CCTTGGGCATGGGCGGCATCACGTAGTTCTCGTTGTAAAGGGTCAGGTAGTAGAAGACGTCCTCGGGGTCGGGGCCGTACATGCGCCGGATGCCGTCCTCGATGATGACCCCGAGCTCGTAGGCGAATGCGGGGTCGTAGGCGGCCAGGTTGGGCACGGTGGAGGCCAGGAGCAGGCTGTGGCCGTCCTCGTGCTGGAGCCCCTCCCCGTTGAGGGTGGTGCGGCCGGCGGTGGCGCCACAGAGGAAGCCCTTGCCTCGCATGTCGCCGAATGCCCAGATCAGGTCGCCCACCCGCTGGAACCCGAACATCGAGTAGAAGACCCAGAACGGGACCATGGGCTTGCCGTGGGTGACCGCCGAGGTGCCGGCGGCGGTGAACGACGCCATGGAGCCGGCCTCGGTGATCCCCTCCTCCAGGATCTGGCCCTTCTGCGACTCCTGGTAGGAGAGGGGGAAGGCGGCGTCGACGGGCTCGTACAGCTGGCCGAACGGGGCGTAGATCTTGACCTCGGGGAAGAGCGCGTCCATGCCGAAGGTGCGGGCCTCGTCGGGGATGATGGGCACGACGTGGGCGCCGATCCCCTTGTCCCGTAGCAGATCCCGCAGCAGGCCCGTCATGGCCATGGTGGTGGAGTACTCCCGCTTTCCCGAGCCGCCCTGGAGGCCGGCGAAGACCTTCTTGTCGGGCGCCGGCAGCGTCCGCTGGCGCACCACGCGCTTGGGGAGCGAGCCGGCCAGCGCCCTCCGGCGCTCCATCATGTACTCGTACTCCACCGATCCCTCCGCCGGGCGGTAGTACGGCGGCTCGGGGGCGTCGAGGGCCTCCTCGGGGATCTCCTCCTCGAGATGCAGACGCTCCCGGAACGTCGCCAGATGCTGCTTCGACATCTCCTTGATCTGGTGGGTGGCGTTGACGGCCTCGAAGCCGGGGCCGAGCGTCCAACCCTTGATGGTCTTGGCCAGGATGACCGTGGGGGCGCCATTGCGCTCGATGGCGGACGAGTAGGCGGCGTAGAGCTTGCGGTAGTCGTGACCGCCCCGGGGCAGGTTGCGCAGGTCGTCGTCGGAGAGGTGGTCGACCATGGCCCGCAGGCGGGGGTCGGGGCCGAAGAAATGCTCGCGGATGTAAGCACCGCTCTCGGTGGCGTACTTCTGGAACTCACCATCGAGAGTGGTGTTCATCTTGTTGAGCAGCACGCCGTCAACGTCGCGGGCCAGGAGCGGATCCCAGCCCGAGCCCCAGATGACCTTGACGACGTTCCAGCCCGCGCCCCGGAAGAGCGCCTCCATCTCCTGGATCACCTTGCCGTTGCCCCGTACCGGCCCGTCGAGGCGCTGAAGGTTGCAGTTGACGACGAAGATCAGGTTGTCGAGCTGCTCGCGAGAGGCCAGCGTGAGTCCGGCCATGCTTTCGGGCTCGTCGAACTCCCCGTCACCGACGAAGCACCACACCCGCGACTTCGATGTGTCCGCCATCTCCCGGTTCAGCAGATAGCGGTTGAACCGGGCCTGGTACACCGCGTTGATGGGGCCGATGCCCATCGACACCGTGGGGAACTCCCAGAAGTCGGGCATGAGCCGGGGATGCGGGTAACTGGACAGACCCCCGCCGCCGATCTCCTGGCGGAACCGGTCGAGCTGGGCCTCGGTCAGGCGCCCCTCGAGGTAGGCCCGGGCGTAGATGCCGGGGGCAGCGTGACCCTGGAAGAAAACCTGGTCGCCCGGCTGGCCATCGTCCTTGCCCCGGAAGAAGTGATTGAAGCCCACCTCGTAGAGCGCGGCGGAGCTGGCATAGGTGGCCAGGTGGCCGCCGATCCCCTTGGCCCGCTTGTTGGCCCGGCTGACCATCACCGCCGCGTTCCACCGGATGAAGGCCCGGATGCGGCGCTCGATGTGCTCGTCGCCCGGGAACCAGGGCTCCTGCTCGGACGGGATGGTGTTGATGTAGGGGCTGGAGACGGTGTTGGGCAGGCCGACGCCGAGCTCACGGGCCCGTTCCAGCAGCTTCATGAGAAGGAATCGGGCCCGGGTGCGGCCGCGCTCGTCGGCCACCATCTCCAGCGAGTCGACCCACTCAGCGGTCTCCGCGGGGTCGATGTCAGGAAGTTGAGAGCTGAAGCCGTCGAAAATCACCGTTCCAGTCTCTCACCCACCGAAATCCGACCTCGAATTCCATGCGACTGTTACGGCATGGGAGCGACCGAGGCGTACACCGACGGGGCGTGCCTCGGGAATCCGGGGCCGGGCGGGTGGGCCTGGGCCGTGCCGGGCGGCGCGTTCGCCAGCGGGGCGGCGCCGGCGACGACCAACCAGCGGATGGAGGTCCAGGCCGCCCTGGAGGCGGTCCGGGCGCTGGCCGGGCCGCTCGTCGTGGTCAGCGACTCCACCTACGTCGTCAACTGTTTCCGCGACCGGTGGTGGGAGGGATGGCTGGCCCGGGGCTGGATGAACAAGGCCAAGAACCCGGTGGCCAACCGGGACCTCTGGGAGCCGCTGATCGAGGCCGTCCGTGCCGACCCCACCCGGGTCACGTTCCGCTGGGTCAAGGGCCACAGCAACGACCCGGCCAACGACCTCGTCGACCGGCTGGCGGTGGAGGCGGCCCGCACCCAAACGGCCCGGTCGGGCGACAGCCCGCCGGACGCGCTCGGGCCGCCCGACACGCCCGGCGCCGGCGGCGAGGTCGACCCGCGCCTCCCGGCCGGCCGCCTGGTGGCGGTGACGGGCCAGAAGCCACCAGAGCTGGGCGGCTACGACGCCAATCCGGTCTCGGAGGCGGTCCGGGCCAAGCTGGCCGACGTGCTGGCCGCCAAGCGTCAGGTCGACGCAGACCTGATCGTCCTCACCGGACTGGGCCTCGGTGCCGAGCAGCTGGCCGCCGAGGCGGCCGCGGAGGCCGGGGTGCCCTACGTCGCCGTCCTCCCCTACCCCGACCCCGACTCACAGTGGCCGCAGGCGTCGCGCCAGGCGTTCCGGGGCCTCCTCGAAGGGGCGAAGGCTACGGTGGTGCTCCAGAACAAGGCGCCGGCCTCCAAGCAGCTGGCCGGCGCCGCCCTCCGCCGACGAGACGCCTGGTTGGCCCGCCATGCCCACGAAGCGCTGGCCGTGTGGGACGGCAAGGACGGCCACGTCGGCCGCGCCGTGCGCGCCCTCCAGGACGCGCTCGGTGAGGACGATGTCTGGATCCTGGCTCCGTAGGGTGCGTCAGCCCCGAGACGTCGTCCAGGTAGACGACCGTCTCCGGGTCCGCCGGTGGCGCTCACGAAGCTGACGTCGACCTTGGTGGTCCCCGCCGGCGCTGTCAGCTGGGCGGAGGCCGACGTCCAGGACGAGGTCAGCCGTCGGGCAGCGACCGGGCGTAGCCACCGATGCGCTCGGCCAACTTCCCGGCCGCACGCCCGTCGGCGCTGCCTTCGAGGATGTCCTCAGCCTCGCCGGCGAGGACCGAGCCCTCGGCGAAGCCGTACGTGCCGAGGATGCCCCGGAGCTTGTGCGCCTCTCCCATGGCCACGGACCGCCGGTCGGCGTCGAGCTCGCCGGCAGCCAGCGCCTCCAGCGCGCGCTTGACGACTTCGATCCGTTCCATCGTGGTCGACCGGTGCCGGAGCCACACCTGCCGCACCAACTGGCGGACCCGTTCTTCCTTCGAGCTCGGTACCGATTCCGTTAATTCGAGCGAATCCGTCAAGTCCACCCTAAAAGCCTACCGACCTTGGCCGCCAATGTCATGGGGTCGAAGGGCTTGGGCGATCATGCCGGACACCGGCAGGCGCTCCCAGTCGGTTGCCCTCGGTGGCCTGGGCCTTGGCCGTAGGAACAGGACGGGGACCCCGGCCAACACATCGTCGGCGCGCAGCGGGCGAGGGTGTCCGGGCCGTCGAGCTCCGGCATCATCACGTCGAGCAAAATGGCGGCCGGGCACTGCTGGCGGCCCAGGCGGAGGGCTTCCTGCCGCGACCTCCACCATTGCGCTGGGCGTAGCTCGAGCCCGACTTGTCCGGACGACCCGCGACGTCCGCACCGTGCGGGGCATCGGCTACCGGATGGGCGACGGGTAGCGCCGGCGCTCCTCCTCGCAGGCGTCACGGACGTGGCAGCCGGCGAGGTGGTCGTTCACGACGCCCAGCGACTCCATGGCGGCGTAGGCCGTCGTCGGCCCGACGAAGCGAAAGCCGACCTTCTTCAGCGCCTTCGACAACGCCGTCGACTCGGCGGTGACAGACGCCAGATCACCCAGCCGGGCCGGCGCCGGCCTCCCATCACGCGGCGGCTCGAACGACCAGACCAGCGAGGCCAGCGACCCGTACCGCTCCTGGGCGAGGAGGGTGGCGCTGGCGTTGGCGATCGTCGCCTCGATCTTGCCCCGGTGACGGACGATGCCGGCGTCGCCCAGCAGCCGTTCAATGTCCGCCGGCCCGAAGCCGGCGACGACGGCCGGGTCGAAGCCGGCGAAGGCCCGCCGGAAGCCCTCCCGCTTGCGCAGGATGGTCAGCCACGACAGTCCGGACTGGAACCCCTCGAGGCAGATCTTCTCGTAGAGCCGGATGTCGTCGACGACCGGCCGGCCCCACTCGTCGTCGTGGTAGGCGATGTAGTCGGGCGCCGGCATGCACCACCCGCACCGCTTTCGCCCGTCGTCGCCGGCGACGACCCCGATCTCGGCCCAGTCAGCCATCAGCGCCGGCCGAGTGTGCAGAATTCGGTCCCAGAGCCGTAATTCTGCACACTCATCGTGCGACCCTCAGACGCGGCGGTACCAGGTTCAGTGGTTGTGTTCATGGGCTCACTCTCCGCCCAGTTGCTGTCGTCAGGCCAGGCGGTCCACGGGCAGGCGATCCAGGACCACGGGGACGTGCAGGTCGCGCACGGCGAGGAGCCGGCGCAGGAACTCCCCCCTTGCGACTTCCACCGCGCCGAGTGACGTGAGGTGCCGGGTCGGCAGCTGCACGTCGACGAACGCCCCGCCGGCCTCCGCCCACCGGGCGACCAGGTCGACCAGCGCCACCTTCGACGCGTCCGTGGCCCGATGGAACATGGACTCGCCGGTGAAGCAGCCGCCGACGGCCACCCCGTAGAGCCCGCCGGCCAGGTCGTCACCATTCCAGACCTCGACGCTGTGGGCCCACCCCATGCGCCACAGGCGGACATACGCATGCTCCATGTCGCGGCCGATCCACGTGCCCTCGCCGGAGGGGCGGCTGGCGCACGCGGCCACCACCGCCTCGAAGGCAGCGTCGACGGTGGTCGTCCAACCGCTGCGGCGCAGGCGCTGGCGGAGGGAGCGGGAGACGTGCACACCTTCGAGGGGGATGACGGCGCGGGGGTCGGGAGAGAACCAGGGAGTGGCGACGCCGGGATGGGGCCACGGGAAGATTCCCCGGCGGTAGGCGTCGACGATGGTCGACGGCTTGAGGTCGGCTCCGAACCCCACCACACCGCCGGCGTCGTCGTCGCCAGTTGCCGGGTCGGGGATGCGCCACGGCGTGCGGCCGGCGGGCTGGGGCGGAGGGGCTCGTCGGGGCGCCGGCTCAGGCACGGCGGGCGGCGAGGTAGACGGCCCGTACAGCGAAGGCCTGGCGCAGCTCGACGAGCACCTCGTCGAGGAACTCCTTGCGGTAGGTGGCGTCGGTGATCGTGTAGACGGTGAAGTAGAACCCCGAAAAGGCGGTGAGGAAACCCGCCACCTGCAGCAGCTCGGTGGTGACGGCCACCGGCCGGCCCCACAGATGGCCGTCCAGCAGCAGGCTTGCCTCGGTGCCAGACCAGGTCGACGTGAGCTCGGGCGTGACGGTCAGCACCCCGAAGCCGACGAAGAACACGCCGATCATCACGCTCACGAAGACGATCTGCAGGCCCTGGGTGAACAGCACGACGAGCCCGACGTTGCCCCACTGGCGCCGGCCTAGCCTCGGCGTGCCGGCCGGCGAGGCGTCCGCCGGCGGGTGGAGCGCCGAGGCCGGCGTCTCGCCGACGAGGGCGGCGACGTCGCCCCAGGAGTCGAACCGGGCCAGCGCGCCCACTTCCAGGGGAATGCGGGCCACCACGAACACGATGCCGACGGCGATGAACAGACCCATGGTCACGGCGAGGAACGGCCCGTCGAGCGACGCCGCCACCTCCCAGACCTCGGTGGTCAGGAACAGGAAGGTGACGAAGAGGAGGAGCAGCGGTAGGGCCCGCACCAGCAATCCCAGGACGTCGGCCAGCTGGCGCCAGAGGCGGCCGGCGGCCCACCGGGTGATCGGGAGCAGGGCGTAGCTGGTGGCGAGGTAGATGATCGCGAGGAGGGCCAGGTTGGCCAGCAGGGTGTTGAGGGCGGTGAGGCGCTGGCCGCCGGCCAGCAGGTCGAGGATGGGCACCAGCAGCACGAAGATGGCGAGCTCAGCAGCGCCGACGCGGTGCGGGCGGGCCAGCGCCGGCCGCTTCCGGGCCACGTTGACCATCGCCCAGACGCCGAGCAGGGCACCGAGGCTGGCGGCGGCCACCCCGAGGTTCAGCCACCACGGCCAGGACGCGTCGAGGGCGGTCACCAGCTCGAGGATCAGGATGGCCGTGAGCGGGGCCAGGGCCCGCGTGAAGACATCGCGGCTGGCGCTGTAGTCGTCGATGAAGTGGGGGATCCCGCGTGACCGGAACCACCGCTCGACGGCGGCCAGGGTGTCGTTCTCCGTCACGCCGCCATAGTGTCGCCGTCCGTGCGCTGCGGTGTGGACACTGGTGGCACCTTCACCGACGTGGTGGCCGAGGACGGGCGCATCGCCAAGGTCCTGTCGACGCCGGACGACCCTGGTCGCGCGGTTCGCGAGGGTCTGGAGGGGCTGACAGTCGACATGCTGGCTCATGGGACGACGGTGGCGACCAACGCCCTGCTGGAGCGGCGGGGGGCGACGGTCGCCCTGGTCACCACCGCCGGCTTCGCCGACGTGATCGAGATCGCCCGCCAGGACCGGCCGTCGCTGTACGACATATGGGCCGACCGCCCGGCGCCGCTGGTGCCCCGATCCCTGCGGTTGGAGGTGGAGGGTCGGCTCGACGCCGCCGGCGCGGAGCTGGCGCCGGTAGGGACGGTGCCCGACATCCCGGAGGGCGTCGAGGCGGTAGCCGTGTGCCTGCTGCATGCGGATCTCAACCCGGCACACGAGCGCGTGGTGGCCACGGCGCTGGGCGAACGGGACGTTTCGTGCTCCTCGGACGTGTCGCCCGAGTTCCGTGAGTACGAGCGCACCGTGACCACCGTGGTCAACGCGTACCTGCGGCCCCGGTGCCGGGGGTACCTCGCCGGCCTGGAAGGCCTGGCCGGCGAGGTGCTGGTCATGACGTCCGCCGGGGGCCTCGTACCGACCGGAGAGGCCGCGAACCTGCCGGTCTCGCTCCTTCTGTCGGGGCCGGCGGGCGGGGTGGTGGCCGGGTCCGCCGCCGCGCTGGCCGCCGGCTTCGAGGGGGCCGTCACCTTCGACATGGGCGGCACGAGCACCGACGTCTGCCTGATCCAGGGCGGCGTGCCCGAGCCGGCGCCCGGCCGGCGGGCCGGCGGCTTCCCCATCCGGCTGCCCTCCCTCGACATCCACACCATCGGCGCCGGCGGCGGGTCCATCGCCCGGATCGACCCCGGCGGCGCGCTGGTCGTCGGGCCGGAGAGCGCCGGCGCGTCGCCGGGGCCGGCGTGCTACGGGCGGGGCGGGACGGCGCCCGCCGTCACCGACGCCGATCTGGTACTCGGGCGCATCCCGGCGGGCGCCGTCTTCCCCGGGTTGGGCGGCCTCGACGTGGGTGCGGCGAGCGCCGCGCTGGCCGGCGCCGGCGTCACAGCGGAGGGTGTGGTCGCCGTCGTCGACGCCGCCATGGAGCGGGCGCTGCGGGCCGTATCGGTGGAGCGAGGCGTCGACCCGTCGACCTTGGCGCTCGTGGCCTTCGGCGGCGCCGGCCCGCTGCACGCCTGCGCCCTCGCCGAGGCGCTGGGCATGGCCGCGGTCGTGGTGCCGCCGAGGGCCGGCGTGCTCTCCGCCGTCGGGCTGCTGTGCGCACCCCGGCAGCGCACGCTGGTGCGGTCGTGGCCGGCGCCGGCGGACCACGCCGGCGTGGCCGAGGCCCTGGCCGAGCTCGGCGGGAGGGCGGCCGCCCTGGTCGGCGAGGGGGCCGAGGTGGTCACTGCGCTCGACTGCCGGTACGCGGGCCAGAGCCACGAGCTGACCGTCGCCACTGTCGACGACTTCGCCGAGGAGCACGTCCGGCGCAACGGCTACTCCCGGCCCGGTGCACCGATCGAGGTGGTCGCGTTGCGGGCCTCCGCCCGGACGCCGGCGGCGGTCCGGCCGGAGGACCTCGGGCCTGTCGAGCGGCAGGCAGCCAGCGGGCCGTGTGTCATCGCCGAGCCGGACTGCACCATCTGGATCCCCGAAGGGTGGTCGGCCGAGGTCGGTCCCGACGGCAGCTACGTGCTGAAGCCGTGAGCGAGCACGCCGGCCGGGCCTGCCGGCCTCACCGCAGCGGAGCGGAGGTCTTCGCCGGCAGGCCCTCGAGGGCCGGCGAGCGCAGCGACCAGGAGACACAGTGACGCCGGCCGAGCTGCAGATCCTGATCTCCCGGCTGACCGGAGTGGCCGAGGAGATGGGCGCCGTGCTGCGGCGGGCGTCGTTCAGCCCCAACATCAAGGAGCGGGCCGACTGCTCGGCGGCATTGTTCACACCCGAGGGCGAGCTGCTCGTGCAGGCCGAGCACATCCCGGTGCACCTCGGGTCGATGCCGGCGTCGGTGCATGCCGCACTGGAGGTCTTTGGCGACATCATCCGCCCCGGCGACCAGGTCGCCGTGAACGACCCCTTCGCCGGCGGCACCCACCTCAACGACCTGACCCTTGTCGCCCCGTGCTTCGTCGACGGACGGCTGATCGGGTGGGCGGCCAACCGAGCCCACCACGCGGATGTGGGCGGCATGGCTCCGGGGTCCATCCCTGCGGCAGCGACCGAGGTCTACCAGGAGGGGCTCCGCATCCCGCCGGTGCTGATGTCCGACGCGATCGAGGCCATCCTGTGCGCCAACTCCCGCACGCCGGAGGAGCGCCGGGGCGACCTCGACGCCCAGTGCGGTGCCAACCGGGTCGGCGTCGAGCGGCTGGCCACGTTCGCCGGCGCCCCGCTGGAGGAGATCACCGCCTACGGCGAGCGTCGCATGCGGGCCGCCCTGGGCGGCCTCGACGACGGCATCTGGACATTCGAGGACCAGATGGACTCCTGCGGGCCCGAGCCGGACCAGCAGCGCCCGGCTCGCATCGTCCTGACCCTGACCATCGCCGGCGACGAGGCCACCTTCGACTTCACGGGCACCGACGACCAGCGTCTCGGCAACGTGAACGCCGTCGAGGCGGTGACGTTGAGCGCCGTCTCCTTCGCCCTCCGCTCGGCCGCCGACCCGACCATCCCGGCCAACGGCGGCGCCATGCGGCCCGTGCGCGTCGTCGCGCCGGCGGGCTCCATCGTTGCGGCCAGGCCGCCGGCGGCGGTGGGCGCCGGCAACGTGGAGGTCAGCCAGCGGGTGGCCGACGTGTGCTTCGGCGCCCTGGCTGCGGCCTGCCCCAAGAACGTGGGGGCCGCCAGCCAGGGGACGATGAACAACACCCTCATCGGCGGCGCCGGCTGGGTGTACTACGAGACCGTCGCCGGCGGGCAGGGAGGCCGCCCGGGCCGGGCCGGCATGAGCGGGGTCCAGACGGGCATGACGAACACTCAGAACACCCCCGCGGAGGCGCTGGAGCGCTCGTTCGGCATGCGGGTGCGCCGCTACCGCCTTCGGGAAGGCAGCGGCGGCGCGGGCCGCTGGCCGGGCGGCGACGGCGTGGAGCGTGAGCTGGAGATGTTGGAGACGACCACTGTGTCGCTCATCACCGAGCGCCGGGCCAGCCGCCCGTGGGGCCTGGAGGGTGGCGGCCCGGGCGCGCCCGGTGAGAACTGGCTGCTCCCCGCCGGCGACGAGTCCCGTGCGGAGCGTCTGCCCGACAAGTGCACGTTCACGGCGCGTGCCGGCGACGTGATCCGGCTGCTCACGCCGGGCGGCGGCGGCTACGGCGCGGTGCACCCAGCGTCGTGAATCGGGCCGCCCGAGCCCGGATCAGGACGCTGCATGCACCGGATGCGTGCCACCATGCTCGTCCCATGACGATCGAGGCGGTCATCTTCGACTGGGGCGGGACGCTGTCGGAGTTCGTCAACGCCGAGCTGGTGGATGCCTGGCGCCTGGCCGCCCACCACATCGACCCGGCGCGCGAGGACGAGATCACCGCCCGACTCGTACGGGTCGAGGCCGAGTTCTGGGCCACGACGTCGAGCCACCAGCGCAGTGCCACCCTCGCCGAGCTGCTGGCGACCGCCGCCGGCGAGCTCGGCCTCGACGTCGCCGAGGCGCTGGTCGAGGAGGCCGCCCTCCGCCACCTCGACGCGTGGACGCCCCACATCCGCCACGACCCGGAGGCGGCCGGCGCCCTCACCGCCCTCCGTGACCAGGGCCTGCGGATCGGCATGCTCTCCAACACCCACTGGCCCCGCGCCTTCCACGAGCACTTCCTCGAGCGCGACGGCCTGGTCGACCTGATCGACGCCCGCCTCTACACCAGCGAGATGCCCTTCCAGAAGCCGCATCCGTCGGCCTTCCTGACCGCCGCCGGGGCGCTGGGCGTGGAGCCCGAGCGGGCGGTCTTTGTGGGCGACCGGCCCTGGGACGACATCTCCGGCGCCCAGTCCACCGGCATGCGCACCGTCCTGCGCCCGAACCCCGTGGCGCCAGACATCGCCAGCATCCGGCCCGACGCCCGCATCGCCCGGCTTCCCGAGCTGGTCACCCTGGTCAAGGCCTGGTAGCCGTCTCGTACCAGGACGCCAGTCGACGAGCGCCGCCGGCGCTCTCCAGGACGTCGGTCGAGTCGACGAACTGGTCGACGAAGCCGACCAGCGGCAGGCCTCGGAGCCAGGGGTCCGCCACTTCGGCCAGGCAGACGTCGACGAACCTCCCCGACCCGAGAACCTGGAACGGGCGGCCGTGGAACGGCGACACGTCGGGCGGCACCCACCGAGTGACCCCGAGACCGTTGTGGTGACGGGCCCCGATCTGAAAGGCCTCCACCAACGCCGCCTCCCGGCCTGCGAACGTGGCTGCCACCAGCGCGGCGTCCAGCGCCGGCCCCAGCGTCCCTGCGATCGCCAGGCGGGAGAAGGCCGACCCCAGCCACTTGCTGTACGGCGCGTAGCGCCGGTCGAGGAGCAGGCCCAGCCGCGAGCAGCGCGGCGCTGTGGACGACGTGGGCCAGCGCCGGCCCCACGACCTCTGCGTAAAACGCCTGGGAGAGGACCGCCCCCGGCACGAAGTCCGCCATCACCCCGGTCTACCCGATCGTGATCGTCCCCTTCATGCCGTAGGCCCAGTGGCCCGGCAGATGGCAGCCGAACAGCAGGCGGCCGGCGGAGCCGAACCGGTAGGTGGTGACGGCGGTGGCGCCGGGCGCGACCGAGACCTCGCCCGGGCGGTCGGCATGGTGGGCCTCGGTACCCGCCTCGTGGATGGCCTGCACCGACTCGTTCCCCACGATGAGCTCATGGGGGATCGGGTCGGTGTTGCGGAGCACGAACCGGATGGTCTCCCCCGGGCGGACCTGCAGCTCCTCCAGCGAGAACCGGGAGTGGCGGACGGTGAGCTCGACGGTCCGCTCGCGGCCCTGGCCGCCGGCACCGCCCGTCAGGGCAATGCCAACACCGCCCGTGAGGGCGACGCCGGCGGCCAGCACGAGTGCCGCCAGCACCTTCATCGCCGGCGAGCCACCAGCACTCCGCCGGCGGCGGCGGCGACCGCCACCACCGCGACGCCGCCCAGGGCCCACGGCAGGACCGGAGTGCTTCCGTCGTCGGCGGGAGCGACCGCCGCCGTCGACCCGGGAAGTCCGATCCCGGCCGCGGTGGGCGACGGCTTGCCGGCGCCGGTGGCGTCGACGGCCAGGTCGTAGGTGAGCTGGGACGGCAGGGCGTCGACCTTGAGGTAGCTCAGCCACATGTTCTGGGGCATCCACTCCATGCCCTTGTCGCTGCGCAGGTCGGCCAGCAGGCGGCTGCTCGCCGCACCCGAGCGGTCGAGGGCCAGGCCGGGGGCGGAGTCGCCGGGGAGCAGCGTCGGCCGCTGGTCGGTCAGCAGGAACACGTCGGCGTTGATGCGCTCGGCCGCCTTGAGGCCGACGGCGAGGATGCGCAGCGGCACCCACGGCTGGGGCGTCGGGATGGTGATGTGGACCGGCGTGCCGTCGCCGACGGCCAGGCCCTTGGCCTGGGCGGCCTCGCCGTTGAAGCGGGCGGCGAGGAAGATCGGGCTCCGGCTGGCGTAGAAGTCGAGGACCTCGGGCGTGTCGGGCGTCAGCAGGAAGCCGTTCTTGGTGGCCCACTCCCCTACCGCCTGGCCGCCGCCCTTGAGGACGGTGATGTCGAGGGCGTCGATGCGGGTCTCGAGGAGCACCTGGGCGTCGGCGGCCAGCGCTGCGCCCGAGTTGGCCGACGAGGCCGACCGGGAGAACTCCGGCTGCGGCGTCACCTCGCGGACGAGGCGCTGCAGGGTCCAGTCGCCACCCCGCTCGACGCTGGTGGGGACGTCGGGCAGCGGGATGATCGACCCGAACTCCCCGCCGGCGCCGGCGAACTTGAACGCGGTCACGTAATGCTCGACGCCGTCGTGCCATGCGGCCAGCGTGGTCGTCTTGACCAGGTTGACTGCGCCATTGCGCCCGATGAGCCCGCCGCAGGCGAGCGCGGGGCCGGCACCCAGCACGGTCACCACGAGTCCGGTCACGATCGCCAGCAGGGCCTTGCGCATGTCGTCCACCTCCAGGGTTCGGTGGAAGTGGGACGACGCCTAGCGCCCTTCTAGTTCCGGGAAGCGCACCTTTCTGCGGTTGTGCACGAGGTACAGAATGAGGCCACCGCCGATCAGCACCGTGGTGACCACGGCCAGCACGGCGATCCCCATGCGCCCGGCCCGGGGGATCTCTGGCGGCGCCGGCCCGAGGACGACGGTCACGTGACCGTTGATCTGGGCGCCGGAGGCGTCACCGAACGGGAAGGTGCGGCACGTCGCCCGGCAGCGGACGACTGCGGTCTTGCCGCCGGCCGCGGTGGTGACGATCAGGTCGTTCTCGTCGATGCGGACCTGGCTGAAAGACTCTGCGGTGACCCGCCAGAGGGCGTCGGTGCCGGCCACGTAAGCCGTCCCGCCCCGGCCGATGAACCCGGGCGGCGTGAAGCCGACGCTGCCGATGCCGACGTCGGGGCCGGCGGGGAGCTCGGGGCGGATGAGCACGCCGCTCGTGCCGTCGTAGCGGATGAAGACCACGTCGCCGGAGGTCTCGTCGGCGCCGAGGAGGTCTCCGCCGTGGTTGCCGAACATCTGGGGGGCGACCTCCATGCCCCCCTCCATCGGTGGAGCGTCCGCGGTCAGGGTCCGCAGCCGGCCCCGGCAGTCGATCGAGAACAGGACGGTACGGCCCGCCTTGCGGCCGGCAACCAGGAGCTGGTTGCCGAACCGCCCTTCGATGTCGAAGGCGATGCCGGTGAGGCGGTCGACGGCCGGCGGCTCGACGAAACGCGACGACGCCCCGTCGAGGCTGACCCGGCTGATCGCTCCCGGCTCTAGGGCGTAGATCTCGCCGGCCTCGAACCGGCAGCCGGCGCCGGCCACGTCGCGGCCGGGCGCCATGGCGATATGGCTGGCGGCCACGGACCCGAACGGGGTGACCGAGCCGGTGGCCGGGTCGACCAGGTGGAGCCGACCGCCGGCGGCGGCCACCAGCGCCCCGTCGGGCCGGGGGCCGACGACGTCGACCACACCGGGGAGAGGAATCCACCGGTCCCACTTCGGCGGGACCCCCTCGGGAGGCGCGGCCTGGGTGAAGAACAGGCCGAGGACGAGAAGGAGGGCAGCGATCAGGACAGGGAGCGGGCGCCGATGGTGTCCTTCCACACCGGGTCGTAGCCGGCGGCCCGGAGGGCGGCGGCGACCTCGGCCGGTGAGCGGGTGTCGCTGACCTCGAACTGCGGCTCGGCGGCGCCGGGGTCGGCGTAGCCGCCGGGCTCGGTGTGGGAACCGGCCGACATCTGGGTGACGCCCAGCTTGAAGGCGGCGTCGCGGAACGCCGGCGACTCCCGGGTCGACAGGGTGATGCCGACGTCGGGCAGAGCCAGGCGCAGGGCGCACAGGATCTGGACGTACTCCCGGTCGGTCACCGGCCGCTCGGGCTGGAAGTCGCCGGCTGCCGGCCGCATGCGGGGCAGGGAGACGGCGACCTCGCAGCGCCACCACCGCCGGAGCAGGGCCGAGGCGTGGGCGGCGACGGAGAGGACGTCGGACCGCCAGTCGGGCTCCAGGCCGAGCAGGGCACCGAGCGACAGTGCCCGCATGCCGGCCTCGGCCGCCCGGTCGGGGGCGGCCAGGCGCCAGTCGTAGTTGCGCTTCTTGCCCTTCAGGTGCACGGCGGCGTAGGTGTCCCGGTCGTACACCTCCTGGTAGACGACCAGGCCCTCACACCCCGCCTCCACCAGCCGGCGGTAGGTGGCCGTGTCCCAGACCTGGGTCTCCAGGGAGACGGACGGGACCTCGCCGGCCAACGCGGCCACGCACTCGACGAGGTAGTCCTTGGACACGATGCGGGCGTGCTCGCCGGCGACAAGCAGCAGGTGGCGAAATCCCCGTTCGGTCAGCGTGCGGGCCTCGGCGGCCACCTCCGCCGGCGAGAGGGTGCGGCGGGCGATCTCGTTGCCGGCGGAGAAGCCGCAGTACGTGCAGGTCGAGACGCACTCGTTCGACAGGTACAGCGGGGCGAACAGGCGCACGACCCGGCCGAACCGGCGGACGCTGGCGGCGTGGGCCAGGCGGGCCATCTCCTCCAGCCGGGAGCGCGGCGGCCGGCGACAGGAGGGCTCCCAGGTCGGCGAGGGACCGGCGGGAGGCCCCCAGGGCCCGGTCGACGTCGCCGGCGGTGGCTGCGGCGGCGAGGGCGCGGGCGGTCGAGAGGTCGGTGGCCAGGAAATCGGCGGCTGCCGAATGCTCGGGGACGCCCTCGGGCCGGGACTCGAGGGCGACGTGGGTAACCGTCAAGTGAGAAACCCGGTGAGCGGCGACGACGCCTCCGCCGCCCGCCCCACGCCGGCCAGGCCGGCCAGGAACGCCTGGCGGCCGGCGATCGTCGCCATGCGGAAGGCGTCGGCCATGGCCGCCGGGTCGCCCGCCGTGCCGATGGCGGTGTTGACCAGCACGGCGCCGGCACCCATTTCCATGGCCTCGGCGGCCTGCGAGGGCGCGCCGATGCCGGCGTCGACCACTACGGGCACCAGGGACTGCTCGATGATGATCTCCAGCGCGGCCTTGGTCCGCAGGCCCTGGTTGGAACCGATCCAGGAGCCCAGAGGCATGACCGTGGCGCAACCGACCTCCTCCAGCCGTTTGCACAGGACGGGGTCGGCGTTGACATAGGGCAGGACGGTGAACCCCTCCCGGCAGAGGACCTCGGCCGCCTTGAGCGTCTCGACGCCGTCGGGCAGCAGGTAGCGGGGCTCGGGGGTGATCTCGAGCTTGATCCAGGTTGGGTAGCCGCCGCTGCGAGCGAGGCGGGCCAGGCGGACGGCTTCCTCGGCGTCGTCGGCGCCACTCGTATTGGTGAGCAACAGGACCCGCTCCGCGTCGACAGCGTCGAGAATGTCCTCCTCAGCCGTCGTGTCGATCCGGCGCAGGGCGACGGTGACCATCTCGGTGCCCGAGGCCACGATGGCGGCCTCCAGGGAAGCATTGGAGGGGAACTTGCCGGTGCCGAGGAACAGGCGGCTCCCGAACTCCCGGCCGGCGATCACGAGGGGGTCTTGCATCCCGACCTACCTTACGTGGGTGCGCTACTGGACCGTCACCGAGGCCCGGGCCCACCTGCCCCGTGTGCGGGAGCTGGCCGAGTGCATCCGCTACGCAGCCAAGCTGCGAAAAGGCGAGGCGGGGTCGACGAACGGCAACAAGGCGCCGATCCTTCTCGCCCAGGAGGCACTGGAGGAGCTCCAGGCCGGCGACATCGTCTTCCGCGACGCCATGACCGGCCTGCTCGACTTCCACGCCAAGGGCGCCGACGGGGTCGTGTACTTCCTCTGCTGGCGCCTCGACGAGGACGACCTCGGATTCTGGCACTTGCCGTCGGAGGGCTTCCCGGGCCGCAAACCCCTCCCGAGAGACCCCGAATGACCCCGTTTTGGTTGCACTTACCTGCGCATACGGGGGTCAAGTGCAACCAGTTCGGGGGTGGGGGGTGAAAACCCGCACCCTGCTCATCCTGGCCGCCATTGCCGGCCTGGCCATCCTCATCGCCTTCACCCTGCAGATCACCTTGGCGGCCAGGTAACCCGTCGCCAGTAGGCTCGGGCCCATGGCCGAGGAGTTCGACCTTGTCGTGGTGGGCGGGGGCCCTGGCGGGTACGCGGCCGCCCTGTACGCCGCCGGCGCCGGCATGTCCGTCGCCGTGGTGGAGAAGGACAAGGT
This sequence comes from uncultured Acidimicrobiia bacterium, assembly GCA_963768975.1. GTDB lineage: Bacteria > Actinomycetota > Acidimicrobiia > Acidimicrobiales > AC-14 > CADCTB01. The sequence continues at coordinate 106,401 of CAVYKB010000020.1, read as the reverse complement.
GGGCGGCACGTGCCTCCACCGGGGCTGCATCCCGGCCAAGCACTACCTGGAGACGGCCTCGGTGTTCCGCACCGTGGCCGGCGCGAAGGAGTTCGGCGTGCAGACCGATCAGCCGGCGCTGGACCTGGGTGTGTCCCGGGACCGCAAGCAGAAGGTCGTCGACCAGCTGTGGAAGGGCCTGCAGGGGCTCATGAAGAAGCGCAAGATCAAGACGTTCAACGGCGTCGGCTCACTCGGCGCCGGCCACCTGGTCACCGTCGACGACGGCACCGAGCTGCACGGCACCCACGTCGTCCTGGCCACCGGCTCGGTGCCCCGCACCATCCCGGGCTTCGAGCCCGACGGCGAGACCATCCTCACCTCCGACCACGTGCTCGAGCTCGACAAGCTGCCGGCGTCGGCCGCGGTCATCGGCGGCGGGGCCATCGGCTGTGAGTTCGCCTCCATGCTGAGCGACCTCGGCTGTGAGGTCACCCTCCTCGAAGCGCTGCCCAAGCTGCTCCCCGGTTGCGACGCCGACGTGGTCGATGTGGTCGTCCGCTCGTTCAAGAAGCGGGGCATGACCGTCCGCGCCGGGGTAACGGTGGAGGGCCACGAGCAGTCGAACGGCCAGGTGACGGTGAAGCTGGCCGGCGGTGAGCCGGTGACGGTCGACAAGGTGGTGGTGTCCGTTGGCCGGCGCCCGCTGACCGACGGGCTGGGCCTCCAGGACACCAAGGTCGAGGTCGACGAACGGGGCTTCATCAAGGTCGACAGCCACCAGCGCACGGCCGAGGAGGGCGTCTACGCGGTGGGCGACGTGGTCGCCACCCCCCAGCTGGCCCACGTGGGGTTCGCCGAGGCCATTGTGGCCGTGCGGGACATGCGCGGAGAGGAGCTCGATCCGGTCGATTACGGCAAGGTCCCATGGTGCATCTACTGCCATCCTGAGGTCGCGTTCGCAGGCATGACCGAGCAGGCGGCGCGCGACGCCGGCCACGACGTCATCGTGTCCAAGCACTCGTTCAACGCCAACAGCCGGGCCATGATCATCGGCGAGACCGAGGGACTGGTAAAGGTCATCGCCGCCAAAGGCGGAGCCATCCTCGGCGTGCACATGGTCGGCCCCTGGGTCACCGAGCAGCTCGGCGAAGGCTGGCTGGCGGTCAACTGGGAGGCGGCGCCGGACGACATGGGCCAGCTGATCCACCCCCACCCGACCCTCTCCGAGACGTTCGGGGAAACGGTCCTGACGCTCACTGGAAGGGGACTGCACGGCTGATGGCCGATATCACCATGCCGCAACTCGGCGAGACGGTCACCGAGGGCACCATCACCAAGTGGTTCAAGAAGGTCGGCGACCAGGTCGCCGAGGACGAGCCGCTCTTCGAGGTGTCCACCGACAAGGTCGACTCCGAGGTGCCGGCGGCCAAGGCCGGCTACCTCAAGGAGATCCTGGTCGACGAGGGGGAGACGGTCGACGTCGGGGCCAAGCTGGCGGTGATCGACGACTCCCCGCCCTCGAGCAACGGGAAGTCGGCTCCCGAGAAGGCGGAGGAGCCGGCGCCCGAGGAGCCTGCGGAGGAGGAGACCGAGGCCGAGGTCAAGACCGTCGTGCCCGACGAGCCGGAGCCCGAGCCGGCCAATGCGGAGGCCGAGGCGGCGCCGGCGCCGGCCCCCGAGCCGGAGGCGCCCCGCACCGGTCGCCGGGTCCTCTCGCCGCTCGTGCGGCGCCTCCTGGCCGAGAACGACCTCGACGCCGACGACATCGACGGAACCGGCATCGAAGGCCGGATCACCCGCAACGACGTCATGACCCACCTCGACAAGGCCGGCGCCCGGTCAGGCGCTCCAAAGCCGGCGGCCAGCCGGTCGACGCCGGCGGCCAAGGCGGCCGCACCCGCACCCCGGGCCGGCGGCGCAGACGAAGTCATCCCCTTCTCCAACATCCGCAAGCGCACGGCCGAGCACATGGTGCGTTCCCAGGCCACCTCCGCGCACGTCCTGATCGCCATCGAGGTCGACTATGACGCCGTCGACCGGGTCCGCTTGGCCGAGAAGGAGGCATTCAAGGCCGAGGAGGGCTTCTCGCTCACCTACCTGCCGTTCATCTCCCGGGCCGTGATCGACGCCATCCACGACTTCCCCCACCTGAACGCCTCGGTGGGCGACAACGAGCTCATCGTCCACCGGGCCGTCCACCTGGGCATCGCCGTCGACATCAACTTCGAGGGCCTGATCGTCCCTGTGGTCAAGGATGCCGACGGCAAGCGCCTGCGAGCCATCGCCCGGGAGATCTCCGACCTGGCCACCCGGGCCCGGAGCAAGAAGCTCAACGCCGATGAGATCTCCGGGGGCACGTTCACCATCACCAACCCCGGCGGCCACGGCACCCTCATGACCGCGGCGGTGATCAACCAGCCCCAGGTGGCCATCCTCTCCACCGATGGGGTCAAGAAGCGGCCGGTGGTCGTCGAGTTGCCCGACGGCTCCGACGCCATCGCCATCCACCCGGTGGGAAACCTGGCCCTGAGCTTCGACCACCGGGCCTTCGACGGCGCCTACGCCTCGGCGTTCCTGGCCCGCTGCCGCAATATCCTCGAGACGCGGGACTGGTCCCAAGAGCTGTGACACAGCGTCATTTGGGCGGCACGGCGGCGCCGCCGCTGCGCGCCCGCTGGCTCGGGCGGGTGCGGTTCAACGACGCCCACGCCCTGCAGCGGGCCCTCTTCCGCAACACCACCGACTCCTACCTGCTCCTGCTGGAGCATCATCCCGTGTACACCGTCGGCCTGCGAGGCGCCCTCGACCACCTCCGGGTGCCGGCCGAGGACCTGGGCGCCGAGGTGGTGGCCACCGACAGGGGTGGCGACGTCACCTGGCACGGGCCCGGCCAGCTCGTCGGCTACCCCATCCTGTCGACGGACCAGTCGCCCAAGGACTACGTCTGCGCCGTCGAGCAGCTGATCATCGAGGTCTGCGCCGGCCTCGGGCTCGGTGGCCTGGGGCGGGTCGACGGGTCGCCGGGCGTCTGGGTCGACCCCCACGGGCCGGCGCCCCGCAAGGTCTGCGCCATCGGCGTCCGCCGATCGAGGGGCCGGACCATGCACGGGTTTGCCCTCAACGTGGACCCGGACCTCGCGTGGTTCGACCGCATCGTCCCCTGCGGCATTGCCGACATGGGCGTCACCTCGCTGGCCGCCGAGGGAGTCGACGTCACCATTCGGGAGGTCGTCGACAGGGTGGTCGCCGCCGCCGCCGGCCGGTGGGGCCACGACGAGATCGAGCGGGTCGACGTCTCCTGGGAGCGGGAGACGCCGGCGGGCATGCCCGTCGCCACCCGCAAGCCCGAGTGGCTGCGGATCAAGGCCGACCTGGGCGAGGGCTACCGCGAGGTCAAGAAGACCATGCGGTCGCTGAAGCTGGTCACCGTCTGCGAGGAAGCCGGCTGCCCCAACATCTACGAGTGCTGGCGGGACGGCACCGCCACCTTCATGATCAACGGCGACCGCTGCACCCGGGCGTGCGGGTTCTGCCAGGTCGACACCCGAAGGCCGCTGGCGGCCGATCCGGACGAGCCCGAGCGGCTGGCCGAGGCGGTGGCCGAGATGGGGCTGACCCACGCGGTGATCACGGCCGTGGCCCGCGACGACCTGCCCGACGGGGGCGCCGGCGGCTTCGCCGAGTGCATCCGGGCCGTCCGCCGGCGCTGCCCCGGCACCGCAGTCGAGGTCCTGATCCCCGACTGCAAGGGTGATCCGCAGGCACTGTCCACGATTTTCGAGGCCAAACCGGACGTGCTCAACCACAACCTGGAGACGGTGGCCCGCCTCCAGCGCCATGTCCGGCCGTCAGCCTCCTACGCCCGCAGCCTGGCCGTGCTGGCCCGGGCCGCCGGCGCCGGCCTGGTCGCCAAATCGGGCCTGATCCTGGGCATGGGGGAGACCGAGGACGAGGTGCTGGCGGCCATGGCCGATCTGCGGGCCGCCGGCGTGTCGATCCTCACCATCGGGCAGTACCTGCGCCCGTCGGCCGACCACCTGCCGGTCGACCGGTGGTGGGCGCCCGAGGAGTTCGACCGCCTGGCCGCGGCCGGCCGGGCTCTCGGCTTCGCCCACGTGCAGGCGTCCCCGCTGACCCGGTCCAGCTACCACGCCCGCCAGGCCGCCGCCGCCTCCGCCGGCGGGCCGTAGCGCAACTGCCTCGCCGAGCAGCCTCCGGCTGCGATGGCGAAATTAGAACTGCACCGGTAGGCAGGCCTGGCGGGCGCCGGCGGCGCCCGGCGTGGCCCCGCCGTCCTGGGTCGGCTCGGCGTGCACGACGATCGACTTCGCCGCCCCCGGCTCGATCACGAAGGGCACGGTGGTCGACGCGAAGCCGTACCCGCCCGGGCGGACGGTGAAGTCCAGCCACACCTCGTTGCTCTCGGTCGGCGTGCCGCCCGTGTTGTAGTGCGGGCCGGCGGCCGCCCCGTTGCCGGCGACGCATGAGCCGACGTGGACGTGGACGCCGTACTTCGTGCCCACCGCCCCGCTCAACCCGCTGAAGAGCACCCAGTACGTCGACCGGCTCCCGCTCTGGACCACCCAGAGGTCGGCCCACGCCCCGTCCGTGGCATTGGCCGCGGCCGGCTGGAGGTCCTCCAGTTCGCCACCCGTCTCGATGTAGGTCGTCGCCGCCGCGGCCGGACCGGTCCCCAACGCCAGGCTGCCCGCCAGGGCGACCGCCGACAACCAACCGAACTTCCGGGTCCCGCGCATGGGTGCCTCCTGTTGAGTGAGGGGCGAGCATGTCACAGCTACCCTGACCGGGACATGACCCACACCCCCGCTGCGCTCGCCGCCCGCATGGATGCCGTCCGGAGCCGGATGAGCCAGATGGGCGTGGACACCGTCATGCTGTCCACCGGCGCCGACCTCCCGTGGCTCACGGGCTACACCGCCATGCCCCTGGAACGGCTCACCATGCTGATCCTGCCGCTGGAGGGCGACGCCGTCCTGGTCGTGCCTCAACTGGAGGTGGCCCGGGTCGAGCCTCACCCCGAGCTGTTCTCCGTACGGGCCTGGAGCGAGACCCAGAACCCGGTGGAGATCGTCACCGGCGTGGTCGGGCGGTCCCGCCGCCGGCTGGCCATCGGCGACCGGACGTGGGCTGCCTTCCTGCTGGAGCTCCAGCGCGACCTGCCCCGGTCCACCTGGATGAAGGCCTCTCCGATCGTCGGCCCCTTACGAGCGGTCAAGGACGCCGACGAGATCGCCGCCCTGCGCCGGGCCTCCGCCGCCGCCGACCGGGTGGCCGGTGAGCTCCTGACCGGCCAGATCCCCCTGATCGGCCGAACCGAGGCCGACGTCTCCCGGGAGCTGGGCGAGCGGCTCGTGCAGGAGGGCCACGACTCGGTGAACTTCGCCATCGTGGGCAGCGGGCCCAACTCGGCGAGCCCCCACCACGACCCCGGCCCCCGGGTGATCGAGGCCGGCGAGGCCGTCGTTTGCGACTTCGGCGGGAGAATGGCCGGGTACTGCTCCGACATCACCCGCACCGTGTTCACCGGCGATCCGCCCGAGGAGTTCCTCGACCTCTACGCCGTGCTCGCCGGCGCCCAGGCCGCGGCCGTCGATGCCGCTCGGGTGGGCACCCGCTGCCAGGACGTCGACGGGGTGGCGCGGGGCCTGATCACCGACGGCGGCTTCGGTCGCCAGTTCATCCACCGCACCGGCCACGGGATCGGCCTGGAGGAGCACGAGGATCCGTACCTGGTCAGCGGCAACCGGGAGCCGCTGGTCGCCGGCCACGCCTTCTCGGTGGAACCCGGCATCTACGTCGCTGGTCGATGGGGCGCCCGCATCGAGGACATCGTGGTCGCCACCGACGCCGGCCCCGACCCGCTCAACAGGGCTGACCACGCCCTGGCGGTGGTGGCGTAGTGGACCTCGGCATTGCGGGCCGAGTGGCGCTGGTCACCGCCTCCTCCAAGGGCCTGGGGCTGGCGTCGGCCATGGCCCTGGCCCGGGAGGGGGCCAAGGTGGTGATCTGCGCCCGGGGCGAGGAGGCCCTGGAACGGGCCGAGGCCCAGCTGGCCACCCACACCGAGGTGCTCGCCGTCCCCGAGGACGTGACCGAGCCCGAGGCGCCGGCCCGGCTGGTCCAGGCCGCCGTCGTGCGGTTCGGTCGGCTCGACATCGTGGTGGCCAACGCCGGCGGCCCGCCGGCGGGCCGGGCCCTTGACGTGACCGACGAGCAGATCGCGGCGGCGGTGAACTCGAACCTGCTGACCTCGGTCCGCCTGGTCCGTGAAGCCGTCCCCCACATGCGGAATCAGGGATGGGGTCGGATCTGCCTGCTCACGTCCTCCTCGATCAAGCAGCCCATCGCCACGTTGGCGCTCTCGAACGCGGCCCGTACCGGCCTGTGGGCGTGGGCGAAGACGGCGGCCACGGACCTCTTCGACGACGGCATCACCCTGAACCTGGCCTGCCCCGGCCTCCATGACACTGAGCGTATGCAGGCCGACCCGACCCTCCAAGGGCCGCGCGGCGATCCCGCCGACTTCGGCCGGGTCGTGGCCTTCATGTGCTCCGAGCCGGCCAAGTTCATGAGCGGCTCCACCGTCCTGGTGGACGGCGCCCGGGCAGTCGGTCTGGTCTAGCTGTCCTCGGTGGGCTCGGGGTGGCGCTGCTCGTGGCGCTTGCCCTCGTCCTGGGACTTGAACTCCTGGGCCCACGACTCCAGCACGTTGTCGAACTTGCCCAGGCGCCGGCGGAACCGCTGCACCTCGACCTTCGGCGCCAGCTTCGGCCAGAACAGTCGGATGATGAGGAGCGTCATCGCCACCGTCAAGGAGCAGTAGGCCGCAATCTCCAACGCGCCGTTCATCTCCTGTTGCTCCTTCCGGGTCGAAGAAACTGGCCCCTGCGTGGATTTCGGCCGTCACGGCGATGCACTTGAGCCTTGATGGAGTTCTTTTCCGTGGCGGTTCGGATCTGAAACCCTATGCGAAACTCGCCGCGTGATCCGACTCGACGCCGCAACTGTACTCCTACAGTGGGCGACAGGGGGGCTGGCCTTCCTGTGGGTCACCACCCGGCGGCGTGAAGTGGGCATCGGGTACGGCTGGCTGCTCCGGGCGGTCTACGGCGTGCTGGCCCTGGGCGCCGCCGCCGCCGGCCTGGCCGTCGACCCGGTCGCCGCTCGCGACGTCGCGTCGCTGGGCGTCGCCGGCGCCGCCGCGGGCGCCCTGGGTGTGTCGATCGTCCGCCGCCGGGCCGGGGTCGCCGGCGAGAGAGCCCGCCAGGAGCGCAAGACCGCTCGAGTGGCGGCCATGGCCGGGAAGGCCTCAGGTGAGCCGGGCGCCGAGCCGGCGACGGCGCCCGAGTTCCCACCGGCGCTGGACATCGTGGCCCCCCTGATCGGCCTCGTGGGCCTCGTCGCCGCCGGCATGGCCGCCGGCGGCCCCGACGCCCTGGCCGTGGCCCGCACGATCGCCGGCGCCCTCTTCCTGGGGGCCGTCTCCGACGCCATGCTCCTCGGGCACTGGTACCTGGTCCAACCCGGGCTGGGGCGCGGGCCCTTGCTCGAGTTGATCCGGTGGCTGGCGCTGACCTGGCCCCTCGAGGTCGGCCTCCTCCTGTGGCCCACCGGCATGCTGTCGGTCCTCTCGGGCACGGTCGACGACGGCTGGGACGGCACCCTCGGGTGGTTCTGGGTGGCGTGCGCGGTGACCACCCTCGTCCTCGCCGCGGTGACCAAGGCCGCACTGAAGGAGCGGGCCTACTCGGCGGTCATGGCCGCCACCGGCCTGCTGTACCTGGCCATCCTCACTGCGTTCGGCACCGACCTGGTGGCCCGGGCGGTTTTGGCCTAGTTCTTCAGGGTGACGAGCTGGAGGAGGGGGCCGACCTTGGCCCCGGTGCGGAACAGCGACTCCGCCGGCGCCGCGTCCTTGGTCAGGTGGCTCAGCATGGCTGCCCCCAGGTAGAGCGAGACGATGGCGAAAGCCAGGTCGGTGCTGGGCACGAGGGGGCCGAGGCCGGACCCGGCGAGGACCCGCTTGACCGCGTCCTCGGTGAGGTCGATCCACGGCTGCATCCGGGCCGCGATCTCGGGGCCCAGCTCGGGCATCGACGAGGCGCCGGCGATCATCTCGGCCAGCACCTGGATGTGGCCGCCCTCCAGGTCCTCCCGGTAGGCCTCGCTGGCGACGGCCAGCAGCTCGGGCAGGGTCTCGACCGAGTCGATGGCGGCCCGGTAGCGCGCCATCCGCAGCTCGCTGGTGTGGTCGAGGGCGGCGATCAGCAGGTCGTTGACGCTGCCGAAGTGGTAGAAGACCAGCGCCTGGTTGAATCCGCCCGTGGCCGCGATGGCCCGGGCGCTGGTGGCGGCAAAGCCCCGCTCCTTGATCGTCTGCACCGCCGCCTCGACGATGCGGGCACGGGTGCCCTCACGGATCGATCGGGCCACCGCCCCGCTGGGGCCTGACTTCGCCATGGCAGTTGCTCCGATCACTCTCTTTGATCAACTGCTCAAACGGTACCACCCTGGTCCAGCTGCGTCACCCGGTCGGCGACCTCGGCCATGGCCTGGTCCAGGCCGCTGCGCGCGGTGGGGCCGGCGACCAGGGCGGCCACTGCCGCCTCGACTGCGTCGACGGCGGCGCCCACCGACGCCAGCGGCTCGGCCCGCACCCGCTCGGGCAGGGCGGCGACCGCGATCAGCCGCTCGTCGACCGCTAGCGCCTGCTGCTCCAGCGCCACCCGGGCGTCCATCATGAAGGCGTCCTCCATGGCCGGGTTGGCGCGCACCGCCTCGACCGCATCCCGGAGGCGCCGGTGCATCCGAGCCTCCGGCGTGTGGGCGCCGGCCCACTCCGCCGGCGCCTTCGTCGCCGTGCCGGGCACGACCACGTTGGCCTCGGCGAACCTCCGCCGCTGGGTCCGGACGACCACGGTGGCGGCGACCGCCGCCGACGCGATCAGCAGGACGAGCACCACGACGACGGTGGTCATGACGTGGATTCCCCTCCACCCGAGCTCTGCCACAGGACGGCGACGGTGATCAGCACGATGACGGCGATCACCACCGCCACCGCGATCTTGACCTTGCTCCACGGCCGCTCGCCCTGCACCTCGCTGGTGATGCCGTTGATGAACACCTGGAAGGGCCGGCCGGCGTAGATCACCGTCAGCAGCCAGATGGGGAGGAGCAGGTGCTTGAAGGTCAGCGACTGGACGGTCGTCTCCTTGCGGTTGATGTCCTGGCGATCGCCGCCGATGTCGCTGCGGATGGTGGAGTCGATGACTGCGTCCATCCGCTGGCGGGCCTCGCCCAGGCAGGCCTCGACGTCCTTGTCGTAGGTCCGGCACAGGTGGCCGGCGATGTACTCGGCCGAGAACGGCCGGGCCTGCGGCGTCGGCCAGGGCTCCAGGGCGGTGACCTTGTCGTGGTCGAAGCCGGTGTTGGCCAGCACGGCGACGTCGTCGAAGGAGTTGTGGACCTCGCCCGACGCCGGGTACCAGTTCACCCGGGTCTCGGTGCGCTTCTTGTCACCCTCGCCGACCGTGACGGTGTACTCCTCGCCCCGCCGGCCCTCGTACCAGGTGTCGGTCTCGGCGTCGTAGGTGAAGTACGAGGCGTAGACGCTGGCGAAGGACCCCGTCTGCTTGTACTTCTTGAACTCCGACGGTGCGAACCACCGGCTGTTGATCCACTTCTCCAGCGACTCCCGGGCCTGGGGCTCCGCCACCTGGAAGGGAACGACCCCGTCGACCGGCAGGCGGGCCGGGGCGTCGTGGACGTCGTCGCGCTGGATCGGCGTGGCGCAGTAGGGGCAGCGGGTCGACGCCAGGGTCCCGGTGAAGGTGGTGTGCCCTCCGCAGTTCTGGCAGACGACCTCCTTCTCGCCGATCACCTGCGGGCCGGCGACGGTTTGGGACCGGAGCCGCTCGACGGCGGAGCGGAAGTCCTGCTCTGCGGTCACCCGGCCGGCGTCTTCGATGATGTCCTGGACGTTGCCGCAGTTCGGGCACTTCAGCTTCTGGAGGGTGATGTCGAACTCAAGCTGGCCCCCGCACTGCGTGCACGGATAGGTGCGGGTCTGCTCGGTCGGCTGTTTCTGGGCCCGCTCGGGCAGAGGCGGCGGCGCGCCCGGGTCAGCGGCGGTCACTGGGCCGGCGGCATCGGCGGTGGCATGGGCGGCGGGGTGGAGAACAGGGCCTGCAGCGCCGGCACAGTGTCGGCCGGCGCCCACGCCGCCATCCCGGCGCTCCACACCAGCGTGGCCGGCGTGACCTGGCCGTTGGCGATGCCCGCCTGGATCTGCTGCACGTTGAAGGGCCCACCGGGCTGGCCGTTCATGTCGACGTGGAACAGCACCTGTCCCGGCAGCGGCGGCGGCGCAGCGCCCTGGGCTGCGCCCTGTCCGCCGGGCGCCATCGCGCCCTGGAGGGCGCCGGCCATCTGGCCGGCCATGGCCATGCCCATCCCCGCCTGCATGAAATCGCCCATGGCACTGCCGCCCTCGTTGCCGGCGGCGGCGACCATGGCGTCGGCCGCCGCCACCTGCTGGTACCGGTTGATGTCGCCGAGGTTCTGGAGGAAGCCCTTCTGCTCCACGCCGCGAGCGACGCCGGCGGTCATGGCCTGGGTGATCTCCTCGGGCAGGGAGATGTTCATGGTGACCTCGGTGACGAGGAGGCCGAACTCGTTGTCGACCCGCTCGGTGACGAAGTCCTTCAGCTTCTCGGCCAGCTCCACCTGCCGGCCCTGGAGGTCGATGGCGCCCAAGCCGGTGGCCATGACCATGTCGGAGAACGCCAGCGTGATGACCCGCCGCAGCAGCTCGGTGATCTCTTCGGCCTCCACTGCGCTGTCAGTCCCGATGACCTCCCGCAGGAAGACCTCGACGTCGGCGATCTTGACCACGCACAGCCCGTTGGCCCGCACCTGCACCATGCCGAAGTCGGGGTCGCGCACCGTGATCGGCTGCGGCGTCCCCCACCGCAGGTCGGTGACCGGCCGGGTGTTGATGAAGTACACCTCGCTGCGGAACGGGCTGTTGAAGCCGTGCTTCCAGCCCTGCAGCGTGCTGAGGATGGGCAGGTTCTCGGTGGTCAGCTCGTGGGGGCCGGGGTCGAAGCTGTCGGCTAGCTGGCCCCGGTAGACGAAGACCGCCCGCTGCCCCTCCCGGACGATCAGCTGGGCGCCGTTCTTGATCTCGTTGTTGTAGCGGGGGAACCGCCACGCCAGCGTCGAGCGGGAGTCGTCGACCCACTCGATGATGTCGACCAGTTCGCCTTTGAGCTTGTCGATCAGTCCCAACCCACTACCCCCTGCTTCTCCGTTGACTGCCCAGCGTACGGTGCAGAATGGCGGTGTGGGACTCCGCCGGGTCGTCGTCGCCCTTCTCCTGCTATCGGCCTGCAGCGGTGGGGGCGCCGAGCCCGATGTCGTCGCCACCGGGACTTGGAAGGGCATGAGCCCGGCGCCGATCACCGGCCGCAGCCCGGCCGCCACCGAGTGGACCGGCAAGGAGATGGTCGTCTGGGCCGGTGGCTCCTGCAAGGCCAACCCGTGCCAATTCGACAACGTGGAACCGCTGGCCGATGGTGCCGCGTACGACCCCGCGGCCGACGCCTGGCGCAAGATCGCCACCAGCCCGCTGGCTGCCCGTACGGGCACGGCCTCGGCCTGGACCGGCAAGGAAGTCCTGGTCTGGGGCGGCACCGTGGGCACCAACACGGTGTACGACGACGGCGCCGCGTACAACCCCTCCACTGACACCTGGCGCCCGCTGCCTCCGTCGCCGCTGGGGCCCCGCCGGACCTCGGGCATCTGGACGGGTCGCGAGTTCGTCCTGTGGGGCGGCCGCAACATCGTCGAAACCAAGTACTTCGCCGACGGGGCCGCGTACGACCCGGCCACCGACCGGTGGCGAATGCTCCCGCCGATCTCGCTGCCGGCCCGCGACCGCGTCGACATGGCGTGGACGGGCAAGGAGGTGCTCATCTGGGGCGGCGGCACCAGCAACGAGGCGTGGGGCGACGGGGCGGCCTACGACCCCGCCGCCGACCGCTGGCGACCGATCGCCGAGTCGCCGCTGGCCCCCCGCTTCGTCGAGACCAACTGGACCGGCAAGGAGCTGGTGATGTGGGGCGGCGAGGACTGGGCTCAGGTCTTCGACGACGGGGCGGCCTACGACCCGGCCACGAACACATGGCGGGACCTGCCGGCGTCCCCGATCAGCGCCCGGATCGGCACGGCCCAGGAGTGGACCGGCAAGGAGGTGCTGATCTGGGGAGGCTCACCGGGCACCTACAACAACTTCTTCGCCGACGGCGCCGCCTACAGCCCCGAGACCGATCGCTGGCGCCGGATCCCGACCTGGACCGGCCGCCTCGTCGGCGCCGAGGTCTGGACGGGCGACCAGCTGATCGTCTGGGGCGGCACCGTACCGACGGGCGGCTCGAGCCGCTCAGTCGAGATCAAGAGCGCCGAGGACGGCCAGCGCTACGTGCCCTAGCGCCGGCGTCCCGCCGTGCAGCCTGTGGACGATGGTATACGTTGCGGTTGCTTGGATCGGGGCTGCCTGTGCGACGCAACGTCACACGGTAGAAGTGGAGGTTCTCCATGATGTGGCAGGCGCGTGGACGGCGAGTGGCGTTGGCGATGGCAGTCGCCGTGGGTGCGGGATGGGGAGCCCTTCTGGTGAGCCCCGCCCAGTCCCAGACGACGAACGTCTGTAACGCCGGCCAGGGCGGCGACGGGGGGATCGGTGTGGGCATGGGCGGCAGTGCGGTCGCCGGCGGCGGCTCCGGCATTGCCGTGACGGGCGGAGTAGCCCGGGGCGGCGCCGGCCTCGGAGTCGGAGGGGCGGCAGGTGATGGCGGTGATGCATGCAACCGCGCCGGTGGCCCCGTCTTCGGGCCGGTCATTCCCGTGGCGATCACCCCAGCCGCAACCGTGGACGTGTGCAACGCCGGCGACGGAGGCAACGGCGGGGCCGGACTTGGCGTCGGCGGTGACGCAGCTGCAACCGGTGGAACGGGTGTGGCGGCCACCGGTGGCATCGCGACAGGCGGGGCGGGCGCCGGTATCGGCGGCCCGGCGGGCGATGGCGGGGATGCCTGCAACGGTCGTGGCGCCTCTGCTGCCCCGGCGGCAGTCGTGCCGGCCGTCGTTGCGTCGAATGTCGACGTGTGCAACGCCGGCGACGGTGGGGACGGTGGGCCCGGCCTGGGTCTCGGCGGCGATGCGGCGGCGTCCGGCGGGACGGGTGTGGCGGCCACTGGCGGCGCCGCCACGGGAGGAGCGGGCGCCGGCATCGGTGGCGCCGCCGGCGATGGCGGCGACGCCTGCAACGTTGCCGCTCCGGTCGTCGTCCCTGCGCCCGTGGTCGTTGTACAGCCGGCCCCGGTCGTCGTCGTTCACCGCCCTCCGGTCGTAGTTTTCGTCCCGGCCCATGAGGTCGTCGTGCGGCACTCCCCTGTGGTCGTCGTCCGATCCGGTGGCGGTGGCGGTGGCGGTGGCGGTGGCGGTGGCGGTGGCGGTGGCGGTGGCGGTGGCGGCGGCGGCGGCGGCGGCGGCGGCGGCGGCGGTGGCGGTGGCCGGCGGCGGTGGCGGTGCCGGCGGGGCCGGCGGTGGCCGGCGGCGGTGGCGGTGCCGGCGGCGGTCGGCGGTGGCCGGCGGCGGCGGTGGTGCCGGCGGCGGCGGTGGGGCCGGCGGCCGCTGAGCGATCCGGTTAGCTGGGGAGCAGCGCGGCCCGGCGCGCGGATGCCTCGGCGGCCGCTTGCCGGAGCGCCGACACCGCGCCGTCGAGCGTGCCCGATGTCAGGCGGACGCACGCCGCACCGTTGACGGCCGCTATTACCGTCGGTATGGCGCAGATGTCCACGGTCAGGCCCACCCACCTGCGTTGGAGGATGGCCTTGCCGAAGCGGAGCTGGAGGTACGCCAGTGTGATCGGGCCGCTCGTCTCGGCGTAGTTGACGATGAGCTTCATCTTCTCTCGTTCGTCGGGGTTCTTGTCCAGGACATCGGTGAACCAGGCCAGGTCACGCATCAGGAGCACCCCCTCGTACATTTCTGGAAGTCGGCGGTCATCTTGGTCAGTGCCTTGCGGTGTCGCGGCATTGCCTTGGGTCCCTCCCTGGGAACTATTCCTCCAGGGCAGCGAGCGCGTCGGCCTCCGCCTGCATTCTGGCCTCCATGCACCGTTTGGCGGGGGGAGTGGGTGGCCTCGGAGTAGGCTCGAGCTTGGCGGCTCTTGGCCAGCAGCTTCTCGTCAACACTCTTCGTTCCAGGCGGCGGTGCGGTTGAAGGGGGAGCCGAGGCCACAATGCTCATCGGGGACAGTGTGTGGTTGCGCAGCACAGGGATTGCCCCTGCGGCGGTGGCAACGGCTACGGCCAGGAATGTCCGGCGTCTCATCAGGTCTCGCTCTCTTCCTCGTACTCGTACTCGTACACCAGGGTGTCGAGGTCAGGAAGGGTGAACGGTATTTTCGCTCCGGTCAGTTCGCGGAGACTGGACGGAAGAGTCAAGACCGGTCCAGAGAAGTAGTCCCTGTCCTCGCCAGCGATGGGTAGGGATAGTCCGGCCGCCTCGACGGCGAACACGTAGTTGATCTCGTCGGTGAGGATCGGTATACCGAGACCCAACAATTCCCGCAGAGCGTTGCGGAACGGCTGGTTCAGGTTGACACCGGCATAGGAGTACTTCACGTAGCCGCGATCCTCCTCATCTATGTCGCCGGCGATCCACATGACGATGCCGTTCTCGCTCGTCGCGTGCATGAGCAGGCCGGTGGTTGGGTCAAAGGCGAAGTGCGTGTGTGGGCCACCGACCCTGAGCTCACCCAGGGTGCGTAGAACTTCGATGGATTCGGCCTCGGTCATCCCGAGGCGCAAGGGGCCGAAGGTCGGAGGATCAATATCGACCTGCATGTGCTCGTTCATATGACCATGACAGTCGCGCCGCCGGTACCCGTCGAGTTGGCGGGGGAGGAGTCCTCGAAGCACAGCTGGTAGGGACCTACGGGCGTGCCGGAGTGGACCGTTCCGCGTACCGTGCCGATCAAGCCGCTGGCGCCGGCGTAACGACGGGGGAGTTCAGGACGTCGACCGTGTACATGCAGGCATGGGAGGCGTGACTGGGGTCTCCGCCGTCGTTCCCGAGGACCAGCCCAGGCCCGGCTGCGCTGCCGGTGGGGTTTGACATGTGACCATTTAGTCACCTATTCTGAGCGAGTGGATGAGGTGTTCAGAGCGCTCGCCGACCCGACCCGCCGGGCGCTGCTCGACGAGCTCTTCCGGTCCGACGGCCAGTCCTTGCACGCCCTCGAGGAACGGTTCTCCATGACCCGCTTCGGCGTCATGAAGCACCTGAAGCTCCTGGAGGACGCCGGCCTCGTCGTCGCCCGGAAGCAGGGTCGCGAAAAGTTGCACTACCTGAACCCCGTCCCCATCCGGCTCGTCCACGACCGGTGGGTGAGCAAGTACGCCGAGCCCTGGGCCGCCGCACTGAGCGACCTCAAGCAGAGACTGGAGAGCACGATGGAGAAGGTCTTCGAGATCTACATCCGCACCACCCCCGAGCGCCTGTGGGACGCCATCACCGACAGCGAGACCCGGGGCAAGTTCCATTTCGGCAACCGGGTGACGTCGGACTGGACGGCCGGCGGCCGCTTCGAGCTGGCCAACGGCGACTTCCTGCTGGGCGAGGGCGAGAACCTGGAGATCGACCCGCCCCGCCGGCTGGTGCAGAGCATGCGCTGCCTCTGGAGCGACGAAGTCAAGGACGAGGGCACGACCCGGGTCAGCTGGGAGATCGAGCCCGTAGGGAACGACTCGTGCCGGCTCCTCGTCACCCACGACCAGCTCCGGGAGGGCGCGAGCGAGGAGATCTACGGCGGTTGGCCGATGATCCTCTCCGGCCTGAAGACCTGGCTGGAAACTGGCGAGGTCCTGACCACGCCGGGTTCTCTGATGTATTCCTAGAGAAGCATGTTGGTCGATCACCCCGCCGGAGCTTCCGCCCGCGACCGACGACGCCCGCCAGGCGGCGCCAGCGCTACCTCACGACCCGGGCGGGCCGGGCCGTGACTCCACCTGGGCCCTGAGGCGCTCCAGCCGCCGGTCCCAGCGGGCGCCGGCGTCGAGCATCCAGCCCAGGGCCTCGGCCAGCGGCTCCGGCGTGGCCCGGTAACGGACCGCGCGGCCGTTGCGTTGGGCGTCGACCAGGCCGGCGTCGCCCAGGGCCTGGAGGTGGTGGACGACGGCCTGGCCGCGTCTCCTGCAGGTCGAGTGCCAGCTCGACCGACCGGGACCCGGGCATGGGCGAGCACCGGTCGGTCCGTGCAACGAGCGAGACGCCGGCGACCGTTCGACTCACCGCCGAGGAATTTCGGTCTTCCCGACGGCGCTTTGGCGGCTCTGGTCGTCAGCGAGCCACGAAGTACAGGTCGCCCTACCGGGCGACGAAGTATTTCGCCTTCGGATGGTGGCAGATGATCGCCGAGGTGGTCTGCTCCGGGACGTACTGGAAGTCCTCGCTCACGGCCACGCCGATGCGGTCGGCCTCCAGCAGCTCGGCCACCTTGAGGTTGTCGGCCAGGTCCGGGCACGCCGGGTAGCCCCAGGAGTACCGACCGCCCCGGTAGCCCTGGCGCACGAGCATGTCGACGAGGCGGCCGTCCTCGCCGGCGAAGCCCCACTCCTCCCGGATGCGCCGGTGCCAGTACTCGGCCAGGGCCTCGGCCATCTCCACGCCGAGCCCGTGCAGGAGCAGGTACTCGGTGTAGCGATCCTCCGCGAACAGCTTGGCCGTGGCCTCCGACACCCTCGACCCCATGCTGGCGATCGAGAAGGCGGCGTAGTCGATTTCCCCGGACTCGATCGGGCGGAAGAAGTCGGCGATGCAGCGGAACGGCTCGGTGCCCTCCCTCGGGAAGGAGAACCGCAGATATTCCGACGTGGCCGTCTCGTCCTTCCAGAGGACCAGGTCGTTCCCGTCGCCGTTGGCCGGGTAGTAGCCGTAGACGACCTGGGGCACGAGCAGGCCGGCGGACGTCGCCTTGGCCAGCTCCTCCCGCAGCGTGGGGCGGATGCGGGCCTTGAAGTCGGCGTCGTTCTCGCCCTTCTCGGGCCGGTACTGCCACTGGTTGCGGAAGAGGGCGGTCTCATTGACGTAGCCGACCAGCTCGTCGATGGCGACGCCTTTGACCACGCGCGAGCCGAGGAACGGCGGCACGAACACCGGGTTGTCGGTCTCCACCGCCGGCGAGCGCGGTGGCAGCTCCACCGCCTCCTTCTCTTCTTTAACCACGACGCGGCCCAGCGGCACCCGCCCGAAGTCGGGGTCCTCGATTCCGGACTTCTTGAGCTCCATGAGCTTGTCCATGGTGTGGAGGCCCTCGAAGGCGTCCTTGCCGTAGAACACCCGGCCCTCGTAGACCTCGCGCAGGTCGCGCTCGACATAGCGCCGCGTGAGGGCAGCACCGCCGAGGATCACCGGGATCTCCTGGGCCAGGCCGCGACTGTTCAGCTCCTCGAGGTTCTCCCGCATGATCAGCGTGCTCTTCACCAGCAGCCCGCTCATGCCGATGGCGTCGGCCTTGACCTCCTGGGCCTTGGCCAGCATCTCGGCCAGGGCGACCTTGATGCCCAGGTTGTGCACCTCGTAGCCGTTGTTGGTGAGGATGATGTCGACCAGGTTCTTGCCGATGTCGTGGACGTCGCCTTTCACCGTGGCCAGCACGATGCGACCCTTGCCGCCCTGGTCGGACTTCTCCATGTGCGGCTCCAGGTAGGCGACCGCCGCCTTCATGCACTCGGCCGACTGGAGCACGAACGGGAGCTGCATCTGGCCGGAGCCGAACAGGTCTCCCACCACCTTCATGCCCGCCAGCAGGTGGTCGTTCACGATGGTCAGCGCCGGCGTGGTCTGGAGCGCTTCGTCGAGGTCGACGGTCAGGCCGTCGCGGTCGCCGTCGATGATGCGCTGCTTCAGCCGGTCCTCCACCGGCCAGCCGCTACGGTCCTCCTTCTCGACCGTCGCCGACGTCACCCCCTCGAACAGGGCCAGGAGCTCCTGGAGCGGGTCGTAGGTGTCGGTGCGGCGGTCGTAGATGAGGTCGAGGCACACCTCGACCTGGCGTTGAGGAATCTTGGCCAGCGGCATGATGCGGGCCGCGTGCACGATGGCGGCATCGAGCCCGGCCTGCACGCACTCGTGCAGGAACACCGAGTTCAGGACGTGCCGGGCCGCCGGCGTGAGGCCGAACGACACGTTGGACAGGCCCAGGATGGTGTGGACGCCGGGCAGCTCGGCCTTGATGCGCCGGATGCCCTCGATGGTCTCGATGCCGTCCCGCCGGCTCTCTTCCATGCCGGTCGACAGTGGGAGCGCCAGCGTGTCGAACAAGAGGTCACCCGGCTCGAGGCCGTAGCGGTTCACGGCCAGGTCGTGGATGGCCTTGGCCGCCCGTACCTTCCAGTCGGCGGTGCGAGCCTGCCCTTCCTGGTCGATGCAGGTGCAGACGACCGCGGCACCGTACTCCCGCGCCAGAGTGAGGAACCGGTCGAGGCGGGTTCCCGGGGCGTCGCCGTCCTCCAGGTTGACCGAGTTCAGGATGGCCTTGCCGCCGATCCACTGCAGGCCCGCTTCGATCACCGGCGGCTCGGTTGAGTCCAGCATGAGCGGGAGGCTGGCCTGGGTGGCGAAGCGCACGGCGATCTCGTCCATGTCCTCCACGCCGTTCTCGCCGGTGTAGTCGACGCAGACGTCGAGGACGTGGGCGCCCTCCTTGACCTGCTCCTTGGCCATGGCCACGCAGGTGTCCCAGTCGCTGGCCAGCATGGCGTCGCGGAACCTCTTCGACCCGTTGGCGTTCGTGCGCTCCCCCACCACCAGGAACGACGTGTCCTGGTGGAACGGGACCGACGAGTAGATCGACGAGGCGCCGGCCTCGTGGGCGGGGTTGCGTCGCGCCGGCTCCAGGTCCTTGCAGCGCTCGACGACGGCCTTGAGATGCTCGGGGCCTGACCCGCAGCACCCGCCGATCACGTTCACACCCAGCTCGGTGATGAACCGGGCGTGGTGCTCGGCCAACTGGTCGGGGGTGAGGTCGTAGTGCATCTTGCCGTCGACCACGGATGGCAGGCCGGCGTTGGGGAGGCAGGAGATCGGCACCCGGCAGTGCTGCGACAGGTGCCGAAGGTGCTCGTGCATCTCGGTGGGGCCGGTGGCGCAGTTGATGCCGATGACATCGGGCCGGAGTGCGTCGAGGGCGACGAGCGCGGCCCCGATCTCGGTCCCGGGCAGCATCCGGCCGGTCAGCTCGATGGTGACCTGGACCTGGATCGGGACCTCCCGGCCGGTGGCCGCCATGGCCCGGCGGCAGGCGACGATGGCGGCCTTGGCCTGGAGCAGGTCGAAGACGGTCTCGACGAGGAGGAGGTCGACACCGCCCTCGAGCAGGCCGCGGGCCTGGACCTCGTAGGCGTCACGGAACTCCGGAAACCGGATCTGGCCGAGCGACGGGAACTTGGTGCCCGGACCGATCGAGCCGGCCACCCAGCCGCCGTAGCCGCTGGCCACCTCCTTGGCGATCTGCGCAGCCTTGACATTCAGCTCGTGAGAACGGTCGCCGATGCCGTACTCGGCCAGGGTGTACGACAGCGACCCGAACGAGTTGGTCTCCACCACCTCCGAGCCGACCTCGAAGAAGGAGTCGTGGAGCTCGGCGATGGCGTCGGGTCGGGTGGCGACCAGCAGCTCGTTGCAGCCCTCGAACTGCGGGCCGCCGAAGTCGTCAGCTGTCAGCTCCATTCGCTGGAGGTTGGTACCGGTCGCGCCGTCGTAGATGACGACCCTCTCGCGGACAGCCTCCAGGTAGCTCTTCATGGCAGCCAGGCTACCGGCGCCGGCCGAGGGATCGGCTCGGGGTTCCGGCGCGCCGTAGGGTCTTCGCCGGGATGGCGCAGTCCGGGTTCTCGTTCATGGCCGAGGTGTGGGAGCACGAGGGGCCGGCGGCATGGCACTTCGTCAGCCTCCCGGAGGCGGTGGCCGACGAGATCGAGGGGACATACGGGCACTCGGCCAGGGGCTTCGGCTCCTTGCGGGTGGAGGTGACCATCGGCGCGACGTCGTGGCTGACCTCTATCTTCCCGGACAGCAAGCGGGCGACGTACGTGCTCCCGGTCAAGAAGGCGGTGCGGAACGCCGAGCATTGCCACGCCGGCTCCCGCGTCGAGCTTCGGCTCAGGCTGGTCGACGCGCCGTAGCGTGGCCGGCGTGGCAACCCATCATCACCATCACGGCCCGGTCAACCTCAGCGAGGCCGACTGGGAGGCGTTCGCGGCCCAGACCGAGCTCGAAGGCGAAGTCCTCGTCGGTTTCGTCACCGGTGCGGTGGCCGAGGTCTCGGCGCTGCGCTCGGCTGACGCGCCGGTATGCCGGGTACTCGACATCGGCAGCGGGCCTGGCGTCGGCACCTGCGAGCTGGCCCGGCTGTTCCCGGAGGCGCACGTCGTCGCCCTGGACGGATCGCCGGCCATGCTCACCCGAGCGGCCGAGCGTGCCGGCGAGCACGGGCTCGGCGGCCGCGTCAGCACCCGCCTCGCCGAGTTACCCGCCGGCCTGGACGGGATCGAACCGGTCGACGTGATCTGGGCGTCGATGTCGCTGCATCACGTGGGCGACGAGGTGGCCTTGCTGCGGATGCTGAGGGGCGTGCTGGAACCGCACGGGCTGATCGCACTGGCCGAGATCGCCGAGCCCATGCGGGTGCTCCCCGACGACCTCGACGTCGGGCCTCCCGGCCTCGCTGGGCGGCTCTACGACGCCGGCGCCGCGTGGTTCGCATCCATGCGCGACGGCCTACCCGACGCGGTGCCGTCGGCAGAACTGGCGACGATGGTGGCGGCGGCGGGGTTCGAGGTCCTTCGCTCTGAGACAGTCCGGGAGGCGGTCGGCCCTCCCCTGCCCGATGTCGCCCGCCGCATGGTGCTCGGGCACCTCCGGCGCACCCGCCACCAGTTGGAGTCGGGGCTGGCGGCCGACGACCTCGATGCGCTTGACGTCCTAACCGACCCCGACGATCCCCGGTCGGTTGCGCACCGCCCCGACGTGTTCGTGTCGGCGTCGCGGAAGATCGTGGTGGCCCGCCCCGTCTAGGGCTTCGCCGGTAGGGACCGGGCGAAGGTCACGCCCCGCTCCACCCACTTGACCAGCTGGCGCTTGGAGCTCAGCTGCTCCGCGTCCACTCGGACCCAACCGCGCATCGGGCGGCCGCGCATCTCCATGGGGCGGGCCCCGCCCTCGGCGACCAGCGTGTCCGCCTCCGCCGGCTCCAGCCGCACGAGCAGGCCGCCCTGACCACTGGCGGCGACGGCCATGTTGCCGCCGACGAGGAACGAGAGGCCGCCGAACATCTTCTTCTCGGTCACGTCGGTGTCGTCGGCCAACAGCTCCCGGATGCGGTCCGCCAGCTTCTCGTCATACGCCACCGTCGGAAATCGTAGCGAGAGGCCGCTGATGCGCCGCTAGCTTCCCCGCCGTGCCCCTCGAGCTAGCCGTCATCGACGCCTTCACCACCGAGCCGTTCACGGGGAACCCAGCCGCGGTCGCCATTCTCGACGCATTCGGTGACGAGGCGCGGATGCAGGCGGTGGCTCGGGAGATGAACTACTCGGAGACCGCGTTCGTCGTCCCCAGGGCTGACGGCGACTACGACCTGCGCTGGTTCACGCCGGCGGTGGAGATGGACCTGTGCGGGCATGCGACGCTGGCCGCCGCCCACGTCCTCAACCGGGCAGTCCGGTTCCACACCCGCAGCGGGGTCTTATCCTGTGCCCAGGCCGAAGGGGGCTGGATCGACATGGACTTTCCCGCCGACCCGCCGGCCGAGGCGCCGGTCCCGGCCGGCCTCCAGTTGCCCGGGGTGCGCTGGTACGGCGTCGGGAAGTGGGATTCGGTGGTCGAGCTCGACTCTGCCGGGCAGGTCCGCAACCTCCAGCCCGACCTGGCCGCCATCGCCTCGTTGGGCACCCGCTGCTGCATTGTGACGGCGGCCGGCGACCGCGCCGGCGTCGACTGCGTAAGCAGGGTGTTCGCCCCGAACGTGGGCATTGCCGAGGATCCCGTCACCGGCGCGGCCCACTGCACGCTGGCCGTCTACTGGACCGCCCGCCTGGGCGAGCGGACGCTGACCGGCGAGCAGGCCTCGGCCCGCGGCGGCACCGTCCGTATGAGACTCCAAGGCGACCGCGTGACGCTCTCGGGCCAGGCCGTCACCGTCGCCAGCACTCAGCTGCTCGCCTGGGACTGAGCGCCGGCGCCTCAGCTCGCGTTGTCCGACGTTACCGTCGTGCCGACGGCGGGCTGCTCGCCGTTGTCAGTGCGGATGCTGCCAGGCCGCCAGACGTCTGCGAATGCATCCGGTCCGCTCATTCGGACGATGTAGCGACGATCTCCACCGGATGCTCGGGATCGGTGCTGCGTACCCGCCGGCCGCCGGCCACCTCCACGCCGGCGTCGACGATGGCCCGCTCGACGTGCGCCCCGGCCCTGATCACCGCGTCGTGGAGGATCACGGACTCCTCGACCACCGCACCGGCCTCGACCACCACCCCGGGCGACAGGACTGAACGGACCACCCGGCCCGCCACCCGGCACGCCGGCGAGACCAGCGAGCGCTCCACCGTGGCCCCGGTCTCCACCAGCGCCGGCGGGCGGTGGCCGGCCCGGGTCATGATCCGCCAGTCGAGATCCTCGAGGTCGATGCCGGCGCCGTCGAGCAGATCCTGGTGGCCCTGCCAGTAGCTCTCCGGAGTGCCGACGTCACGCCAATAGCCGGGGAGCGGGAACGCGTACGCCCGGCCGGCGTCGACCAGGCGCGGGAGCAAACCGTCGCCGAAGTCCTCCAACGGGCTGTCCCCCTCGGCCAAGGCCTCCAGCGTCTCCAGGAGCGCCGGCGGGCGGTAGGCGAAGACCTCGGTCGTCACCACGTTCGACTGCGGCGATTCGGGCTTGTACTGGAAGGCCGTCACCCGGCCTCGGTCATCGACGGTCACCACGCCGAAGCGGCCGGCCTCCTCGTCGACCTCCGTCGTGACCATCGTCACGTCGGCGTCGCGCTCGAGGTGGGAGTCCACGACGTCGCGGTAGTCGAGGGTATAAACCGCGTCGGCGCTCAGGACCAGCACCACGTCAGCGCCGAAGTCGGCGATCAGGCGGTGATGGCGCCACAGCGCATCAGCGTTGCCCTCGGCGAAGCCCTCCTCCTCGCCGCCGGTGAACGGCTGCAGCATCAGCAGCCCGCCGAAAGAGCGGTCGAGGTCCCACGGCCGGCCGTTGGCCAGGTGATCCTCCAGTGAATGGGGCTGGTACTGCTGGAGAACCCAGACGTCGGTGATGCCGCTGTTGGCGCAGTTGCTGAGCGGGAAGTCGATCAGCCGGTACAGGCCGGCGAAGGGCAGCGCCGG
Source organism: uncultured Acidimicrobiia bacterium (assembly GCA_963768975.1). GTDB lineage: Bacteria > Actinomycetota > Acidimicrobiia > Acidimicrobiales > AC-14 > CADCTB01. The sequence goes on along the minus strand of CAVYKB010000020.1, from coordinate 82,945 downwards.
CTTGGCCCGGTGCTCGGTGAGCGGGCCCATCCGGCTGCCGGCGCCCCCCGCCAAGACGATGGCGAGGGTCCGGACCCGGCTCCGGTCCTCAGCCAGTGCGACCAGGCCGGCCGACGCGCTCCAACCGGCTGTGATGGCGCTCCAGGGCGGCGTCCACCAGGTGCTCGATGAGATCCGAGTAGCCGATGCCCGACGCCTCCCACATCTTGGGGTACATCGAGATCGGGGTGAACCCGGGGATCGTGTTGACCTCGTTGACCAGCAGGCCGCGACCCTTCTCCTCGTAGAAGAAGTCGACCCGGGCCATGCCGTCGACCCGCAGGGCGTGGCCGGCGGCCAGGGCCATGCCCTGGACCTCCTCGATCACCTCACGGGGCAGGGGCGCCGGCACCAGCAGCTGGGCAGCGCCGTCGGTGTACTTGTCCTCGTAGTCGTAGAACTCGTGGCTGGGCTTGACCTCACCGGGCAGCGACGCCCGCAGCCGGCCGTAGCCGAGCAGGCCGCACTCGATCTCCCGGGCGGTGACCGCCTCCTCCAGCACGATCCACTCGTCGTAGGCCAGGGCGAGCTTGACCGCCGAGGCCAACTCCTCCACGTCGTGGGCCTTGGTGATGGCCACCGATGAGCCCAGGTTGGCCGGCTTCACGAACAGCGGCAGCCCCAGCTCGGCGGCCGCCTCGTCGAGGGCGCCGTCGTCGACCTCGATGTCGCGCAGGGCCAGGTAGCGCACCTGGTCCATGCCGGCGCCGGCCAGCACGTCCTTGGCCATGGCCTTGTCCATGCACAGCGCGGAGGACAGCACGCCGGCGCCGATGTAGGGGATGCCCGCCAGCTCGAGGAGGCCCTGGATCGTCCCGTCCTCACCCATGGGCCCGTGGACCAGCGGGAAGGCCAGGGACTCGGGCGTGAGGATCGACGGGTCGACCCCGGGACCTTCGGCGACGAGGGCGGTGGCGCCCGGCTGGTAGTCCGCCATAACCCACTGGCCGTCCTCGGCGATCCCGACTGGGATGACCTCGTACCGCTCCGGATCGACAGCGGCGATGACATGGGCGGCGGTGATGCACGAGATCTCGTGCTCAGCCGAACGCCCGCCGAAAAGGATGACCAGGCGCACGGCTGGCGAGTCTAGGGCCGGCCGGCGGATGGCAGTGTAGGAGCCATGCGATTGCGGGCCAGCGAGGTGGCCAATGTCACCGGCGGCACGCTCTCCGGGCCGGAGGCCACCGTCGATGGCGCCCGCATCGACTCCCGCCTCGTGCGGGGCGGCGAGCTGTTCGTCGCCCTCCGCGCTGAGCGCGACGGGCACGATTTCGTCGATGCCGCCCTCGACGCCGGCGCCGGCGCCTGCCTGGTCGAGCGTGCGGCGGGGCGGGGCACCAGCGTGGTGGTCGAGGACACGTTCATGGCGTTGACCCAGCTGGGGGCCCGCATGCGGGACCGGCTGCCCGACCGGGTGGTCGGCATAACCGGGTCGGTGGGAAAGACCTCGACCAAGGACCTACTCGCCGCCGCCCTGGGCCGGCGCTACCGGGTGAGCGCCAGCGCCAAGTCGTTCAACAACGAGCTGGGCGTGCCCCTGACCGTGCTCGACACTCCCGACGATGCCGAGGCGGTCGTGATCGAGATGGGCGCCCGGGGCCGGGGCCACGTGGCGTCCCTCTGTACGGTGGCCCGCCCGCTGGTGGGTGTGGTGACGACCGTGGGGCTGTCGCACTCGGAGTTCTTCGGGACGGTCGAGGACGTGGCCGTGGCCAAGGCCGAACTCGTCGAGTCCCTGCCGGCACACGGGACCGCGGTGCTCAACGCCGACGCGCCGCTCGTGGCGGCCATGGCCTCGCGCACCGGCGCCCGGGTCCTCACCTTCGGCATTGCCGCCGGCGACGTCCGCGCCAGGGGCATCGTGCTCGACGACAACCTGCGGCCGACGTTCCGCATGCACTCGCCGTGGGGAGACGCCGGCGTCGAGCTCCGGGTCCGGGGCCAGCATCAGGTCGGCAACGCCCTGGCCGCGGCCGCGGCGGCCCTGGCCTGCGGCGCCGGCCTCGAGGAGGTGGCCGCCGGCCTGGGCGATGCCCACCTCTCGCCGTGGCGCATGGAACTGGACCGGGCGCCGTCGGGGGCCCTGATCCTGAACGACACCTACAACGCCAACCCGCTCTCCGTGGAGGCCGCCCTGCGCGCTCTGGCCGAGCTCCCCGCCCGCCGGCGGACCGCCGTGCTCGGGATCATGGCCGAGCTCGGCGACGTCGGCCCCGCCGAGCACGCTCGCATGGGCGCGCTTGCGGGCGACCTCGGCATCCGGGTGATATCGGTGGCGGCGCCGGACTACGGCGGCGAGCTGGTCCCCGACGCCGGCGAGGCCGTCGAACGGCTCGGGCCGCTCGGCGAGGGGGACGCGGTGCTGGTCAAGGGCAGCCGGGCGGCGGGGTTGGAGACCGTCGCCGGTACGCTCGCCTCCTCTTGAAGATCTACACACGCAAGGGCGACGACGGCACCACCGGCCTGCTCTACGGCGGCCGCGTGCGCAAGGACTCGCCGGCCACCACCGCGTGCGGGGACGTCGACGAGGCCCAGGCCGCCCTGGGCCTGGCCCGGGCCGCGGTCGCCCGGGGATCGGAGGCCGACGAGCTACTCGTGGGGCTCCAGCGTGACCTTTGGGTGCTGATGGCCGAGGTGGCCACTGCGCCCGAGCGCCGCGACCGCCTCGTCGCCGGCCAGACGCTCGTCACCCAGGACATGGTGGACCGGCTGGAGCCACTGATCGACGAGCTCACCACCCGCTTCGACGCGCCGACGGAGTTCGTCCTCCCTGGTCAGACCCCAACCGCCGCCGCCCTCGACCTGGCCCGAACGGTGGTGCGCCGGGCCGAGCGCAGCGCGCTGGCCGTCGCCGTCGACGGGTCCTGCGTCGTCCCCTACATGAACCGCCTCTCCGACCTGCTGTGGACCATGGCCCGCTGGCAGGAAGGGCAGGCGCTCCCATCCCGCTCAGAAGGGGCCGCTCGGGCCCTGCCGACTCGTCCCAACCCCGAGGAGTAGCGCATGCCGATCACCTTCACCCTCGCCGGCGAGGTGCCGGCCAACGCCGGCGCCGTGGGCACCCCCGTCTTCGCCGGGCGGGTCTTGCCCCCGGGCGCCGGCGCCGACCTGGACCTCGGCTTCCTGGCGGAACGGGGCTTCGAGGGCAAGCCGGGTGAGGCGCTGGCGGTGCCGTCGGGACGGGGCACGTGGATCGCCCTCGGCGTGGGCGAGCCGGGGAAGGTCACCGCCGAGACCCTGCGCCGGGCGGCGGCTGCGTTCGTGAGGACGGCGTGGCGGGACGAAACCGGCGCCACCACCCTGCTGGCCGCCGCGCCTCCGGGTCTCGACCTTGCCCTGGCCGCCCAGGCCATCGCCGAAGGGGCGTCGCTGGCCGTGTACCGGTTCAGCCGGTACAAGGCGTCGCCGAAGCCCTCGAAGCTCGAGTCAATCACCGTCGTGGGCGCCGGCGAGGCGGCCAGCCGCGGCCTCGACCAGGGCGCCCGGGTGGCAGCCGCCGTCGCCCTGGCCCGCGACATCGTCAACGAGCCGGCCCGGGCCATGACGCCCCGCAAGCTGGCCGACCTGGCCGCCGAGATCGCCGAACGCGAGGGGCTCACCCTCACCGTCCTTGACGAGACGTCGATCGTCGCCGAGGGCCTGGGCGGCCTGGCGGGCGTCGCCCTCGGATCCGACGAGCCGGCCCGGATGATCAAGCTGGTCTACGACCCGCCGGCCGGCGCCGACGCCTCGCTTGCCCTGGTGGGCAAGGGCATCACGTTCGACTCCGGGGGCCTCTCGATCAAGACCGCCGAGGGGATGGAGACCATGAAGACCGACAAGTCGGGGGCGGCGGCCGTCCTCGGGGCCATGTCAGTGATCGCCGCCCTGGCGCCCCCTGTGCGGGTGGTGGCCATCATCCCGGCCACCGAGAACATGCCCGGCGGATCGGCCCTCAAGCCCGGCGACGTCCTCACCATCCGCAACGGCAAGACGGTGGAGGTCCTGAACACCGACGCCGAGGGCCGCCTCGTCCTGGCCGACGGGCTCTCACTGGCCGTGGAGGACGAGGTCGACGCCATCATCGACGTCGCCACTCTCACCGGTGCGTGCGTGATTGCCCTCGGGCGCCGGGTCGCCGGCCTCATGGGCAACCACGCCGGCTGGATCGACCAGGTCGGCCAGGCCGCAGCCCGGGCCGGCGAGGACGTGTGGCCGCTCCCCCTCCCGGAGGACTACCGCAAGCAGATCGACTCCGAGGTGGCGGACATCAAGAACATCGGCGCCGGCCGGTACGCCGGCGCCCTCACCGCCGGGCTGTTCCTCCGGGAGTTCGTGGGCCAGATCCCCTGGGCCCACCTCGACATCGCCGGCCCGGCCCGCAGCGAGGAGGACGACGGGTACCTGCAGAAGGGCGGCACCGGCTTCGGGGTCCGCACCCTCGTCGAGGCGGTGATGGGCTTCCAGAAGCCCGTCTGAGCTACGGCCCCGGCGCCGGCGTGGTGAGGCACCCGGACGCCTGGCCGAGGACCCGCAACCCCTCCCGGTCGCCGGCGCGGTAGTCGGTCGTGCGGGCCGTCTGCTCGGCGGTGTCGGGGTACATCAACTGGTCGCGATCGCGGGTGTGGCCGAGACCGACGACGTGGGCCAGCTCGTGGAGGATGACCCGGCCCCAGGTGACGCCTTCGGCGCCGATGGCCCCGAAGCCGGTCGGGGCGTCGAAGCCGCCGGGCACCGGGGTGTTCTTGGCCCGGTCGACGACCGCGTCGGCATTCAGGGTGAGGAGGCCGGAGACGAGCACGTCCTGAGCCCGGTACGGAAACCCCGAGCCCACCACCTCCACGCCGGCCCGGTCGCCCGATCCCCGGCTCCAGACGACGAGAATGGGCGCCCACCGGCCGGGGTACCGGTCGGCCACGAACGGCCGGTGCCTGCTGGGCGTTCATGACGTAGTGGATGGGCTGGCACGGGTTGAAGCGCACCGGCTCGCAGCCGCCTTCCTTGACAGAAGTGAACGAGTGGCCGTTGGGCAGGTTGGGGATCCGGTCGGGCGTCAGCCCGCTGGCAAAGGTGTCACGGTGGCCACTGGAACGCCCCAGGAGGGAGTCGGCGAGTTGCTCCCGTTCTTCAGCGGGCGCCGCGCGCCGCGCAATCTCGTGGGCGCGCCATCGTGGCCGTACACAAGCTCCTCACCGTCCACCGTTCCTCCGCTCGTCGGCCCCGAGTATCCCCGCTGGCCGGGGCCGGAAGCGACCGAAACTACGCCAGCCGCCCACTGGTCGCCGAGGTCACGAGGCGCCGGAGCGGACCACGACCTCGTCTGCCACCCGGGCGACGCCTTCGGCCTCTCTCCCCTCAAGCGCAGCCGCGGTGAGCCGGGCCATGCGTTCGCACGCCTTCCTGGCGAATTTCTCCTGCTGTCGCCGGCCGAAGACCCGCACGCCCAGGCGCACGACCGGGTTGCCGGTTGACGCCCGTCGCGAGAAGCGGCAGGTGTGGAACTCGACGGCGCCGGTGCCGAGCCACTTCCAGACCTCGAAGTCCATCTGCCCCATCTCGAGGTGGCCCTGCAGCGTACGGTAGTTCCAACCCCACACCCGCACCTTGCGCCCGTCGATGTCGCGGGTCTCGTCGACCACGCCCCCGACCCGCACGCCGAACCGGAAGCGCAGGCCGTAGAAGCGGACCTCCAGCAGCATGTCGCGGTCCTCGATAGGCCGGTCGGGGTGGTACACGGCGCGGACGATGGACGGGTCGGCAAACTCGTAGTCGTGCATGAGGCCCTTGGCGACCTCCCAGCTGCCGCCCGGCACCGGCTCGCCGGGCGGCTCGGAGGGCAACGGCTGGCAGTAGTCGTCGGAGAGCCACCCATCGCCCCGCGGCGTGTCGAGCTCGAAGTTCAGGCCCTTGTCGTGTAGCTCGTCGAGGATGCGCCGCGACGCCGGGTCGCCCAGCGCCGGCCCTTCCTCGTCGTCGACAACCCGCGTCTCGGCGTCGATCCCGCCGATGAGGCGCCCGCCGGCGATCTCGGCCACCCGCTCCAGGAACGAGGTCCACATGTGGAACTGGACTTCCTTGGCCATGTGGAGGCGCTGGTACATGATGCGCGACAGCTGGTCGCCGCTCCTGGCCCACGATTCGATGGTGAACCGGAGGCAGGCGTCCTCCTGCTCCACCCGGAACTCGATCTGGCCCGCTTCGAGGTGGCCGTTGAGCGTCAGCAGGCGAAACGAGGTGGGCGTGCGGTCGACCACCCGCACCGGGCCGTCCCACGGACCGGGCATGCGGACGGAGTACTCGTCGCCCACCTCCATCCGCCCCTTCTCGCCGGTGAGCTTGAAGAAACGGGCGAACTCGGTGGGCGCCGCCTGGTTGACGTCGGCGGCCAGGCGATCCATGAGTTCGCCGGCCGACACCTCGGGGTCGACGAAGAGGGCCGAGTAGCGGCGGTGGTAGAGCGGGCCGACGCCGGCGTCAGCCGGTTGCGCCTCGTCGCCGGCCACGCCGCCGGGCAGCGGCGGTGGGGCGTCACTGGCCATGGTGCCGGCCGTTTCACGGCGGTGGAGCGGGGTGATGCGCCACATGTAGGCCCAGGAGGTGAGGGCGATGCCCACGGGCCAAGAGGCGGCAGTGACGAGGCGGTGGGAACGGGACGGTCGGCGAGGCACGGTAGGTTTGGTCCGATGCTAGGTCGCCGGCTCTACGACGTGGGCGTCCGCGGGTGGCACCTGCACTCGCTCTCCCTGGCCAGTATCGGGCTCTGCATCGCCCTGTGGATCCGGGCCAAGACGGTGGACCAGGACGCCCGGGGCAACGCCGAGCGCCGGGCCCTCTTCGTGGGCCTCTGGCCGCCGATGTTCTGGCTGATCGGCGACTCGGTCGAGCGGCACGAGTAGCACGGCGGAAGGCCTACCCCGCCGGCGACGATTGTTACCTAAAGGTCAGCGAGCCGGCGCTCCGCCTCCCGCAGGCGCTGGGCGGCGCGGGCCACGGTGTCCTCCGCCCGGGACGCAGCGTCCTCGGCCAGCTCCGCCTCCCGGGCCGCGGTCCGGAGCCGGCGCTGGGCCTGGCTGAGCCGGTCCTCCAGGTCGGCGACCTCCCTCTCGGCCTCCTGCACCGCCTTGCGCTGCGTGGCCACATTCTCGAGCGCCTCGCTGGCCTTCGCCGTCCGTTCCTCCCACCGCTGCTCGGCTTCGGCGACGGCCGCCTCCGCCTCCTCGCGAGCCCGGTTGTCGGGCTCTTCCACCGACGCCCGCGCCGGCTCGGCCTTGGGCTGGGGGCGAGCCGGCGCCGGCGCCGCCGTCAGGTCGAAGGCGCCGAAGCCCGATGGCGGCGCCAGCTCGGCGGACAGGCGGCCGCTGAGGACCGTGGCGCCGGCCTCGGCATCGAGAGACGCCGCCTCCAGCGTGGACGCCACCTCGCCGGCGTGGGCCCCGGCCGCCCCGCCCCGCTCGACCAGCAGCCGGTCGGCCCGGTCGACCAGCCGGGCCAGTGCGTCGCGCCGCGCCCGCCCGGCCTGGCGCAGGTCGCCCGGCTCGTCGCCGGCCAGGGCCCGGTCCTGGGCGTCGCGCAAGGCCTCGCCCATCCGCACCAGCTCCTCCACCTCGGCGCGGTGGTGCCGGGTCAGCTGGTTCACCGCCCAGGCGGCCGGCGTCGGCCGCTTCCGTTTGGCCACCTCGGCGGCGAGGGCCTTGTCGCCTGCCTTCTTGAGCCCCTTGACCAGGTCGTTACGGGCCGCCACGAAGTCGTTCGGGTCGAGTGCGTAAAGCTCGTCGACGCCTGCCTCGGCCTCAGCCATGCCGCCAGTTCTACTCTCGGGGTCGGGGAAAGGCCTACGAGCGGTGGAACTGGGGAACTTCCCGGCCGGCATCGGCGACTTCGCCGAACACCCGGGACGTCGGCGACCCCGGCTTGCTATTCCTCTGCTACCAGCGGTCGATCAAGGACCAGTTCGAGGTGCTAAACACCGACTGGATGCAGCAGTTGGCCGCCGATGGGTCGGGAGAGAAGCGCCGATGACGTTCGACTTCGACTTCGACCCCGCGTACCGAGCGATGGCCCTCCTGTTCGGCGTGACACCGGAGCGGACCGGCGTCGACATCACCGACGGGCGGTTCCTCGCCCGCTACGGGTTCTGGCGGCTCGAGACTGAGCTCTCCAACATCGCCGACTACGAGATCAGCGGTCCGTACCGGATGTGGACCACCATCGGCCCCGCCCACCTGTCGCTGGCCGACCGAGGCCTGACCTTCGCCAGCAACCGCCGGCGTGGGCTGTGCATGAAGTTCAAGGAGCCGGTGCCCGGCCTGGAGCCCACCGGTCGCCTCCGCCACCCCGGCCTGACGGTGACCGTCGCCGACGTCGACGGGCTCGCCCGGGCACTAGCTTCCCCCGTGACCGACTGAGAGGAGACAGTTCCATGAGTACCGTCGCACGCATCACCGAGATCAGCGCCGTCTCACCGAAGGGTTTCGAGGACGCCATCAAGGTCGGCATCGACCGGGCCAGCCAGACACTCCGTAACATCACCTCGGCGTGGGTGAAGGAGCAGCAGGTCCAGATCGCCGACGGCGCCATCGTGAACTACCAGGTCAACCTCCTGGTGACGTTCATCCTCGACGACTGAGCCAGGCGAACGTTGCCGGCGGCGGCGCCGGCACGGTGGCGCTCGGGTCACGCCGGCGGCGCAGCTCCAAGCGGAGGCTCTCCTCGCCCTGGCGCATGGCCCACACGTGGTTGGCAGAGAACGCCGGCCTGAGAAGCCACCCCAGCCGGCGCAGCAGGGGCTTGGTGGCGTGGACGCGCCAGTCGTAGGTGATGACGACCTCGGGCCCGTCCTGGCTGAACGTCCACACGCCCGTGCCCTCCAAGTCGCCGGCGGCGCTCAGCGCGAAGCCCGTGTCGGTGATCGGCGCGGTGATCGTCAGCGTCCAGCGCAAGGTGTAGGGCAGCCACCCCTTCGTGTGAAGGTCGTAGGCGCCGCCGACCCCGCCGGGACCGCCTTCGGAGACTTGGGTGAGGCTCAGGTAAACGGCCGGCCACCACCGGGTGAGCGACATGCCGTCGCCCAGGACCGCCTTCACCTCCTCGATGGTGCCGGCCACCCGCCATTCCGTGACGAAGTGGTAATCGTCGCTGGCCATCCTGGTCTCCTTAGGTCAGGTCCACCTGCGAGTGGTCGCCGAGCATGAAGCGGTTGGCGCGGGGCCGGCGGGCGGAACGGGTGACGACCACCTGCTTGCCGATCAGGGAGTCCTCCACCCGGGGGATGTCGACAATGCGGCTGTCCTCCAGGATCACCGAGTGCTCGATCTCGGAGCGCAGGACGACGCAGCGCTCGGCGATGGACGTGAAGGGCCCGACAAAGCTGTGCTCGATCCGGGTGCCGGCGCCGATGATGGCCGGTCCCCGGATGGTCGACGCCAGCACCTCGGCCCCCTGCTCGACCACCACCCGGCCCTCGATCCGGCAATCGATGTCCACCACGCCATCGATGCGCTGTTCGAGCGTCTCGAGGATCAGGCGGTTGCCTTCGAGGAGGGCGTCGAGCTTGCCGGTATCGATCCACCAGCCGTCGACCACCTGGTGGGCGACACGGTGGCCGTTGTCGAGCAGCCACTGGATGGCGTCGGTGATCTCCAGCTCGCCCCGGCCCGAGGGCTCGATGGCCCGCACCGCGTCGTGGATGGTCGGCCCGAACAGGTAGACACCCACCAGGGCCAGGTCCGACGGAGGATCCTCGGGCTTCTCGACCAGGCGCACGACCTCGCCCCCGGGGCCGATCTCGGCCACACCGAATCGCTGGGGGTCCGGCACCCGGGCCAGGAGGATCTGGGCCACCGAGTGGCTGCGGCCGTCGCTCTCGAAGCGGTCGACGAACGCCTTGACGCCCTGGCGCAGGAGGTTGTCGCCCAGGTACATCACGAAGTCGTCCTTGCCCAGGAAGTCCTGGGCGATGAGCACGCAGTGGGCCAGGCCGAGGGGCGAGTCCTGGGGGATGTAGGTCACTTCGAGGCCCCACCTCGACCCGTCGCCCACCGCGGCGCGGATCTCCTCGGCGGTGTCGCCCACCACCATCCCGACCTCGACGATGCCAGCCTCGGCCATCTGCTCCAACCCGTAGAACAGGATCGGCTTGTTGGCCACCGGCACCAGCTGCTTGGCGCTGGTGTGGGTGATCGGGCGCAGCCGGGTGCCGGCACCGCCGGCGAGGATCAGGGCTTTCACGGCCTCGGGTCTAGCCGGTCAGGGCCGCTGCATCCACCCCGACAGCTCCTCCCCGGTCAACCGGCCGCGTGTCGCCAGGCGTCGGCGCCCGGCCAGCGCCTCCGGCAGCATGCGCACGAACGCCCCGTAGGCCTGCATGCGCCGGCGCACCGTCTCGGTCGACGCCGGCCGGCGATGGAACAGGGGGACGAGGATGTCGCGCCGGGCGTAGGACCCCGTGATGAGGGGGTGGCGGACGGCTTCCCGCACGGCGAGGGCCGGCGGGGCGTTGCGGGCCAGCGTCAGCAAACGGTTGCGCTGGTCGTAGTGCTGGAAGAGCTTCGAGCCCTCCACTGTCGAGGCGGAATGCACGTGACGGACCACCGACGCCGGCACGTACAAGTACCGCCAGCCCTCAGCCCGGCCCCGCCAGGACAGGTCGAAGTCCTCGTAGTACACGAAGTAGCGGTCCTCGAACAGGCCAACGGTCTCCAGGTAGGCGCGGGACAGCAGGACGGCCGCGCCACACCAGGCGAAGACCTCCTCCACCTCGTCGAACTGGCCGGCGTCGCGCTCCAGGTACCCCCGGTCGGCGCCGTGGCCGTCCGCCAGCAGCACCGAGCCCACGTTGTTGAGGACGTCGAACGGCTCGCCGCCGAGGGCCACGGCGGACCATGCCGGCGTCTCGCCCACCTGGAGCACGGTCTGCTGGGCGCCGGAGGTGACCACGACGGATCGAGGCGTGTCGGCGGCCAGCTGCAGCTCGCACGTCGGATCGCCGGCGGGGACCCGGAGGTGCGCGTCGCCGCTGGTCCACTGGAACGCGCCCTCGCCGTTGAACCCGTGCTCCAGGCCCCAGAACCCCGACACCAGCTGCACCCGGGCCCACGTGTCCACGCCGGCGACCCTCGCCCCCGACAGCCGCACGCCGAGCGGCCGGCGGTCGCCCACCCCCCGCTCGGCAGTGTCGGAGGAGATGTGCACGTCGAGGAACCGGTCGGCGAAGAGGATCTTCGGCGTGGCCGCGCCGACCGACGGGTTCGCCTCCAACGCTTCGACGAGCGGCGCCAGCCAGCCCGGTTCGACCCGGGCGTCGTTGTTGATGAGGGCGACGTGGTCGACCCCGTCGAGGTCGGCGAGGGCCAGGTTGCAGCCGCCGCCGAAGCCCAGGTTGCGGCCGGCGTCGATCACCCGGACGTCCGGCAGCTCCTCGCGCACCGTGGCGGCCACGCCGTCGGTCGACCCGTTCTCGACCATGACGACCTCGAGGGCGTCCGCCGGCCAGGCCGAGCGCTGGAGGCTGCGCAGGCACGAGACGGTCAGGTCGCCGCCGTTGTAGTTGACGACGACGACCCTGACGCGCGGCGTCCGTTCAGGAGTCGACAGGCTGGTTCTCGTGGGTCGGGCGAGCTGCGTCGTGTGGAGGATCGGCCCGCAGGATGGCCAGCTCCTCGGCGAGCAAGCGGGTGCGCGCGTCGAGCCGGGCCAGTTCCCAGGAGAAGTGGACCACGATGAGGAAGAGGAGGGTGATGGCACCGAGGAAGAACGTGCCGGGGGCGTAGGCGATGCCCATCCACGACGAGACCCGGTCGAGGAGCCTGGGGAAGGTGGCGAGGACGGCGATCACCGCGCCGATCGACAGCCACAGCAAGGCATAGCGCGATGGCAGCTGGTTGCGCCGGACCATGCGCACGATGAACAGCAGGCTGAACACCGTCAGCGCCACGATAAAGACGTGCGCCGCGGTACTCACGGAACGCGGCTCCGCAAAGCCCGCTCCCGCCGGCGGATGGGCGCCCGGCTGAGCAGCGACACCAGGGCCCGGAGGTAGTGATAGATGAGTTTGAAGCTCTGGGTGGATGGCGTGCCGGCGGCCCGAACCCGCATGCTCACGGGGACCTCCACCACCCGGAAGCCGGCCTGGCAGGCCAGCAGCAGCGCCTCCACGGTGTCGCCCAGGTACTCGTTGGGGTACTCGGCCGCGTAGAAGTCGAGCAACGGGGCGGAGAACGCCCGGAACCCCGACGACGTGTCGGAGAAGCTGCGCCCGGAGATGATGCGCACGGCGAACCGGAGCACGCCCATGGCTCCACCACGGAGGTGGCCGACGTCGTACTCGAAGCCCGGCTCGGGCGCGGCGAAGCGGCTGCCGATGACCAGGTCGGCGCCCTCGTCGAGCGCAGCCAGCAGCGCCGGCACCTGGCTGGGGTCGTGCTGGCCGTCGGCGTCGAACTGGATGGCCCGCCCGTAGCCGTGGGCGACGGCGTAGCGGAAGCCCGTCTGCAGGGCTCCACCGACGCCGAGGTTGAACGGCAGGACGGCGACCCTTACGCCCTCGGAGCGGGCCACCTGGGCGGTGCGGTCAGTGGACCCGTCGTCGACCACGAGCACGTCGAGTTCCGGGCAGAACACCGCCAGCTCCTTCAGGACTGCGGAGAGGGCGGCCTCCTCGTTGTAGGCAGGCAGGATGACGAGCGTCCGGGCCGAGCGTGTCTGGGCGGAGCGGGTCACCACGTGCTCCTCGAGCCCGGCCCGGCTCACCGTGGCCGGTCGATCCGGAACAGGCCCAGGAAGAACGCTGCGAAGCCGGTCTGGGCACCCACCATCATCAGGGTCATAGCCAGCAGCGCCGGCCGCAGGGAGTTGATCGGCCCCAGGCCCTCCCGGAGCCAGTGGATGAACACGGCGGCGTCGATGACAAACCCGACGACGAACATCACGCCGCCGATGAGCAGGCCCCGTTCCAGGCTGTAGTTGCGCTCGAACCACCGCTGGAGCCGGTCTGCCGCCTTTCCCTCCTCGCGCGGGAGGCAGGTGCGGGCGAAGACGCCGAACAGCAGGGTCTGGTAGCCGAGGATCGCCAGCAGGGCGAAGAGCACGCTGAAGTGCACGTCGAGGGCGTGGAAGCCGAGGTTCAGCGGGCCGGGCAGCAGGAGGCCCTGCCCGAGCAGGCCCACGACGAACATGGCGATCCCCGGGCCGGTGAACAGCCAGTTGGGGCTGAGCAGGAGCATGAAGCGCAGGTGGCGCCAGCCGTCGCGCATCGAGTTGAGCTTCGACTCGCCCTCGCGCGGGTGGTAGGTGATCGGCACCTCGGTGCCCCGCAGTCCGGCTTTCGCCGCGTTGATGACGATCTCCGACGCCAGCTCCATGCCGGCGGACTGGAGCGCCATCCGCTGGTACGCGTCGCTGGTGAAGGCCCGCATACCGCTGTGGGCGTCGGAGCTGTCGACCTTGAACAGGCGGTTGAGCACGCCGGTCAGGACGGGGTTGCCAATGTAGCGATGGGTCCAGGGCATGGCACCCTTGAGGATCTTGCCGGCGAAGCGGGAGCCGAGGACGTAGTCGTAGTCGCCGTCACGGAGGGGCTGGATGAGGCGGTCGAGCTGGGTGAAGTCGTAGCTGCCGTCGGAGTCGCCCATGATGATGTAGCGGCCCCGGGCCTCGGCGAAGCCCTTGAGGTAGGCGTTGCCGTAGCCCCGCTCGGGCTGGCGCACGACCCGGGCGCCGGCGCTAGTAGCGACGGCCACGGAATCGTCGGTGGAGCCGTTGTCGCTGACCACCACCTCGCCGGTCAGGCCGGTCTTGCGGATGCCTTCCCACGCCATCTCGATGCAGGTGCCCACCGAGGCGGCCTCGTTCAGGCAGGGCATGACGACGGAGATGTCGGGGGCGGCCTGGAAGGGCTCGCGGGCGCTCAGGTCGACCGCTCCGGACGCACTCATCGGACTGTGAGTTTAGGCGGGGTCGCGGTCCCGCCACGTGTTCGCGACCCGGCGGGCCCGGCCGGCTGCCTTTCGGGCGGCCAACAGCGGGCCCCCATCGCGCAGGTGGTCGGCGGCCGTCTTGAGGTCGTAGGCCAGGCCCCGCCAGCGCTCTTTGACCTCGGCGAGGTCGTGTCTGAGCGCGGCGGCGGCCGCCGGCTCCAGGAGGTCGGGGGCCCGCTTCGGGTCGCGGCAGAACTGGACCAGCGGATCGAGCACCTTGGGCCACGTCAGCTCGGCGGCCAAGGCGCCGGCCCCCACGGCCATGGTCGCCCGGAGGTCGTCGTCGGCGAGGATGCGTTCCAGGGCCGTCTCGAGGGCGTCGACGTCGCCGGCGGGCACGGTGATCCCGAGCCGGCGGGACTCGATCAGCTCGGCCAGGGCGTCGCCAGCGGTGGCGACCGTGGGCAACGACGCCCACAGGTAGTCCAAGACCCGGGTGCGGAACGAGAACGCCGTCTCCACGTGGTCGAGGTGGGTGCTGACGCCGATGTCGGCGTCGAGCAGGTAGTTCTGCCGGTCGTCGTACTCCACCCACCCCTCGTTGAAGAACGCGTGGGTCCCGGTGAGCCCCAGACGGTCGGACAGCTCCCTGGTGGCAACGGCCATGCGCATCTCGGGGATGTCGGGGTTGGGGTGCTTCAGCCCCAGGAAGTACAGGCGCACCTCGGGCCGGCGCCGGCGCAGGCGGTCGACGGCGTGCAGGAGGGTGAGCGGGTCGAACCAGTTGTAGATGCCGCCACCCCAGAGGAGAACCTTGTCGTCCGGGCCGATGCCTGGGACGACACCCTTGATGGCGGCGCGGGTCTTGGCCGGCGGGACCTCGGGGACGCCGAACGGCACCACGCTGATCAAGGCCCGCAACGTCTGGTCCGCGTCGTAGGTGACCGGGTTCACCCGGCCGAGAGCCGACAGCTGGCCCAACCAGAAGTCCCGCTGCTTCTCCGACGCGCACAGGAAGTAGTCGCCCCGCAGAAGCTGCTCGTTCAAGACGGCGGTGGCCGACTGCACGGCCAGGATGCGCCCCCGCCAGCCGTCGTCCCGTCCCTGCTCGAGCTGCTCGAGGTGGAGGGGGTCGTAGACGTCGGCGACGAGGATTTTCTCGGATTGCAGGAGGAACGGTCGCTTGTGCACCAGCCAGCCCTGGAACACCAGCACGTCGCACCACCGCTCGACCTCTGCGAGGCCGGCGTCGTCGACCGCCCGGACCGGGAACGGCGCGTCGGGCAGGTCGGCGATCGTGGTCGTTACCAGCTGGACGTCATGCTCGGCCGAGAGCGCCGACGCGATGCGCCACGCCCTGATCGCCGGCCCCGCCATCCGAGCCGTCAGCGTGTCCGGCGTGGCGACCGCGATCTTCACTCTGGTCAGGCGTCGAGTCCGCTGGGGTCGGCGGGGACGTCGACCGCATGCTCAAGGAGGGCGGCGAGCGGCACGATGTCGGCAGCCCGCTCGTGGGTCGACGCCAAGACCACGTGGGCCGCCGCACCGTCGTGGTGGGCCCGGAGCCAGTTCGCCGCCGTGACGCACCACCGATCACCGGGCACCAGGCCGGGGAACGCGAAGTGCGGCGCCGGCGTGGTCAGGTCGTTGCCGATGCGCCGCTGATGCTCGAGGAAATCCTGCGTCACGACGGCACAGATCGTGTGGCTGCCACGGTCCTCCGGCCCGGTCGTGCAGCATCCGTCCCGGTAGAAGCCGGTCAGCGGGTCGGTTCCACAGGGCTCCAGCTCACCGCCAAGGACGTTGCGATCGGTCACGACAGAGCTCCTCGGCGAGTTGGATTGAGCTTGGCCCCGTAGTCTTACCGGAAGGCGATGATCGGGCGGGGAGACCAAGAGGCGCGGGGTCATCCAGGAGGGGATCGGCTCGAGGTCGCCCGCCGGCTCATCCTGACCCATCTCGGCGCTGAAGTCGCGGTTCTCGCCGTCTCCGGCGTGGCGCTGTTCTTTGCCTACCGGCCGTCGGTGAGCCAGGCGTGGAGCGACGTGGTCGCCTCGGACGTGGCCGCCAGGGTGCTCGTCCTGCGCAGCCGGCGCTGGGCAGCCGGCGCGTTGTGCTCATCGGGGGTGAGGAGGTGACCCGCGGCACGTTGCGCCTGTGGCTCCTCGTCCACATGCTCTTCAGAGGACCGGCCCTCGCGGTCCTCGTCGTGGTCGCGTGGCGGGGCGCTCGCCGGGCCGGCTTCGGCTCGGGCGCACCCCTGCCGGTGTGGCTGCTCATGGTGCTGTCCATGGCACTTGTCGCCGCCGGCTGCGCCGAGCCGCCACCTTCCGCCACGTTCGGTCGGGCCCTGCCCGACGCGCCGGGGCCGGCGCCGGTCATCGACGCCCATGACGGCAGCATCGTGCAGGACGGCAGCACGTTCTGGGTATTCGGCACCTCCTACGACTGCGGTTTCGGCCTCAACAGGGTCGGGACGAAGTGGTGTGGCATCAAGGCGTTCTCTTCTACCGACTTCGTGCAGTGGACGGGCCGGGGCTACGCCATCGAGCCCGACCAGTTGTGGCAGCAGCGCTGCGCCCCGCCCCGGTTCGGGTGCTTCCGGCCGCACGTCGCCAGGTCACCGGCCACCGGCGAGTGGGTGCTCTGGGTCAACACCTACGACTCACTCGTCGGCTACCGGGTCCTGGTCGCGCGCACGCCGGCGGGACCATGGCGGGAGATCGGGCCGCCGGCGCTCATCGTGGGCGGTCGGGGGAACCTCACTCGCGGCGACCAGGACGTGTTCGTGGACGGCGCGGGCCGGGGCTGGCTGGCGTACACCCTGATTGAAGGCGGGGTCCCGACCGACATCGTCGTCGAGCGCCTGAACCCCGAGCTCACCTCGGGCACCGGGGAGGCGGTCACGCTCGGCCTGGGCGTCGTCGAGGCGCCCTCGTTGTTCGAACGCGACGGCCGCTTCTTCCTCACGTACTCGGACCCGGCTTGCCCCTACTGCCCCGCCGGCACCGGGCTGGCGTCGGCCCCCTCGCCCCTCGGCCCGTGGAAGATCGAGAGCACGCTCTCGCCCCGGTCGTGTGAGGGGCAGCCGGCGGAGGTCAGCCAGCTCCGGCTGGCCGGCGGGCCGATCTGGCTGTACGTCTCCGACCGGTGGAGGAAAGGGAACCCCAACCAGGCCGGCGCCACCCTCTGGTGGGAGCCTTTCAGCTTCCGGTCCAACGGGCTGCCGGTGCCGCCGCGCTGCGTCTTCTCCCTAGGAACCGGAACGCCCGCCCGCGTGGCGCAGTAGCGCCTGGAAGCCACCGTCGAGATCGGTGGCGCCCCGCAGGCCCAGCTGCTGCAGGGTGGCGGCGGCGAGGCTCGACGCGTAGCCCTCGTTGCACACGAGCACGATCTGGCGGTCGGCGTCCTCGGTACCGGGCACACGGTGGGGTGACGTCGGGTCGAGCCGCCACTCCAGCACGTTGCGGTCGATCACCACCGCGCCCGGCAGCTCCCCGTCGCGTTCCCGCTGCTCCACCGGCCGGATGTCGACCACCAAGGCGCCGGCGGCAACCAGCGCCGGCAGCTCCGCCGGCGTGGGGCGGGGCGGCAGCCCGGCTCTCACGTCGGCGAGGAGCTGGTCGATGCGGGCGTTCACCTGGTCACCTCTGCAAGTCGCCGTGGCGGGTGGACGATACCGGAGTGTGTACGCTGTGCGCATGGCGAGGGTAAATATCTCGATGCCGGAGGACGTCTACCGCCGAGCCCGCCTCGCCGGCTTGAACATCTCCCAGCTCGCCCAACGGGCCGTCGGCGACGAACTCGACCGGTTGGCCAAGATCGCCGCGTTGGACGCCTACCTGGCCGAATTGGAGGCAGAGTTGGGCCCAATCGGCGAGACCGAGCGGATAGAGGCAAGCAACTGGGCAGATCGAGTTCTCGGCGAGGACTCGCGTCGACACTCCGCGTGACGCTGGTCCTCGACGCCGGTGGGGTCTCAATGCTTGCCGGGCGCCGCGCTCGGCTGCAAGAGGTACGGCAGAGAGGGGAATGGCCCCCGATCGTTCCCGCCGCCGTCCTGGTAGAGGCTCTCACCGGCGATCACCGGCGAGACTTCCATGAGAACCGACTTCTGAGCCTGTGCGTCGTCGAGCCCGTTGACGAGGATCTTGCGCGAGACGCTGCCCTGCTCCGCACCGCCGTTGCGGGATCTCGGATCCCCTCCGCCGTCGACGCGATTGTTGCCGCCCAAGCGGATCGCGCGGGAGGGGCTGTTGTCCTGACCGCCGATCCGGGTGACCTCCGGGCGCTCGCCCAACATACAAAGAACGTCGTCCGAGTCTCGACTGGTTGACCGCACGACCTGCGGGCATTGGTCTACCTCAACGACCCCACGGGACCGCCAACCTCGTCAACTCTTAGGACGCCCCCGGCGTCAACCCGGTCCCCGCCTACAGTGCCATGGCGCTAATGACGGAGGGCCGACCTAGTTCTGGTGTGTTCCGACCCGACGGCGAGTGCGAGGTCTTCGATCCGTACGGCACCGTTCGGGAGACGTCACCCCACGCACCGATCGCCTTGGGTGACCCGGACACGCCATGCCGGTCGTCCGCCGGCGATCGGCGCTACAGCTCCTCGGCGAGCTTGGGCTCCAGCTTCCAGAAGACGAAGACGCCGAAGGCCAGCGTGGCCCCCGACACGCCGGCCAGGTAGAGCGAGTCCAGCAGGGCGGGGAAGCGGAGGTCGTAGAAGCAGTCGCGGTAGGCCTCGACGAAGCGGACCATGGGGTTCAGCTTGTAGAGGGTGAACAGCCCGGGGCTGTCCTTCAGGGCGTCCTGTACCACGGTGATCGGGTAGACGATCGGCGTGGCGTAGAACCAGATTTGGAGCACGATGCCGACCAGGTACTGCACGTCGCGGAAGTAGACGTTCACCACGCTCAACATCAGCCCGAGGCCGACGACGAACATGGTCTGGACGATCACCAGGCCAATCGCCGGCACAAGCCACGGCAGCACGAAGTTGCCGGCGATGAGCAGTACGACGGCCAGGACGGCCATCTCCAGGAGGAACGACACCACCCAGGAGGCGATCGTCGAGGCCACCAGGAGCTCTCGGGGGAAGAACACCTTCTTGATCAGGTTGGCATTGCCGATCAGGGCGCCCATCGATCCCGAGATCCCGCTGGACAGGAAGTTCCACGGCAGCAGGCCGCACAGCAGGAACAGGGCGAAGACATGGAGACCGCTCGGGTCGCCCGGCTTGATCTCGACCTTCAGGAAGAACCGGAAGACCACGGTGAAGATGACCATCGTGGCCAGCGGGTTGAGCAAGGACCAGGTCCATCCCAGGACGGACCGCTTGTACTTGCCCCGCAGCTCCCGGAGGGTGAGGTTGACGAAGAGCTCTTTGGACTCCGCCAGCTCAGCGACGGTGCTCACTCGCGCGGGCTCACTCGGAGAGTCTTCGGCCGACGGCGACCCCGTAGCGGAGGATCCGCTTCGAGGCCCGCCGGGCCACCTCGACCGGGCCGCCGGCCCGGAAGTACTCACGGGCGAGGGCCGCGTCGTCGCGCAGGCGGGGCCGGCGGGTGACCGCCGTCGCCAGCTCGGCGACGTTCTCGTACCCGACTGGGGCGGCCAGGTCAGCGGCCCGGCGGGGCGCCCGGCAGAACTCCACCAGTGGCGCCAGCACCCGGCTCCAGGCGTGGTCGGGCATCACTTCGGCCAGCCGGGAGCGGCACCCGGCGTTGGCCGCCTCGTCGTCGAGCAGCCGGAACAGCGCCTCCTCCAGGGCTTCCACGTCGCCGGGCGGCACCGTGGTGCCCAGGCCCCGAGTCTCGATCAGGTCGGCGAAGGTGTCCCCTCCCGTGGCCACGATCGGCAGGCACGTCCACAGGTAGTCGAGGATGCGGGTGCGGAAGGAGAACGCGGTCTCCACGTGATCGAGATGGGTGCTCACGCCGATGTCGGCCTCGAGCAGGTAGTTCTGCCGGTCCTCGTACTCGACCCAGCCCTCGTTGAAGAAAACGTGCTTGTCGGTCAACCCCAATGAGTCCGAGAGCGCCCGGGTGGCGACGGCCATGCGCATCTCGGGGACGTCGGGGTTTGGGTGCTTCAGACCGAGGAAGAACAGGCGCACGTCCGGCCGGCGCTGGCGCAGGCGGTCGACGGCCTGCAGGAGCGTGATCGGGTCGAACCAGTTGTAGATGCCGCCGCCCCACAGGATCACCTTGTCGTCGGCCCCGATGCCCGGGACGACGCCCTTGAGGACCTGCCGAGTGTGGACAGGGGGCTGGTCGGGCACGCCGAACGGCGCCACCTCGATCAGCGCGCCCATGGTCTCGTCCGCGTCGTAGTTCTTGGGGTTGATCCGGCCGACGGCCGACAGCTGGCCGAGCCAGAAGTCCCGCTGCCTCTCCGACGCACAGAGGAAGAAGTCGCCCCGGGTGAGCTGGTCGTTGAGGGCCGTCGTGCAGTCGCTCACCGTGCGAGCCCGACCCTCGGCGCCCAGGTCTTTGGCCTGCTCCAGCTGCTCGAGGTGGAAGGGGTTGTAGATGTCGGCCACGAGGATCTTGTCGCTGTCGATCAGCCATCGGAACTGCGACAGGATCAGCCCTTGGAAGATGAAGATGTCGCACCAGCGCTCCAGGTCGCGCATCTCGGCCAGGCCCACCGACCGGATGCTGAAGCGGGGGTTGGTGATCGTGGCCATACCGGTGGTGGCCAGGACGACGTCGTGCTCGGCGGCCAGGGCGTCAGCCATGGCCCACGCCCGGATGGCGGGGCCGGCCATGCGGGCGGCGAGCGTCTCGCCGGTGGTAACCACGATCCGGCGCCGGGTGCTGAACGCCCGCTCGATCCCGAACGCCTCGACCAGGACGCGGTGGGCCGCCTCATAGCGGGGATGGGCGTACGCCGGCTCCAGCGCCTGCCGGAACAGCGGCAGCAGCTCGGTGTCGGACCGCCGGCGGCCCGACTGCAAGCGCCGGCGGTCCTCGTCGAGCGAGGCCAGCTGGTCGGTCAGGGCGTCGATGGCGAAGACAGGCGCCAGCGACTCCCGGGAGACGGTGACCGACTCGTCCTCCGGCGCGCCGGCGGCCGGCGGCTGTGACGCCAGGTCGAGGACGGCGTTGTCGGCGTCGCCGCGGGAGAGGCCTCGCCGGACGGCCAGCAGCAGCGCGGCCGGGAGGGCCTTGGCCAGCAGGTCGTCGCCGAGGTTCTTGTACAGGCTGAAGAGGGCGTTGCGCTCCAGGAGGTAGTGCTCGCGCCACGGCCCGTAGCTCTTCATGGAGGCGTGGTGGCGGTGATAGGCCACCGACGTCGGCACGTAGCGCACTCGCCAGCCGAGAAGGTTCAGGCGCCAGCCGAGGTCGACGTCCTCGTAGAACATGAAGAAGCGGTCGTCGAAGCCGTCGACGGCCCGGTACACGCCCGCCCGCACGAACATGGCCGCCCCGGTGGCAAAGAGCACGTCCTTGGGTTTCTCGAACTCACCGGTGTCGGGCTGCTCGCACTCCCGCTTGTACCCCATCCCGTACCAGGTGAGGGAGCCGTCGACGTAGTCGATGCGCTCGCCCTCCCAGTCGAGGACCTTGCTGGCCACGCAGGCCACGTCGGCCTGGGTGTCGAGGACCTCTACCGCGGCCTTGATCCAGCCGGCGGCGGGGCGGGCGTCGTTGTTGAGAAAGGCCAGGTACTCGCCGGCGGCCTCGGAAGCGCCCACATTGCACCCGCCGGCGAAGCCGCGGTTGATGTCGGACTCGATGACCCGAACCTGGGGCACCTCGGCCCGGATGCGCTCGGCGCTGCCGTCGCCGGACGCGTTGTCGACCACCAGCAGTTCCAGGCGGTCGACCGGCCAGTCGACGCCGGCGAAGGACTGCAGGCAGGTGATCGTGTCCGACGCGCCCCGGTAGTTGACGAGGACGACCGACACCACGCCGGACCGGATCGGGGGCAGCTTGGTCATGACTCCCCCATGATCCACGCGTCGAAGCTTGCTGAGGACCACTGCCCGCCGAGGGCGACGTAGCCACCGGATTCCCGGGGCGTGCCGTGCTCGACATCGAATCGCAGGCAGCGGCGCAGGTAGTCGTACTGGTGGGTCGTCGTGTAGTCGACCACGGATGCCGAGAGGTCGTAGGTGCCCGGCTGGAGCATCAGGTTGGGCACGCGGAGCTCGATCGTGCCCTCGCCGGCGATCTCGTCGGGCACGAAGCCGGCGTCGCGTGTGTGATGCGCCCACAGCCACGTGCCGTCGAGGGTCTCCAAGGCCAGGCCGAAGACGGGTTTCGACACCGGCGAGGCCGCCTGGTACTCCAGGCGGAGCGTCACCGCGTCACCGGTGGCGGGATGGGTCGTCTCCCGGCCCGAGGAATCGAGCAGCTGCACGCGCTGAAGGCGCACCTCTCCCGAGCCCCACCGGCTGTCGGCCACCTCCGCAGCCACCTCCACCCGGTCCTCGTGGCCCTCGTCGACGTAGTCATCGACGACCTCCTCGGGCCGGCCCTCGGCCACCAGCCGGCCCTCCTGCAGCCACGCCACCTTGTCGCACATCGTCCGCATGGCCTCGGCTGCGTGGCTGACGATGACGACGGTCTTGCCCGCCCTGCGGAAGTCGGCGAACTTCTCGTTGCACCGGCGCTGGAAGGCGGCGTCGCCGACCGCCAGCACCTCGTCGACCAGCAGGATCTCCGGGTCGACGTTGATGGCCACCGAGAAGCCGAGCCGCACGTACATGCCGGAGGAGTAGTTCTTCACCGGCTGGTCGATGAAGCGCTCCAGGCCGGCGAAAGACACGATTTCGTCGAACCGGGCGAGCAGATCACGCCGGCTGAGGCCCAGAATCGACCCGTTCAGGAAGACGTTCTCCCGCCCGCTCAGCTCCGGGTGGAAGCCCGATCCGAGCTCCAGCAGCGCCGCCATCTTCCCCCGGCTGCGGATGCGCCCCTCATCGGGCCGCAGGATGCGTGCGATGCACTTCAGGAGCGTGGACTTGCCCGATCCGTTCTCGCCGACCAGCCCGTAGGTCCTGCCCTCGTCGATCTCCAGGGAGACGTCCCGCAGGGCCCAGAACTCGTCGTAGCGGGTCCGGTGGCCCTTCAGGACGGCGGCCTTCAACGACCGGTTGCGCTCGTGATACAGCCGGAACCGCTTGCTGACGCCTTCGACGACGACGGCGGGGTCAGCCACGGGAAAAACGGGCCCGGAGCCGGCGCATCCGGCTGTAGGCCTCACGGGCTTCGTGCGTCCACCGCATGGTGCGGGTGGCCAGCACCTCCTCGAGATGGCACTTGAGCCCGTCAAGCTCCTCCCGGGCGGCGTCGAGATCATCGACCGTTCCTGCCAGCCGGGCCTCAAGGTCGGCGGCCCGCTTCTCGGCGTCCTCGGCGCGGGACTGCGACTCCTGGGCCAGCGCCCGGGCTGCGACCAACTCGCCGGTGAGGTCGGCGACGCTGTCCCTCATGGCCTCGGCGTCGGCGCGGAGCTGAGAGACGGCGGCCTCGGCGTCGTCGGGCACCGCCCGCAGGACGAACTGGTAGGTCGCCGACTCCGGGTCGGCCCGCACTGCGTCGACGACCTCGGGGGCAAACTCGTCCTCGCGCACCGGGACCGGCGTGTCGAAGAAGCCAGCGGTGGTGCGCCGGACGTCGATCGGCACCATCCCCGCTTCGCGGAACAGGTCCTCCACCGAGGAACGGGTGAAGAAGCGGATGTGGGTGCTGTCGAGCAGGCCCAGATCCTGGTACTCGAAACGACCGGCGAGCAGGGCGAGGCGCACGCTGCCGTGGGCGATGTTCGGGATCGATGCCACCACGCTGCCCCGGTCGGCCAGCAGAGTCTTGGCCTTTCGAAGCACAGGGAGCGGGTCGCGGAGGTGCTCGAGGACGTCACCGAAGACGATCACGTCGAAGCGATCCTCGCCGAAGGCCTCGGCGAAGTCCATCGTCTCCAGGTCGCCGATCACGAGGCGCTCAAGAGAGGGGCGGGCCTCCTCGGCCGACTCCTCGTCGAGCTCCACGCCGGACACCGTGCAGCCCCGCTCAACCAGGGCCCGGGCCAGGTACCCCGTGGCACAGCCGACGTCGAGCACCCGCTTCGTGCCACCGACCAGCTCGACCATCAGCGTGTGGCTGTTGTTGCGGTTCGAGAGGTCGACGTCGGTGTCGTACCGGGGGCCGTCCATGCGTCACCCGATCCTACCGGGTCGCCTCCTCCGGCCCGGGGGCCTGACGACGGCGACGCCGGCGGCGACCAGGGCCACCGCGGTCACGCCGGCGCCGGCCACGAAGGTGCGGGGCAGGTACTCGAGGGTGACGGTGTGGTCGCCGGGCGGCACGAACACGCCGATCAGCGCCCCGTCGACGGGCACGATGGGAGCCGGCTCGCCGTCGATCTTCGCCTTCCACCCGTCGGCCAGGTTCTGGGAGACGACCAGGAGCGACTCCGCCGCGCCGGTCACCCGGGCCTGCACCGAGTTGTCCTCGATCCGCGAGGAGCGGACCTGAACGGAGCCCCCGGCGCCGGCGGTTCGGGGCTCGCCGACGTAGGGCGCCACGTCGGCGTCGGCCGGCGGCCGGGTCGCCGCCCACGTCAGCAGCGACTCCTGGTCGGGGAACGCACGCCAGCGGGCGTGGGCGCTCACCAGGGGCCACGCCGAGGGCCGCTCGTAGATCCAGGACTGCTCGGTTGAGACGAGGCGGACGGCCTGGTCCGGGTCCTCGATCAGGAGCTGGCGGGCGACTCGGGGGCCGGTCGAGGCCGACGTCGACCTGGCACGACGGGCGGTTGGGCGTGGCCGTGAACCGGTAGGGATCCCCTGCCTGGAGGTTGCGGGCGAGCACCGCGAACCCGGCCCAGCCGCCCAGGTCGAAGGCCGGCCGGGTGGTGGCCGCCACCTCCCGCTCGCCGCTCAGGATGCGGAGGGTGACGAACGCCCCCCGGCAACCCTTGCTGGTGGCTCGCAGGGGGAGGTAGATGCCGTTGAGCGGCCCCGGGGCCATCCCCGAGGTCATCTCCGCGGGCAGCCCCTTCGCCGAGGCCCAGCGGTCCCAGGCCAGGTCGGCACCGTCGGCCACCCGGCCGAACGGGAGCTCGTCGGCGCCCTCGGCGAAGAAGCGCACCGCCAGGTGGTCGAGCAGGGGCGAGGTGAGGTTCCACTCCTCCCGCCGCAGGTTGATCTTCAGGGCGTCGCGGGCGAAGGCCTGGGGGTTGAACGCACCCACGACCGCCTTGAACTCCTTGGCGTGGAGGGCGAGGCCCCGCAGGTCGGGCAGGCCCAGGGCCTGGCCGGAGTTCGGGTAGTAGTTGTACCCCGTCGCCGCGAAGCGGTAGCGGTCGTCGAGCAGCTCGCGCAGCGCCCGGTGGCCGGCTCGCTCGCCGTAGAAGTCGCCGATCGGCGCCTCGGGGGTGAAGTGGCGGAGCGGCCAGCCGAGCTGGGCGAACAGTAGGGCGGCGAGGGCGACGGTGGCGCCGGTGTAGGCCCGGGGCGACCGTCGCAGGAAGGCGTTGTAGGCGATCAGCACCGCGGCCGTGGCCAGGAGCAGGGCCAGGGCGAAGTGCGACGTCACGTGCCGGAGCAGGTTGAACGCCGATGCGGTGCGGAAGAAGTCGGCGGCCGGGAGGAGGAAGGCGCCGGCGAGGATCGCGCACGCGACCCCCGACGCGGCGCGCAGCGGGGTGTTCGAAGCTGCCTGCCGGCGGGCCCACCAGGCGTCGAGGGCGAGGGCGCCGAGGACGGCGACGGCCAGGCTGATGAGGAAGCGGGAGCGGCCGATGGGGTTGCGGGCGATGCCGGGCAACCGTTCGACGACAGACAGCAGGGGCGTCCCGACGAAGTTCACCACCACGCCGGCCACAACCATGCCGCAGAAGAACAGCCAGGCGTCGGCGCCCTCCCGGGAGAAGCGGATGCGACCGAAGGCCGCGGCCAGCAGGCCGGCGGCCAGCGCCACCGCGGCGATCATGCCCACGTGGGACACGCTCTCGACCGGGTTGAACCCGCTCCACCACGGCCCCGAGAGCGGCGGCCCCGTGGCGCTGAGGTCGAGCAGGCCGAAGATCTGGATGTCGGGGATATGCCCCCCGCCCGGGCCCACCCGCACGTCGAGGGTGCCCCGGTCGAGCACCTCGGAGATGAAGGGGACGAGCGTGATGGCAGAGAGCGCCACCCCCCACACCACGCCGGCGGCGGGCCAGAGGAGCCGGCGCACCATGTCCCGCGGGCGCCCGCCGGCCCGCACCGCCAGCCACGCTGCCCACGCGGTGGTGGCGTAGACACAGAACACCCAGCCTGACGGGAAGCCCTCAGCCCAGGCCCAGGCCACGAACCCGGCCAGTACGGCCGCGCCCCGCACGTCGGCCTTGCCGGTCACGAGGCGGTGCACGGCCCAGAAGAGCGCCGGCACCAGGAACACCGCGTCGACCCGGTGGATGAAGACCAGGTTCACCCCGCTGAAGGTGTAGGCCACGCCGGCCAGCACCGCCGGGCCGACCGCCGCCCCCAGCCGGCGCACGAGCAGGTAGGTGAACGTCTGGCAGAACAGCAGGGCCAGGAACACCTTCAGCCCGATGGCGTACCAGGCGGGGAGGAAGAGGAACCCGACGCTGAAGGGCGAGAAGAAGGCGTTGATCGGGAGGGTGCCGCTGGGCTGGCCGGCGGCCAGGTTGGGATCCCACCGCTGGAAGGTGCCGCTGCGCAGGGCCTTGAAGAACGAGACCCGGCCAGCCAGCGCCTCGGCCTGGTCGGTCTGGATCAGCGACTTCACATATGGCGGCCGGGTCAGCGCCTCCCGGTAGGGCGACTTGGTCTCCATCAGATCCACGCCGGCGTAGGTCCGCTGGCCCAGAATCGCCTGGGGCATGAGCAGGAAGGCGCACGCGAAGAACACCGCCGCCGGGAGTCGAGCCCGCCGGAGGGTGTCTCGGGTCATGTCGGCGGCGATTCTTGCCGTTCGGGCGCGCCGGTCGCCTGCCGGGCTCAGCAGTAGCCTCCCGCTCGTGCGTCGGGGTCGCCCGGTGGTGTGGGCCGCCCTGAGCTATCTGATGATCGGGACCCTGGCCCTGTGGCCCTCGATCCGGCCGGGCCGCACCCTCGTGCCCGCCGACGCCCTGAATATCGTCACCCCCTACTCGGCGCTGCCCACCGCCCACGAGCCCCACAACCTCCAGCTCTCCGACGCCACGTTCCAGTTCTTCCCGTGGTTCGCCTTCATGGCCGACGGCCTGCGTGACGGCGAGATCCGCCAGTGGAACCCCACCCTCCTCGCCGGCGTGCCGGTCACGCCGAACGGCAACGTCAGCCCCTACTACCCGCCCTCCTGGCTAGGGGCGGCGATGTCGCCGTACGACGCCTACGACCTGTTCGTCCTGCTTCACCTGGTCCTGGGGGCGCTGGGCGTCTACGTGTTCGGCCGGACGTTCGACATCCGGCCGGTCGCGGCCTGGATCGGCGGCCTCCTGGCCTTCACCGCCGCCTTCTGGGTCCACTGGTCGACCCACCTCGTCCATCTCGCCGGCATGGTGTGGATGCCGTGGTTGCTGGCCGCGACGTGGTGGCTGGTGACCGGGCCCTCGCTGCGGCGGACTGCGGTGCTGGCCGCCGTCGCCGGCCTCTGGTGCCTCGGTGGGAGCCCCCAGTACCTGTACTACGGCGGCCTCGCCCTCCTCGGGTGGGTCGTCACGCTGCTGGCGGGCCGCGGGCTGCGGAGCAGGAAACCGGTGCTCGCGCCGGCCGGCGCCTTCGTGCTGGCCATGGCGCTCGGGGCACTGGTGGCCGCACCGGTGCTGCTGCCCACGCTGGCCACCTCGGGGCAGGTGGTCCGCACCCGGGAGACCGAAGCGCCCACGGGCCACATCCCCCGCCGGGAGGCCATCCGGGCCGTGGTGCCCGACGCCACGGGCAACGCCGCCGACTACGTCTTCGTGGGCTCCAACGACGAGCTGCGCATGGACTCCCCGTTCCTCGGCGTGACCGCGCTACTGCTCGCCGGCGCCGCCCTGGGCGGGGTGGGCCGGCAGGCCCGGGGCCGGCTGCTGCTCGCCGGCGGAGCGGCGGCCGCGGTGGTCCTGGCCTACTCGGCCGTCCCCCACCAGATCCTCTACGAGGTCGTCCCCGGCTACGACCGGTTCCGGTCCAGCCCCCGCTGGTTGTTCCTCCTGCCGGCGTTCGCCCTGCCCCTCGCCGCACTCGGCCTCCAGGATCTCCTGACGGGCAGCCGCCGGGCCCGCACCGCCCTGGTTGCCACCGCCGGCGTGGCCGGCGTGGCCGTCGCCGTGTGGTTCGCCTATGAGCAGGGACGCCCCGACGCCCCGGTGACCTACTTCCGCAACCGGGGCCTCGTGGCTGTCGGCCTGCTGGCGGTGGTGGCCGGCGCCGGCTGGGTGGCCCGCTCCAGGCCCCGGCTGGCCGTCGCCGTGGTCGCCGCCGCCGCGCTCGGCGAGGTCGCCTTCCACACGCCCCGGTGGTACCCGAGCGTGCGCCAGGCGACGGCCTACCCGGACACTGCGGTGAGCGACCTCGCCGTCGCCCGGGGTGGGCGGTTCGTCACCGTGGGCGCCCGCACGCCGTTCCCGCCGTTCGCCCCGGATGTCTCCATGGTCTACGGCGCGGCCGACGCCCACGGCCTCTCGGTGCTGTTCCCGAAGGACTACGACCGCTACCTCCGGCTGATCGACGACTACGGGCTGTACGCCGAGGAGTTCAATCTGGCCCCCTCGATCCTCCGGGGCGACCAGCTGGCGTCGCCCCTCCTCGACGTGCTCGACGTCCGCACCGTGGTGGCCGAGCGCGACGTCCCCATCCCCGGGCGGTACCGGATCGCCGTGCCCCCGGGCACCGAGCCGTGGGTGTACGAACGTCCCTCGCCGGGCGGCGCCATGGTGGTGGCGACGGCGGAGCCCGTGACCGAGGAGCAGATGTGGAGTGCCGTCGGGGCGCCGGCGTGGGACCCGGCGGCCACCGCCGCGGTGGTCGGCCTAGACCGGCCCGTCCTCGGTCGGGGCGGCACCGTGACCGCCCTCGGGGCCCCGCCCGACCGCGAGCGCTGGGACGTGGACGCCCCTTCCGGCGGCTTCCTGCGGGTGGGCGCCCGCTGGGCGAGCGGGTGGTCGGCGACCGTGGACGGGGAGCCGGCGGAGGTCCTGCTGGCCGACGGGGTGTTCCGCGGCGTGGTCGTCCCTCCGGGCCGCCACACCGTTGCGTTCGCCTACCGGAACCCTGAGGAGATGCTGGGCCGCTGGGTCGCCGCCGGGGCCGCCGTCACCATCGTGGCGCTGGCGGCGATTCGACGGAAAAGCGCCCGCCGGCGTCAACCGAACGGGGCCGGTAAGCGTCTGGAGGAGTGGGGCGGCTATGGTGACGTCGCCCGAAGGCGGCTCGGCAATCGCCTCGGTCCCCATGTGCGGTCAGGTGATCGACGAGGGGCCCTTGGCTCGACAAGGAGAAATTGCATGAGGAAGAGCAACGTGTGGACTGCGTTGGCAGCGGCGGCGATGGTGCTGCAACTCGTCGGTACTGCCGGCCCGGCCACGGCACAGGCCACACCGGAAGTCTCGTTCAGCTTCACACCGACCTCCGGGCCGGCGGGAACCAAGATCAAATTTGCTGGAACCGGGTGCCCGCACAGCACCACGGCGGCCTTCGACGGGTTGGTGTTCCTCACCCTTCAGAACAGCCAGAATCCCATCGCCCCCGTCCAGTTCACCTCGGCCGCCGACGGCACGTTCTCGCCTGAGATCGACACCACCGGCCTCGAGCCGGGCCCGTACGTCACCTACGCCGTCTGCGCCACGACGCAGAAAGGCGGTCCCGGCAGCCTCTTCACCGTGACCGTCCCGGTGATCCCGGGATCCAGCTACTTCCCGCTCAGTCCCGCCCGGGTGCTCGACACGCGGACCGGTCTCGGCGTCGGCGGCGCGGTCAACAAGGTCGGCGCCGGCGGCAGCATCGACGTCAAGGTCACCGACCTGCTGGGCGTGCCCGCCGCCAACGTGACCGCAGTGGCACTCAACGTCGTGGCCACCAACGTCGTCGGCCCGCCGAGTTACCTCACCGTCTGGCCCACCGGGCAGGCCCGACCGCTGGCGTCGAACCTGAACTACGTGCCGGGCGTGTCGGTGCCGAACCTGGTCATCGCCCGCGTCGGCCTCGACGGCAAGGTGTCGCTCTACAACAACCTGGGCTCGGTCGACCTGGCCGCTGACATCCAGGGGTACTTCCAGGGCGACTCCACCGGCTCCACCTACGTCCCGCTTGCCCCGTCCCGGGTCCTCGACACCCGCGTCGGCACCGGCGGCACCTCGACGCCCGTTCCCGCCGGCGGCACTATCGAGCTGAAGGTCACCGACGCCGGCGGCGTGCCGGCGGCCGGCGGCACCGCAGTGGCCCTCAACGTCACCGCCACCAACGTGAGCGGCGCGGAGAGCTACCTCACCGTGTGGCCGTCCGGCACCTCCCGACCGGTGGCGTCGAACCTGAACTTCATCCAGGGCCAGACCGTTCCGAACCTGGTCCTCGCCCGGGTGGGCGCCGAGGGCAGGATCTCGATCTACAACAACGTCGGGAACGTCGACGTCGTGGCCGACACCCAGGGCTACTTCGCCGCCCCGGTGGCCGCCCCGCCGCTTCCGGGCTCGGTGTACTACCCGTCGACCCCGGCCCGCATCCTGGACACCCGCGACGGCACCGGCGTCCCTGGCGGCGCCATGGGCCAGCTGGGCACGAACGGCACGCTCGACCTCCAGGTGACCGGCCAGGGCGGCGTGCCGTCGAACGCCACCGCGGTCGTCCTCAACGTCACAGCGGCGGACTCCCCCGGCCCGGACAGCTACCTCACCGTGTACCCGTCGGGCACGGCGCGGCCGCTGGCCTCGAACCTGAACTTCGTCGCCGGCCAGACGATCCCCAACCTGGTGATCGCCCGCATCGGCGCCGGAGGACGGGTGAGCATCTTCAACAACCTGGGCTCCACGGTGGTGGTGGCCGACGTGCAGGGCTGGTTCACGGCCTGAGCAATCTGACGGTACCGGCGGCGGACCACAGCGATCCGCCGCCGGTATCGTCGCCTTGGTGACGAACGGCCACAGGCAACTGAGCCGGGTGGCCGTGGCTCTCCACGTCCTCACCCTGCTGGGCGGGTTCTTCGTCCTGCTCTACTGCAACCGGGACCAGTGGTTCTTCGGCGACGAGTGGGATTTTCTCGGCCACCGGGGCGTGTCGAACGCCGACTACAGCCTCTGGGAGCCACACACCGCGCACTGGTCGACGGCGCCGATCCTGATCTACCGGGCCCTGTACTCCGTCTACGGCCTGCGCACGTACGTGCCCTACGTCGTCGTGCTGCTCCTCCTCCACGTGGCCGTGGCCCACCTGCTCTGGCGCATTCTGCTGCGGGCCGGCGTGGACCAGGTCATCGCCACCGCCCTGGCCACGGTGTTCGTGTTCCTTGGCGCCGGCTACGAGAACCTGCTGTGGGCCTTCCAGATCGGCTTCATCGGGTCAGTGGCGCTGGGCCTCGCCGGGCTGCTCCTGGTGAACCACGACGGCCGCTGGGGCGCCCGCGATTTCGCCGGCTGGGTGGTCTCCGTCGTCGGGCTGATGTTCTCCGGGATCACCGTGACCATGGTGGCGGTCGCCGGGCTGACCGTGCTCATGCGTCGAGGTTGGCGGCATGCCGTCCTCACCGTGTCTGTCCCCGGGGCGATCTACATGACGTGGTTCTTCCTCACCGGCAACAAGAACGTGGCCGACGAGGAGCGCACCCTCGACGACATCGGCAGATACCCGGAGTACATCTGGAGCGGGCTGCGCTCCGCCTTCGAGGCCACCGTCGGGTTCCAGGGCGCGGGCGCGGTGATCGTGCTGGGCCTGGCCTTCTTCCTCTTGCGCCGTGGAGGACGGTCGTCCGGGCCGGCGGCGCCGGCGTTCGCCTGCGCTCTCGGCGTGCTGGTGCTCTACGCCATCATCGCCACGGGGCGGGCGGGGACCGGCATCGAGACCTCGGGCGCCTCCCGGTACACCTATCTGGTGATTGCCCTGGCCGTGCCGGCCATCGGGCTCGCCCTCGCCGACCTGGTCGGCCACGACGGCCTGTCCACCGCCGGCCGGCGGTCTGCCGCCTGCCTTCTCCTACTCTTCGTCGGCGTCCATAACGTCGGGACGCTCGTCGAGCAGTCCCGTGTGGAGAAGCGGCTCGAGCAGCGGCTCAAGGCACGGATCCTTGCCGCTGCACAGTTGGTGAACTCGCCGGCGACCATCCTGGGCGGCAACCCGGAGCCTCAATACAGCCCCGACATCGTCGTGGACGACCTGCGCCGCATGCATCGCGACGGCAAGCTGCCGGCCCCCGAGCGCATCACCAGGGACGACCGGCTAACCGTGGCGACCACCCTCCAGTACGCCGTGAACCCCGAGAAGCTGTCGACGCCGTTCACCGCGCCACTGGTCGACGGCGTCGTGGGCGCCGAGGGCCAGTACGACACCGCCGGCTGCATCCGCCTGTTCCCGACGGCGCCCACCGTCGAGCTGCACCTCGTCGGCGGCGAACCCATGTCGCTGCGGGTGACCACCCTCGTCTCCGGCGACCTCATCGGCTACCTGCGCCTGTTCACGCCGACGGTGATGACCGGATCACCCCACGTCGACAAGGTGCGGGCCGGAGTGCCGGTGTACGTGAACGTGACCGCGCCGGTGGACCAGGTGGTCCTGCGGGTGCCCCCCTCAGGGACGACCGAGGTCTGCGGCGTGCGCTGACAACCACTCCGACGACTACGTCCGCCAGGTCATCGCCTGCCTCGGTGAGGAAGCTCCGCTTCCGATACCGATCACATCGCCCCGTCGGCGACCGCTTTCTCGATCCACGGGATGACTTCGTCGAGGATGTCGTCCAGCCCGGTGGTGGCTTCGAAGCCGAGCACCTCGAGGGCCTTGTCGGTGGCCGGAACCCGGCGCTGGACGTCGTGCTCGAAGGGGTCGTCGGACACGTAGCGAAAGGGCTCGCCGGCACCCTTGATCTTGCGCCAGATGAGCTCGGCCAGCTCCAGCACGGTGGTCGATGTCGCCGTCGACAGGTTGAAGTCCTCGTTGAGGGCAGCGGGGTGCTCCATGGCCGTGACGATGCCCTTGGCCAGGTCGCCGCCGTAGGTGTAGTGACGGATCTGGGAGCCGTCGCCCAGTATGTGCAGGGGGTCCTGGCCCTTGAGCACCTTCTGGACCAGGTCGGGCACCACGTGGCTCATGGCCAGCTTCACGTTGCCGGACAACACCTCCACGTCACCCAGGGCCCGGCCCTCGCCGACACCCACGCAGTTGAACGGCCGGACGATGGTGAAGGGCAGCTGGTACTGGTCCCAGGCGGCCTGGGCGAAGTACTCCACCGCCAGCTTCTGGAACCCGTAGGACGACTTGGGCGGCGGGACCTCCCGCTGCTGGCCCTCGTACGACGGCCAGGAGTCGGCCGACTCGAAGACCATCGACGACGACATGTACGTGACCTTCTGCAGCCTCCCGGCCCGATGGGCAGCGATGGCCGCGTCGCAGCTGGCGGCGGTGATGCGCTCGTTGGCCGCCAGCAGGTCGTAGGCGTAGGCGTGGAAGTACGAGATGCCGCCGATGAGGGCGGCGCCGGCGATGAAGTGGTCGCAGCCCGCGAGCAGCCCGGTCATCAGTGGGAGGTCGCGGCAGTCGCCTTCGACCAGCTGGTAGTTGCAGTGGCCGTCGAAGGACTTCGCCACCTTGCCGTACTTGGAGAAGTTGTCGACGCCGACGACCATGTGGCCCCGGGCCAGGAGCTCCTCGACGACGTAGCCGCCGATGAAGCCCGACGCACCACTGACCAAGACCCTGCTCATGCTGCCGTTCTCCTCATATCAGCCTTCCGGTACGCCGGTTGAGCTGCTCCAGGTCCAATCTGGGACCGAAGGCCAGGAAGTACCAGCGCAGGTAGCGCGAGAGCCAGGCCGCGACCTTGAAATTGGTGACGCCGGCGGTGCGGTCCAGCCAGATTGTCGGCAGCTCGGCCACGGGCCGGCGCAGGCGCCGAGCCTTGGCCACCAGCTCGATGCCCATCTCGAAGCCGGCGTCGGCCTGGATGCCGACCTCCTGGATGAAGGCCTTGGAGTAGGCCTTGAAGGAGTTTGTGGCGTCGTGGGTGCCGACGCGGGCGAACCAGTGGAGCGTGAGGCCGGCGCTCTTGGACATGGCCCGCTTCAGGGTGGGCACGCCCACCTGCTGGCCGCCCCGCGAGTAGCGCGAGGCGGCGGCGATCACGACTCCCCGCTCCACCAGGCGGGCCAGGGCGTCGATCTGCTGGGGGTCGTCGCAGCCGTCGGCCATGGTGACGACGACCACAGGCGCCTGAGCCTGGTCGACGCCGAAGCGCATGGCGTCCGCAGGCCCCCGGCCGTAGGTGTTCAGCGTGGGCACCAGTCGCGGCTCGTCGCGTGCGTACTTCTCGAGGTAGGGCACCGTCGTGTCGCCGGGAGTGTCGTAGACGACGAGGATCTCGCACGGCAGCGTCACCGCCTCGAAGACCCGGTCGAGGCAGGCGACGATGCTGTCGCCCTCGTTGTGGGCGGGGATGACGACCGAGACCCTGGGGGCAGTCATGGCCTTCTGGACCCGCCTCCCGGGCCGGTCATACCGTCACGCCGTTCCCGTACAGGTCCCAGATGTCGACGATCGGCTGGCGGGGCTTCAGGCCGGCGTAGGCCCGGTGCGGCGTGCCGATGACCAGCAGGTCGGCCCGCTCCAGCACCTCGTCGAGCGGGACCAGGGCCGGATCGGTGCCGACGTGGGGATCGGTGGTCAGCACCGCGGCAGCCTTGAACTCCAGAATCCGCTTCAGCTTGTAGCTGAGGCTGTCCCGGGGGTCGTCGGAGTCGGCCTTGAAGCCCATGCCGAGGATGCCGACGGTCAGCGCCGGCAGGTCGAAGCGCTGCTCCAGCCGGTGGACCACGTAGAGCGGCAGGCCCTCGTTGACCAGCATTGCCGCGTGGCCGAGCGTGAAGTTGTTGTTGTTGAACGCCGCCAGCTGCATGGTGTCCTTCAGTAGGCAGGGGCCGGCGGCGAAGCCGGCGCCGGGAAGGTCGGCGGCCCGGGGGTAGTCATGGGCCATCGCTCCCCGGATGCGCTCGAAGTCCAGGCCATAGTCGTTGGCGATCATGTACAGCTGGTTGGCGATGGCGAAGCGGATGTAACGCCAGGTGTTGGTGAACAGCTTGGCCAGCTCCGCCTCCTCCGGCGCCAGCGGCACCACCTGGGCGGTCAATGTGCGGAAGAGCTTGGACGAGCGCTCCATGGAACGGTCGGTCCGAGCCGACACCAGCTGGGGCAGCTCGAACAGCTCGGTCATGGCCTTGCCCTCGGCGATCCGCTCCGGGCAGAAGGCCACGTCGACGTCCTTGCCGAGCCCGGCGACCAGGCGCTCGACCAACGCCGTGACGCCGGGGTAGAGGGTGCTGCGGAGCACGAGCAGCTGGCCGTCGCGCAAGTGATCGGCGAGGGAGGCGACCGCCCGGGGGACGGCCTGGGGGACGGGGTTGAGGTGCTCATCGACCGGGGTGCCAACCACGACGACGACGTGCTCCGCCTGGGCCACGCTCGCCGGGTCGGTGGTGGCCTCCAGGGTCTTCCCGGACACCCGGGCCATCACTTCGGCCGCCCCCGGCTCGTCGAACGGCAGGCCGCCGGCGGTTACGTGGGCGACCGCGGCCGGGTTGATGTCGAACAGGGTCACCCGGAGGCCGCGGTCTGCGAAGGCCAGCCCCAGAGGAAGCCCTACCCGCCCGCACCCCCCGACGACAACGACGTCTCGGCTGAAGTCCTGGATAGCGCAGGATAGCGCCCTCGGCGACGGTCTCCCGAGCGTGCCGGGCCGGGTACACTGGCCGCAACGGCGTAGCGGACGCTTCCCAGGGCTCGTAGCCCGGGCTGCCGCGCCTTCCGGCGAGCAGGGGGAAACGGCGATGGCGAGGTACCGGCGGGCAGTGAGCACGGCCGCAGCTCTGGCGGCTCTGGCAGTGGTTTCGGTGGTGCAACTGCCCCCGGGCCGGGCCGCGGCACCGGTGCCGCCGGCCCCGTGCCCGGAACCGCCGGCCACGGGAGTCGCCGGAGGTCGCCTGCCGGACATCCGGACGGTCGTGCCCCAGCACCTCAACTTCGTCAACGAGCACAAGCGGGAGGTCCTCCGCTTCACGAACCTGATCGCCAACACCGGCGACGGCCCGTGGCGCCTTCGCCCGGAGTTCCCGCTGGTGGGCTCCGACCCGGCCGCCCCCCAAAGGGCGATCCAGCAGATCCTCGATTCCCGGGACAGCGCCGGCGCGGTCGTCTGCGAACGGCTGGCGAGCGAGTTCACCTACCACCCCACGCACCGCCACTGGCACAGCACCGGGGTCGCCCTGTTCGAGGTCCGCGTCGGCGCACCCGACGGCCCGCTTTTCGTCAACGACCGCGGGGACCCGACGCTGGTAAAAACCACGTTCTGCCTCATCGACTGGGTCAAGCTGATCGGCCCGTCGAACAGCGGCAAGAACACGGGCCGCACCTACTTCGACTGCGCTGGCCCCTATCACGGCGTGAGCGTGGACTGGGCCGACCAGTACCGCCACTCCGTCGACGACCAGGACCTCGACATCACCGGCATCGATCCGGGCGGGCCCTACTTCCTGGTGAGCACGACCAACGCCGGCGCCAACTTCCTCGAGAAGGACTACACCAACAACGCCGCGTGGCAGGCGTTCACCGTGACTCGTGACAGCCAGGGCAACCCGAAGATCGTCCTCGGCGCTGCCTCCCCGTGCACGCCGGGCACCGGTCTCTGCGGGGAGCAGACGGCCAACCGGTAGCCCGCCGCCCGGAGCGATCGGGCAGAATGCAGCGTGGCTCTCTGGCAGGACGTGGTCGCCGCGGACGCCGATCTGGCCGCGCATGTGCGCCGCTGCTTCGCCATCCGCAAGCACGCCACCCTGGCCACGCTGCGAAAGGACGGGTCGCCGCGCATCAGCGGCACCGAGGTCGAGTTCGATGACGGCGGCGAGATCTACCTCGGGATGATGCCCGGCTCGATGAAGGCGCGGGATCTGCTCCGCGACCCGCGTCTGGCGCTCCACTGCCCGACGGAGGATGCCCCCGAAGGCAAGCCGGATGAATGGATCGGCGACGCCAAGATCGCCGGCGCCGGCGTCGAGGTGCCCGCCGAGGGCTTCCACCGGTTCCGCATCGACGTGACCGAGGTGGTGGTGACGAAGGTGGCCGGCGACCGCCTGGTCATCCGTTCCTGGCACCCGGACCGGGGCGTCGAGACGCGAGACCGGGCCTGAGCCCGCCTCTTGTCGCGGCACTGTGCGGCGGCGTCGGCGCTGCGCGCTTCCTGCGTGGCCTGGTGGGGGTGGTCGACCCGACCCGGGTCGTCGCCGTGGTCAACACCGGCGACGACACCGTCCTGCACGGCCTCCACGTCAGCCCCGATCTCGACACGGTCGTCTACACCCTGGCCGGCGCCATCAGCCGGGAGCGGGGCTGGGGGCTCGAGGGCGAGAGCTGGGCGGCCATGGAGGCACTGGGCCGCTATTCCTCCCGGTTCGCATGGTTCGGCCTGGGCGACCGCGACCTGGCCACCCACCTCTTCCGCACCCAGCGCCTGGGCGAGGGCGCGCCGCTCTCGACGGTGACGGCGGAGATCGCCGGCGCCTGGGGCGTCACCGTCTCGGTGGTCCCCGTGACCGACGACCGGCTGGAGACCAGGATGGACACCGAGGACGAGGGCGAGATCGGCTTCCAGGACTACTTCGTGCGCCGGCGCCACGCCGTGGCGGTGCGGGGGGTGCGGTTCGCTGGGGCCGAGGCGGCGAAGCCGGCGCCCGGTGTGGTCGATGCCCTGCAGGCGGCCGGCGTCGTCGTGATCTGCCCGTCCAACCCCATCGTCTCCATCGGCCCGCTGCTGGCCGTCGCCGGTGTGCGGGAGGCGGTCGTCGCCCGGCGGGATCGCGTGGTGGCGGTGTCGCCGATCGTCGCCGGCGCCGCCCTGAAGGGCCCGGCCGACCGGCTTATGGCCGAACTGGGCCACGAGGTGTCGGTGGTGGGCGTGGCCCGCCTGTACGCGCCGCTGGCCGCCACCCTGGTGGTCGACGAGGCCGACGCCGCGCTGGCGCCGGCGGTCGAGGCCGCCGGCATGCGCTGCGTCGTGGCCCCGACGGTCATGACGGGCACCGCCGAGGCCGCAGCGCTGGCCCAGGTCGTGCTGGGCGCGGCATCCCCGTGAGACGCCTGGAGATCATCCCGGTCGAGGGGCTGCCCGAGGTGAGGCCCGGTGACCGGCTGGCGCCCCTCCTGGCCGCCTCCGCCGAGCTGGCCGACGGCGACGTGCTGGTCGTGACCCAGAAGGTCGTCTCCAAGGCCGAGGGCCGGATGGTGACCGTCGACCCCGACGACCCTGCGGCCTACCGGGCGGTGATCGAGGCCGAGTGCGTTCGGGTCCTGCGCCGGCGGGGCGAGCTCGTCATCGCCGAGACCGCCGCCGGCTTCGTGTGCGCCAACGCCGGCGTCGACCGGTCCAACGTGCCCGACGGGTACGTCACCCTCCTCCCGCTGGACGCCGACCGCTCGGCCCGCCGCATCCGCGACGGCCTGAGGGCGGCCCCCGGCGTCGATGTGGGGGTGATCGTCTCCGACACCTTCGGGCGGACCTGGCGGAGGGGGGTGACCGACGTCGCCATCGGCTGCGCCGGCATCGCCGCCGTGGTCGACCTGCGGGGCACGGCCGACGCCCTCGGCCGGTCGCTGGAGGTCACCGAGGTGGCGGTGGCCGACGAGCTGGCGTCGGCCGCCGAGTTGGTGATGGGCAAAGCCGCCGGCGTGGCTGCGGCGATCATCCGCGGCGTGGACCCGTCGTGGTTTCGAAATGCGTCCGTGCGATCCGAGATCGTCCGCCCTCCCGCCGAGGACCTGTTCCGCTAAGGCTCCTCGTGCGACGCCAGGTCGTCCATGGTGCCGGAGTCGTCGGTCGGGCGCTCGTCGAGGACCCAGCCGGCCACCGTGCGCATGGACTCACCGCTGCGCATGGCCAGATCGCGAAGGCGGCCGAGGGCGTTCTCGCTCGCGTGCTCCCCGGTGGCCATCAGCACTCCGATGGCCTGGTCGATCAAAGCCCGGCTCTCGAGGTCCTCCACCAGCCCTTCGACCATGTCCAGGGAGTAGGCGTAGAGCGGCGAGGTGCCGATGGCCTCGCCGGCGTACTCCGCCATCGGCCGCACGGCCTCCTCGGTTCCCCCGTCGAAGGCGTAAATCTTCGTGGAGTACATGTTGAGCGCCCCCACGCTCTGCCCATTGGCCAGGAGGGGCGTCGACAGCACGCTGTTGAGTCCCCGGTCGAGCGCGCCGGGGGCGAAGCGGGTGAAGCGGTTGTCCCGCTCGAGGATGTTGATCCGGACGATCTCGCTGTCGTTCATCGCCGTCAGGCAGGGCCCTTCACCGGTGTCGTACTGCACCAGGTCGATCTCCACCGTCAGGCGGTCGGTCACCGCCACGCTCGTCGGCTTGCCATCGACGAGAAGCACGATGCCGGCCCCATCGCAGCTCGGCACGGCTCGCTTGACGATGGCCACGACCGCCTCGAGCTGGGCGGGGAGTGTCCGCTGGGTCTTCAGCAGCTTGGTGACGCGGGACAGCTTTTCGACAGTTTCCCGTGGAAGTTCGTACATCACGGCTCCCGTGCGGTGGAAGATTCCAGCCTCCCGTTTTGAAGCCGTGTGCTCATCATTTTAGGCCTGCCGCAGACGGGTCGCGTAACAGGGGAGGCCGGACCGGTCCGGCCGCGGTCGTTAGCCCAGCGTGACGCTTGGGTAAAGGGCGCGGCATGTCGAAGTCACAGCACCCCTCATCCGCCGCCCGCCGGGCGCCAGGGGCCGGGGTGGCCGTCGCCATCTCGTTGCTTGTCCTCCTTGTCCTCGGTCTCCTGAGCCCTGCCGCTCGGTCCCAGACCAACTCACCGAGTCCGGGCCAGCCTTCCGACTCGGCACCCGGGCCCTCCTCGGGCGGCCCGAGCAACCAGACCGGGACCAACACCGGCGGCGACGGCCAGGTCGGGAACCGGACGACGCCGGGCCAGGGCGGCGCCACCGGCGGTGGCGCCGGCGCCCCGGCAGGCGACGACGGTGGCGGGGGCGGCGGCGCGATGGCCCTCGTCGTCGTCGGCCTCATGATCGTGGTAGGCGCCGCAATCCTGGTGTCCGGCCGGCAGCGTCGCCTCGAGCGCGTCGAGGCGACCTGAGGCCCAGCCCTCAGACGATCTTGAACAGCTTGCTGACCCATCTCAGCTGGCCCGCTGGGGACCTGCTTCCTGGACCCGGCCGACCAGGCCCTCTGCGATCTCCCGCAACTTGCGGTTCTCGCGCTGAGAGGCCCGGACCAGTATCTGGAACGCCTCGTCGGCGGTGCACCGCTGGGCTCCCATGAGGATGCCCTTGGCCTGCTCGATGACGGCGCGGGACTGCAGCGCCGTGGCCAGGTTCTGGCTCAGCTGGTGGGCGTCCCAGTAGGCCTGGGCGTTGGCGAGGACAATGGCAGCCTGGGCGCCGAAGTGGCCGGCGGCCTCGACATCGTCGTCGGAGAACCCGTTGAGAATCCTGGAGTAGAAGTTCATGGCGCCGATTCCCTCGGTCCATGCCTGGACTCGTTCCGCCACCTGAAGGTGTTCCGCATCGAAGACACCCTCGAGGACGACCAGTGGCCACCGTTCCGCGCCGCCGCCCACGGCATCCGGAGCACGATGTCGATTCCCATGGTCGCCAACCACCCGCAGCGGGCACTGCCTCCTCGGCGTACCCAGCGACCCGCTGAAGCGTCTCGTGGAGCGTGCCCTCGCCGATGAAGAACCTGGAGAGGGCGGAGAGGCTTCGGGCAAGGGATTCCTGGGGCGCCATGGCCGGCGGCTCCTCTGGTGCAAGCGAGCCTGGCTCCGCATCCCTGCCTCTGAAGGATCAAGCCGACTTCTGGTGG
The DNA here is from genome assembly GCA_963768975.1 of uncultured Acidimicrobiia bacterium. Taxonomy (GTDB): domain Bacteria; phylum Actinomycetota; class Acidimicrobiia; order Acidimicrobiales; family AC-14; genus CADCTB01. The sequence continues at coordinate 42,032 of CAVYKB010000020.1, read as the reverse complement.
ATTTCTACCGAGAACGGCCAACCCGGCAAACTGGCGCGCCGCTCCTCGAGGGGCGACGGGCTGCCATTCGGTGAAGAATCCGACCCGCCGGGGACGGCAGTAGCGTCGCGGCAGGCACGGTTCGACCGCACGCGTCAATCAGGTGCTGCGGGCTGCGAACCAGCGCAGGACCTCGCCGGCGCCGGCGTCCATCGTCGTCCAGGACTTCCACCCCAGGTGGATGCCGGCCCGGCTCGGGTCGAGCGAGGACCGGGCCAGCTCGCCGGGCCTAGCCGGGGCGTAGACAGCGGGGGCGTCGGTGCCGGCGGCCGCAGCCATGGTGACGTACAGCTCGTTCACCGACGTCTCCACTCCGGTGCCGATGTTCATGAGCAGGCCGCTGCCCTTGTGGGCGGCACGGGCGAAGGCGTCGACCACATCGTCGACATAGACGAAGTCGCGGGTCTGGCTGCCGTCGCCGAAGATCGTGCACGGCTCGCCGGCGAGCAGGCGGCCGGCGAAGATGGCGACCACGCCGGCTTCGCCGTGGGGGTCCTGTCGGGGCCCGTAGACGTTGGCCAGGGCCAACGCGGTGAACTCGATGCCGTATAGCTCCCGGTAGGCGGCCAGGTAGTCGCACGCCGCCTTCTTGGAGACCCCGTAGGGCGACAGGGGCCGCTGCGGGTGGGACTCAGGGACGGGCAGCGTCTGGGGCTCGCCGTAAAGCGTGCCGCCGCTGGCGGCGAAGACCACCTTGCGGGTGCCCGCGGCCCTGGCGCCTTCCAGGACGTTGAGGGTGCCGATGACGTTGACTTCGGCGTCACGCACCGGCCACGCCACCGAGACCCGCACGTCGGCCTGGGCCGCGAGATGGAAGACCACCTCTGGGCGGCGATGGGCCAGCAGCTCGCTCACGGCCGGCTCCCGGATGTCGAGGCGGTGGAACGTGAGCTCGTAGCCGGCGGTGTTCCGGGCCTCGGCCAGGTTGGCCAGCAAGCCCGTCGACAGGTCGTCGACCACGTCGACCTGGTGGCCCTCGGCCAGCAGCCGGTCGACGAGGGTGGACCCGATGAAGCCGGCCCCACCCGTCACGAGCGCTCTCACGGCGCCTCGATGGACGGGAGGCGGGCCCCGTCGAGGCGGGCACCGGCCTCCACGTGGAAGCCGTCGCCGATCACCGAGAGGCCCGCCACCTCTGCTCCTTCGCCGACACTCACGCCACGGCCGAGGATCGAGAGGCTCACGACCGCCCCCTGGCCGACCTCCACGCCGGGGAGCAGCACAGACTCCAACACCCGGGCCCCGTGGTTCAGGCGGCAGCCGGCCCCGATCACGGAGTTCTCGACCGACGCGTCGGGCGCCACCCACGCCCCGTCGCCGATGAGAGACGGGGCCTGCACGCTGTCGCCGAAGTCGGCCTGCCCGAGGGTCCAGACGCCGGCGGCGCCCCTCCGGGCGCCGGGCGCCGGCGGCCCAGCTCGCCGGCCGGCGACCAGATCCAGCTGGGCCCGCAGGTACTGCAACGGGGTGCCGGTGTCGGTCCAGTACCCGTCCGACGCGAACCCGTAGAGCGCGCCGGCGGCCGCCAGGAGCGGGAACACCTGTCGCTCGATGGAGATCCGCTGGCCTTCGGGGATGTGGTCGAGCACCGACGGCTCCAGCACGTAGGTGCCGGCGTTGATGAGACTCGGGCCGATCGCCCCCGCCGCCGGCTTCTCCACGAAGGCGGAGACCTTGCCCCGCTCGTCGATGGGCACGAGACCGAACGACGAGGGGTCCTCCACCTTGGAAAGCGAGATGGTGGCCTCGGCGCCCCGGTCCTCGTGGAAGGCGAGCATGGCCGTGATGTCGAGGTCGGTGAGGATGTCGCCGTTCACAACGAGGAAGCGCTCGGTGATGCCGGCGTAGCGGGCGGCGAAGCCCACGGCGCCGGCGGTGTCCAGCGGCTCGGGCTCGACGGCGTAGGTGAGGCGGACGTTCCCCGCCATCCCGTCCGGGAAAAGGTTCTGGAAAGCCCCGTGCAGGTAGCCGAGCGACAAGACCGCCTCGTCGACGCCATGGGGCTCCAGGTAGGCCAGCACCCGCTCGATCATCGGGACCTCGACGATCGGGAGGACCTGCTTGGGGACGGTCAGCGTCAGGGGGCGAAGGCGCGTGCCCGTGCCGCCCACCAGCACGACCGCTTTCACGGGGTGCTGGTGGTGGTGGGGGCGACGGTAGTGGAGGTGGAGGACGAGGTGGTCGTGGCGTTCGGGCCCACCGACGTGGTGGTCGTGGCGCCCGGCGGGGGGGCGACGTCGGTCAGGTTGTCCAGGTTGCGCTCCGACGGCGGCCTCGGGATGTCCTGGTTCTCGGGGCCGAACGCGATGGTGATGAGCTGGCCGTCCTGCGGACGCAGGTTCGAGGGGTCGCCCTCGACGATGCGGCCCTGGTCGGTTGGCGCCCGGGTGTCCCACACCTTGGTGCGGATCACGCCCTCGCCGTTCTCGCAGCGGTCACCGTTGCGCTTGGTGTCCTGGCCCGGCAGCTCGATCTTGTCGTCGGAGATGTCCGCGTTCACGGTGTCGAAGAACACTTCGAGGGTGGCCCGCTTGCCGGCCGACGAGGAGCCGAACGGGTGGATGTGGACCACGTTGTCGCCGTGGCCGTGGATGCCCAGGGGGTCGTCGCCCTCGGGCAGGTCGGGGACGAACGACCCGCAGATGTAGAACCCGATGGCGGCGTGCCAGTGGTCTCCGGCCCGGCCGGCGGCGGCGGCAAAGGGCCGGGTGTTGTCCGGCTGGCGCTGGTCACGGCTGTAGACGATGCCCGCGGTCCCGAGCACCACGACGAAGGCCATGACCGTGGGCCAGACCCAGGAGGTCGTGCCCCGCCTCGTACGGCCGCCACCCGTGCGGGCTGCACGGGCGACTTTCTTGGCTGAAGATGCCTTACCCATAGTGGGATCCGACGCTACTCGGTGGGTCCCGCCTACTCAGATCGAGCTCCCCCCAGCGCGTGGTGCGCCCAAGCGGCCACGGTCCGCACCCCGAGGCCGGCGGCGACGACCGGGAGCATGCCCCGCCGGGCGCCGGCGCTGGACTTCGACACGAACCGGTAGAGCGACCGGTGGTGCTCGGCGATCATGCGGTAGGGCACCCGCCGGCTCGACCCTCCGAGGGCATGGACGACCCGGGCTGCGGGCTCGTAGCCGATGCGCCATCCGGCCTGGCCCAGCCGCCAGCAGAGGTCGACGTCCTCCACGTACATGAAGTACGCCTCGTCGAACCCTCCGATCAGGTCGAACGCCGACCGCCGCACGAGCATGCAGGCCCCGCCCACCCAGTCGACGTCGGCCGCCGGCCGGTCATGGTCCCAGTCGAGCATGCGGTAGCGCCTGGTCGCCGGGTTGGTGGGCCAGACCAGTCCGAGGAAGGCGTGCCCGAAGGCCACCGTGAGCTCCGGGAACCGTCGCACCGACGGGTAGAGGGTGCCGTCGAGCTTCTCCATGCGAGGCCCGACCACGGCCAGGCCGGGGTCGCGGTCCAGCGCCTCGGACAGCGCCTTGGCCGTCCCCGGCTCGACGACGGTGTCGGGGTTGAGGATGAGCACGTACTCGCCGGCGGTCGTGGCCACGCCCCGGTTGGCGGCCGAGCCGAACCCGAGGTTGGCCCCTGTCTCCACCACGCTGACGGCCGGGTCGCCGGCCCGCGCCACCTCGACCGAGCCGTCCGAGGAGGCATTGTCGACGACGACGACGTCGTCCACGCCCTCGGACCGCAGGCTACGCAGGCAGTCGGGCAGGTAGTCCGCCGAGTTGTAGCTGACGATGACGGCGCTGATCACTAGAACTTGCCCCACCGGTACCGAAGCAGGGTGGACAGGGCCCGCACGCCGTCCTTCCACGCGAACTTCCGGCCCTCGCTCGCAGGCCGCCCCGAGTACGACACCGGCACCTCGTAGATCCGGTAGCCGCGGCGGAGCACCTTGGCGGTGATCTCCGGCTCGAAATCGAATCCGTCGGACTCGATGGTGATGTCGTCGAGGACCTTGCGGGTGAACAGCTTGTAGCCGCACTCCATGTCCGAGAGGCTGGTGTTGTAGAGCAGGTTCGTGGCCAGCGAGAGCACCCGGTTGCCCACCCAGTCGGAGGCCGCCATGCTGCCGCCCTCCCCGTTGAACCGGCTCCCGTAGACCACCTCGGAACGGCCGCGCAGGATCGGGCGCAGCAACCGGGGCCAGTCCTCCGGGTCGTATTCGAGGTCGGCGTCCTGGATGAGAACCAGGTCTCCCCGTGCGTGCTCGAGGCCGGTCCGGATGGCCGCGCCCTTGCCCAGGTTCGCCGGGTGGCGCACCACGAGGACGGTGGAGTCCTCGAGGGCGGCGAGGATCTGCGTGGTGCCGTCGGTGGATCCATCGTCGACGACGACGATCTCGAGGTCGACGGGCAGCCTGACCCGCCGCATGCGCCGGAGGGCCTCGACGACGGTGTTGCGCTCGTCGAAGACCGGCACGATGACCGACAGCGTGCGCCCGTCGGGGTCGAGGTCGGGCTCAGCCATGCCCGACGACCTTGGCGAACCACGCCGCGGTGCGGGCCAGGCCCTCGTCGAGGCTGACCTGCGGCTCCCAACCGAGCACCGACCGAGCCAGGGTGAGGTCGGGCCGGCGCTGGGCGGGGTCGTCGACCGGCCGAGGGTCGAACTGAAGCTCCGACGTCGAGCCGGTCAGCGCCAGTACCTTTTCGGCCAGCTCCAGGACGGTGAACTCGTGGGGGTTGCCGATGTTGACCGGCCCGACGTAGTCGGAGTCCAGCAGGGCCAGCAGGCCCGTCACCTCGTCGTTGACGTAGCAGAAGCTGCGCGTCTGCTTCCCGTCACCGTGGATGGTTATCGGCCTGCCCGCCAGTGCCTGGACGATGAAGTTCGACACCACCCGCCCGTCATCGGGGCGCATTTGCTCACCGAAGGTATTGAAGATTCTCACGATGCGGACGTCGACGCCGTGGTGGCGGTGGTAGGCCATCGTCAGGGCCTCGGCGAAGCGCTTCGCCTCGTCGTAGACGCCGCGGGGGCCCAGCGGGTTCACATTGCCCCAATACGTCTCGGGCTGGGGGTGGACCAGCGGGTCGCCGTAGACCTCGCTCGTCGAGGCCAGGAAGTAGCGGGCACCCTTGTCCTTGGCCAGGCCGAGGGTGTTCAGCGTGCCCCGGCTTCCCACCTTCAGGATCTGGATCGGAATGCGCTCGAAGTCGGCCGGCGACGCCGGGCTGGCGAAATGCAGGACAGCGTCGACGGGACCGGGGATGTGGAGGAAGTTGCTCACGTCGGAGTGGACGAACGAGAACTCGGGATGCGCCGACAGCTCACTGAGATTGTCGAGGTTCCCGGTGACCAGGTTGTCGACGGCCACGACGGTGTCGCCCCGGTCCAGCAGCCTCCGACACAGGTGGGAGCCGAGGAAGCCGGCGCCGCCGGTGACGACAATCCGGCTCACCGCCCCATCCCCTCGTAGGTGAAGCCGCGCCGGCGCAGCGCCGCGGGGTCGAGCAGGTTGCGGGCGTCGACCACCTGGGGCTGCTCGAGGGCGCCGGCGACCTTGGCGAAATCGAGCCGGCGGAACTCGTCCCACTCGGTGAGCACGACGAGCACCGCCGCTCCCTCGCACACGCCGTAGGGGTCGGCGCCGACGTCGATGCCGTCGAGCCTGGAGTCGCCGGCGGCGGCCGACGCCGGCACGGCCGGGTCGTAGGCCCGCACCATGGCGCCGGCGGCCCGCAGGCGCTGGAGCACTTCGATGGCCGGCGACTGGCGCAGGTCGTCGGTCCGAGCCTTGAACGTCAGGCCCCAGCCGGCGACGATCTTGCCCTCGACCGAGCCGCCGGCCATGCGCCGCACCTTGTCGACCACACGGGCGAACTGGGCGTCGTTGACCTCATCGACGCCCCGCAGCAGGCCGAAGTCGTAGCCGGCGTCCTCGGCGATGCGGATGAGCGCCCGGATGTCCTTCGGGAAGCACTGGCCGACGACGAGCCCGTTGGTCGTGACCACCGTGCCGGCGTCGGGCACTTTCAGCGAGTACACGTTCCCCTCGTATGGCCGGCTCTCGTGACTCGTGACCCGAACCCACGACGCGTTCTTGGACAGCGGCCGGTAGCCCGTGGGCGCGATCCGCTTCGCCTGGCGGGTGAGGGAATCGGCGATCTGGCGCTGCTCGGCGAGCGGGAAGAGCTCGACAAGTTCCTCGATCTGACCGGCGCCCGAGACGACGATCCAGTAGGTATCCACCGACGACTTCGCCGTGCGGCCAACCTTCAGGCGGCCCACGATGCCGAGATCGCCCAGGAGCCGCAGCATGCCGTCGGCGAGGCGGCGGGACACCGTGCCGTACTCGAGCACGACACTGGGGCCACCGCGAATGTAGGACCAGGAGCCGTCGCCGTCCCACAGGCCTTGGAGCAGCGCCCGCTTGTGGGACTCGGGCGCTGCCCAGATCAGGTCGGGAACACGCTTCTGGTAGCAGTTCTCGCCCAGGTCCAAGACTCCTGAGATCGCGCCGGCCAGGAGCCGTGAGGAGACAGAGACCGTGGTCGCTGTCGCCCCTTGGCGGACCGTGGCCTTGACCCCTCTCGTTCGCCAGTAACCGGCCACGAAGTCGACCAACTCGGGCTCAGCCGTCGGGTGAAAGGCCCACGAAACCCTCGCTCGATCACCGTCACGGCCGATCCAACCCTCGGCAAGGTAGAGCCCTATGACCCGCCAGAGCGCCTCGTCGAGCTGCAGCGTGGCGGGAACCGATGTGCCGTTCTTGACCGTGCCCAGCCGTCCCTCCGTCTCGCTGACGGACAGCGTTCGAAGCTCGCTCAGCCGGGCGATCCCCGTCCGACGGATTTCCCACCGGCGGGGCCCGGGCAGCTCGAGACGCCGCGCATCGACGGCGTCGAGCTGGGCGTCGGACAGCCACACCATCACCTGATGTGACTGCACCCCCGCCGGCGCCATCCCGTCCGTCAGCCGCAATTCCACCGCCGAGGCTTCGACCAAGGGAAAGTGGCGGGCCACGGGAAGCCAATCCTGCGTCGTCACGTCGCGCGCCAGGCGCCGCTCGAAGCGGTGGCCGAGCTCGCCGCGACTGGTCACGAACGGGTGGTCCTCGGTAACCGTTACCCGCCGGCCCATCTTCGTCCGGACCTCGATGACGTCGCCCGTATACGGGCGGCGAGAGAACAGCGCCACAGGGAGGAACTCCGGAGTCGGTTCGCCGCCGCGCCACACGAGGGCGTCCCAACCGGTAGGGCCGTGGCGCTCGACCTCCTCGAACAGCTCCTCGAACGTCAGCAGCCGGACAACGTCCGCCCGTCGAACCATGACTGTCTCGTCTCCCAGGAAGCAACTCCCGCCGTACCCGGGCCCGGGCCGCAGGAACTCGAAGCCGATGCGCTTGTCGTATCCCATGCCGAGGAGCACGTCGCGCACGTCGGCGCCGACCGCCTCGCACACATTGGCCACTGCGTTGGCGAAGGTGACCTTGGCGGCCAGGAAGGCGTTCGAGGCGTACTTGATCGTCTCGGCGGAGGCCGGATCGGTGACGATCACCGGAGCTCGGAGGGCGCTGAAGAGCTCCGCCACCCGGGCGGCGGCCACCTGGTCGTCGGAGCCGATGACGATGCGGTCGGGGTTCAGGCTGTCGTGCACCGCCGAGCCCTCGCGGAGGAACTCGGGGTTGGAGACGACGCTCACGTCGTCTCGCCCGAGTACCTCTTCCACCACGCGGGCCGAGCCCACCGGCACGGTGGACTTGTTGACCACGATGCACTCCGGGGCCAGGAGGGGGGCGATCTCGTTGGCCGCAGCCCGGATGTAGCTCAGGTCGGCGGAGCCGTCGTCGGACTGCGGCGTGGGCACGCACAGGTAGACGAACTCGGCGTTCTCCACCGCAGCCGCAGCGCCCAGCACGAACCTCAGCCGCCCGCTGTCGAGGCCTTCCCGCACCAGCTCCGGCATCCCGGCCTCGAGGATCGGGATGTCGCCTCGCGACAGGCGCTCGACCTTTTCCGCCACCACATCGGCGCAGGTGACCCGGTGGCCGAGGTGGGCGAAGCACGCGGCGGTGGTGAGGCCGACGTAGCCGGCGCCGATCACCGCGACGCGACTCACTGGGTCAGTTCCTTCACCAGACGTTCGAGCGGCTCGTGGTAGTCGGGCAGAAGTGGGATGCCCGACAGGCGGAGGGCGGCGTTGTCGAGGACGCTGTAGGCCGGGCGGGGCGCCGGTCGGGGGGGCTGCATCTCGGCTGTGCTGATGGGGCTGACCAGCCCCGAATCGAGGCCGGCGGCGGCCACGACATCGCGAGCGAAGCCGTACCAGGTGGTCGGGCCCTGGTTGGTGACGTGGAAGGTGCCCGGCCGCCGGGCGACGGCGAGGCGCCGGATCATGAGGGCAAGGTCCTCGGTGAAGGTCGGGCAGCCGTGCTGGTCGTCGACGACGGTCAACGGGTGGCCCTCCATCGCCCGGCCGAGGATGGTCCTGACGAAGTTCCGGCCGTGGAGGCCGCAGACCCAGGACGTTCGCACGACGGTGTCGTCGAGGCCGAGGGCGGCCTCGCCGCCTAGCTTGGACCGCCCGTACACCGACAGCGGGTTGACGGCGTCCCACTCGCGGTACGGGCGGGTGGCCGTGCCGTCGAAGACGTAGTCGGTGGAAACGTAGAGGACCCGGGCGCCGGCCATCCGCGCCGCCTCGGCGATGTGGCGGGTGCCCAGGGCGTTCACCGCGTAGGCCCGGTCGGGCTCGGTCTCGCACCCGTCGACGTTGGTCCAGGCGCCGGCGTGGACGATGGTGTCCGGCCCGGCCGCCACCACCGTCTGGAGCACCGCGTCGCGGTCTGAGACGTCGAGGCTGGCGTGGTCGCAAGCCACCACGTCGTCACCGGCGGCGGTGCACAGTTCGACGACGTCTCTCCCCAGCTGCCCGCCGGCGCCGGTCACCAGTACCCGCATCAGGCGGGATCCGGAGTCTCGGCCTGCTCCTCCCAAGCCGTCTCTTCGACAGGAGCTCGGTCGCGGAGCGGCTCCCACCACTCCCGGTTCTCGGCGTACCATGACACGGTCTCGGCCAGGCCGTGCTCGAAGGGGACCTGCGGCTCCCACCCCAGTTCGGTGCGGATCTTGGTGGAGTCGAGCAGGTAGCGCCGGTCGTGGCCCGGGCGGTCGGGGACGATGACCTTGAGGTCGTTGGGCTTCCCCAGCGCATCGAGCACCCCGTCGGCGATCTCTTCGATGCTGCGCTCCACGCCGCTGCCGACGTTGTAGGTCTCCCCGACGCGGCCGCGCTCGAGGACGGCCTCGATGGCCCGGCAATGGTCGATCACGTGCAGCCACTCGCGGCGGTTTTTGGTCGACGCGTACATGGGGAGGGGCGTGTCGTCGAGGCCGAAGGTGGTGAAGAGGGGGATCACCTTCTCGGGGAACTGGTACGGGCCGTAGTTGTTACAGCAGTTGGTGACGGTGACGGGCAGCTCGTAGGTCTCGTGGTAGGCCCGCACGGCGTGGTCGGCGCCGGCCTTCGAGGCGTTGTACGGCGTGCGGGGCCGGTAGGGCGACTCCTCGGTGAAGGACTCGTCCGTGTCGAGGTCGAGGTCGCCGTAGACCTCACAAGTGGAGATGTGGTGGAAGCGGGCGACGCCGACCTGGCGGGCCGCTTCGAGGAGGGCCTGCGTGCCCAGTACGTTGGTCCGGAAGAACAGCGCAGGGTCGAGCACCGCCAAGCTGTTGTGGGACTCCGCCGCGAAGTTCACCACCACGTCGATGTCCTCGTCCCGCATGACGTGCTCGGCGGTGGCCTGGTCGGCGATGTCGCCGCGGACGAAGCCCACGGTGTCGTCGAGGCCGGCCAGGTTGGCCCGGTTGCCGGCGTAGGTGAGGAGGTCGTAGACGACGACGCGGTCGTCGGGATGGGCCTCGGACCAGTAGCGGACGAAGTTGGCGCCGATGAACCCGGCTCCGCCGGTCACGAGGAGTCTCACGCCTCAACGGTAGGTGACGTGGGAGCGGACCGGCGAACCAGCCGGCGCCGGCCTTGGAATCAATGTCCGTGGCCGGGTTCCGCCGCCGTAGGCGGCCCCTCCGGCTGCGGATACCAAGGAAAGGCAGCGCGGAGGCGGGCGAGCTTGGCTCGCCCGTCCGGAGCACGACCCCCTCGACCGAGTGGAGTGAGCGAAGCGAACGAACGAGGTCGAATCAGCAGGGAGGGGTGGTGGTGCCCTTGGGAAGGGGGACGGGGTTGAACGGGGGGGCGACGGTGGTCGTCGGGGCGGCGGTGGTGGCGGTCGTGGCGGTGACGGCCGCCTTCAGGCCGGTGAAGTCGGCCCCGAGGAGCATGGTGACATCGACCGACTTGAGGGTGGCGTCCTCCCGCAGCACCGAGGGGCCGGCCACTGTGCTCTGGACGAGCTGGGCCTTGGCCTGCTGGCCGGTGCCGTAGGTGATGGTGGTCTTGGGCGCCAGGGCGGGTGCGTCGCCCTTGTCGGCCACCACGTAGCCGGCGCCGGTCAGGCTGGTGGCCGTCCGGCCGGCGAGGCCGGCGGTGCCCACGCCGTTGAGCACCCGGATCCGCACCTCCGACGGCTTGACACCGGAGGCCGGCGCCGTGGTGCTCGGTGCGGCGACGGTGGTGGACGGGCTGCCGCCGATCGGCGCGGTGCCGTTGAGCAGGTCGATCAGCGGCTGGGCCTGGGCCGTCTGGAGCTTCAGGACCGACTTGCCGTCGATGTCGGCCGGGTCGGTGGGCAGCGTCCGCAGTAGCACCTTCTCGGGGTCGAGCGAACTGAAGCGCCGGCCCAGGGCAGTCAGGTCCTTGGTGGACAAGGCCGAGTCGAAGGTGACGTCTCGCACGCCCACGCCGATCAGGCGGTTGAGGGTGATGGGGTTGCTGATGCCCGACGACAGCGCCTTGCGCATCATCCGGCGGATGAAGTCCTGCTGGCGCTCGATGCGGCCGAGGTCGCCCCGGCCGTCGGCCTGCCACGTGCCGTTGATGAGGAACTCCATCTGCCGGCTCCGGACCCACGAAAGGCCCTTGTTGCCGTCGAGCTCCCAGCACCCGTTCCGGCCGAGGTCCAAGCCGCTGCCGCTGTCGCGTACCGGGTAGGGCACGTACATCGTCACCCCGCCGACCGTGTCGACGATGTCCTTGAAGCCGCTGAAGTCGACCTGGACGTAGTGATGGATGGTGATGCCGAGCGTCCGCTGCAAGGTGGCGACGAGCTGGTCGGGGCCGCCGATGGCGAAGGCGGCGTTGACCCGGTCGGAGTAGTTGGTGTTGGCGATCGGCACGTACAGATCCCGCGGCACCGAGATGATGGCGGCCTTCTGCTCGGCCGGGTCGACGTGCAGGAGCATGATCGTGTCGCTGCGCTGGCCTCCGACGGCTTCCTGGCCGAAGCCGGCGGCCTCCCGCCCGCTGAGGTTCGCCCGGCTGTCGGAGCCGACCAGCAGCACGTTCATCACCGACCCCTCGGCCTCGTCGGCCAGCGCAGGCAGCTCGAGGCGCTTGATCTGGTCGAGCTTGCGCTGCACGTACACGTAGCCGATCCCGACCCAGAAGGTGCAGAACGCGGTGAACGCGGTGAACGCGATCAGCATCCGGCGCCGGCGGCGGCGCTGGCGGAGCACCTTGGCCCTGTCCTTGGCGGCCGAGGCCCGGGTCACCGCCGGCGCAGGGGCGGCAGGCTTCGGGGCCGTCGCCGCCGGCCGCCGGCGGATCCGGCGGGCGACGTCGGGCGGGGCGTCCTCCAGCCGCCGGCCACCCTCGGTGGCCGGACTGTGCCCGTTGCCCTCGTTGCCGTCACCGCCCTGGTGCCCGGCGCGGGTCGCGGCGATGCGCAGGTCGCTCACGGGGCCCCCACGGGCGGCCGGGAACCTGCTACGGCCGCACGGCGATAGGCAGGGGTCATGACCTCTCTCGTAGGCTCCGGCGGGTGGACACGGCCGTCGTGGGCGGATGCCTGCTGACCGGCCTGCGCGACGTCACGGATGACCTTACCGTCCTCGACGCCCCCGGTCACGGTCAGTGGGCAGTCGTGGTCCCATTCGACGCCCCACCGGTGTGCGCCCGCTTCGACCGCTGGAGTGTCGTCGAGAGGCCGGCGCCGACCCCGACCGTCCCCGTGCCGCCGGGGTCGTGGACGTCCAGCCTCGACGAGGACGGGTTCTCGAAGGGCGTACGGGCCATCCGGGAGGCGATCGGCAACGGCGACGTGTACCAGGTGAACCTGTGCCGGCGGCTGTCCGCACCACTGCCCGCCGGCTTCGACATCCTGGGCTTGGCCGCCGCCCTGGCCGACGCCAACCCCGCGCCTCATGCCGCCACCGTCCGCCTGGACTCCATCGGCCTGGCCATCGCCTCGGCGTCGCCCGAGCTGTTCCTGCGGCGGCGGGGTGAGGCCGTCGAGACCCGGCCGATCAAGGGCACCGTCGCCCCCGGAGGCGGCTTCCTGGCCAAGGACCGGGCCGAGAACGTCATGATCGTGGACCTCATGCGCAACGACCTCGGACGGGTGTGCGACTACGGGACGGTGATCGTTCCCGATCTGTGCCGCGAGGAGCGCCATCCGGGCCTCGCCCACCTGGTCAGCACGGTGCGGGGGCGGCTGCGGGCTGGCCTGGGCTGGGCCGAGCTCCTGGAGGCGACCTTCCCGCCCGGTTCGGTGACGGGCGCGCCCAAGCTGGCCGCCATGGAGATGATCCGCCGGCTGGAGCCGGTCCCTCGGGGGATCTACTGCGGCGCCATCGGCCGGGTCGACACCGACACTGCGTCCGGCGAACTGAACGTCGCCATCCGCACGTTCTGGGTGGAGGACGGCCGCCTGCACCTGGGCACCGGCGGCGGCATCACCTGGGACTCCACGCCGGCGGGAGAGTGGGAGGAGACCGAGCTGAAGGCCCGGCGCCTCCTCGCGGTGGCGGCCGGCCCATGAGCGTGGTGTGGGTGAACGGGAGCCTCGTCGCGGCGGCCCAGGCCCGGGTGTCGCCGCTCGACCACGGCCTGCTCACCGGCGACGGCGTCTTCGAGACGATGAAGATCGTCGCCGGCCGGCCCTTCGCCGTCCGCCGGCACCTCGACCGTCTGGCTCGGTCGACCGCCGGCATGCGCCTGCCCTGCCCGCCTCGCCAGCTCGTGCTGGCCGCCATCGACGACGTCATCCGGGCCAACGGCATCGACGCCGGCCGGCTGCGGGTGACGGTCACCGGGGGTCCCGGGGCCCTCGGCTCCGACCGGGCGGCGGTCGAGCCGACGGTGATCGTCGCCGCCGGCGCCCTGCCGGCGTGGCCGGCGACGGCCGACGTGGTGGTGGCCCCCTGGCCCCGCAACGAGCGGGGCGCCCTGACCGGCGTGAAGTCGGTGTCCTACGGCGAGAACGTCGTCGCCCTGGCCTACGCCGGCGACCACGGGGCCGGCGAGGCCTTGTTCGCCAATCTCGCCGGCAACCTCTGCGAGGGCACGGGTACCAACGTCTTCGTCGGCATCGGCGGCCGCCTGGTGACCCCGCCGCTGTCCGCCGGCTGCCTGGCCGGCGTCACCCGGGAGCTGGTCATGGAGCTAGTCGACGTGCTCGAGGACGACATCCCCATGGCGGCCCTGGTCGGCGCCGGCGAGGCCTTTCTCACCTCCAGCACCCGGGATGTCCAGCCCATCCGCGCCGTCGACGGGCACCGCCTCCGGAAATGCCCCGGCCCCCTCACCGAGGGGGCCGGGGCAGCGTTCCGCGCCCTGATGGACAGGAACCTGGATCCCTAGATCTGCTGGCCCCCCGTCGTCGTGCACTCCGGGTTGGCGGTGCGATACCGGTTCCCGTTCCACTGGTTGTTGTCGCAGTTCGGGTTCTGGTCGTGCAGGTCGTAGGCGGCGGAGCCGAACGCCGCGCTCGGAATCGTGGGCCGGACGGCGTTACCGACCGAGGTGTTGCCCTGGATCACGTTGTTGAGGGCGCCGGCGTTGGCGCCCAGCGGGCCGCGGATGCGGATGCCGTTGTCCCCGTTGCCGCTCGTGGAGTTGCTCTGGATGGTCGTGCGGTCGGAGAAGTTGAACACGATGATGCCGTCACCCCGGCGGGCCGTCGACCGGAACAGGCCGTTGTTGTTGGACGTGTTGCCCCGGATCACGTTCCCGGGCGAGCGGCCGAAGATGGCGATGCCGTCGAGGCCATTGCCGATCACCGTGTTGTTGAGGATCTGGTTGGAGGCCATCACGAAGGCGGTGCCGGCGTAGGTGGGCTCGATACGGATGCCGTCGTTGTCGGTGGCACCGGCGAAGCCGTCACGACCCACCACGTTGTTGAGCACCTGGTTGTTGGAGATGACGTTGTTGGTCGAGGGGCCTGACGTGGACCGGGGGTGGTCGCCGTCGACGAGGGAGTAGACGCCGATGCCGGCGAAGGGCCCGTTGTCCTCGGCCCGGTTGTTCAGGATCTGGTTGAAGCTCGAGGACATGATTCCGATGCCCTCGCCGAACCGGGTGGCGATGCCGGAGGCCCGCCGGCCGATGTTGCGGGTAGCCGTGATATTGAACACGGTGTTGCGGGAGCCGCCCTCGATGATCACGCCGGCGTCGAAGTCGGTGATGGTGCCGTTCTGGACCTTGGCACCGGTACGGCCGGCCATGTAGACGCCGGCGTTGTCGTTGAAGTTCGCCGTCCCAAAGATCCGGTGCCCGCCGAGGTCGAGCACGATGCCGTCGGCGCCGATGATGACACCGTAGTCCGGGCAGGGCCCGAGGTCAGCGGTGAGTGTGGTGCTCTGGGTGATGGTCTGGCCGCAGGACGGCTGTACCTGGGCCTGGGCGCCGGTAATGGTGGGCAGCGTCAACGCCGCCACCCCCGCCAGCAAAGCCCCAACCTTGCGCAGTCGATTGTTCATCCGGGAAGTCTTAAAGGGGCTGCGCCCCGGTTTCAATAGAGGCAGATGCGCTCTACCCCAGGCTGGTATAGCGCCGTCAGCGCACGTGGACCACGTCGCCGGCGGCCACAGGCCGGCCGTCGACCAGCAGCCGGCCGTGCTCGTCGACGTCGGTCGCCAGCCCCTCGAGGGCGCCGTCGGGCACCTCGACCCGGACCTGCCGGCCGAGGGTCGTGCAGCGGCTGCGGTACCGGGCCAGCACGTCGCCCGGGCTGTCGAGGCCGGCGAGGTAGGCGTGGAGGAGCGCCTTCCGGTCGGCTCCCTTGCCGAGGCACGCGGCGCCGGCCGGCGCCCAGGACAGGTTGAGGCCGAGGCCGACCACTGCAGCGTCGCCCACCAGCTCGGACAGGATGCCGCCGAGTTTGGCGTCGCCCAGCATGAGGTCGTTGGGCCATTTCAGCCCGACGTCCGAGGCGCCGCAGGCCTCGGCCGCGGCCACGCCGGCAGCCAGGGTCACCAGGGCCGGCGCCGGCCGCAGGATCACCGACACCAGCAGTGAGGCCCCGGGGTGGGACTCCCAGGTGCGGCCCCGCCGGCCCCGGCCCGCGGTCTGGTGGTCGGCGCCGACCACCACCCCGTCGGGTGCGCCGGCCCGCGCCAGGTCGGCTGCCACCCGATTGGTGGAGTCGAGCTCGGCGAACCACCGGATGTCTGCGAAGCGGCTCACGGTCAACATGATGAACGTCGGTAATGATGACCGGCACATGTTCGCCAAGGTCCTTATCGCCAACCGTGGCGAGATCGCCGTCCGGGTCATCCGGGCCTGCCAGGAGCTGGGGATCGCCAGCGTGGCCGTCTACTCCGAGGTCGACCGGCGATCGCTGCACGTCCGCCTCGCCGACGAGGCCTTCGCCCTCGGCGGGCTGACGGCGGCGGAGAGCTACCTCAACACCGAGGCGATCCTCGACGCAATCACCGCCAGTGGGGCCGACGCCGTCCACCCCGGCTACGGCTTCTTCAGTGAGAACCCGACGTTCGCCAGGGACGTGGCCTCCCGGGGCGCGGTGTTCGTGGGTCCGCCGCCCGAGGCCATGGAAGTGATGGGCGACAAGGTGTCGTCTCGGGAGGCGGCGATCGCCGCCGGCGTGCCGGTGGTCCCGGGCAGCGACGGGCCGGTCACCAACGCCGAGGAGATCGTTGCGTTCGGTGACGCGCACGGGTGGCCGGTGGCGATCAAGGCGTCCTACGGCGGTGGCGGGCGGGGCATGAAGGTGGTGGCCAGCCCGGACGACGCGGCGTCGCAACTGGAATCGGCCAAGCGGGAGGGGCAGGCGTACTTCGGCAACCCCGAGGTGTACCTCGAGCGCTACCTCGACTGGCCCCGCCACGTCGAGATGCAGGTCTTCGCCGACACCCACGGAAACGCGGTGTGGATGGGCGAGCGCGACTGCTCGAGCCAGCGCCGGCACCAGAAGCTGATCGAGGAGACGCCGGCGCCGGGGCTGGCGCCCGAGGTCCGCCAGGCCATGGGTGAGTCGGCCGTGGCCGTCACCCGGGCATGCGGCTACGCCAACGCCGGCACCGTCGAATTCCTCGTCCAGGACGGCGAGTTTCACTTCCTGGAGATGAACGCCCGCCTCCAGGTCGAGCACCCCCTCACCGAGCTGGCGTGCGGCATCGACCTGGTGGCCGAGCAGCTACGGGTGGCCTCCGGCGCCGCGCTGTCCTTCACCCAGGAAAGCCTCGACCCCCGGGGCCACGCCATCGAGTGCCGGGTCAACGCCGAGGACATCGCCGGCGGGCGGTTCATGCCCTCTCCTGGCACCCTCACCCGCTTCTCGCGCCCCGGCGGCTTCGGCGTGCGCATCGACGCCGGCTACGGCGAGGGCGACGCCGTCACCCAGCACTACGACAACCTCGTCGCCAAGGTTCTCACCTGGGGCGCCGGCCGGGAGGAGGCCCGCTGCCGGATGCTGCGGGTGCTGCGGGAGATGGTGATCGAGGGCGTGGCGACCAACATCGCCGCCCACCTGCGCATCCTCGAGCACCAGGATTTCATCGAGAACCGCCACTCCACCCGCTGGGTGGAGGAGAAGATCGATTTCTCCGACATGCCGGCCATGGGCGCCGCCGCCGGCACGCCGGCGGCAGGAGACGTGGCCCGCAACGTCGCCGTCGAGGTCGACGGCCGGCGCTACGACGTGCGGGTGTGGCTGCCGGAGGGGGCCGGTGCGGTGGCCGGCGGGCCGGCGCCGCGGGCCAAGCGCAGTGCCGGGGGATCGGCGGCCGGCCCGGCCGGGGGCCGCATCACCGCGCCGATGCAGGGAACGATCATCCAGGTGATGGTGGCGGTGGGCGACACAGTCAGCGTCGGCCAGGCCCTGTGCGTGCTCGAGGCCATGAAGATGGAGAATGAGGTTGACGCCGAGCGGGCGGGCACGGTGACCGAGGTCCACGTGGCGGCCGGCGACAACGTGAGCGCCGGCGACGTGCTCTTCGTTTTGGAATGAGGGTTACTCCGCGGCTTCGGTAAGGGACTCGGCCAGCGATGGGTGGACGAGCAGGCTGTCGACGATGTCGGAGACCCGCAGGTTGCAGCTCACCGCCAGGGCGATGACCGAGATCAGCTCGGCCGCGTGGCCGCCCACGATTGACCCGCCGAGCACGATGCCCGTCGCCGGGTCGGAGACGATCTTCACGAACCCCCGGGGATCGTGGTTGATCAGCGCCTTCGGGTTGGAGGAGAAGGGGACCTTCGTCACCCGGATCTTGCGGCCGCTGGCGAACGCCTCGGCCTCGGCCACCCCCACCTCCGCTATCTCCGGCTCGGTGAAGACGGCCTGCGGCGCCTTGTCGTAGTCGAGGTGGCGGTGTTCCCGGGCTTGCATCCCCATGACGTGCTCGGCGATCTTGCGGCCCTGCATGGCCGCCACCGACGACAGCGGCAGCTTCCCCGACACATCGCCGGCGGCGTAGATGTGGGCGACGTTCGACTGGCAGTGCTGGTTGACGGGCACGTAGCCCCGCTCGTCGACCTCCACGCCGGCGTCGGCCAGCCCCAGGCCGTCGGAGTTCGGCACCGAGCCGATGGCCAGCAGGGCGTGGGAGCCCCGGGCAGCCCGGCCGTCGTCGCAGCGCACGGCGACGCCGCCGTCGTCGGTGCGGTCGATCCCGATCGCCCGCGCTCCGATGAACAGCCTCACGCCTCGCCGGATGAACTCGTCCTCCAGGACTGCCGCCACCTCGGGATCCTTGTTCGGCAGCACCTGCTGGCGGCTGACAACGAGGGTCACCTTGGCGCCGAAGGAGGCGAACATGTGCACGAACTCCACGCCGGTGACACCTGAGCCGATGACCACCAGGTGCTCTGGCATGACCGGCGGCGGGTAGGCCTGGCGGGTCGTCAGGACGCGGTCGCCGTCGGGCCGGCACCAGTCGGGGATGCGGGGCCGGCTGCCGGTGGCGACGAGGACGGCGTCGGCATCGATGGTGTCGTTGCCGTCGACCTCCACGGTGTGCGGCCCGGTCAGGCGGGCGGCGCCCCGGATCACCCGCACGCCCTGGTCGGCCAGGAGATCCTCGATCGACGTGCGCAGGCGGTCCTCGATGTCGGTGATGCGCCGTTTCAGGGCGTCGGCGTCGAGGCCGGCGTCCAGCGCGGCCAGGCCCATGCCCCCCGAGCGCTCGACGAATGCCATCGCCCCGCCGGTGGCGATCATGGCCTTGGACGGGATGCAGTCCCAGAGATGGGCGGCCCCGCCCACGACATCGCGCTCGATCAGCGTGACAGTCGCCCCGAGCCGGGCGGCGTGGCTGGCGGCCTGGTTGCCGGCGGGACCTCCTCCGATGACGACGAAGCGCACGGCCACGCCTCCACGCTATGACGACTGGCGGTGGACCACTGACAGGAGCGCGGCGTAGGAGCCCACCAGCAGCTCCTGCTCCTGGATCACCAGCGGGCTGTCGAAGTCGCATCCCTCCGCCACCCACTGGTCGGAGGGGCATCCGCTGCGCTCCGGCGGGGCCGGCAGGCCCGGCCGGCGAGCTCGTCGCTCGATCAGGGGACCACCTGCAGCTCCTCGGCGAAGTGGCAGGCGGAGGGGTGGCCCTGGCCGCGGTCGATCAGCGCCGGCTCCTCCTCCGCGCAGATGTCCTGGGCCTTCCAGCACCGGGTGCGGAACCGGCAGCCCGACGGCGGGTCGGCCGGGCTCGGCAGGTCGCCCTGAAGGACGATGCGCTTGCGCCGGCGCTCCACGGGCGGGTCCGGCACCGGTACCGACGAGAGCAACGCCTGGGTGTACGGCATGGCCGGGTGGTTGTAGATGTCGTTCCGGGTGCCGATCTCGACGACCTTGCCCAGGTACATGACTGCCACCCGGTCGGAGATGTGGCGGACGACGGACAGGTCGTGGGCGATGAACAGGTAGGCCAGGTTGAGCCGCCCGCGCAGCTCCTCGAGCAGGTTCAGCACGCCGGCCTGGATGCTCACGTCGAGGGCAGAGACCGGCTCGTCGAGCACCAGCACGTCGGGCTCGAGCGCCAGGGCCCGGGCCACGCCGATGCGCTGGCGCTGACCACTGGAGAACTCATGCGGGTAGCGGCTGGCGTGCTCGGGGCGGAGGCGCACCAGCTCGAGTAGCTCGTTGGCCCGGGCCTTCGCCGCCTTGGCCGCCATGCCATGGACGATCAGCGGCTCGGCCACGATCGACCACACCTGCATCCTCGGGTTGAGTGACGCGTAGGGGTCCTGGAACACGATCTGGAGGTCGGCGCGGAGCTTGCGCAGGTCCTTGCGGCCGAGCTTCAGCACGTCACGGCCCCGGAACACCACCTCCCCGCTCGTGGGCTCGATGAGGCGGAGCACGCAGCGGGCGGTCGTGGACTTTCCGCAGCCGGACTCCCCGACCAGGCCCAGGGTCTCACCTTCGTGAAGGTCGAAGGACACGCCCGAGACGGCGTGGACCTTCCCCCCGCCGCGCACCGGGAACTCCTTGACCAGGTCGCGCACCTCGAGGATCGGCTCCGTCATGTTCCTGCTCCTACCGGGCCCATCTCCTCGGCGTAGTGGCAGGCGGCCTCGACCAGGCCGACCTGGCGCAGGCTGGGGTCGTCGACCCGGCAGTTCGGGCGCTCGTGGGAGCACCGCGGGTGGAAGGCGCAGCCCTTGGGCAGCGCCAGCAGGGAAGGAGCGCCGCCGCCGATGGAGGTCAGCGGGCCCCGGTCGGTGTCGGTCAGCCGGGGCACCGAAGAGAGGAGGCCACGGGTGTAGGGGTGGCGGGCCTGGGCGTAGACGTCGTCGACCGTTCCCCGCTCCACCACCCGGCCGGCGTACATCACCGACACCTCGTCGGCCAGGCCGGCGACCACACCGAGGTCGTGGCTGATCAGCACAATGGCCACACCCTTCTCGGTGCGGATTTCGCGCAGCAGGTCGAGGATCTGGGCCTGGATGGTGACGTCGAGGGCGGTGGTGGGCTCGTCGGCGACCAGGACGTCGGGGTTGTTGGCCACGGCCATGGCCACCATTACCCGCTGGCACATGCCCCCCGAGAACTGGTGGGGGTAGTCGCGCGCCCGCTTGTCGGGCTGGGGGATGCCGACGAGGGCCAGGAGCTCGACGGCCCGCTTGAGGGCGTCCTTGCGGTTGACCTCGGGGTGGTGGATCCGGATGCCCTCGACGATCTGATGGCCGATGGTGTGCACCGGGTTCAGCGACGTCCGGGGGTCCTGGAAGATCATGGCGATCCCCGAGCCCCGCACCTTCCGCAGCTCCGAGGGCGCCAGCCCGAGCAGCTCACGGCCCTTGTACTTCACCGAGCCGGTGACCTCGGCGCTGGAGGGCAGGAGGCCGAGGGCGGCCAGCATGGTGACCGTCTTGCCCGACCCCGACTCGCCGACGACGCCGCGGATCTGCCCCGGCTCCAGGGCCAGGCTCACCCCCCGGACCGCGGAGACCCGTCCCTCGAGTGTCGGGAACGTGACCTCGAGATCGCGTATGTCGAGCACGGCGGCCATGGCAATCCGAAAGAGTAGGCGGTTGACGTGCGGTGGTTCTGGCCACATGACACAATCGCGGTAGAGACGGCGGTCGAGGTGCGCTGGGCACCTGCGCCGTCTTGTCGTCGTCTCAGGGGGAAGAACATGCGCCGTAAGGCACTCGCCATTGTCATGATGCTCGGCCTGTTCGCGGCCGCCTGCGGTGGCTCCGACGATGAAGGCGGCACCGGCCAGACCGGTGGGCAGACCGCCAGCCAACCCGACCTCAACGCCACCGTCCGGGTGGCGGCCAACGAGGACCAGTGGACCGAGGGCGGCACGGGCGCCAAGTCGTACCAGTTCATGTACGTCTACAACGTCCAGGTCTACGAGCCGCTGGTCTACATCGGGTCCGACTACACCCTGAAGCCGGGCCTGGCCACCAAGTGGGAGCTGCAGCCCGACGGCAAGACGTGGCGCTTCACCCTCCGCCAGGGCGTCACCTTCCACGACGGCACGCCTTTCAGCGCCGACGACGTGGTGTGGACCTGGGGCGTCCGCCAGCCCGAGGGCAAGACGCTCACCACGGTGCTGAACACCCTCGGCCCGGACTCGGTGAAGAAGATCGACCAGTTCACCGTCGACTTCACGCCGGCCCAGACCAACCTGCGCCTGGTCGAGCAGATCGGGCACCCCGAGGGCGCCATCGTCAAGGCGAACACCCACAACGACACCGCCCCCTACGCCGGCACCGGCCCATGGAAGTACGAGAGCTACACCCCCAAGCAGACCGCCTCGTTCGTCCGCAACGACAACTACTGGGGCGAGAAGCCCAAGGTCCGCAAGATGGACATCCGCTTCTACCCGGACCCGCAGACCCGCCTCGAGGCGCTGAAGTCCGGCCAGGCCGACCTGGCCATCGACCTCCCGGCCGACGCCACGAAGTCGCTCTCCAGCGACCCCAACTTCAAGGTCGTGAAGTCGAAGGCGGGCCGGAACCACCTGCTCTACGTCAACAAGCTGGACGGCCGCATCACCCAGGACCCCGCTGTCCGTGAAGCCGTCACCTACGCCATCGACCGCCAGTCTTACGTCGACGTCGTGCTCGACGGCAACGCCGCCCCCGGCCGGTACATGGCGCCCGGCTCCGTGCTGGGCTCGGCCGCCAGCCTGGTGACGCCGATCAACCGCGACCTGGCCCGCAGCCGCAAGGTGCTCGACGACGCCGGCTGGCGGGTCGGCTCCGACGGCATCCGCGCCAAGGACGGCAAGCGCCTCAGCCTCAAGCTGCTCGGCCAGCAGGAGGTGCCGGAGTCGGCCCTGCTCGTCATCCAGTCGAACTTGAAGGACGTCGGCATCGACGTCGAGATCAAGAAGACCCCCGACGTGGCCACGCGCAACTCGCTCTACGCCCAGGGCAAGGGTGACTTCGACCTCGACCTCGAGCCGCCGAACCAGAACGATGCCAACCCGGCGTTCCTCCCGGTGCTGCGCATGGCCGCCCGCTCGGCCACCAACGTGCAGTTCGCTCCGGGTGCGGCGCCGGCCACGCCCAACGGCCCCGCCTTCGAGGCCGAGGTCATCAAGTCCGACACCGCCAAGACCACGGCCGAGGTCCAGCAGGCGTCGGCGACGATGATGAGCATCCTCATCAACAAAGACTTCCTGGTGGTCCCCCTGGCCGACGCATTCCGCATCTACGGCATGGCCAAGAACGTGGACCTCGGCGACCCTCACCCGTCGTTCACCAACCAGACCTGGTTCAGCCTGACGATGTCGCCGAAGTAGCCGGAACGTGGCGAGGTACCTCGCCCGCAGGCTTCTCGTCGCCATCCCGACGCTGCTCGCCCTGTCGTTCCTGATCTTCCTGCTGGTCACGAACGCACCGGGCGACCCGGCGGAGGAGTACGCACGCAAGCGGTCGGGGTCACAGGAGGCGACGGCCCAGGACATCCGCAACGCCCAGAAGGAGCTCGGCCTCGACCGGCCGTTCTTCGTCCAGTACGGGACGTGGCTCAAGGGCCTCGTCACCGGCGACCTGGGTGAGTCCTTCGCCAAGCGCCAGCCGGTCTACGACGTGCTCAAGGACCGCATCGGGCCCACGCTGGAACTGACGGCGGCGTCCGCGCTGCTGATCCTCATGGTCGGGCTGCCGCTGGGGGTGATGGCCGCCATGTTCCACCGGCACTGGACCGACCAGGCCTTCCGGGTGACCGCCCTGCTGGCCGCGTCGATACCCGGCTTCTTCCTGGCCTACATGCTGATCGTGCAGCTGGCCACGGAGTGGAAGCTTCTGCCGGTGGCCGGACGTCAGGGGTGGGACAGCCTCATCATGCCGGCGATCGTCGTGGCGATCACGCCGGCCGCGGTCATCTCCCGGCTGCTGCGGGCCAGCCTCCTCGAGGTCTTCACCGAGGACTACATCCGCACCGCGCGGTCGAAGGGGCTGGGATCGCTGCAGGTGGTCCTCCGCCACGGGCTGCGCAACGCGTCGATCCCGGTGGTGACCTACGTCGGCACGGTCCTCGGCGCCCTCCTCGAGGGCGTGGTCATCACCGAGTTCATCTTCGCCTGGCCCGGATTGGGGCTCCTGACATTGGAGGCCATCTCCCAACGTGACTACCCGCTGATCCAGGCCGCAGTGCTGCTGGCCGGCGCCATCTACCTCATTGGCAACCTGCTGGTCGACATCCTCTACGGCGTGCTCGATCCCCGCATCCGCCTGGATCCGGCGGTGAGCCGGTGAGTACGACCGAAGCGGTTCTTCGCCAGGCGGGTCAGACGTTCGTGCCGGTCCGCCGGCGGATGTTCCGCCGGCTGCTCAAGGACCGCACCGCCGTGCTCGGGCTGGTCATCATCATGGTGGTGGTGGTCGCGGCCATGCTGGCGCCCTTGCTGGCCCGCCACGACCCCATCCAGACCAACTTCTCCAACCGCTTCGCGCCGCTGAGCAAGAGCCACCCGCTGGGGACGGACAACCTCGGTCGCGACGTCTTCGCCCGGCTCCTGCACGGCGCCCGCCTGTCGCTGGGCATGGCGCTGAGCGCCACGTTGGGGATCACCGTCCTCGGCACCGTCCTCGGCCTGGTGGCCGGGATGTACGGCCGCCTGGCGGAGACCCTCATCATGCGGGCGGTCGACGTGCTGCTGGCGCTGCCGACCCTGATCCTGGCGCTGGTCGTCGTCGGCCTGCTGGGTCAGGGACTGCGGAACCTGATCATCACGATCATCCTGGTCGGGTGGCCGCGATACGCCCGGTTGGTCAGGGGCATGGCCCTCAAGATCCGAGAACAGGACTTCGTGGAGGCGGCGCGGGCGGTGGGTGCGTCGCGGCCGCGCATCATGTTCCGCCACGTCGCCCCGAACCTCCTCGGGCCCACGGTGGTCTTCAGCACCATCGACATGGGCAGCACGCTGCTGGCCGTGTCGGGGCTGTCCTTCCTGGGCTTCGGGGTCGGGCCGCCCACGCCGGAGTGGGGCGCCATGCTGGCCGAGGCCCGCTCCTTCCTCGACAAGGCCCCGCTGCTCCTGCTGTGGCCGGGCCTGGCCATCACCCTCATGGTCCTGGCCTTCAACCTCGCCGGCGACGGCCTGCGCGACCTCCTCGACCCCCGCACCGTCGAGGCCACCCCCGGTTGGGAGCGCCGGCGGGCCCTGCGGCTGGGCCGGCTCCGGCCGGCGGGAAAGCCGGCGTCGCCGGGGATCACCGACCTCGTTGTCGAGGCCGAACCGGTCGAGAGTGGGCGATCCGGGCCGATATAACGCCGCCAACGACCCACACTGGGGCCGGCCGGCGTCAGGCCGCGGGCGACTGCTTGGGGTGGGGCATGCAGAGCTCGTCGTACTCGGCGATGACGATCTCGCCGGCGTCGGGCCCGCACGCCGGGCAGGCGTCGTCCCGGCGTATCTTGAAGGTGCGGAACGACTCCTCCAGGGCGTCGTAGGCCAGCAGCCGGCCGACGAGGGGGTCGCCCAGGCCGAGCAGCAGCTTGATGGCCTCCATGGCCTGGATGGAGCCGATGATCCCGGGCAACACGCCGAGCACGCCGGCCTCCGAGCACGAAGGCGCCAGCTCGGGCGGGGGCGGCTCGGGCACCTGGCAGCGGTAGCAGGGGCCGACGAAGGGGTGGTACACGGTGACCTGGCCGTCGAAGCGGAAGATCGACCCGTGGACCACCGGGATGCGCTTGACCAGCGACGCGTCGTTGACCAGGTAGCGAGTGGGGAAGTTGTCGGTGCCGTCGACGATCACGTCGTAGCCGTCGAACACGTCGAGGATGTTGTCGGCGCCCAGGCGGACGTCGTAGGTCACCACGTCGATGTCGGGGTTGAGGCTGACCAGCGTCTTCTTGGCCGAGTCGACTTTGCGATCGCCGACGCGGTCCATGTTGTGCAGGATCTGGCGCTGGAGGTTCGACTCGTCGACCACGTCCATGTCGACGATGCCCAGCGTGCCAACGCCGGCGGCGGCCAGGTACAGCGCGGCCGGGGAACCCAGTCCGCCGGCGCCCAGCAGCAGGACCTTGGAGTCGAGCAGTTTCTGCTGGCCGGCGTCGCCCACCTCGGGGAGGAGGATGTGGCGCTGGTACCGGTTGCGCTGGTCGGCGGTGAGCGTGCGGGGGGCCGACCACTCCCGGTTCTCGTTCTTCCACTTGTTGAAGCCACCGGCCATGGAAACGACGTCGGTGTAGCCCAGCTCGGCCAGGGTGCGGGCCGCGAAGGCGGAGCGGGTGCCGCCGGCGCAATAGATCAGGACCGGTGCCGACTTGTCGGCCAGCCGGTTCTCAACCTGGCTCTCCAGGTGGCCCCGGGGGATGTGGACCGCGTTGGGCAGGGCGCCCTGCTCGTACTCGTCGGGCTCACGGACGTCGAGCACGACGGTGGCCGGGTTGGCGGCCAGGGTGGCCTCGGCGCCGGCGGTGTCGACCTCACGGATCGACGCCTTGGCGGCGGCGAGCAGGTCACGGAAGGTGGGCATGGTTGTCGATCCTCAGAGGCGCGGGTTCAGACCGGATAAACCCTACCGCGTAGGTCGACATTCCCGTCAGCGCGCCACCAGCGCCGGCAGGACGACGCCGATCGGCGCCCGGACCACGGCGCCGGCGATGCCGTCGTACGGGGTCGGCTCGGCGTTGACGATCACCACGCCGGCGCCGGCCCGGGCGGCGACCAGCACCAGGTCGCAGGCCGGCGAGACGGTGAGGCTGGAGCCGACGGCGAGCAGGAGGTCGCACTCGGTGGCGGCCCCGTGCGCCCGGCGAAGATCCTCGGCCACCAGCGACTGGCCGAAGGAGACGGTGGCCGACTTCAGCAGGCCGCCGCACCGGTCGCAGTCGGGGTCGTCCTCGCCGGCCCGCAGCCGGTCGAGCACCGGCTCCATGGGGCTACGGTCGCCGCAGCCCAGGCACATCGCTTCCCGCATGGTGCCGTGGAGCTCGACGACGGAGTCCGGGTCGTTCCCCGCCAGCTGATGGAGGCCGTCGATGTTCTGGGTGACGAGGGTGTGCAGGCGGCCCTGGCGCTCCAGGTCGACCAGAGCCAGGTGGCCGGCGTTGGGCTCCGCCGTCCACGCCGGCGAGGCGAGGCGGGTCTGCCACACCCGCCGGCGGACCTCTCCGTCGGCGATGTAGTCGGTGATGTTCGAGTTGCGCTGAGCCTGCGGATCCTTCGTCCAGACACCCTGGGGGCCGCGGAAGTCCGGGATGCCCGAGTCGGTGGAGATGCCGGCGCCGGTGAGAGCGGTGATCCGGCCGGCGCCGGCGACCATCGCCCTCGCCCTTGACAGGTCTTCGGAGGGTGGAGTGTAATGAAATGGCACGAGCTTCCCCTTGCTCTTTCCCTGCGTCGCGGTCCTCGTTCCGGAGGCTTCTTTTGAGCTCGGTCTCAGTGCTCCCGGCGGACGTTCCGTCCGTCACCATCCTGCCCGTCCGCCCCTGGCCCGACAGCGTGATCGACGCGCTGGGCCACGATCCCCGATCCGCCTACGTCGAGCGCTTCTGGCTCGGCATCCTCGGCCCGTCCACCACTTGGCTCCTCCGGTTCCTGGCCAACCGGCTCGACGCCGCCCCCGAGGGGTTCGACCTCGACCTGGCTTCCACCGCCCAGGCCCTCGGCCTGGGATCCAAGGGCGGGCGGCACTCGCCGTTCATGCGGGCACTGTCGCGGTGCTGCCAGTTCGACGTCGCCGAGGCCCGGCCCGACGGCACCCTGGCCGTGCGCCGCAAGCTCCCGCCCCTCACCCGCCGGCAGGTCATGCGCCTGTCGCCGGAACTGGTCGCCGCCCACCAGGCGTGGCAGGAGGCCGAGCTGCTCACCCCGGTGCACGAGCAGCAGCGCCGGCGCAGCCGGCGCCTGGCCCTCAGCCTGCTCGAGCTGGGTGAGGATGCCCAGGCGGCCGAGGAGCAGCTGGCCCGCTGGCGGTTCCACCCCGCCCTGTGCCGGGAGGCGGCGGCGTGGGCCGCCGAGCGCCACCACCAGGCGCTCCAGGCCGGCGACGCCGAGCCTTCGGCCTAAGTCCCCACCGCCGGCGGCCGGGTCCCCCCACCCGGCAGGCCGGCTCCGCCGGCGATTCAGCATCGCCGGCCCGCCGGCAGCCGGGGATCCCGCCCCCCGGCTGCCGGCGCTCAGGCGGGAAGAGGGCTGGCGGATAGCGCTGGGAAGGGGGTAGCGGCCGGTCGCCGCTGACCGAAGCGGAGCGCTTCTGACGCCCTGGAGGACGCTGAACGCCGGCGCGGTCAGACGATGGTGGCGTCCAGGCGGACAAGGCTGGAGATGACGAGAAGCTTGTCGCCGGCGACGAGGATGTGGTCCATCGGCGGGTTGAGGTGGTAGTCGTCCATGCCCTTGACGATGGCGACCAGGAGAGCGTCCTGCCGTTCCTTCAGCGCCACCAGGGCCTCTGAGACCGGCTTGCCGACCAGGTCGGGCGGCACCGGGATCCGGTAGAACTCCTGGTCGTCGGGGTGGGTGACGAGATTGGTGACCACCCGGGAGAGGCCGGGGTTGGCGGCGGAGCCGGCCAGGAGGGCGCCGGTGACCTCGCCACTGATTACCAACTCATTGGCGTGGGTGTTGGCGAAGTGGCGGCGGTTGTCAGAGCGGATGACCTCGACGCAGCTGTAAGCGTCGGCGTTCACGGTTTCCACCGCCAGGACCGTGAAAAGGGTCCGGGCATCGCGCTCCGCGTCCGTCGCCGAGGGCGTGGACTCGTCGGCCAGCACGATGGCGATCGCGCACCGGTCGATGCCGGCGCGAAGAAGGTCTGCTGCATCGCTGGGGTCGCCGCGGAAGAACTCGACCTCGTCGACCTTGGTCGGGTCGTTCTCCAGGTTGGCGAGCACCACGATCGGGCGGGGTCGCTCGACCTCACGCGCCCGCAGCTCCCGGATGATCTCGGCGCCCTTGCCGCTCCACCCGCAGATGACGACATGGTCCTTGGCCTTGGTGGAACCCAATCCCTTCCCCTTGTTCATGACGGTGGTGACGAGCTTCGAGGCGACGGCGCCACTCACGAAGGCGACCAGGCTGATCCCGGCGATCTCGACGAGGTAGTAGATGATGTAGCCGCCGGCGGTCTCGATGTCGTAGGCCGAACCCTGCTCGATGAGCGTGCGGATCAACCACAGGTAGGCCTGGGGCACGGTCTCGACGTCGATGTTCTCCCGGTGCTCGAACAGCCAGAACCCCACCGGCGCCATGACGAGCACGAACAGGGCGAGGCCGGCGAGCTGCAGGCTGCGGCGGCTGATGCGGCGCACCGCGCGTTCCTGCTTGGTCCTCGCCTGCACTTCGGCGTCGGCCATCCGTCCCCTGCCCTTACTCCGCCAACGTCTTGGGCGGAGAAGTTAGTCGCCGGTGACGAGGGGGATCGGCGGCGGGGGGTAGGGCCGGAGGCGGGGGGCACAGGCCATGAGGAACGACCCCATGGCCTCGGCCTCGGCGGTCCGCGTGGTCGCGACCAGCACGTCGTCACCGCCTGAGTCCACCCACGCGACGGCGGTGACCCGGCCGTCGTCACCGCCGCACAGGAGCCAGCCGGCGCCGGCGCGCTGCCGGTCGAGCCACGCCGGCCCGACCATCGCCGACACTTCGCCGGCGAGGAACGGGCCGGCGCCGCTCGCCCACGTCGCCCCCAGCAGCGGGTCGCCGGGTCCCGCCAACTCCACGAGCCGGCTGCGAAACGCCGGCCCGAACGGCTCCTCGCCGGCATCGACGCATGCCCGGATGCGTTCGGCCTCCGCCCGGTACGCAGCCGCGCCCGGCAGGACCAGCGCGTCGAACTCCTCAGCGTCGAGAACCTGCGCCGGCTCACCCCACCGCCAGACCACGTCCAGCTCCAGGTCGACGAACTCCACGTAGCCGGCGCCCCGAGCGATGTCCCGGCAGAGGTCGACTTTCGCCCCGGTGTGAGAGGTGGCCGCCACCCACGGGCCGCCCTCCGGGATGACGAGCAGGACCGGGTTCGGCGACACGTAGATGACCCAACCCTCGGTGTCGTGGACGTGAGGAGTGGCCGGCCCCAGGAAGTACTCCGTCTCGGAGAGCGCCGTGACCTCGAAGCGGACCCCTGGCGCGCCCGAGGCCCGCCGCTTGCGGACCTCTACTGCGGGTCCCCGGGCGGCGGCGGCAGCAGGCCGAGCTGGCCGAACAGGCCTAAGCCGTCGATCTCCTGCCAGCGGCCGTCGATCAGGCCGTCGGCATCGAAGCGGTAAATGGCCATGCCGGTCCAGCGCAGCTTCTGGCCGGTCGGCGGCAGCCCCATGAAGTTCCCGTCGTGGGTCCCGGACGCGACCCCGTAGACGGCCACCAGGTCGCCTTCGGCGATGATCAGGTCGATAGTGGTCCGGAAGTCGGACATCGCCGCGGCAAAGCCCACATAGGCCTGCTTGAACGCCTCGGGCCCGTGCAGCTCGCCGGCCGGGCCGCCGTAGTTCACGAAGGCGGGCGACAGCATCTCGTCATACACCGCCAGGTCGCCGGCGTGAGAGCGGTCGTAGAACTGCCGCACCTTCGCCTTGTTCGCCTCGATGTCAGCCATCCGGGCACCGTAGCGCCCGCACCTGGCGGCCGCCCTCGGCGCCGCCCACGCCGCTCCGGCCCTCAGCGAGGCCGGGTAGCCCCGGGGCGGTTCGGTGGACCAGCGACCGGGACGCCCGGTCGGGGCTGATGTCGGAGCTCCTCCGGCAGCGTCAGCCCCACCGGCGCCGGCTCCTGGCCGGTGAGCACGTCCAGAACACGCAGCATGTCGGCCGTCCCAGCGACGTCGTGGACCCGCAGGATCTGGTCGGGCAGCGAGCGCAGGGCGGCGACCGCCCCCAGGGTGCCGGCGTCACGCTCCGCCGGCGGGCGGCTGGTGAGGGCGCCCACGAAGTCCTTCCGGGACAGGGCCAGCAGCACGGGCCGGCCGAGGGCGACGACCGGCCCCAGGTCGCGGAGCAGCTCGACGGTTTGGGCCGGCGTCTTGGTGAAGTCGACCCCAGGGTCCACGACGATCGAGCGCTCGTCCACCCCGGCCTCCACCGCCCCTGCGATCCGCTGCGCCAGGAACGCCGCCACCTCCCGACTCACGTCGCCGTACAGCGACGGGTCCTGGAGCCGGGAGAGCGGCGGGGCCGCAGTGTGCATCACCACCAGGCCGGCGCCGGCGCCGGCGCACAACCGGGCGACAGTGAGGTCGCGCAGGCCGGAGACGTCGTTGACCAGGTGGGCGCCCGCCTCGAGCGCAGCCTCTACGACGGCCGGCTTGTAGGTGTCGACCGACACGAGGATTCCCGGGCACTGCTCCACGATGGCCCGGACGACCGGGGTCACGGCGGCCGCCTCCGTGGCCGCCTCGGCTGGCGCCCGCCCGGTGATCGCCGACTGGCCCCCGATGTCGAGGGCGCCGGCGCCGGCGCCCACCATGGCGACGGCCCGGGCGACGACCGCGTCGCGGGTCCGGGCGCCGGGGTCGGAGAACGAGTCGGCGTTGGCGTTGACGACTCCCATGAGGAGGGGCCGGCGCCACCTGAACCCCGACCCTCTCAGCCACAGCTCGGCCATGCCACCTAGGCTGGCAGGCCCATGGAGCTGCTGCCGACACCCGACCCCGGGGGCGGTGTCCCGTTCGCCCCCGATCCGAGCCTGGCCGAGCGGATCACCGCCGTCGAGCGCCGCCTGGAGGCGGTCGACCAGCGGCTGGCGCGCGTCGAGGCCGCACTGGGCCCCATCGTCGCCCAGGAGGTCAAGGGGGCGACATCGGAGCTGGCCAGGGCCATCACCGAGCTGGGCCGGCGCCTGGCCCTCGACCTGCCCCACGAGCTCCGGCGCCACCGTGACGTCATCGTCTCCGAGCTGCGGCCTCCGCCTCCCCCGCCTCCGCCGCCGCCGCCGGCACCCGAGGTCATCGACGACGAGGTGGCCGACGTCGAGCCTCCTGAAGTCGAGGCGGAAGCCGAGGCCCAGGCCGAGGCCGAACGCCGGCGTACCCCCCGCCGGCGCCGGCGGCACGGCTAAGCCGGGCCCCGGATGCGGATCGGTTTCGACGGCACCCCTCTCCTCGGCGCCAAGACCGGCGTGGGCTGGTACACCCACGAGCTCATCGATGCCGCGGCCAAGGTGTCGCCGCAGGACGACCTGGTGGTCTTCCCGATCTCCTGGCGCACGGCCCGGTACCTGAAGCTGGACCCGCCCCACCGGCCGAACGTCGCCGTCGAGCGCAAGCTGGCCCCCGCCCGGCCCCTGTGGGCCATGTGGGACCGGGTGCAGTTCCCGCCGGTGGAGTGGCTGGTCGACTGCGACGTCTTCCACGCCACGAACTTCATCGCCCCCCCGTCGCGCAAGGTGCCCGTCGTGGTGACCGTCCACGACATCAACTTCGTCCATCGCCCCGAGGCGGTGACGCCCGGTGTGCGCCGCATGGCCCGCCTGCTCCCCGACATCCTCCGCCGGGCCGCCGCCATCATCACGGTGTCGGAGTTCACCCGCAGCGAGCTCGTCGCCTGGCTGCCCGAAGTGGGCGACAAGGTGACCGTCGTCCACAACGGCAGCCACGCCCGGCCCCGGGCGGCCGCCGCCCCCGAGGGAGCGTCGAGCCCACCGTACGCCCTGATGCTGGGCACCCTCGAGCCCCGCAAGAACCTGCCGCTCGCCCTCGACGCCCTCCGCATCCTGCGCCAGCGGGGCGTCGACCTGCGCCTGGTCCTGGCCGGTGGTCGCAGCAGCCTCCTGGACGTGCCCGCCCTGCTGCGCAAGCGGGGCCTGGGCGAGCCCGAGGTGACGCGCACCGGCTACATCGACGACGCCCGAGTCGCCGCCCTGCTGGCCGGCGCCCGGGTGCTGGTGTTCCCGTCGCTCTACGAGGGGTTCGGCATGCCGCTCCTCGAGGGGATGGAGGCCGGAGTCCCCGTGGTCGGCGTGCGAGCCGGGGCCACCCCCGAGACCGTGGGCGACGCCGGCCTGCTGGTCGAGCCGGGCGACGCCGAAGGCTTCGCCCACGCCATCGAGCAGGCCGCCTTCGACGAAGGCCTGCGCTCCCGCCTGATCCCGGCCGGGAAGGCCCAGGCGGGCAAGTTCACCTGGGAGAAGGCGGCGACGGAGACCCTGGCGCTCTACCGGCGGGTGAGACCCTGATCCGGCGCAGGCCGGCGACTACCGTGAGTGGCTTGCGAAACCGAAAGCTCCTCCTCGCCGTCCTGGCCCTGGCCACCCTGCTGGCCCCGGAAGCCGGCGTCGCCGGCGCCCAGACGCCGCCCACCATCCCCACCTCGGGCGCCGTCGCACCGATCGACGCCGGCACCCAGCCCACTCCCTTCAACGGCGACGAGGCCGCCGACGCCGGCCGCAAGGCCGGCGTCGAGGGTGTCGGGGGCCCGGCCCGGAATCTGCCCGGCGAAGGGACTGGCACGGCCCCGTCGCCGGCGCCGCCGGGGGCCGGCGCCTCCAACCCGCCGGGTTTCGCCACCTACCGGGTCTACGCCACCCAGTACGCGCCGAACACGCCGGGCGCAGTCGAGGCAGCCGTGCCCGACAAATGCGCCAAGTTCGCCGGCCTCCGGAACCAGACGGTGCTGAACCAGTTCGGCTGCCCCGCCGGCTACCGCCTCGACCTCGACTACCGGGTGGTCGTCACCCGGGACAACGGCCAGACCGCCACCATCCCGGTGCGCGAGGTCGGCCCCTGGAACCTCGACGACAACTACTGGGCCGGCCCGGGCTCGTCCCGGCCCCGCCGCCTGTACACCGACCTGCCCCGCGGGGTGCCGGAGGCCCAGGCTGCGTTCTACAACGGCTACAACACCGTCCAGAACTGCATCAACCTGTCCACCGGCCAGCCCAGCGGCCGGGCGGGGGGCGCCGACCAGTTCGGCCGGTGCGTGCTCAACCCCGCCGGCATCGACCTTTCGATCGAGGCGGCGAAGCAGCTCGGGCTGGGCAACCTGGAGAACGCCTGGGTCACGGTCAGCTTCCTGTGGGAGCCGCTGGACACCACCCTGACCGTGCAGCACAGCGGCAAGAACCTCGACGTCAACTTCATCTCCACGTCGCCGGGCGCCCAGGCCATCCAGTGGCCGGCCAACGGCGGGCGCAACCAGGCCTGGCGCTTCATCTCCACCGGGACCGCGAACGTGTACTTCATCCAGGTCCAGCACAGCGGGATGATGCTCGACGTCGAGGGAGTCTCCACCGCCGCCGGCGCCCGGGTGATCCAGTGGCCGGCCAACGGCCAGATCAACCAGATGTGGAGACTCGTGCCCGCTGCGGCGGGCACTTTCAACCTGGTGGCCCAGCACAGCGGCATGGCCCTCGACGTGGGCGGGGTTTCGCGGGACGACGGCGCCCTCATCATCCAGTGGCCGACGAACGGAGGCACCAACCAGATGTGGAGGCCGGCGGTCTCGGGCCTCTGATTTGCGCCTCCTGGTGGTGGCCGAGCAGCTGCGCCGGCCCGTGGAGGGGGGCATCGGCACGTACGTACGGGGGCTGCTGCGGGGGCTCTCCGCGCTCGACGCCGACGTGACGCTCTGGGCCAGCCGCGCCGCCCGGGGCGGCGGTGACCCCCTGGCCGCACTCGGCCGCGTCGTCACCTCGCCGCTGCCGGCGCCGGCGCTGGTCCGGGCATGGGACCGAGGCCTGGTCCGGCCACCGGCCGGCGCCGACGTGGTCCACGCCACCTCCTTCGCGGTGCCGCCCGCCGGTGGGGCGCCGATGTCGGTGATGGTCCACGACCTGGCCTGGCGCCACTTCCCCGAGGCCTACCCGGACCGGGGCCGGCGCTGGCACGAGGCCGCGCTGGGCCGGGCGCTGGAGCGGGCCCGGCTGCTGGTCGTGCCGTCGGCGACCGTGGCCGACGACCTCCTGGCCGCAGGAGCCCGGCCCGAACGGGTGGAGGTCGTCGAGGAGGGCTGTGACCACCTGGCGCCGGCCGACGATGAGGCCGCCGGTGCCCTGCTCGCCAGCCTCGGCGTCAGCGGCGACTTCCTGCTGACGGTCTCCACACTGGAGCCTCGCAAGAACCTCCCCCGCCTGCTGGCCGCCTACGACGCCGTCCGGGCCAAGCTGCCGCCGCTGGTCGTCGTGGGGCCGGCGGGGTGGGGCCCGGATGTCCGCCCCGGGCCTGGCGTGGTCCTCGCCGGTCTGGTCACGGGCGGAACCCTGACCGCCCTCTACCGCCGGTCCCGCCTGCTGGCCTACGTGCCCCTGCGGGAGGGGTTCGGGTTGCCGGCGGTCGAGGCCATGGCCTGCGGGACGCCGGTGGTGGCCAGTGCGGTGCCCAGCGCCGCCGGCGCCGCAGTGGAGGTCGACCCGTTCGACGTCGACGGGATCGCCGCCGCGCTGGTGCAGGTGGCCACCGACGAGCGCCGGCGGGCCGAGCTGGTGGACGCCGGCCGCGAGCGGGCCGCCGACCTCACGTGGGATGCGACGGCCGCCCGCCACCTCGAACTGTGGCGGGCGCTGTGAAGGTCGCCCTCGACGCCAGCGCCATCCCCGACCCGCCCGGCGGCGCCGGCCGGTACGTGCTGGCCCTCGCCGGCGCCCTCGCCCGGCGGGACGACGTCGACCTCACGGTGGTCACTCGCGCCGGCGACGCCGGCCGCTGGCCGCCCCCCGTCGCGGCCCGGGCTCCCTCCCTCCGCCCGGTGCGGCTCGGCTGGGAGCAGGTGGGCCTCCCCCGCGTCGTCCGCGCCCTCGGGACCGACGTCCACCACGGCCCCCACTACACGATGCCGCTGGCGCTGGGCCTGCCGGCGGTCGTGACCGTCCACGACCTGTCGTTCTTCACCCACCCCGAGTGGCACCAGCGGACCAAGGTCGCCTTCTTCCGAGCCGCCATTCGCACCGCCGCCCGCCGAGCCGCCGCCCTCATCGCCGTGAGCGCCACCACCGCCGCCCTACTGGCCGAGCGGGTCGGTACAAGGGTGCCGGTCCACGTCATCCCCCACGGCGTGGACCACGCCCGCTACCGCCCCGACGCCGGCGACTCCGACGACCAGGCGGCCTTGGCCCGCATCGGCGTCCGCCCACCCTACGTGGCCTTCCTCGGCACCCTGGAGCCCCGCAAGGACGTACCCACCCTGGTCCGGGCCTTCGACCGCATCGCCGGCGCCCGGCCCGACCTGACCCTGGTCCTCGCCGGCGCCGCCGGCTGGGGGGCCGACGCCGTCGAACGGGCAGTGGCCGACGCCGCCCACGGCGACCGGGTGCGATCCACCGGCTACGTCGCCGAGGGCGACATTCCGGCCCTCCTCCGGTGCGCGGCGGCGGTCGCCTACCCGTCGCTCGAGGAGGGCTTCGGCCTGCCCGTGCTGGAGGCGCTGGCGTGCGGGGCGCCGG
The DNA here is from genome assembly GCA_963768975.1 of uncultured Acidimicrobiia bacterium. Lineage (GTDB taxonomy): Bacteria > Actinomycetota > Acidimicrobiia > Acidimicrobiales > AC-14 > CADCTB01. Next base: position 6,394 of record CAVYKB010000020.1, on the reverse strand, counting down.
TGGTGACGACCGAGGGCACGGTCATGGAGGAGGTGGCCGCCGGCGCGGCCTTCCTGGCCCCGCCCGGCGACGACTTCCGCCTGGCCGGCGCCCTGGAGTGGGCGATGGAAGGCGACGCCGAGCGCCGGCGGCTCGGCCTGGAGGTCGCCGCCCGCCACACCTGGGAGGCGTCGGCCGCCGCCCACGCCGGCGTCTACCGGGCCGTTACCTGAGATGGCCGGGTCAGTTGAGGGTGGGATCCGGCGGGTAGCCGGCGAAGAGGGCCAGCGTGCCCCGCTGGCGACGCAGGACGGCCGACCAGAGCCCCTCGGGCGCCGGCGACAGGGGGTCGGCAGGCTCGGCGTCGACCACGAACCAGCCGCCGTCGGCGATCTCGCTCTCAAGCTGGCCCGGTCCCCAGCCGGCGTAGCCGGCGAAGACCCGGATCTCCTCCAGGCGGGGGATGGCCTCGTCGGGGTCGCAGTCGAGGTCCATGGTGCCGACGGGAGTGCCGGGCATCAGCGGCTGCCACCCCTCGGCGCCGCCGTAGCGACCGAGGCGAGCAAGGCAGACGGCGGCGCTGGGCGCCACCGGGCCGCCGATGAAGACGACGGGTGGATGGGCGGCGGCCCGGGCCCACTCCGGGAGCGGCTCGGCCACGTCGAGCTCACTCGGCCGGTTGAGCACCACGCCGAGCGCCCCCTCTTCACCGTGCTCGAGAACCAGCACGACCGTGCGCTCGAAGTTGGGGTCGCCCAGGTTCGGCGTGGCCACCAGCAGCTGGCCCTTCAGCGCATCGCTCATCGCCGGCCCTGCCCCAGGAGCGCCCGCCGGGCGCTCGCCGCCGCGGCCCGTGCCTGGCCGGCCAGCGGCCGGAGGTCCTCGGGGAGGCGGGCGACCAGGTCGTCGAGCACGGGTTCGACTTTCCCGTCGACCTCGTCGGCCAACCGGGCCAGCTCCTTCTGGAGCTCACGCCGGCGGAGCTGGGCCTGCTGGATGCCGAGGATGCCGAAGCCCACGGCGGTGTAGAAGGCGTCCCGGAGGCCGGCGTCGGCGTCGTCCATCCCTCCAGGAAACCATGGCGGAGGTGCCAGGGTGGCTCATACCGACCCGGCTAGCCTCTGGCCCACGCATGGATCCGCAGCCATCCGCACCGCCGCTCGTCGCGGTCGTCGTGGCCGACGAGCCCGGGGAGTGGTTCGAGGAGGCGCTCCGGGCGGTGGGCAACCAGGACTACCCGAACCAGCAGGTCCTGGTGATCGACGGTGCGGGCCGGGACGACCCCGGTCCCCGGGTGGCCGCCGTCCTGCCCGAAGCCTTCCTCCGCCGGCCTGACCGCCGAGGCCGGCCGCCGGGCTTCGCCGCCGCCGCCAACGATGTCCTCGACACCGTCCAGGGCGCCGCCTTCCTGGTGTTCTGCCACGACGACGTCGCCCCCGAGCCCGACGCCCTCCGCCTCATGGTGGAGGAGTCGCTGCGGTCCAACGCCGGCATCGTGGCCCCCAAGCTGGTCGACTGGGACCGCGAGGACCGCCTCCTCAGCGTCGGCCTCTCGGTCGACAAGACGGGCGCCACGACCCCACTGGTCGACCGGGGCGAGCTGGACCAGGAGCAGCACGACGCGGTGCGCGACGTCTTCGCTGCCGCCTCCGCCTGCCTGCTGGTGCGGGCCGACCTGTTCACCGAGCTCGGCGGCTTCGACCCGCAGATGGCTGACTACGGAGCCGACGTCGACCTGTGCTGGCGGGCCCAGGCGGCCGGCGCCCGCGTGGTCGTGGCACCGGAAGCCCGCGTCCGCCACCGGGAAGCGGCCCGGGAGGCGCCCGGAGCCGACCCCGATCGGGCCCGCCTGGAGCCCCGCAACCACCTGCGGGCCATGTTCAAGAACTACACCTGGCTCCACCTCCTCCGGGTGATCCCGCAGGCAGCCGTCGCCACCGTGGTCGAGGCCATCGTCGCCCTCCTGACCCGGCGGGGCACCGAGGCTCGCGCCCTGGTCGGGGCCTGGACATGGAACCTGCGCCATCTCAGCGAGCTGCGGCCGCTGCGGGCGGTCGTCCGCCGCACCCGCGCCGTCCCCGACGCTGAGGTCCGCCGGCTCCAGGCGCGTGGCAGCTCGCGGCTGACCATGTACATCCAGCGCCGGCTCCACGCCGAGGAACGGGCCCGGCACCTGGTGGAGGCCGGCCAGGAGCTGGTCTCGTCCGTGGGCAAGGGGCCGGGGAAGGCGGCCGCCGTCCTCCTCGGCGTGCTCGCGCTCGTGCTCCTCATCGGCAGCCGCAACCTGTTCACCGGCCGGTTGCCGGCGGTGGGCCAGTTCGCTCCCTTTCCCCGGCCGACCACCCTGCTCACCCACTTCTTCGACGGCTGGCGCACGACGGGCATGGGCTCCGCCGCCCCCGGGCCGCCGGTGTTCGGGATACTCGGCGTTCTCGGTATGGCCTTTTTGGGCCACATGGGGACGCTCGCAAAGGTCCTCGTCCTGGGCGCCTGGCCGCTCGCTGCGATTGGCGCCTGGCGTATGGCTCGCCCGCTCGATTCGACGATGGCCCGCCTGGCCGCAGTGATCGCGATCTTGGCCGTACCCCTGCCGTACAACGCCCTGGCCCACGGTCGATGGACGGGCCTCATCGTCTACGCGACCATGCCGTGGTTCCTCCTCGTGCTGGCCCGCATGACCCGCCTCGAGCCGTTCATGGGCGCCGGCGGCGGGCCGCAGTGGCGCCCGTACCTGCTACTCGGCGTCCCGCTGGCGGTCGTGAGCGCCTTCGCGCCAGCCGCCGGCATCGCCGTGCTCGTCGCCGCCCTGGGCCTGTTCCTGGGATCTCTCCTGTCCGGTGGCGCCGGCGCTGCCGCCCGGGCGGTGCGGGGGGCGCTCGGCGGCATTGCCGTCGCCTTCGTGCTGCTCATGCCGTGGTCGGCGACCCTTGCCGTGCCCGGGGGGTGGTCCACCGTCGTCGGTGTGGGCCACCTGCCCAGCCGGGCGCCGGGCCTGGGCGCCCTCCTGCGTTTCCAGGTCGGCCCTCTCGGCGCCGGCGTGCTGGGGTGGGCCCTGCTGGCGGCCGCCGCCACCCCGCTGCTCGTCGGCCGGGGCTGGCGCTTCGCTTGGGCAGTGCGCTTCTGGACCGTCGTGGTGCTGAGCGCCGGCCTGGCGTGGGCCGGCGGCCGGGGCTGGCTGCCGTTCCGGATGCAGGACGCCGAGATCCTCCTGGCGCCGGCCGCCGCCGCCCTCGCCGGGGCGGTGGCCATGGGTGCGGCCGCCACCCAGGTCGACCTTCGGGGCTACCGGTTCAGCTGGCGCCAGGCCGCACCTCTCGCCGGCGGCCTCGCCCTAGTCGCCTCCGTGCTGCCCATCCTCGGCGCCGCCACCCACGGCAGCTGGAACATGGCCACCGAGGAGGTGGCCCGCTCCGTCGGCTGGATGCGGGCCACCTCCGAGCAAGGGGCCTACCGCGTGCTGTGGTTGGGCGACCCAGACACGCTGCCCCTCGACGGCTGGGACTTCAAGGGCGACGAGGGCGTCGCCTGGGCGACCTCCCGTAACGGCCCGCCCGACGTCACCGATCTCTGGCCCGGCCCGCCGTCGGGGGCCACCGAGGCCATCGGCGACGCCGTCACCGTGGCCCGCGGCGGCGGCACCGCCCGCCTCGGCCGGCTGCTGGCGCCCATGGCGATCCGCTACATCGTGGTCCCCAAGCAGCTGTCGATCGCCGACGACAGCCCCGAGCAGCTCGACGTCCCCGCCGGCCTCACCCGGGCCCTCGGCTCCCAGCTCGACCTGCGGGTGCTCCCGTCGGACCCCGCGCTCGACGTCTACGAGAACGTCTCATGGGGCCCGGGCCGGGCCCTGCTCACCGACGCCGGCGCCGCCGCCCTGCGGGACTCGGCCGGCAGCGGCGCCGACCTCGCCGGCGGCCGGCCGGTCCTGTCCGGCACCGGCCCGGTGCGGTTCTCCGGCGAGGTGGCCGGGCCCGGCACCGTACTGCTTTCCGAGGCGCCCTCGGGGCGCTGGGAGCTCACCGTCGCCGGCGACACGGCCCGCCGGGTCGACGCCTTCGGCGTGGGCAACGCCTTCACCGCCGGCGGCTCCGGCCCGGCCGAGGTGCGCTACAAGACCCCGCTGTACCGGTGGCCCCTGGCCCTGCTGCCCTTCCTGCTCTGGGCCTGCGCCGCCAGCCTGCTGTGGCGCACCCGCGGCCGCCCCTCACCCGGCCAGGACGACACCGTCCTCATGCCCATCCTCACCGCGGCCGGCGCCCGGTGAGCCCCCGGCGGAACAGGAGTGCCGCCGCCACCGCCGCACCCTCTCGGACGCTGAAGGGCCCGCCGAGCGCCGCCAGCCGCCGCACCGCCCGGCTACCGGCGCTCGTCGTGCTCGGGGGCCTGCTGGTCGCCGGGGGCGTCATCGACCGCCGGGTCGAGCGGGCCACCACCGACGGCACCACCGCCATCAACGCCCAGGTGCCGGTGGCTGCGCCGGCGTCGGCCCGGTCGTCGGCCTGGTACTGCCCGGGGGCCCCGGTGTCCGGCGCCCTCGGCGAAGCGTCGGTCGTCGTAGCCAACGCCGGCGGCCGGCGCCTGACCGGCACCGTCACCGTCTACCCGAATACCGGTGAGCCACGGCGGGCCCCGATCAGCGTCGGCCCCTCCAGCCGGGCCGCCGTGCGCCTCGCCGACCTGGCAACGTCGCCCTTCGCCTCCGCGCTCGTCGAGCTCGACGGGGGCGAGGCGGTGGCCGAGATCGCCACCACCGGCACGATGGGTGACAGCGTGGCCAGCTGCGCGTCCTCGGCGTCGTCGTCGTGGTTCTTCGCCGAGGGGGTGACCACCCGCGATGCCGGCGAGGTACTCCTGGCTCTGAATCCCTTCCCCGACGACGCGGTGGTGGACGTCGTCTTCAGCACCGAAGAGGGCACTGTCAGCCCCCAGGCCCTCACCGGGCTCCTGGTGCGTGGCCAGGCCCTCACCGCCATCAACGTCGGCGACTTCGTCCAGCGCCGGGAGTCGGTCTCCGCCCGAGTGGTCGCCCGCGCCGGCCGGCTGGTCGTCAGCCGGGTGCAGACCTTCGACGGGAGCGCCGGCCGCAAGGGGGTCTCCGTCGGCCTCGGGGCCGCGGCGCCGGGGCCGATCTGGTACTTCCCGGAAGGCCTCGTGGCCGACGGGCTGAACGAGCGCTACCTGGTCTACAACCCCGGCACCACCGAGGCCCAGGTGGAGCTGTCGCTCGCCCTCGACAGCGGGGAGGCGGAGCCGCTGCGGCTCACGATCCCCCGCGAGTCGCGCCTGGCGGTCAACGCCTCCGAAGAGAGCCGGATCCCCAAGAACGTGCCCCACTCCGTCACCGTACGGTCGGTAGAGGGGCCCGACGTGGTGGTCGAGCGGGCGGTCGACGGTGCCGCGCCCAGCGCCCGGACCGGTGTGTCGATCGCGCTCGGCGCCCGCCTGCCGGCGCTCCGCTGGGCCACGGCCGCCGGCGCAGCCGACGACAACAACGACCAGTGGGTCGTCGTGCAGAACCCCGGCACCCAGCCGGCCCGGGTCACCCTGAACCTCCTGGCCGACGGGAGCGCGACACCAGTGGGCTCCTTCACCTCCATCGAGGTCCTTCCCGGCCAGCGCCGCGCCCTCCACGTCAACGACGCCCTCAAACGGCCGGCGGTCTCCCTCCTCCTGACCTCCACCCGCGAAGTCATCGTGGAGCGCGCCGTCTACCGAGTAAAAGCCCCCGGCCTAGCCATCAACCCAGCCATCCCCCTGAGGTAGGAGTCCCCGCCAGCCCTCGGCGCCGGGGTTCATTCCCGCCGGCCGCCCGGCGCCGCCAGAGGCGGCCCCGCCCGGCTGGCGGCTGCGACGGCGAAACAGACGGCGACATCGGACCGCCACCGATCCGATGTCCCCACGCAGCCGTCCGCTTTGGTATCCGCCGCCCGGGGCCGTCGGAATCGTTGCAAGTCGCGAGGCCCCGCGCAATACATGAATTCGTCATCTACTGACGGGCGCGATACTGGAGCTGTGGAACGGGTGCTGCTGGCCGCCGTCGTCGTGGTGGTGGCCATCGTGGTTGCGGTCGTGCTTGAGCGCCGCCGGCCCGAGGCGCCCACCCAGGGCAGCTGGGCCGTTCCCGCCCAGCTCGACCGGGCCGACTTCGCCCGGCCCGACGCGCCGTGGCTGGTCGCAGTGTTCACATCGGCCACCTGTGACTCCTGCGCCAAGGCCGTCGAACGGGCGAAGGTGCTGGCCAGCGACGCCGTGGCCGTCGACGAGGCCGAGGTGAAAGCCCGGCCCGACCTCCACCGCCGCTACCACATCGATGCCGTGCCCATCATCGTGGTAGCCGACGCCGAGGGCGTCGTGCGGACGTCGTTCACCGGGCCCCCGTCGGCCACCGACCTTTGGGCCGCGGTGGCCGGCGTGC
>CAVYKB010000019.1:0-559146 GCA_963768975.1 uncultured Acidimicrobiia bacterium | reverse complement strand
CGATCGGGGAGTAACCGCTGGCGCCGGCGATACCGTCCGGAGTGGCCCCAGGCCGACCGCGGTCTATCAGCACATCTTGCTCAACGTACCCTCGGTGGCACCGGGAACTCGGGCGATGATGAGGGGCTCAGGGGCGGCGGATCCGGACTCGCCACAGATAGGGGGCGGCGAGGGTGACTGGGAGCAGTGCGAAGGCCCACGGCCAACTGCCACCGACAGTTGCGCCGACAAGTGACGCCGGAAACCACAGGGTCAGGAGCCAAACCGGGGGGTCTCCCATACGCAGGCGAGGCGGAGCCACTGAATAGGCGTCCATCGCCAACATGGCGGCGGTGTGAACTTCGTTGGCGCGCCAGGCGAGGTCCAGGTGCACGACCAGATCATTAGCGCAGGGTGGCTCGCCACTCGCATCCTCATATGCCACCTGGGTCGTCGACGAACGGAACAGGAGTCGGCTACCTGGACGGAAGTGCATCGTGCGCTGCTCAGCGTCCTCAATGGCAGTCAGCAGTCCGGCTTCCCTCAAGCACTCCTCGGCGTTCCTCGCGTCGGCCCTAACTGTCCACAAGTGGGAGCCCCTGGAGCCTGAGCGGTCGTAGGTCCGCTCGGCGTGCCACTCCGGTCCTGAGAGAGCAGCTGGAATGGTGACGCTGTACTCGCTCACCGTCCCGGCGTACTGACCGGCGATGTAGGCAGTCGCGTAGGCGCGAAAGGGCATGCCCTTCCACGTTCCCCGAAGCATCGCGCCCTCATGGCTGTGCTCTTCGTCCAGCACATGGCAGATCCGCCGCCAGTGCGCCTCGAAAGCCCTGCCTTGAGATCGCTTCTCCCAGAGGGTATACAGCACGACGAGGCCGAAGAATCCCGCAAGGACACTGAACCGCCATATGTCCTCGCCGAAATCGCCATCGGATCTACCGAAGGACAGGCTGACCACGGTGGCGAGAATGGCCAACATCACCACGATGTCCCGCGTGCCCAGGCTCCGACGCGAACACCCAGCCATCCGTGAATCATCGCCGCATAAGCCGGTGACGTCCAGAGCCGGTCCGGGGCCGAACGCACAGAGAAGGTTGATAGCCGGATCCAACCCTTTCGCCCGGAAAGTACTTGCGCCGCCGTGGCAGAGGTGACCGCGGGCAGGTGTTCAGGGGTATTGACTGACCCGGGAACGCCGGTGGCCCACGAGCAGGACGACTCCGGCACGGCGAGCGACCCGAACGGTTAACACATGCACCGTCGATTCCGGCTGGGTTGGCGCGTCCCCCGACCAACGAAACACGGCACGTCCTTCTCCGGCCGACGGTGCGGCTCCATTCCGTGCCGAGGGTTAGTGCCGGATCCGTCGTTGCAGCGAGTTTCGGCTGTCGTATCGCAGTTGCATCCCGTCAGCGGGCTCGGTAGACGTCGCCTCGGTGGTCGACTCGCAAGACGACGACCTCGTGGTTGTCGTCGTCGATTCGATACACGACCCGGAACGATGTGAGCGGTGCCGCGCGTGGCTCGCGGAGGAGCGCATGGTCTCAGGCGCCGGCGTCAACATCGACGTCGAGCTGCATCAGCTCTACCGCACCGTCCGGAGCGAGCTGACCTACAGCGGCGAACCGGGCGAGTCCCGGATCAGACTGGCCCCGAAGAGCTCGGCTTGCTCCGCCGGCGTCATGCGTTCGAGCTCTGCGGCCGTCCAGACCTTGTCAGTCATTGCCGCCAGCGTACCGGCGTGGTCGACGCTCGGCGGGGTACCTATGACGCATTTCTCCTGCGTCCTGCGGGCGTCGATGAAGTCGAGGATGCGCTGCCACGCGTCGGCGCACTCGTCTCTGTAGTTGTCGAAGCGGCGATCAAAGAAGCTGTGGGGCGCGTCGGGGTACACGGAGAGGTCAGCCACGGCTCCGGCGGCGCGGACATCGGCTGCGAAGGCCTCGACGTCGGCGACGGGCGTACGGTCCTGGCCGGCCGCCAGGATGAGCAGCGGTGCCCTCATGTCGGGGATCGCGTCGCGAGCACGGTCGGGATTGCCGTAGAAGCCGACGCATCCCGCCAGTTGAGAGTTGGCGGCCGATTGCCGCCACGACAGGGCCCCGCCGAGGCAGAACCCGATCGTCACGATGGTTTGCGCCGTCCCGCGGAGCCAGGCCACGGCGGCGGCCACGTCGCGGTCGACATTGCCCGGCTCCAGCTGCGCTACGTGATCGCGGAAGGCGAAGTCGTCGGCTCGGGCGGTCGTGCCAGCCGTGCGGCCGAAGTAGTCGATGGCCACTGCGTGGTGGCCGGCCTCGGCGAAGCGGTGGGCCAGGTCACGGTAGAAGTCGTGCAGCCCGCGGACATCGGGGAGGATGACCGCGCCCGTATCCGAGGGGATGTCCGGGTGGGCGAAGTGGGCTGAGAAGTAACTCCCGTCGGTGGACCGCATGACCATGTCGCCGCCGGTCGCGACGCCGGCCCGGACCGGAGCTAACGGCGGGCGGGTGTCGCCGTGGTAGCACATGATGGCGAACCTAGTCGCAGTTGTGTTTGGCCAGGGAGCGACGGTCGGCGTCTGATCGATGACTGGGCCAGCTCTGAGCTTTTGGCCCGGGGGCGCACCCAATCGGCCTCGATCACCTTGATCCTGATGCCGGCGCCGGCGCCGGCGAAGAGCGGCACCACGGCTCGGACTTCTCCGGCGCATCTTGCTGGCAACGGCGCCGGCGTCTCCCCTCCGGACCTACGGTTGCCGGGTGAGTCCTTGGCGGGCAACCTGGCGCAGCATCGCTGAGCCCGTCCATTCCGGCCGGGTGGTTGAGTCGGGCTTTCACGAGGATCAGGTGAGGGCCAACGGCCGCTACGCCGAGCTCTGCCGCCTGCAGGCCGACCGCTACCAGCCTTCGCCGTGAGCCGGCGCACACTCGTGCTGGCCGCTGTGCTGCTCGCCTCCGCCTGCTCGTCGGACGAATCAGCGGCGCCGGCCCCACCGGCCACCAGCGCGCCGGCCACGAGTCAGACCACGCCGGCACCGACCGCCACCACGCCCACCGACTCGACGACGACGACGACTAGCACGCTGCCGCGGCCGGCCCCGCCGGCCCCGCTCGTCGACGTGCAGGACATAGAGCCATCGATCGTGGTCGCGCTCCCCAAGCTCACCGCCGACAACGTCACCGGCGCCCCCCTTCCCGGGTACGAGGCCAATCGGGCCTTCCTCCAGCCTGCCGGCGCCGAGGCCCTGGCCCAGGTGCAGCGCCGGCTCGCACCCCGCAACCTCGGCCTCAAGGTCTTCGACGCCTACCGCCCGGTGCGGGCCACGCAGGCCATGGTGGCCTGGGCCCGGTCCCAGGGCCGGGGCGACCTGGTGGGGCCGTACATCGCGTCGGTCAGCTATCACAACTCCGGGCAGGCCATCGACCTCACCCTGGTCGACCGCGCCACCGGCCGGGAGCTCGACATGGGCACCGGCTACGAGACGTTCACGCCGGCCGCCCACACCGCCAATGCCACGGGCGTGGCCGCCCAGAACCGGGCGACGCTGGTCGAGGCCATGCACGCCGAGGGCTTCGAGAACTACGCCGGCGAGTGGTGGCACTTCTACTACTTCGTCACCGGCGCCGCACTCATCGACGAGCCCATCCGCTGAGAAGGATCAGCCCAGGTCCTCGACGTCCGCCGGCGTGCACGCCGTCGCCGGCGGCGTGGTCACCGGGTTGCACCGGGCCGGGCTTCCCGGCGCCGGCACGACGTAGCCCGAGGGCGCCGGCACGGGGAAGTCGGTGCTGACGAGCTGGGCTCCGGAGGCGAGGGCGGCCGACGCGCGTGAGGAGTCGTTGGCCCGGGCTTCGACGCCACTGTCGTCGGCGCGAGTCCTGATGATGTAGCCGGCGCTGAGGAGGCTGGCGATACGGGCGCTTTCCAGCCGGGCGTCGGGCACGCTGGCGACGGCGCCGAGCGGGCTCGTCGGCGGGGCGTAGACGAACATGGCCCGGCCGCTCAACGACGTGTCACCGGAGGTGTAGGCGGCCCGGCTGATGGCGTCGTCGGTGAGGATGACGACGACCTTGTTGCGGGTAGCGCCGAGGAGGGGCCAGCCCCGTTCCTGGACAGCCTGGCGCAGGGTCGTTGCCGTGCCCTGTACGTCGTCGGGGGTGAGCAACTGGTCGGGACGGAAGACGCTGCGCACCTCGGCGTCGACGGCCATGGCGTCGACGAACGCGCCGACCTCGTGCTTGGGTTCGACCAGCACGAACACCGGCAGATGGCCGCGGTGGGCCTCGGACCACCGGCGAACCTCCGTCAGGCACTGGACGAGGGAGGCGCACGTCGTCCCCTCGTCGCCCCGGAGGTGGAAGACGGAGAGGGGGCCACCGGCCTGGGCGTGTACGTCGAGCTCGATCTGGCGGATGGACTGCTCCTCCAGCTGGACCGCCAAGGGCGCCTGGGTGATGTCGCGCTCGGGTGTCAGAAGCGGGCCGGGCGCCGGCGCCACGTGGTAGCTGTTGTGCGTCCCGAGCACCTGGATGTGGTTCAGGCGCAGGGTGTCGTCGAGGCGGTAGGCCGGCGCGGCGTTGCCGCTCGTGGCGGGCTCTCCGTCGCTCGAGCAGCCAGCGAGCACCGCCACGACGAGGGCGACGAGAGCGGCGCGCTTCACGGGCTCAGGGTAGATGTCGCTCCCGGCGTCAAGTCAGAGGGTGTCAATCAACGTGCGGCGGGGCGACCTTCATTCGCCGGCAACGGCGGCCACGGTCTGGCCGATCCCCCGGACCCGACCGGGGATGTGGTCGGCCAGTGCGGGGGAGTCCAGGAAGTCGTGGGTCACCCACGACGTGTAGCCGATCAGTGCGACCCCCACGAGGGCGACGAGGGTGGCGGCGCCACTGAGGGACATGAAGGCCTTCACGCCGCCCGCCCACCCCAATGCCTTGTTGCCCCGGCGGACCCAGACCAGGCCGTCGCGGTGCTGCTCGGCCAGCTCGTCGCAGGCGGCAACGGCGGTGGCCACCGTCTCGGGCGGCCGGCCGTCGAGGTGGGCACGGGAGGAGCGGACGATGTCGTCGCTGCGCATCGCCAGCGCAAGGCCTTTGGCGACGACGCCGTCGCCCGGGACGCTGTCCCACCAGCCGACCACCTTGTCCTTGATGGTATCGAGCACCTTGGCCAGGCGCTCGGCGCCAACGAAACGAGTCAGCTTTGCCAGGACCGACCCCAGGACGCTGGCGGCCAACCGGCTCGCCCGCCGCCAGAGCTCCTTGGCCGCCGAGACGACCCTGGCGACCTGCTCGCGGGCGCCTTCTCCAGCGAGCTGTGCAGCCAGGGCGAGGAAGTCGCCTCCCGCCTTCGCCCACCCGATCTCCCGGGCGGTGGAGCTGATCGTCTTGGCCGCCTCGTCGAGGATGGCCTCGACCGGTACGGCGATGTCGGTGCCGGCCGGGCCCTCGAGCCCGGCCTCGAAGGTGCTCGTCGGACGGGCCGGCGAGAGCGCAGCGGCCGCCACCGACCCGAGGTCGTCCAGCTGGGCCAGTTCCGCGCTGACCGGATCCTCGGGCATCCCCTCGAAGAAGGACTCGGGACCGGCGCCGGCGGGATCCTCGAAGTCGGACAGCAGGACCAGCCGCTGAGCCACTTCGAGGTCGAGCCCGATGAGGCGCGTCAGCTGGCGGACAGCCTCGGCGTCCTGGTCCTCCGCCGCGCTCTCGATCGAGGAGGCGAGCTCGTCGGAGAGGCGGACGTACTCGTCGCCGATGTCCTCGAGCTGGTCGCCGGCGGGCGCCAGCTCGAGGTGGCTGTCCTGGAGGAGGGCGTTCAGCTCGAGGCCCAACTCGCCGGCGGTGTCCTGGAGCCGCCGGCGGAGGTCGTCCAGCTCAGGAGAGGGGCGCACGGCACCTCAGTCCCATGACGGGAGCTTCTTGCGGATGGCGGAGATGCGGATTCCCTCGTTGCGGAAGTGGGTCGACTGGCTGTTCGGCTCGGGAATCCACCCCCCGCTGTGGTGCAGGCCGACCAGCTTCCACCCGATGTCGAAGACCGGCGAACCGGAGGAGCCCGGCTCGGTGTCCGTGAGGTACTGGATCACGTCGTCGTTGACAAACGCCACCTCGTTGTCGGACAGGGCGATCTCCTTCGGCCGCCCGGCGGGGTGCTGGACGATCACAACCTGGTCGTTGACCCCGACGGTGGCCGACCTGGGGATCGGGATCACGCCCCACTTCGAACCGGGACTGCGCTTGACGCGGGCCACGGTGCAGTCGAGGTCGGCGTCGGTCCAGAAGAAGTCGTCAGGGTCGATCTCGTAGTCATCGGTCGACATCGGCTGGCCGTCCAGGCCGATCTGGTAGTTAAATTTGACCACCGCGCCCTGGGCCTCGTCGGCTTCCCGGAAGACGTGGTTGTTGGTCATCAGGACATCGTCGGCGACGAGGAACCCGGTAGCCACGCCGCGGTCCATCTCGATGTAGCCGACCGATCGAGAGACCTGGAGGCCGCGCTCCAGGAAGGCGATCCCAAGCAGGTTATTCCGCTCGATCAGCTTCTCGATGAGGTCGTCGTCGGGGGACAGCGGGCTCTTGGGGCGCTGGGCGAGCTTCGTCCGTTCGGTGTTGTCTATCTTGCCTTTCCAATCCACGATTGGTCCCTCGATGGGCTTCAAAGGCATTGCGTCTTCTCCTCGTTGGGTCCGCCATGTCGAAGAGGTCGCCGCCGATTCCGCCGGCGGGCATGACCGGATCGGGCGGGTTATCGTGCGCTCTGATGGTACCGGCGGAAGCCCCAGCACGCTTGACCCGGGTGGTCCGGCAGGCGGCCCGGATGCAGCCGGCGCTGAAGGCGATCGGCGACCGCCTGCGGGACGACGAGTCGGAGGTGCTGTCCCGGCTGTTCCCGGAGGAAGGCGCCGGCCCCCGTGCCATTGTCGGTGCCGGCGGCCGCCTCGACACGATCGACGTGAGCGACCTGGAGCGTGCGTTGCGCGATCACCGCGAGCGGGTGGTGAAAGCCGGCGTGTCGGCAATGGAGAAGATCCAGGGCGGCGCCGGCGAGGACAGCCTGGATGCACTCGAGGCGGCGGGGTTGGAGGTGGTCCTGCTCCTCGCGCGGCCGGCGATCGAGATCGTCAACGGGCACTTCCTCTCGCCGGCCCCGCCCTGGGAGGCCCTTGACGACGAGCGGGGCAACATCGAGCCAGTGATCGCCTCCGTCGGGCGCATCCAGGTGCAAGGTCACCGCCGGCGGCGATGGGCGGGCACGGGCTTCCTGGTGGGACCGGACGTGGTGATGACGAACGCCCACGTCGCCGAGGTGTTCGCCACTGGCGAGGGCACGCGCTGGAGCTTCCGCCCCGGGATGTCGGCCAGCGTCGACTGGGCCGACGACCCCGACACCGAGGACGCACCCGAAGTCGCAGTCACCGACGTCATCGGCGTGCACGAGCGCTGCGACCTCGCGGTCCTCCGCATCGACCGAGACGCAGGCGCTCGCGACTTCCTGGATCCGCTGACGATCGCTGCGGAGGCCCCCGAGCCCGTGGCCGGCCGGAGCGTCTATGTCGTCGGGTATCCGGCCTTCGATCGCCGCAACGGAGGCGAGGCGCAGCGGTTGATCTTCGCCGACAAGTACGACGTGAAGCGGCTCCAGCCCGGCGAGATCGTGCGGCGGTCGGCCGAGCCCGGACGCTTCGACCACGACTGCTCCACCCTGGGTGGCAACTCCGGGTCCTGCGTCGTGGATCTCGAGACGCACATGGTCGTCGGCCTGCACTTCCAGGGGGAGTACCTCAGGCACAACCAGGCGGTGGCGCTGTGGGAGTTGGCGGACGACCCGCTGCTGACCGGCGCCGGCGTGCTGACCGGCTGAGGCCGTCGTGGCCAACCACGCAATCGTCGTCGGGATCGACGCGTATGAGGAGGCCGACTGGAAGCTGAACGCCGCCGTCGCCGACGCCATGCGCTTCGCCCGCTGGGCACTCGACGCCGGCGGTGTGCCGGCAGAGAACCTTGACCTGCTCCTCAGCCCTGAGCCCGGGACCACGATTGACCTGCCGTCAAAGCCGGCGACGAGGGGCCACATCGAGGAGGCGATCACGTCCTTCCTCGGCGGCAAGGGAGCCGGCGACGAGCGGCTCTTCGTCTACTGCGCCGGCCACGGCGTCTCGGGACCCGGCATCGAGGCCGGCGGCATCCAGCAGCCCGTCCTCATACCCGCCGATGTCACATCGCTGGAGCAGCGCAGCTATCTCCTCCTCGGCTTCTCCGACATCATCCCTCGGCTCCTCGACGCCGGTCCCCGTGAGCAGTTCTTCTTCATCGACACCTGCCGGGACTTCGCGCTCGGCCGGGAGTTCACCCAGGGCGTGGGCTCGTTCAGCGCCCGCTGGCGCCCGCCCAACCCGGAGCCCGGCGCCCGCCGTTCGCAGTTCGTCCTCTACGCGACGGCGCCCGGGCTCCAGTCGTACGAGAAGAAGGTCGCCGGCCGGGGCGTCTTCGCCCGGGCGCTCATCGACGCGTTGTCGGGCAGGCGGCCGGCGGCGACCCGGTACACCGGCGGGCGCTGGCAGGTGACCTTCGACAGCCTGTTCGAGGATGTGTGCCGGCAGGTGAAGCGCGAGCTCGAGATGACGAAGGTCAAGGGAGCGGAGCGGTACGTCCAGACTCCCCAGCGCGAGGTCCTCGGCGAGACGACCGACGCCGTCCTGGCGTCGTTCGCGCAGGTGCCGGAGATCCCGGTCAGCGTGAAGGTGACGCCGCGCGGCGCGTGGAGGACAGGGAGCATACGAGTCCTGTACCCAACCCCCTTCGGCGATCAGGAAGCCCGCACCGTCGGGCCGCCCGTGAAGTCGATCTGCCGGTTCCAGGTCCCTCCCGGTGCCTACGTCATCTCCGCCAAGGCCGACACATTCAGCGAGCGGCGGCTCCCGGCGACCATCTCCGAGCCCGTGACGCTGCCGCTGGTCCTGGAGCCCGCCGAGCAGCCGGCGATCTGGAACGAACGTAGCTCGCTGCAGTCGGCATCCATGGCCAGCCTGAGGGTGGAGAGCGACGATCCGTCGGCGACGATCGTGGTCTTCGATGCGGCCGGCCAGGTCGTCCTCCGCCAGAGCGGCACCATTCCCGGAGCGCCACTGGCCCCCGGGATCTACAGGGTCCAGCTGCTCGTGCCGGAGGGCGTCGCCGACGAGGAGACCGTCGAAGTCCGCGACGCGCAGGTCACCCGCGTCTCCCTGCGGCCGGAGCCACGCGACATCGGCCCGGGGGCCACCGAAGCGTTGGAGGCCATCGGGATCGACGTCACCACCGGCTACGTCCATCCCGCGGAGGATCTCGGCTCGGTGGCGAGCCCGTCGCTGGCATCGCTCCTGGGCTTCGCGGCCTTCGCATCGCACTGGCCCGACGCGACGATGTTCGTGCGGCTGCGGAAGGTCGGCGTGCGCTCTTTCCGGGACCTCCAGCCAAACCAAGCCGCAGTGCTGCTCCTCGTAGCTTTCAGCGGCGACGATCCGGTAGCCGGCCTCGCCGGCAGCGAGCTGGTCGTGCGCGACGGCCACGGGGCCCTTGTCCGCCGGTGCCCGGTCGAGCCCCTCGCGGGCATGGCCGCCGCGGGCCAGGGCTATGCGCTCGTGGCGCCGGGGGCGGCTGTGGTCGAGGTCTCGGTTCCCGGCGCAGCGCCGACGCGCTACGCCGTCACCGCCCTGAAGGGGCGGATCACCACGCTGGTGCTCGTCGCCGACGACATCGGCCGGTTTGAGGTGCACCAGTACCTCATCCCCGCCAACCCCTTCGCCTTCCCGCACGATGCTCTTTCCCCCGATGAGATCCGCGCGATCGACCTGGGCCAGCGGTGCTACACAGAGGGCAAGCCGCTCCCGCCGGCCCACCAGGACCGGCTGCTCGACGGGAAGTGGCTGGATCCCCTGCTGGCCTGCATCGCCGGCTACTCCCTCGTGGCTGCGGGCGACATCGACCGGTACGCCGGCCACGCCGATCCCGCCGCCGGGCCCGACGACGTCGAGCCGTCGGCCATGCGCAACATGCTCAAGTTCTTCGACCAGCTCCCTGACAGCCATGTGCTCGCCGGCCTGTGCGAGCCCGACCACCGGGAGCGTCATTTCACCAACGCGCTCGACCGGGGGCTGCCAGTGTTCGCCGACGGCATGCGGGCGCTGCACAGGTGGTACTCGGCGCGCGGCGACGTGCCGCAGGTGCTGGTCGAGCCAGCCCGTCGCGCCCTGCCCGGCTCACCGTGGACGGCGTGGGCGGTCTCCCGGCCGGCGCTGCTGGCCCGGGATGGTCACTTCGACGAGGCGCCCGTGGGTTGGGGCAGCCTGACCCGCCGGCACGAGGCGATCGAGATCGCGCTGCGCGGCACCGGGAAGGTGTATGTCAACCGGGGCATGCAGACCGGCTTTCTCGTCGGGGAGCGCCTGGTCCTGTCGTTCTTCTATGGCACCAGTCTCGTGGGGCATGCCGCGACCTCTTTCATCGACTTCGCCGAGGAGGCCGGGCGCCGGCCCGAAGACCTCGACCGCTGGCGCTTCGACATCGTCCGCGAGCTGCGCGCCGATGCCAAGACCATGCTCGCCTTGGTCGAGATCGCGCCCCGGTCACGGGGTGGGGAGCCGCCGCCGGCGCCGCTGACCGTGGCGCGCGACCGCCCGTCGCCCCTGGAGGCCTGCGAGGTCTTCATCGTCGGCCACCCCCACGATCTGGGGCAGGTGGCGCCGGTGCTCGGGGAACACTCGGGCGTGAAGCGGTTGCAGCCCGGGACTGTGCTCGGAATCGCCGAGGAGGAAGGCAACCTCCGCCATGACTGCTTCACGCGGGCGGGCGACGCCGGCGCCGCCCTCGTCCATCTGGAGTCGGGCACCGTGCTGGGGCTCCACCACTCTGGCTCCATTCAAGATGGCGCCGACAAGGAGGGTCAGGCGCGAGCGCTCTGGCCGCTTCGGAAGCGGGTGTTCTTCAAGGGCTCGGCGGTCAACTTCGGCTGACTAGCGCAGGAGCCAGTCCGGTTCCCGGCCCGGCGCATACTTCGCGTAGCGGGCGGCGAGGCGCTTGGAATTGCCGCTGCCGGCGTCGTCCAACCCGAGGAAGCGCATGGCGGTCCCGCCCAGGAAGGCGTCGGTGGCGTCGTCGCCGAACGCGTCGCGGTAGGCCTCCTCGTACTGGTCCAGGAAGCGATCGTGCTCGGGATGGATGGCGACCATGTACCAGTCGGACCCGAACATCAGGCGCTCGGCCATCTGCGAGGTGCCGGTGGCCGTGAACAGCGCCTTCAGCATCGCGATGTACGCAGTCGTGAGGCCCGTGTCCCAGACATCGTGGTTGCCGACGTCGGCGAAGAGGTTCGGGTGCGCGGGCGTGGCCAGCCGGGCGATCTTCGCGGTCCAGTCGTCCGCCGGCGCCGTGCGGTGCGCGCCACCGAAGTGTCCGAGGTTGAGGCGCAGGCGTGGGAAGTCGGAGAGGACGTTGGCCCAGTTGTCCGGCGATGCGAAGTCGACGTACTTGTCGTTCGCCTCGTTGGAGCGGGCGGTATGGGCCGTGATGGGCACGTCCTCCCGCTGGCACCACTCGTACAGGTCGACCAGGGCCTCGTCGACCTTGGCCGCCACCTGCGCGGTCATCAGGCCGGGGATCGCAGTGTTGCCGATCGGCTTGAAGCCCATCGGCGGGTACACCTTGACCCCGATGAAGCCGTAGGTGGCGACCGCCTCCTGGAGGATGTCGAAGGTGGTCCGCACGTCGCCGGCGATCACGTCACGGACCTGGCGGCGGGGATCGAACGCCATGAAGGGGTGCACACGGCCGCGGCGCACCCTCGGCAGGCGTTCCAGCATGCTGAGCCGGCTGATCTTCTCGTGCAGCTCGACCTGCTCGGCCAGCCGGGTCTTCGCAGCGTCGTGCAGGCCCATGTCGAGGTCGACGAGCAACGGTGTGTAGAGGTCGATCCGGTCATCGAAGTTGTCCATGAGCAGGACGGTGTTGTCGAGCCGGGAGCGGCCGAACAGGTTGACCCACCGGACCGCCCGCTTCGATGCGGAGAACCAGTCGGCGAAGCCTTCGAGCTCGCCCTGCTCCTCCGTCGCCAGCGCGGTGCCCACCTCCTGGAGCAACGCCGGGTCGCTCTTCTGTAGCTCCGCCAGCACCCGTTTGGTGTCCCGGTCCAGCTCCGCGGCAGGGTCCGGCGCCGCCGGCGGCGAGACCTCGAACGCCTCGGCGAAGCTCTCGCTGGCCAGCAGGTGGTCCAGCTCCCGCTTCTCCGTGGTGAAGCCGGGTGCCTGGCCCTGGGCGAACCGGTCGGATAGAGCGCCGATCAGGTCCCCGAGGCGGGAGTCGTCGAACTTGGTGCTCCGGATGAAACCCCGGACCGGCAGGTCGTCGGCGTTGAACGTGTGGCAATGGATATCGACGATCGGCACCGCCGCCTCCTCTCGCGCAGCCTGGCCCGGCCGGACCGCGGCCAAGCGTACGAGGCGCGAGCGTTTGGCGCCGGACCAACCAGGGCACGCCGGCGCCGGCCGGCCCGGAGGAGTCATCCCGTACCCGCTGACCGCCGGCCGCCTCCGCACCCTCGCT
The DNA here is from genome assembly GCA_963768975.1 of uncultured Acidimicrobiia bacterium. Classification (GTDB taxonomy): domain Bacteria; phylum Actinomycetota; class Acidimicrobiia; order Acidimicrobiales; family AC-14; genus CADCTB01. The sequence continues at coordinate 546,613 of CAVYKB010000019.1, read as the reverse complement.
ACCGTTGCGGGAGAGTGACGAACGAGCCGCGGTACGTCGAGTTCCAGCCCGACCGGGCGGAGGAGGTGCTGGCGGCGATAGAGGCGGCCGGTAGGGCCGGCGCCGGGTGGGTGAATCTCGAGCCCGCGGTGGAGGTCGACGACGTCGCCGCCGCCGGCAGCAGCACCTTTGCCATGTTCTCCGGCCGGGGGCCCGTCGTGCCGCTGGGGACGTGGACGCCGGCGCAGTCCTCACGCCGGGGGCGGGTGGAGCCGGCGATGCTCGGACTGCAGCACCCCGCCGGCTCCAAGGCGAAGCCGCTACTGGCCAAACTCGGCCATCCGATTCCCGACGGCTGGGTCGTCGTCCAGGACCACGTGCGCAAGGGGCTGGTGATCGCCCTCCCGGAGGACGTCGCCGCCGCGGCCGCCCTGGACTGGCTCCTGCAGGCCGCCCGGTTGCTGACGACCATCCCCCTGTTGGGCGGCTGGCGGGCTGCCATCTACGAGGCCTGACCTCCCGCGGGGGCCATCGACCGCCGAAGGGTTAGGGTGACGGCAGATTCGTCGTCCTTCAGAACCAGGGATGGCTCCGCCAGGGAGGAAGCCATCCAATGCCGACGGATACGAGCGCGGAAGCGCTTCGTGCCCTGTCTCAGTTCGTCATCTCCAAGATCTCCTTGGGCGACACACTGCTGCGCGTCAGCCAGGTCACCATCGATGCGTTGCCCGCCGCCGACATGGCCGGGATCTCGCTGCTCGACGCCGAGGGGAAGCCGGCCACCGGGGTCTTCACCGATCCGGAGGCTCCGGAGATCGACGACGCCCAGTACACCTCGGGCAGGGGGCCGTGCCTCGACAGCTGGCGGAAGCGGAGGATCGTCCGCCTCGACGACCTCGACCGAGCCGACACCGACTACCCGGAGTTCGCCACCGCGGCCCGCGCCCACGGGGTCCGCAGCACCCTGTCGCTGCCGCTGGTCGCTGGCGACGACGCCGCCGGCGCCCTCAACCTCTACTCGAAGACGACTGCGGCGTTCACGGTCGAGGACGAGGAAGTGGGCACGATGCTGGCCGGCGCCGCCGCCATCGTGCTGCTGAACGCCAGCGCCTACTGGCACGCGGCCCAGCTCAGTGAGCAGCTCAGCCAGGCCATGCGGAGCCGGGCCGTCATCGAGCAGGCCAAGGGCATCCTGATGGCCCGGTCGTCCCGCTTGTCCGCCGACGACGCCTTCGATCTCCTCCGCAAGGCCTCGCAGCGGGAGAACGTCAAGCTGCGCGACATCGCCCAGCGGATCGTCGACCGCGTCCCGGGCGAGCGCACGCACACCGAAGGGGCCTGACCGGCTGTCGCACCCGTATGGGAACATGTGTTCGTGCCAGGCCGGGCCACGATCCTCCACGCCGACCTCGACTCGTTCTATGCCTCGGTCGAGCAACGCGACGACCCCCGCTTGCGGGGTCGCCCGGTCATCGTCGGCCCGGGGGTGGTCCTGGCCGCCAGCTACGAGGCCAAGGCCTACGGCGTGCGCACCGCCATGGGAGTCAAACAGGCATGCCGGCTGTGCCCCGATGCGGTCGTCGTCGGCGCCCGCATCTCGGCGTACTCGGAGGCGAGCAAGGCGGTGTTCGCGGTGTTCGAGGACACCAGCCCCCTCGTCGAGGGCCTTTCGATCGACGAGGCGTTCCTCGACGTAGGCGGCCTCGCCCGGGTGTCGGGCCCGCCGGTGGTGATCGCCGCCCGCCTGCGACAGGAGGTCAAGGAGCGGGTGGGGCTGCCGATCACCGTCGGCGTCGCCCGCACGAAGTTCCTCGCCAAGGTGGCGAGCGCCGTGGCCAAGCCCGACGGGCTGCTGGTGGTGGAGCCCGACCGGGAGTTCGAGTTCCTGCATCCCCTGCCCGTCGAGCGGCTGTGGGGCGTCGGGCCGGTGACGTCGGAGAAGCTGCGCTCCCGGGGCATCTACACGGTGGGCGAGGTGGCCACGCTCACCGAGGACACGCTGGTCTCGATCCTGGGCGGGGCGTCGGGCCACCACCTCCACGCACTGGCCCACAACCGTGACCCCCGGCCGATCGTCGTGGGCCGGCGCCGGCGCTCGATCGGGTCCCAGTGCGCGCTGGGCCGGTCGCGCGGGGCGCCCGGAGCGGTCGATGCCGTCGTCATCTCCCTGGTCGACCGGGTCACCCGCCGTCTGCGGGCTGCCCACCGGGTCGGCCGCACCGTCACCTTGCGCCTGCGCTTCGACGACTTCTCCCGGGCCACCCGTTCCCATACCCTTCCCCGGGCGACAGCGGAGACCCGGCCCATCCTGGCGACCACGCAAGGCCTGATGGAGGCGGCCGAGCCCCTGATCCGCCGGCGGGGCCTCACCTTGGTCGGGCTGGCGGTCGGCAACCTGAGCGACGCCGGCGCCGTCCAGTTGGCCCTGCCCTTCGACCGGGTCGCCGGCGGAGCGCTCGATGCCGCACTCGACGACGTCTGCGAGCGGTTCGGATCGTCGGCCGTCACCCGGGCGGTCCAGCTGGGCCGGCGTCAGGTCCGCACCACCCCTCTGCTCCCCGATTCGGTGTAGGAAGGATCCCATGACAGGCCCGAGCGGCCGGTCCAGAAGACATTCATCGGCCGGCGCTCTCGTGAGAGAGTGGGCCGATGACCGGTTGGGTGGGCAACGTGGAAACAACGACGATCGAGAACACAACCTTCCGTACCGTGCTTTTCACGGGCGCCAACATCCAGCTGACGGTGATGCGGCTAGGCCCTGGGGAGGAGATCGGCGTCGAGATGCACGACCACCTCGACCAGTTCATTCGCATCGAGCAAGGAAGCGGCCGGGTGACTTTCGGGCCGTCGGCCGATCAGGTCGACGAGGAGCACGAGGTGGCCGACGACTGGGCCATCGTGGTGCCCGGCGGCACCTGGCACAACGTCATCAACACCGGTGCCGGCGACCTGAAGCTGTACTCCCTCTATGCCCCGCCCGAACACCCCGCCGGCACCGTTCACCGTACGAAAGAGGATGCCGGCGCCGCCGAGCACTGACGGCATAGGCTCACGCGCCCATCGACGGAAGGACAACCTTCATGAAGCGCAGGATCGCCTCGTTCGCCCTCATCGCCGGTTTCGCCGGGCTCCTTGGCATCTCTCCGGCCAGCGCGGCCGATGCCCGCCTCTACTCCATCCTTACCGGCGCCAATGAGCGTCCCGGCCCCGGTGACCCCGACGCCATCGGCCGCGTGGTGATCACCATCAACGACGCCGCCAACCAGATCTGCGCCGCCGTGCAGTTCACGGGCGCCACCCTGCCGGCCACCGGCATGCACATCCACTTCGCGCCCCCGACGGCGGCCGGGCCTGTGGTGGTTCCGTTCACGCCGCCCACCGGCTTCCAGTCCTATGAGTGCAAGACGGTGGAGAACGAGGAATTGCTCGACAACATCGCCGCCAACCCCAGCCAGTACTACTTCAACGTCCACAACCAGGCATTCCCTCCCGGCTTCATCCGGGGGCAGCTGCAGGCCGTCTAAAGCTCGCGCGAAGATTCGCTTGACCTTGGAGTCGACTCCAAGGTTTACCATGGCTGCATGAGCCAGTTGACCGTGTCGAAGCTCGCCGAACAGGTGGGTACTTCGGCGGACACCGTGCGCTACTACGAGCGCATCGGCCTCCTCCCGGAGACCGAACGGAGCCCGTCGGGGTACCGCCTGTACGGCGACGAGGCGGTCGAGCGCCTGCGCTTCATCAAGCGGGCGCAGCGGTTCGGCCTCAAGCTCGAAGCCATCGCCGAGCTCCTCGACGTCCGCCAGCGCGGGCTGTGCCCCTGCGGCCACACCCGGCGGATGCTCGAGGAGCGGGTGGCGGAGCTGGACGAGGAGATGTCCTCCCTGTCCCGCCTGCGCACCGACATCGCGACGATGATCGACGAGCTACCCGAGCCCGCCGGCGGCGACTGGCGCTGCTCGTCGGACCTGATGCAGATCAGGCCGGCGAACCCCTTCCGAGACCGACCCACCGAAGAGGAGAAGCCATGAGCGACGACAGCTGCAACTGCGGCTGCAACACCGAGACCGAGGCCGAGAAGACCGACGAGTGCACCTGCGGGTGCGGCGGTCAGGACGCCGACAAGAAGTAGTCAGATGAGGGCCGGCGCTTCTGGGCGCCGGCCCTCATCATGTTCGGAACTCCTCCAGCACGGCGTCGGACAGCGCCGGCCACGCGTCCTTGGCCCAGGCGCCGAAGTCTCTGCCGCTCAGCACCGCGCAGGCCACGCCGGCGGCGGTGTCGACCCAGACGAACGACCCGCTGCGGCCGAAGTGGCCGAAGGTGGCGGGGGAGTTGCCCCGGCCCGTCCAGTGCGGCGACTTCCCCCCCGGACCTCGATGCCCAGGCCCCAGTCGAGTGGATCCTGGGCGTCGAATCCGGGCAGGCGGCCGGCGAGGCCGGGGAAGGCGACGGTGGTCGCCAGCCGCAGCGTGGCGGGCGACACGATGGTCGGGTTCATCAGCTCGGTGGCCAGGCGGACGAGGTCGTCGAGGGAACCGGTGACGCCGGCCGCAGGTGAGCCGTCAAGGCGGGCGCCGGCCATGCCCACAGGATCGAAGACGGCCTCAGCCAGGTAGGTGCCGAACGGCAGCCCCGAGCGCACCGCCAGGAGGGCGCCCAGCATGTTGAACCCCTGGTTGGAATAGATGCGCCGGCGGCCGGGCGCGGCGAGCACCCCGTCGTTGTCGTAGGCCAGGCCGGATGCGTGGGCCAGCAGGTGCCGCACGGTCGACCCCAGCGGCCCGGCCGGCTCGTCGAGGTCGACGGTGCCCTCCTCGGTGGCGACGAGCACGGCGAGCGCGGTGACGATCTTGGTCACCGACGCCCACTCGCCGACCAGAGTGGTGTCGCCCCTTGCCGCCACCACGCGGCCGTCCGCGGCGATGACGGCCGCCCGGGCGTCGGGCGCATCCCAGCGGTCGAGCTGGTCGATGGCGTTCAGACGACGGTGTTGCGGTGGTCGTCGACCCGATCGACCACGTCGCCCAGCCACGACGTGCGGCCGCCCTTGATGAAGTCGTACGGAAAGCCAAGCTCGATCTTGCTGATGTCGCTCAGGCGGGCGAGGTGCTCCGCGGCGAGGGTGATCTCGACACAGGCAATGTTGTCGACGAGCTGGCTCACCTTCCGGCTCCCGATCAGGGGGATGAGCGTGGGGGACTGGTGCTGCACCCAGCGCAGCGCCACCTGGGACGGCGAGCAGCCGATCTCCCCGGCCACGGCGACGACCTCCCTGGCGATCGCCAGCTTGTGCTCCTCCAGGGCGCCCCAGCCCGCGCTGTGGATGCGGCCCCCACCGCCGGTGGGGTCGTCGTTGTACTTGCCGGTGAGCAGGCCGGCGCCGAGCGCGCCCCACGCGGTGAAGGCGATGTCGAGGTTGCGGCTCATCGGCAGCAGCTCCCGCTCGGCGTTGCGCTCGACGAGGCTGTACTGGCTCTGGAGGGCGCAGAAGTGGGTCCAGCCGTGGGCATCGGCGATGGCGTTGGCCCGGGCGATGACCCACGCCGGCGCGTCGGAGATGCCGACGTAGAGCACCTTCCCCGCCCGGACCTGGTCGTCGAGGGCACGCATCATCTCCTCGATTGGAGTGAGCGGGTCCCAGATGTGGGCCCAGTACACGTCGATGTAGTCGGTGCCGAGCCGACGGAGGCTGGCGTCGAGGGCCTGGACCAGGTTCTTGCGGTGGTTGCCGGCGGCGTTGGGGTCGTTGCCGTCGTGGCTCAGGGTGTACTTCGTGGCGATGACGAAGTGCTCCCGGTCGGCCTTGGCGAACTCGCCGACGTAGGTCTCCGCCGTGCCGCCTGTGTAGCGGTTGGCGGTGTCGACGAAATTGCCACCGGCCTCGGCGAAGGCGTCCCACATCGCCTTGGAGGTGTCCCGGTCCGCGCCCCAACCCCAGTCGGGCCCAAAGGTCATGGTGCCGAGGCAGAGCTCGGAGACCCGCAGTCCGGTGCGGCCCAGAAGCTTGTAGCGCATGTCGTTACCTCCGCAGAAACGACCGACTGTAGGACCGGATCTCCCGGAAGCCCGAAGAGCTTGTTACTGTTCTGGCGCTGCTCGCTTCCCCAATGGCGGTGAACTGAGGTGGATCTGATGGTCTCGATTTCTTCCGTGGTCTCCACGGCCGCTCGGCGGCGGGCCGAGGTGGCCTTCGCCTTTGCGCTGGCCGCGGCCTCGGTGCTCGGCGCGGTGCAGCCGGCCGGCGCCCAGATCGTCACCGGCACGGGCGGCAGCGGCGTGGCCACCGGCACCGCCAACGGCGGCAGCGGGGGCGCCTCCAACGTCACCATCACCCCCACGGCCAAGTCCGGCAGCTCGGGCTCGGCGACGGCGCAGTCGGGGAGCACCAACACGGGTGACACCGGGTCGGCCGCCTCCACCGCCCAGGCCGCGCCGGCGGCCCAGTCGGGGAACTCCGGCACCACGGGCGGCACCGGCGGCGCCACGTCGTCGCCCACTGCCACCAACTCGGCGATCCTCGGCTCGGCCACCGCAGTCGGCGGCACGGTCTCCACTGGCAGCACAGGGGGCTCCGGCTCCACCGGGGCGGCCCTGGCCGCCGGCGGGGCGGACTCCAACGCCAACAGCGGCGCTGCCTCCAAGGCCGACGCCCTCTCGGGCAACACCGGCGTCGCGGCCAACGGCATCACCGCCGCCTCCGCCGGCGGTGCCGGCGGTGGCGCCGGCGTCGCCCTGCCTCTCTCGGGCCCCGGCGCTCCGGTGGTCAACCTCGTCGCCCTGCTCGGCCCCGGCGGCCTGGTGGCCGGGACCGGCGGCTCCAGCGTGGGCTCGGCCGCCACCGGCGGCGGCTCGGGCGGCAGCTCGGTCCTGACCGCATCGCCTCGCGCCACCTCCGGCGACTCGGGCGTGACCAACGCTGGCTCGTCGTCGAGCAACTCCGGGCGCACCGGGCCGGCGTCGAGCACGTCGCTGGCTGCGCCGCTCACCCTGACCGGCCTCTCGGGCCCGACGGGCCCCTCGGGATCGGCCGGTTCGGCCGGCTCGCCGTCGGCCACGAACACCGCCATCCTCGGCCAGGTGTTCGTGCTGGGCGGCACCGTCCTCCTGCCGTAAGGGGCGGCTCCGCCGGCGGCTTATAGTTCCGCCATGGCTGAACTCATCACCGGGCTGACGGACGACGACATCACGACTCGCGGCGCCCAGGGCGCCAGAATGGCGTCCGACTCCGATTCCACCGATACCGCCGATGGCGCCGACTCGGGCGACACCACCGACGTGACCGACCAGGGCGACGGCGCCGACTCCGACTCCACCGACTCAGACTCCACCGACACGTCCGACTCCGACTCCACCGACACGGCCGACGTCGACGGCACGGACGCTTGAGTTTCGCTTCGCAACCAGAGGTTGCGAAGCGAGCTTGAAGGCGCTCGTTCGGCCGGCGGAGCCGGCTGTCGCTCGCCATTCTTCCTGGCCGGCAGGCATGGGGGCCGTCTGGCGGCGGCTTCCTGGTGGCCGCCGGCACGCCTTGCGGTGAACACTGCCGGTACCGCGCTCGCGCGCTGTGTCGGTGACCCGGGCCAGTTTCTCGAGCGCTACTGGGGCCGGGCGCCGCTGCATCGGGCCGGCGCCGATCCCGGCGCGTTCGCCGACCTGTTCTCCCTCGACGACGTCGACCGCTTCGTCGCGTCCTCCTCACCCCGGCTGCCGACCTTCCGGCTGGTGCGGGACGGCAGGCCGCTCGACCCCTCCCGCTACACCCGGCGGGCGACGGTGGGCGGCCAGTCCGTCACCGGCATGGGTGACCCCGGTCGCATCTTCGACGAGCACCGACGCGGGGCGACGATCGTGTTCCAGGGCCTCCACCGGTCCTGCCCGCCGCTCACCCGGTTCTGCCGGTCACTCGAGCTGGACCTGACCCACGCCGTGCAGTGCAACGCCTACGTCACGCCGGCCGGCGCCCGCGGGCTCGGCGTCCACTACGACACCCATGACGTGTTCGTGCTCCAGCTCGCTGGCACGAAGGCGTGGACCATCCACGAGCCCGTGTTCGCGGATCCGTTGCCGTCCCAGCCGTGGAAGGGCACCGAGGCCGACGCCGGCCCCCCGACCCTGTCCGTCGAGCTGGCCGCCGGCGACTGCCTGTACGTTCCCAGGGGCTTCCTCCACGCGGCCCGGGCCCAGGAGGCGCTGTCGGCCCACCTGACGATCGGCATCCAGACCACCACGTGGCACGACGTCCTGCGGGAGCTGGTGGCCGGGACGGCCGAGGAGCCCGAGCTCCGGCGGGCGCTGCCGGCCGGCTACGTCGGCGACCGGGCGGGGCTCGCTGCCGGCGTCGAGGAGGCGGTGGCCCGGCTGCGGAAGTGGCTCGACGGAGTGGACGCCGGCGCCGTGGCGGCCGCCACCGCCCGGCGCTTCTACGCCGCCCGCCCGCCGATCCTCGCCGGGCAACTCCACCAGCTGAGCCTGCTCGACCAGCTGGACGACGCCACCGAGCTGCGTCGGCGTGATGGCGGGGTGTGCCACCTCGTCGCCGGCCCGGACCGGCTGACCGTCGTGCTGGGTGGCGGGCGGGAGCTGGACATGCCGGCTGCCCTGGCGCCGGTGATGGCGCGCGTCGCCGGCGCCGGCGAGCCGTTCCGGCTAGGCGACCTGGGCGACCTCCTCGACGGACCGAGCCGGCTGGTCCTGGGCCGGCGCCTGGTGGTCGAGGGGTTGCTCGAGATCGTCACCGGTGCCTGACCCGGTCTGCAGCGCCATCTCCCTGGGGTGGGGCGAGCCGCTGTACGCGACCGCCTCGATCATCCGCCACTGGCTGCTGATCGAGCACCCGGGGGCGTGGGGGCCGGTGGCGCTGCAGGAGAGCGGGCTGCCGGAGCACCTGGCCGACGGCCTGGCCGGGTTGTCCGAGGCGCATGGCATCCGGGTCCTGCTGGTCCGCCGGCCGGTCCGGCCGGCGGACGAGTCCCGCCAGTGCTTCATCGCCCACACCGGTCGCCACGGGCGCTGGATCGAGGAGCGGGTCCTGACCGACCTCGACGACCTGCTCACCGTCGACTTCTCGCCCCTGCGTCACGGCGGGCGGGTGGGGTTCGGCACGCTCCGCCGCGACCCGCTGTACCTGGTCTGCACCAACGGCCGCCACGACCAGTGCTGCGCCAACCTTGGCCGTCCGGTGGCCCGGGCCCTCCACGCCCGGCGCGACGGCATGGTGTGGGAGTCGTCGCACTTCGGTGGTGACCGGTTCGCCGGCAACCTGGTGTGCCTGCCCCACGGCTTCTACTTCGGCCGCCTGGAGCCCGAAAACGCTGCGCTGGTCGTCGAGGGCTACGAGCAGGGCACCGTTGACCTGGAGCACTATCGGGGCCGGGCCGGTGAGCCCTTCGCGGCCCAGGCGGCCGAGCATTTCCTGCGGGCTCGGGAGGCGATCCGCGGGGTCGACGACCTCCTGGTCACCGGCCTGCGCCGTCAGGCCGGCGGGGTGGTGACGGTCAGCTTCGACGGGCCCGGCGGCCGGTCCTACGACGTCCGGGTGCAGGTCATGGCGGCCGACCATGCCCGCCAGCTGGCGTGCCGTTCGAGCACCGAAGCCCGGCCGCCGGCGTATGCCCTCGTCGACGTGAACGGCGCTTGAACAGTGGCCGGCGGGCTTGTGAAATGAGTCACAAAGTGGGATCGAGGCTGGTAGGGTTCGCGTCGAGCCACTGACCCCGGGTCCGTCCAAGAAGCCGCCACGGCGCGCTGACGACGGCACGACCATGGCAGTGCCGCACCTTTCCTGAAGGAGAAATCTCCCATGTCCAGTCCCCTTGGCGCGCCCGAACCGGCGGCGCCTCCACCGAGCCCAGATCACGAGCGGCGGGCCGCCTTCTTCGGCCTCGACACCCTCATCCCCGGCTCCAGCCTGTACCTGCTGGCTGTGGGGCTCCAGCGCCGGCAGTTCTATGGGCGGGCCGACCTGGTCGGATTCGCCTGGCAGCGGCTGGTGTTCCGGGCCGCGGGGCCGGCCGAGGGTGCCCAAGACGCAGCCCTGTCCTTCGTGGCCGGCAAGCACCGGCCGGAGCTGCGGGCCCTGGCCCGCGAGATCGCCGACGAGCGCATCGTGCCGCTCGTGTACCCCGACCTGGCCCGCCTCATCGAGTCGCACCGCGACGCCGGCCACCTCACGTTCGTGGCCACGGCGGCGCCGGCCGAGCTGGCCGAGATCGTGGCCGAGGGCCTCGGAATGACCGGAGGTCTGGGGACCACCGCCGAGGTCGACGCCGAGGAGCGCTACAGCGGCCGCCTGGCCGGCACCATCCTCCAGGGTGCGGCGAAGGCCGGGGCCGTCGAGCTGCACGCCGCCGCCGCCGGCATCGACCTGTCGGCGTCGGTCGCCTACTCGGACTCCATCAACGACCTGCCCCTGCTGGAGCTGGTCGGCCGCGCCGAGGTGGTCAACCCCGACCGCCAGCTGCGCAAGGTGGCCCAGCGACGGGGCTGGACTGTGCACGACGTGCGACCCGCCATCCGGCGGCCCATGGCTCCTGGCGCCGCACCCGTGCCCCACCGGGTGGCGGCGCTGGGCCTGGCGTCGGCGGTCGAGGCGGCCGAGGAGCCGGTTCGTCGAGGCGCAGCCCACCACTTCACGACCGCCGACCCTGCGGCGCTGTTGCGGGAGCTGGAGGAAAGCGGCCGCTTCCGACGTGACACCCGCCTCGGTGCCATCTTCCACCGGGGCCAGGTCTCCCTGCGGGAGGTGTCGCCCACCCACAGCCTCCACATCACCGTCGGGAAGGGCAACCGGGTGTCGGCCCACGTCGACCGGTACTCACCGCTCGCCACCCGCCAGCCCGAGCAGGTCGCCCGGTACGCCTTTCACCGGGTGGCCGCCCACAACGTCGCCGGCATCGCCGGGGGACTGGCCCGGCTGGTGCCGGGCCGGCGCCGGCGCCGGTGGGCTATCGGAGGGCCAGCTCCCGCCGCCGCCGAGCGCCGGCGGCGTGTCGTCGCCGAAGGACCGGAGGTAGGCGTAGAACCGCTCGTCAGGGACGGCTGAGCCGGTGTAGGCCGACCATGGTGGCTGTCGATCCCGGCTCGTACCGGTCCAGCACGGGCGCCAAGTGACCACCGCCGGCGGCGGCCGGGTCGGTGCCGCCCATCGCCAGTATCAGGCCGACCAGCGTCGCCGTCGGCCCCTTCCTCACGGAGGGTGACGCTAGACGGGCCGTCGCCGCCTGACGGTGATGGTCATGGCCGCCGTGCCCAGCGCAAGCACCGCGGCGGCCATCGCCCACCCGCCGGCCGTCTTCGCCGGCCCGGCGGCGAGCACCATTCGCCCGGGCCGGCGGATCGCCGCCGGCGCCTCGGCGCCGAGCTCGGGTGCGGCGGCCGGCGGAGGCGCCGGCTCGCCGGTGTAGGAGGCCGGCGGGACCAGCCGCACCCCGTCGCCGCCGGCCACGACCGCCCATTCGCCGGCGCTGCCGGTGGCCAGCGGCGTGCCGGCGCCGTCGACCACCCGGAACGGGCCGGCAGCGGTGAGCCGCACGGTCGACGTGCTCATCTCCAGCGCCACCCTTATTTCCGCCGGCAGCGTCGCCGTCGCCAGAGTCGGGCGCAAGCCGTAATAGGTGGCAAGGATCTCGGCGGCCGAGCGACCCTCGTTGGCCATGGCAAGGGCGCCGTTCTGGCTCATGGCCCGAGGCCCGTTGGCCGTGGAGGAGTAGCTGGCCATGATCGGGCGGCCGCTCTCAATCAGGGCCCGCCCCGCCGTCGCCTCCACTGCGGGGAGCCAACCGTGGCCCTGGGCTCGGCGCTCGGTGTCGAGGCCCCGGTAGACCTGGCAGGTGGGGGTCGCGCAGATGTCGGCGCCCACCGCCCGCCACCTGGCCTCGCCGGCCAGGGCCTTGTGGGCCGCGTACGTGCGGGCGGCGATGGCCTGGGCCTGGAGCGCGGCCGCCGGCCAGCTCGGAGGCACCTCGTCGATGCCCCGCACGTACTCCTCGAGCGCCAAGTGGTTGACCACGGCCAGGCCTCGCCCGTTCCTGCGCACCTCGATGGCGCCCCGGAAGCTGCCCGTGCCGGCCACCGTGAGCCCGCCGGCGCCGGAGGAGACCGGCTCGAACCGGATCGCCGTGGCGCCGGCCGGTGCCGCGCGCACCGGCCCCGGGATCAGGGCGACGACCGTGGCGGACAGGGCCACCAGGCCGAATGTGCGCGCCGGAGCGCGTCGGCAAGCGAGAATTGGGATCCCCCCGGATCGACTGCTGTGGTCGACCGGACGGTAGTCGACGGTGACACCTATTTCCACTAGTCAAATAGATGCGGTTGTGCAGACGCTGGGTGCAGAGGTCGACGCCGCCCGCCGGAGCGGTGACCGCCGGGGTTGGTTCGCGGCCATGTACCGCCAGACCACCAGTGCCGTCCGCGACCGGGTGGCCGCCGGCGCCTTCGACGATGCGGAGCGCATGTGCGGGTTCGTCGAGCGCTTCGCCGCCCGCTACCTGGGTCCCCTGGGCGACGGGCAGGCGGGACGACCGGTGCCTCGGTGCTGGAAGGTCGCCTTCGGTGCCGGCGGGGACAAGGTCATCCTCCAGCACCTCCTGCTGGGCATGAACGCACATATCAACCTCGACCTCGCCGTCGTCGCCGCCGAGATCTGTCCAGGAGACGCGATCCATGGCCTGCGCCACGACTTCATGGCCGTCAACGACGTCCTGGGCTCCATGATGCCGACGGTGAGGGCGTGCATCGGCCGGTTCTCACCCCTGCTGGATGTCGTGGACCGAGTCGGCGGCGGCGAGGACGACGAGACCCTCAACTTCAGCATTCGGGTGGCCCGCAACCAGTCGTGGTCGCAGGCGCTTGTCCTGGCGTCGACGGCCGACCCCGCACGGCGGGCCGAGCTGGTGGACTCGCTCGACCGCAGCGTCGCCATCCTGGGCAAGGTCGTGGCCAACCCGGGCGGCCTGCTCCAGCGGGCGGTGGACCTTGTGGCAGCCACCGAGTCCGACGACGTGGTGGCCGTCATGGATGCCCTTGGCCGGGTGCGGGCGCCTTGACGTGACAGACGGGAAGCTACGGCGCGATGCGGAGGGAGGGCATGAGAAGAGTGGCGCTCGCAGCGGGCACGATCCTTCTGGTTGCTGGGTTGGCCGCCCCGCCGGCGCCGGCCCAGACCGATGCCGTTCCGGTGGCGAGAGAGCGTTGATCAACGCCGAGAGCGCCCACAACGACGACCCTTCCGCCGGCTCGGGATCTCCCCGCTCGACGCCACGTGGCAGCGCGAGCCGACTCGCGCGCCACCCCACGTAACGTCGCGGTATGCCCGCCCCCCTCGACAAAGCCGCCACAGCTTTGGCCCGCCAGCTGGCCGAGCTGGGCGGCGAGGAACGCTCGGGCATCGTCTCCTCCTCCTGGTGGAGCGAGCGGATGCTCGAGTGGGCCATGTCGCACCCGTCGTTCAAGACCCAGCTCTTCCGCTTCGTCGACGTGTTCCCTGCCACGACCGACGACCGCGACGTCGTCCGCCACCTCGACGAGTACCTGCACGGCGGCGCTGACGTGCCCAAGGCCCTCGACCTGGGCCTCGACCTGGCCGAGCACGTGCCCCTCGGCAAGGCCGCGGCCGCCGGCCTGGCCCGCCGCAGCATCACCCGGGTGGCCGAGCAGTTCATCGTCGGCCAGACGCCGGTCGAGGCAGTGGACGGCCTGGCCCGACTGTGGGCCGGCGGCAGCGCGGCGACGGTGGACCTGCTGGGGGAGAAGACCCTCACCGAGGCCGACGCCGACCGCTACGCGGCCAGGGTGGCAGACCTGCTGCACACGCTGGCGGCTGCCGCCCCTCGCTGGGCCGCCGATCCCCGCCTCGAGTCCGACGACCTGGGGCCGCTGCCGAGGGTGAACGTCAGCCTCAAGCCGACCGCGCTGGCCACCCGCTACGCGCCACTGACTCGGGCCGACGGGTTGGCCGGCGCCAAGGCTCGGCTGCGACCCCTGCTCGCCCAGGCGGCGGCGGCCGGCGCCTACGTCCACTTCGACGCCGAGCACTACGAGGTCAAGGATCTCACCCTCCAGCTCTTCCGGGACCTGCTCGACGAGCTGCCGGAGCTCGACGCCGGCGTCGTCATCCAGGCCTACCTGAAGGACGCCCATGAGGACTTGGCCGACCTGATCGCCTGGGCGTCGGGCCGGGAGCGGCCGGTCACGGTGCGGCTGGTCAAGGGGGCGTACTGGGACACCGAGACGGTGGCGTCGGAGGCGGAGGGGTGGCCGGTGCCGGTGTTCGCCGAAAAGGTTCAGACCGACGCCAACTACGAGCGCTGCACCCGCCTCCTCCACGACGCCCACGGGGTCGTGCGGGCCGCCTTCGGCACCCACAACCTGCGCTCCCTGGCCTACGCCGTCGAGTACGCCCGGTCCCTCGGCATCCCCGACAACGGCTACGAGGTCCAGCTCCTGTACGGGATGGCCGAACCGCTCCACGCCGCAGTGCGCAAGCTTGGATTGCGGCTGCGGGTCTATGCGCCTGTGGGCGAGCTGGTGCCGGGCATGGCGTACCTCGTCCGCCGGCTGCTGGAGAACACCGCCAACGAGAGCTTCGTGCGCCGGCGGTTCGTCGAGGGCCAGGACCTGGCCGCCCTGGTGGCCCCGCCGGTGGTCGACCACCTGCCCGAGCGTGAGCCGCCGGCCCGCCGGTCGCCGACCGACGCCGGCCGGCCGGCTGCCTACTCGCCGGAGCCGCTGGCGGAGTGGCGGCGGTCGACGGTGCGGGCGGGCATGGCGGCGGCGGTGGGTTCGGTCGAGCTGGGGGAGTGGGTTCCTGCCCGTGTCGGGGGCCACGCTGTCTCGACGGAAGGCGAGATCGTTTCCGTCGACCCGTCGTGCCCTTCCACCGTCGTCGCCCGCTCCGCCCGGTGCGGGCCGGCCGAGGCCGAGAAGGCCCTCGAGGCGGCTCGCCACGCGTGGCCGGCGTGGCGGCGGACGCCGGTCCGGGAGCGGGCGGCCGTGCTGTTCCGGGCCGCAGAGTGGATGCGCTCCCGCCGCACAGCGCTCGCCGCGCTGGAGGTCTTCGAGGCCGGGAAGCCGTGGCGGGACGCCGACGCGGATGTCTGCGAGGCGATCGACTTCTGCGAGTACTACGGGCGGGAGGCGATCCGCCTCGACGAGGGCGGTACGGTCCAGTCGCCGCCCGGCGAGCACAACGGCTTGCGCTACCAAGCCCGGGGGATCGGGGTGGTCATCTCGCCCTGGAACTTCCCGCTGGCCATTCCCACGGGCATGGTGGCCGCCGCTCTGGTGACGGGCAACGCCGTGCTGTTCAAGCCGGCGGAGCAGACGCCGGCGGTGGCCGCCCGGCTGGTCGAGGCTCTGAACGCCGGCGGCCTGCCGGCCGGCGTCGCTCGCCTTCCTGCCCGGCGTGGGCGAGGAGGTGGGCGCCTACCTCGTCGAGCACCCCGAGGTGTCCTTCGTCGCCTTCACCGGCTCCAAGCCCGTCGGTCTGGGCATCGTCGAGTCCGCAGCCAAGGTCCGGCCCGGGCAGCGCCACATCAAGCGGGTCATCGCCGAGCTGGGCGGCAAGAACGCCCTGGTGGTCGATGCCGATGCCGACCTGGACCAGGCGGTGCCGATCGCCATCGGCTCGGCGTTCGGCTACGCCGGCCAGAAGTGCTCGGCCCTGTCCCGGCTGATCGTCCTCGACGACGTCTACGACGAGCTCGTGGACCGCGTCGTGGGTGCGACCAGCCTCCTTCGGGTGGGCCACCCCCGCGAGATGGCGGTCGACCTTGGCCCTCTCATCGACGCCGACGCTCAGACCCGGGTCCGATCCTATGTGGAGCTTGCGGGCACTGAGGGGGAGGTGGTGTTTGCCGGCGGCGACGTCCCTGCGGAGGGTTACTTCGTGGCGCCGGCCGTCGTCTCCAACGTGCGCCCGGGCGGGCGGCTGGCCCGGGAGGAGATCTTCGGGCCCGTACTCAGCGTGTTCCGGGCCGGCGACTTCGACGAGGCCATTGCCCTGGCCAACGACACCGAGTTCGCCCTGACGGCCGGCCTCGTCTCGCGGTCGCCGGCGCACATCCGCCTGGCCGCCGCCGAGCTGCGGGCCGGGAACGTCTACATCAACCGGTCGATCACCGGGGCCGTCGTCGGCCGCCAGCCCTTCGGCGGCTACGGCTTGTCGGGGGTGGGCTCCAAGGCCGGCGGCCCGGACTACCTCCTCCAGTTCGTCGAACCCCGCACGGTGAGCGAGAACACAATCCGCCAGGGCTTCGCGCCCGTCGAGTCGCGGTAGTGTCTCGTCCTGAGGGCCGTTAGCTCAGTTGGCAGAGCACCTGCATGACGCGCAGGGGGTCAGGGGTTCAAATCCCTTACGGCCCACCCTTCAGAACCGCAGGTCACAGGCACTTTCCGGGTTTTGGCCAGCAGGTCCACGGGAGGCCCAGGCCGCGGACAGGCCGCGGGAGCGATCAGCCAGCAGAGCGGTGACCCTCGTCCCAGGTGTCTTCGAGGGCCACGCGGATGCGCTCGCGGACGTTCGGGAACAGGTGCCCATAGGTGTTGATCGTGGTCCGAATGTTGGTGTGGCCCAGGTGCTCCATGACCTCGTACTGCTGTGCGCCCTTGGCGATGAGCAGCGCAACACAGGTATGTCCAGGTCGTGGAATCGCAGCGTGAACGTGCCGGCGTTGCCGTCGGGGCCGCCGGGCGCTCGATCGTCGGCAGCAGCCCGCTGTCGGACAGCTCCTCGACGACAGGCTTGAAACGGTGCGTGTAGAACCACTTGTGGGCGAGCAGGCCGCCTCGCCGGCCGGTCCACACGCGCGCCTCCGGCTGGTGGTCCCGGGCGGCCAGGTGGGCGGCCAGCTCGTCGCACGTCGACTCGGGCGTCAGGGTTCACGGTACCTTCTGGGCCTCCGAGCGGACGGGATCGCTCGGGCCACCGGTTGCCAGCACCCGCTGCCCTCCGACGTCAACCTTGCCGTGGGCAGCGGGTTGGGGACGATGCGCGATATCGCTCACACCGAAGCCATTGCGCAAGTGTCCGGGATCCGGCGTTACTGACCGGGTGGCCTCGGCCCGTCCGAAACTCTGGCGCGATGGGAACTTTCGCCGTCTCATCATCGTCCCATCAACGGCTGGGCGCTGCGGCTTCATCGCTAAGTGCCTTGTTCCTTCACACTCGGCGGCGGTACGGTCGCTGACGGCGATAAAGGAGGCGG
Organism: uncultured Acidimicrobiia bacterium; assembly: GCA_963768975.1. GTDB lineage: Bacteria > Actinomycetota > Acidimicrobiia > Acidimicrobiales > AC-14 > CADCTB01. The sequence continues at coordinate 529,433 of CAVYKB010000019.1, read as the reverse complement.
GATGAGACGAGCTGGAATCGTGCTCGTGGCGGTTGCGCTGTCGTTCTTAACGGTGCCGGCATGGGCAAATCACTCGGTGCCGACCGGCGTTACCTGCTCGAACTTCGCCTCCCAGGAGGACGCCCAGGCGTACTTCGACCAGCACCCGGGTGACCCCGAGGGCCTGGATGGTCCCCCCGGACCGACCTCCTCCGGGGCCCCGGGCGTCGCCTGCGAGGACCTCCCCAGGAGGACGGCGACTACGACCACCACCACGGCCCCGACCACGACCACGATCCCGCCGTCGACGACCACCGTTCCGACGGTGACGCGCAGGGAGGTCTTGGAGCCTCCGAGGGCGATCCTTAGCGCCTCATCTGGTCAGGTCGCGGGAGACCTCGGCGACTTCTGCTGGCCGCAGCCCGACGGCCTGACGCTCTGCCGCGTCGCCGGCTTCCTCCCCGGTCAGGGGCCGAACCCAGCCCAGGCTCTGACCGTCACCCAGGGAGAGGTGGCCACTCTGAGCTTCGAGGCAGCCCCGGCGCTGGCCGCGCTCAGGGTCTCGTCGGGACCGAACGCGTCCCTGTCGGCGCCAGTCGCCAACCCGTCCCGGTTCACGGTCGATCTGCCCCCGGGCACGCACGTGATCACGGTCAACGCGACCTTTGAGGGCGCCAACACGCGGGCGACCTACTACTTCAAGCTTCAGGTCGTACAGGCGCCTGCTCCCCCGGCCGAGCCGAGCACCGGCCGACTGCTCGCTCTGACGGGGTGATTCTCCTCGGCGCGGCGCGTAGGTGCCGTGTGTTATCTGCACGCTGATCGGGCTCCGGGGGTCGGTATCGCCACTGCTGCGTGATCTTGGTCGGCTCCGGCCACCGCCGTGAGGAGCTGTGTCCGTCGCGGGGGAATGGGTTATCCGTTCGCCGTTTCGAACAGCAGCCCAGGGACGTTCTTGAAGATTCCGTCGTTCGACACGAGAGGGACGCCGAGGCGAATCGCGGTGGCGGCAACCCAACGGTCGGCGTCGTGCTCGCGCTGGTGGAGCGCGTGGCCGATGCGCTCGCAATCGACGCGCAGCTTCGCGTAGGTGAGAACCAACTCGGGCCCAGAATGCACGGTCTCGGCTTCGTTGATCCTGGCTTCGAGCTTGCGCATCCTGACCTCGCCCCAAGACCGTCGCAGCGCCCCGTACCGCAGTTCGGCGGCTGTCTGGAAGCAGATGAAGGCCGGCCTTCCGACGATGATCGGCTCGTACAGCGTGCTGAGCATGGAGCCGGGAACGATGTCGGCGCCGAATACGTCGGTATCGATGACGATCGGGCCGCGGGGCGTCGGGACGCTCACGCCTCCAGGGCCGCGAGGAAGGCGGCGCCTTCATCCTCGCTGAGGTCGTCGATCACCATCTCGTCATGCGGGGGCAGGGGTCGGGCGCGTCGGAGGAGCTCCTCGACCGGAAGCTCAAGGCTCTCGCTGTGGCGGGGCTGAACTGGCTCGGTGGACATCTCGCGATAAGTCTAGGGAGCGATGAAGCGCAGCAGGTTGAGGATTCGACGGCGATGGGGTCCAACGCCGCGACGGCGGGTTGGCCCGAGCATCGGCGCGGTGTTACAAACTCCCGCTCAGGCCGCGGCCAGGCCGCGAGATGTTGGAAAACCACGGTCAACGGCGGGCACTCACGGTCAACAAAACCGCAGGTCAGAGCACATATTGGCTGGTCGGACGCCCCATAGAAGATTGCATGACGCGCAGGGGGTCAGGGGTTCAAATCCCTTACCGCCCACCTCAAGCGCAGCGGGGGGCGAGGACGCCCCCTCGGAGGACCAGGCCACGCAAGCCACCTTGATGAGCCGATCCTCTGCCCGAGCGAGCCGCCGCCTGCGTTTGGCGCCGCTCGCCCTCTCGCTCGCCGTGTTGCTCACCGGTGGGTTCGCACCCTCCGGGCCTGAGCCTTCTCCTGTCCCCCCGGTGGTTCCACCCGTTTCCGTTGCGCCGGCGATGCCCTGGGTTGCGCCTCCTCCGGCTCCGGTCTGCCGTGAGGAAGTGGCAGCGCTGACGGCGCTCTCGACGCCGATTTCCAACTGCTCGGCCAGCGCCACTTCGAAGATCGCCGAGTTCGTCCAGCGGACCGACGCCGCGTATGAGGGGCTGATTCGGCCCGGTGACCGGCTCATGGCCAACAACCAGTGGGTGGCCTGGATCGACACCCAGGACTCCCCGGGCATCGTGCGGGGCCTCTGGGGCGTCGACGCGCAGGCAGACTTCGCGGGCATCACAGAACCGGAGATCGCCCCCGACGCGGCGAAGAGCGTTCTCTCCATCAGCAGGGGCGTGTTCAGCACCTATGCCCCAAACGGGTACAAGGGCCTCCACGTCGAGATATGGAAGACATTGGAGCGCACCGCACCTCCTACCGACGAATGCGCGCCGGCGAACTGCCTGTACACCGTCCCCAACGACGTCGGGTTCGACGAGACGCCGGAGGCCATCCGAACCACCCTGAGCGAGGTGCGCGCCAGCTACTTCACACCCCTCGTCAACATGGCTTCACCGCGGCCGGACTGCCCCACGTGCGGGACGACCACGTATGTGGGCCTGAACGGCGCGAGCGGGCAGCTGGTGTGGTCGGTCAACTACAGGATGACGCCCGACTCCTTCGAGATCGGCTCAGCCCTGGGTGCGACTGCCGACGTCGATCTCGCCGGTGCCGCCGGCGGGCTGTTGCTGCTGCTCAACCCCGGCTGCCGGGCCGGGGCACGCAACGCGTATCCCGGCGACGGCTACTTCCGGCACTGCGATGCGGCACAGGTTTCCGAGCGCTCGATCCACCGGGTCGAAGGCCCCTCGATCGGCACCGGACGGGCCCGGCGCAGCACTCACCGGATCCTCCTCGACGGCAACAAGGCGGATGCCTTCGCCCCGGAGTTCCACACCATCGAGCCCGAAGAGGACCGGTACGTCTACCAGCACAACGACGCCACTGAGCTCACGTTCCGCTACCGCGACGGGCGGGTGGCGATGACGGTGATCCCTGGATGGGGGGTCAGCGACCCCCAGGCCAGTCACTGGATGACGGGCTTCGCCGTCCACTTCAACGCCAGGCCGAACGACCTCGGCTATGACGCCAGCCGCGGCCTCACCGGCGTGTCCGGTATCGCCAGCGTGGACACCTACACCCAACCGTCCTGTGCCTTCACCTGCCGGCTCGCGGTCGGGCCCACCCGCGGCCAGCTCTCCTGGCGGGTGCAGCTCACCCGCTGAGCGGGGCCGGCTAGTCCCACTTGGGCTAGCAGGACAAGCGTCCACGCCACGCCGAATCACACGCAGGGAGCATCGGCCGCTCTCCCTGGCCCCCACCTCACCGGCCGGCTATTTACCCTTGCCCATGGCCACGGCCACGATCACACCGACCACCACGATGGCGAAGATGACCAGGGCCACGATCCCATCCGAAACTTCTGCAAGCTGAGGCACGGCGGGAGCATATCCAAACGCGGGCAAGGGTCAAGAGCTTGCTTCGTCGGGTCAGCGCCGGCCGCGGCGCCCCCCACCCATCCGGCGGGCGATGGTATGCGTGGGCTGGAAGGCGCCGTCGGTTCCGGTGGCCTCCTCGGCCTCCTCCGGCGGCCCCCACACGTCGCCGGCGAGGTCGCGGAGGCGGGGGTCGTTGGAGAAGATCTCGACCAGCGGCTGGCGGATTCCGAGGCGCTTGCGCACTCGCTCCGCCTCGGCCACCTGATCCCACAGCAGCAGGCTGACGGCCACGCCCTTCTCGCCAGCCCGAGCCGTGCGGCCCGAACGGTGGAGGTAGGCCTTGTGGTCCTCGGGCGGGTCGTAGTGCACTACCACGTCGACACCGTCGATGTCGAGGCCGCGCGCCGCGACATCGGTGGCGACCAGCACGGCGACGTCGCCCTTGGTGAAGCGCTCGAGGGCCCGCTGGCGGGCGCCTTGGGTGAGGTCGCCGTGGAGGACCTCGGTCTTGATGCCGCCTTCCTTGCGGAGCTGGACGCCGAGACGGTCGGCCCCTCGCTTGGTGCGCACGAAGACCAGGGCCCGGAACACGCCCTTGGCGATCTCGCCGACCACCTTGACCTTGTCCATCTGGTGGACCTTCAGGAACCGGTGCTCCATGCTCTCGACCGTCGGCAAGGTGGAGACCACCTCGTGGCGGGCCGGCGCGTTCACGTAGGTCTTGATGAGGTGGTCGACGTCGCTGTCGAGGGTGGCGGAGAACAGCAGGGTCTGGTGCTCGGCAGGGAGCCGGCGCAGGACCCACTCGACCTGGGGCATGAAGCCCATGTCGACCATGCGGTCGGCCTCGTCGAGGACGAGGACCTCGACCTCGGACAGGGAGATGTCGCCCCGGTCGCCCAGGTCGATCAGGCGGCCGGGGGTGGCGACGACGATCTCGACGCCCCGCTTGAGCGCCTTGACCTGGCGGTCCATCGGGGCGCCGCCGTAGATCGCCCCGAGGCGCAGGCCCCTGGAAGCGGCGAGGGGCGTGAGGACTTCCTGGACCTGGTGGGCCAGCTCCCGGGTGGGGACGAGGATGAGCGCCTTCGGCCGGTGCGGCTTGGCTTCGGTCAGGCGCATGATGACCGGGAGCCCGAACGCCAGGGTCTTGCCCGAGCCGGTCTGGGCCTTGCCACAGACGTCGCGCCCGGCCAGGGCGTCGGGAATGGTCATGGTCTGGATCGGGAACGGCGACGTGATGCCGGCGGTGGCCAAGGCCTCGGCGAGGTCGGGCGCCACGCCGAGCGCGGCGAAGGATTTGGAAGTGATGAGGAGCTCCTGAGTTGTGTGGGAAACGAGAGTGGGCCGAACCCGCCCTCGTCGCCCGGTGCTCGTTCGCCCGCGGCTCAGGTAGGAAAGGCCCCGACTAGGGCGCCAAGTGCACCCGTCGCGCCTTGATCATACCCGATCACGTGTTCGGAGCCGTGCCTCGGCACGGGTAACCCGCCGGGGCGGTGGGTACGCACCATGCATGACAATAGGTGCGAGCATCTTCCTGATCGCTCTCGGAGCGGTCCTGGCCTTCGCCGTCGACGTGTCGACCTCGGGCATCGACCTCAACACCATCGGCGTGATCCTCATGGTCGTCGGGGTCGTCGGGCTGGCCGTCGGCATGCTGATCCTGAACGGCGGTACGGGGGGCTGGTACGGCGGTCCCCGCCGGCGGACCATCGTCGAAGACTCCTATGTCGACGACGAGCCTGTCGTGGCATCCCGCCGGCGGGTCGTGCGCCGGCGCGACGTCCTCTAAGGGAGAAAGCCCCGTTCCCGGTAGTTTCGGGGCAGAATGGGGCGTTCGCCTGAAGGGAGAAACGGATGAAGCTCGGTGTCGTCGGCAAGGGCGGAGTAGGCAAGACCTCGCTGTCGGGTTTGCTGTGCCAGGCCTACGTGGCCCGCGGCAAGAAGGTCCTCGCGGTCGATACCGATTCCAACCCCAATCTGGCCATGAGCCTGGGCCTCGACGAGAAGACGGCCAACGAGGCCCCGCTCGTGCCCCGGAAGCTCGTGGTCGGCCTCGGTGACGGCACGTTGTCGCCCGGCGCCCTGCTGGCCGAGTACGGCCTGCCGACCCCCTCGGGCGTCACCCTCCTGCACGCCATGCGCATCGACCAGGCCGGCGCCGGCTGCAGCTGCGCCGACCACTACATGGTCCGCAGCCTCCTCGGCACCGCCATCGACGAGGAGGCCGATGTCACGCTCGTGGACATGGAGGCCGGCCTCGAACACCTGAGCCGCTCGGGCGGGACGTTGGCCTACGCCGACGTGCTGCTCATGATCATGGAGCCCACCCACAAGTCGGTGATGACCGCCGGCCGCACCGTCCCCCTGGCCCGAGAGCTGGGCATTCCCCGCATCTACGGCGTGGGCAACAAGGCGCGGGGCGAGGCCGACGTCGAGCTCTACAACCGCCTCACCACCGAGTACGGCGTGCCCCTGGCCGCGGTCGTCCCCTGGGATGCCGATGTGCCCAAGTGCGACCGCCGCGGCGGCCCGCTCTTCGCCAACGAGGCCCAGCCCGTGCGCGACGCCGTCGAGCGGATCATCGAGGTCATCGAGTCCGAGGACGCCGAGCGGGAGGCCCTGCTGGCCGAGCGCAACCGCATCGACGCCCGCATCGCCGAGCTGCAGAGCCAGAACTGAGGGGTTTCTCCACCCGCGCCATCCACGCGGGGCAGGAGCCGGACCTCACCACCGGTGCGGTCACCACGCCGATCTACCAGACGTCCACCTTCGCCCACGACGGGCTCGGTGGCGACCGCGGCTACTCCTACGCCCGATCGTCCAACCCCACCCGCACGGCGCTGGAGACCTGCTTGGCGTCCCTGGAGGGCGCGGCCCACGGCCTGGCCTTCGCCAGCGGCATGGCCGCGGTGGACGCGGTGGTCCGCCAGCTGGCGCCCGGCGACCACATCCTCGTCAACGCCGACGGTTACGGAGGCACCCACCGGCTGCTGACCCAGGTGGCCAAGGCGGACTTCACCGCGATCAACCTCGGTGACATCGACGAGGTCGCCCGGGCGTGGACCGACCGGACCAGGCTGGTGTGGGCGGAGTCGCCCACCAACCCTGGGCTGGCGGTGGTCGACATCGCCGCTCTGGCGGCCCTGGCCCGCGAGCGGGGCGCCTGGTGCGCGGTCGACAACACCTTCGCCACGCCCTACCTACAGCGGCCGCTGGAGCTGGGCGCCCACCTCGTCGTGCACTCGACCAGCAAGTACCTCGGCGGTCATTCCGACGTGATCGGCGGCTTCGTGGCCACCGACGATCCAGGGATCGCTTCTGCGCTCACGCTGACGCGCAACGCCGCCGGCGCCGTGCCGGGGCCGTTCGATTGCTTCCTCGTGCTGCGCGGCGTCAAGACGCTCGCCCTGCGCATGGACCGTCACTGTGACAACGCCCTGGCCGTCGCCGGCTTCCTGGCCGAGCACCCGGCGGTCGCCACGGTGTCCTACCCGGGGCTGACCGGCCACCCCGGTCACGACCTGGCCAAGCGCCAGATGGCCGGGCGATTCGGCGGCATGGTGTCGTGCGTGCTGGCCGGCAGGGAGCCGGCGGCGGCGACCCTTCTGGGCAAGGTCCGGGTCTTCACCCTCGGCGAGTCGCTGGGCGGGGTGGAATCGCTGATCAGTTACCCAGCGCGCATGAGCCACGCCAGCCTGGCGGGCACGCCCCTGGCCGCCGACCCGGGGTTGGTCCGCCTCTCCGTTGGCATCGAAGACGTCGACGACCTACTGGCCGACCTGGCCCGGGCGCTGGACTAGTTGAACGCGGCGATCACGGGGGCGAAGGCCTCCACCGCCGCCTCGTCGAGCATCGGGAACCGGACCATAGCGGTCTGCACACCCGCCTCCGCTAGCTGCCGGTAGCGCCCGATCTGGTCCTCGACCGGGGCGTCGAGGGCCAGAGTCAGGTGGGTCACCTCGATGGCGGCCGGATCCCTGCCCACGCCGGCGCAGTGGTCACGGAGGACTCCGACCTTGTGGCGGACGGTGGCGGCGTCGCCGAAGAGGTTGCAGGCGTCTGCGTACTGGGCCACCAGCCGCAGCGTCTTCCGCTCGCCCGATCCGCCGACCAGGATGGGGATGCGCTCCTGGACGGGCCGGGGGTAGCAAAGCGCCTCGGCCACGGTGGTCGTCTTACCCTCGAACGCCGGCGCGCCGGGCCCCCACATCAGCGGGAACAGCTGCAGGGCGTCCTCCAGTAGCTCGTAGCGCCGCCGGAGGGGCGGGAAGTCGAAGCCGTAGGCCTTGTGCTCCCGCTCGAACCAGCCGGCGCCGACGCCGCACATGGCCCGGCCGCCGGAGAGCACGTCGAGGGTGGCGGCCAGTTTGGCCAGGTGGGCGAGGTTCCGGTACGTCACGCCGGTGACCATCGTGCCCAGGCGGGCCCGCTCGGTGTGGCCGGCCAGGAACCCGAGGGTGGTCCAACTGTCCAGCATGTTCTGCCAGTGGGGGCCGACCGGCGGGATCTGGATGAAGTGGTCCATCACCCAGAGGCTGGTGAAGCCGACTGCTTCCGCCGCCCGGGCGACCGAGGCCAGGCGGGGGCCGACGCCGTCCGGCCACTCGAACGTGGCGATCTGCAGGCCGAAGGACAGGGCCATGGGCTCCTCCTGTTGACGGTGGGCCGCCGCCGGCGCGATGACCAGCTCGGGGTGGACGACGGCGGCCGGCGCCGGCGGGTGGACAGCGTCGAAGCCGTCGCCGGATAGCTCGTCGCGCACCTGCGCCCACCGCTGCAACTGGCCGGTGAGCACTTTGGACGGCACGGGCCGGTCGCGCTGCGGTTGCGGGCCCGGCACGAGCCGTCGGCCACGTCGAAGGCTATGGCCACCACCGGCACGCCGTGGCGGCGGGCCAGCGCGACATAGGCCCGCCGGCGCTCCCGGTCCAGGCCGAGGGTGTCGACGACGGTCAGCAGCTTGCGCCGGAGCCGGCGATCGAGGACGAGGTCGAGGACGGCGAAGGCGTCGGTGCCGGCCCGCTGGTCGTGCTCGTCCTCGCCGACCAGGGCCCGGAGCCGGTCGGCGGAGACCACCTGGCCGCTCGGAAACCATTCTTCCGCCCACGTCGACTTCCCGCTCGCCGACGGCCCGACGAGCACCACGAGGCACGGGTTCGGCAGCCGGAGCACCGGCCGCGTCAGTCCGTTTCGCTACTCGCTGTAGGCGGCGACAGCGTCTTCGGCGCCGGCGTCTTCGGCGCCGGCATCGTCGGCGACGACATCGGCATCCACGTCGCCGGCATCGCTGCCGGCGTCGGCGTCACGAGCGGCATCGGGACGGGGGCCCCGGGGACCGCCGCGCCCGCCGCCTCGACCCTCGCGCCCGCCGGCTTTGTCGCTCACGGTGCGCTGGGTGTAGGGGATCAGGGCCAGCTCACGGGCGGTCTTGATGGCGACGGCGACATCGCGCTGGTGCTGCAGGCACGTGCCGGTGGTGCGGCGGGCCTTGATCTTGGCCCGGTCGCTGATGAACCGGCGCAGGACGTTGACGTCCTTGTAGTCCACCCACACGACGTGGTCGCGGCAGAAGACGCAGACCTTGGGCTTGCCCCGGCGGTTGGTGTCTCGGACCGGCGTCCGCTTCTTGCCGCGGTCGCGGTCGTTGTTCCGTGCCATAAGCCGACCAGTGTAGCGGTTGACCTCGGGGCATAAGGTGGCTCTGTCGCAAGCCAGACCCTACGTGCCCTCCTCGTCGGTGCCCTCGCGGCCCTCGTGGGAGCCTCCCCGCTGTTCGCCCAGGCCGCGCCGCCCACCCTGTCGCCGACGACAGTGAGCTTCGGCACGGTGACCGTCGGGGAGAGAAGCGACCCTCAGCGGCTCGAGTTCAAGACCGGCACGGCGGTCGTGGTGAACGAGGTGCGGGTCACCGGCCCCTTCTCCCGGAGCGCCGGCGGGTGCGCGGTGGGCACGCGGACCGTCTCCTGCTCGATCGACGTGGTGTTCGCTCCCTCGGCTGCCGGCCCCCAGGCCGGGGCGGTCGTCGTCACCTGGGGCGGCGACAACATCCTCCGCAGCGCCCTGAGCGGAAGCGGGCTGCAGGCGACGACGACGTCCAGCTCCTCGACCACGGTGACCACGACGCCCCCGTCGACGACGAGCTCGAGTGGCCCGGCATCGACCAGCGCCCCGAGCAACGCGACGACGGACCTCCCGGCGACCACGACAACGATCACCGTCGTCGTCGAGACGACCACCAGCACATCCACCACGACCACTGTGCCGGCGGCATCCGCAGCCCCGGGCGGCATCACCCTCGACGCGGTGACCGCCGGCGGCGTGCGGTCAGGGCCGCCCGGCATCGGTATCACCGTCACTGGGTCCGGGTACCCGCCCGCCGGCCGTTCCCAGCTGGCCGCACCCCTGCTGGCCCAGCCGCCGCCGGCCTGCGGCACAGTCTTCCTCTTCGTCGACGGCCGGCGGGTCGGCTCCACCAGCCCCGACGCCGGCGGTCTACTCCGCAAGGAGGGGATCTCGGTGCCAGGCGACATCGACCCCGGCCCCCACCGCGTGACCAGCTCCTGCCGCAGCTCCGGCCTCCCGGTGCTCGCCGCATCGGGTTTCGAAGTGACCGAGGCGGCACCGCACCGCACCGCCCTGGCCACGTCGCTCCCGCAGGTCGACCAGGTTGACTTCGGGCTCGACCAGGTGCTCCTGAGCGCCCTGGCCATGGCCGGCCTGCTCGTGCTGATCGCGTTCCCGGCCGAGCTGTTCAACACCACGCTTGAAGAGCACTACGACGAGGTGCGGGGCTGGTTCGGGCTGAAGCCCCACCCGGTCGGTGGCCGGCGCCATCACGGGATGCTCCTCGTCGTGTTCATGCTCCTGAGCGGGCCCCTGTGGTTCGCCATGCAGCCGAGCAGCGGCTTCGACGCCACCACCGCCTGGGGCGCCCTGGGCCTCAGCCTGGCGACTGGCTTCGTGGTGATCGCATCCGATCTTCCCGAGGTGCTCCACGTCCGCCGGCGCTACGCGGAGCGGGCGGTCCCCATCGCTCTGCCGGGTGCGCTGGTGATCGCCGTGGCGTGCGTGGCCCTGTCGAGGGCCGTCGGCTTCCAGCCCGGCTACTTCTACGGCCTGCTGGGTGGCCTGGCCCTCAGCCGGAAGCTGGGCCGGGACGAATCCGGCCGGCTGGCGGCCCGCTCCGTGGTCTTCCTCCTGTTGCTCAGCATGGCGTCGTGGCTGGCCCTGTTGCCTGTGTCGGCCGCTGCCGCCGAGTCGGGTAAGACGCTCGGGACCATCTTCGTGGAGAACGTCCTCGCCGGCATCTTCTGGGCCGCCCTCGACAGCCTGGTCATCGCCATGCTGCCCATGCGCCTGCTCCAGGGGGCGAGGGTGGTCGGCTGGAGCCGCGCCGCCTGGGCCGCCCTCTACGGGCTGACGCTGCTCATGTTCGTGCATATCCTGCTGCGGCCCAGCACCGGGTACGTGTCGAACACGTCGGTTTCGCCCTCGTACGTCGTGATCGGCCTTTTCATGGCCTTCGCGGTGTTCTCGTTCGCCTTCTGGGGCTACTTCCGGTTCCGGCGGTCAGACGCCGAAGCGCCGGCGGATGAGGTTGAGGGCGCTGCCGGCCCGGTACCACTCGATGTGCTCGTCGCTGAAGGTATGGGTGCAGGTGAAGTCGACCGTGGAGCCGTCGGGCCGGTGGAGCCGGCACTCGACGGGCCGGTCGGGAGCCAGGCCGTCCAGCCCGAAGAGGGAGATGTGGTCTAGCTCGCCGATCTCGTCGTAGGTGGCCGGGTCGCTGAACACCAGGGGTAGGACACCCTGCTTCTTCAGGTTGGTCTCGGCGATGCGGGCGAAGGAGCGCACGAGAATGGCCCGTGCGCCCATGAACCTGGGCTCCATGGCTGCGTGCTCGCGCGACGAGCCCTCCCCGTAGTTCTCGTCGCCCACGGCGACCCAGGGCAGGCCCGCGTCGCGGTAGTGGCGGGCCACGTCGGGGTACGGCTCACGCTCCTTGTGCAGCTCGCACCAGCCGACCCCGGACTCGCCGGTGTAGGCGTTGGTCACCGACATGAAGAGGTTCCCGCTGATGTTCTCCAGGTGGCCCCGGAAGCGCAGCCAGCGGCCGGCGGCGGAGATGTGGTCGGTGGTGCACTTGCCCCGGGCCTTCAGCAGGACGGGCAGCTCGTCCAGGACGTCGTCGGTGTTCGGCGGGAAGGGCGCGAGCCGCTGCAACCGCTCGCTGTCGGGGGCGATCACTACGTCGACCCCGGAGCCGTCCTCCGGTGGGGCGATGAAGCCGGCGTCGCCGCCCGCGTAGCCGTCGGGGGGCAACTCGTGGCCCTGCGGCTCCTCCAGAGGGGCACCGCCCACGGGGTCGGTCAGGGGGTTGAAGTCGAGTGTGCCGGCGAGGGCGTAGGCGACGGTGGTCTCAGGCGAGGCGATGAAGGCCAGTGTCTCCGGGTTACCGTCGTTGCGCTTGGGGAAGTTGCGGTTGAACGAGGTGATGATCGAGTTGTTCTCGCCCTTGATCACGTCGGACCGGGCCCACTGCCCGATGCATGGCCCGCACGCGTTGGCCAGCACGGTGGCGCCGACCGCCTCGAGATCGGCCAGGAGGCCGTCGCGCTCCACGGTGGCCCGCACGACCTCGGATCCGGGCGTGATCAGCAGGGGAGTGCGGGTCTTCAGGCCCCGGGCACTGGCCTGGCGGGCCACGCTCGCCGCCCGGCTGATGTCCTCGTAGGAGGAGTTCGTGCAGGAGCCGACGAGGGCCTGGGAGAGGCGCAGCGGCCAATCCTTCTCCTTGGCCTCTGCTCCCAGGGCGGAGACGGGGCGGCCGAGGTCAGGGGTGTGGGGACCGACGACGTGGGGCTCGATGGCGTTAAGGTCGATCTCGATCAGCTCGTCGTAGAACGAGGCGGGGTCGGCCATGACGTCGTCGTCGGCCCGCAGGTGATCGGCGACGGCGTCGGCCGCCTCGGCCAGCCCGGCCCGGCCGGTGGCGGTGAGGTAGGCGTGCGACCGCCGGTCGTAGGGGAAGACCGACGTGGTGGCGCCGATCTCGGCGCCCATGTTGCAGATGGTGGCCTTGCCCGTGCAACTGATCGCCGCCGTTCCCGGCCCGAAGTACTCGACGATGGCGCCCGTGCCACCCCGCACCGTGAGGATCTCGGCCACCCGCAGGATGACGTCCTTGGGCGACGCCCAACCCGAGAGGCTCCCGGTGAGGCGCACGCCGATGAGCCGGGGCCAGCGCAGGCCGAACGGGCCGCCCGTCATGACGTCGACCGCGTCGGCCCCGCCCACGCCGATGGCCACCATCCCCAGCCCGCCGGCGTTGGGTGTGTGGCTGTCGGTGCCGATCATCATCCCCCCGGGGAAGGCGTAGCGCTCGAGCACGACCTGGTGGATGATGCCGGCGCCGGGCTTCCAGAACCCGATCCCGTACCGGCTGGAGGCCGTGCACAGGAAGTCGTAGACCTCCCGGTTCACGTCCTCGGCCACGGCCAGGTCGGCGGCGGCGCCGTCCTGGGCCAGGATGAGGTGGTCGCAGTGGACGGTGGTCGGGACCTGCACCGCCGGCAGGCCGGCGGTCATGAACTGCAGTACCGCCATCTGGGCCGTGGCGTCCTGCATGGCCACCCGGTCAGGTCGGAGCTCGACATAGGACCGGCCGCGAACGGGGGGCTGGACCCCCATGTCGTCGAGGTGGGCAACCAGGATCTTCTCGGCCAGCGTGAGCGGGCGACCGAGCAGGCGCCGGCCAGCCGCCAGGCGACCATCCAGTTCGCCGTACAGGCGCTGGACGAGCTCGACGGGGGTGTTCGGGGTGACGGTGATGGCCTGCCTCCTCTCGGTCCGCCATTCTCGCACCGCCGCGGAACACCCGGAGGACCGCCGCCTCGCGGGAGGCGGGCGAGCGGGTCGTATGCTGGCCGGTGCACGGGATCGCACGGGCCACGGGCCGTGACGAGGATGCAAAGGCCGAGCCGGCTCGGAGGAGGACATGGCAGACGACGACGAAGTGGCGCGGCGCAGGACGAGGGCCACCACGGGCACGGCCAGGAAAGCGGCCGTGAAGAGATCCGAGGCGCCGGCGAAGCGGGCAGCAGTTAAGAAGGCGGCGCCGGCGAAGCGGGCAGCAGCCAAGAAGGCGGCGCCGGCGAAGCGGGCGGCGCCGGCGAAGCGGGCAGCGCCGGCCAAGAAAGCAGCGCCGGCCAAGAAAGCAGCGGCCAAGAAAGCAGCGCCGGCGCCGCGGGCTGCCGCCGCCAAGAAGGCTGCCTTGGCCAAGGAGGCGCCGCGGCCGACCAGGGGCCGGGGCGCCACGCCCGCCCCCCGGCCGAAGAAGGCGCGCCAGACGCGCCTGGCCGCCGAGCAGACCTTCGACGACGACTGGAAGACCCCCGAGCCCGAGCCGGTGCGGGAGGATCCCCACGCTCGGATCCGAAGCCTCCTCCGGAATGCCGCCCTCCAGGTGGAGGGCAGGGCGCCGGCGCCGGCCGCTGCGCCCCCCCCGGCGCCGCCCGTGGAGCCGGACGAGCCCGTGACCCGGGTCCTCGTGGCCCCCGTCCCCGACGAGGACGAGTGGCTGGCGGAGGACGACGAGCTCGATGAGGCGGTCGAGGACGAGGTCGGGGTCGAGGACGAGTGGGCCGCCCCGGAGGTGCTCGAGGAGGACGATGAGGACGACGAGATGAGGACCGTCGCCTCGGCTCCCACGCCTTCGGCCCCGCCCCCGCCGCCTCCCCGGAACTACACCCCGCCGCCGGCCCCGCCGGAGCCCCCTTCGACGAGGGAGTTCGCTCCGCCCCCCTTCCAGGCGCCGGCGCCGGAGCGTAAGCCCGACCGGAAGCGCCTGCGCACCCTGGTCAAGATCGTCGCCGGTCTCGTTGTCGCGGCCGCCCTGGCCGCCGGCGCCGTCTGGGCCTACGACAACTTCCGGGACGAGGGGATCGACTACTCGGCGCTGAAGGTCGGCGACTGCTTCGACTCCTCGGCGTCGAACGAGATCCGCGGCATCGAGCTCAAGCCGTGCGACCAGCCCCACAATTCCGAGATCTTCTTCCTCGTCACCCACCCGGCCGGCCCCGAGGACCCCTACCCGGGCAAGGACGCCCTGGTGCAGTTCGCGGCCGACGGCTGCCTGGGCCAGCCCCTCACCGAGTACCTGGGCATCCCGCTGGAGCAATCCAAGCTGAAGGACTTCGAGATCGTGCCCCAGGAGTCGGCTTGGGAGGACGGCAAGCGCGTCCTGGTCTGCGGCCTCGACACGGGTGGGGAGGGCGACGTCACCGGCTCGGTCAGAGGGACCCGCCGCTGAATCCCGGGGAAGGGCCGTGACAGACAGGAAGGTGGTCGTCATCACCGGCGGCTCGGCCGGCGCCGGCCGGGCCGCGGCCCGCACCTTCGCCCACCGGGGCTTCCACGTCGCCGTCCTGGCCCGGGGGGAGGAGCGGCTGGCGGCCGTCTGCCGGGAGGTCGAGGGCGCGGGGGTGCGGGCCCTGGGCATCCCCACCGACGTGGCCGACGCCGGAGCCGTCGACGACGCGGCCACCCAGATCG
This sequence comes from uncultured Acidimicrobiia bacterium, assembly GCA_963768975.1. Classification (GTDB taxonomy): domain Bacteria; phylum Actinomycetota; class Acidimicrobiia; order Acidimicrobiales; family AC-14; genus CADCTB01. The sequence continues at coordinate 514,424 of CAVYKB010000019.1, read as the reverse complement.
AGGAGACGATCGGCCCGATCGATGTCTGGGTCAACAGCGCGATGACGTCGGTGTTCTCCCCCGTGGCCCAGCTCACCCCCGAGGAGGTCCGGCGGGTCACCGAGGTCACCTACCTCGGCAGCGTGAACGGCATCCTGGCCGCCCTGCGCCGCATGCGGCCCCGTGACCGGGGCACGATCGTCCAGGTCGGTTCCGCCATGGCCTACCGGGCGATTCCCCTTCAAGCCAGCTACTGCGCCTCCAAGCACGCCATTCGCGGGTTCGTCGACTCCCTGCGCTGTGAACTGCTCCACGACCGCAGCGGCATCCGGATCACCAGCGTCCACATGCCGGCGCTGAACACCCCCCAGTTCGGGTGGGCCCGGACCCGGCTGCCGGTCCATCCCCAACCGGTCCCGCCGATCTACCAGCCCGAGGTTGCCGGGCGGGCCATCGTCTGGGCGGCCGACCATCCCCGCCGGGAGTACTGGGTGGGCTACCCGACGGTCGGCACCATCCTCGCCAACTCGTTCATTCCCGGCGTGCTCGACCGGTACCTGGCGAAGACCAACTTCCAGGCCCAGCAGACCGACATGCCCGTCGGGCCCGACCGCCCGGACAACCTCGAAGCGCCGGTCGCCGGCACCCAGGGGGCCCACGGCATATTCGACGACAAGGCCAAGGAGCGCAGCGTCCAGAGCCGGCTCAGCATGCACCGCCGGCTGGCGGTGGGGACCGCTTCAGGCGCCGCTCTTGCCGCCATCGCCGCCCGCCGGCGAAGTTGAAGAGTCCACCATCGACTGGGCGACATCCCGCAGCTTGACGTTGAGCCGCTGCGAGGCCCGCCGCAGCATGTCGAAGGCCTGTTCGGCGCTGACGCCCTCCCGGGCCATCAGCATGCCCTTGGCCTGGCCGATCAGGTCGCGGGACTCCAGTGCTTCCTCCATCTGCTCGCCGTGCACGGCGCTCGAAAGCGCCACGGCGGCATGGGCCGCGAACACGAGTCCCACCGTGCGTGACTCCTCGCCGAAGGCCTCGCTGGCCTTCGAGTAGAGGTTCAGGGCGCCGAGCGTGTCGCCCGCCACGAACAGCCGGAAGCACAGCATGCTGGTGATGCCCGTCTCCCGCTGGGCTCGGGTGGCGAAGTGGGGCCACCGGCGCTCGTGGCCCAGGTCGCCGGTCTCGAACACCTGGTGGTCACGGATGGCGTCGAGGCAGGGGCCCTCGGCGACCTCGTACTGGATGGCGTCGACCTTGCGAGGCACGTCGTCGCTCGCCGCCGGCGTATCGACCTTCCTTCCCTTCAGGAAGGAAATGCCGGCGTGGTCACACCCGTCGATCGTTTCCACCGCCATGTCGCAGATCCTCTGCAACGTGTGCTGCACGTCGCCTTCGGCCAGGAGTGCGCGCGCCATCTCCGCAAAGGCGTCGGCTGACCCGCCGCCGGGGGAGCGCATAGCTCCTCTCTAGTCGATTTAGGCGCTGGCCGCCACGACGGCCGCCTGCTGGGCCTCCATCCGGCGGATGTGGTCGACCGGTGCCACCAGCCAGCTGTGGGCCACCGTCGATATCCAGTCGTCGAGCAGCCGGGCGGCTTGCGCCGAACCGGTCAGCTCCTGGTGACGCTCGATCAGCCACCGCAGCTCCTCCAACGACTCCGCGTCGGGCCGAGCCGCCTCGACCAGGGCGGTGTTGAGCCGGGTGGTGAGCTGCGAGCCCGGGTCCCACACGAAGGCCCGGCCGCCGGTCATGCCGGCACCGAGGTTGTAGCCCACGGGCCCGAGGACGACGATCGCCCCGCCCGTCATGTACTCACAGGCGTGGTCGCCCACGCCCTCGACGACCGCAGTGGCGCCGGAGTTGCGGACCCCGAAACGCTCGCCGGCCGAGCCGGCGACGAACAGCTGGCCGCCAGTGGCCCCGTAGAGGCAGGTGTTGCCGGCCAGCACCGGGTCGCCGGCGTCGTTGACCGGCGGGCGGATGATGATGCGTCCGCCGGCCATGGCCTTGCCGACGTAGTCGTTGGCCTCTCCCGTCAGCTCGAACTCGATGCCGTGGCCCAGGAAGGCGCCGAAACTCTGGCCCGCGGACCCGGTGAAGCGCACCGTGGCCGACCCGGGGGGCGGGGAGGAGCCGAACTCGAGGGCCAGGGCTCCGGATAGGGCGGCACCCACGGTGCGGTCGGCGTTGACGATGGGGTACTCCAGCTCGATGTCCTCGCCGTCCCAGATGGCCCGGTAGGCGTCGGCTTCCAGGCGGTCGCCAAGAGCGGAGCGGGGCTTCTGGAAGGCGACAGGCGCGACGAAGTGGCGGGGGGCATCAAGGTCGACGGGCGGGGTGATGAGCGGCGTCAGGTCCATGCTGTCGGGCCGGTTATCGCCGATGACCCGCTGGCGCAGGCACTCGACCTGGCCGATGGCCTCGTCGAGGGTGCGCAGGCCGAGGGCGGCCAGCTCCTGGCGGACCTCCTGGGCGATGAAGAGCATGTAGGCGGCGACGCCCTCGGGCGTGCCCGCGAACTTGGCCCGCAGGTGGGGCCGCTGGGTGGCGATGCCGGTGGTGCAGGTGTCTTTGTGGCAGGCCCGGAGCATGATGCAGCCCTCGGCGATCATGGCCGCGGTGCCGAAGGAGTACTCGTCCGCGCCCAAGAGGGCGGCCATGAGCACGTCACGGCCGGTCATGAGCCCGCCGTCCATGCGCATGCGCACCCGGTCCCGCAGGCCGTTCTCCATGAGGGCCCGCTGGGTCTCGGCCACGCCCAGCTCCCACGGGAGGCCGGCGTGCTTGATCGAGCCGAGGGGCGAGGCGCCGGTGCCGCCGTTGGCACCGGAGATGTGGATGACCTCGGCCAGGGCCTTGGCCACGCCGGCGGCGATGGTGCCCACGTTGTCCTCAGCCACCAGCTTGACCGACACGTCGGCCAGCCGGTTGACCTGCTTCAGGTCGAAGATGAGCTGGGCCAGGTCCTCGATGGAGTAGATGTCGTGATGGGGCGGGGGTGAGATGAGGCCGATGCCGGGCTGGGTGTGGCGCAGCTCGGCGATCTCCTCCGACACCTTGTTGCCCGGGATCTGGCCGCCTTCACCCGGCTTGGACCCCTGGGCCATCTTGATGTTGAGCTCATCGGCGAAGGCGCAGTACTCGGGCGTGACGCCGAAGCGGCCGGAGGCGATCTGCTTGATGCGGCTGTTCTTGTCGCCCGTGGGCTGGCCCCGGGTGGAGAAGCGGGCGAAGCTCTCGCCGCCCTCGCCGCAGTTGGACTTGCCGCCGATGAGGTTCATCGCCTCGGTGAGGGTCTCATGGGCCTCCCGGCTGAGGGCGCCGTGCGACATGGCGCCCGTGGAGAACCGCTTCACGATCTCCTGCACCGACTCCACCTCGTCGAGAGGCACCGGAGGGCCGGCGGGCACGAACTCGAGCAGGTCGTGCAGCTCGGTGGGCGGGCGACCGTTCACCAGCGCGGCGAAGCGGTCGTACTGCTCGCTGTTGCCGTCGCGGATGGCGGCTTGGAGGAGGTGGGCGGCCTTCATCTCGTTCAGGGCCTTCACCACCGGGTCGTTGTGGGTGTGGTACTCGCCCTTGTTCTTCAGGGCGCGGTAGTACCCGCCCTCGACCGTGCGGCCCTCGCCGTGGCGGCTGAGGGCGTCCTCGCCCAGCTCGGCCCAGCCCACGCCGCCGACCACCGACGGGGTGCCGGCGAAGCACAGGTCGACGACCTCGGGACCCAGGCCCATGACCTCGAAGATCTGGGCGCCCCGGTAGGAGTCGACGGTTGAGATGCCCATCTTCGACATCACCTTCAGCACGCCGTCCTCCAGGCCGGCCTGGAGCCGGTGCTGCGCCTCCGGACCCGACAGTTCCGAGTCGACGTTCTGGTCGGCCTCGTACGCGACGGTCTCCAGGGCGAGGGCGGGGCAGATGGCGTCCGCTCCGTAGCCGAGGAGGCAGGCGATGTAGTGGACGTCGCGGGCGTCGTCGGCGGAGACAACCAGGCTGGTGTCCGAGCGCATGCCCCGGGCGACGAGGCGGTGGTGGACGGCGCCAGTGGCCAGCAGCGCCGGCACCGGGGCCTGGTCGTCGCCCACGCCGCCATCGTCGATGATGAGGATGCCGGTGCCGTCGCGGACCAGGCGCTCGGCTTCGTCGCAGAGCCGCTGGACGGCGGCCAGCAGCCCGTCGGGGCCGTCGGCGACGGGGAACGTGGCGTCGAGGCGGCCACAGCCGAACGATCCGCAGTCGCCGGTAAGGAAGCCGGCGATAGCCGACGGGTAGAGGAAGAAGGACTTCAGGACCAGGAGCTGCGTCGACTCGGGCGCGGCTTGGAGGATCGGGTGCCGAGGGCCGAGGAGGGTGCGCAGGCTCATGACCAAGCGCTCGCGCAGGTGGTCGATGGGGGGGTTGGTGACCTGGGCGAACCGCTGCCTGAGGTAGTGGTGGATGGGCCGGGGCCGGCCGGCGAGGTGGGGAAGCGGCGAGTCGTCGCCCATCGAGTAGGTCGGCTCCTTGGCCTCGTTGGCCATGTACCGCAGCACCATGGCCAGCTCCTCGCGGGAGTACCCGAAGATCGCCTGGCGCTGCTCGAGGACGGCGGCGTCGGCGGTCTGGGAGATGTGCTGGCCCGTGGCCTGGTGGCGCAGGCCGTCCTGGGCCCAACGGGCGTAGGGGCCGCCGGCGGCCAGCTTGGCCTTGTTCTGCTGGTCGTAGACCACCCCCTCGCCGGGGGTCACGTAGAGCATCTGCCCTGGGCCGAGGCGGCCGCGCTTGACCTGGCCCCGGCCGCTCACGTCGACGGCGCCGGCTTCCGAGCAGCAGACGACCAGGCCGTCGTCGCACACCGCGTAGCGGAGCGGGCGCAGGCCGCTGCGGTCGAGGGTGGCGCCCACGCCGATGCCGTCGGTGAAGATGACGCCGGCGGGACCGTCCCAGGGCTCCATCAGCGACGCGTGATAGCGGTAAAAGCCCTTGACCTCCGAGGCGATGTCGCGCTCGCCCTCCCAAGCCTCCGGGATGGTCATGGCCAGGGCGTGACGGATGTCGCGCCCACCGCGGGTCAGCAGCTCGACGACGGAGTCGAGCTGGCCGGAGTCGGAGTCCTCGGCGTCGAAGACGGGGCGGAACAGCTTCTCAGGGCCGAGGCCTGCGGCCGCGGTGCCCAGGCTGGCCCGGGCCCGCATCCGGTTGAGGTTGCCGGCCACTGCGTTGATCTCGCCGTTGTGGCAGAGGGTGCGGAAGGGCTGGGCCCGCTCCCACGTGGGCAGGGTGTTGGTGGAGAAGCGCTGGTGGAAGACGGCGAAGGCGGCCTCGAAGCGCTGGTCGGCCAGGTCGAGGTAGTAGCCGGCCAGGGCGTCGGCGGTGATGAGGCCCTTGTAGACGACGGTGCGGAACGAGCAGGAGGCGACGTAGGTCCCGGTGGTGGTGGTGGCGATGCGCCGGCGGAGCCGGAACGCGGCCCGCTCGTCCGGGACACCGTCGGCTTCAAGGACGGCCTGGAGCATGGCCGGCGCCGAGCCGCGGGCCAGTATGCCCAGCACCGAGTCGTCGGTGGGCGGGACCCGCCACTCGACCACCCGGATGCCCTCGGCCTTGGCCGCCTCCTCCACCCCGGCCCGGGGGTCCTCGCCCCGGACGAACAGCATGGCCAGGCCCCGGCCCTCGCCGAAGATGGCCGGCGGGATGGGCACGAGGAGGCCCGAGCCGTCCGAGGACCGGGCGTCGGCCGCCACGGCTCCCCGGTGCTTCACGCAGGCCAGACCGCCGAGCGCGGCGGTTACGACGTCACGCGACGCCTGGCCGGAGCGCTGCGCGACGAAGCCGATGCCGCAGGCGTCGAGCTCACGGGTGGGAGTGATGGGCACGCGTCACCTCAGGGGGTCAAGGTCTTGTGGCTGGGGAACCCGGGGCGCTTCCTCGTCGAAGGCAGGCTGCTGACTTGAAGGGTCGAAAGGAGGCGCCATTGCCCCTGCCCCGGTGGAGTGCGAGCCAAAGATACATCAGCCCCGCTGACCGGCATCCGGTATTCGCACCAGCCGGGACACGTGGCCTAGCCGGGGGCTCACGGTGGCCGAGACACTGGAGCCCTGGCTGAGGCCGGCGCCGCCGAGGAGCAGCGGCGCCACGATCCAGGCCCGGACCTTGGTGCCGGCGCCGTCGTCGACCGCCAGGTAGGACACCTTCTCGTGCCGGCGGATGCGCAAGACGACGCCGGTGACCTCGCGGGTGGCGAACAGGTCGGGGACCGACGCCGCCAGCACCAGGGCGGAGCGGACGATCAGGATGGCCGTGACGGTGGTGGGCAGGCTCAGGATGGCGATGCCGATGAGGTTGATCGGCTCGAACCCCTGCTCGCTGGTGGGGTCGAGCACGTCGCCGATGAGGTCGGCCATGAGAGGGAAGAAGATGCGGGCCACGAACAGTCCGCCGAGGAGGCCGGCCAGGCCGATGGCCGTCGCCAGGAGCGGCGGCTTGCCCCAGCCCGGCGGGAGGCGCTTCGGGTAGTCGATGTGGACCACCCGCCAGTGCCCGCCGTGGGCCGTCCACGCCTCGGTGTCCGACTCGCTCCCGAGCGGGAGCGACCGCACGGCCGCGCCGGCCACGCCGAGGGCGGCGCCATAGGCCAGGAACCGGTCCCAGATGGCCACCGCCGCCGGCGGGGCGTCGGCGAAGCCGCCGGTGGCGTCGAGGTGCTCTCGCAGACCCAGCCAGCGGGCCGCCGCCTCCTGGCCCGCCGGCGTTTCTCGCTCGGCGCGGAGCTTGCGGGGGACGGCCATCAGCGGGAACCAGGCCAAGGCGGTGGCCCCGATGAACGCCCCGATCGGGTTGTCGGTCTCAGAGGTGCCCTCCGCCGGCGGAGCGGTGACCAGGGCGAGGGCGGCGAGCGTCGCCGGCACGAGCGCGACGGCGCCCAGGACGACCAGCATCCACGTACTCCAGCGGCTCCTCGAGAGGCCCCGGCTGCGGGCGTCGTCGACCACCGACGCCTGGAACCGCTTCCACCACGCGGCCGAGTCGTCCTCCGGACCGGTGGTCAGCGCCTCGCTGGGCACCGTGCCGTCGGGCGAAGCGAGGTTCTGGACGTGACGGAGCACCTGCTTCTCGTAGTCGGTGAGGCCGGCAGTACCGGCCGAGGGTCGCAGGCGCACCACGAAGCGGTCGAGGCCTGCGCCCTCGATGGCGACGATCCTGCGGGCCGCGAGGTCGATGAGGGTCGCCGGCACCGCCTCATGGCCGACTGCCCACCCGTCGGTGAGCATGGCGACGACCGCCGGCGGCTCGTCGCCCGGGAGCTCGAGGGCTTCGGGGCCGGCGTCAGGCCTCCGAGCCCGGGTGGCGACGGCGAACAGCCCGAGGAGCGCCAGCCAGGCGGCAAGGGCGACGCCGGCGGCAATGCCGAACCGGAGCGCGTATTCCCCGCGGGTCAGGGCCAGGAGCGGGATCGGGAGTGCAAAATTCAGTGTCAGAGACGGAATTTTGCACACTCGGCTAGGGCCAGGCTCGCCGGCCCGACCGGCTGGCCGCATCGGCGTCGAGCGCCCACGCCCGCCGCCAGGCGCCGGCCGCCGGCCCGGTGAGCGCCGGCGTGGTGCCGGCCGCGGCCCGCCGGCGGGCGGTCCACCAGTCGGTTGACCACTCGTCGGCCAGGGCGGCGACGGCGAGTTCCAGCCGAGCCGCCAGCCGGCGGGCGTCCTCGCCGGGCTCCGGCCACACCGGCGTGCCGAACACCAGGTGCACTCCCTGGCCCTTGCCGGCGAGCTTGGGCCACTTCTTGCCCCGCCTCCACAACCGCCCGGTGCCCTCCAGGTAGATGGGGACGACCGGACGGCTGCACCGCAGGGAGAGGTAGGCGGCGCCGCCTCGGAACGACCGGCCCCACCCGTCGGGGCTGCGACCGCCCTCCGGGAACATGACCAGGTTCCAGCCTTCCTCGAGCAGCTCGGCGGCGTGGTCGGCGGAGCGCCGGCCGACCTTCGTGCGCTCCATGGGGATGGCGCCGATGGCCAGGGCGGAGAAGGCAGCCTTGGCCCGGCTGGTAAAGAAGTAGTCGGCGGCCGCGGCCACGATCGCTCGGTGGCGGAACCGCTCGGGGAGCGACGTCAGGACCAGCCCGGTGTCGAGATGGCTGTGGTGGTTGGCGACGAAGATGGCCGGCGCCTGCAGGCCGACGAGGCGGTCGTCGCCGTGCACGGTGGGCGAGGCCACGACGTTGATCGCCGGCCGCAGGACGTTGTCGACGATGGCCGCCCGCGCCACCCGGGCGCTGTGCCGGCGGGCCCAGTCGGTTTCGTAGTCCACGCCGGTGCGGCGCTTGACCGCGGGGCGGGGCACCGACGTCGGCCAGTTCGGCTTCCCCAGTGGGAAGCGAGGGCCAACGACTCTCATGTCACGTCCACATTTGTTCGCGACGCCCGCCGGCCCTCAATGGCCCGCCGGCAGGGGCCTCCGCTCCGCTCCGGCAAGGCCGGCGGGCCAGGCCGTCGTGCTCTGCTCACGTGACGTCCGCGATGAAGATCGGTGGGTTGTGGATGTGGGTGATCGACGGATTCCGGCCCACCACGTCCTCGGCCATTTCCAAGGCGTCGCGCAGGGTGGACGCCGGCTTGAACCCCATACGCCGTACCGCCTTCGGCTCGCCGCCGACGATGATGACCTGGCCGACGTGCTGGAGGGCGTGGGCACCCCAGTACCACATGTAGAAGGCGTGAACGCCGTGATAGGCGTAGCTGTTGCGGTACAGGTGGATGTACCAGGGGTCGGTGGCGAAGTCCTCCTCGAACTTCTTCTCGATCTCCAGCGGGTCGGTGGTCTCGGTCAGGACCTGCTCGAAGAAATCGATGTAGCTCGGGTGGTGGACGGGGTGGAACTCCCACCGGGTCGGATGGCTCAGGATGACCACGCCGCCCTTCCGGACCAGCGGCTTCCCCCGGTACAGGTTGAAGAAGTAGCCGAGGGCCAGGCACATCACGAGCAGCGGGTTCAGGATCGAGTTGACGTTGTACGGGCCGACGTAGGGCAGCCCCATGGTCAGCACGTCGGCCTGGCCTTCGACCGGCACGAGGTGCTGGCGGTGGACGCTCTCCAGCGTGAGCTTGTGGACCGCCTCCACCTCGCCGGCCTGCACGCTCGTCATCTTCTGGGGCGACTTGATGCCGTGGAAAATGCTCCGGGCGATCCGGGGCGGCACCCGCTCCAGGCTCTTCGAGACGCCGAGATAGGAGGCCCGGTCGCGCGCCGACCACTCCCATTCCCGCTTCTGGAGGAACGCGAACTGGCTCGGGAACGTGTCGGTGTTGACCGTGGTCTCGATCTGGAAGATCTTCACTGCGTCGGCCAGCATCCGGCCCTGGCGCCAGACCGAGTTGTGCAGCTCGGAGTTGGGCGGGTCCATGAACGACCGGCTGCGCTGCATGCCGGAGACGTTGTGGTGGTGCTTGAGGCCCCTGTACGACGTGAGGCCGGTCATCGTCGACTTGTGGCCACCGTCCATGGCCACCAGGTTCACGTTGACGTAAATCAGGAGGTCGCTGGTGACGGCCCGCTTGTTGATCTCGACGTGCTCGCCTTGCTCGGTACGGCCGACCAGCACCAGGTTGTCGTGGTCCTCGGCGTCGTGCTGGGTGAGCATGCCGTGGGGGGCGAAGGCGTCGTAGATTCGGTCACCCAGCATGTGGCGGAGCTCGGCCTCGGTCTGCCGGCGGTGCAGGCCGTGGGCGATGATCAGCTCCACGTCGTCCACGCCGGCGGCGGCGGCCATGTCGAGGACGACCTCGAGAACTCGCTGGCGGTTGTCGGGGCGAGCCATCGGCGGCAATGGGACGGCCTGGTTGTCCATGGCGATGGTCAGCTTCATGCCAGCGTGCAGCAGCGACGGCAGGGGCTGGCTGTCACCGACCGGGTTCAGCAGGGCGTGCCGGATGGCGGCGTCGGGGTCCTTCAACGGCGCCACCGGCTCGGCCGGGTACACCACCCGGCTGCCGGCGGGCAGGCGCTCCAGGCGGAAGCCCTCGCCGTGGTGGAAGAGGATCGGCGGCGTCGACCGGTCAACCTCTAAGACAAACCCCGGCCTGCTCACTCGCTCACCTGTTGCGCTCTCCTCGTAGGTCGAAAACCACTTTGACCGCCCCTCGGGAACCGGCGTTGGCGGCGTGGTCGATGGCCTCACGGTAGCGGTCAAGGTTGTAGGTGGCCGAGACCAGGCGGGCCAGATCGGCGTCGCGCACCAGGTCGAACGCCATGTCGAAGGTCCGCTCGCCGGTGCTTTCCCGCCCGTAGGTGTAGGCGCCCACCAGGCGGACTTCCTTGTGCCACAGCGCAGTCATGTCGACGGTGACCCGTCCGGCCATGCCCACGAGGATGACCTGCTCACGGGGCCGGACGACGGCCAGGGCGTCGTCGATGCTGGCCTCGCTGCCGACGCAGTCGTAGACCACCCCGGCGCCCTCTCCCACGCCAGCGCCCACCATCGGCGACCGGCTCAGCCGGCGCACCGCCCGCCGCACCTCGCCCGGCGCGACGACGACGTCGGCGCCCAGGTCGAGAGCCAGCCTCCGCTGTTCGGGATGCTTGGCCGAAGCCACCAGGGTGCCCGGCTGCACGTGCCGGCGCACGGCGGCGATCGTGCACAGGCCCACGGTGCCGGCGCCGAGGACGACCACGGTGGACGGTTGCTCGCCGGACGCCCTGCGGGCGGCATGGATCGCGCACGCCGCTGGCTCCACCATCACCGCCGCCTCGTCGCTCATGTCCTCGGGCACGACGTGGAGCTGGCTCTCGTGCGCCACCATGGCCGTCGACCAGCCGCCGCCGGTGTCAGCGCACGAGCCGATCTGGAGCCCGGGCTCGATCTGGCCGAGGGCCAGGTTCTGGCAGCTGCCGGTCAGGCCGGCGGCGCAGAAGGAGCACGGCGGGTCGATGCCCCGGGGGATGCAGTTCAGTACCGGCTCGACCACCACCCGGCCGAGGTCGCTGTCGGCCACGATCTCGTGGCCGGGGACGAACGGGAACGACACGATGGGCTCGAAGTACCGCGACGACTTGCCGTCGATCGTCGACAGGTCGGAGCCGCAGATTCCCGCCAGCCGGGGACGGATCCGGTGCCACCCCGGGCCCGGGAGGTGAGGTTCGTCGACATCGGTGAGCCGCAGGGGCCCCACCCGGGCGCCGAGGCCGGGCACCAGGCCGCCGGCCACCATGGCCGCCCCGTACCGTGGCAGGTTGCGACGGAACTGAAGGGCCTTCACCGAGCCAGCCCTCGCGGTGCCAGGGGCAGGAGCGGGATGGGCGCGCCGGCGGCCTTGGTCCACTGCTCGATGTGCCACCCCCGCTTGCGGGCGATGGCGGCGAGTTTGGGCTCGGCATTGACGGCCACCGGATGTCCGACCGCTTCGAGCATCGGTAGGTCACTGGCGGAGTCGGCGTAGACCACCGATTCCGACAGCTCGAGTCCCTCGGATGCCGCGTAGTCGGCGATGGCGATGGCCCGGGCCTCACCGGTGGGCGGCGCATCGACCATCTCCCCGGTGAACTGGCCGTCCCGCTCGCCCAGGCGGGCGCACACGATGTCGTCGAACAGGGGGCGGAGCGGCTCGATGACGAAGTCCAGCGCACCCGTGATGAGCAGGGTCCGGTGGCCGAGGGCCCGGTGCTCCCGTACCCGGCGGATGCCGGCGGGAAAGGACTTGGTGAGGATCAGGTCGCTGAACAGCTCCCACGCGTCGGCCCGGATCTGCCCCGCCGGCGCCCCCTCGTACTTCCGGTAGAAGTGGCGGAGGAAGTCGCCCCGGTCCTTGCGGTCGAGGGCCAGCAGGCCGGGTCCCTGGCGCATCATGTCCAGGGCGAAGCGGGTGCGCTCGTCGTCGGGGAGCCGGCGGGACGCCAGGTAGGAGTAGGACTCCACCACGTTCGACGCGATCAGGGTGTTCTCGAGGTCGAAGGCGGCGATGTGGCGGTCGGGGGAGAGGATCGTCCGCTTGCCCCGTTCGTGGCGGGTCTCGCTCTGGCGCGTGCCTCCCGTGGTGCGGACCCGGGCCTGGCGCACGACCGAGGGCAGGTGGATGACCTGCACGTAATGCTTCCAGTCGATGACGGTGGTGTCGAGGCCGAAGGCGGCCCGGTCGTCCGGCGCCATACTGTCCCACAGCGCCCGTAGGCGCGTGTCGTCGAAGAGCGCTTCGGTCTCGGCGTAGGAGCCGTAGAGCTTGACGTAGTCGAGGGCCCGCTCACCCTGGTCCCGACGCTCCTCCAGACGGGCCATCACCTCCGCCCGCTTGCCCCGGATCGGCAGGGCGGCCACCACCTTCTCGGCCTGGGCAAGCGCCTTGACGCCCCGCTGGAGCTGGCGAAGCGCCTTCCCACGGCCCGAGAATGACCAGTCGGGCGCGACGATCGGCTGGCCGTCGGAGTCGTACAGCGGGTTCGCCAGGAAATACTCCCGGACCAGGTTGACGAGGTTCCGGTAGAACAGCGGGTTCCGGTTGCCCGTGGCCACCTGGTAGACGCCGGTGCCGTCGGGCTCGGGGCCCTTGGCCGCCACGGTGACGATGGTGGCCACGACCATGTCGACCGGGATGACGTCGACCACGCCCTCGGGGATGCCGGGGAACTCGCTGAGCAGGCCCCGCCCGTAGGAGATGAGGACCGGCTCGGCCATGCGGAAGCCACGGATCCAGCCCGGGTGGGGCTCGGCCCAGGCCGACTCGATGATCGACGGCCGCACCACCGTGACCGGCACGTGTCCACGGACCTCCAGGGTGGCCCGCTCGGCTAGGGCCTTCGTGTAGGCGTAGGCGTCGGGCCAGCCTAGACTCTTGGCTCGGGACCGGCCGGCCTCGACGAGGGCGTCGGCGACCCACTTCTCCCGGCGCTTCTCGGTCTTGGCGGCCAGGAGCGGGGGGCCGGCGGCGCCCAGCTCGGCCCGGGCCTCTTTGGCGAACCGGGCCAGCAGGTCGGGGTCCCGGCTGGCAGCATCGGCGTCGGCCCGGGCCCGGCGGGCAGCTGCCATCTCGGTCCGCCAGTCGACCTCAGTGCTGAACGGGGTGTCGGCGAGCGAGGCCTCGGCGGCCCGGCCCCGCCGGGTCCCGGCCACGTAGGCGGTGGACACCGCCACCATGTGCGCCGACGACCCCGAGTCCCGCAGCAGCTCGGCGACCCGGACGGGACCCATCAGATTCACCTCGGCGGCGACATCGATAGGGGAATCGAAGCTGACGATGGCGGCGGAGTGGATGACGGTGTCGCAGCTGGTTACAAGGGCGGTCGCTCCCTCGTCGAGGCCCAGGCCGTCGAGGGAGACATCGCCGGCGACCACGGTGACCCGGCGGGCGATCTCGGCGTCGAAGCCGGCGCCCAGCTGTGCCTTCAGGGTGCGAAAGGCGTCGTTAGAGAAGATTTCCCGCTTGGCCCGGGCGGCAGGGGTGGTTCGGCGGCCGGCCCGCACGATCAGGACCAGCTCGCAGCCGGGCACGGCCCGCAGGAGGCGCTCGACCAGGGCAGTGCCCAGGAAGCCGGTCGAGCCGGTGATTGCGATCCGTTTTCCGGCCAGAGCCTCGGCGAGCACGCTCAATCTCTAGCATCAGGGCACCCATGGCCTGCCAGACGAGGGACTAGATGTTCGCTGTTGAGACCCGGATCACGCTGGACGAGTTCATCCGCGGGGGCCTGAGATTCGGTTTGATCCTCGCCTTGGCGCTGCTGTTCAGCCGGCTCGGGAGTCGCTTCGCTGATCGGTCGATCCGCTCGATCGCCACCCGGACTCCGCTTCGTGAGAGCAGTCCGCGAGCCGAGCAACGGGCGGCAACGCTGGCTGGTGTCGCGGTCAGCCTTCTCCGGATCGTGGTCTGGACCACCGCCGGCCTGCTGCTCTTGGGCGTGCTCGGTGTGAACCTGGGGCCGTTTCTGGCCGGCGCCAGCATCGTTGGTGTGGCCGTCGGCTTCGGCGCCCAAAGCCTGGTCAAGGACTTCTTCTCCGGCTTCTTCATCCTCGTGGAGGACCAGTACGCCGTCGGCGACACGATCACCATCGCAGATGTCACTGGAACCGTCGAGGAAATAGACCTCCGCATCACGCGGATCCGCGCCAGCGACGGCACGGTCTGGTTTGTGCCCAACGGCGAGATCCGGAAGGTGGGCAACTCGGCCAAGGAATACGGCCGGTCCATCGTCGACGTCCTTGTTCCCAACAAGGCCGACCTGGCCGCGGCTACGGCGGCGATCGCCGAGGAGTCCGCCGCCCTTGCCGAGGATCCGGCGTGGGCCGGGGACGTGCTCGAGGCGCCCGAGGTGCTGGGCCTCGAGGCGCTGGGGACCGACAACATGACCCTGCGCATCTCGACCAAGACCACACCGGCCCGGCGCGCGCCCTTCGCCCGCGAGCTACGCGCCCGTATCACCCGTCGACTGCAGCGTGACGGCGTGGTCGCGGTCGAGGCGCCCAAGCCCCCGGCTACTTCCGAGAGCTGACACCCCCACCCGTGCTCAAGACTCGGGCGTAGAGCTCGGCGTGCTCGCGAGCCATCCGCTCGGTCGAGAAGCGGGCTTCCACGTCGGCCCGGCACTCGGCACGGTCGATCTTGTCGATGGTGAGCAGTTTCACGGCCATGTCCGACTCGTCGGTGCACAGCCAGCCGGTGCGACCGTCGGCCACCACTTCCGGGGCGGCGCCCTCGGGGAAGGCGAGGACGGGTGTGCCGCAGGCCAGCGACTCCAGCATGACCAGCCCGAACGGTTCGGCCCAGCGGATCGGGAACAATGTGGCCTTGGCATCGGCCAGGAGCCGCAGCTTCTCCTCGTACGGCACCTCGCCGAGGTACTCGACCCCGTCGCCCAGGAGCGGCTGGATCTCGGCCTCGAAGTAAGAGGTCTCCCAGGGCTCTCGCATCTTGCCGGCGAGGAGGATGGGAATGCCGGCCTCCCTGGCGGCGACGATGGCCCGGTGGGCGCCCTTCTCCGCCACCATGCGGCCGAGGAACATGCAGTAGTCGCCCTCGCCGGCCCCCACCGGGAAGTCATCGACGTCGACTCCGTGGTGGATGACGCCGGCGACGGGCAGGCCGGGATCGGCTTCGAGCTGGACGTGGGAGATGGCTATGAGCGGGACCCGGTCCGCGATGCGCCGGTAGAGGTCGATCAGCTCGACGTTGAGCGGCCCGTGGATGGTGGTCACGACCGGGACGTCGGTCAGGGCTGACGCGTAGGTGGGGCCGATCATCGTGTGGTCGTGGATGAGGTCGCAGTCGCCCACAGCCTCGTAGGCGGCGAAGACGTGGCGGAGCTCGGGCACGGTGAAGCCGATCCGGTTCCCCTCCGACTTCTCCAAAAGCCACTTGGTCGGGACGGGGCACGTCGAGTCGCCCGTGGCGAACAGCAGGACCTCGTGGCCGGCGGCCACCAGCCCGCGGCACAGGCAGTCGACGGCCTGCTCGATCCCGCCGTAGAGGTCGGGAGGGATGGGGGCCCATGGGGGGGCGATGACGCCGATCTTCACTTTGGGATTTGAGCACACGCCGGCCGGTACTGTGGAGTCGTGAGCTCAGAGCTGCCGCACGCCCCCTGGGTGCTCGGTGGCGAGTCGATCCTCGCCCTCGCTTCGGTCAAGGAAAGCCTCGGCGACTTGCCCGACGAGCTGCACCGGGTTCCCGGACCGTGTTCCATCACTGCGGCCCGCTACGACGACTCGCCCGTGGGCCCCTACCGGGAGCTGGCCGTGGCCCAGCCCGCCCACCTCGGCGCCCGGGTCGGCGTGTGCATTACCACCATGGCCGTGACGTCGGTCGACTCCCGCCTCGGCGGGCGGATCAACTGGGGGTTCCCGAAGGAGCTCGGCACCATCGTCTGGCTCGACGAGGGGGAGGATCGGGTCGTGCGGTGGGAGGAGCGCGACATCGTGGTGCGGGCCTCGCCCGTCGGGCCGCCCCTGCCGGTCTTCCTTCCCCTCCGCGCCCTGCAGCGCCGGGCCGACGGTCCGGTCTCAGTCCGTGGCCATGTCCGGGGACGCGGCCGGATGGCCCGGGTCGAGGTCGAAGTGCCCGCCGAGGACTCCCTCGCCGGCCTCGCCGGTCGCCACCGGGGCCTGATGGTCGCCGGCATGCGACTGGTGGTCAACCCCGCCCGCCGGCCCGTCGGCCTGACCGCCACCCTCCGGGCACCGCTTCGGGCCCCCGAGCCGGCGCTAACGTGGGCGCCGCAGTCCCAGCACACCCTCACGGGCGATTAGCTCAGCGGTAGAGCGCTGCCTTCACACGGCAGAGGTCGGGGGATCAAGACCCTCATCGCCCACACAAAAGTGCAGGTCAGAGGGGGTGTCGCCCCCCTGAAGGCGAGAACGGTTCTGATTGCGGCCGCCCGGAGTGATCAAGCCGCT
Source organism: uncultured Acidimicrobiia bacterium (assembly GCA_963768975.1). GTDB lineage: Bacteria > Actinomycetota > Acidimicrobiia > Acidimicrobiales > AC-14 > CADCTB01. The sequence continues at coordinate 498,094 of CAVYKB010000019.1, read as the reverse complement.
GAGCGACCATCCGAGTGATCTCGCGGGCTGGCCACGTCGCTGACCTCGACGCCCCGAGCGCTGCCGTACCGGTGGGGGCCGGCAGTCGGTGCGGCGATACGTGGAACGTGGCGAAATGCCACAGCCGGCATCGCAAGTCCGAGGATTCTGAGGATGTGGAGACGTTGTCCTCGCTGGGCCGACCCGACGGCACTTCGATACGAAACCGGTTCAGGTGTGCGCCGTAACATGAGCGCTGTCGTCCAGGCGAGGGACCCATGCGGGGGCGCGAACCGGACTGTGGTCTCCGGTCGGCGGGTTCCCGCCCGGGCCGCGTCGGGCGCCAAACTGGCCCGCCATGGGGAGCACCCCCCGCCTCCCTCTAGATTGGCGGTAAGCGCACGGGCGGCCGTCCCCGGGTTGGGGGCCTGGATCTATCCGTTCCCGCGGACGGGCGGTGAGGTGGATCGGCCCTTACTGCCTGCGCCCCGAACGAAGCCTCTTTGTGTCAAGGAGCAATTTCGGCTGAGTCCGGGCGCGCTGGAGCGTCCCGGCGATGAACCGGGGTTTCGGGTCGTAGGGTTGTCGTCGGGTCCGGGAAGTGACTTGTCCGAAGAGCCGGTGTTCAGGATGCGAGCCGGCCACGCTGGACGAAGAGCCGTTCCTGGGTGTCCTCCCGGGCCCCTTCTCAATTGGTGGTGATCAGGTGGTCGCCCGGCGGGCGTCGGCGACGAGACGGGCGTAGACCCGGTCGGAGATCTTGCGCTTGAGGGCCCGGATGGCCTCCTTCGACGACTTGCCCTCGGCGATCTTGCGGTCGTAGTAGGTCCGGCCCTCGGTGTCGTTTCGGAGCTGGGTGATCGCGGCCACGTGCAGGGCGTGGTTGACCTTGCGATTGCCGCGAGGGTTCAGCCGATGGCGGCTGTGTCCCCCTGAGGAAGCCTCGATGGGGGCGGTGGCGTTGTAGGTGGCGAAGTGGCCCTTGGTCGGGAACCGACCGACGTCTCGGACGTAGCCGATGATGATCGCCGCGCAGATGGGACCGATCCCGTAGACGTCGGTGACGGTGGTCCCCGACGCCACAGCCGGGCCATGTCACGATGGCGCTTGGCCAGCAGGCCCAGGACTCGAGCGTGGTCGTCGGGGCGGACCCGGGCCAGGCGGTTCGAGCGCAGGGCGGCGATGGCCACGCTGCGGGCGTCGTTGGGGTCGTTCTTCTGGGACCGTCCCGAGCCCATGACCCGCACCCGAGCCGCGAGCACCGGCGGCACGTCCACGACGGTCTCGCCCGCAGCCACCAACTGCTGGGCCAAGAGGTAACCGAGACTCGCTGCTGACTCCACCGCCCCGGTCCGGCCTTCGAAGCCTTGGGCCCAGTCGATGAGCGCCGCAGCCTGGGTGGCCGAGGCCCGGACCTTGTGCTCGACGGCGACCGGGCATTCGTGTCGACGGCCACCGCCGTATGCGTTGCCTTGTGCGGATCGATGCCGATCGTGATGGTCACGAGCCCTCCTTCGTCAGTGGTTGGACCGAGGTGGGCATGCCTGATTCGGGACGACGTGCTCTCGCCTCTTTCGAGCCACACCACGGCAAGGAACCGACCGGCAAGCAGTTCGTTAGAAAGCCAACCCGGAGCGGGCGGCAGGCACATGTAGAGCCCACCGGTCGGCACCCTCGACGCTACGGGGCCACCGCGGCGCCACCTCAGTATCAATCAGGCACATCTGCCACGCGCGCGGGCGTCTGCGCCCGCATATTCTGGGGCGCACGTTCGGGGACACCCGCGCTTCGGGGACCTCACGCCTGAACCGTCGTTCCGTACGCCTCGCTCTCAACCGTCGACCGCTTGCGTCCGCTGCCAGTCGTCTCGCCTGATCTCGTACTCGACCTCACCTTCCTCCGTCCCCGGGAGCGGGTGATTCCACTCCAGGTGATAGGTCCTCGTGTGATACATCCCGCAGCGCTCCATGACGGCGCGCGAGCGGTTGTTCACCGCCATCGTCTGGGCCGTCACCCGTCGTGCTCCGAGAACGGTGAACGCGACATCGATCAGCAACATCGTTCCCTCAGTTGCGAAACCGCGGCCCCACCACTCTCGGCGAAGGCGGTAACCGACGTCGAAGGAAGAATCCTCAGCCGGAACGAGATCAAACCAGCCAACGAAGAGGCCAGACACCCTCTCCGCCGCAATCCACCGGCAGTCGAGCCGGTCTCCAAGGACGGCCTCGACCTCCCGCCTTGTTGATGGACGGCCGGTGAGGTAGCGCATCACCTCCGGGTCGCTGTCGAGATCGACCAGCAGCTCGACATCGCCTAGCGCTATCGGCCGGAGGATCAGCCGTTCGCTCTCAATGACACCGACGATGCGATCGTTAGGCATCGCTACAACGCGTCACTTCGCACGTACCAGGAACACGGGCCGGGCCACGTCCTGGGAACCGATCCCGTCGCGCTCCACCGCCCCACCAAGTCTCCCGGCACGAGGCCGGACTCGAGAAGAACCGCCGGGGGGTTGGTCGCTCGCTGATCGAGTCGAATGCGACGCCGTGTCCGTGAACGGAAGGTCGGCGATCGCTGCCACCCCCACACGATGTCACGAGGGCTCTCGCAGACCTTCGCATAATCGGCGATCTGGTCGCCCTCAGCGAGCACCGAGCGGTGTCTTAGAACGTTCGGCGATCGGCTGCCGAGGTGGCCCTGATTGCCGACCCGGGCCCGCCATTGGCGCCGTCTCGAAACCGTCAGGGTCCTGAGCGTCCGTGTCACTCCAACAGCCGTTAGAATGTTGATATGGCTGACGACCGGTGCGATCTGCTCTGCCTGGACCTTCCCAAAGCCGAGGTCATCCGCAAGAACCGTCTCGACCCGGAGTCGGCACAGCGCCTAGCCGCTCGTGCTCGAGGCCTGGCCGATCCCACGCGCTTGACGCTGGCGGCCGCGCTTTTGAAGGCCGGCGAGCTCTGCGTCTGCGACCTGAGCTGGATCAGCGAGCGAGCAACGAACCTGGTGTCCCACCACCTTCGTGCCCTCCGGTCATCGGGGCTCGTGCGCTCAAGACGGGAAGGCAAGCTCGTCATCTACGCCCTCACCGACGACGGCGCCGACCTGGTCCGAGCGGTGCTCGGTTCCACCTCCCAAGTCGACGAGGCGACAGAGGCAATCCGATGAGCGACGCCTGTTGTGGCGGTGGTGAGTCGCTGGCGGCCGCTCCCACCCGGCTCCGGGACATTTCCGCGATCCGAGCCGCCGCCGTGGCAGGCGTGGCGCTTCTCGTCGGCCTGCTGGCCGGAGTCACCGATGCCACCACCCTGTCCACGGTGAGCTTGCTGGTGGCCCTGTCGGTCGGAGGGTCGGCCTTCGTGCCCGACACGGTGCGCGGCCTCATTATGGGGCGTCTCGGCGTAGGGACCTTGATGACCATCGCCGCAGTCGGTGCGGTGGTCCTCGGGGAGTTGGCCGAGGCGGCAATGCTCGCCTTTCTCTTTTCCTTTGCCGAGGCCCTAGAGGGTTACGCGGTGGCTCGCACGCGCCAAGGCCTGCGGGCGCTGCTCGACCTGGTGCCGCCGCAAGCCACCGTCCTCGTCGACGGCTCTCCGCGTGTCGTGGCGGCCGGAGACCTGCGACCGGGTGACCGGCTCCTCGTGCGGCCGGGCGAACGCCTGGCCACTGACGGGATCATCCGCGCCGGACGCTCGGCCCTGGACTTCTCCGCCATCACCGGCGAGTCCCTGCCGGTCGAGCGGGGCCCTGGCGAGGTGGTCTATGCGGCCGCCATCAACGGGCGGGCCGCCCTGGAGATCGAGGCCAGCGCCTCCACCGACGACAACTCGCTTGCTCGCATCGTTCGGATCGTCGAGGAGGCCCAGGAGCGCAAGGGCCACAGCCAGCGTCTGGCCGAGCGCATCGCCCGTCCCCTCGTCCCCAGCGTCATGGTGGTAGCCGGGGTGGTGGCCATCCTGGGGAGCCTTCTTGGCGATCCCGGCATCTGGCTGCTCCGAGCCTTGGTCGTCGTGGTTGCCGCTGCCCCGTGCGCTTTCGCTCTCTCCGTCCCGGTCACCGTCGTGGCCGCTGTGGGGGCCGCCACCCGCTCAGGCGTCCTCATCAAGGGCGGAGCGGCGCTGGAGGCCCTGGCCCGAGTCCGCACCGTGGCATTGGACAAGACCGGCACCCTGACTCAGAACCGTCCCCAGGTCGTCGAGGTCCTGAGTGCGAACGGCGCCGGCAGAACAGAGATCCTTTCCCTGGCCGCCGGACTGGAGGCGGCAAGTGAGCATCCGTTGGCCGGTGCCATCCTGGCCGCCGCTCCATCCCCTCCAGCTGCACGGGGCGTCGAGGCCGTCCCAGGCAGCGGCGTCGTGGGTGTGATCGGGGGCCAGACCGTGCGCCTCGGGCGACCGGGGTTCGTCGGCGTCGGCACGATGGGTCCGCAGGTCCATCGGCTTCAAGCGGAGGGCTCGACCCTCGTTCTTCTGGAGCGGCAAGGGGAGACGCTGGGTGCCATTGCGGTACGCGATGAGCTGCGCCCCGAGGCGGCCGACGCCGTCGCCGCTCTTCACCGGCTCGGGATGAGGACCGCCATGCTGACCGGAGACAACAAGAGAACGGCACGGGCGCTGGCCCGGAAGGCGGGCGTGGGCGAGGTCCACGCCGACCTGCTCCCCGCCGACAAGGCCGAGGTCATCGAGCGCCTCGTTGAGCAGTCGCCGGTCGCCATGGTGGGCGACGGAATCAACGATGCGCCGGCCCTAGCCACCGCCAGCGTCGGCATCGCCATGGGCGCCATGGGCGCCGACGTGGCCATCGAGACCGCCGATGTGGCCCTGATGGGCGACGATCTGCGGCACCTGCCCGAGACCTTCCTCCACGCCCGCCGGGCGGGGAGAATCATGCGCCAAAACTTGTTCCTGTCGGGATCCATCCTGGCTGTGCTCGTGCCGCTGGCAGCCACCGGCATCCTCGGTCTCGCCGCGGTGGTGGCAGTCCATGAGCTGGCCGAAGTGGTGGTCATCGCCAACGGCATCAGGGCGGGGAGGCGCACGGCCTTCGCCGACCACACAATCCACGCCGGTGATGTCGGCCCACCGATCGATGTTCCGATCACTGAAGGCTGCGACGACGGCTGCTGCGCCGGGTCCACCACCGTCCCGCTTGGGATCTCGCCCGAACCCCGGTAATGAGTCCGGTGCTCGGCGAAGTCACCTAGGTGTCCGACCGAGGGATCATCGTGAAACGCGGCGCTGCGGTAGTTGACCGCCGCCGATCCGAAGGGGCGCGAGTGGATCGGGACCTGGCCCCTATCCACGTGGCGGCCGGGCCCAACGCCGTGTCCCAGACCGCCGGTCGGTGGGCAATGCCGCCGTTGCCGTCTACGACCGGTTCGAGAGCAAGTCCCCCAGAGCCGCATCCAGCGTGGGTAGGCGAAGCGGAAGTCTGCCGCGAGCAGGCGGGCGGGCACGCAGCGTCGCCCGGTCAGGGCAAGGGCGGGATCGGTGCGCAGGATGCGGGCGCCCAGGCGGACGAGGGCCGCCGGCGTGGGCGGAGCCGCCGGCCGGTGCAGCACCTTCCTGAGGGTGGCCATCAGCTCGGCGTTGCGGACGGGGTTAGGGCTCGTGACATGGACGACGCCACTGAGGTTTTCGTCGTCAAGCGCCCGGCGGACGACGGCGAGGAAGTCGGTGATGTGGATCCAGCTCACCCACTGGCGCCCGTCGCCGATCCGGCCCCCGAGGCCCCAGCGGACGAGCCCGGTCAGGCGGTCCATCGCCGGAGTGCCACGGTCGAGCACGATGCCGGTGCGCATGACGACCTGGCGGCCGGCGGTGACCTCCGCTGCGGCGGCCTCCCAGGCCCGAGCCACACCGGCCATCTGGGGCGGGCCGTCCACCGGCGGAGACGACTCGTCGAGGACTACCTCGCCGGCGTCGCCGTAGATGGCCAGGGTGCTGGCCTGGACCCACACCGCCGGCGGTGTCGTCAACGTTGCTGCCGCGGCTGCGAGCGCGCGGATGGGCTCGACTCGCGAGCGCGTCAGCAGTTCGACATTGGCCGGGGTCGGGCGGCGGTCGACCAGCGCGCCGGCCAGGTTGATGAGCGCCGCCCCCTCCAGCTCAGGCGCCCAGGGCCCGACCGTGGCCCCGTCCCATGCGACCTGGCGGTGCGGGGAGGCCGACTGTGGCGACCGGGTGAGCACGACCACCTCGTGGCTCCGGGGCGACAGGTCGGTGGCGAGCCGCCGGCCCAGGGACCCGGACCCACCTGCCAGCACGATCTTCAACGCGGCCTCCGCTTCTCCCCCGGGAGTGGGGGCTTGCCAAGAGTGTAGCAATATGGCTAACTAGCTACATGACAGACGAAAGCGCCGGCGTGTTCAAGGCCCTGGCCGACCCCACCCGGCGCCAGATCCTCCAGGATCTGCGCGACGGCGAGCTGACGGCGGGCGCCATCGCTTCCCGGTTCACCATCAGCGGACCGTCGATCTCCCGCCATCTGTCGATCCTCAAGGCAGCCGGCCTGGTCACCGAGCGTCGGGACTCCAACCGGATCTACTACGCCCTGGTCGAGGAGCGCCTGGCCAACTGCGTCGGAGGGTTCCTCTCCGCGGTGTGCCCGGAACAGGTTGTGCTCCGCAAGCGCCGGGACCGTCGCCAGGCCAGCACCTCGTGAGGGCGCCGACGATCCAGGCCACCATCGAGCGCCGCGTCCTCGTCAACTACCGGGTCGACCCCGACGCCTTGACTACGTTCCTGCCGGAGCCCTTCCGCCCGGTGCTCGTCGGTGGCTTCGCCATCGCCGGCATCTGCCTGATCCGCCTGGGTGGCATCCGCCCAGCCGGGTTGCCGGCCGTGCTGGGCGCCACCAGCGAGAACGCCGCGCACCGTGTCGCCGTCGAGTGGGACACCGCCGACGGGCCGGTCACCGGCGTGTACATCCCCCGGCGGGACACCTCATCGCGCCTGGGCGCTCTCCTGGGTGGGCGGGTCTTCCCCGGCTGGCAGCACCGGGCTCGCTTCCAGGTTGAGGAGGCCGACGGCTCTTACCGGGTCCAGGTGTCCAGCCACGACGGCCAGGTCCGGATCTCGGTGGGGGCCCACCGGACGACGGAGGTCATGGCCGGCTCGGTGTTCGCCAGCGTGGAGAAGGCATCGGAGTTCTTCCGGTGCGCGCCGGTAGGCTACGCCGCCACCCCGACAGCCCGTGTCTTCGACGGGGTGGCCCTCACGGCCGAGGGCTGGGGGATCGAGGCGCTGCAGCTTGACGAGGTGTGGTCCAGCTTCTTCGACAGCCCGAACCGACTTCCTCCCGGAACGGCGGTGCCCGACAGTGCCTTCCTGATGGGAGGCCTCGAGACCTGCTGGCGGCCGCAACCGACGCTCGTGGCCTCGCTGCAGCGCTTTCATGTCCCGTCTCATGCTCGGCAACCGATGGCGCCGTGATCGTCTTCGGCTATCTCGGCCTGGCCCTGGTCCTGGGCGTGGGCGCCGCGCTCCTCGTTGTCGTGGCCGGCCGCGCTTCGGCCCGGGTCAGGCTGCTGCTGCGTTGCCTGCGGTGGGGCTTCGCTACTGGAGCGGTGACGGGGGCGGTGTTCGGCGCGTCCCTGCCGATCATCGGATCGCTCCGGGGCGATCCGGGGCCACCGGTGGGCTGGATGATCGGTGGTGCGGTTTACGGGGGCGTCTTCGGTGCGATCGTCGCCCTGATTCCGACGTTGATCGGCGCCGCGTTCATCACCGACCTCCTCCGCCAGCGACACCCACGCCCGACGTCGGAAGAGAGCATGCACAGCGACCTCACCTCGGTCTTCACGGTCGTCGTCGGCGTACTCGATTTGATCATCTTCGTGGCCCTGGTAGCCACCGGCGCCGGACTCTCTTCTGTTGCGATCGCTCTTCCGCTCATCGTCGTCGGCAACGCGTCCGTGATCGGGATGCTGTGGCGAGCCAGACGGTCGATCAGTCGGCTTTGGCTGGAGGTCGCTCGGTAGATCACGACGGGGCGCACCGCTCGGTGGGCGTGACTCCATGACATCGGAGTGCCCTGCGACCAGCGACGTGTCTCTCGCTGCCGGGACCCCGGTGCCCCCTTACGACAGGGCGGCGGGCGCGACCGGGGATGCCCCGTACGCCGGTGGCGGGACCAGGCGGACGACTCCCGGAATGGTCGAGACGGCGGCGTTCGAGCGAGTCTGGCCTCCGGCAGCCGATGACCGTGACGCGCAGCTCAGTCGGACAAAGCCGATGAGATCAAGATGCCGAAGGTCGACATAAACGCCCATGGGACAACCGGTAGGGCCGCGACTACAGCCGTGCTGAGTCCAATAGTCTGGGCAGCTAAAGCCTCCCGCCACCGTCTTCCACCGGCGACGAGCAGCGGCGTCGCGGCGGCGACGAGGCATGCGACGAAGTTCACCGCAGCTGCCGCAGGAAGGGAACCCTGCGAAGCGAAGCCTTCGGCGCACGCCTGGCGGCGTCCGACGAATACGACGGCTCGGAGGCAGGCCACCTTCTCGGAGGCGGTGACGGGACCGCGTTACTTCGGGTTGATATCCAACAAGGCCCAGGAACACGACGTAGTACTGAAAGGCGACCAGAGCGACGGCCGCTGCCATGGCGACGACGATGACTCGAAGCGGGCCCCAGAGCGAGCTCTCGATCGCCAGAGGCCGATGGCCCTCCGACCCATTCTGCGTTGGCCGTGCCGGCGGTTGGCCGTTCGTCGCCAAAGGACCTCCTCACCGTCCGTCCCGAGCAGAAGCATCGCGTTCCCGGGCGAGTCCGCGCCGGTTGCGTCCAAACGTGTCCTGTGTCCCGTACGACGAGGCTCTCTGGGCGGTGGATCCGCCGCCCTACCGCCCGGCCGGCGGACCTAGCGCACCCTTCGGCGAGGCGGTTCGCTGGAGACCTCACCGACTCCGGGAGGTTCCAATGACCGAACTGATGCCCATGCCCGAAATCGAGCGCGCCACCGAGGGAGACGACCCCGCCGATGAGGCCGAAGTGGCCGCCGCAGCGTTCCTGGCCCGCTACCAGGGACGCACGCTGGAGGCCTACCGCTACGACTGCGGGCGTTCTTCCAGTGGGCGGCCGTTGACCGTCTCGACATCCTGAAGGCCACGCGGACCCAGATCGAGCTGTACGTGCGGGCCATGGAGGCCCGGGGCCTGGCTGCGACGACCATCGACCGCCGGCTGTCGACGGTGTGCGGCTTCTACCGCTTCGCCCACATCGACGGCCGGATTGCCTCCAACCCGGCCCAGTACGTTCGCCGACCCAAGGTCCACCCCAGCGACGCCCGTGGCCTCGACCGCGCCGAGCTCGGGCGGTTCTTGTTCGAAGCCGAGCGGGTCGACAACGCCCACGCCGCCCTGGCCGTGCTCCTGAGCCTCAACGGCCTGCGGGTCAGTGAGGCGTGCTCGGCCGACATCGAGAACCTCGGTTTCGAGCGGGGCCACCGCACCCTGCGCATCGTCGGCAAGGGCAACAAGCCGGCCGTGATCCCGCTCGTGCCCGGGACGGCGAGGACGATCGACCTGGCCATCGGCGAACGCACGACCGGTCCGATCCTGCTCCGCCACGACGGCAGCCGCCTCGACCGGCGCACGGCGCACCGCTGGGTGCGCTCCGTCGCCAAGCGCGCCGGCATCGGCCAAGTGCACCCGCACATGTTGCGGGCTGCGTTGATCATGTGCGCCTTGGAGGCCGGCGTTCCCTTGCGGGAGGTTCAGATCGCCGCCCGGCACGCCGACCCTCGCACGACCACTGTCTATGACCACCGCCGCCAGAGCTTCGACCGCCACGCCGCCTACGTGGTGGTCGCCTTCGTCGCCGGCGGCTGATCTACGCTCTAGCCATGTCGGAGGAGAGCTCCAGCGAGACGCCGCTGCTCGATGAGTGGCGAGCCGAGGTGGGCGACGAAGCCGTGGCAGCCGCGGTCGAGACCGCCCGAGCCCAGATCGCGGATGGGTCGCTTCGGGGTTTCTCCGACAAGGACGAGCTCCGGGACTACCTCCAGGGCCCGCACCGCCGTTCCGCGTGACCTGGCGCATCTTCCTGACCGACTCGTCCCAGCCAGACCTCGACAAGCTCACGCCAGCCGATCGCGCCGCGATCACCGAGGAGCTGTTCGCATGGGTGCCCAACGGACCACCTCGCACGAAGCGCCAGGTCGTCGCCGGCGTCCAGCTGTTCGAGGATTAGCTGCCATCGGGCATCAGCGTCACCTACTACGTCGACGAGCAGGCTCCCTACGTCGGAGTCGTCAGAGTGCGGCGGCGCTGACGCCCGTCGGCGGGGGCAACCCATAACCGCGCCTTCGAACCGGCGGTTGATACGCCCCACACCGCCGGCTGGACGAGAATGCGAGTGGGGCCCGGACCCGTGCCAGACGTTCCGGCCCGAGTACGGCGCCAACTCGGCCATGATCATCGACGCCGGCGGCGACGGGCTGACGTCGCCGCCCGAGCCGCTTCCCCCGGAGGTCCCTGAGCTTCGAGTCGCCGAGTGAATGGCCCGCGATGACGGCATCGCGCCAGACCGCTACCGCGACTTCTTCGACGACGACCGGTTCAGCACGCTGCATCACGAGGGGCTGCTCGACGCCGTCCCTCTGGAGACGAAACTTGGGGGACCTCCGCGCTGGCTGCAATCGTTCGAGGAGGGCCCACCGTCACCGTGGCGCTTTGTGCTGCAGCTTCCCGATGGCCAGGTCGGCGACGGGCCCGCACCGTCGGCGGAGGAAACGGGGTGGGGCGTTCAACGCAACACCCCGAATGGCCCCGAGTTTGAGTATCCATCGGGGACGCGACCCGATGATCACGTTCGGGTCCGCGCGGCGGTATCACCAGATACCTGGTGGGTCCTCGGGCCCAACTTCGGCATGGGCATGGCGTTCGTGTTCGTGAACACCGTGGCCGACCTTCCAGTTGCCGTCATGTTCTGGCAGAGGTAGCTCCCAGTCGGCAACTCCACGGGGGTGGGCTCCCTGTCCCCATATCCCGATTGGCCCAGGACGGCGACCTATCACCAAACGCCGGCGGTGGGTCACCCCTCCACGGCAACACCATTGTCGTGACTGCTATCACCGTACCGAGGGGAAACGTCGCCGGGGTGGCAATCTCCATCAGCTCCCTGGCCGCCGACGGATTGCCCGACCTGCTTAGGGCTGCGTGACGAACTGGCCGAGAAATCGTCGGGCCTTGACGTGTCGCCCGACGACGACCATCAGGTGAACCAGTGGGTTCCTCGCAGACGCCATGCCAAGGTGGCTGGCTCCAGGCCGCTCAACGCTGTTCACGCTCGGCGGGTGAGGACCGCAGCAGGACCTGGACGACGTCGCCGATCTCGGGCGGCCCGGCGAGCACCAGCCCCGACTCGGCGATGAGCTCGCCGAGGGTCTCTCGGAAGTAGGTGTCCAGCTTGTCCTGGGACTCCCAGACGTCGACGACGTGCAGTTCGCTGCCGACGATCCAGGCGGTATGGGCCAGGCGCCCGTCTGGGTGCCGGGCGTCGAGCTCGTCTAGCCGGCAGAAGGCCGCCGTGTAGCGGTCCCTCGCGTCCGGGTCCGGCTTGTTCACGAAGTGGGCTGCGATCGCCACGGCGCTACGCCTCCCGGACAACGTCGAGCGCACGGGCCGAGCGCAGGGTGGCACTGGCGTCGGGGGGGAGGAAGGCGTTGTCCGCGACCTGCTGCGCCACTTCCTTCGACTCGAAGAGGACGAGGCTGACCCCGACATTCCCGTCGGTGGTCCATGTGCCCCGAGTGAAGCCCGGGAGCTCCCTCAGGGATCCCACGATGAAGTCAAGCTCCTGGTCGACCTTCTCTTCCCAGCCGTCCTTCATCTCCACCTCGAACACCACCGCGTGCATGATCTGCTCCTCTCTTGGGCGGCCCGGGCCTAGATTTCGCTGGTAGTCATGGCCGAGGGTCCGGTGAACGCGTTGGTGCCAGTGTCCAGGGACGCCCTGTCACCTGCCTGTCAGTCGAGCGCGCCGCGCTTTCTGATCCGCGTGATCGGACCGGTCGAACTGGTCGTCGAGGGCAGGCAGGTGAGCGTGCGTAGCTCGCGCACGCGGCGGCTCCTGGCCATGCTGGCGCTCTACCGGGACCGCCTGGTCAGCCGCGACCGGCTCATCGACGCCGTCTGGGGCGAAGACCTCCCCGCTGATCCCAATGCCGCACTGCTGAGCCAGCTGTCACGGGTCCGGTCGTCACTGCGCGCCGCGGGGCTCGGCATCGAGACGACGTCGGGCGGCTACCGGCTGCGCTCGGAGGTGATTGCTGTAGACGTCGCCCTCTTCGAGGAGGCGCTTGCGTTGGCCCGGGCCCCGGAGCGCACTGCGGCCCAGCGAGCCGACCTCCTCGACCAGGCCATCGCCATGGTGCGCGGCGCAGCCTTCGAGGACCTCGAGGTGGAGGACGCGTACATCGAAGCCCGGCGTGTCCAGGAGCTTGCCGTCTCGGCTCGGCTCGCTGCCACTGCGGCGCACATCGAGGATGCGGGGCCGCCGGCGTGGCGGGTCAGGCAGGCACCGGCTGCCGTCGTCGATGTCATCGGGAGAGACGATGACCCTGACGCCATCGGGTCGCTCCTCGCCTCTCGGCGCATCGTCACGCTCACGGGGCCGGGAGGGGTAGGCAAGACGACGCTCGCACTGGCGGTCGCCCGGCACTACTGCGCCGCGTCGGGCGCTGCGAACGCTTTCGTGGACCTCGCTCTCGTGTCGAGCTCCCGCGAGGCGCCGGACGCCTTCGCCCGCGCCCTCGGCGTCGATCGGCCGGGCGAGCAGCCGTGGGTCGACCGGCTGGCGGAGGCAATCGGCGGACAGCGCCTGCTCCTGCTGGTGGACAACGCCGAGCATGTCGTCGACACGACCGCTGAGATCGTCGCTGAGATCGCGGCGCGGACGGATGTCGTGGTGCTGGTGACGAGCCGGGTGCCGCTCGGCGTTGCGGGCGAGCAGTTGTGGGTCGTCGAGCCGCTCGCTGGCGAGTGCGCATGCGACCTTTTCTACGAGCGCGCCCACGCCGTGCGGCCGTCGTGGGCCACGACGAGCGAGGATGCGGCGTCGGTCGAGGAGATCTGCCGGCGGGTCGATGGGCTACCACTCGCCATCGAGTTGGCTGCCGCCCAGCTCCGCTGGCGGACAGCGGCCGAGGTCCTGGCCTCGCTCGGCGAACCCCTCCGGGCGCTCGATCCGCTCCGGCCGGCGGGCGGCCGACAACCCGATCTCCGTTCGGTCATCGCCCGGTCATACCGCCTCCTCGACGAACACGAGCAGTCGTTTCTTGACTGTTTGGGTGTCTTCGCCGGCGGGTTCACAGTAGAGACCGCTGCGGCCGTGTGCGATGAGCAAGGCAGGGTCGACCACGCCGGCGCGCTCCGAAATATCGGTGCGTTGGTTCAGCACTCCCTTGTCCGCCCCACTCCGTCGGGGGCCGCAACCCGCTACTCCCTGCTCGACACCATCCGTCACTACGCCCTCGAGCAACTTGACCGGTCCGGCCGGTCATCGGCGGCGCGAGAGCGTCATGCCTCCGCCATGTTCAGGCTCGTCGACCGGGCGAGCCGGGAGATGTGGGGCCCGGACGAGGCGTCGTGGGTGGCCCGGCTCGACGAGGAACGTGCCGACATCTGCGCTGCACACCAGCACCTTTTCGCCGCCGGCAACATCCAGGGGGCGATCCGCCTGGCCTCGGCGGCCTACTGGGTGTCATGGCCCAGGGGCTGGAGCGACCTTCGGGGCCTGATAGGGACGGCAGTCACCGAGAACCTGCAGGGTCCCCCCGACCTCCTAGCCCCGGCGTTCGGCGCCCGGGCGGACCTGGCACTTCATGCGGGAGAGACCGAGTACGCCGTCCGCTACGCCGAGCGGGCGGTGGCGGCTGCCGAAGGCAGCGTGGAACTCGCTTCGTTCGGCCAGGGGGTCATCGCCGACGTCGCGCTGTTCGACGGACGCACCGATGAGGCTCGCGCCGGGTGGGCTCGAGCCCGAGCCGGCCTTCACGCCGGCTGGCCCGTGCCCGCCCCATGGGCGACAGCGGCCATGGCTTTGGCCGCGCTGTACGGGGGTGACCCCGACGAGGCCGTGACGTTGGCGGCCGAGGCGGTCGAGGGCGCCGACATGCTCGGCTGCCCCACGGCTCGATGCTTCGCTCGCTTCGCCTCGGGCGAAACGGCCGCCGTCCTCGATCCTGTGAGGGCTCAGCAGTTCCTCGCCGAAGCAATCTCCATCGCAGAAGGCGCGTCGGTTGCGTTCGTGGCCAATCTGGCGCGACTGTCGCTCGCCACATGCCTGGCCCGCAGTGGGGACCCCACAGGAGCGCTGTCGCGGTATCCGATCCTCCTGCGGGAGTGGCGCCGGAGCGGCCATTGGGCGCAGCAGTGGATGGCGCTCCGCACGCTCGTCCCGATCCTCTTGCACGTCGGGGCGGTCGATGACGCAGGTGCGGTCCTCGGCGGCCTGCGCGCGCACGGCCAAGCCGAGGCGTGGGGCATCGACGACCAACAGTTGCGCGCCTCCGCAGCCGAGCTTCGAGAAGGGCTCGGGGCCGGCTACGAGGCGACGCTCGCCCGTGGGGCCGGCACTACGCCCGTCGAACTTGTCGTGCTCGCAGAGCAGGCATCGGCCCGAGCCGCCCGCGCTACGCGATCGCTGTGACGCTCCGATGCGTTGGAGTGACCTCCGGTGTTCTCGGGAGAAGGCCGACCCCCGCCCCGTTCGCCCACCCGCTCCCGCCTGCATCCACTTCGCAGCCGCGCCCGGACTCTGGGGCTACCACTGTCCCATATCGACGACGATCCTGGGCGCCAGCACCGTCACGCAACGCCGGTTTCGAGGGCGCACCAGGTACTCGAGAACGGTGGGTGCGTTCAGATCGATCCTTTCGGAACGACCCACTCATGGTCCGCTCCGCCGGCTGCGGAAATTCGCTCGAAGTCGGCGTCGTAGTGCAGCACGACGACACCGGCCGACTCCGCTGCCGCCGAGATCACCAGAATCCGGGATCGGCAGGCGGTGCTGGCCACGGCGAGCCAACTCGTGCTGGAGCTCAATGGCCCGTTCCATGACATCCGGGGTGATAGGCACGGCGTCCAAGCTGCGACGCTCGTCGAAGACCTCCTCGTAGTCGCTCAGGTTCCGGCTGCTGAACAGCACCTCGAGGTCGACGATCGCACATGTGGCGATGAGGCCGTCCTCCATGAGCGGGCGGAGTCGCCGGGACACGTCCGGGTCGCGGAACCGGGCCAGCGCACTCTTGTCCGCGAGGAAGCGTGCGATCAGTGCCAGGCCCCTGACATCACCTCCGGATCGGAGAGGTCGAGGCCTCGCATGTGCTGGAGTCGGTCGGCATGGCGGCGGCGGCGGGCGGCGAGCACGACCGACTCGAGAGATCGGTTGACCGCTTCCTTCATGGTCGATGCTCCGAGGATGACGGTGGCCTCTTTCAACAGGTCGTCGTCGATGTCAACCAGTCGTTTGCTCACGGGTAAAGTATATCGATTGCGCTCCGCAATGGATATACGCCGATCGCAGCGGCCCGAGTTGTGGCTCGGCGGGCCGTCAGTCGCCTGGACCGTCTCATTCGAGGGCTGACCAGCCAGGTGCCCATGCTGGACGAAGCTCCTCCGTCGAGCGGGCCGGGAACCCGGCCTCAGGACGGGTCACCGTCGCAATACGCACCAGACCCCCCCTTTCGTCCCTGACGCATCCGCTCCTGGGTGTGCCGCGAAGCCGGAGTGACCATGGTCGTCGGAGAGACTCCTGCAACGCCCTTTCTAGAACCCGGGGGCGCGTTGCGCTGATTACTCGGCGCCCGTCAGCTGTAGCTTTCGCGCATCGATCGGACCTGATCGTGGGCGACTGTCACCTCGGCGCTCTGGCGCTGCACCATTTCACGCAGTTCGGGCGAGATGTCCGCACTAAGCGCCTTCTGGTACTCCTTCACAGCGTGGTCCTCGCCCTGCTCAGCGGCATCCAGGACCCCCTTGGGGCTCGAGCCCGTCAGCGCATCCTTCAAGCTCAGCCACCCACGGTGGAACTTGGCCGCCACCGATCCCCCCTCGTCAGCCTCGTCCCCGTAACTGCCCGCCAGCGCTCGAAGATCGGCGGAGAACCTCGCCCGTTGCTCACTGAGCTTCCTAAAAGACGAGGCGAGCTCCGATGCGCCGGACTCCTCCAGTTTCTCGGCCCCTTTGGCGAACCCCTCTCGGCCGTCTTCCAGCGTCTCGACTAGCTCAAGAGTGACTTCATGGTCAACGGACATCGTCAGCCTTTCGAGATGGACCTTCGGAGTGAGGTTCGTCCGTTCCTCCCCACCGCCGGCCTCCACCAATCTCCTGCCGGAATGAGGCGCTTCCGAAAAAGCCGTCGCCGATCAAGCTTCGCCCACTCGCTCCATGACCAGGCGACCGAGCGCGGCAAGGTCGCGCTCTGCGTGGGATTGGCGGACATAGAGAGCCAAGTCGGCTATGCGCTGGCTAACCAATGGATCCTGTACCGCCGGGGCGGGGCCGAGCGCCCTACCGGCGTGATCGATCACGGCTCCGGCGGCGAGGTCAGCAACGTGGCGGGTGGTGTAGGCGAGTCGTGCTGCCTCACGTTTGGGCATCGCCGGCGCCGTGTCAATAGCCTCGGCGACGGACATGGCAGTGGCCCGGGCCGCTTCCACTGCGACATGGGCGGCGCCGAGGTGCGCCAGGCTGATCGGATCGTCGCTCCATCGGGGCAGCAAGTGGGTCAGGAGCCCGTCCGCACCTCCGGCCCAGACGGCGGCCACGCCGGCAGCACCCCACCAGAACCCCGGTCGGTCGAGGTACCAGCCTGGCGGGCCCACGAGGGAGCCAGGCTCGACGTGGAGATCGAAGTCGACCGAACCGGTGCCGGCTGCTGCGAGGGCTGGCGTCGCCCACTCACCTGGGGGGTGCGGCGCTACGCCCTGGTGGGCAAGATCGACGCACACAAGTTGGACGTCCTCGCCCCGCCAGGCGGTTACCAGGGCCCGGTCCAACATGGCTGCGCCGCTGCACCACCGCTTTGTGCCTTTCAGTCGCCAACCCGTGCCGTCTCGGCATATCGAAACCCTTCCGTCCGGCGGCTCGGCCGCCCAGACTCCGAACAGCGCCGGCCTACCGTCGACTGAGGCCAGGTCGGATCGCTCGGCCTCCCGAACGATCGCATGGCCGTCGGCGTGAGCCTCGCCAAGTCGACCAAGCGACAGCTCCAGATGGCCGAGGTCCCAAAGTGCGCTGAACCGCTCAGCGGTGCCGCCTTGGCCGGGAACAGCTAAGTCGGCCAGCGAGGCCGCTCGCCCCCGCAGCCTCTCCAGGGGGTCACAGGGCATTGCTGCCGACGTAGAGAACGGGGAAGTCAAACGATCCTCACCATTGCCACCAGTCAAGACGAAACTCGCGCTGGCAGTAGGCGCCGTTCGGCTGACCAAGTGCGTCCTGAAGATCCGCATGGACCTCGTCGCCGTGCCGTGCGTGGTCGGGGCTGTGGCCGAGCCAGTGAACCCCGACCACGGTGCCGTGCTCGTCGAGACGGAGAAGGGCCCGCTTGATGATGGCCGTCCACTCGGCGGCTTCGAAGTAGTACCCGAGCTCGCTGAGGACGACGAGATCGGCGGGAGCATGAGGCCAGTATCCCGGTAGCGACGCAGTGGACAGCTCAACATTGTCGACCCCGGTCAGGCGCCGAGCCGCCAGAGCGACGGCGCTGGCCGACGCGTCGAAGGCGCTGACCCGATCGCACCTGGTGGCCAAGCGGGCCGTGAGTTCACCCGTTGCGCAGGCCGGCTCAACACAGTGGCGGTAGCGACGCCGAGGAAGCACGGCCAGCGTGAGGTCGTAGCGTCGCTGCTCGTAGGCCGAGCCCGAGAAGTCCCAGTAGTCGCCCTCGGCTGCGTAGCGCTTCTCGAACGAAGCCGGGTCTACGGGCAAGGGACTACCACCTCGAACGGCCGCAGGTGGTGCTCAAGGAAACCTGGCGGCACAACGGGCGGACCGAGAAGGTCGGTGAGCTGTGAGCGGTAAGCTCCGAGGGCCCGCTTCTTTGCCGCCACGTCGAGTTCCGTCACGGAGAGCCGCTCAGCTGATCTCAGGAGATCCCCGTCGATGCACTGGTGGTGCCAAGCCCAGATTGGGTACCACCACGAGGTGACTCCTAGCCGCCAGGCCGCAGCCTGGGCGGCTATGCCCGCAGCCCGATGATCAGGATGGCCGTCGCCGGGCCAGGTGGACAGCACGGCGTCGCAGCCCGCAATTCTGTCTGCGATCGATGCCGCGAGCGCCCCCACGTCGGCGCCCAGATTCCCGTCAGCCCATCCCAACCGCTCGATCCGGCCTTTGGGCAGTCCCAGTGCTGCCAGGGCAACCGTGGCCTCCCTGATTCTGCGCTGGCGCAGACCTGGGCTGCCGGGATGGGAAGCCTCGCCGTCGGTGAGGAACAACACACGGACAGAAGTACCTCGACGATTGAGGTTGGCGATGGTGGCGCCTACACCCAGCGTCTCGTCATCGGGGTGGGGGGCGACGACAAGGACCGAACGCCAGCCGAGTGTGGGACGGTTCGGGCGCATGGCCAACGCCGCCCGCCAAAGTAGCTCAGGGGTGCGACTGGGCTCCGCCGGATCCCACGGTGGATGCACCGGCGCTTCTCCGGAGAGCGGCCCGGTCGGGCACCGCTCGGGCGACGAAGAAACCATGCCGCCGAGCATGTCACCTTCCATGCCGATCATCAGCGCAAGGATGCCGGGGGGGCAGTGGTCGGTGGCGGTCGTCGTCCCCGCCCATGACGAGGCGGAACTGCTCCCTGCATGCCTCGCCTCGATCGCCGTGGCCTGCGCCGTCGTAGCTGGTCGTGCGCAGGTGTCCACTTTCGTCGTCGCCGATGCCTGCGCCGACGCGACGGCGGCTGTCGCCCGAACTCACGGCGCCTCCGTGATCGAAGTCAGCTACCGCAACGTCGGCGCAGCGAGGGCCAGCGGGGTGCGGGCTGCGCTGAGCGCGCCGAGCCCGGCCTCGGCTGAACGCACGTGGCTGGCGTCGACCGACGCCGACACCGTGGTACCGCCGGACTGGCTCGGGCATCAGCTCGACTTGGCCGATGCCGGCGTCATGGCTGTAGCCGGGGTCGTGCGGGTCGACTCGTTTCTCGACCACCCGCCCGGCACCGAAGCCGCCTTCGCTGCGCACTACGCCACCGAACCGGGCGCTTCCCACACCCACGTCCACGGGGCCAACATCGGCGCCCGCGCTGATGCCTACCTGCGTGTCGGGGGATGGGAAACCTTGGGGCTGGCGGAGGAGCACGATCTGTGGCGCCGTCTTCGGTCGGCCGGCGAGCGCTGCGTGGCCACGACCACGCTTTGGGTCACCACCAGCGGGCGAAAAGTCGGGCGCGCTGATGGCGGCTTCGCCGCTTTGCTGGCCAGCCTGGTCTGAAAGCGGAAGCGCATACTTCCGGCGGGCGGGCAAGCGACCTTCCGGTTCTGCACCCGCTTCCTCGACCCGTTGCACGACGCACGATCAAAGACATGGGAGTCAGAAGTGAAAGTTTCCGAATGCGGCACTTGCCGAGGTGGCTCAGTTGACAGATCGGCTCAAGCGTCGGTTAGAGCTACACGGCGGCGGCGTTTGCTACACGAGGGTCGAGGCCGGCTTCCACCACGGCGCTGCGGAGCCGGACAAGACCAGAGCGGATATGGCTCTTCACTGTTCCCTCGGGGAGTCCCAGGAGCGAAGCCACGTTGCGGTAGCTGTGGCCTCCGAAATACGCAAGGCATATCGCCTGCTGCTCGTTCTCGGAGAGGGTGGCCACCGCCTCACGGAGCTTTTGGCCGGCGATGAAGTTCAACACCTCATCTTCGAGGACGTAGGAAGCTCGGAGTGCATTGGCTTCACCGTCCTCGCGACGTCGCCGGGCGCCCTCGGAGCGAACGATGTCGACTGCTCGACTGTGGCACTGAGCCAACAGGAACGAGCGCAACGAACCACGGGCCGGGTCGAACCGTTCGGGCTTCTGCCACAGCCGGATGAAGATGTCCTGCACGGTCTCTTCGGCCAGTGGGCGGACCGACACCACCCGTAGCGCAGCGCAGAAGAGACTTCCCCCGTGGCGGCGGTACAGCTCGGCCAGCGCACCTTGATCGCGCCGAGCGACGGCGACGACCAGCACTGCGTCGCTCCTGGGATCACCGCTCATCGGCATCCACTCTGCGTCGCGTCCGGTGGGCGCCCGATGCCCCTGGGGACGAGGCGGTTGATGACCGCCGCCGCAACATGAAGTTGTTACTACTCGGCATGACCGCCTTTGATGCGTGCCGAGCGTAGAGACGATCGGAGAGCCGCTATGACGTGGAGTGCGTTGTGCAAGCTTTCTACCCGATGGGTGCCGGCAAAAACCTGGCGCAGGGGAGGAGGGGGCCGCATTCCTCATCGGCAGGGACGGAAGGCGACATTTCCCGTCACCGCCGCCCACGCAGGCCGGCGGACACCTGGGTGAGATCGTCAGCTCTCGTAGCGCACCGTTCGCACGTCGGGCTTGCCCACGACTGTGCCCTTCGCCATCTCCGCAACGCGACAGCAGAAGTGAACCCACATGTAGAGCTGCATCTCCCGGGCCACGGGAAGGTGACTGTATAGGACGTTGAATGCGCGATCGGCGCTGCGCGCGACCGAGTAGATCTCGAAGACCAGGTCCCGGCCACCGTTGGTCGCTGATTCCGAGTCGGCCCACGACGTGCGGAATTCGATCTCGCCGGCCTCCATGTGCCCATCCAGGGTGGCCAGGCGGATCGACGTCGGGGTCCGTCCCACGGTCCGCACCGATCCGTTCCACGGTCCAGGCATACGAATCTCGTACTCCGAGCCAACCTCCGGCCCGTCTCCCTCGGGTCGGCGCTCGGTGAACTCAGCGACCTCCACCGGCGTCGCCCGGTTGAAATTGGATGTGACGAAGGCGAGCAGCTCCTCCGGAGACTGGGTGCTGTCTGCGATCCGTACCCGGTACGTTCGCTCGAACACCGATCCCACCCCCTCATCGACGTCCTGGAGGTCGATGTCGTCAGAGGAACTCAGTAGGGCCGGCGCCGGGCCCGGTCGGCACTCATAAGAGCGGTCGATGTCGTTGAGTGCCCGTAGGTAGCGGACGGTAATCAGCATCATTCCGAAGGGCCACCGAGCCCACCGTCTTGCCACCGCCCCAGGCGACTCGGCGGGAACGCCTTCCGAGCGCTCCTCGACTTCACTGGTGTCCGGCAAAGGGCTCAGCCGCCGTTGCAAGTCATCGAGGTGTTCCACGGTCACGGTGATCCCAGGATGGCGAATTCTCCCGAACGGATCGATGGCAGCGACAGGCTCAGCGAAGCGGATGCAGAGGCCGGCGTCCCGGTTCGTTGCGAAGGTCACGCCTCGATCGGCGAGGGACAACCGAGCCGGCCCCGCCGTCTTCCAGACGGAGTAGGGCCCGCTGTGCTCGCAGCCGACGACGTTGGTGACCGGCGTACGCAGATACCACGGCCCGAAGCGGACCACCAGGTGATCGTCGACGACCTCGACCAGGCTGGTGCCCGGCGTCACGCCGAAAGGAAGACCGAGCACTCGGTAGAGGGGATGGAAATGGAATGCGAACCTGGCCACGAGCGGCTCATACCCATCGCATCGAGTTGCCACCGGCTCTCAGGGGCATCGAGGCGCGATCTTTCCAAACATTCCCGCTGCATCGACAACATCCCACCCTGCAAGAGAAGGAGGAAAGCGGTTTCTCGTGATCGACCGGGAACGACGCTGCTGGGCGAGAATATCCACGTGCACCGGCCCGAGGGGCGCCGGTGCTGCGTGCTTGTCTGGCGGCCGTCGAGGGGACGGGTTGCCGGGAGCGGTACCCGGGGGCCGCCGCCGACGTCGAGACGCTGCTGCCCGGGTCGCGGTCCGCCGGTACGGGCGGCGACGCTTCCCGCATCCGGGTCTTCGGGGCGGTCGCAGACCTCCTCGGCGCAGTGACCGCCGGCGGGCCGTTGACGATCGCCTTCGACGACATCCAGTGGGCCGACAGCGCAACCTTCGCGCTTCTCGAGTTCGTCCTGCGGGCCGCAGCACGGCAGCGGCTGACCGTCGTCGCCACGGCCCGATCCGACGAGGTGGGGCCCCACCACGGGTTGCGGACCCTTATCGGCCCCTCCGTCATCCGACGAGGCCCACGAGGCGAGCCTCGGAGAGCACACCCCTTGCTCCGACCGCCATCATCTCCTCAAGGGCGGCATCAGTCGAGGCTCGCGTCGCGAGACCGGCGCCGAGGTCGTCGTCGGCTTTAAGGGTGGCTCGGTGCAGTCGAGCACGGGCGACGTGGGTGGCTGCGCCCATGCGTCCGGCCAGGCTCTCGGCCGACTCGAGGTAACGATGCGCAGAGCGGGGTTCGTCCATGACCGCAGCGAGGCATCCGAGTACCAGGTCCACCGAGTAAACGGGGAAACCGGACCAGCCGACGCGACCGGAGTAAGGATCGAGGAGGCGGTACAGCACAAGGCAGGCGTCTCGGTCCTTCGTGACCGCCGCCACGTGGCCGCACAGTGACAAGGTCGCCAACCATGAGATGTTGCGAGGAACCCCCCCGAATCCCTCCTGCCCGATGTCGGCCACGTGCGCTCGAGCCTCCTCTGTACGGCCGGCCGCCAGGAGGAGCTCAGCGAGGACGGCTTGTGGCAGCCGGAAGCCGCTGGGCTCCTTGGCCGCCCGTTCCAGGTGCTCGAGGGTCTCAGCCCGAGGTCCGCGATCCATGTCGATCAGCGCGCTGACGTGGCTCGCCACCGACGCCACGTAGTCGAGCCCCGCCTCCCGTCCCAGGGCGAGGATCTCCGTGTGGAGCCGTTCCGCCTCGTCGAAGCGGCCAGCCTGGGCCGCTCGTCGGGCATGGGCCCGCAGGACCCGTACCAAAAAGAAGGGCAGCTCCAGCTCCCTCGCCATGCGGTCCATCAAGGCCAACTCGCCGTCCGCGAACTCGATCTGGCCGCTTTCCAACGAACCAGCGTAACGGCAGGTGTGGCCTTGGAGAACGAGGCTGCGGTCCCCGAGCGCCTCGCCCAGCGCGATGATCTCGTTGGAGATGGTTAGCCGCTCGGCCAGGTTGTCGGGATCACAACCAGCCCAGTGGTAACAGACGAGGACCTCGGCCAGCACGCTCGTGTTGCCCAGGCGGCGGGCGATGGTGAGGGCCTCTCGGGCAAGTGGAAGGCGACGCTTGTCGCGGTGAGTCAGGTGGAACTCGGCGGCCAGGATGGCCAGCAGCCGGGCGCGGGTCGCCGACGGACCGGGGCCGGCGGCGTCAAGTGCCTTCTCAGCCAGGCCAGTCACCGCCTCCTCCAGCGACCCGATCCGAGATGCCCATCCGTGCTCGTTGAGGGCGAAGACCACACGCGCCAGCCGTTCGACGTCGAGCTCTTCGGCGAGCGCGGCGGCCTCCATCAAGATCTCCCGGTGACCGGGATCGCCGATGCGGTGCAGGGCCTCGCCGTAGCCGGTGAGGAGGTCGCAGCGCAGCGCAGGATTCGGGTCGGCCAGCAGGCTCTGAGCCTGGAGCGCCGACTCGTAGTGTCGAATGGCCTCGGCCAGAGCTACCGACGATCGGGCTCGTTCGGCGGCCAGCCGGGCGTAGCGGACCGCCCGCTCAGGCTGGCCTAACGGCGCCGCTGCGCACCAGTGGCGAGCCAGGTCAGCGACGTCGGCATCGGGCTGGCGCTCGAGGGCGTCAGCTACGGCTCTGTGGAGTCGGAGCCGGCCGGCAGCGGGGAGAGCATCATAGCGAGCCGATCGGATGAGGCCGTGGGCGAAGGCGAAACGCCCGGGGCGGCCCGAACCGGGCATGATGAGGCCCGCCTGCTCAGCGCGCTCCAATACATGGGCCACGGCCAGTCGAGGGACCCCGGCGGCGGCGCTCAGCATCGCCAGGTCGAATTCGGCGCCGATGACCGCACCGACGTCGACCACCGCCCGGTCATCGGCGGACAGGCGGCGGAAGCGGGCCGCGAGCAGCTCCTGCAGGCCCACGGGAACGGAAACGGCGTCGGCGTAGGCGGCGTGCTCGCCCACGGCCCGAGCCAGCTCCCGCACGAACAGCGGGTTGCCGCTGGTCTGATCGAACACCGTGTCGACGAAGCGATCGCGAACGACCGCCGGCGATGCGCTCACCGCTTGCACCAAGGCATGAACGCTGTCCCGGTCCAGGCCGGAAAGGGCGGTCCGTCGCAGAACGGGAAGACGCTGCAGCGCCGCAAGGGCCTGTGTCAGCTCGTCGCTCAACTCTGGTGGCGTGTCTCGGGCCGTCACGGCCAGCAAGACCCGTCCCGTGCCTGCCCTAGCGAGGTGCCGGAGGAGCTCGAGAGTTCCCTGGGGCGCCCAATGGATGTCCTCGATGACGAGGAGAACCGGGGCGGAGCGTGATGCCCGCGCCAGGTAGTGGGCGACGGCATCGTGCAACCCCGCTCGGTCGAAACCGGCGTCAGCGCTGCGCCGTGCCCCCAGATCGCCAAACCGCGCCCGCTCGCCGGGCAGGAGCTGGAGCAGTTGGTCGCCGTCGGATCCGAGCCGGCGGCGGGCCTCGACGTCGGGAACGGAGGCAAGGTCGGCGGCGAGGGCTTGCACGAACGGCTCGTACGGCCGGCCCAGGTCTTCGTGGCACTGACCCAAGAGCACGGCGGCCCCGGCGTCATGGGCTACGACGGCCAACTCGGCGACCAAGCGGCTCTTGCCGATCCCGGCGTCGCCGGTGATGAGCGATGCTCGCGGGCCTGCGGAGGTCGCTGGAGTCAACCAGGCGACGACCTCATCCAGTTCCCGGTCCCGGCCGACGAACGGACCCGCCTCCCTGAGCACGCTCAGATGAGGCGGGACGACTCGAACGGGCTCGGTGAGCGACTCTGCCATCTCGGCGAGCGCCCGCCGGTTCGGCGCCTGAAGCTTCCGGAGCAGGGCCGCGATGTGGCTCTCGACCGTGCGTTCGGACAGGAACAGCCGCTCGGCGATCTCTGCGTTCGAGAGGCGCTGCCGCACACCGTCGAGGACCTCGGCCTCTCGCCTGGTGACCCTTGTCGCTACGTCGGCGGGGCGCGCCGTCACAAGCGACATTCTGGCTTAAATGGGCGATCGCCGGACCATGCGCGCGCTGTTGAGCGCTGATTTCCGTACTGAGCACGGATGCCGCGGCTGGCGAAAGCCACGATGCTCGGCAGATGACGAAGGGGAGATTATGACAACGTTCGCTGACGAAGGAGAGAGAATCTCGGTCGAGAAGGCCCCCGAGGCCCTCGATCCCATCAAGCTCGACGAGTTCGTCGGCCGCTTCGCCGGCGACCTCGGCGCCGTGCTCCACGCGGCCACTGTGCTGATCGGTGATCAGCTCGGCCTGTACCGGGCCATGGCCGACGGGCGCTGGCTCACGCCCGATGAGCTGGCAGAGGCCACGGGAACCCACCAGCGCTACGTCAGCGAGTGGCTGGCCGCACAGGCCGCCAGTGGGTACGCCGCCTACGACCCCGCCACCAGCCGGTTCCGGCTGACGCCCGAGCAGGCCTACGCGCTAACGAGCGAGGAGAATCCCTTGTTCGTCCCCGGGGGCATCCAGCTGGCCGCCGCCACCATCGCCGACGTCGACCTCATCGTCAACGCGTTCAGAACTGGATCCGGGGTCGGCTGGGGCGAGCACCACCCGGACCTGGTCGAAGGCACCCTGCGCTTCTTCCGACCCAACTACACAGGCAACCTGGTGCAGAGCTGGATCCCCGCCCTCGACGGGATGGAGGCGCGCCTGCGTGCCGGAGCCTCCGTCGCCGACTTGGGCTGCGGGTGCGGGGCGTCCACCATCCTCATGGCCTGCGCCTACCCCAAGTCAGCTTTCGTGGGGTTCGACTACCACGCCGGGTCAATCGCCCGCGCCCGCCAGGATGCGGCAGCGGCCGGAGTCGAGGATCGTTGCTCGTTCGAGGTGGCTACGGGCAAGGACTTCCCGAGGCGCGACTACGACTTCGTGACCGCGTTCGACGCCCTCCACGACATGGGCGACCCGGCGGGCGTGGCCGCCCACGTCCTACACGCCCTTGCGCCACAAGGGACCTGGATGATCGTCGAGCCCTTCGCCCAAGATCGCCTCGAGGACAACCTCAATGTCGTCGGGCGCATCTTCTATTCCGGCTCGACCACGATCTGCCTGCCCGTGTCGCGCTCTCAGGAGGTCGACGCCGGCCTGGGCGCCCAGGCAGGAGAGGGACGCCTGCGCGCGGTGGTTACGGCAGGTGGCTTCAGTCACTTTCGCCGCGTGGCCGAAACGCCGTTCAACATCGTCTTCGAGGCCCGACCGTGACCGGCACGGCGCCGCGTTCAACAAGGGGGATGGACCCCGCTACCAAGGAGGAGCAACGATGAATGAGATGACGATGGACGTCCTGGGATGCCTCGAAGAGGCGGAGTCACGGCTGAGGGCGCTGACGTCCGAGCTGACCGAAGCGGACCTCGGCCGACCGACCCCGTGCACCGAATGGGACGTCCGTGCGCTGGTCAGCCACACGATCGGCGCCATGGAAATGTACGCCGCCTTCGCCGATGGCGGTCCCGTCCCGGATTTCGAGTCGATGATGTCGGGACGGGATCTCCTCGCTAGCGACCCCCACGGTGCCGTCGTGGCCTCATGTGCACGGTCGCGAGGCGCGTGGTCGCAGCCCGGTGTGCTGCAGAGGGAGTTGACGACACCTTGGGGACCGATGAGCGGGGACCGGGTTGCCGCGCAAAGCACCTTCTCCACCCTCGTCCACGGCTTGGACCTCGCGGTTTCGCTCGGCGAGGACGCGGAGCTGCCCCAGCACCTGCTCGACCTCTCCTGGACCTTCGCCGAAAATCTCGTCCCGGTATTGCGCGAAGTGGGCGTCGTCGCCCCGCCGGTCCAGGTGGGCGAGGAGGCGACACCCACGCAGCGATTGTTGGCCTTCCTGGGGCGCGACCCCCGCGGCACCGTACGTCCGACGACGGGGTAAGGGAATCGGTCGGGAGATCGTCCGGACGCGGCTTCTCCCCGTCACCGGCCGCCCGGACGGGAGCACTGTCTGCTCGCGCAGCCGCGTCGACCCATAGCCAGCGCGAGCGCGCCGGCACGACGGCCGAAGTTCCCTCGCGACTGATGGCTTCGCAGGTGGTCACGTATCCGGCGTTCCCCCTGACGCGGATCAAGCTGGGAGCTGCCGGTGACGACGTAGCCGTGCATGCGTCCCGTCACTGGTGCACCGCCGAGACGCGCTTCGATCTCGCTTGCGATAGCGCCGGCCACAGCGTCGAAGTCGCCGCCTCGCGCCTCGATCTCGAAGCGAAGCGGGGTTCCGTAGCAATAGCCGGCGGCGATGTCGGCCGGCGATGCCGGTGGGCTTTCGAGCACGAGCTCTTCGGCATCCAAGACGCGCAGACCGCCGGCTTCGATGTCGTCGACGAGGTTGCCAATGCTCTTGTAATGGTGTGGAAGCGAACGCATGAACTTTGGCGGGTCGTGCCGGAAGAGGCGGTCACAGGCATTGACTACTGCCATCTGGAAGTCATGCGCCTCGAGCGGGCCCCACGCATTCACCAGACACAGGCCCCCATCGAACAGCACCCGGCGCACTTCGGAGAATGCGGCAGGCTTGTCTGGAAAGAACATGACGCCGAACTGGCACACCACCAAGTCGAACGCGGCGTCGTCGAAGGGCAGATCTGAGGCGTCGGCCGTTCGCCACACTGCGCCCGGAGCGCGCAGCTCGCCGAGTGCGACCATGGCGTCATTGAGGTCGGTCGCCACAACCCGTGCCGAGGGTAACGTGGCCAGCAATTCGACGGTGAGCACGCCCGTGCCAGCCGCGACCTCCAGCACCCGATGCGCCCCGAGCTGTGCTGCTCGCGCGGCAAGGTCCTTTGCGAAGGGAGCGAACACCGGCGGCACCAGCGCGCGTTCGTAGGCGTCGGGCATCGAATCGACCCACCGCCGATCTGCTTCCTCCACGTGCCCCCACCCACGAATAGCAGGCCGATCCGTGCCGCCAGATGGCCACGGCATTGGCCGAAGCCAGAGCCGGGGGACCGCTCACGTCGAAGTCGTTGCCGAACACGCCGACTCGCTAAGTCCGGCCGGGGTCCGCGTCGCGAGCTGAAGGGTCAGCACCGGGGCCGACACCGATCGGTGGCCGACCCTGTCAGTGACCGACCGGCCTGAGAGCGCCCTGAGCACGGAGGGCGGCCGTGCCCTGCGCCACGTACTTCCTGACCGCCTTGACCGAGAGACCGAGCGCCTCGGAGATCTCGATGTCGTCGAGACCGGCCAGGTACCGCAGCGAGAGCACCCTGCGCTCACGGGCGGGGAGCTCGGCCAACGCTGGTCCCAGTTCAAAGCGCAGGGTGCTCATATCGCCCGGCACCGGATCCAACGCCTGGTCCACCAGAAGGGACATGCTTGAAGCGCCTCCTCGAAGTAGTCGCCGACCAGCCGAATCGTCCATCGCTCATAGAACGTTCGAGGGAGCCGGTTGGATGACACACGCCCGAGAGAGTTTCGGCCGAGGCGCAAGGCCAGCACCGTGGATCGGCTCGAACTCGCGAGTTACCGGGCGGGAGGGGGCTGCTCGGCGAGCTGGTTGAGCAGGGGCTGGAGCAGGGTGTTGAGGAGCTCAGGCAGCAGAGAGGCGGGGTCGGTGGGTGTGGTCCTCGGTTGGGCCGCCGGCGCCGCCGGCGCCGGCGTAGCGTCCGGCGTGACCAGGGCCAGAGCGGAGGCGACCGGCCGCTCTCGACCCTCGCTGGGCCGATTCCTCACCACTCCACGGGCGACGAACGTGGTCGAGCCGCCACCGTCGAAGTTCACCGCTTCGCTGGCGCCGAGCGCGGCCATGAAGCTGGCCGCCTCGCCGAGTGACATCCCCGTGGCGCCGCGCTGGCGCCCGTCGACGGTGACCAGCAGGGTCTCGCCGGCGGCCGTGTAGCCGAACATGGTCCGGGGATGGCGGCCCTGCATGAAGGAACCAACCTCGTCGGGGGCGAAGGCGAGCCTGCCCCCGGTGAGGAGGTGAGGCGCAGCGCCGATGGATTGGGCCGCAGGCGGCTGCACGACCAGCGACGGTCCCGCCCTCTGGACCAGGGCGGTCAGCGCATGCGCGCCGGCGCCGCGCCCCGCAAGGACGACCTGGCCCGGACCGATGGCGGAGTTGCCGCCGGAGCGCAACGTCATGGTGTGGACGGGATTCACACCCGACGGCAGCACTTCGGTCGAGGCCAGTCCCAGGACGACCTCGACGGCATCGGCGCCGGTGAGCGTCGATGAGCCCCAGCGGCGGGAGTACAGGCTGACGTCGTCGCCGAGGAGTGGGCGGTTCACCCGCTGCACGTTGAGGGCCTGGCCGTTGCTGGTGTTGACCTGCACCCCCAGATCGAGGCGATCGTGGACCGTGGCCCGACCGGCGGCGTCGATGTTGAGCTGCCACTGGGGGATCCCCATGGTGGTCAGGACTTCACCTCGGCTGACCATGGCACCCACAAGCGCCCCACCCGGGAGCGTGAAGTCGCCGTTGACTGCCACGACGCACTTCACCCTGGCGCACATCGAGCTGGTGGTCTCGGGGCCGGCACCGGGGCCGGTGAGCACGTCGCTGGAGAGGACAGGGCGGAGGCGGTTCGCCGTGCCCGGCGCCAGGCGGGCGACGTGGACGTTCTGCGCGGGCTTGTCCTGGCGGAGGTTGAGGAGCTCGACCCCCGGCTCGAGGGTCTCGCGTCCCGTGACTCGGTACCCTGGCGGAACCGGGCCGTCAGCGGCCTGGACCGGCGGCGCGACGAGCGTGATGGTGATGGCCATGGCCAGCGAAACGAGGACGCTCGGTCGCCTGACGTTCGTCATCGGTCTCCTTCCCTTGGAGACGCGCAGTATCGCCCATCACGCCGCCCCGTCGATCACGGAACGCGTTCCGATGGGTGCCTGCAGCTCGACGACGACCTCGTAGTAGGCGGCCATCTGGATGCACGCCATACCGGCCGACCCGGGCCCGGAGCCGGTCCAGAGGGTGACCGTCACTCTGTCAGCCGTCTCGGTCACGTCCACCCGGCCCAGCACGTAGCATGGCTCGACGCCGCTCCAGAAGCGGACCGCCAGCGACTGGGCGCCGGCCCCTGCCGCCGACTGGAAGGTCTGCTTGCGTAGGTCGGTGGCGCCCGGCACAGGCTGCACCCGCTTGGGCTGGCCGACCCCCGGGGCGACGGTGGTCTGGGGAGTCGTCGGAGGGACCACCGTGCTCACCGGCGTGTCCGGGGCGAGGGTGGTGGGCGGCTGGGTGGGCGTGGGGCGGGCGGTGGTGACCGTGGTCGAGAAGGGCGACGGTGGGGTCTCGGTGCCGTTGACGGCCGAGACACGCTGGTGGGAGGGCATGGCGACGACGACGCGTTCTTCGGTGCCGTTGTGAGCGGCCACAAGCTCCGCAGTGGTCACAGACGGAGGGACGACTGTGCCAACGAAGTTCACGGCAAACCCCGTCCCCGAACCGAGGATGTCGAGTTTGGCTGCGTTCCCGCCGGCGGCCAGGGTGACCTGCGTCACGCCGGGCGCGACGATCCCGTAGAGGAACGAGACGCTCTGCAGATCTGCGGCCCCGGCCTGCACGGCTCGGCCGTCGGGCGTCAAGCAGCCGGAGTTCAGCGCCTCGCCGGCCGCCGGCCGCAACGTGATGCAGATCCCCGGGTCGGCGGCCCGGGTGGCAAGCATGGTCCACTGCTGGCCGCCCACGTCGAAGGACTTCAGGGCCACGGTGGCCGGCGCCGGCTCGGCGGGAGGGCCGCTCACCATCGTGGTCGCCGGCCGGGCAGGCGCGGCGGTCCGCAGCGTCTCCGGCTCGTCACCCGGAGTCAGCGCCACGCCGGCCGCGGTCAAGATGGCGGCGACGGCTGCCACCAGCCCGCCCCGGCTCGCCGCCGTGCGCCTCCTCCATGCCTTCCCCCGGCGATGCAGCTCGTCGAGGGTCGGCGGTTCGGTCAGGGGCGGGTCGACGAGGTCGGACAGCCTGGTGTCTTCAGCCATAAGGAACCCCTTCGGGAGAGGAGTCGGGAGCCAGCAGGGGGGCTAGTCGGCGCCGAGCTTCGTGCAGGGTGGCCGCCACGGTGCCCGGGGCGATACCCATGGCGCCCGCTACTTCCGCTTCGGTCAGCCCGCCGAGGTACCGGAGGGCCACGGCAGTGCGCATGCGGGGCGGAAGGCCGGTCACGACCTCCCAGACCTCGACCGCGTGGGCAGGGACATTGGTATTCGGCGCGGGCACGAGGCGGGGGAGCAGGCGGCGTTCGAGCGCAGCCCGCCTGGCTCGCCGCCGGAGGACGTTTGTAAGTCCCGAGCTTCCGCGATCCTTTGGGGGACCGCAGACATCGATCAGGCCAGGTCGAAGCGATCGAGGCTCATGACCTTGTCCCAGGCGGCGACGAAATCACGCACGAACTTCTCCTTCCCGTCGTCAGCTCCGTAGACCTCGGCGATGGCCCGGAGCTGGGAGTTGGAGCCGAAGACCAGATCGACGGCCGTTGCCGTCCACTTCGGCTCGCCCGTGGCCCGGTCGACACCGTCGTAGACGTTCTCGGCCAGCATGGAGGTCTTCCACTCCGTGCTCATGTCGAGCAGGTTCACGAAGAAGTCGTTCGTCAACGTCCCGGGCCGGTCGGTAAGCACGCCGTGGGCCGCCTGGCCGGTGTTGGCGTTCAGGGCCCGGAGGCCGCCGACGAGGACGGTCATCTCGGGCGCGCTGAGGGCCAGGAAGTTGGCCCGCTCGAGCAGCAGAGTCTCCGGCGGCAGCTTCTCCCCAGGCCTGAGGTAGTTGCGGAACCCGTCTGCGGTCGGCTCGAGCACTGCGAATGACTCGACGTCGGTCTGGTCCTGCGAAGCATCCGTGCGCCCCGGCACGAAGGGGACGGCGACGGCGTGGCCGGCGTTCTTCGCGGCTCGGGCGACGCCCGCGCACCCGCCCAGGACGATCAGGTCGGCAAGCGACACCTTCTTGCCAGCTGACTGGGCGCTGTTGAAGTCCTGCTGGATGGCCTCGAGGGTCGCCAGCACCGTCGCCAGCTCGAGCGGGTTGTTCACTTCCCACCCGTTCTGCGGGGCGAGCCGGATCCGGGCGCCGTTGGCCCCGCCGCGCTTGTCCGTGTCGCGGAAGGTCGCTGCCGATGCCCATGCGGTGCTCACCAGCTGGGAGACGGACAGTCCCGAATCGAGGATCTTCTCCATCAGGGCGGCGATGTCCTCGTCGTCGATGAGGTCGTGGTCGACCGCCGGGACGGGGTCCTGCCACAGCTGCGGCTCCGCGACCCACGGGCCCAGGTAGCGACGGATGGGGCCCATGTCGCGGTGCAGCAGCTTGTACCAGGCCTTGGCGAAGGCCTCGGCGAACTGGTCGGGGTTCTCGTGGAACCGCTTGGAGATCGGCCCGTAGATCGGATCGAGCTTCAGCGCCAGGTCCGACGTGAGCATCATCGGCGCGTGGCGCTTCGAGGGGTCGTGGGCGTCGGGAACGGTGCCCTGGGCCTCGGGGTTCGTGGGGGTCCACTGCTTGGCGCCGGCCGGGCTCGTGGTCAGCTCCCACTCGTAGTTGAACAGGTTGTCGAAGTAGCCGTTGTCCCACTTCACCGGCTCGTTCGTCCAGGCGCCCTCCAGGCCACTGGTGAGGGTGTCGACGCCCTTTCCGGAGCCGAAGCTGTTCTTCCAACCCAGCCCCTGGTGCTCGACCGGGCAGGCCTCCGGCTCTGGGCCCACGTATTCGGGGCTGACCGCGCCGTGGCACTTGCCGAACGTGTGGCCGCCGGCGATCAGGGCCACCGTCTCCTCGTCGTTCATCGCCATGCGGGCGAAGGTCTCCCGGATGTCCCGGGCCGAGGCCAGGGGGTCCGGATTGCCGTTCGGGCCCTCCGGGTTCACGTAGATGAGGCCCATCTGCACGGCGCCGAACGGCCCACCGAGCTCCCGCTCGCCGCTGTAGCGCTCATCGCCGAGCCAGGTGTCCTCCGGGCCCCAGAAAATCTCCTCGGGCTCGAAGATGTCCTCGCGGCCGAAAGCGAAGCCGAACGGCTTGAAGCCCATGGACTCCAGGGCGCAGTTGCCGGCGAAGACCAGCAGGTCGGCCCAGGAGATCTTGCGGCCGTACTTCTGCTTGACCGGCCACAGCAGGCGGCGGGCCTTGTCCAGGTTGGCGTTGTCGGGCCAGCTGTTGAGGGGGGCGAAGCGTTGCGAGCCGTCGCCGGCACCGCCCCGGCCGTCGGCGATGCGGTAGGTGCCCGCCGCGTGCCACGACAGCCGGATCATCAACCCGCCGTAGTGGCCGTAGTCGGCCGGCCACCAGTCCTGGGAGGTGGTCATCACCGTGATGACGTCCTGCTTCAGCGCGTCGACGTCGAGAGCCTTGAACTCCTCGGCGTAGTTGAAGTCCGCGCCCATCGGGTTGGACCGGGGCGAGTGCTGGTGGAGCACCGACAGGTCGAGCTGGTTCGGCCACCAATCCCGGTTGGTCCTCGGCCGGGTGTGCTTGACCGTCGGGCTGGGGATTGCCGGGTTCTCGCTCTCGCTGATGCTCTCGGTGTCGGCCTTGCTGTCACTCACGTCGATTGCGCTCCTCTCGGGGTTGCGTGGGTACTGGCTGTTTGCTGCGGACCACTTCGATCACGTTCCCGCAAAACACTTCGGGCACCGGCCCCAGTAAATGACCTCAGCCTCGTCGATCTCGTAGCCCGAGTCGTCAGCGGCCGTCAGGCATGGAGTCTCGCCGACCGCGCAGTCGACATCGACCATGCGGCCGCACGTCCGGCAGATCAGGTGATGGTGGTTGTCGCCGACCCGGTTCTCGTAGCGGGCCGGGGACCCCGCAGGCTGGATGCGGCGCAGGAGGCCCTTGTCGGTGAGCGCCGCCAGGGCGTCGTACACCGCCTGACGGGAGATGGCGCCGATCTCGGCCCGGACGCCGCCGTAGATGTCGTCGGCGGTGCTGTGCGGGCCGTCGGACACGGCCCGCAGGACGGCCAGGCGCTGGGCGGTGACGTGCAGCCCGTGCCGGCGGAGGACCGCACGGTTGTCGGTGGACGACTCTCCGAGCACGCGTGCCACACTACCCCGAACGCTGGAGTCAGTCGATATGTCGTTGGAATCCAGTTCTGCTCAGCCGGCGGCTGGAGGCAGGGGTTGGGCGTTCAGAGCAATGAAATCAATGGTCAGGTCGTCGGGTCCGGGGGGCAGAGGCTGCGGGTTCAGCGCCACGAAGTCGACTCTGGACCGGGGCGGGAGCGGCTGGGGATTCAGCGCGATCAGGTTGATCCGCGTCCCCGGGGGGATCGGCTGCGGGTTGAGCCACACCAGGTTGATGACCGCGTCCGGAGGGAGGGGCTGCGGGTTCAGGGCCAGCACGTTGATCGTCGTGTCCGGCGGGAGCGGCTGCGGGTTCAACCCGACCAGGTTGATCCGGATCCGGGGAGGAAGCGGCTGCGGGTTGAGCGCCACGAGGTCGACGTCCCGGTCCGAGCTCTGAGTCGAGGCGTCATCGGTGGTCACGGCAGGTTCCTCCTTGGCAGGGGGCAGGGTTGGCCCCAACGCTACGCCCCGGGAGGTCAGCCCACCATGAGCCAGACGTCGTCGACCCGCGCCCGCTGGCTGGTGGTCAGCGAGACGAGCACGTCGACGCTCATCGAGGTGCCGCCCGACGCCCGCGCACTCTGCACCGAGACCTGCTGCCAGGCCCCGGTCCCGGCCACCGCTGTCGTCCGCACTGCGATGACCTTGGACCCCCGGTACTCCCGGAGCCGCAGGGTCACGCTGCGGCCGGCCGGCGCCTCGACCCAGGCGAGGGCGGCATAGACAGCGCCGGCGGTCGTCGAGCCGATGGAGTTCGGTGAGTCGTCGACCACCGCCTCGCCGGCGGTCTTCTTGCGACCGAGCTCGGCCGAGCACGCCCCGCTGTGGGCGGCGGTGCAGGTGCGGGCCAGCACCGTGGCGCCGTTCCCGGTGCCCCAGCCGTTGAGATTCGTCTCGAACCCGGGGTTCGCCACCCGGTTCGCCATCGGCACGGTCGTCGTGGTGGTCGTGGTCGGCGAGACGGTCGTCGTGGTCGACGGAGGGACGCTCGTGGTTGGAACTGGCCCGCCGGCGTTGACCGCGTAGGAGCTGGACGACACCTTCAGCGCCGAGACATCGACCGCTTCGAACGCCGAGCCGGGGACGGCGCGAAGACGATTGAGGTCGTCGTCGTTCCAACCGGGGTCAGGGGCACCGCTCATGAACCACGACGACCCGTTGTCGGCCAAGACCATGCCGTGCTTCTTGAGGGCCCGGAGGATCACCTGGTTCTGCGCTGAGAAGCCGCTGATATCGAAGCTGGCCTTCAGGCGGAAGTACGCGCCCATGGGCGGGTCGGACGCACTACCCGTCTGGGCCTTGTGGCTCGCCGGCCAAATGTAGGCGCCGGCCGTACGAGGGACGGTGAAGCGGATGGCGTGGTCGATCTCGCCGGCGACGATCTCGTCGTAGCGGACGAGGCCGGGAAGGATGGGCAGGCCGGCGGCGTCGCCGGAGGTCCAGCCGAGGGGCCGCATGGCGTTCGAGCGCAGGTCCCACGTGGCGCCGGAGCCGGCAGTCCAGGAGGTGCCGCCGTTCTGCGGGTAGGCGCTGTACAGCTCCCACAGCCGGCACGCGTCTCGGTCGACCACCAGGACGTGGCGGTCGCCGCTCGACGCCGACCCACCCTCGATGGGTGCGTTCGCGGGGATCGGGTAGGGCCCGGGGTCGCTCTCATCCGCGTAGTCGAAGCTCACCGGTACCCCCGGCTCGGTGCCGGCGACGGTCGTATACGGGATGCCGATGGGGCCGCCGTTCCATGTGCCGCTGCCGAAGTCGGCCTTGAGACCGGCGTTCGGGCCGACGCTGGACACCCAGGTCGACGATTGGGCGTGCACGGGGAGGGCGGAGACGTCGGCGTGCCAGAAGGAGTCGGCCGGCGTCATGGGGCAGGCCGGGGCACCAGGGACGGGTCGGGCCAGGCTCGGCTCGGCGAGCTGCAGCATGGACGCGGCGACGGCGAGGGTGACCGTGGCGGTCACGCCTCGCCGTCGGGTGGGAGAGGTGGCCATTGCCACCGTCGTCGGCATCTCCCGCCTTTGCCTTGAGCGGTCAGCGCTCGCTGCGCCCTTCTGCGATCGACTGGCTGAGCGGCCCGCCGAACACCTCGATCTGGATGTTGTCGGGATCGCGGAGGGTGATCAGCGCGGTACCGGTGGTCGAAGACTTGACCTCGGATGCGACGACCCCGAGCTGGTCGAAGCGCTCCTTCAGGGCGTTGACGTCCTCGGCGGTACCGACCGTGAGGGCAACGTGGTCCATCCCGGACCGCCGCTCGTCGAACGGCTCGCCGGACTGGTTGTCGTGGGCGGTGAGGGTCAAGGTGACCCCGCTGCCGGCGGCCCGGAGACGGGTCCGGCGGAAGCCGTCGCCCACGATCTCGGCGGCGACGTCGAGGCCCAGCACCTGCTGGTACCAGTCGGTGCTCTTGCCCAGATCGCTGACGCTCAGGCTGAGGTGGTGGTACGCGAGTACCTCGGTCATGGCATTGCTCCTTCCTTATTCGCTCCGGCGGGCCCGGAGAGATCTGTTGGGTACGACATGGGTCACCGGGGCCGGTGACGGAAGAGGTAGGTCTCGGAGGCGGCGACGATGCCGTTGACCAGCAGGCTGAAGACGCCGGCGACGAGGATGAGCCCGTAGACCAACGCCGACTGGTAGTTGCGCTGGCTGAGGGCGATGAGGGCGCCGAGGCCGCCGACCCGGGTGAGGATCTCGACGAGGAGGGTGATGACCAGCGACACCGGCGCCGCCACCCTCACCCCGAGGAGGACGGCCGGCGCCAACGCCGGCAGGATGCACTTGCGGACGCCGGCGGACCGGCTCAGGCGCAGGCTGCGGGCGGTGTCGACCAGCACCGGGTCGAGGCCCCGGACGCCGGCCCGGGTGTTCAAGAGCACCGGCCACACGGCGGCGAAGGCGACGACCGCCACCTTCATCGTCCCGCCGTAGCCGATGAGCAGGGCGGCGATGGGCACCATGGCCGACGGCGGCATGGCCCGGGCGAACTCGAGCGTCGGGCCGAACGCCCGGTCGAGGCGCCGGCTCGTGCCGATCAGCAGGCCGATGAGGGCGCCGGCGGCGGTGGCGACGACGAGGGCGACGGCGAAGGTGGACGCGGTCTGGAGGGCGGCCGGGCCCAGCGAGCCGTTCTCCCACAGGCGGGCGACGGCCCGGGCCCATGTCGACGGGGGAGGGAAGTAGGGCGACTGCGCCGACCCCTGGAGCTGCCAGAGCCCGAGCAGGGCGGCGAGCGGGAGGAGGCCCCGCAGGGGCGGGAAGGAGGTCGGACGGGAGGCGCTCATGGCAGCACCTTTGCGATCACGCGCTGGAGGCCGGCGTTGAGGCCGACACCGAGCAGGCCGATGGCGAACATGTAGGCGAACATCTGCTCCGGCTGCAGGGCCTGCGAGGCCCGCACGAGGGAGTTCCCGAGGCCGCTGGGGTTGCCGATCATCTCGGCGACCACGGCGAGGACGAGAGAGAGGGAGAGGGCCAGGCGAAGGCCGACCGTGATCGACGGCAGGGCTGCGGGCAGGACGATCTTCTTGGCCCGCTGCCACTTCGACAGCCGGAGCATGCGGGCGACATCGCTGAGCTCGGGACGGACGCCGCGCACTCCGTCGATGGTGTTGACCAGCACCGGCCAGGCGCTGACGAAGAGGATGATGGTGAGCTCCATGCGGACGGAGAACCCGAACACCAGGAGGGCGACCGGCACCAGGCTGACGGGCGGGATGGCCCGCATGACCTCGATGCTGGCCATGGAGTAGCGCCACGCCGTCCGGGAAAGGCCGAGAATGACGCCGAGGACGGTGCCGAGGGCGCCGGCCAGGGCCCATCCGAGCAGCGTCACCCGCAGCGTGTGGAGGGTGCTGCTCATCAGTTCGCCGGAGGCGACGACGGTGGCGATGCCGCCGGCGATGGCCGAGGGCGCCGGCAGGTACTCGTAGTCGAGCACTCCGAGGCCGACGACCGCCTGCCACAGCCCGAGCACCCCGGCCATCGTGGCCAGGCCGGCGGCGTTGAGGCGCCTAGCCATCGGAGGAGGTGATGGCGTCGTAGGTGGCCCGGCGCACGCTGAGGAAGCGAGAGAGCTCCTTGGTGGCCAGCTGGTGTCGGGGGCGGGGGAGGTCGACCTCGAACTCGTGGGCGACGCCGGCCGGCGTGCCCTCGAGCACCACGATGCGGTCGCTCAGGTAGACGGCCTCGTCGACGTCGTGGGTGACGAAGACGATGGTCGCTCCTGTCCGCTCCTGCACCCGCAGGAGCTCGTCCTGGAGGGTCGCCTTGGTCATGGCGTCGAGGGCGCCGAACGGCTCATCCATCAGCAGGACCGAGGGCCGCATGGCCAGGGCCCGGGCCAGCTGCACCCGCTGCTGCATGCCGCCCGAGAGCCGCCACGGGCGGTCCTGGGCCCGGTCACCGAGGCCGACCATGGCCAACGCCTCGGCGACGCGCTCCCGGCGCTCCTCCTTGGATGTGTGCCCCTCGAGGCCCAGGCCGACGTTGCCGGCCACCGTCCGCCACGGCAGGAGAGAAGCGGCGTAGTTCTGGAAGACGAACACCACGCCGGACGGGGGCCCGTCCACCCGCCCGCCGTCGTAGCGGACGCTCGACGTCGGGCTGGGGTCGAGCAGGCCGCCCAGCACCCGCAGGAGGGTGGTCTTGCCGGTGCCGGAGCGGCCCATGATGGAGAGGAACTCTCCGGTGCGAACCTCCAGGTTCACGCCGGTGAGCACGGGTCGGGAGTCGAGGACGACGTCGACGGAGCGGGCGTCGAAGCTGAGCGTCCGCGTGGCGGTCATGGTGCTCACTTGCCCGGGGAAAGCACGAGCTTGCGGGTGTCAACCTGGCCGTTGAACTCGCCGATGTCCTTGAGCACCTTGACCCAGATGTCGAGGTCGCCGGCGCGGATGTCGAAGTTGTAGGTGGGCAGGGGGACGGTGGACGCCACGGCCTCGGGCAGCTTGGTGTACTCCTGGAGGATCTTCCGGGACTCGACCGGGTTGGACTCGATGTAGGCCTGGCCCTGCTTCAGGGCGTCGACGAAGCGGGCGACGACGTCACGGTTCTTGTTGGCCCACGAGCCCTGGGCCAGCCAGAAGTTGGTGGCCAGGGTGTCGGCGATGGAGTCGAACGGGGCGCCGATGGAGACGTTGCCGGCCTTGATCATCGTGCTGGCGATGGGCTCCAGGGCCTCGACGCCGTCGATGCGGCCGGCCTTCAGCTGGTCGGGCAGGTTCGGCGTGGGCGCCTCGACGCCGCCGATGTCGGCCGGGTTCACGCCCTTCTGCTGGGCCCAGTACTTCACCGCGGCGTGGATGACGCCGCTGAGGGTCGGCGTGCCGAGGGTCTTGCCCCTGAGCTGCGACACGTCGGTGATGCCCGAGTCGGCCTTGACCACCAGCTTGACGAAGGGGTTCTCCTTCGTGCTGTTGGTGTTGCCGGCGGCCTGCACGACGTCGACGCCGGCGGCGCCGGCCCGGATCAGGTCGGTGGCCGTCCCCAGGGCCAGGTCGAACTGGCGGCCGAGGGTGGCGGGGATGTCGGAGATGTTGGCGGCCTCGGTGAGGGTGACGTTCAGGTTGTTGCGGGCGAAGTAGCCCTGGGCCTGGGCGACGTGGAGCGGGAGCACGGTCGTCGCCGGCACATAGGACACACGGAGCGTGGTGGGGCCGGCGGCGGTGGGCGGGGCGGAGCCTGCCGAGTCGGAGGCGGAGCCGCCGGCGCCGCAGGCCGCGGCGGTGAGGCCGAGGGCCAGCACGGCGGCGATGGTGGTGCGGGCCGGCGAGGAGATGCGGGACAGGTTCATTTCGGTTCCTTTCGGGATGCGTTCTGGCGAGCAGGGTCAGTGGACCGCGGGCCGTTGCAGGGCCGTTGCGCCGGCGGACGGCCGGCACGCAACGGGGGCGCAACCACGGCGCGGACGCTGAGCCCATGGAAACGACGCAAGTGATGACGACATCGGAAACGGCGCCGGCGTCCGCCGGGGAGCCGGCGTGAAGCCGGCCACGAGAGCCGTCGTCCTCGGGTTGGTGGGCGGGTACGTCGATGCGGTCGGCTACGTGATGCTGCGCGGCCTGTTCCCGAACCACGTCACCGGCAACCTGCCTCTCGCGGCCGCCGGGCGGAATGCTTCAGTCCTACCCGCCCTGGCCATGGTGCCCCTCTGGCTCCTGGCCGTTGTCGCCGTGTCGGTGGCGGCCGGGCGTGCCGCCCGGCGCAGCTCGTCGACCGCGCTGGCCGCCGCGCTCGGCCTCGAGGCCGGGCTGCTCGCCGTCTTCCTGGGGCTGGGCCTCATGCTGGTTCCCGACCCCCAAGCGTTGACGGCCTGGACCCAGACAATCGTCACCGGCGCCGGCGTGTGCGCCATGGCGGCGCAGAGCGTCGTCAGCCGCCTGGCCGGCTACGCCTACCCGACCACCATGGTGACGGGCACCCTCACACTCCTGGGTATGGACTGGGCCCAGCTCCTCGCCGGGCGGCAGCCCGCAGAGGAGCGGGCCCGCCTCCTGCGTCAGGTCGCTGCGCTCGGGCGGGTGGCGGCTGCCTTCGCCGCCGGCGCCGCCGCCGGCGGGCTGCTGGTCGGCGACCTCCGCTTCTGGGCCCTCCTGGCGCCGTTGGCGGCCGTGGT
This sequence comes from uncultured Acidimicrobiia bacterium, assembly GCA_963768975.1. GTDB lineage: Bacteria > Actinomycetota > Acidimicrobiia > Acidimicrobiales > AC-14 > CADCTB01. The sequence goes on along the minus strand of CAVYKB010000019.1, from coordinate 457,366 downwards.
GACCTGCGGGGTCAGCGAGCGCGCCGGCCGGCGCCCCCAACCACAAACGCAACCGGCACTGCCAGCGCGAGCACTCCTGCGAACAGGATGAAGCCCCAATCGGGGCCCGACGCCGGCGCGGACGAGGAAGCGCCGGCGAAGGTCAACAGTTCCTCCGCCCCCACCTGGCCGCACAGTGAAGACGTCCAGGCGCCGACGTCGTCCTTCCGCAGCATCAGGCCAGTGCGGTCGCCGGCGGTCAGCTCGAGCCCGCAGGACGCGCTGCTGCCCGACGACGACACGTCGACCACCTCGCCGAACTTCCCCTTCACGCCCCGCTCCACCTGAAAGTGGTTCACCACTTCGCGGTTGGGGTTGGCCGGCGGCCCCGCGGCCTGAGGATCGCGGCCGGTATAGACGCCGACGAAGGCCGCATCGCTCTCCTCCAGCCACTTCTCGATCGGGATGTCGGCTTGGCAGCTGCAGGCAAGAACCGGGCTCGCCCCGGCGACGACCAGGCCGGTCGCCACCGCCAGCACGGCGAGAAGTGCCTTGACGACGGTCACGGAGCTATGACGGCCGCCGGCCGGCGCCGGTTCCCGCCGATCATCTGGCATGGTCGCGGAGGTCCTCCTTCCAGGCCCGGAACCGGTCGTGGACGATCCCGCTCGGTCCTGCGCCTTCGCCGGCGCCATCGGGGTGCAGCCGGAAGCGGTGTTGCACCGTGAGGGCATCGGCGGCGACGGCCAGGTAGCAGGCGTCGCCCCGCGTCGGAGGGCCGGCCCGCCAGAGAAGCCACCCGTGGATACGGCGGATGAAGCCGGCCTCGCCACCGCCGAAGTCCTCACCGAGGCGCAGGAGCTCCGGCGGTGCCTCGAGCCACGCCCCGGCCGGGATGCGACGGTCCCGCTGCGGCGTCGCGGGAAGGGCGTCGGTGTGCACCGGCGTGGCGTCGACCGGGCGCTCGTCGAAGGGAATGGCCATGTGCGGTCAGTTGAGCACGGGAATGGCGACGAACTCGATGCTGAGCTCGTCGTTGAGCCCGATGCCTCCGTCCCGATCGATGAGCATGACGTTGGCGGAGTCGGGAGCGAAGGGCTGGGAGAAGCCGAGCTGAGCCTGGGGCGAGCGGACGATCACCCCGTTGGGAGCCGTCCCGGGCACGAGGCGGTTCCGCCGCCCGCCGTCGAGCCGGACGTGGACCTCCGGTGCCCGCCACAGGGTCGAGCGCAGGCCGTACAGCAGCGAGTCGTCGAGCCCGTTGATGCGGGCCAGCACCATCTCGTTGCGCGCCGGCGCCGGCGGCACCGCGATGGCCTCCCCGACCCGGGCCCTGACCACGCCCAGCGATCGCTCGCTCCCGCACCGGTTCGCCACCCGCCCGAGGACCTGCCACGGGAAGTCGGCGAGGAGCTCCCGGTAGTGGCAGAAGATCGCGACTGACGCCGCCGGCGACTCCCAGTCCGGGTTCCGGAGGTCGATCGCCAACGCTTGGGTGAGGATGCGCTCGGGCGCGTTGGGGGCGCGCAGGGCAGCGGCGTCGAGATCGTCGAGGTCGGCGGTATAGGCCGTGTACTCCTGGAACACCGGGACCGGCTGCCACTGGAACTCCGGATAGGCCCAGGCGATGCTCGCCTCCCACGGACGGATGTGCACGGTGTGGCCCCGGAGCAGGCGCACGACCGACGGGGTGAGGTGGTAGTAACGGGACCGGAGGTTCGTGCGCGCCCGCTGGATGGCCCGCTCCCGGCGGGCGGGGGTTGCGAGGACGGCGAGGTCTACGCCGGCCCGGGCCAGCTGCGGCGCAGGGTTGGCGATCGTCACCAGGTCCAACCCGCTCGCCATGAGATGCACGACCACAAGGGCGGCGGTGGCGACGGCCGGCGCCGCCTTCCACGCGCCCGTCCGCGACATCGACGCGGCGCCGGCGAGCACGGCGCCGACCAGCAGGACCTCGCCGAAGTAGGAGATGTCGTGGCGGTCATGCCGGACGAAGCCCAGCTTGAACGCGGCGAAGAGCCACGGCGCTGCGACCAGGCCGAGGCCGATGCGCCGGCCGAGCGGCCAGTCGCGGCTGGCCCGCCAGCCGAGGGTGGCCACGACCACCGCCGCCCCGGCGGCCAGGGGTAGGAAGATCTCCCGCCCCGGCGTCTCGACGCCCATGGCCTCGGAGTACCCGGAGGCGACTTCCCACGCCCGGCCGAAGAAGGCGATGAGGTCGGACAGCCCGTTGCCGGTGAAGAGCCAGGCTGCCACCAGCGACAGCGAGGCCGCACCCAGGAAGATCGCTTCCGGCAGCCAGCCCTTCCGTTCCAGGAACCAGGAGGCCGCGGCGCCGACGACCAGGATCGTTACGCCCGTATTCAGCTTGATGAGCAGGTGGGTGCCGGCCAGCACACCGCCGGCGGCGATGAGGATGCGCTGGGTGCGGAGGGAGTAGTCGCCTCGGAGGAGGGAGAACGCAACGACGACGGCCACGACGACGACGGCGTCGATCACCCCGAGGTCGCGGGCCACGCGTACCAGTACGAGGGAACCGATCGCTGCGATCGCCAGCCCGAAGGGGCGGCGGAAGGCGCTGATCAACGCTGCGCACAAGGCGAACTGCACGCCGAACACGTAGAGGGCGCTGAACACGACGGTGGAGGCGTAGTACCCCTCGGCCTGGGCCAGGAAGCCGAGCGGGCCGTAGGTGAAGACGAGCCCCTTGAACGGGATCCGGTCGTGGAAAGCCGTGTGCAGGGCCGACTGCCAGGAAGGGTCCAGGCTGTCGACCGGCATGAAGTTCACCTGGCGCCAGGAGAGCACGGCCAGGACGAGCGCGAGGAGAGGCGTCGCCGCCCGCCGGGCCACAGCGACGCCGCCTTGCACGCCGGCGACCCTAGCGCTAGGCCCGCCGGCGGGCGACGGCGGCGCTCAGGGGATCGGGATGGGGGTGATGCCGACTCTGGCGATGCGGGCGGTCGCCAGGTCCTGGTAGTTGAAGTTGAACTGGTAGCTGGTCACGCTCGAACGGTCGATGGTGTAGGTCTCGGCTGCGCCGCTTGGGCCGGCGCCGAGGATGGGGACGGACAGGGCAAGGAGCAAGCCGGCGAACGCGGCTCGCCGGGTCAGAGAGCGCTTGGTTTTCATGCCTGTTCCGTCCGCCTTGAGGCGTCGCCGTTACGTGCGCATCGCCGGCGAGGCTCGGTCATCGCGGCTACCTGCGGCGGCGTCCCAGTGTCGATGGTACGACCGTTTCACCGGCTACGGGCCGCCGGCCGCCGGGGGCTCCAAGACGGTGAACGTCGTGCCGCCCGTGCCGGTGAGGTTCCCGGTCGAGGAGTCCTCGAAGCAGAGCTTGTAGTTGCCAGGCAGCGTGCCGCCGGGAATCGTGCCGGTGACCTTGCCGATGAGGCCGCTGGGGCCGGCGTACACCACCGTCGGGTTGACCCACTGGGCGATCGCCTCGCACGCCTTTTCATTGGAACCCGTACCGATGACGAGGCGGTAGGGCACGTCCTGGAGCGCCTGGACGGCATAGGCCGAGACTTGGGTGCCGGGGAACCCGAACTTGGCTTTGGTGCCATCGGCGTACCAGGACGTACCGCGGATCACCGCCGGCCCGGTGACAACCGGCGGCGACGCCGGCGGTGAGTCCTCGCCCACCGCCACGAGCACGGTCGGAACCAGGCCGAGGAAGGCGCCGGCCAGGACGCCGGCGGTCACGCGGGACAAGGGAAGTCGCTTCATCGGGGGGCTCCTTGACGGGCAGGGCAGGCAACGGCCACGAGGGCGGCGCACACCAGGGGGATGGCGGGGATGTGCCAGAGGAAGTCCATGCTGCTGTGGAGGGCGACCGCGGCCAGGCCGGCGGCTGCGGCGGCCGCGACTGGGTCGAGCGGGCCAGCGGTCCGGATGTGGCGGAAGACGGCGAGCCCGAGGGCGAGCGCGAGGGCCAGGCCGATCAGGCCGAGCTCCGCCCAGGTCTGGAGGTACTCGTTGTGGGCGTACTGGGCGACGAGGCGCTGGCCGTCGCCGTCCTGCCAGCTGAGGACCACTTGACCGGGGCCGGCGCCGGTCAGCGGGTGGTCGGCGGCCACCCGCAACGCGGCCTTTGCCTCGTTGATGCGGTCGGGGGAGGCGAGGGTCATCCGGCTGGCCGTCGCATGGTCGAGGGCGCCGACCAGGCCGGCGGCGCCGGCGACCAGCGCCGAGGCGACGACCAGGAGGGCGGCGGCGGCTCGGGGCCGCGCAGCCAGGATGACCGCCACGGCGAGGCCGGCGGCCATCCCGGCGCCGGCGAGGAGCGGCCGGGGTGGCCGGCCCACGACCATCGACGGCGCCAGCGCGGCCACGATGACCAACGCGCCTGCCGCCGGGCCGGCGACGGCGGCGAGCAGCCGGCGGGCGCCGGCGGCCCGCGCCATGAGCACTCCGCCCAGGAGCAGGGCGAGAAAGCCGCCGCGCGAAAGGGTGGCGCCGGCGCCGGCCAGCAGGACGCACGTCGAGGTCGCGCCCGCTCGTGAACCGGGTCGGGCGATGAGGCGGCCGGCGGCGAGCAGGGCGAGCGGGACGAGCAGGCCGGCGGCCGCGTTGGCGTAGGTCAAGGTGGTCGCCGCCCGCCACAGGCCTTGGTCCTCGAGCGTCCATGGTTCGTGCCGCCAGGCCACGCCGGCGAGACCGGACACGGCGACGAGGACCCCGATGGCGATCAGGCCCGTGGCCACGGAGCCGCCGCCCTGGCGGCACAGGACGACGACCAGCATCACGCCGGCCAGGAGCGCCATCGTCGGCAGCGCCGCCGCCGCCACGCCGGCCACCGTCGCGCTGACCAGCACCCACCCAGCGAGGGCGGCGCACACCGCCAGAGGACGGAACCGCAGGTCGGAGGCGGCCAGCCGCCGGCCGGCGAGGGCAGCAAGCAGGGCCCCAGCCAGCAGGAGGCCAGCGAGCACCTGGCCGCGGAGGTGGTAGGCGCCCTGGGCGACGGCGGCGGCACCCAGGGCGGCCATCGCCACCACGGTGGCCAGCGGCGCCTCCGCCGGCGCCGGCCGGGGGAGGGTCGCCTCCCGCCCCTCGTCTCGCAGTCCCAGCACCCTCCGTCCTCCCGCTCGCGGCCCTACGACCTTAAGGGCCGCCGGCGGCACGGGCGGAGCACCCTCTAAGGGCGGCGAACATCTAGCTGGATTCCCACTGTACGAACCGGGACACTAGGCGTACGCTCAAACGGAGAGAGAGGGGTCCCGTATGCGGCGCTATCTCATCGTGGCCAACCGGACGCTTCTCGGTGACCCGTTGCTCGGTCGTGTGCGCGAGTGCCTCGCCGCCGGCCCGTGTTCGTTCCACGTCGTCGTCCCGGCGACCCATGCGCCCGGCCCGGCGTGGCAGTTGGAGGCCCGCGACCACGCCTATGCGGTCCAACGGCTGGCGCAGGGTCTGGAGCGCTTCGGTGCCCTGGAGGTCGATGTCGCCGGCGAAGTGGGCGACGCCCGGCCCATGGATGCCGTGCGCGACGCCATCCGCAACGCCGGCCCGTTCGACGAGATCATCCTGTCGACGCTGCCGGCCGGCGCGTCCCGCTGGCTGCACCAGGACCTGCCCCACCGGCTCCGTCGCTGGTTCGAGCTGCCCGTCACCACTGTCGTGGCCCGAAAGGTAGCGGCATGAAGGTCCAGGACGTCCTGCGGGCCAAGGGGACAGAGGTCGAGACCATCCGCCCCGACGCCAAGTTGCTGATCGCCGTCCACCGGATGCGCATGCAGAACGTCGGCGCGCTCGTCGTCTCTCGCGACGGCGAGCGGGTCGATGGCGTGCTCTCCGAGCGCGACGTCGTCCGGGGCCTGACCCGTCACGGGGCCGACCTGCTCGAGATGAGCGTGGTTGCCGTGATGTCCCGCACGGTGCCCACGTGCTCGCCTGGCGACTCCCTCACCACGGTGATGGACCAGATGACCCGGAGCCGCAACCGGCACGTGCCGGTTGTCGACGGCACCGGAGGCCTGTGCGGCCTGGTGAGCATCGGCGACGTGGTCAAGCACCGCCTCGAGGACATGGAGCTGGAGGCGAACGTCCTCCGCGACGCCTACCTGACCCGCCACTAGAGGCCCGGTCAGACGCCGGCGGCGTCGACCTGCGCCTGGAAGATGGCCCGGACCCTGCCCAGCTCGCGCTCGATCCGCGTCACCAGCAGCCGGGCGGCAGGTACGTCGAGCGGTGCTGGCAACGACTCCAGCTGAGCGCACACGGCGGCCACGCTGCCGGCGCCCAGGGTGGACGCCGCGCCCCGGAGGCGGTGCGCTTCCCGGGCCAGGGAATCCCGGTCGCCGGCCTCGACCGCGCTGGCCAACGTGCGCAGCGCCTGGACCGAGGAGGCGGCGAAGGAGTCGACCAGGCTGGCCAGGAACCGCCCGTCGCCGCCGTCGAGGGCGCGGAGGCTCTCGAGTTGGCGGTTCTCGACCGGGTCACTGGTGACCCTCGCCGTCGTCGGCTCACCCGCGCCCTCGGGACCGGAGATGTGGAGGACCTGCGCGAGGTCCCGCTGCTTGACCGGCTTGGCCACGTAGTCGTCCATGCCGGCGGCGAGGCAGCGCTCCCGGTCGCCGGCGAGGGCACTGGCCGTCATGGCGATGATGCGGACCCGGCCCGGGTCGCCCTCCAGGTGGCGGATGGCGGCCGTCGCCTCGTAGCCGTCCATGACCGGCATGTTGCAGTCCATGAGGATGGCGTCGTAGGCCGTCCTGGCCACCGCCTCGACCGCCTGCTGGCCGTTCGACACGACCTCGGCATCGAATCCCAGCCGGCTCACGAGGCCCATGGCCACCATCTGGTTGATCGTGTTGTCCTCGACCACGAGCACCCGGCCCAGGCTCGGCCTGGGGGCTCCCGGCTTGGAGCGGGGCGCCGGTGGCGACTCGGCGGCCGGCGCCTCGCCAGTCAGCGTGCGCTCCAGTGCCTCCCGAAGCTCGGCGTGGCCGGGCGGTTTGGCGACCATGGTGACACTGGGTCGGCGGGCGCCGTGGGCGCGCGACGTTGCGAGTCTGAGCACCTTCGTGGATGCCAGCGCCGGGTCGGCCTCGAGCGCGACGCCGTCGGCCCCGGAAACGCCGGCGTCGATGACCACCACGTCGACGACGCCGGCGGCCAGCCTGGTCAGGGCCGCGGGGCCGTCAGCGACCGACTCCGTGTGCATGCCCCACGCCGCCAGCTGGTTCTCCAGCACGGCGCGGCTGGTGGCGTTGCCGGCGACGATCAGGACGCTGCGCCCGGCCAGGGCCGGCGGCGCCGGCTCCACGCCGGCGGCGCCCCAAACCCGCCCGAGGGGGACCGTCACCCTGAAGGTGCTGCCCCGGCCGGGAGCGCTGTCGAGGGTCATGGCCCCGCCCATGGCCTCGGCCAGCTGGCGGCAGATAGCCAGGCCGAGGCCGGTGCCGCCGTAGCGGCGGGTGGTCGACACGTCGGCCTGGGAGAAGGCCTCGAGGATGTGGGCCTGGTCGGCGGGGGCGATGCCGATGCCGGTGTCGGCCACCTCAAAGGACACCGATCTCCAGTCGCCGGCGGGAGCACCGCCGGCGGTGACCCGGACGACCACTTCGCCGGTCTCGGTGAACTTCACCGCGTTCGAGACCAGGTTGACCAGGATCTGGCGCAGGCGCCCAGGGTCGCCGATGAGAGCGGTAGGGAGGTCGGGCGAGTACGCGACGACCAGTTCCAGGCCCTTGCCGTGGGCGGCCGCCGCCATGAGCCTCATGGCTTCGTCCACCATGTGCCGGGGCTCGAAGCTCATCTCCTCCAGCACGAGCTTGCCGGCCTCGATTTTGGAGAAGTCCAGGATGTCGTTGATGACCGCCAGCAGCGCCTCGCCGGCGCCGCGCAGCCCGTCGGCGTAGGAGCGCTGCTCGGGGCGAAGATCGGTGCCGAGGAGCAGCTCGGCCAGGCCGATCACCCCGTTCATGGGCGTGCGGATCTCGTGGCTCATCGTGGCCAGGAACTGCGACTTCATCCGGGAGGCCTCCATAGCCTGGTCCCGAGCCACCGCCAGAGCCTGCTCCGTGCTCTTGCGCTCGCTAATGTCCTGGACGAAGGCGTTGAACAGGTGCTTCTTGCCTGTGGCGATGTGCCAGATCGACAGCTCAGCGGGGAACTCCTGGCCGTCCCGGCGCAGGGCGGTCAGCTCCAGGCGCCGGCCGATGACCGGGCCGTCGCCGCCGGCGAGCAACCGCCTCAGGCCCTCGGCGCGGGCCTCCCGGAATGGCGGCGGCACGATTGTCTCGGCGAGGGAGCGCCCGACCGCCTCGGCGTGCGACCACCCAAAGGTCGTCTCGGCGCTGCGGTTCCAGTCGGTGATGAGACCGTTCTCGTCCATACCGACGAACGCGTCGTTGGCGGCGGCGAGGATCGAGCGGGTGCGCTCCTCGCTGTGCCGCAGGGCGTCCTCGGCCCGCTTGCGCTCGGCGACCCGGCCGAGTTCGGTCCCGACCTGGGCGACGAGGTCGAGCAGCCGCTGGTCGAGCGGCGCCGGGTCTGGCGAGAAGAACTCCAGCACGCCGACGACCTCCTGGCCGGCCAGGAGCGGCACCGCGAACCCGGCGCGGACGCCGCCCGCGTGGGCGCGCCGGAAGTCGGAATCGGCGAGCACGTCGGGTATCCACGCCGGCGCCCCGGTGGCCACGACCCGGCCGGGGAGACCGACCCCCCTAGGCAGGGCCATCGCCTCGGTGGCCTCCCGGAAGGCGGTGAAGCGCTCGGCGTCGTCGAGGTGCCAGATCTGGGTGGGGAGCGCGGTGCCGGGGACGTCCTCGGAGATCCGGCACACGTGGCCCACCGGCCATCCCGTGTGGCGGCAGACCTCGTCGAGGGCCACCTGCAGGGCGTCCTCCACGGAGGACGCCTCGTTGGTGGCGACGGCGATGGTCTTGAGAAGCTCGACCGCCTCGGACCGCTCGATGAGCTGGCGGTTGGCGTCGGCCAGCTCGGTGGTGCGCTCGGACACCCGGCGCTCGAGCGAGCGGCTGAGGCCCTGGACCTCGGCGAAGCCCTCGGCATTCTCGAGGGCGGTGCCGGCGAGGGTGGCGATGAACTCCGAGAGGCGGACCTCCTCCTCGCCGAAGAGCGCACCCACCAAGGCGTGGGTGAGGTAGAGGCAGGCGACGGGCCGGCCCCGGCTGTACACCGGCGCGCAGAGCGCCGAGCGAACCGAGCCATCGCGCTCGTCGTCCGGCGGCGTTTCCAGGACCACGGGGCGGCCGGTCGCCAAGGCCCGGACCACGAGGTCGGTGCTCACCGCCTGGCTCGTGCGACCGGCCCGCACCGCCGGCCCGGCCGCGCCCGGCGCCTCGATGTCGAGGACGGCACAGTCCTCGGCCCGCAGGAGCGTGAGCGCTGCGTCCCGCACTGCGGTGTGGACTGCCGCCGGGGTGAGGGCCGAAGAGATCTGCTGGCCGACACTGAGTAGGGAGTCGAAGCGGTCGAGTAGGGAGAGGGTGACCTCGGGGCTTTCCGTCGGCCGGGTGGTGGTCGGGGGCGCGAGCCGGGCGAGGGCTCGGCCGGCGCTGGCCAGGTCGGCGGAGGCGTCGGGCCAGCCGAGGTCGAGCCCGACCCGGCCCCGGGCCTTCAGGGTGAGGGCATGCTCGTGCTGGGCGCCCTGGCGCTGGGCGGCGTCGAGGCTCTGGGCGAAGAGCCGGCGGGCCCGGCGCCGGCGGCCGGCCATCGCGGCCAACGCCGCGCTCTCCCGGAGGGCGTGGGGCCGGTTGTTGGGGTAGCTGCGGGCGGTCCGGCGGGCCCGCCGGGCCGCCCGTTGGGCCCGCCGGGCGAGCTCGTGGTACCGAGGCGCCCAGGGAGAGCACGACGCCAGCTCGGTGCGGAGCGCCGTCGCCAGCCACGGCTGGATGGGGGCGACGTACTCCTGCTTCAGCCCCTTGGCCTTCACCATCGCCGCCGCCCGCTCCAGGACCGTGCTGGCCTCGGTCGGCCGATCCAAGGCGAGCAGGCGGAGGGCTTCCGCCTGGAGCACCTCGGCCGCGGTGTGGACGTCCGCGCCCAGGTGGTCGAGGTCGTCGCAGATGAGCTCGGCCGGAACGTCGCCGGCCGCCGCCTTGGCCCAGGCCCCGAGGGCGATGCCGGCGGCCTGGTGGTCGCCGATCTCGGTCGCGGCCTGGCGCACCAGCCGGCTGGCCTCGATGGCGCCGTCGAGCTCGCCGAGGCGGTAGAGGGAAAGGGCGACGTGCCACTTGGCCGTGTTGGACTCCCAGCAGTCGCCGGTGCGGTCGAGGAGGGCGATGGCCTGCCGGCAGTGGTCGATGCACGCCTGGTACTCCGAGGCCGCGTAGCACACCGTCCCGATGAAGTTCAGGGACTGGCCCTGGCCCCAGAGGTCGCCCCGGTCGGTACGGAGACGGAGTGACTTCTCGCCGTAAGCCTTGCCGCGCGAGAACCAGGGCACCATCGTCATGACCGGCGCGTGCTCGGAGTAGGCCTGGGCCAGCTCCGCCGAGGGCGGGTAGCGCTCGGCCAGGTTCATCTCCCGGAGGTGGGCCCAGAGGCAGGCCACCCGCCCCCGCTGGAACCAGTAGATGTACGCCAGCCGGCTGTACAGGCGCACGGCCAGCAGCTCGGCGCGGGCGGCGGCGGGGTCACGGCGGGAGACGAACAGCCGGGGAAGCAGCGTGTGGAACAGCTGGACGACGATCTCGCCGACGGCCGAGATGAGGTAGCCGGCGCTGCGCCGGGGCATGCGCCGGCCCAGCAGCCGCACGGCGCGCTCCACGGCCTCGCTGGCCGTGGCCACGTCGCCCCGCTTGAAGGCCAGCTCGCCCAGCTTGCCTTCGATCTCGGCCCGGTCGACCACGTCGGCGGCCAGCGTGGCCGCCACCTCGAGCTGAGCCGCGGCCTCTTCGTAGAGGCCGCGGAGCATGAGCACGTCGCCCAGGCCCTCGGCGACCTCCCGGCGCACGTCGTCGCCGGCGCTCGCCGCGCCGCGTGCCGCGATCCGGTACTGCCGCTCGGCGATCTCCAGCGCGTGCTGGGCGCGGGCCTGGTCGGCTGCGGCCAGGGCGTAGGGGAGGGCCCGGTCGGCCTCGCCGGCGGCGTCGAAGTGATAGGCCAGCTCGAAAGTCCTCTCGGCCGCATCCGCCTCGAAGGCCAGTGCCGCCCGCCGGTGCAGGACCCGCCGGTCGTCCGCGTCGAGCTGGGCCAGCAGCGCCTCGCGCAGCTTGTCGTGGACGAAAGCGCAGCGGCTGCCGGAGGACCACAGGATGTGCCGGCGCCGGCCCTCGGCGATGGCGCCGACCGTCTCGCCGGCGTCCATGCCGGCAAGGGACGCGGCGATGGCCGTATCGAACTCCTTGCCCAGCAGGGCACCAACGGCCAGGAGGCGGCGGGCCGGCTCCGGCAGGAGGTCGAGCCGGCGGGAGAGGAAGGCGGCGGCGTGGCTGGACGTCTGGACGCCGGCCATGGCCTCGTCCTGGACCCGCCAGCCGGAAGGCTCCTCGACCAGGGCCCCCGTCTCCACCAGGCCCCGGAGGACGGCGGTAGCCATGAACGGGTTGCCGGCCGAGAGCTGCTCGACGACCGCGACCGCCTGCTCGGGCAGCGGCCCGGCCATGGAGACGAGCAGGCGGCGCAGCTCCTCGCCGGCGAGCGGGGGCAGCACGACGTGGGTCGCGGCGCGGAGCCGGCGCAGCGGGTGGCCGGCGGGCGCCTCCTCGGACCGGAATGCGGCAAGGACGACGACGCTCCGGCCACCGGAGGCCGGCTGGTGCGCCGACCAGTGGTTGAGGAGCTTGAGGGTGAGGTCCTCGGCCCACTGGCAGTCGTCGAGGAGCACGACCGCCGGCTGCCCGGTGGAGGCCAGGGCGTCGAGGAAGGCGGTGAGGGCGGGCAGGGAGCGGGCCTCCCCGTACGCCTCGGGGCCGAGGGATCCGGAGGCGGCGGGGCTGAAGGTCTCGGACAGGCGGGGCAGGGCGTCGACCAGGGCGTCGAGATGGGAGCCGACGGCGTCGCGCAGGTCGCGGGCGAAAACACGGTCGGCGCCGGCCCGTTGCAGAACGGCCTCGACCACACCGTCGAGGATCCGCAGGGGGCCCTGGGCCATCTGGTCCACGCCCTGGCCCCGGAGCACCCATACCCCGCGCTCGGCGCTGCGCTGGGCGACCTCGTCGAGCAGCCTCGTCTTGCCGCCACCCGACTCGCCCTCGACGAGGACCAGGCCACCACGGCGGCCCCGGGCCTGGTCGACCTGGTTGTCGAGGGCGGCCAGCTCGGCCTCCCGGCCGACGAACGACGGCTGCGTGAGGGTGTGACGGGTGTCGTGCGAGCCGACCACCACGTCGGGCTCCTCCTCGCCGCGCTCCACGCCTGCGGCGATCCCGTCGAGGTCGGCCAGGACCGCCCGGGCCGACGCGTAGCGGTCGGCCGGCTCCTTCATGAGGAGGCGCTGGAGGACGTCGTCGAGCGCGCCGGGCACGCTGTGGCCAAGGCCCCGGAGGCTGGGCACGGGGTCGGTGACGTGCTGGCGAAGGACCTCGCCGACGGTGTCGCCCAGGAACACCGGCCGGCCGGCCAGGCATTCGAACAGTACGGCGCCGGCGGCGAAGAGGTCGGAGCGCTCGTCGACCTCGTGGTCCACCACGCCGGCGGCTTCGAGGGAGGCGTAGCGGGCCGCCCGCAGCCCCGTCTCCGGTGGCGAGCCGGCGACCCGGCGCAGCTGGGCGACGCCGAAGTCGACGAGCGTCGCCCGCTCGACCGCACCGGTGGGCTGGCCGTCGACGAGGCTCACGACCACGTTCGACGGCCGTACATCGCAGTGGAGGAAGCCGTGTTCGTGGGCCTCGGCGAGGGCCTGGAAGAGGCCCCGCCCGACGGCCACGGCCTCGGGGACGCTGAGCGGCCCGGAGCGGGCGGCGAGATTCGCCTCGAGGGTCGGGCCGGCGACATAAGGCTGGACGGAGTAGAGGACCGCCCCTTGGCGCCCGCCGGCGATGGGCCGGACGAGGTCGGTGCCCTCGAGGGGAGCGAGGGCCGCCAGCTCCTGCTCCAACCGCGCACCGGCGCCGGCGTCGGGGTTGGTCATGGTGCGGATGATGACCTCACGCCCGTCGACTGCGTCGATGCCGCGGAGGGTCTCGCCAGCGGGCCCTCCCTTGAGGACGCGCGTCGCCCGGAATCGCGGACCGAAGCGGCGAGGCCGATCCTGCGCGAAGGGTGTGGTTGTGGTCGTGGCGTCACCTCCCCGTGCGGTGCCGGTGGCTCGATTCGAGACCCAGGTTCTCCCTGGCCTTATCGGTCGATCAGGCGGAACCCTTGAGTGCCGGCTCCGTCATCGGCCACAGTGGGCCGATGACGGGGACCTGGTACTGGTGCTTGAAGCACGGGCGGGCCGAGGGCGCCGACGGGACCTGCCCGCCTGAGGACCGCATGGGCCCGTACGACTCCAAGGAGGCGGCGGAGCACTGGAAGGAGCGGGTCGAGTCCCGCAACGAGAAGTGGGAGCGGGAGGACCGCGAGTGGGAGGGTGACGCCTAGCCCGGCAGCGTGGAGCCGATCCGGACGAGATTGCCGCTCGGGTCGCTGACGGAGAACTCCCGCATCCCCCACGGCGTGTCCGAGATGGGATGGAGCCCCGTCAGTCCCAGCGGCGCCCACTCGTCGTAGACGCCCTGGGCGTCGACAAGGCGGAGGTAGCAACCACCGTCGTTCTGTTCGGGGTCGGTGCCGGCGTCGTGAAAGAAATGCAGCTCGACGTCGTCGCGCCGCAGGATCAGGTAGGGCGCGCCGAACCCCTCGTACAGGCGGACGACGGCGAACCCGAGCTTCCCGTAGAAGTCGACGGTGGCGGCGATCTCACACGCCGGCAGGATCGGGACTGTCTCACCACGCAATGCGCCCATCGCCGCAGTATCACCCGTCGGGCATGGCCGCCGCTGTCCCGGGGCAGAAACGCCGCCCAGCGGAACCGTTAGCAAACCCCGCCACAAGGGAACACCTCCTTCACCTAGCTAGTAAAAGGAGATCCCGCATGGTGGACAACATCGATGACCTCAAGGGACGAGCAAAGGAAGCAGCCGGCGACCTCACCGACAACGACGAGCTGAAGCGTGAGGGCAAGGTCGACCAGGGCAAGGGCGAGGTCAAGGAGGCGGTCGACAAGATCGCCGACAAGTTCAAGTAAGCCGACTCCACCACGTCCCCGCCGGGGCTCCCATTACCCTGGCTGGGATGGACCTGGACGACGCCAAAGCTCGGGTGCAGGAGGAGGTCGACCGTCGGGCCGACCTCCTCCTCGAGGTTTCACACCGGATACACGGCCATCCGGAGCTGCTGTTCGCCGAGACATTCGCGGCCGACGTGCTGGCCTCGGCCCTGGGCGCCGAGGCCGGCGCCTACGGCCTGGAGACCGCATTCGAGTGCCGGTACGGGTCCGGGTCCGGCCCGGCGGTCGCCGTCATCTGCGAGTACGACGCCCTGCCCGGTATCGGCCACGGCTGCGGCCACAACGTCATCGCCGCTGCCGGCCTGGGGGCGGCGCTGGCCGCCAGCACGCTGGCCGGCGAGGCCGGCGGGCGGCTGGTGGTGCTCGGCACCCCCGCCGAGGAGGGCGGCGGTGGCAAGGTTCTGATGGGGGAGCGGGGCGCGTTCGACGGGCTCGACGCAGCGATGATGGTCCACCCCTGCGGCGCCGACCTGACCGAAGCCGACATCATCGCCATCGCCACCTGGCGGGTGCAGTACTTCGGCCAGGGGGCCCACGCTGCCGCCGCCCCCCACCTGGGCCGCAACGCCCTCGACGCCATGGTGCTCGGGTACAACGCCGTGGGCGCGCTCCGCCAGCACATCGCCTCCACCGACCGGATCCACGGCGTCTTCCCGCAGGCCGGCGAGAAGCCCAACATCGTCCCCCACCACACCGTGGCCGAGTGGTACGTCCGCTCGGCGTCGATCGAGAGCCTGCAGCCGCTCAAGGCCCGGGTCCTCGCCTGCCTGGAGGCCGGTGCGGCCGCGGCTGGCTGCCGGATCGAGGTCGAGCCCACCTGCCCCGAGTACTCCGACCTGCGGACCAACCCGGTGCTGATCGAACTCTACCGCGCCAACAGCGAGGCCCTGGGGCGCCCGCTCTATGAGCCGACCCCAGAGACCCGGGTAATCGCCAGCACCGACATGGGCAACGTGAGCCACCTCGTGCCGTCGATCCATCCCATGATCGCCGTGAGCCCGCCCGACGTGCCCCTCCACTCCGACGAGTTCGCCCGCTGGGCAGTCTCGAAGGAAGGCGACAGGGCCGTGCTGGACGGGGCCAAAGCCATGGCGATGACGGTGATGGACCTCTGGCTCACCGAAGGCCGGATCGACGAGGTCCGCGCTGCGTTCGGCTCTGGACCCTAATCTCGCCGGGCCATGCATCCCTACGTCGTCGAGCAGTGGACGGACCAGGAAGCCGACGTCCTCCGGCGCTACTTCACGAATCTCGACGGCCCGGTGTTCGCCCTCGTCAACCTCCCCGAGGTGGTCAAGGGTGCCCTGTTCGCCCGCTACTCCCGGTCCCACAAGAGCCTGCGCCGGCTGTTCCTCGACGAGTTCGTCGGTGACCTCGACACCGAGGGTGACGCGTCGATCGACGCCACCGTCGGCGTCAAGCGGGCCGAGGCCCTCTACGAGCGGGTGTTCACCGAGTACGGCGACGATTCGGTGGCCCAACTGGGCGGGGTGCACCTGGCCTGCGAGCAGGCCTCGAACCTGCTCACCAAGGTCCTGGAGTGGGGCCGGCTGATGGCCTACCTGGAGCAGTCGACCCGCTACGTCGCCTACGACGCCCGCCTTGGCGGCCGCTACCGGTACCACCGCGACCCCACGGTGCTGGCGTCGCCGCTCGGCACCCGCTACGTCGCCGACCTGGACCACCTCTTCGACACCTACGCCGCCCTGGTCCCTGTCCTCAGCGACCACTACCGGGCCCGCCACCCCAAGGAGCCCGGGGACTCCGACTTCGTGTACCGGCAGTCGATCAGGGCCAAGGCCTTCGACGCCCTGCGGGGCCTGCTGCCGGCGGCGGCGCTGTCGAACGTCGGCATCTACGGCACCGGCCAGGCCTACGAGCTGCTCCTCCTGCGGATGCGGGGCCACGCGCTTCCGGAGGCCCGGGCCTATGCCGAGATGATGATCGGTGAGCTGCGGAAGGTGATTCCGTCGTTCCTGACCCGCCTCGACCGGCCCGAGCGGGGAGGGGAGTGGGCCGCCTACCTGGCCGGCACCGGCAGCGCGACCGCCGAGGTCGCCGAGCGGCTGTTCGCTGGCGTGGCGCCGGAGCCCCGGCCGGCGGTCACGCTCGTCGACTTCGACCCCGAGGGTGAGGACAAGGTCTTGGCTGCCATGCTCTACCCCCACCTCGACCTTCCCGACGACCAGGTCCTGGCCCGGGTGCGCACCCTGTCGGCCGACGAGCGCCAGGCGGTGGCCGACGCGTACGTGGGCGAGCGCCGCAATCGCCGGCACAAGCCCGGCCGGGCCCTCGAGCACCTGTCCTACCGCTTCGACGTGCTCTCCGACTACGGCGCGTTCCGTGACCTCCAGCGCCACCGGATGCTCACCATCCAGTGGCAGGCCCTAACCCCCCGCCACGGCTACGTTATGGCCGACGACGTCGTCGACGCAGGGGTGGCTGAGGCGTTCGAGGAGGCCATGTCGGTGTCGGCCGCCCTCCACGGCGCCCTGGAGGGCCCGTTCCCGGCCCAGGCCTCCTACGCCGTCTCCCTGGCGTACCGCCTGCGCTACTCGATGGAACTCAATGCCCGGGCCGCCCTGCACATGCTGGAGCTGCGCACCTCGCCGGCCGGGCACCCGTCGTACCGGCGCATCTGCCAGGACATGCACCGCCTCATCGCCGAGCAGGCCGGCCATCGAATCGTCGCCGGCCTGATGCGCTTCGTCGACCACAGCGACGCCGGCGCCGACCTGGAGCGTCTCCCCGGGGAGCGCCGCGCCGAGGCCCGGCGCCGCGCCGCGCCGGAGGACAGCGCTCCGCCGGGCCAAGCCTCGACTTGAACTAGAGGCGAGAAATCTCACTATGCCTGACCTGCGATGTTGCGGAAAGAGGCTGGTCAGAGGCACCGTGCGGCCCCTTGCACGAGCCGCCTCACCGCGCCATGCTCCCCTCTGTCCCTGACGCCCCACACCCCCGGGTCGTGGGCCTCGGCGCTGCACATAGCGGTGCCGTGGTGGGGGCGGTTTGAGGGCAGGCGCGGGGCTCGGGAGACCAAGTAGAGAACGTTCTGATAACCCACCACGGGGGGCCGGGCCGGCCACCGTCCCCGAGGGAGGGCCACCGAGCGGTACCAACGGTCTCTCGGGTCCTGACGCCGTTTGGCGGGCTCATCCGCACCGCGCGGGCTTCGTCTATGCTCCCGCCCCCGAACCCCCCCTTTTTGGAACGGACGCGCCGGAATGCCTGATGAACCTGACGAGGAGCTCGACGAGGTCGACGAGCCCGACGACCCTGACATCGTCGATCTCGAGTCGCTCGACGACGACGACGAGGAGGATCTCGTCGAGGACGATGTCGACGTCCTCGACGAGGTGGACGATGTCGACGTCCTCGTCGACGAAGGGGATCCCGAGGTCGTCCCGGTCGGAGTGGTGGTGGTGGCCGATGACGATGACGACGACGAGGACGACGACGACATCGACCCCGATGACGTGGAGGCGGGCCTCGATGTCATCCTGAAGGACCGGCTGGTCGTCGTCGACGAGGAGGAAGACGAGGAGGACGACGTCCCCGACGCCGAGGACCGGGCCGAGGGATCCACCAAGGTCCTCCCCAAGCGGCCCGGCGAGTTCGTCTGCCAGTCCTGCTTCCTGGTCAAGCACCCCAGCCAACTGGCTGACGCCGAGCGCCAGTTCTGTCGCGACTGCGTCTGAGAGTGCGCCAGCCGGTCGTAGGCTGGCTCCCATGAGTAAGCGCGATGACCCCGGCGAGCAGCTTCTCGACCTGCTCGTGTATGCGCCCCTCGGGTTGCTCCTGGAGGCGCGCGACCTGGTGCCCAAATTGGCCGACAAAGGGCGCCAGCGTATGGGCGGCCAGGTCACGGTGGCCCGGATGATCGGCGAGATGGCCGTGCGCCAGGGCCAGCGCCGGGCCGAAACAGTCCTACGGCGCCTGCGCGAGCAGCCGGCCGGCGGGGGCGGGGCGAAGGCCGGCACGGCGGCGCCGACGAACGGCCACCGGCCGGCTCCCGCCGAGCCGCCGGCGCCAGGCGCCGGCGCCGGTGCGCCGGACGCCGCCGGCCTCGCCATCCCCGGTTACGACACGCTTTCGGCGTCACAGGTCGTCCCCCGGCTCGAGGGCCTCACGCCCTCCGAGCTCGACGCAGTGCGTGCCTACGAGGCCGCCACCCGGGCCCGCAAGACGGTGATCACCCGCATCGACCAGCTTCGCGGCGCCTGAGTGGAAGAAGCGTGCCGGCCAGCGGTGGCCGCCGACGTGCCCCGGCTTGCCGAGCTGAACCGGACCGTCATCGACGAGCTGGCGCCCATGCGCGGCGGCGCAGTTTGGAAGGCCCGTGAGGCCCGCCAGGAACCGATCGAGGAGGCCCTGGAGGAGCTTCTCGAGGACCCGGAGTACCGAGTGCTGGTCGCCACCATCGACGCCACGGTCGTCGGGTATGCCGTCGCCCGCCTCGAACGCCTCACCGACGGCAGCGTGCTCGGCGTGATCGACGACATCTTCGTGGAGGAGGGGGCGCGCCAGGTCGGGCTGGGCGAGCTGATGATCAACGAGCTCATCGCCTGGTGCGAGGAGCGCAAGTGCATCGGGATGGACGCCATGGCCCTCCCCGGGCACCGTGCGACCAAAAACTTCTTCGAGGAGTCGGGCTTCACCGCCAGGCAACTCGTCATGCACCACCGCTTCGCCGAGAAGGAGGCAGAGGCATGAGACCGGAGGTCTGTGTCGGGGCGGTGGCAGTGGTCGACGACCGCATCCTGCTCATCCGGCGCGGCCACGGGCCGGCGGCGGGGGAGTGGAGCGTGCCCGGTGGCCGGGTCGAGGGCGGCGAGACCCTGGCCGAGGCCGTGGTGCGGGAGCTGGCCGAGGAGACCGGCCTGGAAGCGGTCTGCGACGATCTCGTCGGCTGGGTCGAACGCATCGGCGACAACCATCACCACGTCATCTTCGACTTTTACGTCACCGTGCTCGACGGCCCCGAGACCGCGCCAGAGGCCGGCGCCGACGCCGCGGAAGCGGCCTGGGTGCCCCTCGACGAGGTGACCCACCTCCGCCTAGCCGAGGGCCTCGCCGAGTTCCTGCACGACCACGGCATCGTGCCTGTCATCGCCTGAGTTCTTTGTCGGCTGAGGTACCGCTGCGGTACCTCAGCCGACAAAGACCGGCTGGGGCCTAGCTCTGCGGTCCCTCGGCCGCCGGATCGGCGGGCAGCATGGGCGGCTCGGCGCCGGCGGCCGGCGGGGCTTCGGCGGGGATGAGAAGCGGCGGCTCTGGGGCGATCCCGGCGTCGGGCTGGGGCTCGGGAGCCAGGGTGACCTCGGGGGAGGCGTCCTCGGCCGGCGGTTCAGGTGCCTGCGCCTCTGGTGCCGTTTCCGGCTCTGCGGCCGCCTCGGTCGCCGGCTCCGGCGCGGTTGCGACCGGCTCGGGCGCGTCGGTCATCTGGGCCTGGCGCTCGTCCTGCGCCGCCGGCGCCTCGGCCGCCGGCTCGGGTTCCGGCGCGGCCGCGACCGGCTCGGGCTTGTCGGCCACCTGGGGCTCAGCCGGCGCCGAGGCCGCCGGCGGGGCCGGTGGCCGGCGGGGCGGCGGGGGAGGCAGGGGGCGGGTGGTCGGCGACTCGCCCAGCAGGGGGCCGAGCGCCGGCACCTTGGCGATCGCGGCCCGGATGGTCTTCAGCGTCTCCTCGTCAGCCCCGTTGGGCAGGCCCTTCGGGGCGATGCTCCGGCGCACCGGCGAGGCCAGCACGGCCTCGAGGACGGCGAGCCAGCGATCGGTGGCGGTGTCGGCCGACATGGCCTCGCCCGCCGCTGCGGTGAGGCCGGCGTTCAGCTCGGGAGGCAGGCGGATGCCCTGCTCGGGCGCCCGGCTGCTGACCCGCAGGGCCCGCACGACCCGGCCCTCGGTCAGGCACGTCCCGATCTCGTCGAGCCACGTCTGGCGCTCGGCGGCACTCCGGCGCTCCAGGCCCTCGCGCAGCTTGGAGGCCAGCGCCCGGCTCTCCTCGTCGCGCCCGGCGGCATCGGCGCCGGCCACGACCGTGCGCAGATCCCGGAGGCTGATCTCGTCGACGATGTTGGCCGCCGCTTCGGCCCGGTCGCGCCACTCCGCGGTCCGCAGAGCGGGCCACAGCTCCTCGGCCAGGCTGAGGATGGCGTCGGCGCGGATCTCCGGCCCGCCGGCAGCGCGCGCCTCCTTGTTCTGCTCCTCGACCGCGGCCCGGACACCGGGCAGGCCACCGCGGAGCAACTGCTCGGCAATCGCCCGCTGTTCGGGCGCCAGCGCACCGAGGGCGGCGTCGCGGTGGGCCCGAGCGGGCTGGAGGCGCTTGGCCGGGGGACGGGGCCGGGCCGGAGCTGCCGAAGTCGACCGGGCCGGCCGCTCCCGGCCGGCACCCTCTCGGGGCGGCCGCTCGCGCCCAGCACCCTCGCGGGGCGGCCGCTCGCCACCCGGTCGGCCCCCACCCTCGCGGGGCGGACGCTCGCCGCCCGGCCGCTCGGCACGGGGACGCTCGGGCCGGTCGGGACGGGTGCGCTCCCGCTGGCCGGGACCGCCGGGCCCGCGGCTTTCGCGCCGGGCACCGTCTCTCGGACCCACGGTCGGCGCCGGCGTGGCCCGCGGTCGGGTGGCACCGGGCCCGAGGGGCTTCCCGTCGGGCCCGACCGGACCTCTTTCCCCTCGGCCGCCGCCGGGGCCACCACGGCCGCCGCCGCCAAATCCGCCCGCACCGAACGGGCGATCGCTGCGGTCACCGCGCCGGCCCCGGTCTTCCCTTCCCTCGCGCTCCGGCTTGAGCGGGCTGTGGGTGACCAGCGCCTCCTCCTTGCCGGAACCCAGCAGGGGGAGCACCTCGGCCCCCGGCGCCTTCCTCGCCTTCGGGGGCGTCACCGACGTGACGTTGATGCCGTCGAGGTCGAAGTCGGCCTCGGCCTTCACCACATCGCCGACCTTGGCGCCGGAGTGGAGGATGGAGGCATCGACCACCCCCTTGGGCTGGCGCGCCCCAGCGGCCCGCCACGTCCAGGTGCCGTCAGGGCGCGAGCTGGTCAGTTCGATGTCGATACGAGGCATAGAGAGGCCCAACCTAGCCAACCGGCTCCGTGGCTGGCTGATGGTGAGGTTTCCGGGACCTGCGCTGAAGGTAGGACGATGGCCAGGAAGATCAACGAGGTGAGCCATGGCCCAGCAGACGACCACTGACCTTCGACCCACTGAAGGCCACGCGCTCCTGACCGGACAGGGACGGACGTCGATCGCCGACTCGGTCGTCGAGAAGATCGCCGGCGTGGCCGCTCGCGAGGTCTCCGGCGTCCACGAGATGGGCCGTGGAGCGGCGCGGGCCTTCGGGACCATCAAGGAGAAGCTCCCGGTGGGTGGCGCCGGCCCGAACATGACCCAGGGGGTCAGGGTCGAGGTGGGCGAACGCCAAGCGGCCATCGACATCGACCTGGTCGTCGACTACGGCGTCTCCATCCCCGACGTCTCCCAGTCGGTGCGTGACAACGTGATCCAACGCATCGAGCGGATGACGGGCCTGCAGGTCACCGAAGTCAACATCTCCGTGGACGACGTCTACCTCGGCGACGACACGACCCCCGAGCCGCCCAGGGTTCAGTGACCGCCGACGTCGAGGCGGTGGCCGCGGCGGCCCAGGGTTGCCCCCTGGTCGCCGGCCTGACCGGCGGGCGCTTCGGCGAGATCGCCACCTACCGGCCCGGCCGGCGCATCCTCGGGGTGCGGGAGGCCGACGGGGCGCTCGAAGTCCACATCGTGGCCCGGTGGGGGACGTCGCTGCCGAAGATCGCGGACGTGGTGCGTGCTGCGGTGGCGCCTTACGCCGGCGGCCTCCCCGTCTCGGTGTTCATCGAGGACATCGAGCTGCCCGGCCCCGCCTCGCCGGCGGAGCTGACGGAGGCGTCGGTTGGGTCCCCATGAGCTGCTGGGCGTGAGTCCCGGCGCCCCACCGAAGGACGTGACCGCGGCCTTCCGGCGCTTCGCCGTCGAATACCACCCCGACCGCGGCGGCGATCCCGCCACCTTCCAGGCCGGCCTCGACGCGTATCGCCAGCTGACCCGGAGCCACCGGGCGCCGGCCAACGTCGTGTTCCACCGCCGGCGCCGGGCCGGCGTCTCGTCCCTGTTGCGGGCGCTTCGCCTGCATCCCTGACCAGGAGGACCCATGCAACCCACAATCGTCGGACTGTTCGTCGGCTTGCTCCTCGGCCTCGCCCTGGCCTTCGACGGCTTCGGCTCGATGCTGATCGTCGCCTTTTGCGGCGCCGTCGGCTACGTCGTCATGAAGGTCGTGCAGGGCGAGATCGACCTCACGCCGTACCTCGGGGGCGGCGGGAAGATCCGCCGGTGAACGCGCCGACCACGGTCGAGCTGCCCCGAACCCCACTGGTCACCAACAGGGGCGTGACCCTCATCAGCCCGACCGTGGTCGAGAAGATTGCCGGGCGGGTCGCGTCCGAGGTCGACGGCGTGGGCGGAGTCGTCGAGACCGGTCTGTCCCGACTCCTCCCGTGGTCAGTCGGCAACGACAGCGCCGCCCGGGCGTCGGCGGAGGTCCACGCCGAGACGGTGACGGTCGACCTCACCGTCAATGTCCTCTACCCCCAACCCGTGGCCACGGTGACCAACGAGGTGCGCACCAAGGTAATCGAGAGGCTGTCGGAGCTATGCGGACTGCGCGCGACCGAGGTCAACATTGCCGTACCTGCCCTGGTCGCGCCCGCCGGCGCCGGCCGCCGGCGGGTGGAGTAAGCCGCGATGAGAATCGCCAACCGAGTCCTCGCCGCCGTCCTCGGGCTCGCGCTCCTCGTTGGCGGCCTGATCGTCGCCGTGGAGATCGTCGTGGCCGGGTTCGATCGCCGGCCGTGGGTCCTGCCGCATGACGAGTGGTACCGCAGCGCCCGCCTGCGGACCTGGGACGCGGCGCCGCCCCGCTGGATCTTCATTGGCCTCCTGGTCGCCGGGCTGGCCCTGCTCCTCCTGCAGTTGGCCCGCCGGCGCCCGAGCGCACTGGCGCTCACACCCGGCGCCGTGCCCGCGGACGTCGGCCGGCGCAGCCTCGAGCGGTCCCTGGCCCGGGAGGCGGCACGGGTCGACGGCATCGCCGCGGCGAAGGCCAAGGTCCGCAAGGAAAGGGCGGAGGTCGTGGCCACCTCGGGCCGGCGCCAGGCGGGCGACCTTCCGCCTGTGGTCACCGAGGCGCTCGACCGCCGCCTGACCACCGTCGGCCTGGCTCGTCCGCCGGAGGTCCGGGTCAAGGTGCAGGGGAGGCCGGAGCGGTGAGGCGGGGCCCCGACCGCCTCAACTCGACAATACTGACGATCCTGGCGCTCCTGCTCATCGTCGCCGGCGCGTACGGCCTGGCCCGGGGCTACGGCGCCTTCAGCGACGACCAGGCCGGCGACCCGGTGCTGGACGAAGGCCTGCGCGACTTCGTCGCTCGCAACGCCGACTGGTTCTGGCCGCTGTCCGCGGTGCTGTCGCTGCTGGTCGCCTGGCTGGGCCTGCGCTGGCTCCTCGCCCAGCTGGGCACCCCGGCCGTGCGCCACCTGGGGGTGCGCGCCGACGGCCCCGGCCACACCGAGCTGCTCAGCTCGGGCGCCACCGCCGCCCTGGCCCGCGAGGTCGAGGAGTACCCGGGCGTCCGGTCTGCGTCGGCCCGGCTAGTCGGCGACCATCCGGTGCCCGAGGTCGAGGTCACCGTGCACGTGCACGACGATGCCGATGTCGCCGCCGTGCGCCGGCGCATCGAGGAGCACGCGCTCGCCCGGTTTCGCACCGCCCTGGAACTGACCAAGCTTCGCTCGCAGATTCACGTGCGGCTGGCCGAGCGCGCCGGCCGCTCGGTGCGCTGAGCGGCCCCTTTTTACTTCGCGTCCCGCGATCCCTACGCTGCCGCGGCAATGGAACCGGAGGCGCAGCCCGACCTGGTGGAGGTCCGCCTGCTCCAGCTGCCGCTCGAGGTCTGGCAGCGCACCCAGGAGCACGTCGACGGCCTCCTCCGGGAGTTTGCACTCATGGTCGCCGACGACGAGGCCCGGGCGGCCACGCCCGGGCGCCTGCTGAACCTCTTCAATCAGCTCTCGGCCGGATACGGCAGCTTCTCGGAGGCCCAACGGGTGGAGATGGAAGAGGCGCTCGCCCAGGGTGAGACCGAGATCGACCTGACCTATCACATCCCGCCAGCGGCGGCCCCCGCCGCCCAGCAGCTGGGCGACATGCTGGACGAGGCCGACGAGTACTGCAGGAGAGGCGACCACCTGCTCACCCTGGCCACCCCGCCCGAGGAGCTGCGGTTCCGGAGGTGGTTCATCAGCGAGTTCGTCGACCAGCTGGGCGGCGCCCCGCCCACGCCCTGGCCGGCTACCCGCCCCACGTGAAACCGCTTCACCCGGATGTCGCTCCGGTCACAGCGGCGTCGTCGATCTGAAGCGGCGCGTCATGCGAGGGGCCCGACGGCTTACGGGTCAGAGGTCCTTCCGCACGAACGAGGCTGCGGCCAGAGCCCAGATCATCGCGACCCATCCAGCAGCCCACAGGAGGTAGGTGACCGTCAGGGGTGCCGCGCTCAGGAACGGGAACGCCTCGGCATCCGATCCGCCCATTTCGAGGAGGGCGGATGGGTCCTGGAATGCACGCATCGCCCCCCGCCACAGCCCGTCGGTGGGCAGCAGCATGCGGGAGATCGTGCCGACCCGGGCGACGGCGGCGTTGCCGAGGGATCCACCGATGGCGCCCACCACGCCGGCGATCCACGTGGCGCCGAACAGGCCGACCGCCACCACGCCCGAGGCCATGGGCGAGACGGCGGTGGACAGCAGCAGGGCGAGGGTGAGCAGCACGATGGTCTGCGCCGCGAGGTACGCCAGGGCTACCACCGGCTGGGGGGGCCAGTAGTCCACCGTCTGGTGGACCACGATGCACTGGGCCAGGCCGGCGAGGACGACGAAGCCGGCGCCGAAGCCGACCAGCCCCAGCCACTTGCCCAGGAGGACGGCGGAGCGACGGATCGGACGAGCGAGCATGGCGAGGGCGATCCCTGACTCCGTCTCGCCTGAGAGCGTGGGGCCGGCGAGGAACGCAGTGCCCAGTGCGGCGATGAGGCTGAACCCGAACATCACCAGATTGAGCAGGATGGACGCCGTCAGCCGGGCCTCGCCGCTGGTCATCGTGGCGCCGCCGGCCTCGGCAGCCAGGCGGGAGAAGCCCCAGCCGCTCAGCACGAGGAGCACGAGCGTGAGGGCGGCCAGGGCCAGCACGACCCGCCGGCGGGTCGCCTCCTTCAGGGTGAGGGCGGCGATGGTCAGCACGGTGCGGGTCGTCGTCACTCGTCACCTTCCTTGCCCGCCCGCAGGATGCCGAGCAGGCGCTCCTCCAGGCTGATGCGGGCCGGCTCGACTGCGTACACCCGGGTGCCCAGGGCGACCAGATCACCCACGAGGTCCGGTACTGCGGTTCCCTCGTCCGCCGGCAGGGCCACGGTGAACCAGTCACCGGCTCGTTCCACGACCCCCGTGGTGGCCAGCCGAAGCTCCGCCTCCGCCGAGAGATTGGCCAGCTGCAGGCGGACCTCGCGCTGTCCGAGCAGCTCGGCAAGGGTCCCGTGCGCCGCAACTCGGCCCTTGTCGAGGATGACGACCCGGTCGCAGACCCGCTCGACCTCGCCGATCAGGTGGGAGTTAAGCAGCACGGCCACGTTGCGTGACTTCAAATCCAGCACGATGTCACGCACGTCGACCCGACCCACCGGGTCCAGGGCGCTGGTCGGTTCGTCGAGCACGACCAGCTCGGGGCGTGCGACCAGGGCCACCGCCAGCCCCAGGCGCTGCTGCATTCCCTTGGAGAAGCCACCCACCCGGTCGCCGGTGCGTTCGGCCAGGCCTACCAGCGCCAGGCAGTCGCGCTGCTCCTGGCCGGTCACGTTGACCCCCGAGAGGCGGACGTGAAGGGCGAGCACCTCCGCCGCGCTGAGCCACGGCTGGTACCGGAAGAGCTCGGGCAGGTAGCCGACGAGCGTGCGGGTGGCGGGGTCCGCCGCCGCCCTCCCGAGGAGCATCACCTCTCCGGCATCCGGGTGGACCAGACCGAGGAGCATCTTAATCACCGACGTCTTGCCGGCGCCGTTGGGGCCCAGCAGTCCAACCACCTCTCCGCGGCCCACCTCCAGGGACACGTCAGCCACTGCCTGTTGCTTGCCGTACCGCTTCCGCAGGCCGGAGCACCAGACCGCGGGCGCCGGCGGCAGGTTGGTGACGAGCTGGGCGGCGGCGAGACGGGCCGGGTCGTTGGTGACCGCGGCGGCGTTCCCGGCTGCGCTCATCCCAGCGTCCTGGCGATCGACAGCACTTCGCCGGCGCTGAGCGCCCCGGCCACGACGGTCACCACGCCGTCGTCGACCCAGACGGCGGCGGCCACGACCTTGTCCCGGCTCGCAAGCACGGTCGCCGGCACCCCGTTGACCTCCGCCGACGAGGACGTCATGCGGTCCGTCGGCACGGGCAGTGGCAGGGTCGAGCCGTCTGCGGTGAAGGTCCGCAGTTGCTTGGCGACGTTGTCGGGGAGGCCTGGCACCGTCAACAGGTAGTCCCGCACGGTCTGGAACGGCAGGCCCGAGGAGAACGCGGCGGGCGCCACGGCCCGCCCAACGAAGAGCGCAGGAGCGCCGGTCGGCTGAGACCAGATGGCGGCCAACCCGGGGCCGGCGACCATCCGCAGCTGGGAGCCGTCAAGGCCCGGCGGGGGAGCGGGGAGCGCCCTCCCCGCCGCGGAGGCCGACTGGGCGGCGCGAGCCGTGGAGAACGTGAAGGTGGCGCTCACCTGCCGGCCCACCTTGTAGGTCGGCTCGCCGCTGATTCCTCGCGGAAGGGATGTCACCTCGGGCACCGCCAGCCCGGTGGCCGCTGCGGCCGCAGCGGCGCCGGCGACCGGCTCCATGTCGATGTCGCCGGTGAGGGCGAGATCGCCGTAGGCCCGCAGGTCGGGCAGGGCGATGAAGTCGGCGGTGCTGAAGCTGACGGGTGCGATCTGCTTGGTCCGGAAGATCTGTAGCCAGTCATTGGCGGCGGCGGCGCCGGCGCCGGTCAGGACGAGCCCGACGGCGAAGGCGGCGGTGGCGGGCCGGCGCAGCACACCGTGCCATCGCGACGGGCGGGGCGGGGCCGCCGCTCGTCCCGGCTCTGGCGCCGGTGCCGCGGTCGAGAGACGTCGCCACGCAGCTTCGACGTCAACGCCGGCGACGCCCTCTGTCGCCAGCGCGGCAGTCACCAGTGCGGCGTCGTCGCTCATCGATGTAAGGCCGTCGAGGCACTGCGGGCAGCCGGCGACGTGCCGGCGGTCGGAATCGGTCACGCCGGCCGGCTCGTCGAGCAGGCGGCGCAGGACACCTTCAGTCGGATGACCCATCACGGATCAACTCCTTACGCAGGGCGGATTCGGCGCGCCGGACGGTGGTGCCGACGCTGGCAGGGGAGAGGTCGAGCGCGGCGGCGACCTCGGCGTAACTCAGGCCGCTGTGGCGCAGCACCAGGGCGACGGCTTGCTTGCGGGGGAGCCGGACGAGCGCCGATCGCACCCGGCTGCGCTCTTCGAGCGAGACCACCGCCT
Source organism: uncultured Acidimicrobiia bacterium (assembly GCA_963768975.1). Lineage (GTDB taxonomy): Bacteria > Actinomycetota > Acidimicrobiia > Acidimicrobiales > AC-14 > CADCTB01. The sequence goes on along the minus strand of CAVYKB010000019.1, from coordinate 429,585 downwards.
CGGCCACGTCGGAGACGACGCTCTCACCCGCCGTGACGACCGCCTCTTCCCGTGACAGCCGCCGGCGCCCGGAACGAAGCAGGTTCAGCGCGGTGTGGGCGGCAGCGACGCAGAGCCAGCCCCGGGCCTCACCCGCCGGCACTGCCGAGCGCCCGAAGGCGAGGAATACATCCTGGGCGACGTCCTCGGCCTGGTCGCGTGAGCCCAGCACGCGAGCGGCGACGCCCACGACCAGCTGGTAGTCCCGGCGGAAGACCGCGTCCAGGTCGGCGCGCACGCCACCGCGGCCCGAACCCGACACCGCTACCCGCTCCTCCTTCTCAGCCCGCCCCTTCCCGGCACCGGCAACCCTAGGGATCGCCAGGACGGCCGCAGCCGTCGCTCCTCCGTGCGGGATCAGGTTCATGCCAGTACAGCACCGCCGGCCCCGGGAATGTGACATCCCGCACTACCGCTGGCGACGTGGCACCATCGCGCCGGTGACCAGGGAACAGGCCACCGCTGCGCACCTGCGCGACCTCGCCCTGCTGCGCCGGGTGCGCGACCGGATGGACCGGGAGTACACCGAGCCGCTGGACGTCGAGGCGCTCGCCCAGGGCGTCAACATGTCCGCCGGCCACCTCAGCCGCCAGTTCCGGCTGGCCTACGGCGAGTCGCCGTACTCCTACCTCATGACGCGACGCATCGAGCGGGCGATGGCGCTTCTGCGCCGGGGCGACCTCAGCGTCACCGAGGTCTGCTTCGCCGTGGGCTGCTCGTCACTGGGCACCTTCAGCACCCGCTTCACCGAGCTGGTCGGCGTCCCGCCGAGCACGTACCGGCGGGAGGCGATGCGGGCGACTGCCGGGATGCCGTCGTGCGTAGCCAAGCAAGTCACCAGACCGGTCAGGAATCGAGAAGCGCCGGCGCCAAGCCATCTTTAGGGTGAAGCTCATGCACATCACCATTCACTCGAGCATGCTCCCGCACACCGACCCGGACGCCTCGCTTGCCTTCTACCGCGACACCCTCGGGTTCGAGGTCCGCCTCGACGTCGGCTACCAGGGGATGCGCTGGATCACCGTCGGCCCTCCCGACCAGCCCGAGACTTCCATCGTCCTGCACCCGCCGGCGGTCGACCCGGGCATCACCGACGAGGAGCGCAAGACGATCAGCGAGATGATGGCGAAGGGCACCTACGCGATGATCAACCTGGCCACCAAGGACGTCGACGCCACGTTCGAGCGGCTCCAGGCGAGCGACGTCGAGGTCGTCCAGGAACCCACCGACCAGCCGTACGGCGTTCGCGACTGCGCCATCCGCGACCCCGCCGGCAACCTGATCCGCATCCAGGAGCTCCGCTGAACATGGCCACACCGCACCCCGCCGACTGCCACGACCTGATCCGCGTCGAGGGGGCGCGGGTGAACAACCTGAAGGACATAAGCGTCGAGATCCCGAAGCGACGGCTGACGGTTTTCACCGGCGTCTCCGGCTCGGGCAAGAGCTCGCTGGTGTTCGGCACCATCGCCGCCGAGTCCCAGCGCCTGATCAACGAGACCTACAGCGCCTTCGTGCAGGGCTTCATGCCGACGATGGCGCGGCCCGACGTCGACGTGCTCGACGGGCTGACGACCGCGATCATCGTCGACCAGGAGCGGATGGGCGCCAACGTCCGCTCGACGGTCGGCACCGCCACCGACGCCAACGCCATGCTCCGTATCCTGTTCAGCCGGCTCGGCAAGCCGTACATCGGCGGGCCCAACGCCTTCTCGTTCAACGTCGCATCGGTCCGGGCCGCAGGGACGATCACGGTCAAGGGCGAGACGAAGCGGGCCAGCTTCAGTCGCACCGGTGGCATGTGCCCGCGCTGTGAGGGCATGGGCCGGGTGGAGGACATCGATCTCACCCAGCTGTACGACGACTCGAAGTCGATCAACGAGGGTGCCATCACGATCCCGGGCTACAGCATGGAGGGCTGGTACGGGCGCATCTTCAACAGCTGCGGCTTCTTCGACGCGGACAAGCCGATCCGCAAGTTCACCAAGAAGGAACTGGCCGCCCTCCTGTACAGGGAGCCCACCAAGATCAAGGTAGAGGGGATCAATCTCACCTACCAAGGTCTGGTCCCCCAGATCCAGAAATCGTTCCTGTCCAAGGACATTGACGCGCTGCAGCCCCACATCCGGGCCTTCGTGGACCGGGCGATGACGTTCACCGCCTGCCCCGAGTGCGGGGGCACCCGGCTGAGCGAGGCGGCGCGTTCGTCGAAGATCGGCAAGATCAGCATTGCCGACGCCTGCGCCATGCAGATCAGCGATCTCGCTGAATGGGTCCGTGGGCTCGACGAGCCGTCGGTGGCGCCGTTGCTGGCCAAGCTCCTGCACACCCTCGACTCCTTCGTGGAGATCGGGCTCGGCTACCTCTCGCTCGACCGCCCATCGGGCACGCTGTCGGGCGGCGAGGCACAGCGGACCAAGATGATCCGCCACCTCGGCTCGTCGCTCACCGACGTCACCTACGTCTTCGACGAGCCAACGATCGGTCTCCACCCCCATGACATCGAGCGGATGAACCGCCTTCTCCTCCAGCTCCGAGATAAGGGCAACACGGTGCTCGTCGTCGAGCACAAGCCGGAGACGATCGTGATCGGCGACCACGTCGTCGACCTCGGGCCCGGAGCGGGCACGGGCGGTGGGACCGTCTGCTACGAGGGCAGCGTCGACGGGCTGAGGACGAGCGACACCCTGACCGGGCGCCACTTCGACGACCGGGCGAGGCTCAAGCCTACGGTGCGCACGGCCACCGGTGCGTTAGAGATACGTGCGGCGACGGCGAACAACCTCCAGAAGGTCGACGTCGACATCCCCCTCGGCGTGCTCTGCGTGGTCACCGGGGTCGCCGGCTCCGGCAAGAGCTCGCTCGTCCACGGTTCCCTGCCCGCCGACGGAGGCGTGGTGTCGATCGACCAGGGCGGGATCCGAGGGTCCCGGCGCAGCAACCCGGCGACCTACACCGGTCTCCTGGAGCCGATCCGCAAGGCCTTCGCCAAGGCCAACGGCGTGAAGCCGGCGCTCTTCAGCGCCAACTCGGAGGGCGCCTGCCCTACCTGCAACGGCGCCGGCGTCATCTATACCGATCTGGCGACGATGGCCGGCGTCGCCACCCCCTGCGAGGACTGCGAAGGCAAGCGGTTCCAGCCCGCGGTGCTGGAGTACCGCCTCGGCCGTCGCGACATCAGCGAGGTGCTGGCGATGTCGGTGACCGAGGCCGAGGCGTTCTTCGGCGACGGCGAGGCCCGCACGCCGGCGGCCCACGCCATCCTCGACCGGCTCGCCGACGTCGGGCTCGGCTACCTCAGCCTCGGTCAGCCGCTGACCACACTGTCGGGCGGCGAGCGGCAGCGGCTGAAGCTGGCCACCCACATGGGGGACAAGGGCGGCGTTTACATCCTCGACGAGCCGACGACGGGCCTCCACCTCGCCGACGTCGAGCAGCTGCTCGGCCTGCTCGACCGGCTCGTCGACTCGGGGAAGTCCGTCATCGTCATCGAGCACCACCAGGCGGTCATGGCCCACGCCGACTGGATCATCGACCTCGGCCCCGGCGCCGGCCACGACGGGGGCCGGATCGTCTTCGAAGGCACCCCCGCCGAGCTCGTTGCCGCCCGCTCCACCCTCACGGGAGAGCACCTTGCGGCCTACGTCGACGCCTGATCGAGGAGGCACCGCGCCAGGAGACATCCGGCGACAGGCAGGCGCGGCGTGTCGTCATTGCCAGTAGTCGATCAACCCATGGATGGCGTAGAACCCCAGCGCCGCTCCGGGGACGAGCGAGTACGGATTGCGCCGCAACGTTGTCGAGGGACGCTTTGGTCGAGCCCTGCTCTCTAGCGGTGTGATGTATCTGGAGTACTCACCAGGCATCAAGAGTGACGGACATGGGCTGTGGGTCACCTAGTATCAGTGGCCACGCGGGGGCTGGTCCAGCCCAAGGAGGTTGGGGCAGTGAAGGACATGCGGCTGGAACGACCGGGCTTTCGCCGTCGTAATATCGTCATTACGCTCCTAGCCGCCGGCGCCATTGCGGCGGTGGTGCCTGTGCTCGATGGTATGCACGCCGTGCCTGAAGCCGTCGAATCCCGTGTGGCGCCGGCGCTCGGCTACGGCGAGCTGCCCCTGAGCTTCGAGCCGAACTGGGGACAGGCCGCCCCAGAGGTTCGGTTCAGCGCCCGGGGCGCCGACTACGGGCTCTTCCTCACATCCACTGACGCAGTCCTGACCCTCACCCGGCCGGGGTCCGACGCCGGACCTGGCCGGCAAGGCCGCACGACCGACACCGTGCGCATGTCGCTCCTGGGCGCCAACGCTGACGCGCCGGTGGCCGGCGGTGAGCTGCTCTCCGGTCGGGTGAACTACCTCAAGGGAGCCGATCGCAGCCGGTGGCTGACGGACGTTCCCACCTACGGCCGGGTCTCCTACCGTGGGGTCTACCCGGGCGTCGACCTGGACTACTACGGCCGACAAGGCCATGTGAAGTACGACTTCCTGGTAGCGCCGGGGACGGATCCGGAGATCATCCGGCTGGCCATCTCCGGCGTCCAGGCCCTCTCGCTCGACCCTGATGGCAACCTGTTGCTCGACACGCCCGGAGGCCGTGTCGTCCATCACGCACCGGTCATCTACCAGGACCACGAGGCCGGCCGGCGCACGGTCGCCGGCTCCTACGTGGTCCAGGGCGACCAGGTCGGCTTCGCCGTGGGGGACTACGACCCGCGCTACCCCCTCGTCATCGACCCGGAGCTCTCCTACTCCACCTACCTCGGAGGCGCCACCGCGGATGAGGCTGCAGCCGACATCGCCGTCGATGCCGCAGGCAGCGCATACATCACCGGTATCACGTCGTCGTCCGACTTCCCCACGGTCAGCCCGTTCCAGGCCACGCTCAACAGCGACAATGATGCCTTCATCACCAAGCTCGCTCCCGACGGAAGGTCGTTGGTCTACTCGACGTACCTGGGCGGAGAGGGGTTCGACGAAGGCACCGGCATCGCCGTGGACGCCACCGGCAACGCCTACGTGACGGGAACGACCGGCTCGGTGAACTTCCCGACCGTCAGCGCCTTTCAGCCGGCACACAGCAGCGGCTTCGGCGAGGAGGTCTTCGTCACGAAGCTCAATCCCGCCGGCTCGGCGCTGTTGTACTCGACCTATCTGGGAGGCACGAACTACGACAATGGCTACGACATCGCCGTCGACGGCAGCGGTAGCGCCTACGTCACCGGCGTCACCTTCTCGAACAACTTCCCCACGGCCAACGCCTTCCAGGCCACGCGCCAAGGCATCGACACGAACGCCTTCGTGACGAAGCTCACGCCGGCCGGCTCGGCACTGGCCTACTCCACCTATTTGGGCCGGCTGGCAGACGAGGGCCGCGGCATCGCGGTGGACCCGTCGGGGAGCGCCTACGTGACCGGAGTGACTCTGGCCAGCAACTTCCCGGCCATCAATGCCTTCCGAGCCACGAGCGGTGGCAGCTACGACGCCTTCGTCACCAAGTTCGCGGCGACTGGCACGACCCTGGTCTATTCCACCTACCTCGGCGGCAACGGCGAGGATAACGGAAACGATATCGCCGTCGACGCCTCGGGCGCGGCCTACGTCACAGGCACCACCTACTCCACCAACTTCCCCACCGCCAGCCCGCTGCAGGCTTCCCGGAAGGGGCCCGCCGACGCCTTCGTCACCAAGTTCGCCCCCACAGGGGCGACGCTGGCGTATTCGACGTATCTCGGTGGGACCGCGTATGGCGAGGGCGAGGGTGGTTACGAGCAGGGTCGTGGCATCGCCGTCGACGCTGCGGGCGGGGCCTACGTCACCGGTGAAACGTCGTCCGACGACTTTCCTCTCGTCGACCCCATCCAGCAGCGCCCGGGCGGGTTCTTCAACGCCAACGACGTCTTCGTCTCCCATCTGAACCCGGCTGGTTCGGCGCTCGTCTACTCGACCGTTCTGGGGGGAAGCGACCTCGACGGCGGTACGAGCGGGCACAACGACGAGGGCAATGGCATCGCGGTCGATGCAGGGGGTAATGCCTACGTCGCCGGAGTGACCGATACCGCGAACTTCCCGACCACCGCCAGCGCCTTCCAGCCGAATCAAAGCCAGAACAACTCGGCCGACGCGTTCATCGCCAAGATTGTCAAGGACCGATCCCACGCTCCGGCAGACTTCGATGGCGACGGAGACACCGACATCTCGATCTTCCGTCCCTCGCAGGGTGCCTGGCACATCCAGGCCCAGGCAACGGTGTTCCACGGCACGTCCGGGGACATTCCGGTTGCCTGCGACTACGACGGCAACGGCACGACTGATCGGGCCGTGTTCCGACCCTCGGTGGGCGGTTGGTACGTTCAGGACCAGGCGCCCGTGTTCTTCGGGCTGAGCGGTGACATTCCGGTCCCCGCCGACTACAACGGCGACGGCGACTGTGAGATCGCGGTCTTCCGCCCGAGTGTGGGCGGCTGGTATCGCCTGGGGCTGAGTACCGAGTTCTTCGGCCTGAACGGCGATGTGCCTGTACCCGCAGACTATGACGGCGACGGCGATGCCGACATCACCATCTACCGGCCTCCCGTCGGTGGCTGGTACCGGCAGGGGGCGGCGACCACCTTCTTCGGCCTGTCGTCCGACGTGCCCGTCCCAGGTGACTACGACGGCGACGGCGACATCGACGTGGCCGTCTACCGGCCCGCCGTCGGGGGCTGGTACGTCAACGGCCAGACCACCCAGTTCCTTGGCCTGTCCTCCGACATCCCTGTACCGGGCGACTACAACGGGGACGGTGACACCGAACGCGCCGTCTTCCGTCCGAGCACCGGGGCGTGGTTCATCGAGGGTATGACGACCCAGTTCTTGGGCACTTCCGGTGACAGGCCCGTGCCGCTTCTGGAGGCGATCCAGCGGGCGTACTACCCCTGAGCCGCCGAGAGCATTAATCCTTCCACCATCGACTGCCGTCTGTCGATCGGCTGCGCGGCTGCGCATTGAAGCGCGGCCTGTCGGGTGAGGTGGTCGTGTTCTCGGGGTTCGGCGCTGAGCGGGCACCCAGGTGTTTACGGTCAAAGCCGCGGGGTAGTACGGGCACAGACCACACAAGCAGGTTCTTGCTCGTACGCGAACGTTGCCGTGCCCGCCGCTCGCAGCAACAGCGCGGCCTGCTGGGGAGGAGAGCCAAATGCCCGTAATGAAAGGCGTCCGTGTTGCCGCTGGCATCGCCGGCGCCGCGCTCATCGCCACCATCGCACCAGCCGCGACTGCCCAGCAGGAGCCGCAGCCGTCCAGGATCTCGGTTGCATACAAGTCGTGGGAGAACAACCTCACACCGTTCACATTGACCATGGGCGGCCTGCCGAGCTCGCACGACCTGAACAACCTGGTGTACGACACCCTCTTCTGGTCCCAGGTCAAGGAGGACCCGGAACCGTGGCTGGCCGAGCGGGCCGACCCGTCGCCGGACCGCAAGAGCTGGACGGTCAAGCTGCGGCCCGACGTCAGATGGCACGATGGCATGCCCTTCACGGCCGAGGACGTGAAGTTCACGTTCGAGAAGATGAAGAACACCACCGGCGGCCGCTACAGCCACCATGTGTGGGAGTACCCGGTCTTCCAGTCGGCCGAGGTCATCGACCCGCTGACGGTGCGGCTGAACTTCACCGACGCCGCCCCCACGTTCAAGATCCTGCCCGGTGGTGACCTGCCGATGGTGCCGAAGCACATCTGGGAGCCGATCGGGAACCCGGTGACCTCCACGAGCACGCCGTCGATCGGTACCGGCCCGTACAAGCTGGTTGAGTTCGTGAACGGCCAGCGCTACCGGCTCGAGGCCAACACCGAGTACTTCAAGGGCAAGCCCAAGGTCGACCAGATCGACGTCCCGATCGTCCCCGACGCCGCCGCCGCCTTCGCCGCTCTGCAGACCGGCCAGGTCGACAGCGTCGACCGCACCGTGCCCCCTGAGCTCTACGACCAGCTGTCCAACCAGCCCGGCATCCGGGTCGTCGAGAGCACCCGCATGGAGTCTGTCCATCTGCACTTCAACAACCAGAAGGCCCCGCTGAACGACCCTGCGCTCCGCAAGGGCATCACCCTGGCCATCGACAACCAGGCCTTGGTCGACACTGTGCTGCTCGGCCACGGGCGCCCCGGCCGCGACGGGTGGACCCACCCCGACTCGGCGTGGGCCGACCCAGACGGCAAGCACGAGTTCGACGTGGCTCGCGCCAACCGCCAGCTCGACGACGCCGGCTACCGGCGCGGGGACGACGGCATCCGGCGCTCGCCGGCTGGCCAGCCGCTGCAGTTCAACATCACCGTTGCTGCCAACGAGCCCCAGCACCAGCGCGCCGCCCAGCTCATCAGCCAGCAGGTCGAAGCCATCGGCGCAAGGATGACCGTGGAGGCCATCGACCCGGCAACGCTGCGCCAGCGCCGGGGCACCCTCAATTACGACTCGTTCATCACCAACCTCGAGTCCCACGCCCACGCCGACCCGGATGCACTGTCCTTCTTCTTCCACTCGCCGGTCCCCGGCGCCCCCTCGGCGGGATCGTTCGGCGCCTACGCCAACCCGCAGTTCGACCAGCTGGTCGACTCGGCCCGGCGCCAAGTCGACAACGGCGAGCGCAAGCGCCTGCTGGTCGAGGCGCAGCGCATCTTCGCCCGTGAGGCGCCGGCGCTCGTCCTCTTCTACCCGGACGGCAACTACGCCTTCCGGCCCTCGGCGTACAACGGCTGGGTGGCGGATACCGGCCACGGCATCTTCACCAAGCGCTCCTTCATCCCCGGTTACGAAGCCGAGCAGGCGTCGCCCGTGGCCGGCGCCGGCTCCGAGAACGACCCGCCGTGGGCTTTCATCGGGGTGCTGCTGGCGCTCGCCCTCATCGGTGGTGGCGTGTACGTCGCGGCCCAGAACCGCAAGCGGGACTCCTACGAGGCAGAGGAAGCCTGAGCCCCGTGGCCAATGAGGCGGGATCCGTCTCCGCCCTGGCGGAGACGGATCCCGAGCGGCCCGCCAACTTCCACGTCCAGACCGACAATGCGTGGAGCGGGTTGCTTCCGGTCGGTCGCCAGCTGCTCCGAGCCCTGCCGCTGTCGCTGCTGGTCCTGGCCGTCGCCATCGTCCTCAACTTCGCCCTGCCCCGCCTCGCCCCCGGCGACCCGATCGACTTCCTGATCCCCGCCGAGCAGGCGAACAAGATCACCTTCGAACAGCGAATGGAGTTGGCCTCGGCGTACGGGCTGCAAGGCTCGACGGGGGAGCAGTTCGTCCTCTATCTCGGCAATCTCGCCAAGGGCGATCTCGGCACATCGACCCGCTACGGGTCACCTGTCAGCGAGCTGCTGGCCGACCGGCTGCCGTGGACGCTGCTCCTCGTCGGCACGTCGGTCCTGCTGTCGACTCTGATCGGCGCCGCCCTCGGCTTCCGCTCCGCCTGGCGGCGGGGGAGCGGGTCCGACGTCCGCACGCTCACCGGCGTGATGGTGCTCGACTCCTTCCCCCCGTTCTTCGTCGCCCTGCTCCTGGTGCTGCTCTTCTCCGTGACACTGCGGCTGCTCCCTGTTTTCGGCGCCCTCCCGGGCAGTGAGTCCGAAGGCCTGGCATTCGTGGCCGAAGTGGCGCGCCGGGCCATCCTGCCCATCGCTGCGCTGACGCTGTCAGGCCTGGGCTCCGCGTTCCTGGTCGCCCGTTCATCGGCGGTCACCGAGCTCGGCGAGGACTACGTCACCATGGCCGCGGCCAAGGGCCTCGACGGCGCCGGCGTGCGTCGCCACGCCCGGCGCAACGCACTGGTGCCGGTGTGGACGGTCGGCATGCTCAATGTCGGCGCGCTGTTCGGCGGCGCTGCGCCGGTCGAGACGGTGTTCGCCTATCCCGGGCTTGGGCGGCTGATCTACGAGAGTGTGCTCGCCCGGGACTATCCGGTGCTGCAGGGCGCCTTCCTGCTCATCGCCGCCGGCGTGATCACGGCCAACCTCATCGCCGAGCTGGTCTACCCGTACCTCGATCCTCGGGTCCGCCGGCCCGGCGCAGTGGGATCGTGAAACGAAGGGGCAGCCCAGGACCGGTCCTCGGCCGGATCGGCCTCGTGCTGCTCGCGGTGCCGGCGCTGGCGGCCACGTTCGCCCCGCTCATCGCCCGCCATTCGCCGACCCGGCCTAGCGCCCGCCCGCTGCTGAAGCCCAGCGCGAGCCACCCCCTCGGCACCGACGACCTCGGCGTCGACATCTTCGCCCAGCTCATCTATGGCTCACGCATCTCCCTCGCCGTCGGCCTGGGCGCCGCCGTGCTCGCCGTGACCGTCGGCTTGACCGTCGCCCTCGTGGCCGGCTGGCGGCGGGGCTGGGTCGAAACCGTGCTGATGCGCCTGACCGACGTCACCCTGGCCTTCCCCTTCCTGCCCCTGGTGCTCGTGCTCGCTGCGTTCTTCGGCCGGGGGCTCATCGTCACCGCACTGGTCATCGGAGCCGTGACGTGGGCCCGGCCCGCCCGGGTGCTGTGGGCGCAGGTCCTCAAGCTGCGTGAGTACCCCCACGTCCAGGCCGCCCGGGCCATGGGGGCGACGGGGACCCGCTGCGTCGTCCGCCACATCCTGACCCGGCTCACGCCGATCACGTCGGCCCAGTTCGTCCGGGTCGCCAACGCCGCCATCATCTCTGAAGCCGCGCTTGCCTTCCTCGGACTGGGCGACCCCAACCAGGCCAGCTGGGGGATCATGCTGTCCAACGCCAGCTCGAACAACGCCCTGCTGACTGGAGCGTGGAAGTGGTGGATGGTGCCTCCCGGCCTGGCTCTCACCCTCGTCGTCCTCGGGTTCGCCTTTACCGGCTACGCGTCGGAGGAATGGGCCGATCCCCGGCTGGCCAGCCCCGCCGGCCGTTTGCGGTTCCTCGGCAGCCGCCGGCGCCGGCCTGCGCCCCGGGCGGCCGCGCCCGAGACGCCGGCGACGGGACCGATCCTGTCGGTGCGCGATCTCGTCATCCACTACGACCGACGCGCGCCAGCGGTGGTCAAGGGCGTCAGCTTCGATGCCGAGCGAGAGCGCGTCACCGCCCTGGTGGGCGAGTCGGGCTCGGGCAAAAGTACCATCGTCATGGCTCTCCTCGGGTTGCTCCCTGGCGACCCGCTGGTCAAGGGCGAAGCGACATTCGACGGACGGAAGCTCCTCAGCGCTGCGGCCGCAGCCCGGGTGCGGGGCCGCAGGATCGGCTTTGTCACCCAGGCGGCCATGAACGCGCTCAACCCGGCGTACACGATCCACTTCCAAGTGGCCGAGGCGGCGGCGCTGACCGTGCCGATCGACGATGCTCGCAGGCGGGCCACCGAACTCCTCGAGACCGTCGGCCTGCCGTCGGCCGATCACGGTGCCTACCCGCACGAGCTGTCCGGCGGCATGCGCCAGCGGGTGATCATCGCCATGGCCCTGGCCAACCGGCCCGATCTGCTCATCGCCGACGAGCCGACCACCGGGCTCGACCTGGTGACGCAGGCATCGATCCTGCGGCTGCTCGGCGATCTCAAGGATCAGCTCGGACTAACTGTGCTGCTCATCACCCATGACGTGCAGATGGTCATGCGCGTCGCCGACGAGCTGGTCGTCCTCCAGGACGGCTGCGTGGTCGAGCAGGGCGGCGTCGACAAGGTGGCAGCCGGTCCCCAGCAGGAGTACACCCGCCGGCTGCTCAACACCCGGCTGTCGCCGCTGGCGGTGAAGGTATGACTCCGCTACTCGAGATCCAGCATGCGTGCAAGACCTTCCGATCGGGGAGTGGCGCTCGGCGCCGGCGAGTGATGGCCCTCGACGACGTGTCGCTGTCGGTGGGGGAGGGCGAGATCGTCGCCCTCGTCGGAGAGAGCGGCTCCGGGAAGTCAACGCTGGGGCGGGCGGTCGTCGGCCTTGAACGCCTGGACGACGGCAAGGCCCTCTTCGACGGTGTCGAGTACGCGTGCATGTCCGAGCGCTCCATGCGAAAGCTCCGCCCGCAGATGCACCTCGTGCTGCAGGACCCGTATCAGTCGCTGCACCCGGGGATGCGGATCGCCACTGCAGTCGCCGAGCCGCTGGAGATCGCCGGCACGGGGAACGCGAGATCCCCGCGAGTGGCGGAGGCGCTCGAAGAGGTGGGGCTGACGCCGGCCTCCCAGTTCCTCGACCGGTTTCCCCACCAACTCTCCGGCGGGCAGCGCCAGCGCGTCGTCTTAGCCCGCGCCCTGGTCGGCCGGCCCCGGCTGGTGGTAGCCGACGAGCCCACGTCGATGGTCGACGCCACCTTGCGGGCCGGCATCGTGGCCCTCATCCGCCAGCTCCGCGATCGCTACGGCATCGCCTTCCTCGTCATCACCCACGACCTGGACATGGCCGCCGCGGTGGCCGAGGAGGTCGCGGTCATGCAACGGGGAAAGTTGGTCGAGTGCGGGCCGACACCGGAGGTCTTCGCGTCACCGTCCCACGACTACACGAAGACGCTCCTGCGGGCCGCTGCCGAGGTGGGCCGGCTCGACGTCGCCCACTGAGAGGCTCGTTGCCGTGGGACCGCTCAGCCCACGGCCGCCGGCGACCGGCCGGCTCAACCAGAGAACCAAGCCGCGGGTCCCGGTATTCGGCGACTGGGACGGAACGGTTCGGAGACCCCTGCTCCTGAGCGGATCAGGGCTCTGGTTGAGGAGCTGCACCGCTGTTGTACGACGCGGCAGTAATGAACTGCCTTATCTGCGACGCGTGCTCGATCGTGTGGCCCGGGATGGCAGTCAGGACCCATGCGAACGGCTGGCCGCGGTAGCGGTGCGAGCGCGGAATGGGAGTGGCCGCCTTCTCATCCGTCAGTCCCGCCAGCGCGTCGCGCACGCGATGGCGGCAGTAGTCGACGTAACTCACCATGTCCGATTGCGACCAGGCAGAGGGCAGAGTGAAGACGTCCCGCCAATGTGCCTTCCCGGCGATGAGCGGCGGTGGGGACCACGGGGCGAAGTCGCCGGTGAGGTCGTAGTCGAGAACCTCGAGCGCGTGCCACGCCACGGCCCACGGCGTCGACCACCGTTGAACCAACGCACGGCGCGAGTCGGGGCCGGTGACGAGGTCGCCTTCGGGGCCGCGCAGGTCCCAACCGGCATCCGGGGCGGGAACCTCCCACATGGTCGAATTCCACAGCTGGTCGGTGCAGTCACGTATCGCCGCTTCGAGAAGGCCGAGTGCGCTCTCGAAGTTGCGACCCAGGCTCTCCACCCAGATCAACACCATGCGGGGCGACCCTACAGGTTGCGGCTGCATGGAACTCGTGGGTTAACTCGCCCACAGTTTCGATAGTTGTAGGGACTGTCACCGTGTTCCTCCTCAAGTGGTTGTTGTGGAACTTCTTCTTGAGGTTGACGCGGTGACCGTCGCGTCTGGTGGACCCTCAGGCCTTCACCGGCTCTTACACCACTCCCTGGGACTCAACTCTCGCCGAGTCCCAAACCAGGACGGCTGCCCCGACCAGGACGGCCGCCGTGAAGGCTGCCGGCATCAGCTTCCGGGCACATCCGCCACGGGTGAGATTCGGGTCGTAGAGAGCGCGGCAGGTGCCGTCACCATCGTCGACCCAGGTCGAGCTGATAGCGGCGGCCAGCGCCACAAGGATGAGTCCAGCCAGGACCAGGGCGGCCACGTTGTGGGGCTGCTCGGACCGGCCCGCCATTGCAATCCGGTCTACCAGGCCGTCGCTCGCGAGGTTGACGAACTCGAGGGTGCACACGCACACGGTCGTCGAGCGACCGAAGCTGTGAAGTGAAGTGAAGCTGACAGTCGGGGCGCAAGACAAGTGACAGTGGGCTGGGGACCGCGCAGCGGCGCGTTGAGCGAGGGTCGGTCACTCGTGTCGCCCTGGGCGTAGTACGGATCGCTCTCCGTCGATCAATATCGGTTCACCCAGAAGGAAAGGGGCGGCCCTACTCCCCGGAGCTGGTGTGCTGGCGGATGATCCGCTGCGCGATCTCGACGATGGTCCGGTCGTCCGCGAAAGCAGCCTGGCGGAGTAGCGCTCCGGCTTGTTCCGCCGTGCACGCCTCGTTGATCATAAGGAGCCCGGTGGCGAGGTTGACGTCGGCGTCGTCCTCGACGTTGCGTTGGGCCTCCTCGACCACGCTGCGGGCGGCGACGAACTCCGGGGACCGACTGACGGCGATGCTGACCTGGGCGGCCAGGACGACGCCTATCGAAGCCGCGGTCTCGTCGAACGGACCGGTGCGGCTGTAGAGATTCAAGGTCGCCACCACCTCGGTGCCCCACACTGCGGGCACCGACAGCACACCTCGAAGACTCTTGCGCCTCGCCCCAACCGCGAAATGGGGGAACCTATCGTCTTCCTCGATCAGGTCGACCCGGACCGTCGTCATCGTCCGGAACGCGGCGAGGCAGGGCCCGTCGTGGGTGTCGTATTGCAGCATGTCGAGTTCCAGCGCCACCCTCGCAGTAATAGCCGCGGTCGATGGCCGGCCGGACAGGGATATCGCAATGCTGGCCGCGTCGCAACCGGGTACGGACACGGTTGCCGCCTCCGCAATACTGGCGAGGGCGGCGCCCAGCGTGCGCTGCTTCTGTAACACCTCGGCCAGTTCCCGGAGCGTGTTCACCAGGTCATCCGAACTCATCACGTCGCCGCCGCTGCGGGGCATCCGGGTGAGCGTGCTCCAGCACCTGAGGGGAGGGACATCAGGACCCTTCGGATTGTCGAGGTCACCTGTGGTCTCAAGAGCACCCCGAATCTTACCGTCTACGCGGCCGCCGGGTCACCCCTTCGAGGGCGCCCGCCTCCACCAGGGACGACCTCCCGTGGATGTCCAGCACGCGGGGGTGAAGGAAGGTTGGCTCTTCTGCTCCATTTGTGGGTCGATCCACCACGTCCGACCTGGGCGCGGCGACGATGCAGGCGAGGTTCGGAAGGTCGGGCATGGGCGCACCGGAACGAGCAGTGCGGGTGTCGAAGCGGTCGGAAGGAGGGCAACCTCGATGAGATGGACGACGCCCGCGGTACGCCCGGGTGGACACGCCGCTCGCCCGGGCCGAACTGCTCGTGCGGTGATCACGCGGCGCGATCGCCGGCGGATCAGCCCCTAAGGAACATCGGGGCAGGATCCGCGCCGCCCCCAGGAGAGAGGTCGGCGGGGTCTTGAGCTGGTGCTCGGCCACGGCGAGGAACAGGCCTCGGGCCCGCAGCTGCTCCTCGGCCCGCTGATCCGAATAATCCCGCAAATCGAGCCACTGACGCGCTCCCTTCCTTGGAGTGCGTCACCGCCGTCTTGCCGCCGTGGCCGAGCATTTCGGATATCGCCCCCGCCACCACCCGGCGCTGGCGCTCGTCCAGGTGGGGCAGCGCGACGCCGAAGAATCGCGCGAGCCCCTCACGGGTGACTCCACATGGTCACACTACTGCGAGCGGACTATTCAGCGGTGGACCCTAAGAGCGGTATTTCCTGCCGTGTGGCGGGGTGTCAGAGGTGCCGAGTCCGAGCTAGCGCGCTCATGATCGAAGGGCCTGCGGCCAGCGTCGACGAGCCGGACGATCGCGAGGTGGCACTGGTATCCTGGGGCTGACTAGGTGAAGTCCCCACGCCCTGTTGGAGGTCGCCGGCAGCTCGGTACCTCCGAAGCGTTGCTCCTGTCCCCGGTAGCGCCGTCCGCCATTTGCGAGCCGCCTTACAGGGAGCACGAATGTCAGTCGCAATGCAGGTGACGCCACCTCCCCCCGTCGCGGGACTGTCCGCGACGGTGTTCGCCGACGGCTTGGTCACCGTCGTCGCCCTTCGGGGCGAAGCCGACTGCGCAACGCTCCAGATCGTACGGGACGCACTCGCCGCCGTGATTGCCGACAGGGAGGGCGACATCGTGGTGGACCTGGCGCAGACGGAGTTCATGGACATCGCTGCGCTCCGGGGCGTCCTGCAGGCCCGGGAGACCCTGCATGGCACCGGGCGTCGACTGACGCTCCGGTCGCCGTCGAGCATCGCCGCCCGGCTGTTGGCCGTCTTCGGGCTCGGCGATCTCGCCGGCCCGGAGTTGTCAACCGTAGGAGGAAAGGGATCTCAATGAACCTTCTCGTGTTTCTCATCGTGGTGTTCCTGGTCGCCCTCGTCGCAGGATGGGGCTGGAGGGCGAGCCGCGGCCGGCGCTGACCATTGGGCGCTGTTGATTGGCTGATGCTCCTGCTCGTCCTGCTGGCCGTCGCCGGCTTGGCCCTCGTGGTCCTCCGGCGCCGCCGGCGGGTCGGCGGCGTGTTCGCCACACGGGCCAAGCCGTGACCCTCCTCATACCGCGGCTACATCCCCCTGCCGGCCCAGCTCGCAGTGTCCGGCACTGCGCTGGTCGTGCCGGACATCACCGAGGAGTTCATCCGGGACGACCTCGTCGGCCTCGGCGCCGCGGTCGACCAGTTCCGGGCCCGGCTGGGCCTGCCATGAGCGAGTCCTTCCGGCAGTCCAACGGGCGCAAGGTGATCAGTCGGGCCAGCGCCTGCGACATGGGCGCGGTGAGCCATCTTCACGTCGACGCCGGCCTGCGCCGCATCGCCGCCGTCGTCGTGGGCCGGGGCAAGCGAGCCCGCCTGGTGGAGTGGGAGCAGCTGAGCAGCTTCGGGCCCGATGCCGTCAGCCGAGGGCAGGCGGGAGATGGTCGGCAGGCGGGCCCTCACGGAGTGGGGAAATGCACTGGGAACTATTCACGATGTCACCTTCGACGCCAGGACCGGCGACCTCGAGGTGCTGCAGATCGGTGACCAGGAGGTCCCATCCCGATCGCTGCTCGGGAGTGGGTCCTACGCGGTGGTGCTCGACTCGGTGCCGGAGACCGACGGGTAGGTCGACGGGTCCGCCCGGTGCGGGAGGCACACGGTGAACGTACTGCCCCGCCACGGGTTCGTCTCGGCCGTGACGGTCCCTCCCATGGCCTCGACGAGGTTCCGGACGATGTGCAAGCCGAGACCGATTCCCGAGGTTGCTCCGACGAGGTCCCTGTCGCCGCGCTTGAATGGCTCGAACACATCTATCTCCTCCGGGAGCCCTACCCCCTCGTCGACGACGGTGATGACGACCTCGTTGGAGGAGTTCGACGCCAGAACATTCACGGCCGTGCGCCGTGGCGAGTACTTGATCGCGTTGTCGAGCAGGTGGCCCAAAACCTGGTGCAGGGCAGTCGGATCTGCGCGCAGCCGGAGGCCGGCCTCTATGTGGGATCGCACGGTGTGATGGGTGGTCAGGCCGTCGGTGGCACGAGTGATGGCGTCGACGAATTCGCCGAGGTCGAGATCGACAGGGACGAGCTCGCGGCTCAACACTTCGGCTCCGGCCTCGGTCAGCAGAGCGTCGATCAGACCGGACAAGTCGTCACTGCTCCGGAGGACCAAGTCGACGAACTGCTCCAGCTGGGCGTCGTCGAGGACCTTCCAACCGTCCCGGAGAAGCTTGGCTGCGCCCCTGAGAGACGTCAGCGGAGTCTTGAGGTGATGTTCGGCGACGGCGAGATAACGGTCCCGGGCGCGGAGCTGCTCCTCGGCTATGGCGGCCCGCTGCTCGGTCGCGGCGACTCGCTCCCGGGTGATGTGATCGGCGACGATCGCGGCGAAGAACTCCATGACGGACACCACCGGCTCGGTGACCGCCCCAGCCCTCCTGCTGGCGCCGCAGATCATCCCGTAGAGCTCGTGCTTGGCCAAGACGACCGGGACGCTGACGTAGGTCCGAAGACCCAGCCGTCGGGCGGCCTGGCTGTCGGGATGGGTCCTCGGCATCTGCGCCGGCGAACGGGTCACGCCCGGCAGGCTCTCCTCGGATACGTCCTCATGCAGCGGCAGCCGGCTTCCCTCCTCGATCCCCACGTCGCCGGCGCGGTGGACGAAGCGAACCTCCTGCTCCCTGCGGTCCCAGTCGAACACTGTCAGGTAGGTGGACTCAAGGCCGGCGATCCTCGCCAGCGCTTCGAGCAGCGGGCGCGTGAGCCCCTCGAGGTCGACATCGCCGGGCGGCGACATCGGGATCGCGGGCCCCGCATCGCGTGAGCCAAATACGACCGGACCGACCATGCGCTTCCCATCCGGAGGCGGCCACCTGGGGTCCGGAGTGAGCGCGCAGGAGTCGTGCAGATGCACGAGGGTTCAGAGTGAACCCTGAAGAAACGGTACCACCCGGTGCTCTCCTAACGGCTCAAGTTCGCGAAGGGGTCAGCCGTCGCGGTCATGGCCACATTGGTCGCACGCCCTCGCCGGGCCCTCCCGGCGCAGCCCCTGGGCGTCGTCCATCGCCCCCCGCATCCTCGTCGACCGGGGCGCTGGTGCAATCGCTTGGACATGGGGACCCCGGGACGCCACCGGTCGCCCGCCGTACGGAGGCGATCGGCGGGCATGGTCGGGGCTCAGCCGAGCCCGGTCAGGTCCAGGATCGAGTTGTCCACCCCGAAGTCGTTGGGCTCGTAGGCGTGGGCCGCCTCGTCTGAACCAGACGCCATCGTCGCACAGGTAGGCCCTCCGTTAAGGAAGCTGGCACCAACCGACAAGTAGCGGCCTACGAGGTCCCCTCGTCCAGGGCGGGCGTTGGAACCCTCACACTCAGGCCTTGACAAACCGCCGGACAAGTAGTTTCCTTATTATCAAGTACTTCCACCGAAAGGATGCTTACGGCGATGGAACCGACGAAGCAGGACGCTGAAGCCATGTTGAAGGAAGCAGGAGGGATCGAACTCGCAGTCCGGGGTCGGACCCCTCGAGAGCATGTGCCGTTCTTCGCGTGGGGTCTCATGGTCGCCCTCGTCGGGCCGCTCGGTGATCTCGGCGACAACAGCGTCGTAGGAGGGATCCTCCAGTGGGTCGCCCTCGCCGTCCCCGCGGCCATTCTCGTCACCTACATGCGTCAGTCCCGGCAGGTGCGGGTGCGGCCACGCTCCCCGAGGTGGCTGCCGCTGGCGCTTGCTGCGTGGGCGCTCGCCGGCTCCTTCCTTCTCCCGGGCCTGCTGGACGGCACCATCGACCTGGCCCACACCCTGGGGGGCGTACTGGGCGCGACGCCGATTCTCCTCTGGGCCGAGCGGCTTCGGAGGAACGCATGACGTCGCACCCTCGGGCGCGGCTCGACGACCTGGTCCATCAGCCCGTGCGCTTCTCCCTGCTCGCAGGGCTGGCCCAGGCCGACGAGCTCGAGTTCCGGTTCCTCCGGGACACCCTGGAGATCAGCGACTCTCTCCTGTCTCGTCAGGCGTCGATCCTCGAACAGGCCGGGTACGTCGCCATACGCAAGGGTCATGTCGGCAAGTGGCCTCGCACCTGGCTCAGGCTCACTCCCCAGGGCCGCACCGCCTTCGACGACCACCTCAGCACGCTGCGGGAGATCGTCGAAGCGCCGACCGGAGCGCCAACGTGACCAGGGCTGAGGCCAGGTCGGATGTCCTCGAAGCGCTGTCGTCCTCGGGTGATCGGCTGTCGCCTTCAGGATCCTGCGCGGATCCTCGTAACGGGCCCAAGGCGGCAGTGCGAGAGTCCGACGGGAGGTTGAGGGCGCCGATGCTGACGGCGCCCACCCGGAGGGGGAAGCCGAAGACGGCCCGGGCCCCCGCCTCGATCGCCCGGGTGGTGAAGGCGACCCAGCGGCTCGCTCCGGCCTCGGCCAGGTCGGACTCGAGGACCGGCAGGTCCTGTCGGTAGGCATCGACGCGCGGCCCCACACCCTGGCGCAGGGTCACGTGGCGGCCCCGCTTCAGCTCCCGGTGGACCTCCCCCCACTCCGGCACCCGACGGCGGGCCGCCAGCTCACCGCACGGCGGTGGGAACAGCTTGGCTTCCAGGGCGGCCTCGTCCAGGCTCTCGGGCAGGGGCCAGGCCAGCCCGGCGGCCTCGGCCCGGGCCAGGTACTCGAAGACGGTCGTTCTGCCGACTCCGACGCTGAGGGCGATGTCGCGAATGCTGATCCCGGCGGCCTTCAGCCGCAGGACCTCGGTGATCTTGCGCATGGGTAGCTTCCTCCTGGGCACGTCGGTCCTCCCTCGAATGGCAACTGTGGAAGTCGTCATCCAAGAGGGCCGCGTGCCCGCCTTGGTGGACCAAGGCGCCGCCCCGTCACGCTGGGGCTCAGGTGTCCGGAATCAACCGGAACGAGTGTCCGCTTTCGTCCGGAACGGGTGTCCGGATTGCTCCGGAATCAGTGTCCGCTTTCGACCGGACTACACAGTCCGACGGGCTGGACCGAGATCGTCCCTGGGGTCGCCAGGAAGGACGCAAAGCTGCTGCGACGCCCGAACGATCCTCGCGATGTCGCCCGGTTCAATCGCCGACAGGTTTCGGGCCAATCTTGGCCTTACCCCTCGGAGAGCGCAGCACGGCGGGCTGCGCGCTCGCTGCGATGACATCGACATCGTCGGCGCGTTATCGGGACGTCGTGGATGGCGAGGCGTGGCCCATCAACTGCTGGACGGCGGGCAGGTCGGCGCCGGCGTCGAGGAGGTCGCCGGCGTAGGTCCGGCGCAGGTCGTGGGGGAGATGGCGGCCAGGCCAGTGGCCAGGGTGCGGCGGGATAGGATCTGGCGGGTTGGCCTCGCCGCTGAGCGTGCGGCCAAGCCGGAGATTGCCGCTGCGGTCGATGGGGCAGAACAGCGGCCCGGCCGAGTCGCCCCGCAGCTCCATCCAGTTCTCCAGGAGCGGCCCGACCGTGGGGGAGAGGGGCACCAGCCGCTGCTTGCCCCCCTTGCCCACCCACCCGAAGGGCGGCGGGGTCGGTGTCGACGTCGGCCAGATGAAGGGCGACGAGCTCGGCCCGGCGGGTGCCCGATAGGTAGGCGAGGCCGATCACCGCGGCGTCGCGGACGCCGGCGGGAGTGTCGTCGGCCCGGCACTGGGCCAGGAGGGCCGCCAGCTCGGAGCGGTCCACGTCGCGCCCGGCGGGGCGGCGGCTGCCGGCGATCGGGCGCAGGTCCACCGCCCGCAGGTAGTCGTCGGTCCCCATGATGCCCATGCGCCACGCCGCCTTCAACGCCCCCCGCAGGGCGGCCAGGTGCTTGTTGGCCGTGGCCGGGGCGTAGCGGCCCTCGCCGACGGCCCGGGCCAGGGCGGCCCGGATGGCGGTGGTGTGGGCGAAGCGCAGCCGGGACCCGGCCGGGGAGTCGATGTCGGCGGCCCCGCCCCAGGCCCAGGCCGCGATGGCCTCCAGGCAGGCGGTCATCGTCCGCCGGCCGTCGCCGGCGAGCCCGGCCACGTAGTCCCGGGCCGGGACCTGGGCCTGTGACGAGGATCCGTGCAGGATCCTGAACGGAACGCGTCGCGTTACATGGTCAGCCTCTCACTTCACGCTGAGCATCCCGATAGGAGAGGCGCTTCCGAGTTCGTCTCGCGGTTCGTGACGGTGGACGTGTCGGCAAGGGCCAGGTACCGAAAGCAGACCACTATCGGACTCGTTCGTAACCCGAACGATCAAACACCGTCTTGGGCACACTGCTTGTGCCAGACTCGATCAGCGTCGCCGTCCATTGCGCCGATCCAAGCGATTGAACCTGAGTTACGTAGCGAGTCTCTAAGACCCGCCCCGAACCACTCTCTACGAACCACTCAGTCGTTTGAACCAGTGAATGCCGGCCACCGTCGAACTCAGCGAAACCCGTGACTCTTTGGCGCCACAGTTCTGCTTGTCTGCCCTCGCTGTCAGCAACGCTTCCAGCGACTAGCGTTCCTAGCTCAGCATAACCGGGACTCAGTGGCGCTCCTCCACTAGCCAGCGCGCTGCTGCGCCCTAGATTCAGTGAGTAGAGAGATCCTTGACCCGGTTCGGCGACCAAAATACCGTTGCCATCCACGACGCATCCTAGTACGTCGCCCTTGGCCTCCCCGCTGCTCAGTACTTCCCGTGGACGGGAGGGCTCCCCGATTACCAGTAGATCTCGGTATGTCCCGTCAGGATACGTCACTCTGTTGCGCCATTGCTCCCCTACCGCGTCCCCCCAGGTGTCGATCGTCATAGCGCTGAATGCTCCCGAGCGCGCCAAAGGCGCGTCGGCGCAAGTGAGCTGCGCTTCTTGCCGGTACGTCACCCTCTCGTGAACGACGGTGACGCTGTCGACTCCCGAGGTCGGCAGGCCAACAGCGACGCGACTCGAAGGGGCCGACCTAGTGTACCAGAGCGAAATGACTCCGCTGACGGAGATCATGACCATGACCAATGCCGTCACAAGCGCCCGGCGACGCTGGGTGCGTGGAGGTGGTGACGAGCCTAGAGTGACCGACTCCGGTGTCCGGAACGTCGGAATCGAGTTCCCCACGTCCTCGGCCCAAACGCGAAGTTGGTGTTCGATGTCTGGCGGTCGCTCGTTCATGACAGATCAACTCCAAAGTAGGAGCGCAGGCGGCTCATGCCGCGACCAACGTGAGTGCCAACGGCCGAACGAGATATACCTAACGCCTCGGCAGCCTCGGCATAGGTCCAGCCACAGCCGTGCACTAGCCATATAGCAGATCTCTGCTGAGATGGTAATGCTCGCATTGCCTCTCCGAGCCGCGGCTCGACATGGGGTAGCCTCTGAGGGTCCGGGTCCAGAAGAAATCCGCTCTTCCGAGTCCGAGATCGGGATTGGGCTACTCGGAACAGGTAGCCACCAGGGTTCTCCATCTGGCGGACACGTGACCAGTGCTCCCATGAATACGCGAAGGCCTCTGCGAGTGCGTCGGGCACGGTTTCGGATGGCAGGTGACCTGCAAGTGCTCGTCGGAGACCAGGCTCGACGGCGGCTACGAAAGCTTCAAAGGTGATCTGCACCGTCTCGATCATGGCTCCATCTAGGACTAACCGACCAGCAGCCCGATCGCGCCACCCAAGCGAACACGCGACCGGTGATGACGGCGCGAGTGAGGTGCGGGCATCTCCGCCACGGGGCCCCCGTCCTCCACGTTCCAACCGAATCACGACGGCCGCCAGACCAACGTCAAGCGCACCCACCGGCACGCTAGGTGTTCGAAACACCCTTGCGGACCTTCTGGGCCGTCCTTTAGGGTTACCGGCTAGTCCATTGTGCCTTGGCTGGGCGAACCAAGGAGAAGATACTTCAGTCCTGAAGTCTTGGACTCGGTGGCCTCGACGCGGGGGCCGCCTTAAGCCCGTCACATCTCATTTTGCACGGACCCAGAAATATTCAGTCTGAGGTGAAATGTTTTGCGTCGACCGGACATACAACATTGTTGCCGGGATACTTCGCGCAGGAGCGTACCTCGGCGTTGTACTCGATCCTGTGGTTTGAAGCGTCCGGGCCTGCTGCGGTGGGCCACCCGGATGCGGATCGTTAGCATCAAGGGAGATCGATCTCGGTGGCGCCGGACCTACCCGGTGCCACCGAGGTCGCACGGCGAAGTGAAGTGAGACCGCCGGGAGTCGCCGCCGCATGGTTTGATTGATGAGTATGCGTCTCGACCGCCGAGTCTGATGCGGGTAGGCGCAGAAACGTTCGTTTCTGAGACGGTGACCGAAAGGGTCCGCAGAGGCCCTTCCGACGCGTTCACAACGCGTGTCCAGAATCATCGTCTCAATCGAGGCTCTCGACACCGGTTCTGATACTGTCGGTGCCATGGGAGACCTCCTGGGGTACGCCAGGATCTCAACCCTCGAGCAGAACTCCCGCCTCCAGACCGACGCCCTCAAGGCGGCGGGGTGCTACCGGGTCTTCACCGACCGGGCGTCGGGAGCACTCGACGAGCGCCGGGAGCTGGCCAAGCTGTTCGACCAGGTCCGCCCGGGCGACACGGTGGTCGTGTGGCGCCTCGACCGTCTCGGCCGCTCGCTGCGCCACCTGATCGACACGGTGAACGCCTTGGCCGAGCGCAAGGTCGGCTTCCGCAGCCTGACCGAGAACATCGACACCACCACCTCGGGCGGCAAGCTGGTGTTCCACATCTTCGGCGCCCTGGCCGAGTTTGAGCGGGAGCTGATCCGCGAGCGCACCAACGCCGGCCTGGCCGCGGCCCGGGCCCGAGGCCGCCATGGCGGGCGGCCAACGGTCATGCCCCCCGACAAGGTGGCCACCGCCCGCCAGATGTACGACTCGAAGGACTACACGGTGGAGGCGATCGCCCGGGTGCTGGGAGTCAGCCGGGCCTCCATCTACCGGCACCTCACCGGCCCGGTTGCCAATGGCAACGCCCCCAACACCGACGTCGTCCCCCCGCCGGCTCGCCGAAAGCCGCCACCCCGTGCCGATCGCCGTCGCTGAGGCGCCCCAGCCATCGGCCTACGGCCAGTTCCCGGACCACATCGAGCGGGACTGGCTGGGCCGCTGGTGCCACCTGAGCGAGGCGGATGTCATCCTGGCGCGGCGCCGAACCGGGGAGGTGACCCGGCTGGGCTTCGCCGCCCAGCTGGTCACCGTACGGGCGATCGGCACCTTCCTGGCCGACCCCAGCGCTGTGCCCGCTCCCATCGTGGCCTCCCTGGCCCGCCAGCTCGACATCGCCGACCCCGGCGTCCTGGTCGGCTACGCCAAGCTCCCCGTGCGTTGGAAGCACACCGGCGAGATCCGCCGCCGCTACGGCTATGTCGACTTCGCCGAGCAGCCTGGCCACTTCTCGCTACTGCGCTCGCTCTACCGGCAGGCCTGGGCCGACGACCTCGGCCCGACGGCGTTGTTCCGGGCGGCCCATCGCGAGATGCTCGCCGACCGGGTCGTCCTGCCCGGAGAGCAGGTCCTCATCCGACTGGTGGGCAGCGTCCGGGAGAGGGCCACCCAGCGCCTCTGGTCGAGGCTGGCAGCCGCGGCCTCCTCGGATGTGCGCCAGGCCCTGGAGGCGCTCCTAGTGGTGCCGGAGGGTAAGCGCCGCTCGGATCTCGACCGCCTGCGCCGGCCGCCCTTCAGCCCGACCATCGCCGGGCTGGTCCAGGCTCTTGAGCGCCTGAGGGAGGTCCGCGCCCTGGGCGTGGGCGGGCTCGACCTGTCGGGTGTGCCTTTCCGGAGGGTGGCCAGCCTGGCCCGCTACGCCGAGGACGCGTGGGCCACCCAGCTGACGGACCTCGCCCCACAGCGCCGGGTCGCCACCCTGGTCGCCTTCGTCCACGTGCTCACCACCAGCGCTCGCGACGACGTCATCGACATCTTCGACGTCGTCTTCGGCGATCTCCAACGCTCGGCCACCAGCCGGGGCCAGCGCCGGCGGACCGCGGAGCTGCGGGACTACGACCGGGCCGTCGGCGAGCTGCGGGCCAGGATGAAGGCGGTCCTCGACGCCCTCGACGACGAGGTAGCCATCGCCGCTGTGCTGAGCGCGCTTCGAGAGCATCGGGAGACCATCGTCGGGGCCCTGGGAACGGTCACCAAGCTGATGCGCCCGCCCGACGACCCCTTCCACGAGCGGCTGGTCGCCGCCTACCCGCAGATCCGCCGGTTCCTGCCGCTGTTGATCGACGCCGTGGTCATGGAGTCGACGGCGCCGGCCCGGCCGGTCCTCGATGCCTACTCCGCCCTGGGGACGTGGCTGGCCGAGCGGCCACGCACCACCCGTCTGCCCGACACCGAGGTGCCGATGGATGTGGTCACAGCATCCTGGGAGGCCCACGTGCGGGACCCGGAGACGGGCACCGTCGATCGGGCCGCCTACGCCTGCTGCGTGCTGGACCGCCTCCGGGTGGGGCTGCGCCGGCGAGATGTGTACGCCCCGGGCAGTGTCCGGTGGGGCGACCCGCGTTCCGAGCTGCTGTCGCCCGAGGCGTGGGAGCAACGCCGGGAGCAGGCGTGCGAGGACCTGGCCTTGGACACCGACGCGACCAGGGTCGTGGCCAACCTGGCTCAGACCCTCGACTCGGCGTGGCGGCGGACGGCCGACGGGATGGCGACCAATCCGGACCTTCGCATCGAGCACCGAGACGGGGCCGACCGGATCGTCGTCACCCCCCTCGACGCGGTCGACGAGCCGGCGTCGCTGGTCGAGCTGCGAGGGATGGTCGAGGCGCTGCTGCCCGAGGTCGAGATCGCCGACCTGCCCCTGGAGGTACACGGCTGGACCGGCTTCCTCGACGAGTACACCCATATCAGCGGCGCCCCATCGCGAGCCGATGGGCTCATCGAGTCGCTGTCGGCGCTGCTCGTCTCGGAGGCCGCCAACGTCGGCCTCACGCCGGTCGTCGACGAGGACTACCCCCCGCTCACCCGAGACCGGCTGAACTGGACGGCGCACAACTACTTCCGCTCGGCCACCCACGCCGCGGCCAGTGGTCGTCTGTTCGACTTCCACGCCAGCCTCGACCTGGCCCGTGACGCGTGGGGCGGCGGGGAGATGGCGTCGGCCGACGGCATGCGCTTCGTCATCCCGGTGAAGACGATCCACGCCGGCTACAACCCCCGGTACTTCGGCCGCCAACGGGGCTCGACGCTCTACACCTGGATGGCCGACACCCACGCCACCTTCCACCAGACCCTGATCCCCGGCACGCAGCGGGACAGCCTCTACGCCCTCGACGGGCTCATGGCCAACCAGACCGTCGTGCGCCCCAACACCGTGTCGACCGACACCGCGGGAGCGTCGGAGATCGTCTTCGCCCTGGCCTGGGTCACCGGCTACCGCTACGGCCCACGCCTGGCCGACCTAGCCGACCACCGGCTCTGGGTGATCGACCCCAGCGCCAACTACGGGCCGCTGCAGGGCCTGGCCCGAAACCGGGCCAACACCTCGATCATCGCCGGACAGTGGGACCAGATCTGTCGCCTCGCAGCGTCGCTGGAGGCCCGGACCGTTACGCCTTCGGCCATCCTGCGCTCCCTCCAGCGGGGCCCGAACCCTTCCAGCCTGGGCCGGGCCCTGGTCGAGCTGGGCCGGATCATCAAGACCCTCCACGTCCTCGACTACTGCCACGACCCGGACTACCGCCGCGCCATCCACCGCATCCTTGTCCGGGGCGAGAGCCGCAACAGCCTGGCCCGGGACACCTTCCATGGCAGAAGGGGCCAGCTGCGCCAGCACTACCAGGCGGGCCAGGAGGACCAGCTGGGCGCCCTGGGGCTCATGGTCAACGTCATCGTGCTGTGGCAGACCGTGTACATCCAGGCCGCCCTTGACCACCTTGCCGCCGCCGGGCACAAGATCAACCCGGCCGACGTGGCCCGGCTCTCTCCTCTCGGACACCCGACCATCAACCTCAACGGCCGCTACCGGACCACGAGCCGGGCGCCCAGCGGCGGGTTGCGACCCCTGCGAAGGGCCGGCTGAGCGGGATGGCGGAGAGGCCCGAGGCCGAGGGTGCGGACAGGGGCGAGGTCGCCGAGGCTGCCCACGCCGGCGAGCAGCTGCAGCGCCTGCGTGCCGCCGCCGGCATGACCGTCGAGGAGGTGGCCGAGCGGGCCGGGGTCGACGTCGACTGGCTCAGGCGGATCGAGGCCGGCGAAGGCACCCACGACGTGCTCTACAGCCAATGGACGAGCCTGGTCCGAGCGACCCAGCCACCCCGGCCCGAGTGGTGGGACGACGGCTACGAGCACGACCTGAGCCTGCCGCCCGACGGCCACCGAGAGCCGACAACCGACAGTGGTCGGCGCTATTGGGCCCGGGTGGCGGCGGTGGCGGCCGAGATCGAGGAGCACTACGGCCGTGGCCGAACCGGTTGACCCCGATGCCCAGCTCGAGGAGCTGTGCCGGGTCCTCAACTACTTCGGCGTGGGCTACATCGTCTTCGGGAGTCACGTGGCCCGGCTCAACGGCGTGCCCGTGGAGACCGTCGACGTCGATGTCGTGCCAGCCCGCCTAGTCGACAACCTTTCCCGCCTCGCCGAGGCTCTCAACCTGCTGCGGCCCCGGTGGCGGGTCGAGGGCATCCCCGAGGGCATGAAGATCGACGGCGGCCTCGAAGCCCGCCATTTCCTCGGCGACTCGGCCGCCATCGGCCTAGTCACCCGCCTGGGCCCGGTCGACGTCGTGCTGGAGCCCAAGGGCTTCGAGGCCGGCTACTCCGCGCTCGTCGGGAGGTCGACGAGGGTGCGCCGGGGCGACGTCGAGATCCGGGTCGGGGGGCTCGCCGACCTCATCCGGTCGAAGGAGCTACTGCGCCGCGCTAAGGACGTCGAGCACCTAGACGTCCTGTACGAGCGGTTCCCCGAGCTTGCCCCGGGGTCGCAACCCGAGCCTCCCGGCCCCCAGTGATGGCCGTCGCGTTCAGGATCCTGCACGGATCCTCGTCACAGGCCACCTGGCCCCAGTCGGCCACCAGCGCCCCGTCGGCCGCTCGCCGCAGCGGCACCGGGACCGCCTCCATCTTTTCCATGTCCACCAACAGGCCCGGCCGCCCGGCGTCGTCCGAACGCCTCGTCTGAGCCACGGAAGATCTCATCGTCGTCGTGGGTCGCCTTGACCGCACCGAGCTCGGCAGCCGAGTGAGCATCGAGCGGCTCATCCCGGCGAGGTCGACCCGAAGCTCGCCCGCTTCGTATGGGCGGCGACGGCGGGGATCGCGCCCCACGCGGTCAAGGACCGCGAGACCTACGACGTCGCCGGACCGCTTCGGCCTGGTCCGGAATTGGTACGGCCGGATCCGTGTCAGTCAGCCCGTCGCGTTCTCCCTGTACCCGGCGACGCACCGACACTGCACGGACCCTCGCTACTGACAAACGCGTTGCGCATCCACTGACACGATCGTTGCGCATCCACTGACAAAGTTCTTGCGTTTCCACTGACATCCGACCTGCGCTTCACAGCAGAAGGGGAAGTCCGGTACGCCAAACTTCTTGCACAGCCGCCCATAATGCAGGTTATGTAAACCAAAGGGCGTAACTGGACGCTGATGCCATATCCCGGTGGCGCAGTTATGTAGACTACGAGCTATGCGGATGACGCACGCGACCGTGCAAGTTGCGCTGGCACTCTCGGACGAGCCGTTCGGCCGCCACTGGGGTTACGACCTCTCTCGCCGATCGGGGGTTCGATCGGGCGTCATGTACCCAGTTCTCGAACGCATGCTCGCCGAAGGCTGGCTCGCTGATGGCTGGGAGCAAGCGAACGCGGATCTCCGTCGTCCTCGCCGGCGTTACTACGAGCTCACGCAGGATGGCCGCAGGGCCATCGGTGCCGTTATTGACCAAGCAGCTGCTGACGGCAGGTTCGTCGGCCTCTTCCGAGTTGCCACGTGACCGACCTGCTCAAGGCGGTCCTCGACTGGCATTCCGTGGTCGCCGTTCTCGTGCTGTTCGGGATGGCGCCGGGCGCGGTTTTGCGCCTCGTCGTGCGGCTGTACCCGAAAGGTCATCCCCGCCGGGAGGAACTCGTTGCAGAGCTTTACGCGCTTCCGTACAGCTTACGGCCCCTCTGGGTTGCCGAGCAGATCGAGACCTCGTTCTTCGACGGCATGCGAGCGCGCAGGAGCCGCCACTGCGCTGCTGGTCAACCGGAGGCCGCCCTGGTGGCTCAGACGGTCCAGGTATCGCGCGCCGCTGGCATCCTGAGCCTCCTTGACGAGCGTGAGCGGATCGCCATCGCGTATCCCGAGTACACCATCCGCGAATTGGCCCTTCTGCTTGGTGCGGGTCCTTCGCAAGCACACCTGATTCGACAGCGAGCAGTCGATACTCTCCGCGAACAGCTCCGAGGCGATATCGACGGCGAGGAGCTTGCGCTGACCGTTTTGCGGCTCGCCAGAAACTCGCTCGACGAGCGCTCTACCTAACGGATGTCGGACGTGCGTCGTAGCGCATCTGTCCACTTCCGGATCAGTCAGGCGGTCGGGTGCCTGAGACAACAGGGGAACCCATCACGGGAGCGTCACGGAAGCGTCACCGACTCGTCACGGGTGAGGGGTCGCTTCTGTGACAAGCGTACGACGCGGCGCGACTTGGCGGCAATGCCTGGTCTGTTGTCGGTGGGACCGTCTCGACGTCCGAGCGATCTACTGTTCCCCTGCCTGCCGGACTGAGGCTTACCGTCGCAGAAGGCGACAGAGTGAGTCCTCCCGAAGCTGCAGGCTATGTAAACCACAGGGCGTAACTGGATCTCGGCTCGAGTAAGGCGAACGGTGAAAAGCGGCGCGCCATTGTCAGTGGAAACGACACTCTCCTGTCAGCGGCGGCGACACGGCCATGTCAGTGGTCTGCCAGGAGGTAATACCGGTTATACTCTTGTCGTGAAGATCGCTGTGTCAGTGCCTGACGCTCTGCACGAGCGCGCCGAGGAGTTTGCAGCGCGGTTGGGCCTGAAGCGGTCCCAGCTGTATGCACGAGCCGTCGAGGAGTTCCTCTCGGCCCACGACGAGGACGCGGTCACCGCCTCGCTTGACGCGCTCGCTGGGGAGGCCACCTCGTCAGGGGCTGAGGGATCCGGTCGCTCAGTAGGGCGAGCGTTGATCGAGAGCGGCGACTGGGAGTGGTGAGCCGAGGTGAGGTCTGGTGGATCGACTTTGGGGATCCGGTCGGATCGGCGCCTGGCTACCGGCGGCCTGGGCTGTTGGTGTCGTCGGACCGCTTCAATCGCAGCCGCCTCTCGACGGTGATCGTCGCTGCCATCACGTCCAACCAGCGCCTGGCGGCCGCCCCGGGCAACGTCGCTCTGCCGTCCGGGACGGCGGGGCTCACCGTGCCATCCGTGGTCAATGTTTCCCAGGTGCTCACCATCGACCGAGCCTTGCTCGGCCAGCGAATCGGCCGAATGGGCCGCGAACGGCTGGTCGAGATTGATCGCGGCTTGCGCCTCGTCCTGAGCCTCTGAACGGGTATGGTGGGGCTCTCACCCGCAGCAAGCGGTGGCGGTCATTCGGGCGGCGGGATGGTGACGGTACAGGTGACGTTCGGCGCCCGGGCGATCCGGGCGTCCAGAGTCGCCAGCGTCGTGTCGGTCATCTCGGCGAGCGCCACATACGAACCGTCATAGGCCGAGAGGTCGGCCCTGAGCTGCCATGCCCTCGGGGCGAGAATGTCGTAAGGCCACAGGTCCATTGGTAGGTCGAGAAGATCGGCGTGGGCCTGAGCCGCCTGGTCCGGTGTGATAAGTCCCGCCAATTCGTGACGGCGGAAAATGTTCGCAGCCTCGAACAGGACCAGATGCGGCGCAAGAAGCCCAGAGAATTGGGTCAAAACCGTCGTCGCCCATTGGCCCGCCGGGCCACCATCCACAAGCAGCGCGACCAACACCGAGGCGTCGCAGGTGATCCGCTCTGTCACCGCCGGTCGGCGTTGCGGGCTGCGAGGATCGCATTGACGTCGATCTGCGCGCCGGTGGTCGACACCCGTGCCCTCGCCCGCGCGATGACATCGGCCGCTGTCGGCTTCTCGGCGACGTCTACAAGCAGGCCTCTTAGGTACTCCTGTAGTGACTTACCGGCTCGGGCGGCACGGGACGCCAGCTCGTCACGGACATCAAGCGGAACGTCTCGCACGGTGATGGCTACCCCCATAGCTGCATTATAGCAGCGATGCAGCTAGTATGCAGCTACCCCTTCGAGCGCCGCGCACCCGGTCCACCATGCGGAGGCCTGACGAACGTAGGGTGAGCCGCCATGAGCGTCGTCCCCCTTCCCGAGCGGGGCGACCACGCCGGCCCCTCACGCCGGCGCCGGCCGCCCACGTCGACCTCAGCCTTCGGTGTCGGTCGGCGTGAGAGCCATGACGCGGCCGGGTTCTACGACCGATTCACCGCCCCCGACCTCTCCGACGACGACGTCTTGGGCACCCGGACCCACCCTGTCGACGTCCTCGTCGTGGGCGACGCCCGGACCATGGACGCCGTCGACGACGCCACCGTGGCCCTGGTCGTCACCTCGCCGCCCTACTTCGCAGGCAAGGAGTACGAGGCCGCGCTCGGCGCGGGCCACATCCCCGCCACGTACCAGGCCTACCTCGACATGCTCACCGAGGTGTTCCGCGAGTGCGTGGACAAGCTGGAGCCGGGCGGGCGCATCGCGGTCAACGTGGCCAACCTGGGCCGGCGGCCCTACCGGTCCCTGTCGGCCGACGTCGTCGACATCCTGCAGAACCGCCTCCGCCTGCTCCTGCGGGGCGAAGTCATCTGGGTCAAGGGCCGCGGCGCCGGCGGCTCCTGCGCGTGGGGGTCGTTCCAGCGCCCCGGCAACCCGGTCCTGCGGGACCTGACCGAGCGAGTCGTCATCGCCAGCAAAGGCCGCTTCGACCGGGCGCGCACCGCCCGTGAGCGCCACGGCGAGGGCCGGCCGTCGATGGCCACGCTCTTCCGCGACGAGTTCATGGAGGCCACCACCGACGTGTGGGAGATGGCCCCAGAGAGCGCGACTCGCGTGGGGCACCCCGCCCCCTTCCCTGTCGAGCTCCCCCAACGCCTCATCGACCTCCACACCTACAAGGGGGACCTCGTCCTCGACCCCTTCATGGGATCGGGGACCACCGCGGTGGCCGCGGTCCGTACGGGGCGCCATTACGTCGGCTACGACACCGACGCCTCCTACGTCGAGGCCGCTCGGGCCCGGATCGCCGAGGAAATGTCGGGCGCCGCCGACGGCACCCGCGCCGCGGAAGTTCCCGCGGTGGCCCGGCCGGGGGACCCCGGCGAGGAGCCGGCGTCTCGAGCGCTGCGCGAAGGTCGGAAGGCCAAGGAGGTTGCCGCCTTAGTCCTGACCGCCTGCGGTTTCTCGGACCTCCGCACCGATGTGAAGTACCCAGCGCTGGGTGTGGAGGTTGACTTCGTCGCCCGGGATGCGGCTGGGAAGGAGTGGGCCTTCGACGTCGCCGGCGGCTTCACCAACACCCGGGCCGGGCTCAAGCGCACCGACATACTGTGGAAGGCCCTCGGCAAGGCCGCCGTCCTGCACCAGGGCCGTCGCGGCACTCCCCTGGTGTTGATCACCACCGACCTTCCGACCAAGGGCAGCGCCGGCGACGCCGCCCTCCGGGCCGTCGTGGGACCGGGCAGGGCCATCCACGACGTCATCGGGCTGCCGAGCGACGAGGGCCAAGAGCGCCTGCGCCGCTACGCCCGCGAGGGACTCCCCTCCTGACGCTCACGAGCGGGTCGGCCGGGCCCGGCGCGACCTATGCGAACATACGCATCTGTAGACTGCTGCTGTGCCGGCCACCATCCCCCTGACCGAGCCGCGGACCGAGACCCCGCTCGAGGGCGCCGCCGAGCTGCTGCGGGCCCTCGCCAGCCCCCACCGGCTGGCCATCGTCCGGGAGCTCGACGCCGGCGCCCGGTGCGTCCACGAGCTGGTCGACGCCCTCGGCGTGTCCCAACCCCTCGTGTCCCAGCATCTTCGGGTGCTGCGGGCCAGCCACCTGGTGCGGGCCGAGCGCCGGGGCCGGGAGATCGCCTACTCCCTGGCCGACGCCCACGTCGCCCACATCGTCCACGACGCGGTCGTGCACGCCGGCCATCTGGACATGAGATGAGCGACGTCCTCGCCGAGCGCCGGCGCGCCGACCACGCCGTCCTCCACGGAGCCGCGGCCGAGCGCATGGCCGCCCTCGACCAGCGCTACACCGCCAGCCGGCGAGCCCTGGTCCATGCCCTGCTGGAAGCCGAACGGCCGCTGACCATCACCGAGATCCTGGCCGGCGCCAAGGGGATGCCCCAGTCCTCGGCGTACCGGAACCTCACCGTGCTCTGCGAGGCCGGCGTGGCCCGGCGCCTGCCCGGCGTCGACGACCTCGGGCGGTTCGAGCTGGCCGAGGATCTGGCCGGTCACCATCACCACCTGCAGTGCACCTCGTGTGGCACGCTCGTCGACTTCGATGCGCCGGCCCAGCTTGAGCGGGCGCTGGTGGAGGCGGCCCGAAAGGTGGCGGCGGAGACGGGCTATGAGATCAGCGGGCACCGTCTCGACTTCGACGGTCGCTGCCCCCGCTGCGCCTGACCTATGCCGGCGGCCGTCCTCGCCGCCGGCCGAGGTCGACGGCGGCCGTGGCGGTGAAGGCGCCGGCGGCGATCAGCACGATCGTGCCGCCCGGAGCCAGTGAAGCGGCGCGGGCCAGGGCCAGGCCGATCACGACCGAGCCCATCCCGATGACGACCGACCAGCGCAGGGTGGCCCCGAAGGACCTGGCCACTCGCTGGGCGGCGCCCACCGGCAGAACCATGAGGGCGGCCACCAGGAGCACGCCGACGACTCGCATGGCGGACACGACCGTGACCGCGGTGAGGGCGGCGAGGCCGACGCTGAGGGCGTCGACGGGCAGTCCGGCCACCCGGGCCGCCTCCTCGTCCATGGCGACGGCGAACAGCGCCCGCCAGATGGCGAGCATCGTCGCCACGATCAACGCGCCGAGGACGCACGATGCTGAGGGTGTCGGACGGGCTGACGGTGAGGACGGAGCCGAACAGGTAGGTCAGGACGCCGGAGTTCAGCGAGCCGGCCAGGCCGGTGAGGACAACGCCGGCGGCGATGCCCGTGTAGAAGAACACGGCGAGGGCGAGGTCGCCGCTGGCCCGCCGGCGCAGACGGAGCCACTCGATGGTCACCGCCCCGGCCACCGCCACCAGCAGCGCCGCCCACAGGGGGCTCACGCCCAGGAGCAGCCCGGCGGCCACGCCGGCGAAGGCCATGTGGCCGACCCCGTCGCCCATGAGGGACAGGCGCTTCTGGACGAGGAACGTGCCGATGAGCGGGGCGCAGGCGCCCACCGCCAAGCCGGACGCCAGCGCCAGCTGCATGTACTCCCGGTCGAAGGGCCACGGAAGCGGCAGTGTCACCGGGGGTCTGCCGCCCCGCTCTGGGGGCCGCTCGGGCCTTCGAGCCACATGGGCAGGTCGTGGTGGTGCACGCCCAGGCTGACGCCCTCGGCGGTGAGGTCGGCCGGCGGGCCGTCGAAGGCGACTGACCCCCCACGGAGGACGACGATGCGGTCGAGGTCGTCGGCCACCGCGCCGAGCTCGTGGGAGACGAGCAGCACGGCGACGCCGTCCTGGCGGCAGCGGGTGACGAGGGCGTCGCGGAATCGGGACTGGGACTCGGCGTCGACGCCGGCCACCGGCTCGTCGAGCACCAGCAGCTCGGGCTCCGACGCCAGGGCCCGGGCGATGAACGCCCGCTGCTGCTGGCCCCCGCTCAACTCGACGATGGGCGTCCGTCGCAGGTCGGTCAGGGCGACGACGTCCAGCGCTCGGTCCACCCGGCCGGCGTCGTCGCTCCGGGGCCGGCGGAGCCATCCCCGCCGGGCGACGCAGCCCGAAGCCACGACCTCCTCGACGGTGGCCGGCAGCTGGTCGACCACCATGGGCCGCTGGGGCACGTAGCCCACCCGCCAGCGGCGGGCGAGGTGCGCCGGCGGCTCGCCGAAGAGCCGCACCTCGCCGGCCGAAGGTTCGGTCAGCCCGAGGGCCACCCGGACCAGCGTCGACTTCCCCGAGCCGTTGGAGCCGGCGAGGGCGACGAACTCCCCCGGTCCCACCGCCATGTCGACCCCGGCAAGGACGTGGTGGCGGCCGTAGGAGAACGAGACCCCGTCCACCTTGAGCAGCGGCGCCGTCACCGACAACCCAGCGCGGTCCTGAGCGTGACCAGGTTCTCCTTCATGGCCGAGATGTAGGTCCGGCCCGCCTTGGCGTCGGCGTCGGTCAGCCCTTCGATCGGGTCGAGCACTGCCGTGCGTACGCCGGCCTCACGGGCGAGGGCCTCGGCGACCTTCGGAGAGACGAGCGTCTCGTAGAAGATCGTGGTCGTGCCTCCGGCCCGGACCCTGCTGGTCAGGTCGGCGAGGCGCTGGGGAGTCGGCTCGGACTCGGGCTCCAGGCCGGCGATGGCCTCCTGGGTGAGGCCGTAACGAGCGGCCAGGTAGCCGAAGGCCTCGTGGGCGGTCACCAGGACCCGGCGGTCACAGTTGGCGAGGCCGGCGGCGAAGGTGGCGTCGAGCTCGTCCAGCTCCCGGGTGTAGGCGCCGGCGTTGGCCTCGTAGGTGGCCCGGTTGGCGGGGTCCGCCTCCGACAGGGCGCCGGCCACCCGGGCCACGATGGCCTTCTGCTGGCGGGGGTCGAGCCAGACGTGGGGGTCGACGTCGAGCTGCTGGTCGCCGGCGCCGCCGGGGCGAAGGCCGCCCAGGCTGCTGAGGACGTCGACCTTGGTGCCCGCCGCCCGCTCGGCCGCCTTCTCGACCGCGGGCTGGAAGCCCCTACCGAGATAGAGGACCACGGCCGCGTCTTCGATCTGGTCGACCTGGCGGGAGTTCAGCTCGATGTCGTGCGGCTCGCTGCCCGCCGGCGTCAGGTTGCGCACCCGCACCAGGTCGCCGCCCACCCGCTCGGCCGCCTCGAACAGCGGATAGAACGCCGCCACGACCTGGGGCCGCCCGTCGCCCGCTCCCCCACCGCCGCACGCAGTTCCCAGCGTGATCGCCAGTCCCACCAGCGCAGCCGCGGCCCTCCGCATCCCCGTCCTCCTAACTGAGAATGAGAATGAGTCTACCTGACCGGCTTCAGCCGGCGGGGGCCGCCCGAGAGCGCTCGGTCAGCAGGCGCAGGGCGAGGGCGCCGAGCACGGTGCCCATGAAGTAGCGCTGGGCCGCCAGCCACCCCGGCCGGCGGGCCAGGAACAGGGCGACGGTGCCCGCGGTCAGGACGATGACCGCGTTGCCGCCGACGGCGATCGTGGCCTGGATCACGCCGAGGGTGAGGCTCTGGAGGGCCACCGACCCCCGGTCAGGGTCGATGAACTGCGGGAGCAGGGAGACGTAGAGCACGGCGATCTTGGGGTTCAGCAGGTTGGTGACGAAGCCCATGATGAACAGGCGGCGGGGCCCGAGCGGTCCTGGGAGCGGAGCGGACGGCGGGTCGACCGGAAGCTCCTTCGCCGAGAACGCCGACCCACCACCGGGCCGCACCGTCATCCACGCCAGCCACAGCAGGTAGGCGGCCCCGGCCACCCGGAGTGCGGTGTACGCCGCCGGGACCTCGGAGAACACGGTGGCCAGGCCGGCGACGGCGGCGGTCAGGTAGACGGCGAACCCGGCGGCGACCCCCAGGAGCGAAACCAGCCCGGCGCGCCGGCCCTGGGTGATGGAGCGCGACACCAGATAGATCATGTTGGGCCCCGGCGTGAGGACCAGCCCCAATGCCACCAGCGCCATTCCCAGGCCGGCGCCGGCGTCGATCACGCCGGTCCTACCGACTGGAGATGACCTCCCTGAGCCCGTCGGGGCGGGCGGCCACCTCGGCCCGCAGCCGGCGCGGCGGCCGGGCGCCGCAGTAGAAGCAGCGGAAGGCGGCGATGTTGCTGTAGCTGCACCGGCACCACCAGAACGTCTCGAACCAGCGGGCCAGTTCGATCAGTCGCCGGTGCCGTCGCTCGGCAACTCTGCGTTTCATGGGAGGAGCGTCGGCGGGACGCCACGGTTCCTTGATGGTCCGTTGACAATCGGGTCGGTCGACCTACGCGCCCGAGGGCGCGTCGGTGGCCAGCTCCGGCGCGGCGACGGGCGGCGCCGCGGTGTGAGGGTTCTCAGCGGCTGCGGCCAGCTCCGAGCGGTGGCTGAACACCTTGACGACGACCACCGCCGCCACCAGGGTCATGCCGGCGGCCACCCCGCTGGTGACGTTGAACGCGTGGGTGAACGCCTCCCCGGCCCGGCCCACCAGGTCGCCTGCGCCGGGCACGCTGCGCCCGAGCACGGTGGCCGCGCCCACGGATTCCTCGGCCGCCTCGCGGATGGGTGGGGGCAGGGTGAGGCCCTCCAGGTCGATCGACGACCGGTAGACGGCGTTAGAGATGCTGCCCAGGACGGCGATGCCGAGGGCTCCGCCGACTTCCCGGGTGGTGTCGTTCACCGCCGAACCGACGCCGGCCTTGGCATGGGGTACCGAGCTCATGATGCTCCCCGTGGCCGGGGCGGCGGTGAGGCTCATGCCCATGCCCAGCAGGACGAGGGCGAGGACGAGCACCAGGTACGGCGTCGAGGGCTCGATGAAGGCCAGCACGCCGAAGCCGGCGGCCACCAGCACGAACCCGGCCGCCATGACCGGGCCCGAGCCCAGCCGGGCGGCGAGGGCCGCACTCCTCGGGGCGACGGCCACCAGGGCCACGGCCAATGGCAGCGTGGCGAGGCCGGCGCTCAACGGCGAGTAGTTACGGACGAACTGCAGATAGAAGGTGAAGCCGAAGAACAGCCCGAACATCACGAAGAAGGCGACGGTGACGACGCCGCTGCCGACGCTCATCCGCCGGTCCCGGAAGAAGGTCAGCGGGAGCATGGGGTGGGTGGACCGCCGCTCCCAGATGATGAAGGCGGTCAGGGTGACGGCGGCCAGGAGGAAGGCGACCACGACCGTCGAGTCGCTCCAGCCCTTCTCCGGGCCTTCGATGATCCCGTAGACCAGACCGGCCAGCCCGACGAGGGAGAGCATGGCGCCCACCGGGTCGAGGGGGGTCGCGTCGGGGTCCTTCGACGTCGGCGAGAACACGGCGACGGCGATGACCACCGCCACCACGATGGGTACGTTCACCAGGAATGCCGAGCCCCACCAGAAGCGCTCCAGGAGCGCCCCAGAGACGATCGGGCCGAGGGCGCCGCCGGCGCCGGCGAACCCGGCCCACATGGCGATGGCCTTGCTGCGCTCCTCGGGCGGGAAGATCGTGGTCAGCAGGGACAGGGTGGCGGGCATGACGAAGGCGGCGCCGATGCCGTTGATCACCCGGCCGGCGATGATCTGAGGGGCGGCCGTGCCCAGCCCGCCCACGATGGACCCGAGCGCGAAGACCACGAGGCCGAAGAGGAGGGCCTTCTTGCGTCCGAACCGGTCGCCCAGGGCGCCGGCGGGCAGTAGGAGGGCGGCGAAGACGAGGGCG
The DNA here is from genome assembly GCA_963768975.1 of uncultured Acidimicrobiia bacterium. Taxonomy (GTDB): domain Bacteria; phylum Actinomycetota; class Acidimicrobiia; order Acidimicrobiales; family AC-14; genus CADCTB01. Next base: position 390,858 of record CAVYKB010000019.1, on the reverse strand, counting down.
TAGGCGTCGATGATCCACTGCAGCTCGGCCGAGGTGGACTCGAGGTCGGTCTGCAGGCTCGGGATGGCGACGTTGAGCCCCGCTACCGACATGACCACCATGACGAGCGACAGACACATCACGCCGAGCAGGAACCACCGCCGCCGGAAGATGACCGGGTCCTCGTGGAGGAGTTGGGCTTGGTCAGGCAAGGGCTGCATCCTTTCCGGCACGGATCCGTGTCGTTTTATCATCAGGGCCGGAACTCCGCACGGTTTAAGGTCGATGCCCATGTCGAACGCCGCGCAGTTCATCTTCACGATGCGGAAGGTCAGCCGCTTCCACCCTCCGGACAAGGAGGTCATCAAGGATATGACGCTGGCTTTCTACCCGGGGGCCAAGATCGGCGTGATCGGCCCCAACGGCTCCGGAAAGTCGTCGCTGCTGCGGATCATGGCCGGCGTCGACGACGGCTACACGGGCGAGGCCCGCCTCTCCCCCGGCTTCACCGTCGGGCTGCTGGAGCAAGAACCGCACCTCGACCCAGCCAAGGACGTGAAGGGCAACGTCATGGACGGCGTGGGCGCCGTCGCCGACCTACTGACCCGCTACGACGAGGTCCTGGCCCGCTACGCCGACCCCGACGCCGACTACGACAAGATCGGCGAGGAGCAGGCCCGGCTGGAAGCGGAGATAGAGGCCAAGGGAGCCAACGACCTGGAGCGCCAGATCGAGATCGCCATGGACGCCCTGCGCCTGCCGCCCGGCGACGCGGCGGTGGAGAACCTCTCCGGCGGTGAGCGCCGGCGGGTTGCGCTCTGCCGGCTCCTCCTCTCCAAGCCCGATCTCCTGCTTCTGGACGAGCCCACCAACCACCTCGACGCCGAGTCGGTGGCCTGGCTGGAGCGGTCGCTCCAGGAATACCCCGGCACCGTGGTGGCCATCACCCACGACCGGTACTTCCTGGACAACGTCGCCCGCTGGATCCTGGAGCTGTCCAACGGCCGGGGCCAGCCCTTCGAGGGCAACTACACCGGTTGGCTGGAGCAGAAGCAGGAGCGGCTTCGCCTGGAGCAGAAGGCCGACAGCGCCCGGGCCAAGACGTTGGAGCGGGAGCTGGAGTGGGTGCGCATGGGGGCCAAGGCCCGCCACGCCAAGTCCAAGGCCCGCATCGACGCCTACGACAAGCTCTTCGCCGAAGCCCGGGAGGCCGAAGCTGCGGCCAAGCGGCTGGAGATCGCCATCCCGCCCGGGAATCGCCTGGGCGACCTTGTCATCGAGGTCGAGGGCATGAGCAAGGCCTACGGCGACCGGCTGCTGATCGAGAACCTGTCGTTCTCCTTGCCACCGGCCGGCATCGTGGGGGTTATCGGCCCCAACGGCGCCGGCAAAACGACGCTGTTCCGCATGATCACCGGCCAGGAGCAGCCCGATTCGGGCTCGATCAAGGTCGGCCCGACCGTCGAGCTGGCCTACGTCGACCAGAGCCGCGACGCGCTGGACGCCGGCAAGACGATCTACGAGGAGATCACCGGCGGCCAGGAGTTCTTCAAGATCGGCACCCGGGAGGTCAACGGCCGGGCCTACGTGGCGTCGTTCAACTTCACCGGCTCCGACCAGCAGAAGCCGGTTGGGCTCGCCTCAGGCGGCGAGCGGAACCGGGTGCACCTGGCCAAGATGCTGCGCGAGGGCGGCAACGTGCTGTTGCTGGACGAACCCACCAACGACCTCGACGTCGACACCCTGCGGGCGTTGGAGGACGGCCTCGAGTCCTTCCCCGGCTGCGCGGTGGTCATCAGCCACGACCGCTGGTTCCTCGACCGCATCTGTACCCACGTGCTGGCCTTCGAGGGCGACAGCCAGGTGCGCTGGTTCGAGGGCAACTTTGCCGACTACGAGGTGTGGCGCCACAAGGAGCTGGGGGCGGCCGCCGACCAGCCCCACCGCATCAAGTACCGCCCCCTGGTCCGCTAGCGGCTCATCGTTCTGGTTGCACTTACCCGCGCATACGACGGGTGAATGCAACCAGAACGAGGGTTCGAGGGCCTCGCATGTGGCCGACCGGCCATGGGTAGAGGGCGGGCAGAAGACTTCGACAAGAGGGGATGCGCCTGATGGACGCCTTGAGCCTGCTGACCGCCGACCACAACCGGGTACGGGGCCTGTTCGCCCGCTTCCAGGCGGCGGAGGAGGAGAAGAACGCCGAGACGATGATGGAGCTGGCAGCCAAGATCATCGTAGAGCTCGAGGTCCACACGACCATCGAGGAGGAGATCTTCTACCCGGAGATCAAGGGCGCCGACGAGGAGATCAAGGACACCGTCGACGAGGGCATCGAAGAGCATCACGTGGCCAAGATCCTCATCGAGGAGATCAAGACCCTGACCCCCGACGACGACGCCTGGGCAGCGAAGATGAAGGTCCTCATCGAGAGCGTGGAGCACCACGCCACCGAGGAGGAAGAGGAGATGTTCCCGGAGGTGAGGAAGAGCTTCGACAAGGCGACCCTTGAGGACCTCGGCGCGCGGCTGGAGGCCCGCAAGGCACAGCTCGGCGCGCCCACCGCCGCTGACAAGGAGCACCTGACGACCGAGCAGCTCAAGGAGCTGGCGAAGGCGCAGGAGATCCCGGGCCGTTCGTCGATGGGGCGGGAGGAGCTGGTGGCGACGGTGGATCCGGCCTGAGCGACGCACGGGCAGCTCTGGAGGCCGAGCGGCAACGGGCACTGGCCCGGGCCGCCGGCCTCCGGCGCGATCGGGAGGCCATCGTCGACGCCGCTGCGCTGTCCCCGCCGGATGACGAGCACGACCCGGAGGGCTCCACGGTGGGCTTCGAGCGAGCGCTGGTTCTCGACCTGCTGACCCAAGCTGAGGCCGACGTGGCCGCCGTGGACTCGGCGCTGACCCGGCTCGGCGCCGGCACGTACGGCCGGTGTGTCGCGTGTGGTTTGCCAATCGGTGACGAGCGGCTGGTCGCTCACCCGACCGCGGTGCACTGCGTGGGATGCGCTCAGGCCAGGGCGGCGGCCACCTCGTCGCGGGTCAGGGCCACGTTGAAGAGCGGCGTTCCCGGGTCGAGGCGACGGCCGGCGGAAAGCGGGCCGGCGTCGTAGGCGTCAAAGCCGATCTGGTCCATGAGGCCGGCCACCGTGGCCTTGGCGCCGGCGTCGTCGCCGGCGATGGGGATGGCCCGCCGGCCGGGCGTGCCGGCCGGTGCCGCGTGGTCCACCAGGTGGCGGTAGTGGATGGTGTTGAACGCCTTGACCACCGTGGCGCCCGGAAGGGCGGTCGCGACCAGCTCGCTGGCGGTGGTCGTCCCGCCGGCCAGCTCGGGAAACGCACCGTCCCGGCCGGCGTAGTAGTTGGTAGCGTCGACCACCACCTTGCCGGCCAGCTCGGCCGCCGGCAGGTCGGGGAAGCGCAGGAACGGGATGGCGACGATCACCACGTCACCGGCCTCGGCGGCCTCCGCCGGCGTCGCCGCCGTCGCCGCCGGCCCGATCTCTGCGATAAGGCCGGCGAGTGTCTCCGGCCCTCGCGAGTTGGCGACGACGACCTCGTGGCCGGCGCCGGCCAGGAGCCGGGCGAGGGTGCCGCCGATGTTGCCGGCGCCGATGATCCCGATACGCATCCCCGCATTCTGGCTGCACTTGACCCCCATATGCGCAGGCAAGTGCAACCAGAATGAGTGGATGCTGCTCGCCGAACTCGTCGACGCCTCCGCCCGTGTGGCCGCCACCCGGTCCCGCAAGGCCAAGCTGGCGGCGCTGGCCGAGGTCCTGGCACGGGCCGGCGCCGGCGAGGTGGGGCCGGCGGCCGCGTTCCTCGCCGGTCAGCTGCGCCAGGGCCGGGTTGGCGTCGGGTGGGCGTCGATCTCCGCGGTCTCGACCGACCCCGCGCCCTCCCCCACGCTGACGGTCACCGACCTCGATCGCACGGTGGACCAGCTGGCGGCGCTCGTCGGGGCGGGCGCCGGTTCCAACGCGGCGAGGACCGCAGCGCTGGCCGGGCTGTTCGGCCGGGCCACCCAGGCCGAGGCCGACTTCCTGCGCCGGCTCATCCTGGGCGAGCTTCGCCAGGGGGCGCTGGAGTCGCTGGTCACCGACGCCCTGGCCACGGCCGTCGGCGTCAAGGTCGACGTGGTCCGCCGGGCGGTGATGCTCGACGGCGACCTGTCACGGGTGGCCGAGATCGCGGTCGCCGCCGGCGAGGAGGGGCTGTGCGCCATCGGGCTGCAGGTGCTGCGCCCGGTGCAGCCCATGCTGGCCGCCACCGCCGCCAGCGTCGGGGAGGCCATCGGGGCGTGCGGGCTGTCGTCGGTGGAGTGGAAGCTCGACGGGGCCCGCATCCAGGCCCACCGGGCCGGCGACGAGGTCCGCCTCTACACCCGCAACCTCAACGACGTGACGTCCCGGCTCCCCGGGGTGGTCGCCGTGGTCCGCAGCCTGCCGGCGACCAGTCTCGTGCTCGACGGCGAGGTGCTGTCCATGGGCGACGGAGAGCGCCCCGACGCCTTCCAGGACGTCATGAGCCGCTTCGGCCGCCACGACGGGGCCGGCGCCGGCCTCGGCATCTGGTTCTTCGACCTCCTCCACCTCGACGGGCGTGACCTGCTCGACGAGCCCCTGGTCGAACGGTCGAGGCTGCTCGACACCATCGCCGGCCCCCTGCGGATCCCCTCGATCCTCACCGACGACCCCGACGCCGCCGCCGAGTTCGCCGCCGGCGCCCTGGCCGCCGGCCACGAGGGCGTCATGGTCAAGGGCGCCCGGTCGCGCTACGAGGCGGGCCGGCGCGGCTCGGCCTGGCGGAAGGTCAAGCCGGTGCAGACGGTCGACCTGGTGGTGCTCGGCGCCGAGTGGGGCCACGGCCGGCGCCGGGGCTGGCTCTCGAACCTCCACCTCGGGGCCCGGAGCCCGGACGGCTCCTTCCTCATGGTGGGCAAGACGTTCAAGGGGCTCACCGACGAGCTGCTTGCCTGGCAGACGGAGAAGCTGCTGGAGCTGGAGACGGCGCGGGAGGGCATCGTGGTGCACGTGCGGCCCGAGCTGGTCGTCGAGATCGCCCTCGACGGCGTGCAAACCTCCGACCGCTACCCCGGCGGCCTGTCGCTCCGCTTCGCCCGGGTGAAGCGCTACCGCCCCGACAAGGCGCCGGCCGAGGCCGACGGCATCGAGACCGTGCGGGCGATCAGACCGGGATCAGGCTGAAGGTGACGCTCACGCTGGAATAACCTGCGGCCCGCATCATCCCCTCCAGCATCTCGCGGGTGTTCTGCTCGGCCCGGGCCCGTAGGTCGCTGGCGCTCGCCGCGTCGCGCATCTTCGCCTCGGCCGCCTGAATCAGCGGCTTCTCGCTGGCCGGGTTGTCGGAGAAGGCGGAGCCGATGCGGTCGAGGACGCCCCGGTCGCGGCTCACGACCCGGCTCTGGTCGACGTCGACCGCCGGCTCGGCCACCTTGGGCGCCGGCAGCACGATGCTTATCGACGTGCGGTCGGACGAAACCTGGATCGATCGCTCGTCGAGCTGGGAGAAGTCGACAATCGCGTCGACCGAGCCACCCGCGACGTACACAGTGCGCTCGCCCCTGATGAACGAAGGGACGAACTTGGTGTCCTTCTCCGTGTCCACGATGACCTGGAAGTTGCCGGTGGCGGCGTGGTAGTCGCTGAGGTCGGCGAGGGATTGAAGCAGGGCCGGCTGAGTCCGGTCCACGGTCTCCGTGCTGAACGGGTTCGGCAGCGACGGGAGGAAGTTCCCGAGTTTGCCGGCGCCCAGGAAGAGCGCGAACAAGACCAGCGCCAAGATGCCCAGAGACCGCAGCCGGGACGGCCGGGCGACGGTCACCGTCGGGCCGCCGTCATTCCCAAATCGTGCCATATCCCAGTATGGATGCCCGCATTGGCTTCCGGTTACTCTTCCGGCGAGGATCTCGACAGGGTGAACCAGGTCGCCTTGCCGCCGGGCGTGATCCGGACGCCCCACCGGTCGGCCAGGGCGCCGACGAGCAGGAACCCCCGCCCACTCTCGTCGAGACCTTGGGCGATGCGGGCCACGGGCATGGTGGGATCTCCGTCTTCCACGCAGAACTCGACGGTGTCGCCGTCGAAGCTCACCTGCAGGGCACAGGGGCCCCGGGCATGGCGGACAGAGTTGGTGACCAGCTCGCTGACGAGCAGCACTGCGGTGTCGACCCGGTCGCGCCACCCGGCGCCCTCCAGGACGCCGGCGGTGAACCCCCTGGTCAGGGCGGCGCTGGACGGCACCGGCTCGTAGTTGAGGCGGTGGATCCCCAATGCCGGCCAATGGGTGCCGACGCGGGCGACCAGGATGGCCACGTCGTCGTCTCGGGTGGCGGTGGCTGGCACCAGAGCCTCGAGCAGGTGCTCGCAAAGGACGTCGGCGTCGTTTGCGCCCGAACGGGCGGCGGCGGCGGCGAGGCGGTCGAGGCCCGCCTGGAGCGACTCGCCCCGCCGCTCCAGGAGGCCGTCGGTGTAGAGGACGAGAAAGTCACCGTCGCGCAGGCCGGTGGTGGCCTCGGTCATGCACTCGCCCGCGGTCACGCCGAGCAGGACCCCGGTGGACTCGGTGAGGAACGTGGCCTCACCGTCGCGCAGGAGCAGCGGGGGCGGGTGGCCGGCGTTGCTCCAGCGAAACGTGGAGTCCTCCAGGTCGAGCACGCCGAAGATGCAGGTGGCGTAGTCGAGGCCGAGCTTGTCGAACAGCCGGTCGACCCGGGCCAGGGCGGCGGCCGGGCGGGCGTGCTCTTCCCAGGCGTAGATGCGGATGGCGCTGCGGAGCTGGCCCATGGAGGTCGAGGCCGCGATGTCGTGGCCGACCACGTCGCCGACGACGATGCCGGTGGTCCCGTCGTCGAAGACCAGGACGTCGTACCAGTCGCCACCGACCGAGGCGCCGTCGGTGGCGGCCACGTAGCGGACGGCCAGCTCGAGGCCGTCGACCTTGGGCACGCTGGTCGGCAACAGGGCCCGCTGCAGGTTCTCGGCGATCTCGTGCTCCTGCTGGAAGGCACGGGCGTTGCCGACCGCCAGGGCGGCCCGGTGGGCGATCTCGACTGCGAGGTCCAGGTCGTCGTCGCTCAGGGTGCGGTCGCCCTCGGAGGCCAGGATGAGCACGCCGAGCACCCGCCCTCGCGACTCGATGGGCACGACCACGCCGGATCCGACCGGGTGAAGGGCGGCCAACCGGGGAACGCCTTCCGGCCCAACCAGCCGGGCCTGACCAGAGCGCAGCACCTCCGAGACGGGGCCTTCCCCGTCGACGGCCACCGGCTGGGCGCGTAGGGTAGTGAGCATCTTCTGGGCTGCGGCCCGGCTCCGATGGGAGACCGCGACGTGCTCGGACCGGCCGTCCCGCCCCACGAGCTCGATCACGCACCAGTCGGCGGCGATCGGCGTGAGGACCCGGGTGAGGCGGGCCAGGAGCTCCTCGAGCTCCATGGTGGTGGTGAGGACGGTGCTGGCCGTGGCCAGGATCGACAGGCGCTGGTGGGCCGCCTCCGCCGTCTTCAGCAGCGCGGCTCGTTCGGCCTCGGCCCGCCGGGCTTCGGTGACCTCGAAGAGCGTGACGCCGGCGCCGACGAGGGCCCCGGCCGTCGTGCGCACCGGGAAGTAGCTGACCGTGAACGAGCGCTGCTCGCCGGCCTCGGAGTCGGTGATCAGGTCCACGTTGCGGCCCAGGATCGTGCGACCCGTCGTCACGACCCGGCGCAGGTCGGCGCCGACCTCGGCCTGGAGGGCCAGGACGTCGCCGAGCTGGCCACCCACATGGTCGGCTGCGGGCACGCCGCTCAGCGCGGCATAGGCGTCGTTGACCCGCACGTAGCGCAGGTCCAGGTCGAACACGGCGATGCCGACGGGAGCGGAGGCGAGGATGGCCTCCACCAGGCCCAGCGCCTCCTCCGCCGTCGACCGGGCCGCCCGCTCGGCGCTGAGCAGCACCGACCGCTCCTGCTCGGCCAGGCCCTGGTCGATGCCGTCGGTGGCCAACCACGCGAAGCCCGACACGGCACCGGCCGGCGCCAGTCTGAACGAGCTGACGAGGAGGGCGCCGTCGCTGCGGCAGACCCGGAAGTCCCCCTCCCATGGCCGGCCCTCGCCGGCGGCGTCGAGCAGCGCGCTGGCGGCATCCCGGTCGTCGGCATCGAAGAGCAGCTCGATGAACGGCGCGCCGGCGGCGACGGCAGTCGGATACCCGTACAGGGTCTCCGCGGCGCGGTTCCAGCCACTGATCCGGCGGGCGTGGTCAACGACGACCACGGCCATGGGGACGGCATCGAGCAGCTCCCCGGTGACCGTCATGTCAGCCACCCGGACGGATGTCCAGGCCGATCAGCACCCGTTCGGTGTTGGAGAGGTCGCCGATGATCTTTCGGACCGGCTCCGGCAGGCGCCGCTCCAGGGTCGGGATGGCGATGATCTGCTCGCCGCGGGCCAGTTGCGGCCGCTCCAGCAGGTCGATCACGTCGATCGAGTACTTCCCAGCCAGGTGCTCTTCGCAGATGCGGCGCAGGTTGGCCAGTGCCGCCGCCGATCGGGGTGTCTCCCCTGCGACGTAGAGGCGCAGCTCCCAGCGTTCCCCGTCCCCATTTACCTCCACGTCCTACCCCCTGCCCTCGTCCCGTGACCTCGCTCGCCCGGTGAGCACACCGTCGGGCCCGGCGACCACATCGAGCAGCCGGATCCCGTCGTTGGTGAGCTCGAACTCGCGTATTTGGTTCGAATGAGGCATCCCCCGAGCCTTCTGTATGAAAACGCCCCGGTCCCGCTGGGCCTGGCTCTCGAGGTTCCGGAGCTGGACCCAGTTGTCGATCAGGGAGGAGATCGTCGGGTCCTCCGTGCCCCGGTCGTGGAGCAGGCTGGTGAAGACCGCAGTGACCTGGCGCTTTTTGAGGTAGTCGACGATCCGCATGAGCAGGACCTTGACATCGGTAGAGGAGCCCAGCGACGTGAAGTCGGTGATCGGGTCGATCACCACGACGTCGGGCTCGTGCGCCTCCACCTGCTGGTACACCGTCGTGAGGTGCCGCTCCAGGCCCAGCTGGGTGGGGCGGCTGGCGTAGATGCGCAGCAACCCGCCGTCGACCCACTGCTGCAGGTCGATGCCGACCGAGGCCATGTTCCGCGCCAGTTGGGGGCCGGATTCCTCGAAGGCCAGGTAGAGGGAGCGCTGGCCCCGCCGGCACGCAGCGTCGACGAAGGCGGCGGCGAACGTCGTCTTTCCCGTACCCGACTCCCCCGAGATCAGGGTGGTGCTGCCCTTGTACCAACCGCCTCCGCCGACCATGGCGTCGAGGTCGGCGATGCCGGTCGAGACGACTTCGGTGCTGGCCGGATGGTCGAGGTGGAACGAGGTGACGGGCACGACACTCAGGCCGCCGGCGTCGATCACGAAGGGGTACTCGTTGGTGCCGTGGCCGGAGCCCCGCTGCTTCACGACCCGGATGCGGCGCACCGCGATCTGGTCGTCGACGCGGTGGTCGAGGGTGATGACGCAGTCGGCCACGTACTCCTCGAGGCCGTGGCGGGTCAGGCTGCCCTCGCCCTTCTCCGCGGTGACGATGGCCGTGACGCCCCTGCCCTTCAGCCAGGAGAAGAGCCGGCGCAGCTCGGCCCGCAGCTGGGCGGTGTCGTCGAGGGCCGAGAACAGCACCTCGAGGGTGTCGAGCACCAGTCGCTTGGCCCCGATCTCATCGAGCGCGAAGCCGATCCTGATGAACAGCGCCTCGAGGTCGTAGTCGCCGGTCTGGTCGATCCGCTCCCGCTCGACCTTGACGTGGTCGACGACGAGCCTGCCAGCGGCGCACATGGCGTCGAGGTCCCAGCCCAGGGCGGCGACATTGGCGGTGAGCTCCTCGGCTGTCTCCTCGAAGGCCAGGAACACGCCCGGCTCCCCCATCTCCGCTCCCTGGACCAGGAACTCCATGGCCAGCAGCGTCTTGCCGCATCCGGGGCCACCCGCCAGCAGCGTGGTCCGGCCCCGAGGCAGGCCGCCGCAGGTGATCTCGTCGAGCCCGGTGATGCCGGTTGGGCAGTGCGCGAGCGGAGTGGGAGCCACGGCCTGGAAACGTACCCAAATTCGTCCGGGGTGGAAATGACGAGACGCTTGCCTACGGCGCGGGCCGGCGTCAGCGTGACCCGGGTGGCGGGCACCGCCGTCAAACGCCGGGCTTGTAGGCGATGGCCTGCACCTCGATCAGCATCTCCGGATCGATCAGCGCCGACACGCCAACCATGGCCGTCACCGGTGGGGCGGCCCCGAAGAGCTCCTGGTGGGCCCGGCCCACCTCCGCCCAGCGGGTGATGTCGGTGACGAACAGCTGGGTCTGCACGACGTCGACCAGGCCGGCGCCGGCGGAGATGAGCGCACGCTCGACGTTGCGGAACGCCTGCATGGTCTGGGCGTAGGCGTCGCCCGGGCCGACCACGCGGCCGTCGACCGTGCCGGTCGTGCCGGCGACGAAGATAAGCGGCCCGGCGAGGACGACCCGGCTGTAGCCGATCAGGGGCTCCCAGGGCGCGCCCGACCCCAGACGCCGGATGTGTTCCATCGCCGGACTATGTCAGGTCGAGACGCACCACACCGGTGGCCGTCGCCGGCCCGGTGAGGTTGCGGAAGCACACCGAGTAGGCGCCGGGGGCAATGCCGGTGGGGACGGTGCCGGTGACCCGGCCGAGGAGGCCGCTCGGGCCGGGAGTGACGGTGTTCTGGTTGAGCACGGCGACGATGCTGCCGCAGCCCGGCGTGCCGATCGCCAGGTTGTAGGGCACACCCTGGGACGCGCCCGTGGCGTGGGCCCGGAGGACGGTGCCGGCGGTGCCCGTCTTGGCGTTGGACCCGTCGGAGTACCAGGTCGACCCGGCGATCGTGACCGCCGGCGTGTGGGTGATCCGGCGGATCTGGCCGCCGCTGGCGTAGGTCGTGTAGTACAGCGCCTGGGTACCGGCCCAGGGGCCGAAGCGCAGGTGGACGGCGCTGCCGCCGCCCAGGCCGGTGGCGAAGTCGGCCCGGGTGAAGCCGCCGGCGCCGTTGGGGTTCAGGACGAAGATGCGCCCACAGTTGTAGTCGGAGAAGAAGTACCGCTGGTCGTAGGCCGCCGGCCACACGCCGGCCGGTGCGAACGCACCTCCGGTGATGGAGCCGCACCCGTCGCCTCTCCCGTAGTCGAAGACCGGGTTGGTCATGCCCGCCGGCGGCGGCCCGCAGTCGGTCGTCGACCCCCGGGCGCAGTGGCCTTCTCGCACGTTCCAGCCGTAGTCGGCGCCGGCGGCGCCTATGTTGATCTCCTCCCACGCAGCCTGGCCGACGTCGTTGATATAGAAGCGGGTGCCGGCGGCGTTGGGGTCGAAGGCGAAACGGAACGGGTTGCGCAGGCCGGTGGCGTAGATCTCCCGGCACCAGTTGCCCGGGGTCGTGCTGCCGGTGGTGGCGCAGGCGCCCGTGCCGGGGCCCAGGAAGGGATTGTCGGGGGGCAGCACACCCGGGTCGCGGGTGATGCGGAGGATCTTGCCGAGCATCACGTGGCGGTCCCGGGCGGCGTCGTTGTTGCCGGCGCAGCTCGAAGTGCTGGCGTAGTCGCACCCGCCGTCGCCGACGCTCACGTAGAGGTATCCGTCCTTGCCGAAGTTCAGGTCGCCGGCGTTGTGGTTCCCGGCGGTCGAGTGGATGCGGTCGACGAGGATCACCTCGCCCGAGGCGGTGTTGGCGTCGGAGAGGACCCATCGGGACACCCGGTTCACGCAAGCCCCGAACTCGTTGTGCGTGTAGTACAGGTACACGAAGCGGTTGTTGGCGAAGAGCGGGTCGACAGCTGCGCCCAGCAGGCCCCGCTCGGATGTGGAGCAAATCCGGCTCGTCAGGTCCAGCGCCGGCGTCGCCAGGAGCGCATCGTTCTGGACGACCCGCAGCCGGCCGGCCTGGGTGGTGACGAGCATCCGGCCGTCGGGCGTGAAGGCCAGGGCGGTGGGGCCACCGACGGAGGCGACCAGGCTGTCGGTGAAGCCGGCGGGCACGGCGGCGCCGGCCGGGGGGCCGGGGACAAGGACTGGGCCGGCGACCAGCGCGAGGGCGAGGAGGATGCGGCGCGTCATCGGAACATTGAACCGCGCCGGGAAGGGCGTCCGGACGTCGGGAATACCCCGCCCAGAAGCGGTGAGGGGCGTAAGGTCCGTCCATGGCCGAGAAATCCAAGCCGCGGGGCAACGACAAGAAGCAGGGCAAGTCACTGCAGGAGAAGCGCTCCGCCAAGACGGCGAAGAAGGCGGAGAAGTCGAAGCGGGGGTCGGCCTAAGCCCCGCCCGGCCGGCGGTGGACTGAGACGGAGTAGTCGCCGCCGGCGAAGGGCTGGCGGTCCCACGTCGCCCAGCGTTCGGCGAGGACGAGGCCGGCGGCGTCGGCATGGGCGTCGTAGGTCGCCAGGTCCAGGCGCCCTGGCTCCAGCGAGAAGCCGGCCACCAGGGCGCCGGCCGGCGCCAGGCGGCGGGCCAGGTTGGCCACCACCTGGGCCTCGGTGCCGGGCGCCAGGAAGATCATCACGTTGCCGGCCATGACCACGACGTCGAAGGTGCGGTCCAGGTCGACGCCGGCCAGGTCGCCGTGGACCCAGGTGAGCGCCGGCGCCTTTGCCCGGGCCCGCTCCAGCATGGAGGCGTCGACGTCGACCCCGACCACGTCCATCCCCCGCCTGGCCAGCTCGATGGCGACCCTTCCGGTCCCGCAACCGGCGTCGAGCACCGACTCGGGCCCGAGCTGCTCGACGAAGTCGGCCTCGCCGTGGATGTTCTTGCCTGCGGCCGCCGCCTCCTCCCAGCGCCGGTCGTATGTCCGGCTGCGTTCAGCCGCCTCGGCCAACCAGCGGTTCGGTGCCTCTGCGTCCACACCGGCGAGTGTAGGTACCCGCTGTCAGCGAGCGGTCACCGGACCGTCACCTGCGGGCAACCGTCCCGGCACCGCGCAGCCACCAGCCCAGTGTGGGTAGTTTGCGGCGAGAGACCGCACCGAATCGCCCACTCCCGCCCGGTCTATCCCGGGCGGTTCCAGGGGCGCTCGGCGTGGGTGGGCTCGGGGTTCTCCTGGTCCGGGTGGTGGGACAGGAACGCCGGCAGCAGCTCGAACAGGTCGGAGACGGCCAGGGGATCGCCGTTGCCGGCCTTGCCCGTGCGGGCCATCTCGATGTCGCGGTCGGCGTCGAAGGCCGAGCCCCGGCGGGCGGCGTAGGAGGAGAAGAGGTCGGTGGCGACGAACCGCTCCCGTATGGCGGCGACGATCTCCCGGTCCGGTTGGTGGATCGGGTCGAAGTATGGCTCCTTGTAGATGTGCTGCTGCACCACGCCCATGTCGGAGAGGGCCTGGCCCATCTCCTCGAGCATGGCCCCGTTGCCGACCAGGTAGAAGCGCTTGCCGCCCAGCGTGGGCAGGAGCGGTGGGACCGACTCGCCCAGGCGGCCCCGGAGACCGGTCCAGCCCGCCGGCGGCTGGGACAGGGTGATGTCGAACCGGAATCCCTCGTACCGCGCGGCGAGCGCCTCGAGCTCGTCGGTGAGGCAGACGTCCTCCACCTCGCGCAGGCCCCACCACAGCGAGATCGGGTGCGGGTACTCCTTGGCCAGGAGATCCCGGGCCATGCAGATCAGCGGGGCCACGCCCGTGCCGGTCGCCAGGAGGACGAGCTCGCGGTCGGAGAACCGGGGCGCCATGGGCCGGCCGGTCGGGCCCCGGAAGAGGACCTCCTCCCCCGGCTCAAGCTCGCACAGGTGGAGCGAGAGCGGCCCCTCGGGCACGGCCCGGATCATCAGATCGAACGTCCTTGCGCCGGCGTCGTAGGAGAGGATGCAGTAGGGGCTGCGCCGGTAGCCCCGCCCCTCGAAGAACGCCTCCAGGCCGACGAACTGGCCGGGTGCGAAGTCGAACGGCTCACCGTCGGCCACCTCCAGCCGGAGCAGGTACGTGCCGGTGGCCGTCAGTGCATCGTTGGAGACGACCAAAGCCCGCCGCTTGAAGCGGCTCGTCCCGAACCAGTTCTCGTCGAGGGCCTGCATCGCCGCCTGCTCGGCGGCGTGGGAGCCCCGCCCTCGGGGCGGCCGACCCTGGAAGTTGCCCGGCTTCAGGTTGGCCCGGGCCTCCTCACGGGTCTGCCCTTCTACGAGACCTCTCTGCTTGTGCAACGGCCCTCCCCGGATGCTGGCGGCATCGGCGTTGCTGCATTTTACGCCTCGCAAGCGACGTTCCGGGACGACCGGCGCCGTACTGGAAGGCATTGGGCATGGCTTCCTTCCATCCAGGTTCGGAGTTACGGCTGTGCGAGGGTGAGGACCTCCGCCCCACTGTCGCCGACGAGCAGGGTGTGCTCGAACTGGGCGGTACGACGCTTGTCGGCGGTGACGGCGGTCCAACCGTCGTCCCACATGACGTGGCGCCAGGTGCCAAGGGTGATCATGGGCTCGATGGTGAACGTCATTCCCGGCTGCATGATGGTGGTGGCGTTGGCGTCGAAGTGGTGGGGCACGTGCGGCGGGCCGTGGAACCGCCGGGCCACGCCGTGGCCGACGAAGGCCCGCACCACGCCGTAGCCGCCGGCGTGGGCCCGGGCCTCGATGGCGGCGCCGATGTCGGAGATCGGCCGCCCGGGGCGGACGGCGGCGATGCCCTCGAGCAGGCACTCGTGGGTGACCGCCACCAGCCGGCGGGACTCCTCGTCGACCTCGCCGACCAGGAAGGTGGCGTTGGTGTCGCCGTGGACGCCGTCGAGGTAGACGGTGACGTCGAGGTTGACGATGTCACCGTCGACGAGGACCCGGTCGTCGGGGATGCCGTGGCAGATGACCTCGTTGACCGAGGTGCAGAGCGACTTGGGGAAGCCGTTGTAGTTGAGCGGGCTCGGGTAGCCACCTCGGGCGATGCACTCCTCGTGGGCGATGGCGTCGAGGGCGTCGGTGGTGATGCCGGGCCGGACTGCGGCGCCGACGACGGCCAGGATCTCGGCGGCCGCCCGCGAGGCCCGGCGGACCGCATCGATGACCTCCGGCGGGCGCACCATGGGCTCCACCCAGGCCCCCGGCTTGCCGGTGTCGGCGTAGTCCGGCCGGGCGATCCCCTCGGGCACGGTGCGGGGCGGGCTGAGCCGGCCGGGACGCACGGGGGCCTGGGAGACCTTGTGGCACCGCTTGTACTTGCGCCCACTGCCGCACCAGCACGCGTCGTTCGATCTCAGGTTGGCCGGCGTGACCACGGACACCGGCCCAGTGTAGAGGGGCGCCGCTGGTTGTCCCGGGGCATGATTCGCCGTGCCCCGGCCCCGTCACCGCCGTCTTGACGTGCCGGGTCGTCAGCGGCGCTGCGTCGGGCCGGCAGCGACCGGGTGGTGTCGCCCTACCGCGTAGCGGCACCCGCATGGCCGCCCTCGCCTTTCCAGCCGGCGATGCTGGAGTTCCTCGACATGGCCGCGGCCTCGCCGTACGGTCCCCTCGACTCCCTGAACGATCTGGCCAGGAGGGCCCGCTGATGCCGACGATCATCCCCGCACCGGTTCGCGTCGAGGCGGCAGGCAACAAGCCGAAACTCATCGACGAGTACGTCGGCCGGCTGGCCACCGGCGAGGAGCGGGTCAGCGTGGCCCACATGCGCTCCCCCGCCGGCTGGGTCGAGCCGGGCCAGGCACCCGAATTCGACGAGTTCACCCTGGTGCTGCGGGGGTGCCTGCGGGTGACGAGCGCGTCCGGCGACCTCGACGTGCGAGCCGGCCAAGCCGTCGTGGTGGCCGCCGGGGAGTGGGTGCGCTACTCCACGCCCGACCCTGAGGGCGCCGAGTACGTCGCCGTGTGCCTGCCGGCGTTCGGCCCCGGCCTCGCCCACCGGGATGACGCCTGAGCATGGGCGGCTCTTGGGCGATGGCCGTCCCCACCTGGCCCTGCTCGATCCGGATCACCTGCTTGATGTCCGAGAGGAGGACGGTGTCGATGGGCGCAGCCAAGGCCGTCGAGGCTGCGGCCCGGCCGGACGCCACCGGGCGGGCCTCGGGCGTCTCCGAGCCCCAGAGCCGCTCGCACGCGGTCTCGGTCACGTCAGCGCGCGGGCAGCTCGTGCTCCCGACGGTCCGCCGCCCGGTGGCGAGCGGCATCGATCCGGGTGAGCAGCACGACGATGAGCACGGGCAGGGCCAGGGCCACGAACGGGTACCACAGGACGTGGCCGTCGAGGGCGAGGTGGGCGATCGTCATGAGACAGCCACAGGCTCCAGTGCTGGCGTCGAAACCGCGGTCTTGTCGCAGGTGCACGCCGTGGCCCGGCCCCGCTCGTGGACCGGCGGGTACATGTGGAACCACAGGGCCACCAGCATTGGGACCGTCACCACCATGTTGTAGAAGAGATGGATCTCCGGCCGGGCCATCGGGAACGCCTGCTGGAGAAAGCTGGTCGGCACTTTGGCGCCGAACCACGGGGTACCCGTCTGGGCCTGGATGAACAGGATCTGGTGCTCGACGAGGTGCCAGCCCTGGATGGCGAAGGCCACGAGCCAGAATGCGCGGGCCCGGCCGCTGAAGCCCCGCGCCAGCAGCGCCAACCCCAACAGCATCGCGACGGCGAACCCGTAGTGCAGCCACTCCGAGGTGATGAGCCACGGCCAGACAGAGCCGAGCACGCCCCTCGCCGCCGGCTTCTTGGTGTGCAGCACCCAGATCTGGAAGGCCTGGACCAGGTGCTCAGCCCAGTGGAAGACCACAATGGCCCCAAAGGCCAGAAGCGCGCGCTCATGCCACTCGGTGTTGAGCCGGCTGAGGGGCGGCCGCAGGTCCTTCAGGTCGAGCGCCGCTGCGTCGGCGACCACGTGCCCCTCCGTCCTCGCGCCGACGTTCGGCCCGGCTTCCTACGGTACGGACGGGCCGTAAGGCAGCCGTAAGCCTGGCGTAACCGAGCGTCGTCCTCCCGCTGGGTCAGGCTCGGTCCAGGCCGAGGGCTGTCTCCAGATGACACCTCGTCGCTTCGCGCTGGGGCCCCGGCACCGCCACGGCGACGGCAAGGCCGGCCAGCGCCCGGGCGGCCCGCCGGCGCCAGACCCCGGGCCGGCGGGGGTCGAGCCGGCTGAGCCGGTGCAGCTCCTGCCGGCGCTCCTCCACCATCCTGTCGATCGCGTACGGGTGCATGAGCCCATCCTCGGTGGTGCGGCCGCCGCCGGCCAGTGGCAGAAAAGACATTGTGCGGTAGAATCCTGCCAATGCCGGCGCACCTGGTCGTCACCCTGGTCGGGCCCAAGGTGGCCATGTTCGAGCTGTCCGTCGCGTGTGAGGTCTTCGGCCTCGACCGCTCCGAGCTGGTCGACCCCTGGTACCGACACCGCGTCGCCGCCGCAGTGCCCGGCCCGCACACCAGTCCCGAGGGGCTCGTGCTGGAGACGCCCTACGGCTTGGACGAGCTCGACCGGGCCGACACCGTCGTGATCCCGGCACGAATCTTCCCGGGCGACCCTCCCCCGGCCGTCGTCCACGCCCTGCGGGCCGCCCATGCCCGGGGCGCCCGCATGCTGTCGATGTGCACCGGTGCCTTCGTGCTGGCCGCCGCCGGCCTGCTGGACGGCCGGCGGGCTACCACTCACTGGATGTGGGCCGGCGAGCTGGCCGAACGCCACCCGCAGGTGCAGGTCGACCCCAAGGTCCTCTACGTCGACGGGGGCGACGGGATCATGACGTCGGCGGGGACGGCAGCCGGCGTCGACCTCATGTTGCACGTCGTCCGGCTGGACCACGGGGCCGAGGTGGCCAACGCCGTCGCCCGGCGGATGGTGGTCCCGCCCCACCGTGACGGCGGGCAGGCCCAGTTCGTCGACCTTCCAGTTCCCGAAGCCGGTGCCGACGAGTTCTCAGACGTGCTGGGGTGGATGATCGAGCACGTGGACCAGGACCTGAGCGTCGAGCACCTGGCCCGCCGGGCCCGCACCAGCCCCCGCACCTTCGCCCGCCGGTTCCGTGCGGCCACCGGCACCACGCCGCACCAGTGGCTGGTGCGCCAGCGGGTGTTGCTGGCCCAGCAGCTCCTCGAGACCACCGACGAGCCGGTGGAGTGGGTGGCCCAGCGCTGCGGCTTCGGGTCGGCGGCCGCCCTCCGCCAGCACTTCACCCGGGCGGTCTCGGCCTCGCCGGTGGCCTACCGCCGTACCTTCCGTTCCTGACGCGGGCGGTCAGCCCCGCCCGGGCCGGCGGTGGCGCCGGTGGGCCCAGCACGGGTGATGCCAGTGCCGGCGCAGCTCCGGCGCGGCCCGGGGCACGACGACCAGGTGGCCGAGCCCCTCGACGATGTCCTGGTTGCACCCGGGACAGAGGTAGGGCTTGCGGGCCTGGTAGGGCTGGACGGCCCGGATCTCCAGCTCGCCGGCGCCGAGGTCCTCATCCACGGCGGGCCCCGGGCCGGACGAACTGGCGGGCGAGGAAGGCGTCCCATGCCCGGTCAGGGAGCAGGGTGCGCAGGCCGAGCAGCAGCCGGGCCGACGCGGTCACGGGGTACCGGGCCTTCGGCCTCGTGGCGGTGACGGCATCGAGGACGACTCTTGCCACGTCGTCCGGCGTCCCGCCGAGGCGGGCCAGCGGTCCCCTGTCGTACGCGCTGCGGGTTGAGGCCAGGACGCCGGCAGTGAACTCGGCGTACGGGCCGCCAGCCGCCGGCGCGCCGTCGAGGCTGGAGGCCGCCGCCTCGGCGAACCCGGTGCGGATGAAGCCGGGCTCGACTAGGACCACGTCGACCCCGAAGCCGGCGACCTCGAACCGGAGGGCGTCGCTCAGGGCTTCGAGGGCGTACTTGGTGGCGTGGTACCACCCGCCCCCGGGAAAGGTGAGCCGCCCGCCCATCGAACCGATGTTGACGATCCTCCCCCAGCCCTGCGCCCGCATACCGGGCAGCACCAGCTGGCTGAGGCGGGCCGGCCCGAACACGTTGGTCTCGAACTGCCGGCGGGCGCTGGCCATGGGCACCATCTCCAGCGCACCCGACTGGCTGAACCCGGCGTTGTTGACCAGGACGCCGACGGCGCCATGGTCGTTCTCCACCGCGGACACCGCGACACGCATCGATTCGTCGTCCGTCACATCGAGGGCCAGGGGCCGGCAGCCGATCGACTCCAGGCCCGCCAGCGCCTCGGGCCGGCGGGCGCTGGCGTAGACGATCCACCCCGAGCGGGCCAGCAACGCAGCGGTGGCCGCGCCGATGCCGCTGGAGCAGCCAGTGACCAGCACCGCCCTTGCTGCGTCGCCGTCCATGCCTCCATACTACCTCGACGGTTCCGCCTACTTCTCATTTTGACTAGAGTCTTTCTGTAAAAGCCCTGGTCAGGATAAGACGATAGCGTGTAGAGCGTTTCTACAGTTAGTGGCAGCTTGCGTATAGCGACTAAAGACCTATTGCGTTCATCGAGCCGTTCTGGCACGATGAGCACATACGAAACGGGTGCGAGGCACCCTTCAACGAGAAAAGGTGGGCAACCTGCAATGAACCTCCGCAAGAAGGTAACGACCGTCTTCGGTGCAGCCGCTGCTGCGTCCGTCATCGCTGGCGCAGCGGCTTTCGCCTGCACCAACCTGGCGACCCTCAACCTGTCCAGCACCGCTGGCAAGGCTGGCGACTCCGTCACCGTCACCGGCTCGTCCTTCCGGGTCAACTCGGCCAACCTGGCCGCTTCTGACGCCGTCGTCCTCCGCTGGAACGGCACCGAGGGCACTGAGCTCGCCCGTGTGCAGCCCGACAAGGCCGGCAACATCTCGGCGACGTTCGCCATCCCCGAGGGCCAGCCCGGCTACTACGTGATCGTGGCCACCCAGAAGGACGCCAAGGGCGTTGACGCCTACGGCACCCCGGCCCGTGCTTCCTTCCAGATCCTCGGCGCCAACGGCCAGTCCGTTGTCACCCCCGCGGTTTCCTCGGCCGGTAGCACCGTCGCTTCCAGCCCCTCGTCCTCCGGCATCATCGCCCTGACCGTCGGCCTCGGCGCCCTCGGCCTGGCCCTGTTCGGCGCTGGCTTCGTGGCCTTCGTCCGCCAGGCCCGCCGCCGTGACGTCCCGGTCACCGCTTCGGTGCGCAAGTAACACTCGCCGGTACCTAGCTTCACCCTCTGCCGGGCCTTCGGGCCCGGCAGAGTCGCGTCCGGGACCACGTACCCTCCTACGTTCCGGCGGCGTTCGGGCTCGGTTCCTCCGAGTTGCCAGTCGACCACGAAGCCGTCCCAGTCTGGGCGCAGCCGGGGCTCGCCAAAAGCGGGGCCGGTCCTTGGGGGGCGCCGGAGCGGGAGGAGGCGGAGGGGAAGTGACCATGGTGCGACTCCTCGGGCTGGATGGCTCACCGAAGGGACAGCCACCCGACACTTACCTGCCGGCTAGGTGTGCCTCGCCGCGAAGCCCACGCCCTTCCGATCCGAGCGGCTAGAGGCGCTTCGATGCCCCGGCCACACCGTCAGGGGCGAGCACGGGGCGGCTGCCGCTCGGGATCCCGCTGGGGCCAGCGAGGGGCCGGCGCAGAGGAGGGCCCTCGTCCGCCGGTGCAGGGCGGCGAAGCGCCGGCCGAGGGGTGGTCGGCCAATGCCGGGTCCCGTAGGAGCAGTCTGGTGACCTCTGGGTCCCCGAACGCGAGAAGACCGCCGCCAGGTATCCCCCTGGGAGGATGCCGGGCGGCGGTCGGGTGGGACGGCGAAGCGCTTAGGCGCGTACGCCGCGGCGGCTGGTGACGGCGTTGTAGATCAGCAGCAGGACGATGGCCCCGATGACCGAGCCGAGCAGTCCGGCGGGGCTGAGGCCGCGGTCGGCGGTGTCGTTGCGGAACAGGACGTCGGCCAGGAAGCCACCCATGAAGGAGCCGGCGATGCCCAGGACGATGGTGGCGCCGATGCTCATCGGGTCGCGGCCGGGGACGAGGAAGCGGGCCAGAGCGCCGGCGATGAGGCCCACGATCAGCAGGCCGAGGATGAAGGTGATCATTTGCGTTTCTCCTTGTTCGAGAACCCTTGCTTGGCTTTCGTCATGCCCGCCTGTGAGTGGTCGCAAACGCGCTAACGGCGACGCTTGGGCTTCTTCCTGGGAGCTGGCTTGGCCGGCCGCCGCCCCTGGGTGCCCGCCGGCCGACGGGCACCGGGAGCCGGCCCGGCGGGCACGGGCGACGGGAGCCGGATCACCAGGATGGCCCCCACGATCGGCACCACGCCGGCGACGATCAGCAGCAGCGTCCGGCCCACGCCCGACCCCTCCTCGCCGCCGCCGGACGTCGCCACCGCCGGCGATGCCGCCACGACGAACCACCCCGGTGCCTCGAGCTCGGTGAAGACGCCATGGTCCTGGCCGTAGGGGCGGAACGCCACCTCCTGCCACGCCTGGCCGTCAGGCGAGTACAGCATCCGGTCGCCGACATCGGCGCCGGTCATGGCCACCGTGCCCTCGGTCGGCAGCCGGGTCACAGGCGTCCCCGAGGGCGTGTAGGCCAACTCCACCCTGTAGGCGTTGCTGACGGCCCGCAGGCCCTCGGGCAGCGGGCCCAGTGCGCCGGCGTCGCCCGGGGTGATGCGCACCTTGACGCCGGTGTCTGGAGGATGGGCCGGCACCGAGCCCTGGTTCAGGCCGACGATGGCCTGGGCATCATCGGTGGCTGCATTCGACGCCGGCGCCCCGCCGGGACCGAGGGTGAAGTCCCGCTCGACGGACTTGGGGACGACGTTGTCGCCGGCGCGCTCGGGCGGCGGGTTCACCCACTGGTAGGGGGTCGGCGGGGCGAACCCGTCGAAAAGGGGGAGCACAGGGCGCGACGACAGCTGAGCCGTCAGCGCGGCCACGACGATGTACCCCAGGGCCAGGCCGGCGCCGGCCCAGGCGAGCCTCCGGCTCACTGAATGGGGATCGCCTGCAGGGGGCGGGTGGCGAACGCCGGTGGCCACACGACGGCCTGGGTGGTGGAGTCCACCCACTGCCAGATGACGCTCACCGCCCGGCGGTTCTCGCCGGCGTCCTCGACGCCGGGCCCGGCCAGGTCGAGGCCGGCGCCGTTGGGCAGCGTGCCCCCGGCCAGCTTCACCGACCGGGCAGCGGCTGCCACCTCCGCCGGCGACACCCCGCTCGACGCGGGCAGGACGTGGCCGACCAGGGCCCACGCGTTGGCGAAGCCGGACAGGGCGGCGGGGGTCATGTCCTCCCCATGACGCTCGCGGTAGCGCTCCCGCCCCCAGGCAAGGATCTCCCGGGCCTCGGGCTGGAGAGCCTCCAGGCGGACCTCCCGCCCGTCGGGCTTGTCAGACGCGAACAGGCCAACCGCCGCCGGCCCGAGTGCGTGGGCGAAGGAGGGCATGCAGTAACTGGAGCTGGTCCCGATGCTGGCCTTCAGGCCCAGGCCCTGCGACACCTGGGCCTTGCGCAGGGCGATCCCGTCGTCCAGGTAGGCGGAGACGAACAGCACGTCGGGCTGGGTGGTGGCGATCTCCCGCACCAGGGCCTCGGCGTCGAGCCCCCGGATCGAGTACGGGAAGGTCCCCACCAGCTCCTGGCCGCTGGCCTGGGCCTCCTCGGCGGCACCCAGGCCGACGGAGCGGCCGTAGGCGTCGTCGACGTAGGCCACCGCGTAGCGCAGGGGTCCGGTGGCTCCAAGGGTGGAACTGAGCCTGTCGCGAACGAAGGCGACGGCCGCCCGCCCCAGGCTCGCCCCCATCGGCGCCAGCCGGAAGAACGACTCGCCGGCCCCGGCGTCGGAGCCGATCAGGCCCACGGCGCCGGTTTCCCACAGCACCATGCCGGAGCGCTGGGCCGCGGCGGCGGCCGGCGCCGAGATGGTGCTGCCGTACGTGCCGAGCACAACGTCGATGCCCTGGCGCTGCAGCCGGTCGAGGGCCCGGGGCGCGGCGTCGCCCCGGTCGACGTCGAGCAGCTCCAGCCGCACGGGCCGGCCGTGGACACCTCCCCGCTGGTTGGCCAGCTCGACGGCCAGGCGGACACCGTTGGCCTCCTCGATGCCTCCCGGGCCCTGGAGGCCCGAGATCGGGTAGATGGCGCCCAGGGTGAGGGCGTCCGAGTCGTCGGAAGCGGTGCACCCGCCTGCGATCAGGAGCAGGGCGACGGCGACGATGGACAGGCGCTTCGGCATGGGCGACCTCACAGGAGAGCGAGCGTATTGGCGACGACATGGGTGGCCGCCGGCACCGACCACCGCCCGGTCGCCGCCCGTTGCCACGAGAGCACGAGGCCGGCGGCCAGGTCGAGGGGCAGGACCCACCAGCCCCACACGGTGACGTGGACCAGGGCGAAGGCGCCGGCGGTGAGGACGACGGCCGCAACCGTCCCGTGCCGCTCGACGACCAGGCCGTACAGGTAGCGCCGGAAGAACGCCTCCTCGGCCACCGCGGCCAGGGCGTTGAGCGACACCGCCACGGCCAGCCCCCATGGGCGAACGGGCACGGCGACGACCGCCCGCCCGAGGGCGAAGGCCACCGCTCCAACCCCGAGCGCGGCGAGCGAGACCGCCCACCCGGCCCGGGCCGACGCCGGCGCCCGCCACGCCAGCCCCACTGCGCCGAGGGCGACGAAGAACGCCACCCGCCACTCGACGGCCACGCCGGCGGGCAGGAACCAGGGGCGGGCCAGCAGGGCCACGACACCGGCGATCGCCGGCGCCCACCACCACGACACCCTTCGGGGCGCATCGACGGCCAGCACGCTCACGGCGCCGCCTCTTCCGCCGCGCCGGCCTCTGCCTCCTCGGCCTCCCGCCGCTTGCGGCTGATGCGGGCCAGGACGGCGAACACGACGATGGGGATGAGAATGAACGCGCCTTCGGCGACAG
The DNA here is from genome assembly GCA_963768975.1 of uncultured Acidimicrobiia bacterium. GTDB lineage: Bacteria > Actinomycetota > Acidimicrobiia > Acidimicrobiales > AC-14 > CADCTB01. Next base: position 367,072 of record CAVYKB010000019.1, on the reverse strand, counting down.
CACCCACCGCCCCGCCGTGAGCCAGCACCGGCACGCTCAGGCCCCCAGGAGCAGCGCCAGGCCGCCCACCGTGAAGAGCACCATCGCCGCCAGCAGGGGGTACTGGGACCGGGTCGCCTCCTTGGAGGGGAACACGGCCAGTGCCCGGTCATGGGCCACCACCACGCCGGCGACGTGGCCGGCGATGATGCCGCTGGCCTGCACGTAGGCGATGAGGCTGGTGGACACCAGGGTGAAGTTCACCGCGTTGGAGGCCGTCCCGAACAGGTCCCACCCCTGGCCCAGCGGGTCCGACGCCAGGGCGATGGCGCTCTGGCCCTCGAAGACCAGCAGCGAGAAGTAGTGGGCCAGGGCGTAGGCGAACGCAATCGGCACCAGAGAGTGCACAAACGCGGAGCTCAGCTCCTGGAACCGCCGGCGGTGCAGGCGCCCGGTGACGCGCATGGCGCCGACGAAGGCCAAGGTGACGACCGCCATGGCCCAGATCAGCCCCGCGGTCGACAGGAGGCTGCGCTCGAGGCTCGAGAGATTGCGGGTGAGGTCGATCCAGAACCGGGTCCGGCTGAGCCCGTCGAAACTGGTCGACCCCAGGGCGACGATGACGATGGCCTGGGTGGCGGCGTCGGGCTTGAGGCCCACCAGGCCGGAGAGGGGGGACGGACGCGGATTCGGTGCTCATCGTCGGCGTAGAACGGGGCCATGTTGGCCAAAAGCCCGAAGAAGACGGTGAAGGCCTCGCCCTGGCGCACCCAGTCCCGGCCCCAGCGGATGACGCCGGCGACCACCGCACCGCTGTACAGCAGGATGGCGATGGCCAGCGTTCGGGGCTCGGCCCGGTTCGACGGGACGAGCTCCAGCCATACGAAGCCGGCGAGGCCGGCCACCGCCGGCCACCGGCCCCACGTGTAAGGCGCCACCGCACCGTCGCCCCGCAGCCGCTCCGCCACCGCGGCCATGGTGTCGAACGGGTTGACGACCCGCCACAGGTCACCGACCAGGGCGCAGATGAGCGTCATACCCACCCAGAACACGACGTAGACGAAGACGGGGGTGATGTTCTCGGCCGTGTCGGGGTCGCCGAAAAAGGCGGCGATCACCAGCAACAGGTACAGGGCGATCCCCAGGGCCCGGCCCGCCACCAGGAGGCCCCGCTGGAGGCCGCCCGGCTCGAGAACCACCCGTCCGACGGTGCCGCCCTCGAGCTTGGTCGTGCGCCAGAACACCGCGAGGCCGGCGAAGGAGATGATCAGCGCGGCCGCCGCCCCGTAGGCGAACATCCAGAGTGGGAGGGGCAGGTCGGTGCGGGCCCCCAGGCCGTGGGCCGAGGCCGGGTTGGCCGTGACGAGGACCAGCCCCACCCCGGCCAGGGCGGCGGCCGCCGGCCGCCGGACGAGGCTCAGCGCACCTCCAGGGTGAACAGCAAGCGGCGCGAGTCCTCGAGCTCGACCTCGAACACACCGGGGATGTTGGCCACGAAGGTGACCTCGCCGGCCTTGCCGGGCCCCACGTCGGCGAACTTGTCGTAGCCGTGGACGTGAACATGGTCGGCCCTGTCGCTGGTCACCCGGATGGTCACCGGTTGGTTGAGCGTGGCCCGCTGCCGCGACGCCCCGTCGACCACCTGGCCGCCGCGCACGGTGACCGCGAGGACCGTCGCCGCAGTCGTGGTGGAGGCGGGCGCGGCCGTCGTCGTGGTCGCAGCGCCGGCAACGGTCGTCGGCGTGGTCGCCGGCGCCACCGTGGTCGACGACTGGCCACCCACCACGGTGGGCGAGTCCTCGTCGTCGCCGCAGGCGGCCAGCACGAGGAGGGCGGCGGCGGCGAGTGCCGCCCACACACGGAAGCGGGGTGGACGGGGTGGCATAGCTGAAAGGTAGTCCCCGACCCGCGCCGCAGGGCACCGGTCGGCTACCTTCCCGGTCACATCGGGTCACGTCACCGGGGGGTTGGCAATGATCGGCAGGAAGCGGGCGGCATGGCTCGCCCTTGGAACCATGGTGGCCACGCTCAGCTCGGGCGCCGGCGCCCTCTATCCCGCTCCCAGCGCCGCTCGGGCGCAGGAAGCGCTGCTGGAGGAGCCGGCGGTGATGGCCGCCGTCCAGGTCACCCAGACGGGCGACCCGGGCCGGGCTCACTCCACGCCCCAGATCGCCCGCAATCCCGTCACCGGCGAGCTGGTGATCGGCTCGGCCGAGGTCCGCACCAAGAAGACCTGCGACATCCACATCTCCGTCGACGACGGCCGAAGCTGGTTCGAGGGCGGCAGCCCCATGACCAAGCCCTTCACCGACTGCAGCCTCCAGGCCACCAACGGGCCGTACATCACCCTGCAGTTCACGCCCAACGGCACCCTGTTCGCCAGCTTCTTCGCCAGCGACCCCAAGTACGTCACCCAGATCAACCGCACCGACATCCCCCGCAGCATCTTCGTCGCCCGCTCCGACGACAGCGGCCGCACCTGGGGCACCTCCATGGCGTTCGAGGGCAAAGAGGGCGAGCCGGGGATCGGCGGCAGCCGGCGGGCGCAGCTCTCGGTCGACAACAACAACCCCCAGCACGTCTACGTCGGCTGGCAGAGAGGCGGGTTCTCCACGCCGGCGCCCGGCGCAGCCCGCAAGGGGATGATCTCGGTGTCCCACGACGGAGGCCGTAACTTCGGTCCACCCCAGGAGATGAGCGACTCCCGGGGTGGCGGGCAGCCCCGGACCGCGGTTGACTCCAAGGGCGTGGTCCACGCCATCTGGGCCGCCGACACCTTCGGCACCCCGACGGGCGAGGCCGCTCCGCCGCGCCCCATCCAGTACCGCCGGTCCATCGACCAGGGCCGCACCTGGTCGACCATCCAGGAGATCGACCCCGGCAACGTGGGCTTCAGCTTCAACCGCCGGCAGCTGATCGCGGTGGACCCCGTCACCGACGCCATCTACGTGACCTGGGCCGGCAACACCAACCCCCGAGCCCGCCGGCCACCGGCGAACGAGCCGTCCACGCCGGCCTTCGACGACCGGGAGATCCTCTTCCGGGCCTCCACCGACGGCGGGTCGACGTGGAGCCCGTCCAAGACGGTCAACGACGACGCCCCCCGCCAGAACATCCAGCACTACAACCCGGGCATTTCCGTTGCCCCCAACGGCCGCCTCGACATCGCCTGGTACGACTTCCGCAACAGCCCCACCCCGGAGTTCGAGGGCCCGGGCGGCAACGCCGGCGGGGCGAACGACGTCTACGCGGCGTCGTCGTACGACCAGGGGTCCACGTTCAGCACCAACGTGCGGGTCAGCGACCGGACCATCGACCGCAGCATCGGGGTATGGTCCAACAACGCCCACAGCCAGAGCAGCGTGGGCATCACCTCGTCGAACGAGGCGACCTACATCGCCTGGCAGGACTCCCGCAACGGCGATGCCATCAACAACACCGAGGACATCTACTTCGCCAAGATCCAGCATGCGGTGACCGCGGCGACGGCCGACGATGACGAGGTCCCCGGGTGGGTCCTCGTGGGCGCCTCGGCTGCGGTGGGTATGGGCGTCACCGTGCTCGTGGCCCTGGCCGCCAGCCGGCGGCGGCGGCCGGCGTAGACGGCGACCTACGCCGGCCGTTCGACGATCTTGTCCTGAAGCGTCCTGAGGTGGGCCAGCACGGCGGGAATGAGCGTGTTGTTGTGGCCCTTGGGACACACGGAATGCGGGTTGCAGTCCCACGCCGGCGGAGCGACAAGGTCGGCCGGCAACCAGCACGTCGGGCAGGGCACGGTTTCTTCGTCGAAGTTCACGATGCCTCGAGATGCAGCTCGAACGGAAATGCGCTCTCGACCGCGGCTTGACCGTGCGCGTCCTCGATGAGGGCGGTGGGCGACTCCCCCGACATCACGCCGATGGCCAGTGCCAGAGCGGCCACCTGGCCCGAATCGAAGCCGGCGCTGAAGCCGGCCAGGTAGTCAGCGGAGGGCTCCTCGGGGCTGACCCGCGCCACCACCGACCGGCGGGCCGCCACGTTTTGCAGGAAGCCCCGGCACATCGCCTCAGCCTCGGTCACGGCCCCTCCGTTCGTTAGATGTTCTGAACATACAGTACCCCGCGCTTTAGCCGTGAAACTGGGGGATCTATACCCGTATTGACGAGGCGCGCCGCTCCGAACTACGACGTGCGAAGACGATTACCAAATACACCTCGAGGGAAGGGTTGCCGCACGGTTACCACCACACCACGACGCCGTGCAGGCTGCGGCGTCACTCACAGCGAAGGAGCCGCACGATGCCCACGGACAACGCACCCCCGTATGAAGGTCGCACCTCCGGCCAGACCGACGACGACCTCAGCCAGGACTTGACGGGCACCGTCGAGCGCCAGCTGGCCGAGACCAAGACCGGCCGCCCCGGGGCGACTTCCAGCCCCGCCAACGAGAGCCCGGTCAAAGCCAGTGAAGTCGCGTCCGGCTCCAGCGGGGCCGGCGAGCAGACCGCCACGCGGGCCGACGCAGCTACCCCGCTCGACGTCGGGACCAGCACCACCCGCCGGGGCGAGGACGTGGTCGACGAGGACGGCGAGGACGGGCGTCACCGCACCGGCACCCAGGGTGAGTCCCAGCGCCCGGTCGGCACGTCGACTCCCCGGGACTCCACGGGTATCGATCCCCAGGACACCAGCGGGCCGACGATGCCCGTCGGTGGTTCCTCCGCCGGCAGCTGACCGACGCTGCGGCCGCAGGCCGCCTCGCCGAACAGCACCGGCTGCTCGTGCAAGTGCGCGCTCTGTTAGCCATGGCAGAGTCGAGTGAGTTCGCGGCCGAAGCCAGGGCGTTCTGCGACAAGGCGGGCGCCCTGGCCGAGGCGCACGGGATCGAACCGGCGCTGCTGCGATTTCCGCGGGAGCCGCTGCAGGTGGCGGTGATTGTCGCCGAGCTCCAGCGCCTGCAGGCGGTGCTGGAGGCCTACGAGGCCGAGCCGGACCTCTGGGACACCAAGAGCGCCGAGTGGTCGGCGTGCCTGGACGACTACGACCTCGTGCTGGAGGCGGCCGCCGAGATCGTCCAGCGACCGGTCCCCCGGCTGCCCTACGGGTCCCGCCGCCATTTCCGGCCCGAGGAGCGCACCGAGATCGAGGCCCTGCTGCGGGCGAGGCTGGCCCTCGTCCGTGCATGAGCTGTCGCTGTGCGAGGCCATCGCCGCCACCGTGACCAAGCACGCCGGCGACCGCACCGCGGCTGGCGTGGTCGTGCGGATCGGCCACCTCCGCCAGGTCGTCCCCGACGCCCTGTCGTTCTGCTGGACGATGCTCACCGAGGGCACCGAGCTCGACGGCTGCACACTGGAGATCGAGCAGGTGCCGGCGGTCATCGCCTGCGCCGGCTGTGGCGCTGAGACCACCCTCGACCTCCCGCTCATGATCTGCCGGTCGTGCGAGGGCGACGACGTCACCCTGCTCTCCGGCGAGGAGTTCCAGGTGGTCTCTCTCGACCTCTCGGAGGTCTGAGTGGGTCGCTTCCACCGCCACGACGACGGCACCACCCACACCCACGACGACGCCGGCCATGCCCACGACGCCGGCGATCACACCGGCCATGCCCACGACGCCGGCGACCACACCGGCTACGCCGTCACGGGCACCTCCCGGGTGGCGGTACTAGAGGACATCTTCTCCGAGAACGACCGGGTGGCCGCTGAGAACCGGGCTGCCTTCGCGGCCGCCGGCGTGCGCACCGTCAACCTGATGTCCTCACCCGGCGCGGGCAAGACCACGCTGCTCGTGCGCACCCTCGCCGAGCTCCCCGACACCGTCCGCGTCGGCATCCTGGAGGGTGACATCGCCACCAGCATCGACGCCGACCGCCTGGCGGGGTACGGCGCCTCGATCGCCCTGGTCAACACCGCAGCGGGGTTCGGCGGCGAGTGCCACCTCGACGCAGTGATGGTGCGCTCGGGCCTCGGCCGGCTGCCGCTGGACGACCTCGACCTGCTGGTCGTCGAGAACGTCGGCAATCTGGTCTGCCCCGCCGAGTTCGACGTCGGCGAGCACGCCAAGGCCATGGTCTACGCCGTCACCGAGGGCGAGGAGAAGCCGCTCAAGTACCCGGTCATGTTCCGGGCAGTCGATGCCGTGGTCGTGAACAAGGTCGACTTGCTGCCCCATCTCGACTTCGACCTGGACCTGTTCCTGGCCAACCTCCACGCCGTCAACCCCACGGCGACGGTCATCCAGGCCAGCGCCAGGACAGGTGCCGGAGTCGTGGAATGGTGCCGCTGGCTGATCGGATCTATAGACGAAACGCGTTGACCGCCTCTCTCGCCCAATCGTAGGATACAGGGACGGCGAGAAAGGCGGTAAAAGTTGCTCTATGCAGCTGGCCAAGTCCAAGAAGAAGCAGTAACTCTGACCGGTTGGTACGTCGGATACGTGATCGCCGCAATTGCAATCGTCGTGGTCGTCGCCATGGTGGCCATCATCCTCGCCCTGGTCCGCCGGATCAGCGGCGTGGCCGACGACATCACTGAGGTGCTCGACGAGATCCGCGCCAACACCGTCACCATCCCGGCGGTCGGCGCGCTCAACGAGAACCTGCTGTCCGTTGTCACCCACGCGGCCCAGGCCCGCACCGCCCTGGCAGGAGGCTGACCATGACCCCGTTGCTTGCTCTGGCCGACGAGCACATCACCTTCTGGTGGATCACGCTCGGCCTCGGAGCGGTCGTCATCTCGGCCGTGATCCTGCTGTTGTTCCTACTTGAGCTGTACGTGCGGGATCTCGAGGCCGGCGTCCAGCGGGTGTGGGACATGGCCGCTCGCGTCGCCACCCAGACGGCGACCACCTGGATGTTGCCCAAGACGGTCGAGCTGGTCGGCGAGCTGGGCGCCGAGGTCGAGCGCCACGTCGACTTCCTCGTCTCCCAAAGGAGCAACTGATGACCGCCCAGATCGTGCTCTCGGTCATCGAGGCCGTCGCCCTCGTCGGCGTCCTCCTGTACTTCCTGCGCCGGATCGACTCGATGCTCGTCCGCATCCAGGGCAACCTCGGTCGCATCTCCGAGGGTGTGGCCGCGGTTAAGGGCCATTGCGAGATCATCGGCCCCGGCGCCGAGGAGATCAACCGCCGGCTGGGCCGGGCGGCCGCCGGTCTTACCCAGGCTGCTGAGGAAGCCGAAGCGCTGGCATGACGAAATAGGGGTCCCCGCACCGGGGACCCCTATTTTGTCAATACCGCGGGGTCAGACGCCGGCCCGGGCCCGGGCCACCGCCTCCTGCATCGAGGGCCGGCGGACGGGCTCGTCGTCCTCGAAGTCAACGATCTCTTCGAGCTCTTCAATCTCGACGGCCGGCGCCGGTGCCGGCCGGCGGGCGGCCCGGGGGGCCGGCGGGGGCGGCGGCTGAGCGGCGGCCGCGGCCTGGGCCTCGCCCACCATCTCGAGCAGGCCTTCGAGGTCGTCGTCGATAGCGGCCACGTCCGCGGCTACGCCGCCGATCACATCGCCGACCGGGTCCGTCTGGCCCTTGATGGCCACCACCCCGCCCTTCACCTTGGTGAGGGTGCCGGTGATCTTGCGCAACGAGACGGCGATGGCGATGAGGTGCACGGCGATGGCGGCCACGATCACGCCGACGATGACGAGCAGGGCAACAACTGCGGCGTCCATTGGGTGTCCTTTCCTGTGGTTGGCGGTTAGAGGAGGGCGACGAGGCCGGCGCCGTAGCGGCCAACGAGCTGGCGGGCGGCGCCGGTGAGCCGCTTGGTCTCGAGCAGCGTCGGGACCGCTTCGAGCTCCTTGCTCAGCGCCAGCCCGTTGGCCAGGGTGGAGTCGGCGAGCTTGCTGATCGCCCACAGGCGGCGGACCACCCGTCCGGCGAACAGCAGCAGGAGCGGCACCACCACCAGCAGGAGCACCAGGTTGGCCACCCACAGCAATTCCATAAAGCTTCCTCTCTCTCAGCGGCCCGGATGGGGACCGGGCCCGAACTTGGGCGGGGCGGCGCCCCGACCCATCGACCAGGTGGAACCGCCGAGGCGGCCCTCCTGCACCTGCGCCGGCGGCCGACGGCGGTAGCCGGCTTCCAGCACCGCCTCCGCGTCGGCACCGGTGTCGAGGGCGATGCACGGCGGGCGGAACACGCACGTCGAACAGAGATCCCAGGAGGGCGACGGGTAGACGGCCACGTCGGCCCGGGTCATGTCGCTGGCCTCGCAGCCGACCTTGTGGCGGACCCGTTCGAGCTCCGCCAGCCCCCGGCTGACCTGGGTGCGGCGGAACTCGCCGTCGGTACGCAGCTCGTTGTAGATGACGCCGGCGATGTCCATGCCCAGGTACGACCGCCCCCACGCCCAGCACCAGGCCGCGCCGGCCTCGTCGAGGAGGAGGGCGTCGGACGCGGCCCAGCCGTCGCCGATGCGATGGCCCACCACCCAGTAGGCGTTGAACGGGTCGACGACGACGAGGTCAACGCGGTCCGCGAAGCGCACGGCCGAGCCGTCAGCGGTCCCCACGTCGCGGCGCGGATCCTTCGGGTCCGGGATGCTGACCTCGACGTCGGTCTCCACCCGCAGCGGGGTGAAGACGTCCACCGCCGGCGCCCAGTCGAAGTACTGGCCGAGCAGCGCTTCGCCGGCGGAGGCGACCCGGGCGTGCTCCGCGGGCCAGCCGGCGGTGACCCGCCGGTGCGCCTCGATGGCAAGCGGGCGCACGATCTCCCTGCCCCACTCCCACATGCCGGGGAAGTACCAGACGGCGAGCGCGGCACGGATGGCCGCCGCCGGGTCGACCGGCGCGGGGTCACCGTCCGGCTCCCAGCCCTGGCGCAGCCGGGAGCCGAAGTCCCAGGCCCGCCGGCAGCGCTTGAACTCCTGCCGGTCGGCGGCCGTGATGACCACCGCCACACCCGGGCCTCGCTCAGGCGATGCGCCGGAGCTTGGCGCCGCTACCCTCGCCGAGGGAGCTGGTGCCGTTCCTGAGCACCTCGGCGATCATCCCGATGGCCCCGCCAGCCAGCTCCTTGAGCTCGCCCGAGGAGACGATCGTCTTGAGCGCGTCGGTCATCTCCTCGTAGGCCTCGGCGCCGGCCCTCGTGCCGAACATGTAGCCGAGCGCGAACCCGATCATGACACCCACTGGTCAACCTCCGTGTCGTTGTTCCCCATGAGTTGCAGTCCGTCCAGGGCCTTGCGGGCCTCGGCGGGGTCGATCTTGTTCATGGCGAAGCCCACGTGGATCAGGACGTAGTCGCCCGGCTCCAGCGGCTCTTCGAGCATGCCGATGTTGATGGTGGCCTCCTCGCCGAGCACGTCGACGGTGGCCAGGTGGGGGTTGTCACGCAGGGCGACGACCCGCCCCGGGATGCCGAGACACACGACTTACATCCTTCGCAGGCGGAGGTACCGGGCCAGGTCGGGAATGGAGATGATGACGATGAAGAGGACGGCCAGGACACTCAGCGCTACAACGATGGTGGTGGCGATGCCGAGGGTGCGCACTACATCTCCCGCATCTTGAGGTAGCGGGCAAGGTCCGGCAGCGACTTCACCACCACCCCCGCCATGGCTGCGAAGAGGATCGACATAACGAGCCTGCGGATCATGTTCGGTGCTCCTTCCCGACATAACTCATTTGGCCGGCGATCACCGTCGGCGTGGTGGACAGCTGTTCCTGCACGAGCTCCTCGACGACCCGGATGGCCTCCTCGACGGCGGCCTCGACCGGTGGTGACAAGCCCATCTCCTCGGCCAAGGCCGAGGGCTGGCACCCGACCACAAGCATCCGCCCCACCGAGCCGCCGAGGCCGGCGAGGAGGCCCATGACCGATGCAGGGTCGAGATCGTGGGCGTCGGGAAGCACGTCACCCATGCCGCCCAGCTCGGGCTCGAAGATGCTGATCGAACCCGGCTCGCCGCCGACGTCGAGGGTGTCGACCAGGATCACCAGGTCGAAGCTCCCCTCGAGCAGCGCGTAGGCCAGGTGGACGCCGCGGATGCCGTAGTCCTCGACCCGCACCCCGTCGGGGATGGGGCGCCGGCGCATGCGGGTGGCCACTTCGACGCCGAAGCCGTCGTCGCCGAGAAAGATGTTCCCGACGCCGACCACGAAGATCCGGGGCTCGGTCATGCGCCCTCCACGAACTCGAGCTCGTCGGGTCGGAAGTACAGGTAGCGGCCGTGGGCCCGGGCCATGTCGGTTCCCGGGTCCTCGTCGAGGGTGCACGCGAACTGGGTCTCGCCGTCGACGTCGAAGAAGACCCCTTCGACGGTGGCGATCTTGCCGACCAGGAACATGTCGTGGGCGTCGGCCCGCCCGGTGGGCCGCAGGCGGACTCGAGCGCCGCGACCCACCGGGTGGGAACCGACCAGCGCGGTATCCGACCACGGGTCGACCGAGGCGTCCATGCCCGGATCCCACCAGGGTGTCTCGCCCGGTGCCGCCGGGTCCAGGGGCGCATCCTGGCGGGGCGTCGTCACCGTGCGGAGGTAGCGAACGGCGCCGTGGAGCTTGTCGAACAGCTCCGGGGGCATGGCGTCGACGCGGTCGATAATCGCCGCCGCCCGCGCGTCGGTGCCCCTGGCCTCGTGCTTCTCCTCATCGGTGAGGGTGAGGACCCGCAGGGCGAGGATCTCGTCGATCTCGGTCGAGTCGAACATGTCGCCCGCGCTTTCGGGGGCGATCTCGGGATAGTCGGGAAGGGTGATCGGCGAGGACAGGACGACGCTGCGCTCGCCGGCGTCTCCCACCAGGACCGGCCACGTCCCCTCGTTCTTGCACGACTTCACGGCACCGGTGGCGAACTCCGGGTAGTCGATGAGCGACAGGAACTGCCCGTGGTGGACCGCCATCAGCGAGTGAACGGCGGCCAGCGAGCGGCGCACGACGTCGTCACGAGGCGCCCCGGCCTGCGACCACGGCGTGACGTTTACGACGTCGACGCGGAACTTGACCAGCGGGTAGGGGCCTTCGAGCCTCTCGGCCGAGACCCGGACCTCGGCGGCCACGGCCTGGCTCTCACGTACCACCCGGCCGGCGCCGCCTTCGAGGTCTTCCATCATGCGCACCGGCGCCAGCTCGAAGGGCACGACGCGCTCGCCCAGGCCGAGGGCCTCGACGTCGAGCTCCTCCTCGACCGCCTCGTCCCACGCTGTCCAGCGGTGCCCGTCGACATCGAGCGACGCCACCGGCGTGCCCGAGGCGTCTTCGATCGTGCGGGTCTGGACCCGCAGGAAGCGGAGCTTGAGATCCACCACCGGGCGGGAGCCCTCGACCAGCACCTCGGTGCGCATGAACGATCGCTCGCCGCCGTCGACCCTGCAGTGTTCCTCGGGGGCGATCACGCCGAACTGCCAGCGCACCTGGTTCTTGGCCGAGGACGCCCGGTAGGGGTACAGCACGTAGCCCTCGTACAGAACGGCGTCGGCGAGCTGACGGGCACGCTCGAACCCCTCGAGGGTCGAGCGCACGGTCGAGGACCTGGCCGAGACACTCACTCGGCCGCGTCCTTCAGCAGCGCCTCGATGGCCTGCTCCCACGTCGGCAGGGCGCGCTCAGTCTTGAACCGCTCGAGGTCGTCGAGGGTGTCACGCCGCAGGCGGATCCAGCCACTGTTGGGGAAGTACAGATCCATCAGCTGGCGCCACACCACCGCCGGCATCTTGAAGTGCGACTCCTTGTGCCAGGGCACCGGCTCCACGCCCGAAGCCGAGAACACCGTCCCGTTGAAGAGCAGGACGAGGGGCACGTCGCCGTCGTCGAGGGCATGGAGGTACTTGGCCGCCGCCACCTCGAAGTCGTAGGTGCACGCCACCGGGATGTCGAACTCCGCCGTGCCCGAGAAGCCGGCCACCATAGTGACGGCGTGGGTCCAGAGGAAGGGCTTGAGGGTGTCACCCCACCTCGGCGTTTCTCCGAAGATGGCCAGGAGCCGCTCCGACTCTGCAGCCGAGTACCGCCGCTTCTGGGGCTCGATGCGGATCTGGGCGCGCAGGGACACCGAGTGGACGGCCTGACCCGTCGTCTCGTCGACCTTCAGCCGGAAAAGCAGCGTGGGGGCGGCGGCGTAGGGGTCAGGCGTGACGCCCAGAACCTCGAAGTCCAGCTGGCTCATGTGGCGCGGGCTGCGATCCGGGCGAAGAAGGCGTCGAGCTCGGCGCGGGCCTCCTGGCCGCCGTCGAAGCCCTGCCACAGCCGGCGCATCTGGCCGACCAGCTCGTAACAAGCGTCGATCGGCACCAGGTAGCCCTCCGCCGGCGCCCGCACCAGAAGGGCTTCGACGTCGGGCTCGATGTCGGTCAGCTCCGGGTTGGCCTCCGACAAGCGGTCCCAGGCGTCGAGGGGCAGCAGCGACTCGGTGGCGCCGGCCGGGCTCGGGTAGAAGGCGACGACGCGCTCCTCCACCGAGTTCTTGAAGAAGAACGCCATTGCCACCGGGATCTGGAGCTCCTCCCACTGACCCGGCGACAGGGCGAAGGACCGCAGCGCCACGTACCGGTCCGGCACGGCGCGGAAGCGCTTGCCGCCGGCGCCGCCCGAGGCGAACAGCAGGTAGCAGGGCCGGCAGGCGCACATCAGGCCCCGGTTGTCGAGGTCGACCACGTGGCCGTGCTCGTCGAGGATCTCGGCGGTGCACATCTCGCAGCGCTCACCCGGGCGTGGCAGGGGGGCCGGAGTGCGGATGCGCTGGAGGAGATCGAAGGCGCCCGAGGACTGCATGCTCATACCGAAACCGGCTTCTGACGCAGCTCGATTGGAGTCGCCGGCGGCTCCGGCTCGACCCAGCCATCGACGATGATGTGGGCGACTTCGGGAGCGGCCTGGCGGATGGCGTCCTCCACCGCCAACTTCAGGGTGACCGCAGAGGATGGGCAGCCGTCGCAGCTGCCCAGCAGGCGGATGGTGATGGCGCCGGCTTCCTCGTCGACGTCGAGCACCTCGACGTCGCCGCCGTGGGAGGCCAGGTACGGCCGCACGGAGTCGAGGGCGACGTCGATGCGTGACGACAGCTCGAAGGGGTGCAAGCCGTGAAGCACGAGCAGGTTGTGCACCAGCCCGTTCTTCACGACCTTGTCGAGGAGCACGACATCGCCCGAGTCGACGATGAGCTCCATCACGTTGTTCATGCCCGCGCCGTACAGGTCGGTGACCAGGCGGATGCACTCCTCCGCCCGCTGGCGGGCCGTCGGCTCGAGCAGCCGGAGCTCCTCCAGGAGGACCTCCAGCCGCTCGCCGACTGATGTGAGGTCTGCGGAACTCACTCGCCGCCGTAGGACGTCGGAGAGTGGACCTTACGCAGCACCTTGCCCTTGCCCAGGTACATGTGGACGCCACACGGCAGGCAGGGGTCGAAGCTGCGGACGGCCCGCATGATGTCGATGCCCTTGAAGTTCTCCCGGTCATTCTCCTCGAAGATCGGAGTGTTCATGACCGCGTCCTCGTAGGGGCCGGGCGTGCCGAAAGAGTCACGGGGGTTGGCGTTCCAGGGCGTCGGGGGGTACGGGTGGTAGTTGGCGATCTTGCCGCCCTTGATGACCATGTGGTGCGACAGCACGCCGCGTACGGCTTCGGTGAAGCCGGCGCCGACACCCTCGTCGGGCACCTCGAAGGATTCCCACGTCTTGGTGTGCCCGGCCCGGATCTCGGCCAGCGCCTTCTCGCTGAAGTACAGCGCCTGGGCTGCGGCGTAGGCCTGGAAGTAGGTACGGGCCCGGTTGCGCTCGATGGCGTTGGACCACTTCGGGATCTTCCACTCGAAGCTGACTTCGGGCTTCAGCGCGGTACGCGGCAGGTTGATCTGCACGCTGCGGCCCGTGGCCTTCACGTAGCCGGTGTCGACCAGGCCCGAGAGGGCCGTGGACCACAGGCGGGCGATGGGACCGCCGCCGGTGTCGAGGGCGAGGTGGTCCTTGCCGTCGAACCAGCGGGGCGACATGACCCAGCTGTACTTGTCGTCGAAGTCGCGCTTCTGGGGCTGGGGGATGGTGTGCTGGTTCCACGGGTGAGTCCGGTCCACCGGGTTGCCCAGCGGGTCGCGCTCCACGAACATCGGCTGGTCGCCCCAGTCGTCGTAGAACGAGCTGCCGAGCAGGATGCGGATACCGAGGTTGATGTCGACCAGGTCGTTGGTGACCAGCTTGCCGTCCACGACCACGCCGGGGGTCACGTACATGGCCCGGCCCCACTTGGTCATGTCGCGGTAGTTGAAGTTGCAGACGTCGGGGTCCTGGAAGGCGCCCCAGCAGTTCAGGAGGATGCGCCGGCGGCCGACCTCTTCGTAGCCGGGCATGGCTTCGTAGATGAAGTCGAACAGGTCGTCGTGCAGGGGCACGACCTTCTTCATGAACTCGACGTAGCGCATGAGCCGGGTCAAGTAGTCGGTGAAGAGCTGGATGGTGGCCGTCGTGCCGACACCGCCGGGATACAGGGTGGAGGGGTGCACGTGGCGACCCTCCATGAGGCAGAACATCTCCCGGGTGTACCGGCTGACCATCAGGGCCTCGCGGTAGAACTCGCCCGAGAACGGGTTGAGCGAGCGCATGATGTCGCCGATGGTGCGGTAGCCATGGGCGTCGGTGTTGGGCGCCTCCGTGGCGTTGGCCAGCTCCAGCACGCCGGGATTCGTCTCGGCGATCATCTTCTCGCAGTAGTCGACCCCGACCAGGTTCTCCTGGAAGATGTTGTGGTCGAACATGTACTCGGCCGCCTCGCCGAGGTTGACGATCCACTCGCCCAGGTGGGGCGGCCGCACGTTGTAGGCCATGTTCTGGCAGTACACCGAGCAGGTGGCGTGGTTGTCACCGCAGATGCCGCAGATCCGGCTGGTGATGAAGTGGGCGTCCCGGGGGTCCTTGCCCTTCATGAAGATGCTGTAACCCCGGAAGATCGACGAGGTCGAGTGGCAGTCGACCACCCGGCCGGTGCCGAAGTCGATCTTGGTGTAGATCCCGAGGCTCCCCACGATGCGGGTGATCGGGTCCCACGCCATCTCGACAAGCTCGGAATCCCGGCTGTCCTTGGTAGAGCCCGTCCTCTTCGGAATCGTCGTCGCCATGCGGAGAAGTCCCCCTTGTTGGAGTGTGATGAGAAGTGTGTGGGAGGTGGTGAGGTTGAAATGCGGCCGGCCGCAGGAAGCCGCCGGAGGCGGCCCCGAGACGGCTGGCGGCTAAGAAGAACGGCGAGCGAGTGTCGGCTCCGCCGGCCGAGCGAGCACCATCACGCTCGCTCAGGAAGCTCTGCTTCCCGAGCGAAACTCATCGCCATTCGCTCCTGTAGCCGGTGAGGAGCTTCTGGCCCTTGGTACGCCACTGCGGCTCCTGGTCGACCGTCTTGGCGGTGATGCTGCGCAGGCCGCGGATGACCACGCCATAGGCACCGCTGGCCGCGGTGGACACCTTGCCGCCGGGCGGCTCGTCCATGAACGGCATGAACTTGTCCGGGAACCCCGGCATCGTGCAGCCGATGCAGATGCCGCCGACGTTGGGGCAGCCGCCCACCCCGTTCATCCACCCCCGCTTCGGGACATTGCACTTGACCACCGGTCCCCAGCAGCCCAGCTTCACGATGCACTTGGGCGAGCCGTACTCGGTGGCGAAGTCGCCCTGCTCGTAGTAGCCGGCCCGGTCACAGCCCTCGTGCACGGTCTGGCCGAACAGCCACGCCGGCCGGAGCGCATCGTCGAGGGGGATCATCGGTGCCTGGCCGGTGGCCATGTAGAGCAGGTACAGCAGCGTCTCCGACATGTTGTCGGGGTGCGCCGGGCAACCCGGGATGCACACGATCGGGATGCCGGCCTTGGACTTCCAGCCCCAACCGAGGTAGTCGGGCACGCCCATCGCGCCGGTGGGGTTGCCGGCCATGGCGTGAATGCCGCCGTAGGTCGCGCACGTGCCCACGGCCACGACGGCGGTGGCCTTCGGCGTGAGCCGGTCGAGCCACTCGCTGGTGGTCATGGGCTGGTTGGTCGCCGGGTCGTTGCCGAACCCGCACCAGTAGCCCTCGCGCTTGATGGCCTCGTTGGGGATAGACCCCTCGACGACGAGCACAAAGGGCTCGAGCTCGCCGCGCTCGGCCTTGAAGAACCACTCGATGAAGTCGTCGGCGCCCCCGACGGGTCCGCACTCGTAGTCGATCAAAGGCCAGTGAACCTGGATCTTGGGAAGCCCGGGCAGCGCCTGAAGGGCGATCTCCTCAATACTCGGCTGGGTGGCGGCGGTGAGTGCGACGGAGTCCCCGTCGCAGCTCAGGCCGGCGTTGATCCAGAGGATGTGGATCACGGTCTCTGCCGGAGGAGCAGCCTTGGCTGCAGCCTTGGTAGCGGGCATCGAGTTGTACCCCCATGTTCTGCGATGAAGTGTGACGGAGTGAGCGACGGCAAGCCTCAACCAAGGGAGGGTGCCCCGGGTCGCCAACAGAACTACACCCCGCACCCGAGCCTGTAAAGAAGTGTTCTCTGGCTAGGTGGAGCCTTCACTAGGTGTCCAAAACCACGTCTGCGCCCCGTTGATTGTGGTGAAACCAGTTGCGCAGGCCGATGATCCGGACGGAGACTTCTGAGGGGCAGGTGCAGGAACCGACCCCTGCGGCGCAACCCCGGCGGGCCCATTTCTCGCACCCTTCCTAGACAAATGATGTGCCCGTCGGGGTGCTGCATTCCGGTACGCTTCCCTCGACGTTCGAGGGGGGCGGGAGATCGGCAGGCGACGATGTCCTGCGTCAAGAACACCATGCCTGAGGCAGTGCCCGGGTGTGGGCGATCCGGTAGGGCATGTCGCCGCGGATCGCGCACACTCCGGTGGCTCTAGGTAGGGCGGGCGTCCCAGGTCGGGATCAGCTGGCGGGCGGCCCGGGCCTCGTCGACCCGGCCCACCGGCGAGGTGCGGGGCGCCTGGTGGGCGTCGTCGGCCGTGCCGCCGGCGATCCGCAGGAGGGCGTCGGCCATGGCGGCCAGGGTCTGGGGGCTCTCGGTCTCGGTGGGCTCGATCATCAGCGCCTCTTCGACGATGAGGGGGAAATAGGTGGTGGGGGCGTGGAACCCCTCCTCCAGGAGCCGCTTGGCCACGTCGAGGGCCCGCATACCGCCGGCCTTCTTCAGGTTGGTGGCCGACGCCACGAATTCGTGCATGTTGGGCCGGTCGTAGGGGATGTCGTAGGTGCCCCGGAGGCGGTGGCGGAGCCAGTTGGCGTTGAGGACGGCGGCCTCGGACACCTTGCGCAGGCCGTCGCCGCCGTTGGCGAGTATGTACGACCACGCCCGGGCCAGGGCGAGGGCGTTGCCGTGCCATGAGTGGACGCGGCCGATCGAGTGCTCCGGCTCCACCCACTCGAAGGCGCCGGCCTCGCCGCGAACAGGACGGGGCCCCGGCAGGAACGGCGTGAGGCGTTCGGTCACGGCCACGGGGCCGGCGCCCGGCCCGCCGCCGCCATGGGGCACGGCGAAGGTCTTGTGCAGGTTCATGTGCACGATGTCGAAGCCCATGTCGCCGGGACGGGTCACGCCGAGGATGGCGTTGAGGTTGGCGCCGTCGTAGTAGAGCAGTCCGCCGGCCTCGTGGACGGCGCCGGCGATGGCGAGGATGTCCTCCTCGAAGAGGCCCAGGGTGTTGGGGTTGGTGAGCATGATGCCGGCAACATCGTCGTCGAGGCGGGCTCGCAGGGCGTCGAGGTCGACGCAGCCCCGGTCGTCGGAGGGGATCTGGGTGACGTCGTAGCCGCCGAGGGTCACCGAGGCCGGGTTCGTGCCGTGGGCCGAGTCGGGGATGAGGATTCGCCGGCGCTGGGCGTCCTCACCTCGCGCCCCGTGCCAGGCCCGCATGAGAAGCAGGCCGGTCAGCTCGCCGGCGGCGCCGGCCGGTGGCTGGAGGGTGGCGGCGGCCATGCCGGTGATCCGGCACAGTGCCTGCTCCAGGTCGGCGAACAGGGCCATCCAGCCCTGGGTGAGTGCCGGCGGGGAGGCCGGGTGGACGTTGGCCAGCCCGGCCCGGGCCACAGCGTCGTCGCAGAGCTTGGGGTTGTACTTCATGGTGCACGAGCCCAGCGGGTACGCGCCCAGGTCGACGGAGAACTGGCGGTGGCTGAGGCGGGTCATGTGGGCCACCAGGTCGCGTTCGGAGATCTCGGCGACCGGCGCCGGCTCCGTGCGCAGGTGGGCCTCGGGCACGAGCTCGTCGGCCGGCCACCCGGGCAGGCCGGTGAACCGGAAGTTGGCCGCGGTCCGGCCGGGGGCGGACAGCTCGAACAGGGTGGGCTCGTCGTCGCGCCCCATGAGCGGGGCGCTCGAGGCCCGGCCTCCCGCCACACCCGTCACCGGACGACCTTCTCGAAGGCGGCGGCGTAGGCGTCGATCTCCGCCTTCGTCCGCTTCTCGGTGACGGCGACGAGCAGGCCGCCCCCGTACTCCTCGCCCAGGGCCACGCCGGCCAGGAAACCCTCCTCGGCCATCCGGTCGACCACGGTGCCGGC
Source organism: uncultured Acidimicrobiia bacterium (assembly GCA_963768975.1). Taxonomy (GTDB): domain Bacteria; phylum Actinomycetota; class Acidimicrobiia; order Acidimicrobiales; family AC-14; genus CADCTB01. The sequence goes on along the minus strand of CAVYKB010000019.1, from coordinate 348,655 downwards.
GTCAACGGGCGTGCGGACGGAAAACTCCCGCAGGACGGGGGCGGCCGCCAGGGGCTCGACCCCGTCGATCGCCAGCAGCGCCTCCCGGGTGTAGCGGGTGCCCCGGGCGCAGCGCACGGCCAGCTCCCGCAGGCCGGCGGTTCCCAGCCAACTTAGGTGGACCAGGAAGCAGACCGCCATCAGCGTCTGGTTGGTGCAGACGTTCGACGACGCCTTCTCCCGACGGATGTCCTGTTCCCGGGTGCGCAGGGTGGTGACGTAGGCCCGCCGGCCGGCGGTGTCGACCGTCTCGCCCACCAGGCGGCCGGGCAGCCGGCGCACGTGCTCCTTGCGGCAGGCGAACAGCCCCAAGTACGGGCCGCCCAGCGACAGCGGGGCACCGAAGGGCTGGCCCTCCCCCACCACCACGTCGGCGCCCAGGGAGCCCGGCGGCTTCAGCAGGCCGGCCGAGACCGGGTCGGCGGCCACGATGAGCAACGCACCGAGGCGGCGGGCCAGCTCGCCGGCGCCGGCGACGTCCTCCAGGCACCCGAGGTAATTGGGGCTCTGGACCACGATCGCGCCCGGTGAGCCACCCTCCGCCCACGAGGTGAGCCCGTCGTCGAGGGCGACGTCGACCAGCTCATGCCCGGTGCCGACCGCCATGGTGGCGACCACCTGGCGCCACTGCGGGTGGACGCCACGGGACAGCCACACCTCGGGCCGGCCGGTGGCCGCCACGGCCAGGTTCACCGCCTCCACCAGGGCTGAGGCGCCGTCGTAGAGGGACGCGTTGGCCACATCGGTGCCGAAGAGACGGCACACCAGCGTCTGGTACTCGAAGAGGGCCTGGAGGACCCCCTGGGCCACCTCGGGTTGGTACGGCGTGTAGGCGGTGACGAACTCGGAACGGAACGCCAGGCGGCCCACCACGGAGGGGATGTCGTGGTCGTAGGCGCCGGCGCCGGCGAAACAGACGAGGTCGCGGCCCACGGGCCGGTTGGCGCCGGCGTAGGCGTCGAACCGCCCGGCCACGTCGGCCTCGGCCAAGCCCGGCTCCATGTCGAGGCCGCCGGCCAGGCGGAGGGCGGCGGGGACCGCGTCGAACAGCTCCTCGACCGAGGAGAGGCCCATGAAGGACAGCATCTCGGCGATCTCGGCGTCGGTGTGGGGGACGAAGTGCAACTACGACCGCCGGCGGGAGACGAACGGCGGGTAGACCACCGTGGCGGCCAGGCGGGAGCCGCGGGCGTCGATCGACACCGAGGCGCCGGCCTTGACCGGGGGCGGGAGCAGGGCCAGGGCGATGCCCCGGTTGAGGGTCGGCGAGAAGTTGCCGCTGGTGACTTCGCCGATGGGCGCCCCGTCCATCATCACCTTGTAGCCGGCCCGCGGTGGCTGGCGCCCCTCCACTTCCAGGCCGCGCAGAACTCGCTCCACACCCCGCCGGCGCTCGGCTTCGAGTGCGTCACGGCCCCGGAAGTCGCCCTTGTCCCAAGCCACCACCCAATCCAGGCCGGCCTGCGCCGGCGTGATGCCCCGGCCGAGTTCGTGGCCGTGGAGGGGCAGGCCGGCTTCGAGACGCAGGGTGTCACGGGCGCCGAGGCCGGCCGGCAGGATGCCGGCGTCGAGCAGCGCCTCCCACAGCTCGGGGGCGGCGCCGGCGGCGATTGCGATCTCGACGCCGTCTTCGCCCGTGTACCCGGTGCCGGCGACGATGCAGGTGGTGCCCTTCCACTTCACGGTACCGACGTGGAACCGGGTGACGGCTGCTGCGTCGGGCGACACGTCGGACAGCCAGCGCCGGGCCTCTGGGCCCTGGACGGCGATGACCGCCCGGGTCTCGGTGATGTCCTCCCCGCCGACGGCGGCTCGGACCCGCTCGGTGTTTGCGGCGTTGGGCATGACATGGAACTCGTGGGGTCCCACCCACCAGACGATGATGTCGTCGAGCACGGAGCCGTCGTCGTCCAGCAGGTGGGTGTACTGGGCCCTTCCGGGGGCGACCTTGCGCAGGTCGTTGGTGAAGGCCCGCTGGATGGCGTCGTAGGCGCCGGCGCCTTCGAGGCGGACGGTGCCGAGGTGGCTGACGTCGAAGACCACTGCGCCCGTGCGGCAGGTGCGGTGCTCGGCCAGGGTCCCTGACGGGTACGAAAGGGGCATTTCCCACCCGGAGAAGGGCACCATCTTGGCCCCGAGGGCCCGGTGGGCGGCGTCCAGGGGCGAGCGACGGTCCGGCATGGCCCCCTGAGGCTACCGGGCTGTCGGCCATGGGGCGTACCTGCCCGGACGCTGTAGAACTCATTCGGTGGACGCCTTCGACATCACCCGCCGGGCCCGTGAGGCCGCCGGCCCCGACGGCCGGCTGGCCCTGCCCAAGCAGGTCGGCTGGCCCATCTTCCCTTTCGAGACCGACGGGTTGCGCATGCAAGAGCTCCGGGACCCGGTGCTTCCCGAACCGCCCCGCAACGGTGACGACGGCCCCGAGGGGTGCTGGACCTGCTCGAGCGGGGACTCCGAATGGGTGTGGTCGGACGAGCGCTGGCTGGTGGGCATGGCGTCGTCGTCGCAGTCGGTGCCGGGCCTCACCCTCCACACCCGTGCCCATCTGGACTTCCACGAGCTGACCGACGAGTTGGGGGCGGAGCTGGGCGTGCTGCTGGTTCGCGGCCAGCGGGCCCTCGGGTCGATCGCAGGCACCGGCCGGGTCCACATCTACAAGTGGGGCGACGGCAGCGCCCACCTGCACATCTTCCTCGTCGCCCGGCCCGCGGGGATGATCCAGCTCAAGGGGATGTACCTGTCGACCTGGATGTTCGCCCTGCCGGCGCTGCCGGCAGATGAGTGGGAGGCCATGCGCCGGCATGTGGCCGGCGCCCTCGCTACCGCTTGAGTGAGTCCAGGACCTCGTCGTGCAGCAGCCCGTTGGTGGACACCGCGCTGCCGCTGTCGGGGCGGGCATCTCCGGCCAGGCTGGTGAAGCGGCCGCCGGCCTCCTCCACGATCACCTGGATGGCGGCGACGTCCCACAGCGACACCTCGGGCTCGACGGCGATGTCGACCGCACCCTCGGCGACCAGCACGTGCGACCAGAAGTCGCCCAGGCCCCGGCTGCGCCAGCAGCGACGGGCCAGGGCGAGAAAGCGCTCCTCCAGGCCGTGGGGGGCGAACCCCTGCACGCTGTCGTAGCTCAGCTGCGCGTCGGCGAGCTTCGCGACTCCAGAAACCTGGATCGTTTCACCGTTGGCGAACGCCCCCTCGCCGCGGGCGGCCCACCAGCGCCGGCCCAAGGCCGGCGCCGACACGACGCCCACCACCATCTCCTCGCCGTGCTGCAATCCGATGCACGTGGCCCAGATGGGGATGCCCCGCACGTAGTTCTTGGTTCCGTCGATGGGGTCGAGGATCCACCGCCACTCGCCGGCGCCCTCCGAGCCGTACTCCTCTCCCATCACCGCGTGTCCGGGCCTGGCGGCGCCGATCCGCTCCCGGAGGGCCCGCTCGACGGCCTGGTCGGCCTCGCTGACCGGCGTGAGATCGGGCTTGGTCGACACGACGAGGTCCGCAGCCCGGAAGCGCGACAGGGTCAGCGCGTCGGCCAGGTCGGCCAACTCCAAGGCGAGCGCCAGGTCGGGGCTCAGGCGGGCTTGCGCCGGCGCTGGCGGCCCGGCGGCGCGACGTCGTCGTCGGCCTTGGCGAAGCGTAGGGGCAGCGGCTCCACGCCCTCCTCGACCGGCGGGATGCTCTGCGACGGCGGCTCCAGGCCGTACTTGACCAGCAGGTTCAGGTAGTCGCGCTGGTACAGGACCCGGATGTTCACCTCCGGGTAGAGCTCCTTGAGCCGGCGGGCCTTGCGGTTCTTCTTGGTCACCAGCTTCTGGTTCATCGTGGTGATCTCGATGAACAGGTCATAGGCCGGCAGGTAAAAGTCGGGCGTGAACGCCTGCGCCGAGGTGCCTTCGCCGGTCCACTCCAGGACGAACGTGCGGGGCTCGTACTCCCAGACGATGCCGTAGAAGTCGAGGAGCTTTGCGAACTGGAGCTCGGAATTGTGCGCGAAGCGGACCCCGGTGTGCGGGAGGGGCGCCTCACCCCCGGCCGGACCTGCGTTCCGCTGCTCGCTCAGGACGGCTATCCCCCTCCGCCCATCGCTCCCGCCGCCCCCATCGAGGGGTGGGTCGCCGCCGGCGTCTCCCGACCCGGCCGCAACTCGGTGATGGCGGCGTCGAGCGCGTCCTTGACCCCGCCCAGGGCGACGATCGACAGCACCCCCTGGCCCCGCCGCACCAGGTCGACGAGCTCGCCGTCGGTGCGGACCAGCACCGAGCCGGCACCGTTGATGACCAGGCTGGCGGTGGCGATGTCTTCGCCCAGGTGGTCGCGTAGGTACTCGATGGCCCGCCGGGCCTGCTGCAGCGACACGCCGGCGTCGAGCAGGCCCTTGATGACCTTCAGCTCGACGAGGTCCCGGTAGGAGTACCGCCGCTGGGTGCCCGAACCCCGCGCATCGGCGATCGACGGCCGGATGAGGTCAGTTCGTGCCCAGTAGTCGAGCTGCCGGTACGTGATCCCCACGATCTTGCAGACCTGCGGACCCCGGTACCCCGAAACGTCGTCCTCGCCCATCCCATCCCCTTTTCCACAAGGTCGAGCGGTTACGCATAGCAGTGTAGTTACGCCCTTGTGAAAGAGAGTAGGTGGCGCTCCACGAGACTTCAACGACCCCGGATGGCCCGAAGGGCCACCGGACGACCGTCCGAGCGCAGCGAGGCTTGGTCGGGCGGAACAGACTGAGCGCCGCCGGAGGCGGCACGTCGCCTTTCCCGAGGCGAAGCCTCTAAGAGGCGAAGTCCTCTGGGTTCACGCCTTCGAGGAACTCGCGGAAGCGCTCGACCTCGTCGTCATTCTCTTCTTCGTCGTCCTCGCTCATGGTCACCGCCGCTTCGGCCAGCACGGCCTCCTCGGCGAAGATCGGCGTGCCGAGGCGGGCGGCCAGGGCGATGGCGTCCGACGGGCGGCTGGAGACCTTGTAGCCGGAGCCGTTGGTAGTCATCTCGATCTCGGCGTAGAACGTGCGGTCGCGCAGCTCGGTGATCACGATCCGCTCGACTCCCACGCCAAGTGCGACCAGCAGGTCGCGCAGCAGGTCATGAGTCAGCGGGCGGGCGGTGATCACGCCGTTCTGGGCGAAGGCGATGGCCGTGGCCTCGACCGGGCCGATGAAGATGGGCAGCACGCGGTGCTGGCCCTCGGACTCCCGCAGGAGGACGATCGGGCTGTTGGTTGGCATCTCAACCCGCACCCCGACAAGGTGCATCTCGACCACGAGCCGACGTTACCTCCTGTAGAGCGAGGCGACGTACGCGTCGGGGTCCTCGCGAAGGGTCTCCAGGTCGCCCACCACCACCCGGTCGAGGTTGCGATAGCGCTGGGCGTAGTCGAGCCCGTAGCCCAGGACGAACTCGTCGCCGATCTCGAAGCCGCGGTACCGGACGGGAGTCGGGATGATGCGCCGGGAGGTGCGATCCAGGAGGGAACAGGCGTCGAGGGAGCGGGGACTGCGCCGGCCGAGCTCGGCGAGGAGGAAGTGCAGGGTGAGGCCGGTATCGACGATGTCCTCGACCAGGACCACGTTGCGCCCGGAGATGTCCATGTCGAGGTCCTTCACGATGCGGACCCGGCCGGACTCGGGTGCGTAGGCCGAGATGGCCATGAAGTCGACTTCGGGGACGATCGTCAGCCGGCGGACCAGGTCGGCCAGGAACGGGATGCTGCCCTTCAGCACCGCCACCAGCACCAACCCGTCGCTGTGAGCCGCCGACAGCTCGGCAGCGACCCGGGTCGCGGCCGCCGCCAGCTCCTCCGCCGAGATCAGCACGCGGGGAGGGGCTATTGGCCCTCGATGTACTTCCGCAGGGCCTGGCGGAGCATGGCGGCGCGAAGGCCCTGGCCGAGCTTGGTGAGGTCGGAGAGGGCCTCGGCCGCCGCCTTCCGGGCTTGGGGGTTGCGCTGCTTCAGCATGGGCAGGACGACCTGCTCGAGGAAGCCGGCCTCGCGCTCGCCGGCCGTCTTGTACATGCGCAGGTGGCGAGCCTCCACGCCGTACTTCATGAACCCGGCGGCCAGCTGGGCCACCATCAGCGCCTCCTCGTCGTAGTAGACGCTGGAGGCGGCCCGCCGGCCGGTGAGCAGCCCGTAGCGCTCGAGCTCGCGCAGGTCGTCCTCCTCGAGGCCGCTGGCCGCCGCCATCTCGACGAGGTTCATGCTCACGCCGCTCGAAGTGAACATCAGGGGAGCCTCGGCCGGCGGCGGGGGCGAAGGGGGGGCTGCGGGCCGAGCCGCCGGCGCCGGCGGGCGGGGCGCCGGCTCGGGAGCCGCCGCGACCGACGGCGCAGGTGCTGCCGGCGCCGGCGGCTCCGGCACGTCGGCCACAACGTCCGGCTCGGCCGATGCGGGCGGCGCGGCCGCCGGCACGATGTCGTCGCCGGCATCGGCGCTCCCGCGCAAGCGGCCCTTGATGACCTTCAGGGGCAGGAAGTGCTCACGCTGCTGGCGCAGGATCCACTGCAGGCGCTCGACGTCGGTGTCGTAGAACTTCCGGTACCCCGAGGGCGTGCGCTCGGGGTCGAGCAGGCCCTGGCTCTCCAGGAAGCGGATCTTGGAGATGGTGACGTCGGGGAACTCCTCCTTCAGCAGAGCGAGCACCTCCCCGATCGACAGGTACGCCCGCTCCTCCACCTGATCCGTCATTCCTCTCCTGGTCCACCGGCGAAGAACACCAGGCGAAACTTGCCGATCTGAAGCTCGTCGCCGTTCGCCAACGGCGCGTCGTCGATGCGTTCGCGGTTCAGGTACGTGCCGTTCAGGGAGCCGGCGTCGCGCACCGAGTAGTGATCGCCGAGGCGGACGATCTCGGCGTGGCGGCGGGACACCGTGATGTCGTCGAGGAAGATGTCGGAGTCAGGGTGGCGCCCGGCGCGGGTGACATCTCCCTCCAGGACGAACTTGGAGCCGGCGTTGGGGCCTCGCTTGACGACGACCATGGCCGTCGACTCCGCCATCTCCTCGACGGCCAGCGCCATGTCGTCGTCGAGGATTTCCCCGGTGGCGTCCACCGGGGCGAAGGTGATGGTGGTCTCCTCGCCGGAGTCGGCCACCTCCATCGCCGCGCCGCAGGACGAGCAGAACCGGGCGTCGATGGCGTTGCGGTGACCGCACTTGGTGCAGAAGAGGTCGCTCACCGCGTCAGGAACCGATGAGCGTCGAGTAGGCCGCGGCGTCGAGGAGGTCGTCGAGGCTGGCTGGGGTGGCCGGTTCGATGACGCAGATCCAGCCGCTCCCGTACGGATCCTCGTTCAGCCGCTGGGGCGCCTCGGCCAGCTCCGTGTTGACCTCGACCACCGTGCCGGCCACGGGCGCATAGATGTCGGACACCGACTTGGTCGACTCAACCTCGCTGCACGACCCGCCCGCATCCACGACCGCTCCCACCACCGGCAATTGTACGAAGACCACGTCGCCCAGTGCGTCCTGGGCGTACTCCGTGATGCCGATCCGGACGCGGCCGTCATCCAGGAGCGCCCACTCGTGATCCTTGGTGTACCGCCTGTCCTCGGGCACCTTCATGGCGCCAGACGCTAGCGCCCAGCGGGACCCCACAGGACCAGCGATGTGGTGGACCCTCGCAGCGGCGAGGTCCGTGGCCGCACCCGCCGCCGTAGGCGGCCTCGCCCGGCTGCGGACACTAGGAAGAGACAGCGCGGAGGCGGGTGAGCTCGCTCACCCGCTGGAGCACGACCAACTCGACCGAATGGAGTGAGCGAAGCGTACGAATGAGGTCGAATCAGCGCAACAACTGGCGGATGCGGCGGGCGTACTCCTGCGCCAGATGGCGGGCCTCCTGGTCGGAGGGGCCCTCCGACCAGACGTGGGTGACCGGCTCGTCGGGGTCGGGGAGAATGAGCGCCCAGCCCTCCTCGTGGAAAATCTTGACCCCGTCGACCAGCACCAGCCGGCGGTCCTTGGCGGCCTCCACGACCCGCCGCATGACGAGACCCTTCTGCTCCCAGGGGGTGACCACCGTCTCGTGGGCCATGTGGAGCCGGGGCAGGCCGGCCACCACCTTCGAGAGCCGCAGCCCCGACCGGGCCAGCATCTCCAGCAGGTGAACGAGGGCGGCGGTGGCATCGTAGGCGGGTAGGAACTCCGGGAAGATGTAGCCCCCGTCCTGGCTGGCGGCGAGCGCCACCCCCTCGGTCGACTCGGCCACGTCCATGAGGTGGCTGGAGGCCACCTTGGTCCAGATCACCTCGGCGCCGGCCTCGGTGGCGATGCGCTCGGCGGCCGAGCTGGCGGACACGGGTAGGGCGATGCGGGCGCCGCCGCTCTCCGGGTGGCTGGGATAGGTGGAGACCAGCGTGACCAGGACCAGGAGCGTCTGGTCGTTAGAGAGGACGTGGCCCTCGTCGTCGACGAGCGTCAGGCGCTCACCGTCGGGGTCGATGACCGCTCCAAGGTGGGCGCCTGAGGAACGGACCAGCTCTGCCACCCGGGCGGCGTGGGCCTTGGGCTCATAGGCGGCGGCGCCGGCGGTGAACGCGTAGGGGTTGACCGACAGCACGTCGGCCCCCAGTTTGGCGAGCACGTTGGGCATGACCAGCGACGTCGAGCCGAAGGCGTAGTCGAGCACGAGCTGGAAGCCGGCCGCAGGGATGAGGCGGGCGTCGACGCTGGCCAGCATGGCCGCCGAGTAGTGCTCCAAGGCGCGGGCCGGGTAGCTGATGTCGCCGATGTCGGCCGCGAATGCCCGCCGGAAGTCCTCCCGGTAGAAGTAGCGCTCGATCTTGCGCTGGGCCGCCTCGTCCACGTCCGTGCCGTCGGCGTCGAGGAACCGGAGCGTGACGGATTGAGGATCACCTCTCGCCAGGCGGACGGTGATCCCGCCCTGGCCCTGGGAGCGGCGGACGTGGAACCGGGTGACCGGCACCGGCGCCATCTCCAGGTCGGTCACGTCGACGCCGCCGGCGTTGAGGCCGGCCATGACCGCCCGCTTCAGGGCCCGGGCCGCCCGGCTGGAGTCGCGCGACGTGGTGACCGTCGACCCCTTCTTCATCGTGGTGGCGTAGGCCATGGCCACCCGGCAGGCCAGCTCGGGGGTGATGTCGACGTTGGCCAGGCCGGTGACCCCGTGGCGGGTGAACAGGCTACGGGCGCCGCGCGACTCCCACACGATCGAGGAGTTGATGATGGCGCCGGGCTCGACCGTCTTGAACGGGTAGATCTTCACGCCGGGGTTGACCACGGCGTGGTCGCCCACGAAGCAGTTGTCGCCGAGGACCACGCCCTCCTCGCAGCGCGCGTAGGCCCGCAGGTCGGTCGAGCGGCCGATCACCGACCCCCGCAGCCGGACCCCCTGGCTGACGTAGGCGTTGTCATGGACCACCGAGCGCTCGAGGTAGGCGTCGGAGCGGACCATGACGTTGGCGCCCAGCACGGTGTACTCCTGGAGGTGGGCGCCGGCCTCGACCCGGCAGTAGTCGCCGATGATGGCCGGGCCGGCAACGTGGGCCGCGGGGTCGACCTCGGCGCCCTCCCCCAGCCACACGCCCTCGGCGATCCGGAAGCCGGGCACGTCGACGGCAACCTTGCCGTCGAGCACGTCCTGGTGGGCCTTGACGTAGGCCTCCAGGGTGCCGACGTCCTCCCAGTACCCCTCGGCGACGTGGCCGAAGAGGGGCTTGTCGTCGGCGAGGAGGCTAGGGAAGACGTCGCTGGAAAAGTCGACGACCTGGCCCTCGGGGATGTAGTCGAACACGGCCGGGTCGCACACGTAGATGCCCGTGTTCACCGTGTCGGAGAAGACCTGGCCCCACGTCGGCTTCTCGAGGAAGCGCTCGATGGACCCGTCGTCACGGGTGATGACGATCCCGAACTCGAGGGGGTTCTCCATCGACTTCAGCGCCAGGGTGGCCATGGCGCCCTTGCGCTCGTGCACGGCGACCAGCTCGGTCAGGTCGATGTCGGTCAGCACGTCGCCGGAGATGACGAGGAAGGGCTCGTCGAGCTCGGCCCGGGCGTTGCGCACCGAGCCGGCGGTGCCGAGGGGGCTCTCCTCGGTGGCGTAGACCATCCGGACCCCGAACTCGGCGCCGTCACCGAAGTAGGTACGGATGGTCTGGGGCAGGAAGGCCAGGGTGACGACGATGTCTTCGAAACCGTGGGCCTTCAACAGCCGCACGACGTGCTCCATCATCGGCCGGTTGGCCAGGGGCATGAGCGGCTTCGGCTGATTGGAGGTCAGTGGTCGCAGCCGGGTGCCCTCGCCCCCGGCCATGATCACAGCCTTCATGTCGCGAGCCTGCCGGCGCGACCGGCGCGCAAGGCCTCCATGGCCGGCTTCACGTAGGTCGCCGCCGCGTACCAGGCCATGACGAGGCCGGCGACGGCCACCACCCACGCCACGGCATATGCGGGGCCGTGGCCGTGGCCCCAGAGGAAGAGGGGGAACGCCGTCATCATGAGGAGGGTGCCGGCCTTGCCGGCCCAGCTGACGTCGATCCGGCGGGCACCCAGGGCGCCGAGGAGGACGGTGGTGCCCGCCACCAGCACCTCACGGGCGATGGCCGGCCAGAAGATGATGGCCGGCACGGAGCCGTCGATGAGGATGGCGATCATCCCGGTGACCAGCAGGACCTTGTCGGCGATGGGATCGAGCACCTTGCCCAGGTTCGACACCTGGTTGAAGTGGCGGGCGATGTAGCCGTCGACCCAGTCGGTGGCGCCCAGGCCACCGAGAAGGAACGCAGCGCCGGTGCGGTTCTCCCGCCCGAACAGCAGCCAGAGGAAGACCGGCACGCACGCCAGCCGGAACAGGGAGATGGCATTGGGGATCGTGGCGATCCGGTCGAGGCGACCCTCGTCGTCCTGGGGCGCCGTCATCGGGGGCATCCTACCCGGGCATTTTCGCCCGCCGGCCACAGCCGAGTGCGGTTAGTGTCGCCACCATGGGGGTTGACGCGGTCATCGTCCCGCGCCCGTTGAGGGTCGCGGCGCTCGATGTGACCGGCGGCGAGGTGCGGGTCACCAACACCGGCACTGCCGAGGACGAGTTCTCTTTCGCCATCGACCGCAACGCGGCGCAGTGGGGTTGGGTGACCCCGCCCTCGGTCGTGGTGGCGGCCGGCGGCGAAGCATCGGTCAAGGTCCTGTTCCGGCTCCCGAAGGCGCCCAAGCCGCCGGCCGGGCCCCTGCCTTTCACCGTGACGGTGTCGTCGGTCAGGGACAAGGCACTGTCGACCGTCGCCGACGGCATCGTCGAGGTGGCCGCCTTCTCCGACGCCCTGGCCACGCTCAACCCCACCACCGCCCAGGGCAGTGGACCGTCGCACCACACCATCGCCCTTTCGAACCGGGGGAATGCCCCGGTGCGCGCCAGGCTGACGGCCACCGATGCCGATGGCAACCTCGACTTCGACATCGAGCCGGTCAGGCTGGAGGCGGCTCCGGGAACGATCGCCTCGGCCAACCTGCGGGTCAGCCCCAAGGCCAAGCTCGGCCGGGGGACCGCCGAGCGGCCCTTCCAGGTGGTGGCCGAGGTCGAGGGCGGCGAGCCCATGCGGGTGGCGGGCACGTTCACCCAGGAGGGCACCGGCAGGGGACGGATGCCGCTCATCGTTGTCGTCGTGCTGGCCCTGCTGGTGGTGGCCCTCGCCGCCGCGGCCATCGCGGGCGGAGGCGACGAGAGCCCCGACTCCACCGTGCCCGCCGCTGCCGGCGGGCCTCCCGCCGGAGACGACCCGGCCTGCCCGGCCAGGGGTCACGACAACCGGGACCGGGGCACCAGCGGCGCCCTGCCGTTCAACTACTCGTTCCTCTTCACCACGCCCGACGGCTGCCGGCCGATCCGCTTCAACCCCTGCGCGCCCATTCACTTCATCATCAACCCGGCCGACGCCCCGCCCGGAGGCGTGGAGGACGTGCGCCAGGGCTTCCGCCTCATCGCCGAGGCCGGCGGCTACACCTTCGTCGACGACGGGCTCACCGACGCCGACCGCTTCAACTTCGGTCGCCTGGCCTACGACCCCGCTCGCTACGGCGAGCGCTGGGCGCCCATCGTCGTGAGCTGGGGCCGGCTCGGCAGCGCCGGGCGCAACGACGTGGTCGTGGCCGGCATGGGCAACGGCCAGGTGGTCGACGGCGCCATCGTGACCGGCATGCTCAACCTCAACGCCGACGCCCGCATCGACGCCTCTCGGGAGACCCCCATCCCCAACGGCTACGGCGAGGGCATCTCCTGGGGCCGGGTGATCCTCCACGAGCTCGGGCACGTGTTCGGTCTCGGCCACGTGCAGAGCAAGAACTCGATCATGCACGAGGCGCTGCTGGAGCAGACCCGCAGCGTGACCCAGTACGGGGTGGGCGACATCCAGGCCTGGCGCCAGATCGGCCGCGGGGCCGGCTGCGTTGAGGCACCGGCCCCCCGCGCGGTAGCCCCGCTGGGCGCCGGCCGGGGGCAGGCAACCGCCACGACCGCCCGGCCGTAGTGCCGGCGCCGGTCGCCGGCCTGGTTCTCGCCGGCGGGGCGGGCCGGCGCATGGGCGGCCTCGACAAGGCTGCCCTCGTGGTGGGCGGGGTCACGCTGCTGGACCGGGTGCTGACGGCGGCCCGGCCGGTGTGCGACCGGCTGGTCGTCGTGGGGCCGAGGCGGCCGACAGGCGTCGAGGGCGTGGTATTCGTGCAAGAGGACGAGCCGGGCGGGGGGCCGGTGCCGGCGGTGGCCGCCGGCCTCGCCGCCGCGCCCGACGCCGGCGTGGTGCTGGTGCTGGCCGTCGATTTGCCCCTGCTGCGCACCGACCACCTCCGCCGGCTCCTCGCCGGCCTGGCCGACGGCGCCGGCGCGGCCGCCGCCGCGGACGAGGGCGGGCCGAACCCGCTGCTCGCCGCCTACGCGGCGCCGGCGCTGCGGGCCCGTGCCGCGGCGCTCGGGGCCGGCGCCCGGGCCGGGGCCCTCGTGCCCGCCGACGTGGTGACCGTCGACCTGGGCCGGGCGACCCTCAACGTCAACCGTCCCGCGGATTCTGGCCGCCGCGGAGTCAGCGGCGGCTGCGGGCGATCGCTGGTGACCAGAGCGGCGCCGAGGGGCAACGTCGAACAGCTCGTCGGTCGACCGGCCAGCACCACCTCCCCTGCCGGCCGAAGCGCTTGTGCAGGTCCCGAACGTCGTGCTCAGGCGCTACTCTCAGCCATCCGGGTCACCTGAGGTCGGGCGGTGATGGGCATGAGCGCAAACTACCCAGACCGCCTTGCCGAGGCGATGGCGCTGGCCATCACGAAGGCGGAGAAAGAGGCCGTCCTGGAGCTCGCTCGCGTCGTGGCCCACGGCAGCGAGCGCATGTTCGCCCCGCTGTCGACGTACCTCGCCGGCCAGTTCGTGGCCGAACTGGTCCGCACCGGCGTACCGCCGGCCGAGGCGCTGGCCGAAGCCACGGCCCTCGCCCAGCGGACCCTCGACGCCGAGCCGTGAGACGCTGGCCTGTCGTCCGCCAGCTCACCGGGGACGACCGGTTGGCGCTCGGCGAGGCGGCGCAGTCGCCGGCCTCGGCGGCGCTTGAAGCCCGGACCGAGACGGCCGACCGGGTCGTGCCGTCAGTGTGTCCGTACTGCGCGGTGGGCTGCGGCCAGCACATCTACGTGAAGGACGACAAGGTCATCCAGGTCGAGGGCGACCCCGACAGCCCGGTCTCCCGTGGCCGCCTCTGCCCCAAGGGCTCGGCCACCAAGCAGCTGGTGACCGGCCCGGCTCGTGAGTACCGGGTGAAGTACCGCCGGCCCCACGGTGCCGACTGGGAGGAGCTCCCCCTCGACCAGGCCATGGACATGATCGCCGACCGGGTGATCGCCACCCGGGCCGCCACCTGGGACACCGCCAACCGCCGGACCCTCGGCATCGCCAGCCTCGGAGGAGCCACCCTCGACAACGAGGAGAACTACCTCATGAAGAAGCTCTACACGGCGCTTGGTGCCGTGCAGATCGAGAACCAGGCCCGGATATGACACTCGGCCACCGTCCCCGGTCTGGGGACCTCGTTCGGTAGGGGCGGCGCCACCGGGTTCCAGCAGGACCTGGCCAACTCCGACTGCATCCTCATCATGGGGTCGAACATGGCGGAGTGCCACCCAGTGGGTTTCCAGTGGGTCATGGAGGCCAAGGCCCGGGGCGCCCGGGTGATCCACGTCGACCCGCGCTTCACCCGCACCAGCGCGGTGGCCGACACCTACGTGGCCCTGCGGGCCGGCAGCGACATTGCCTTCCTGGGCGGGATCGTCAACCACATCCTGAGCACCGGCCGGGAGTTCCGGGAGTACGTCGCCGCGTACACAAACGCGGCCACGCTGATCGACGAGCGTTTCGCCGACACTGAGGACCTTGAGGGGCTGTTCTCGGGCTGGGACCCCGACGCCCGCAGCTACGACACCGAGACGTGGCAGTACGCCGGCGTGCCGTCGGCGCCGTCGGCCGCCCACCAGGAGGACGCCCCCGCCGGCGAGGCGTACGGCTACGGCGCGAATGCCGGCGAGGGCACTGACCCGTCCATCGACCCGACGTTGGAGCACCCCCGCTGCGTCTTCCAGATCCTCAAGCGCCACTTCGCCCGCTATACGCCGGCGATGGTCGAGGAGGTCTGCGGTGTGCCGGCTGCGCAATTCGTCGCCGTGGCCGACGCCCTGTGCGACAACTCCGGCCGGGAGCGGACATCGGCCATCTGCTACTCGGTGGGCTGGACCCAGCACACCGTCGGAGCCCAGATCATCCGCACTGCGGCGATCATCCAGCTGCTGCTCGGCAACATGGGCCGGCCCGGCGGCGGGATCATGGCCCTGCGCGGCCACGCCAGCATCCAGGGCTCCACCGACATCCCGACGCTCTACAACATCCTTCCGGGCTACCTGCCGATGGCGCATGCCGACCGCCACCCGACGCTGGCCCGCTACATCGAGGTCAACACCGCCCGGGCCGGGCTGTGGGGCAACGCCGGTGCCTACATCGTCAGCCTGCTCAAGGCCTGGTGGGGCGACGCCGCCCAGCCGGAGAACGACTTCTGCTTCGACTACCTCCCGTTCATCACCGGCGACCACTCCACGTACCGGACCACCGTCGACATGGCCGACGGCAAGGTGTCTGGCTTCTTCGTCCTCGGCCAGAACCCGGCCGTGGGCTCGGCCAACGGCAAGCTGCACCGGCTGGCGATGGCGAAGCTCGACTGGCTGGTCGTGCGCGACCTCGTCGAGATCGAGACGGCCACGTTCTGGAGGGACGGCCCGGAGGTCGACTCCGGGGAGCTGAAGACCGCCGACATCGGCACCGAGGTGTTCTTCCTGCCGGCGGCGGCCCACACCGAGAAGAACGGCACGTTCACCCAGACCCAGCGCATGCTCCAGTGGCACCACAAAGCGGTGGATGCTCAGGGCGACTGCCGCTCCGAGCTGTGGTTCTACTTCCACCTCGGACGCATCATCCGGGAGAAGCTGACCGGGTCCGCGGAGCCGCGGGATCACGGCCTGTTGGACCTGACCTGGGACTACCCCTTGATCGATGACGAGCCGGATGCCGAGGCGGTGCTCCAGGAGATCAACGGGTCCGGCCCGGACGGGCTGCTGCCCGGATTTGCCGGCCTCAAGGACGACGGATCGACGGCGTGCGGGTGCTGGATCTACTCGGGGTGCTTCGCCGGCGGCGTCAACCAGACCGCCCGCCGCCGGCCCGGCGCCGAGCAGAGCTGGGTGGCGCCGGAGTGGGGCTGGGCGTGGCCGGCCAACCAGCGCATCCTCTACAACCGGGCGTCCGCCGATCCCGCCGGTCAGCCATGGTCGGAGCGCAAGGCGTACGTGTGGTGGGACGCAGAGGAGGGCCGGTGGACGGGCCACGACGTCCCCGACTTCGTGGCCGAGATGGCGCCGGACTACCGCCCGCCCAAGGGCACCACCGGGCCGTGGGCGCTGGGCGGCGCCGACCCGTTCATCCTGCAGAGCGACGGCCGGGGCTGGCTGTTCGTGCCCAACGGCCTCCTCGACGGACCGCTGCCGGCGCACTACGAGCCCCACGAGTCGCCCTTCAGCAACCCCCTCTACGGCCAGGAGGCCAACCCCGTGCGCCAGACGTTCCACCGCAGGGGCAACCGTTACAACCACACGAACAGCGGAGACAACGACGCCGGCACCTACCCGTACGTGATGACCACCTACCGCCTGACCGAGCACCACACCGCCGGCGGGATGTCGCGCTTCCAGGCCCGCTTGGCCGAGCTGCAGCCCGAAATGTTCTGCGAGGTCAGCCCGGCGCTCGCCGTCGAGCGGGGGCTGGAGAACGGCGGGTGGGCGACGATCAGCTCGGCCCGGACGTCGATCGAGGCCCGGGTGCTGGTGACCGACCGGATCGCCCCGCTGCGGGTGCAGGGTCGCGAGCTGCACCAGGTGGGTCTGCCCTACCACTGGGGGTGGAAGGGGTTGTCGACGGGGGACGCGGCCAACGACCTGTTCCCTCTGGCGCTCGACCCCAACGTCCACATCCAGGAGGTCAAGGCGGCCACATGCGACATCCGGCCGGGTCGGCGGCCACGGCGATGACCCGCATGGGGTTCTTTACCGATACCTCCGTGTGCATCGGGTGCAAGGCGTGCGAGGTGGCGTGCAAGGAGTGGAACGACGTCCCTGACGATGGGCTCACCTTCCTCGCACAGTCGTACGACAACACGGGGGCGTTGGGGGCGGACACCTGGCGGCACGTCGCCTTCGTGGAGAAGACGGCCGACGCCGGCGTGAAGTGGCTGATGTCGTCCGACGTGTGCAAGCACTGCACCAACGCCGCCTGCCTGGACGTGTGCCCGACCGGGGCGCTGTTCCGGACGGAGTTCGACACCGTCGTCGTCCAGCAGGACGTCTGCAACGGGTGCGGCTACTGCGTGCCGGCGTGCCCGTTCGGGGTGATCGACAAGCGGGAGTCCGACGGCCGGGTGTGGAAGTGCACCCTCTGCTACGACCGGCTCAAGTCCGACCTCACGCCGGCGTGTGCCAAGGCCTGTCCGACGGAGTCGATCCAGTTCGGCCCGCTCGACGAGTTGCGGGAACGGGCGGCGGGCCGGATGGGCGTGCTGCGGGAGGCCGGCGTGACCGAGGCCCGCCTCTACGGGGCCGACGAGGACGATGGCGTCGGCGGATTCGGAGCGTTCTTTCTCCTCCTCGACGAGCCCGAGGTCTACGGGCTGCCGCCCGACCCCGTCGTCACCACCCGGGACCTGCCGGCGATGTGGCGAGCCGCCGCCGGCGCCGCCCTCGCCCTGGCCGGGGCGGTCGCCGTCGCCGTCCTCCCTCGCCGGTGACTGGCGGGTACTACGGCGGGCCGGTGCTCAAGGCGCCGGTCTGGAAGCCGTACATCGCCTGGTACTTCTTCACCGGCGGGCTGGCCGGCGGCTCGTCCACCCTGGCCTTGGCCGCCCAGGTGGCCGGCAACCGCCGGCTGCGCCGGTCGGCACTGCTGTCGTCGGCCGCCGGAATCGCGCTCAGCGGGCCATTGCTGATCGTCGATCTCGGCCGGCCCGCCCGGTTCCTGAACATGCTGCGGGTGGCCAAGCCCACCTCGCCGATGAGCGTCGGCACCTGGATCCTCGCCGCCTTCGGGCCGGCGTCGATGGGTGCGGCGGCGAGCGACGTCACCGGACGGCTCCCCCGGCTCGGCCGGGTAGCCACCGCCGGCGCCGGCGTGCTGGGCCCCGCGGTGGCCACCTACACCGCGGTGCTGGTGGCCGACACCGCCATCCCCGCCTGGCACGACGCCCACCGCGAGCTGCCGTTCCTCTTTGCCGCCAGCGCGATGGCCAGCGCCGCCGGCGCGGCGCTGGCCCTCACGCCGGTGGCGGCCGCCGCTCCCGCCCGCCGGCTGGCGGTCATCGGCGCCGGCCTGGAGGTGGCCGCGGCCCGCGCCATGGAGGCCCGGGTCTCCGGCCCCTACGAGCACGGCCGGGCCGGGCAGCTCGCCCGAGCAGCGGAGGCATGCACGGCCGCCGGCGCCCTGCTGGTGCTGGCCGCCGGCCGGCGCCGGCCGGCGGCGCTCGCCGCCAGCGCCCTGCTGTGCGCCGGTAGCATCCTCACCCGCTTCTCGGTGTTCCGGGCCGGCTTCGAATCGGCCGCCGACCCGGCGGCAACCATCGACCCCCAGCGCCGACGGGTTCTATGAAGGATCTTGTAGCCCATGCGGAGGACGCCGGACCGTCTCCCTCGAGCGGTACGGTCGCATTCATGACAGCCACTTCCGAGTTCGATGCCCGCCGGAAGGCCATCGAGGCCGCCCACCTGAAGCCGGCGGAGGAGCGGCCCGCCTCCAGCGCCGGCGGGGTCCACCACCTGGCCCTGATCTGCAGCGACGTGGAGACGACTGTGCGCTTCTACCAGGAGGTGCTCGGCTTCCCCCTGGTGGACGTGATGGAGAACCGGGACTACCCGGGGTCGACCCACTTCTTCCACGACATCGGCAACGGGAACCTGCTGGCTTTCTTCGACTTCCCCGGCCTGGGCCTGGGCCAGTCGGTCGAGTCCATCGGCACCGTCCAGCACGTGGCTATCGCCGTGGACCGGGCCAACTTCGAGGCGATCGGTGAGCGGATCGAGGCCGCCGGCCTGCCATACCTGGGCCCCGACCGGGGCCTCACCAACTCGATCTACGTGAAGGACCCTGACGGCGTCCAGATCGAGCTGCTGGCCGAGCCGCTACGGATCATGGACGGGCGCTACCTCGGCTGAGGCCCCGGTCCGCGGATGACGACCGACCCCCTTGAGCTCTTTCATCCGGCTTCGAGCACGACGGCGATGCCCTGGCCCACGCCCACGCACATCGTCGCCAGGCCGTAGCCGCCGCCCCGCCGGCGCAGCTCATGGGCAAGGGTGGCGACGATGCGGGCGCCCGAGCACCCGATGGGGTGGCCGAGGGCGATGGCGCCGCCGTTGGGGTTCACCAGATCCGGGTCCAGCTCCGGCCACTCGGCCAGGCAGGCGAGCGCCTGGGCCGCGAACGCCTCGTTGAGCTCGACCGCCACCAGGTCCCGCCAGCCGATGCCGGCGCCGGCGAGGGCTCGGCGAGCGGCCTCGACCGGGCCGATCCCGTACAGGTGCGGTTCGACGCCGCTGGTCGCCCGGGCCGCGATGCGGGCCAGGGGCCGGCGCCCGGTGGCCGCAACCACATCCTCGCCGGCCAGGAGCAGGGCGGCGGCTCCGTCGGCGAGAGGTGAGGCGTTGCCGGCGGTGACCGTGCCGCCCTCGTCGCGGAAGGCGGGCCGGAGCCGGGCCAGGGCTTCGGGTGAGGTGTCCCGCCGCACACACTCGTCGGTGGCCAGGCCGGCGCCGGCCGCGGGAACGACCTCGGCGCCGAACCGGCCGGCGCCCCACGCGGCCGCCGCCTTGCGGTGGCTGGCCAGGGCGAAGGCGTCCTGGTCCTCCCGCGAGATGCGGTAGCGCTCGGCCAGGATCTCGGCGCCCTCTCCGAGCGACGAGGTCCAGCGTGGGGGCATGGCCGGGTTCACCAGGCGCCAGCCCAGCGCCGTCGCCACCAGCTCGGCGCCGGCGGGATCGAGGGTCACCCAGGGCGCCCGGCTCATCGACTCCACGCCGCCGGCCAGGGCCACGCCGGCGTCGCCAGCGGCGATGGCCCGACTGGCCTGGGCCACCGCTTCCATGCCCGACCCGCACAGGCGGTTCACCGTCGTCCCGGGAACGGTGACCGGCAGCCCGGCGAGGAGCAACGCCATACGGGCCACGTTGCGGTTGTCCTCGCCGGCGCCGTTGGCATCGCCGAGGTACACGTCGTCGATGCGCTCGGGGGCGACCTCGGGCACCCGGTCGACGAGGGCCCGGATGGCAGCCGCCGCCAGGTCGTCGGGGCGCACGCCGGCCAGCGCGCCCCGGTGGCGGCCGATCGGCGTCCGCACCGCGTCCAGGACGTAGACGGCGTTCACACGGGCCCGTCGCCCTCCCACGCCGTCCGCAGGAGCGACCGCAGCCGAGCCTCCTCCACCGGGCGGGGGTTGGCCGGCGGGGCGGCGGCCACCTCGGCGGCCACCGCGTCGATTGCCGCCTCGGGCATGCCCAGCTCCCGAAGCGCCATGGTCAGGCCCATGCGCGCCGCCAGGTCGTACACGCCGGTGGAGGCCCGGCCGGTGCCGACGGCCACCGCCATCCGCGCCGCCAGCGAGCCCATGGCCGGCTCGTTGAAGGCCACCACATGGGGCAGGAGGGCGGCGTGGGTGGGGGCATGGGGCATGTCGTAGCGGCCGCCCAGGATGTGGCACAGCTTGTGGTGCAATCCGGGGCCGGCGCCGGCCAGGGCCAGGCCGGCTTGGCACGCGCCGACGAGGGCCCGGCCCCGGGCCTTGGCGTCCCAGGGCTCGGCGACGGCGATGGGCAGCGACGCGCACAGCGCCCGGGTGGCATCGAGGGCGAGGGGCTCGGTCAGGGGACTGGCGCCTGCGGCCCAGAGCGCCTCCAGGCAATGGGCGACGGCGTTCATCCCGCTCGCCGCGGTGATCAGGGGCGGCAGGCCGTAGGTCAGCTCGGGGTCGTAGACGACGGTCTTCGGCAACACCCGAATGTCCCGGCCGGTCTCCTTGCGACCCGCAGTCGTGATGCCCCAGATGGGGGTCATCTCGGAGCCGGCGTAGGTCGTCGGGACGGCCACCAGGGGCAGGCCGGAAAGGGCGACGGCCTTTCCGAGGCCGGTGGCGGATCCTCCGCCGAGGGTGACAACACCGTCGGCGCCCACCCGCAGGGCGTCGGCGGTCACCGTCTCGGCCAGGTCGGCGGGCACGTGCTGGCGGACACCGCCGACCCGCCACGTCACCCGGTGGTCGAGGTCGGCGACCAGGGCGTCGGCCTCGGCCCGTGAGGATCCAGAGGCGATGACCAGCACCTGCTTGAGGCCGAGCCCGTCGAGCTCGGCGGCCAGCCCGTGGCGGGCGCCGGCGCCGAAGACCACCCGTACGGGCACGCCCTCGTAGGTGAAGGGCACCGCAGGCCGGGTCACTGGTCCACCATCTCACGATGGTCGCCCAGTGAATGCCTGCCGGACCGGCCTCCCGGGCCGGTCACTCGCGCACCATGGCCCGCAAGGCCTCGAGCTCCGCCGCCGCCGGCGGCTCCGTCACCGTCACCTCGGCCGCCACCCTCAGGTCCCAGCCGGTCGCGGCCCGCACGTCGTCGACCGACACGCCGGGGTGCAGGGCGCTCAGCACCAGCTCCCGGTCCTCCCCTGCTTCCAGTACGCCGAGGTCGGTGATGACGGCGGTCCCGCCGTGGCCGGGGACGGATGTGCGGAAGTCGAGCCGCTCGACGAAGGCCCGCCGGGAGTGCCGGAGCACGACGATCACCCGCCGGGCCGACGAGGCGATCTCGGGCGCGCCGCCGGCGCCGGGCAGGCGCACCGTCGGTGCGTCGTAGGGGCCGATGACGGTGGTGTTGAGGCAGGCGTGGCGGTCGATCTGCGCCGCGCCGAGGAAGCCGACGTCGATCCGGCCGGCCTGGAGCCAGTAGTTGAAGAGCTCGGCAACGGGCACGACGGTATCCGCCGTGTCGGCCAGCTCGCCGTCGCCGATGGAGAGCGGAGGCACCGTGGGCTTCGACCCGATCGGCCCGGACTCGTAGATGAGCACGCAGTTCGGCGCGTGGAGCCGACGGGCGAGGTTGGCAGCGAGGCTGGGCAGGCCGATGCCGACCAGGCACACGTCGCCGTCGACCAGCCGCCGGGCGGCGGCCACCGTCATCCGCTCGTCAGCCGTGGGCTCACCGGGCAAGAACGTGCTCCTCCATCCACGCCGAGAAGGCGTCCCGATCCCGGCTGATGGCGTCCCAGGACCGGTAGAAGTCGTTGTCCCGCCGGCTGTACCCGGCGGCGTAGGACGGATGGGCGCCACCGGGGACCACGGCCACCGCAGTCACCACCCACGCCGGCAGCAACACCGACCCCGGACGGGGCTCGAGCCGCTCGACCAGCTCCTCGACCGTCACCAGGGACCGCCGGGCGGCCAGCACGGCTTCCTTCTGGACACCGGTGATCCCCCACAGCATGACGTTGCCCGCCCGGTCGGCCTGCTGGGCGTGGATGACCGTCACGTCGGGGTTCAGCGCCGGCACCGCGGTGAGTTCCTCGCCGGTGAACGGGCAGGTCACAGTGGACACCGTCGGTGTCACCCGGCCGAGATCGGTGCCGGTGTAGCCCCGCAGCACCGCCATCGGCAGCCCCGCGGCGCCGGCGACGTAGCGGTTGGCCATGCCGGCGTGGCTGTGCTCCTCCAGGGCCAACGGCGCCGGCCATCCGTGCTCGACCGCATCGCGGAGGCGGTGCAGGGACCCGACGCCGGGGTTGCCGCCCCAGGAGAAGATGAGACGGTCGGCGCAGCCCATGCCGATGAGCTGGTCGTAGACGACGTCGGGCGTCATCCGGGCCAGCGTCAGCCGGCGCCGGCCCCGGCGGATGATCTCGTGACCGGCGGCGAAGGGGATGAGGTGGGTGAAGCCTTCCAGGGCCACCAGCGAGCCGTCGCGAACCAGGTCGTCGACCGCCTCCGCGAGGGTGGTGATCTCGGCCATCGCCGCAGTCTTTCGCACCGGGCCAGGACTACATTCGCGTCATGGGGGAAACGCGGAGGCGGTTGTGCACGGCGGTGGTGGTGGCGCTCGGCCTGGTGGCCGCGGCCTGCGGGGGCGGGGGCGGTGACGACAGCGATGTCGACCTGAGCCTCAGCCAGCGGGAGACGGTCCTCCAGTTCGACGCCGCCGACAAGGTCCGCCTGGGCGGCACGCTCGCTATGCCCGACAAGAGCGGCCCGGTGGGCGCGGTCTTGATCGTTCCGTCCATGGCCCGCAACGACCGCAACGGGGCCATCGATGTCATCCCCGCCGACTTCATCTACGCCGACCTGAGCGCGGCCATCACCAAGTCCGGCCTGGCCGCCTTCCGCTACGACCGCCGTGGCATGGGCGCCTCGAAGCTGGAAGCAGGCAAGCAGATCACCTTCGAGGACTACGTCACCGACGCCCACGAGGCGCTCCTGTTCCTCTCCCAGCGCAGCGGGATCGACGGGTCGAACCTGGCCATCGTGGGCCACGACCTCGGCGGCATTGCCGCCATGCGGGTGGCGGCCACCGACAACAAGGTGAGGAGCGTCGGGCTGATCTCCACGCCGGGCCGGCCCCTCGTCGACGTGGTGGCCAGCGACATCGGCACCACGTTCGGGCCGGCGTCGGCCCAGGCGTTCCGCGGCGTGATCGCCACCCTGCTCGCCACGGGAGTGCTGCCAGAGCGCTCCACCATCCGGCCCGAGCACCAGACGGCGCTGCCGGTGGGCAACGACGCCCTGCTCAAGGAGCAGTACGCCCTCGACCCCACGGCCGAGGCGGCCAAGGTGAAGGTCCCCACGCTGGTGATGACCGGCCAGAAGTCCACCCTGGTCACGCCGGCAGACGGCGAGCGGATCAAGGCCGCCCTCCCGTCGGCCCAGACCTTCACCACGGAGACGACCGCCACGTTCCAAAAGGTCACCGCCGCCCTTCCCCAGTCCTTCGACGCCGCCGACCATCGGGCCCACGGCGGCGGGCGCCCACCGGACACGGCGGAGCGCGACCAGGCCGCGCTGAACCAGCTCACCACCTTCCTGACCTCCACGATGGCGGCCACCCGTCCCTAGCCTGAGACACTTCGACGTCCTCATCGTGGGGGGTGGCTTTGGCGGGGCGACCGTCGCCGCCCACCTGGAACGCCTCCTCGGCCGCCGGGGAAGGCCGGGCGGGCCACGGGTCCTGATCGTCGCGCCGGAGAACTTCCTGCTGTTCGCCCCGCTGTTGCCGGAGGCGGCCGCCGGCACCATCGAGCCCCGCCACGCCGTGATCCCTCTCCGGGAGATGCTGCGGCGGACCCAGCTGCTGGTGGGCAATATCGCCACCGTCGACATCGAGGGCCACACGGCGGTCGCCGAGGACCTCACCGGCGCCCGCCACGAGCTGTCGTGGGACCACCTCGTCCTGTCGCCGGGCTCGGTCCCGAGCGTGGTCGCCGTCCCCGGCCTGGTCGAGCACGCAGTGGGCTTCAAGACCCTGGCCGACGCCATCTGGCTGCGCAACCGGGTCCTGCGCCAGCTGGAGACCGCAGATGCCACCGTCGACGCCCAGCGCCGGCGGGAGCTGCTGACCTTCACCTTCGTGGGGGGCGGCTACGCCGGCGTCGAGGCGCTGGCCGAGATGGAGTCGCTGGTGAGCGACGCCCTGCCCACCTACCCGAGCCTCAGCCGCAACAACCTGCGCTGGGTCCTCATCGAGGCCCGGAACTCACTGCTCCCCGGCCTCGACCCCAAACTGGCCCGCTACAGCGAGCGCCACCTCCGCCGGCGGGGTGTCGAGATCCACCTCGAGACGTGGCTGGAGAGCTGCGCCGACCGCACCGTCGTGGTTTCCAAGCCGGGGGTGGCCCCTTTCGTCTCCGACACCATCGTCTGGGCCACCGGCCAGCGGCCGTCGGCCCTTGTGTCGAGGCTCGGCCTCGCCACCGACGAGGCCGGCCGGCTGATCGTCGACGACCACATCCGCGCCTCCGGCCGCACCGACGTCTTCGCCCTGGGCGACGCCGCCGCCGTCCCTGACCCCGATGGCGGCATCTGCCCGGGCACGGCCCAACACGCCGTGCGCCAGGCCAAGGTGTGCGCCCACAACGTCGCCGCCGCGCTGGGAGTCGGGGAACCGGTCCGGTTCACCTACCGGAACCGGGGCCTGGCCGTGACCCTCGGCCGGAACCAGGGCACGGCCCAGGTCTACCGGTTCACCGTCACCGGGTTGCCGGCGTGGCTGATGGGCCGGTCCTACCACCTGTTGATGATGCCGGGCCTGGCCCGCAAGGTCCGCGTGGTGGCTGACTGGACGACGGCGATGCTCTTTCCCCGCGACCTCTCCCAGCTGGGCGCCCTGGGCCGGCGCAACCCCCTGGATTCGTCGGGTTAATCAACCGTTAACCACCTGGGACGATGCTGGGACCAGCGCGACGACCGGTTTTCCGGGGCGGAGCGAAAGTGTTTCAGGCTTGTGCGGGGCCCGGGCGACGGCGGGTCCCGACGCAACCCCCTCTCCCTCGGGTTCATGAGCGGCGGGCGGTGTCCCGGATGTAGGCGTAGATGGTGTCGGTCATGCCCTGGACGTTGTGCTTCTTGCGGGATGAGCGAGACGGCTCAGCCCGGGCGCTTGGCCTCGGAGGCCGCCAGCCGGCCGAGGTAGAGCACCGCTCCCTGCTCGCCGGCCCGTCGCGCCGCCTCGGCGAGGTCGGCCCTGGAGCCCAGCAGCTCCCCGCGAATCCGCAGCAGCTCCGCCTCGCAGAACGACGACTTCATCGCCACCACCTCGGACAGGGCTTCGTCGACCGCAGCCCGAGCCCGGTCCACTCGCCCCAGCCGCTGCCAGGCCTCGGCGACGAGACCCAGCCAGAACGGGCGCCACGGCCGGATCGCCGCCGCCCGTGCCGGCGGCAGGGCCTCGAGCATGGCGACGAGCTGGGCCGGGGCGCCACCCCGGTGGGTGGCGGTCCACACCCGGGCCACGCCGGCGTGGAAGGCGAAATCGGCGAGCTGGTGGGTCCGGGCGTGCTCGTAGAGCTCGTCGGCCAGGTGGCCGGCCTCGGCGACGCCCCCGGTCAGCACCCGGGCGAAGACTCCGAAGGCCAGGCCGATGGCGACGGTGAAGGGGTCTCCGAGCGTCCGGGCCCGGTCCATGGTGAGGTCGACGAGGCTCCGGCCGTCGTCGTGGCGGCCCTGGAGGTGGTGGGCCATGGCGAGCCAGCTGTCGACCTGCACCCGCAGGTCGGCGTGGGTCACGTGGGCGAGGACATCGTCGGGCACGGCGTCGGCCAGATCCTTGGCGGCGACCAGGTGCGCCGTGCCGTCCTTCAGGTCGCCGGCGCAGAGGGCCACGCTGCCCAGCCCCAGGCGGGCCGCGGCGGTGACGACCGGCTCCGCCGACGCCTCGCCCAGGCGGAGGAGGTGCTCGCCGAGGGCCCGGGCGCCGGCGAGGTCGCCGCTGGCCCACGCGAAGCTCAACAGGCCCCAGAGCGAGGGCAGGAGCCGGCGCTGGTCCCCCACCGCTTCGGCCAGCTCCGTCGCCCGGGTCCAGGCGGCGGCGGTCTCGGGCACCGCCACGCCCTTGACCAGGGTCAGCAGCGACGCCAGCAGATCCTGGATGTCCAGCTCCTGGCCGTCGCGCTCCGGTCCCGTGACCTGCAGCGCCACCAGCTCCAGGGCCCGGCGCAGGTGGCCCTCGGCGACCTCGTACGCCAGGGCGGCCTGGGCGGCGGCGGCGGCCTTGACCGCAGCGGCCACCGCCCGCTGGGACCCTGTCACCGGGACGGCTTCGTACAGGTGGCGGGCGATCTCGGCGGCCGCCGCCTGGCCTCCCCCCACCAGCTCCAGGGCGTCGGCGACCCTGGCGTGGAGGCTCGCCCGGCGCAGGCGGGTGGCCTCGCCGTAGAGGGTGTCGCGGACGAGCTCGTGGGAGAACACGAACCGCTCGGCCGACGCCGGCTGCTCGGCCACCACGCCGGCGGCCACGGCCACGTCGACCAGGTCGATGGCGCGGTCCAGCTCCATGCCGCCCGCCGCAGCCACGACCCGCAGGTCGAAGTCCAGCCCCACCACCGCCGCCATGCCGAGGAGCTCCCGCGTCCCGCCCGGCAGCCGGGCCAGCCGGCGCTCGACGACCTGGCGCACCGCCCACGGCACGGCCTCGGCGGCCGCCTCCTCGGTCAGGCTGCGCTCGGCGACGAGGAGGCGGGTCAGCTCGCCCACGAAGAACGGGTTGCCGCCTGCCCGGGCCCAGACGACGTCGACCACGCCGGCGGGGGCTTCGGCGCCGGCCTCGTGGGCCATGAACTGAGCCACCTCGTCGCGACTGAGCCCGCCGAGAGCGACGTTGACGCGACCGGGCAGCCGGCCCAGGCTCGCCAGGGTGTCCGTCAGGCGGTCGCCCGGAACTGGGTCGACGTCGCGGTACGTGGCGACCAGCACGGCCCGAAGCACCGGGGCCCGCCGGGCCAGGTGCACGGTGAGCTCGAGTGAGGGCGGGTCGGCCCACTGGAGGTCGTCGAGTACGACCGCGACCGGCCGGTGGGCGGCCAAGCCCTCGAGGAAGTCCCCCACCGCCTCGAAGAAGCGGTACCGGGCCCCTGCGGGGTCCAGCGGCGGAGGGGCGCCCACCTCGCCGGCCACCGCCGCCACCTCCGGAACAAGCTGGGCCAGCTGGGGGGCCCGGTCCCCGAGGGCCGCCCGGACCGCCTCGGCGTCGGGATGGCGGAGCAGCGCCCGGATGACCTGCACCCAGGGCCAGAAGGGCGGCGCTCCCTCCCCGTCCTCACACCGCCCCCACGCCACCGCGCCCCCGCCGGCAACTGCGGCGGCGACCGCCTCATGGACCAGCCGGGTCTTGCCGATACCCGGTTCCCCGGCCACCAGCACGATCCCGCCGGGGCGAAGGAGGGCATGCGCCACGGCGTCCAGCTGCGCCCGGCGCCCGACGAAGACGTCCTCCTGGGGGCTGGCGGGATCAGCCCTTGACGGATCCGTGGCGCGAGGCAGCGCCGTTTCGGCCGGCGGCGGGACCCAGTCCAGCGCCGGCGCGTGCGAAAGGATGCGGTTCTCCAGCCGGCGCAGCTCCGGTCCCGGCTCGATACCCAGCTCCCGGACCAGATAGTCACGGGCGCTGGCGTAGGCCCGCAGTGCCTCGGTCTGGCGACCAGACCGGTAGAGAGCAACCATGAGCAGGCCGAGGAGCCGCTCCCGCAGGGGGTGCTCGCGCACGAGGGCTTCCAGCTCGCCGACAACGGCGGTATGGGCCCCGAGGGCGAGATCGGCCTCGATGCGGTCCTCGACGGCCGCCACCCGCAGGCTCTCCAAGCGCTCGACATGGAGCTCGGCGAAGTCGAACTCCTCCATTGCCCGGCCACGCCACAGGGCCAGGGCGTCGCCGAGCGCCTGGCGGGCGGCCCGGGGGCGGCCCTCGGCCAGGTGGCGGTTGCCCTCGACGGCAAGCGCCTCGAAGTCGGCGACGTCGTACTCCCCAGGTGCGATCCGCAGGAGGTAGCCCGGCGGGACGGTGACGATCCGCGCCGGCGGCGTCCGGGCCGGCCGCTCGGGCTCCAGCAGCCGGCGGAGGTTGGCGATGTAGACGGGCAGGCTGCCCATCGAGGCGACCGCCGGCGCCGCCGGCCACAGGACCTCGGCGAACCGGTCGAGCGATACGACGCGGTTGGCGTTGAGCAGGAGTGCAGCGAGTACGGCCCGCTGCTTCGGCCGGCCCGGATCCAGGGGCCGGCCGTCGAGCGCCACCTCGAGCGGGCCCAGCATGCCGAAATGCAGCGCTCCCCCAGCCACGGGGACCAACCTAGGACGACGTAGTCAGGGTGATCCACGTCTGGTTGATGGCAGACGGGTGGCGCTCGCCCAGCTCGATGCCCCGGCGCATCCCGTAGACGTGGAACACGCTCGCTACCGGCACCACCGCGAAGTCACGGCTCACGACGACGGCGGTCATCGCCGCGGCCAGGCGCTGGACCTCCTCCCGGCTGGTCGCCGCCGCCACCTGGGCGGCCAGTGCCGAGTAGTCGGGGTCGGGGGCTGCCCGCAGGGCGAGGAGGAAGGCCGGGTTGGCGTCGTTCTGGTTCGGCGCGGCCAGCTCGACGTCGTAGCCCCGGTCCCGGTTCTGCTCGCCCGTCCTGATGTCGTGCGCCTTGCGGACGCTCGACTCGATCCCGACGTCCTTCAGCTGGGCCGCCACCAGCCGCAGCCCGGTCTCGGGGACCGACGGCCCGCCGATGAGGATCAAGGTGAGCCGGCGGGCGCCGCTCAGCCGGGTGCCCTCCGGGCCGATCTTCCAGCCGGCGTCGTCGAGCACCTGGCGGGCCCGGGCGGGGTCGAACGCAGGCGGGGCCACCGACGACGCCGCTGCGCCCAGCACCGCCGGCGGCGACATCCACCGGCCGGGCTCGCCGTTGCCACCCAGGACCTCGGCGACGTAGCGGGGCCGGTCGACGGCCAGCGACACCGCCTCACGGATGGCCCGGTCGGCGGCGAACTGCCCGCTCGTGCTGAACGTCAGGACCTGGGTGAGGCCGGCCGGCGCCCGCACGACCCGGAACCGCCCGTCGGATTCCACCGACGCCGCCGCCTGGCGGGGCAGCCCGGTCACCATGTCGACCTCGCCGCTGCGCAGGGCCTCCAGTCGCACGTCCGGGTCGGGCATGAACCGGAAGGTGAGCCGCTCGGCCCGCGCCTTCGGCCCCCAGTACCCGTCAAAGCGCTCCACGACCAGCCGCCGGCGGGCCTGGTACTCGACCACCTTGAACGGCCCGGTCCCGACCGGGGGCTCGGCGTCGTTGTGGGCGTCCTTGGGCACGATGGGGCCCTCGGGATGGACGAGCTGCTCGGGGAGGCGCAGGTTGGGCGACGTCGACACGAAGTCGACGGTCAGGTCGTCGACCTTGGTGACGGTCTGGAGGGTGCCGGACACGGACCGCAGGAGCGCCTCTCGGCCCGTCCAGGACCACACCACGTCGTCGGCACCGAAGCGCCGGCCGTCGTGCCAGCTGACGTTGGGCCGGAGGTGGAAGCGCCACGTCGCCGGCCCGACCATCTCCCAGCGCTCGGCCAGGCCGGGGCGCACCGTGTAGTCGGGGGCCAGGGAGACCAGCGGCTCGTAGACGCCGGCGTTCAGCTCGCCGGCGGCGAAGTGGCGGGAGGTGGCGCCCTGGCCGGTCAGGGGCCAGATGTCCTCCCCCACACCGATGCGGACCTCACCGGTGCGGGCCAGGTTGGCCGTGGTCGGCTCGGCGCCGTCGCCGCCGCCTGAGCACGCCGCCGCCAGGCAGGCCAGGACCAGCACCCGGGCCAGCAGGCCACGCCAGGTTCTCGCCACGATGGCCCGGATCGTAGAGGTTGGCCCGGTAACGTGAGGCGTGTCGATCGTCGCCCGGGCCCGCGCGCTGCTGGCGGAGTCGATCGAGCCGGCGGTGTTCGGGCCCGTCCAGGCCCTGGAGATCGCCGCCCGCCACCTCCCGGGTGAGCCGCTGCCCTACGACGACGCGGTGGCGGGCGCCTTCGAGCCCTTCGACGTCGGCGGGCGTTGGGGACCCCGGTGGGGCACCGCATGGTTCCGCCTCCGCGGCACCGTGCCGCCGGCGTGGGCCGGCGAGGAGGTCGCCCTCCTCTGGGACATGACCGAGCCCGCCGAGGCGCTGGTGTGGCGCAACGGCATCCCCCTCGTCGGCCTGTCGTGGCTCCGCAAGGACGCCGTGCTCTGGCGCAAGGCCGAGGCCCTGGAAGCGGTCGAGCTGTACGTGGAGGCGGCGGCCAACCCTGCAGTCCCGCCGTTCGAGGTCGGCGACGACTGGCCGCTGCTGATGCCCGACCCCGGCGGCGCGCCCGGCTTCGAGCTGCTCCGCTGCCAGCTGGCCGTGCGCCGGCCGGGTGTCTACGGGTTGGCCTGTGACCTGCGAACGGTGGTCGAACTGGCCGAGGCCGTCGACGCCGGCGGCGCTGGCACCGACTTCGCGTTGCTGGAGGCGCTGGCCGCCATGTTCGCTGCCGTCGACCCCGACGACGTCGCCGGCACCGCCGGCGACGGCCGGGAGGCCCTGGCCCGGGCCCTCGACCGCCGAGGCGAGGCCGGCGCCCACCGGATCAGCGCCGTCGGGCACGCCCACATCGACACCGCCTGGCTGTGGCCGGCCCGGGAGGCGGCCCGGAAGTGCGCCCGCAGCTTCGCCAACGCGGTGACTCTCATGGAGGACTACCCGGAGTTCGAGTTCGTCTGCTCGGCCGCCCGCCACCTGGCGTGGGTCGAGGAGCGGTACCCCGCCTTGTTCGAACGCATCCGGGAGCGGGTGGAGACCGGCCAGTTCCGCCCCGCCGGCGGCATGTGGGTCGAGGCCGACTGCAACGTGCCGTCCGGTGAGTCGCTGGTCCGCCAAATCGTCCACGGCCAGCGCTGGTATCTGAGCCGCTTCGGGCACGAGTGCCGCGAGGCGTGGCTGCCCGACGGCTTCGGCTTTCCGGCCAGCCTCCCTCAGATCCTGACCGAGGCGGGCATGGGGTGGTTCGTCACCCAGAAGCTGTGCTGGAACGAAGTCAACCGCTTCCCCCACCACACTTTCTGGTGGCAGGGCCTCGACGGCACGCGCGTGCGGGCCCACTTCCCGCCGGCCGACACCTACAACGGGAACATGTCGCTGCCCGAGCTGCAGCGCGGCGCCGGCGCCGGCGCCCGGTCGCTGTACCCGTTCGGCCACGGCGACGGCGGTGGGGGGCCGACCCGGGACATGATCGAGGCGGCCCGCCGGGCGGCCGACCTAGCCGGCGCCCCACGGGTCGCCCTGGAGTCCCCGGCCGACTTCTTCGCCGCAGTCGAGGCCGACCCCGCTCCCCTGCCGGTCTGGGCCGGCGACCTGTACCTGGAGAAGCACCGGGGCACCTTCACCAGCCAGGCCGCGGTCAAGGCCGGCAACCGGCGCTGTGAACTGGCCCTGGCGGCCGCCGAGCTGTGGTCGGCGGTGCGCCCTGACGGGGCGGCGTGGCCGGCGACGGACCTCGACCGGGCGTGGAAGCTGCTCCTGATCAACCAGTTCCACGACGTCCTTCCGGGCTCGTCCATCCACTGGGTGTACGAGCAGACCGCCGCCGACCACGCCGAGGTGCTGTCCCTCGCCGGCGGGCTGGAAGCGGAGTGCACCTCGGCCATCGCCCGCCAGTGCGACACCACCGGCGCCAAGGAGCCGGCGGTGGTTTTCAACCCGACTCCCTACGAGCGACGGGAGGCCTACGGGACGGTCCCCGCCATGGGCTACGCCGTGGTCGATCTCGCCGCCCCACCGCCCACCGGCCCGGTCGAGGCCGGCGCCGGCTGGATGGCCAACGGCCTCCTCCGCGTCGAGTGGGACACCGCCGGCCGGCTGACGTCGATCCGGGACCTCGAGCACGACCGTGAGGTGCTTGCCGCCGGCCGGGCCGGCAACGTCCTCCACCTCCACCACGACCGGCCGCGGGAGTACGACGCCTGGGACGTCGACCGGAGCTACTTGGACGACTTCGAGGAGCTCGACGGCCCGGCCGAGACCGAGCCCCTCGGGGCCGGCGCAGTGCGCTTCCGCCGCCAATTCGGCGCCTCGGCGCTGGACCAGACCATGGTCCTCAAACCGGGCAGCCGGCGACTCGACTTCGTAACCACGGTGGACTGGCACGAGCGCCACCGGTTCCTCAAGGTGGCCTTCCCGGTGGACGTCCACACCGACCGGGCCACCTTTGAAATCCAGTTCGGCCACGTCAGCCGGCCGACGCACGAGAACACGCCCTGGGAGCAGGCTCGCTTCGAAGTCTGCGCCCACCGCTGGGCCGACCTCTCCGAGGCCGGCTACGGCGTGGCCCTGCTCAACGACTGCAAGTACGGCTACGACGTGCGGGGCGACACGCTACGCCTGTCGCTGCTGCGCTCCCCCACCGCCCCCGACCCCGAATGCGACCAGGGTCGCCACCGCTTCACCTACGCTCTTCTCCCCCACGCCGGCGACGCCATGGCCGGCGGGGTGCTGGAGGCGGCGTCGGCCCTCAACACCCCCCTCGCCGTGCACCAGGTCGACGCCCATACCGGGCCGCTGCCGCCCCGCCTGTCGTTTGTCTCCGTCGACGACACGGCCTTCGTCGTCGTCGCCGTCAAGCGGGCCGACGACGGGACCGGCGACATGGTGGTCCGCGGGTACGAGTCTCACGGCGGTCACCGGAAGGTGCGCTTACGCTCGTCCCGGGCGGTGACCTCCGCCGATCGCACGGACCTGCTGGAGCGGCCCCGCCGCCAACTGGTCACCGAGGACGGCGCCGTCCTCCTCTCCCTCCGCCCCTTCGAACTGGTGACCGTCCGCCTTCGGTTGGCCTGACCGCCGGCTCAAGCGCCGGCCCCTGAGGGCCGAAAGATGAAAGGCCGTGAATCGGACCTCCCCAATTGGTTGCACTTACCCGCGCATAGGAGGGTCAAGTGCAACCAGAACGAGGTGGGGCGCTATTTCTCGGCGTGGCCGCCGAACTCCTTGCGCATGGCGGACATGACCTTGTTGGCGAAGTCACCCCCGCCCCGTGAGCCGAACCGCTCGTAGAGAGCGGCGGTGAGGACGTGGGCCGGCACGCCCTCCTCCACGGCGGCGAGCACCGTCCACCGGCCCTCGCCCGAGTCCGACACCCGGCCGCTGAAGCCGGAGACATCAGGGTCCTGAGCCAGGGCGTGGGCGGTCAGGTCGAGGAGCCAGGAGCCGATGACGCTCCCCCGCCGCCAGACCTCGGCCACCTCGGTGGTGTCGATGTCGTACTGGTAGTGCTCCGGCGTGGTGAGCGGCGCCGTCTCCGCATCGGCATCGCGCTCCTGCTTGCCGACGTTGGCCTTGCGCAGGATGGCCAGCCCCTCGGCGTAGGCGGCCATGAGGCCGTACTCGATGCCGTTGTGGACCATCTTCACGAAGTGGCCGGCGCCGTTGGGCCCGCAATGGAGGTACCCCTGCTCTGAAGCCGAGGGCTTACCCTCACGCCCCGCCGTCCGCGGCGCAGCATCGACGCCCGGTGCCAGCGTGGCCAGCACCGGCTCGAGGTGCCGGAACGCATCGAGCTCGCCGCCGACCATCAGGCAGTAGCCGCGGTCCAGGCCGAACACCCCGCCGCTGGTGCCCACGTCGACGTAGTGAATGCCCTTGGGCGCCAGCATCGCCGCCCGCTCGATGTCCAGCCGGTAGTGGGAGTTGCCGCCGTCGACGATGATGTCGCCCGGCTCGAAATGCTCGGCCAGCGCCAGCGCAGTGTCGCCGGCAAAGGCGGCGGGAACCATGATCCACGCCGCCCGGGGCGTGGTGAGCTTGGCGGCCAGGTCCTCCATCGACGAGGCGCCGACGGCGCCCTCGGCCTCCAGAGCGGTCACCGACGCCGGGTTCACGTCGTAGACGATGCACTCGTGGCCGCCGCGCATCAGGCGGCGGACCATGTTGGCTCCCATGCGGCCCAGGCCGATCATCGCAAGCTGCATCAGCGGCTCCTTCCCGTCTTGACCACGCTAATTGCCGTGGACACGGGCCTCCGCCCGCAAAGTCTGCAGCCAGGTCCGTGGCGGCCCCAGCCGCCGAAGGCCGCCACTCCGGCTGCGGACGCAAAGGAAAGCCAGGGCGGAGGCGGCGCGAGCTCCGCTCGCCCGCCGGAGCGCAATCATCTCGGCCAAATGGAGTGAGCGAAGCGAACGAATGAGGTCGACTGTCTTGCCACGTAGAATGGATGGGCCGGGCGGTCCTCTCGCCGCGGCAGCCCTACCGAAAGGCCCTTCATGCCCGCGCGCCAAGATCTGCGCAACCTCGCCATCGTCGCCCACGTCGACCATGGGAAGACCACGCTCGTCGATGCCATGCTGTGGCAGTCCGGCATCTTCCGTGACAACCAGGACGTCAACGAGCGGGTCATGGACTCGATGGATCTGGAGCGGGAGAAGGGCATCACCATCCTGGCCAAGAACACCGCGGTGCGCTTCGGTGACGTGAAACTGAACATCGTCGACACGCCGGGCCACGCCGACTTCGGCGGCGAGGTGGAGCGGGCCCTCACCATGGTCGACGGCGTCCT
This sequence comes from uncultured Acidimicrobiia bacterium, assembly GCA_963768975.1. Taxonomy (GTDB): domain Bacteria; phylum Actinomycetota; class Acidimicrobiia; order Acidimicrobiales; family AC-14; genus CADCTB01. The sequence continues at coordinate 313,976 of CAVYKB010000019.1, read as the reverse complement.
CCTCTTGGTGGACGCGGCCGAGGGCCCCCAGCCCCAGACCCGCTTCGTCCTGCGCAAGGCCCTGGAGTCCAAGCTGCCGGTGATCCTGGTCATCAACAAGGTCGACCGCCCCGACGCCCGGATCAAGGAGGTCGTCGACGAGGTCTACGAGCTGTTCCTCGACCTCGACGCCGACCACGAGCAGATCGACTTCCCGATCGTCTACGCCAACGCCAAGGCGGGCTGGGCCACCCGGGAGCAGGACACCGTCGGCTCCAGCCTCCAGCCGCTGTTCGACCTGCTGATCGAATCGATCCCCGCGCCTGTCTACGACGAGTGGGAGGAGGGCCACCCCCTCCAGGCGCTGGTCACCAACCTCGACCGATCCCCCTACGTGGGCCGGCTGGCCATCTGCCGGGTGCGGGAGGGCGTCATCCACAAGGGTGAGACCGTCGCCTGGTGCAAGGCCGACGGCACCATCGAGAAGGCCAAGATCGTGGAGCTCTACGTCACCGAAGGCCTGGAGCGGGTCGACGCCGCCGAGGCCGGTCCGGGCGAGATCATCGCCGTGGCCGGCTTGGCCGAGGTCACCATCGGCGAGACGCTGGCCGACCTCAACGACTCCCGCCCCCTGCCGGTCATGCTCATCGACGAGCCCAGCCTCGCAGTCACCATCGGCATCAACACCTCCCCGCTGGCCGGCCAGGACGGCTCCAAGATGACCGCCCGGCAGGTCAAGACCCGGCTCGACACCGAGCTGGTGGGCAACGTGTCCCTGCGGGTGTTCCCCACCGAGCGACCCGACACCTGGGAGGTCCAGGGCCGGGGCGAGCTCCAGCTGGCCATTCTCGTCGAGATCATGCGCCGGGAGGGTTTCGAGCTGACGGTCGGCAAGCCCCAGGTCGTCACCCGTGAGATCGATGGCAAGGTCCACGAGCCGGTCGACCGGTTGTCGGTCGACGTGCCCGAGGAGCACCTCGGCGTCGTCACCCGCCTGCTGGCCACACGCAAGGGCCGGCTCCAGCAGATGGTCAACCACGGCACGGGCTGGATCCGCATCGAGTACCTCGTCCCGGCCCGGGGCCTCATCGGCTTCCGCACCGAGTTCATGACCGAGACCCGGGGCACCGGCATCCTCCACCACGTGTTCGAGGGCTATGAGCCGTGGTTCGGCGAGCTGCGGACCCGCAACAGCGGCAGCATCGTCGCCGACCGCCGGGGCGTCACCAACACCTACGCCCTGATGAACCTGCAGGACCGGGGCGAGCTCCTCGTCGGCCCCGGCGTGGAGATCTACGAGGGCATGATCGTGGGCGAGAACTCCCGCGCGGACGAGATGGACGTCAACGCCTGCAAGGAGAAGAAGCTCACCAACATCCGCTCCTCGACCGCCGAGGAGCTGGTGCGGCTGCCCCCGCCCCGCACGCTCTCGCTGGAGCAGGCTCTGGAGTTCATCGCCGAGGACGAATGCGTGGAGGTCACGCCCAACAGCGTCCGGCTCCGGAAGGTGGTCCTCGACGCGTCCGAGCGGGCCCGGCGCCGGCGCCCGCAGCGAGCGGGACGAACTCCTCAATCTGCGTGAGGCCGACACCCCAATCTGCGTAGAGCGAAGAAAACTTATAGGTGTGGCTTGCATTTACTGAGCCGCCTGTGTCACAGTGTGCGTGGCGCCCTCGCCCGCCTGGTCCGCCGTCAGGCGGTCGGGGCGCCACTCTTTTTCTCCCGTTCCCGATCGAGCGTCATGCTCCTGCGAACCGGAATTGCCACCGACCTGGTGCAGGGGGCCCCGGCCGGCGACCGGGCCTTCGATTCCCCAACCCGGCATGAAGGGCGGATCGGCGTGCGGCGGGTCCACCGGTGCGGCCTCTTCGTGCCGTGGTCGGCGTCTGGCCCGGGACAGTCCGATTCCGATACGTTGGACGACTCGCGCCGGCAGCAGTCGCTCTTGCGTTCCTGCCTTCGCCCCAATGCGCCTATTTACACCTCCGATCGGGATCCGGTGAGACGCTGATCCGTACTTCTGCCGTGGCGCCTTGACCACCTCCGGCCGTCGCCGCACCTGGCCGTTCCTGGACTGGGACGGCCCCATTCCCGTGGCCCACCGGGGCGGCGCCGCCGAGCAACCCGAAAACACCATGACCGCCTTCGCCGCTGCCGTCGGCCTCGGCTTTCGCTACGTGGAAACCGACGTGCACGCCACGGCCGACGGGGTCCTATTGGCCTTTCACGACCACACGCTCGACCGCGTCACCGACCGGACCGGAGTCATCGGTGCGCTGCCCTATGGGGAGGTCCGCCATGCCCGGGTGGGCCACGAGCCGATCGCCCGGTTCGACGAAGTCCTGGGGACGTGGCCCGACCTGCGCATCCACGTCGATGCCAAGCACCTGTCCGCCGCCGCGCCTCTCGTCGCGGCCATCGACCGCGCCGGCGCCCACGACCGGGTGTGCATCGGCTCGTTCTCCGACCGCACCGTCCGGTCCCTGCGCCGCTTGGCCCAGGCCCGGATCTGCACCTGGATGGGGCGGGGGGAGATACTCGCCCTCCGGCTGGCCAGCTTGGGTGTGCCGGTCCCCCGGACCGCCGCCGGCTGCACGCAGGTGCCCATCCGCCAGGGCCGGCTCCCGCTGGTCGACGAGCGGTTCGTCGCCACCGCCCGGCGCCGGCAGGTCGGCGTGCACGTCTGGACCATCAACGACCGGGCAACGATGGAATGGCTCCTCGACCTCGGCGTCGACGCCATCCTGTCGGACGCGCCGTCCCTGCTGAAGCAGGTCTTTACCGAACGGGGGCTGTGGACATGAGCGAGACCGGTACCGGCGCTGATGAAGGTTCCAATGGCGAGCCGCGACTCATGACGAGGATCGACGGCGAAGAGGCCCGCCTGCTCGTGCACATCGAGTTGATCGACGGCGCCAAGGCCGAGGCAAGGATGGAGGACGAGCCGCCGGCATTGGACGAATAGGGTCACCGAAGGACATCCTCGACACTGGTATTGTCGGTCTCCCCAACCTATGTATCGGCGGGGAAAGCGAGAAGAACTTGCCCAAGAAGACCGCTGCGCCGGCCGAAAAGGCACCCCGATCGATGTCAGACGCCCACAAGGAGGCGCTGGCCGAGGGTCGGGAGCAGGGCCGCGCCGTGCGCCGCTATCTGGAGGCGCTCGAGGCCAACAAGCCGCGTCGGGGCCGCAAGCGCACACCGGAGGGTATCCAGCGCCGCCTGACCGCCATCGAGGAGCGTATGGCCTCCGCCGACGCCCTCTCCCGGCTGCACCTCGCGCAAGAGCGCATGGACCTGGAGGCCGAGCTGGCATCGTCGTCCGACGGGGTCGACATCGGTGCGCTCGAGGCTGCGTTCGTCAAGGCCGCCGGCCCCTACAGCCGGCGCAAGGGAATCGGCTACGAGGCCTGGCGGGCCGCCAGCGTCGAGCCTCGCGTCCTCAAGGCCGCCGGCATAGGTAGGGGCCAGTAGTCGCCGTCGCAACCAGAGGTTGCTCCGGTTGCGAAGGCGACTAGCCGATTGCTTGTCGTACTGCCCGGGTGACCACGGCCACCGCGTCGAGCGTCGGCTCGGTCTCGCTTTCGATGTCCCTGAGCAACCGGGTGATCTCCTCCATGGAGTGCGCCCGGTTGACCAGGAACCGCAGCACCGCCTCCGACTCCGAATCCTCGGGGTCGCCCTCCAGCGCCCGCCGGGCCGCGGCCCGGCGCAGGTGGTCGAGGTCGTCGACGAGGCCCCGCCACGCGGCTCGGCCCCAGCGTCCCCGGGGGGCGGCTTGGCGTAGGCGGTCGACGAGGCGGTCGATGCCCAGCGCCTCGCCGAGCTGCAGGAGCGCCTCGGCCACCGCTGGCGCCGGCCGCCCCGTCGCCCGGGCCAGCTCGGCCGCGTCCGGGCCGACCTCAAGGTCCGGCAACCCGGCCCAGCGCCCGGCCAGGTCGGCGTCGAGGCCGCCGTCGGCCAGCATCTCGGCCCGGCGGGCCCGCAGCCGCTGGCGGTACGGCGTGCCCAGCTGGCCGACGACGGCAGCCAGCTCGGTCAGCGCCGGCTCGTCGCGTGCAGCGGTGGCGGCGATGTCGTCGGTCTCTCTCCGGCGCAGGTAGTCGCGGGTGAGCGCCTCCAGCAGGTCGCTCATGACCGGGCCGGCGACCAGCACGGTGGCAGTCGGCGGCAGCCCGTCGTCGTCACCGTCGAGCTCGTCCCAGCGCTGGGGGGCGCAGACGACGGTGCGGGCGATCCAGTAGGCGGCGGCAATCGCCGGCGGCGAGGCGCCGGTGTCAGCGGCCAGGCGGGTCACGAACGTCGCCCCCATGCGGTTGACCACGTCGTTGGCGACGACCGACGCCACCAGCTCCCGGCGCAGCCGGTGGCCGTCGATGTGGTGGGCGAACCGCTCCACCATGAGGGGCGGGAAGTACCCGGCCAGAGCGGAGCGCAGGGCGGGCTGGTCGGGCACGCTGGAACCCAGGAGGCGGGCGGTGAGGCTGCGCTTGGCGCCGGCCAGCAGCACGGCCAGCTCGGGCCGGGTGAGGCCGGCGCCGGCCTCGGCGCGGGCCCGCATATCCTCCCGGGTCGGTAGGGCTTCCACCGCCCGGTCGACGACCCCGCCGGCTTCCAGCTCGTCGATCAGGGCCTCGGTGGCGGCCATCCGGGAGGGGCTCAGCGCGACCGCCCGGGTGAGGGCCATGCTCTGCAGCGCGCAGTCGCAGAGGACCGAGCCCACGACGTCCTTCGCCACGTCCTGGAGCAGCGAGTCACGCTCCTTGACCGTGATCTCGCCGGCCTCCACCGCCGGCCGCAGCAGGATCTTGAGGTTGACCTCGTGGTCGGAGATGTCCACGCCGGCGGCGTTGTCGATGGCGTCGGTGTTGACGTGCCCGCCCCGCCGGGCGTACTCGATCCGGGCCCGCTGGGTGAACCCGAGGTTCGCCCCTTCCCCCACCACCCGGGCCCGCACCGACGACCCCTCGACCCGGATCTCGGCGTTGGCCCGGTCGTCGATGTCGGCGTCGGGTTCGGTGCTCGCCCGCACGAACGTCCCGATACCGCCCGTGAAGAGCAGCCCCACGGGAGCCTGGAGGATGGCGCGGATCAGCTCCGGGGCGCTGAGCGCGGCCGCCTCGACCCGGAGTACGGCCCGCGCCTGCTCGCTCAGGGCGATCCGCTTCTCCAGCCGGGACCACACCCCGCCGCCGGCGCTCAGGCGTGACCGGTCGTAGTCCTGCCAGGACGAACGGGGCAGGGCGAAGAGCCGGGCCCGCTCGGCGAAGGCGACGGCCGGATCGGGATCGGGGTCGACGAAGATGTCGCGGTGGTCGAACGCGGCCACCAGCTTGATGTTCTCGGAGAGCAGCATGGCGTTGCCGAACACGTCGCCCGACATGTCGCCGATGCCCACCACCGTCACTGGCTCGGACTGGACGTCGATCTCCAGCTCGGCGAAGTGGTGGCGGACGGCCACCCACGCGCCCCGGGCGGTGATCCCGAGTCCCTTGTGGTCATAGCCCCGCGAGCCCCCGGAGGCGAAGGCGTCGCCGAGCCAGAAACCTCGCCCGGTGCTCACCGTGTTGGCCAGGTCGGAGAAGGAGGCGGTCCCCTTGTCGGCCGCCACCACCAGGTAGGCGTCGTCGCCATCGCGCCGGCGGGGGACGGCGACCACCGCATCCCCGACCACGTTGTCGGTCACCTCGAGCAGGCTGGCGACGAAGATGGCGTAGCACTGGGCCACGTCGGTCTGGGTGGCTCGGGCGACGCCGTACGCCGGCTGCTTGACAATGAAACCGCCCTTGGCCCCGGTGGGGACGATGAGGGCGTTCTTCAGCACCTGGGCCCGCATGAGGTCGAGGACCTCGCTGCGGTAGTCGTCGACCCGGTCGCTCCAACGGATGCCACCCCGGGCCACCGGCCCCCACCGCAGGTGGATGCCCTCCACCGCCGGCCCGTGCACGAAGATTTCCCGGTACGGCACCGGCCTCGGCATACCCGGCACCGCGGTGCTGTCGAACTTCATGGCCAGGTGATCGCCCACCCGGGCGTACCGGTTGGTGCGCAGGGTGGCGTCGATGAGGCCGAGGAACCCCCGGAGGATCCGGTCGTGGTCGAGCCGGGCGACAGCGTCGCAGTGGTCCACGCACCGCTGGCGGAGCTCGGCCAGGACCTCGGGGCCGGCGTCGCGCTTGGGGTCGAAGAGGGCGGCGAACAGGGCCAGCATGGCGGCCGCGACGGGCGCATGGTCGACAAGCACCTGGTCGACGTAACTGGTGGTGAACGTCGTGCCCACCTGGCTGCGGTACCGGCGGTAGGCCCGCAGCACGGCGACGTCGTCCCAGGCCAGCTCCGAGCGCAGCACGAGCCGGTTCAGCGAGTCGACCTCGGCCCGCCCGTTCCAAAGAGCCAAGGCGGCGCCGGCCAGCCGGGCGCCGTCCCGCTCGACGTCGAGCGTGCCGTCCGGGTCGGTGACCCCGAAGTCGTGCAGGTGGGCCCGGGCCTCCTCTCCTCCGAGCACGTAGGGCTGGTCCTCGACCGCCCACAGGCCCAGGCTTTCGATGATCGGCAAGAAGCCGGACAGCTCCACGGCGGCGCCGATGGTGAAGACCTTGAGCCGGGCCGGCGAGCCCGCCCGCTGGTCGCTCGGGCCCATCACGATGCGGATGGGCTCTGTGCCCTTGTACATCTCGTCGAGCGCCACCACGTCCTCCACGGCGCGCTCCACGGGGACGGCATCGCGGTAGCCGGGCGGGAACCAGTCGGACCAGGTCCGGGCCAGGCGGTGGCCGACCGCCTCGCCGGCGAAGGCCACCAGGGCGTCAGCCAGGCGCTGGTCCCACGTCCGGCACAGGAGCCGCAGCTCGCGCTCGAGGGAGTCAAGCGGCTCGGTCGGCACCGGCCCGTCGACGTGCACCACCAGGCGCAGCACGGCGTCCGGGCGGTCACCCAGGGCGGCGTCGACGTCGACTCGCGTACCGTCGAGCTGGGCCAGGACGAACCGCTCCAGGCGGTGGCGCAAGCCAACGTTGTAGAGCTCGGCCGGCATGGAAAGCACGACCGACACCGTGCGGTTCTCGGCATCGGTGCGCACGAGGACCCGCACGTCGTGCTCGTTCTCGGCCGCCAGGAGCTCGACGAGGATGGGCTGGAGATCGGCCACGTCGGTCTCGAACAGCTGATCCTTGGGCAGGACCTGGAAGAGCGACACGATGGCGGCCTCGTCCTGGCTGCGCTCGACGATGTCCTCCAACTCGAGGATCCGGCGGAGCTTGAAGCGCAGGACCGGCGTGACCGCCGCCGGCTCGGCGTTCGCCTTGGCGGTGAAGACGCCGACCACCCGGAACACCGAGAGCGGGATCGACTCCGGCCGGGGCGACCAGGACTGCACCAGGTCGATCTGGTGCATCAGCACCTGGCGGTGGACGGTGCTGACCTCCGAAGTGCGGACGATCCGCAGCAGCTGGTCCGGTGCCGGGCGGGGATGCGACTGGCGCAATGGGGCATCGGCCCGGGCCAGCACACCGAGGGCGTCGACGACCCGGTCGCCCGCGCGCAGGAACCGGCAGCAGCCGGCGAGCACGAAGTTGCCGTCGAGGAGCCATTCCAGGAGCTCGGCGACCTCCTCGGCCTCCTCGGACGGGAAGCGGCCGGTGGAGCGGGCGCCGGCCGCCGCCCGCTCCACCTCGGCCCGCATTGCCGCGTAGTCGCCGGTGGCGGCGAAGACGTCGGCCAGCACCCCCTCAAGGGCCGCGACCAGTGCCGGTCTGGCCGCCGGCGGCACGTGCCCACCCACCTCCACCTGGAGGAAGGACTCCCTGTGGGCCGCCGGGCGGGCCGGGAGGATGGCGACCACCCGCCCGCCGGCGTCGCGCTCGCACCCGAACACGGGATGGAGCTCCCGCAGGACCTTGTGACCGAGCCGCCGTAGCTCCTCGGTGACGCTGGAGACGATGAACTGGCGGTCCTCGCAGGTGACCTCCACCACCGACCCCGCCGGCCGCCCCCCGTCGAGGGCCACCTCGGGGTCGTAGACCCGGACGCGAATCGCCTCCGGAGCGCGGGTGTCGACGAACCGAAAGCTGTCGGCGACGGCGGCGGCCAGGACGTTGGCGTCGGCCTCATTGAGCTGGGCAGGCGGCACCCGGCGGAGCAGCGCTCGGCCGAACTGCGCCAGCAGCTGCCCTCGGGCCGCCTCGGTCCGCAACCGGTCGAGGACGAGGGTCAGCGACCCCTCGGTGTCCCCGTCCCCCTCGCCGGCCTCCTCGCCCACGGGTCCTCCCGTCGCCTCCTGATCAGAATGGTACCTCGCAACCTCAAAATCGCTGATCGGGGGGCGACCTGCCGCGGGAATGCGGGTGGCGCCCGCTACGCTTGGCGAGTGGCTCAGCCGGCCGGATTGCCGCGCGCCGGATTTCGCCAGAGCCCCTGGCGTGGCCGGCTACGCACGGGACTGATCGTCTTCCTCGCGGTCTGCGTGCTGCTGGTCGGTGGGAGCTACTTCTATTTCCGCCACCAGCTGAGCCAGCTCACCAGGCTGAACATCCCCGGCCTGGCCGACGACGAGGATACCGGCAGCGTCATGAACGTCCTCATGGTCGGCTCCGACAGCCGGGAGAACACCTCCGGCTACATCGCCGATGCCACGGGCAAGGGCGACGAAGGCACCACCGGCCAGCGCAGCGACACGATCATGATCCTGCACATCGACCCGTCGGAGCAGAAGGCGGCCATCCTCTCGATCCCCCGCGACCTGTACGTGCCGATCCCGGGGAACGGCAAGGACAAGGTCAACGCCTCCTTCTCCATCGGCGGGCCGCAACTCCTCATCCGCACCATCAAGGAGGCGCTGGGGATCGAGATCAACCACTACGTGGAGATCGACTTCAGCGGCTTCGAGCGCATCGTCAACACGATCGGCGGGGTGAAGGTGTACACCGACTACCCGGCTCGCGACGAGATGACCGGCCTCGACCTGCCGCTGGCCGGGTGCAACGAGGTCGACGGCTATCAAGCCCTGGCCTTCGTGCGCAGCCGGTACTACGAGACCTGGGAGCGGGGGCGGTGGGTGTCAGGGGCGAACTCGGACATCGACCGGATCGCCCGCCAACAGGACTTCATCCGCCGCATCATGAAGAAGGCGGTCTCCTCGGGCCTGGGCAACCCGCTGACGTTGAACCGCCTGATCAGCATCGGCGTCGACAACGTGCGCGTCGACCAGCAGATGTCGACCAAGGACATCACCACGATCGCCCGCCGGTTCCGGTCCATCGACCCCGATACGGTCGACATGATCACCCTCCCCACCTACGACGCCTTCGTCGGCGACGCCGCAGTCCAGCTGATCGACGCGGCCAAGGCACGGGAGTACATCGACCGGCTGAACGGCATCGCCGCCGCGCCGCCCCCCACCACGGTGAGGCCGGCGGACGTTGCGGTCGTGGTCCTCAACGGCAATGGCGTCACCGGTGGCGCTTCCATCGCCGCCAGCTCCCTGGGCGAGGCCGGCTTCCGCGTGGCCAGCACCGGCGACGCTGTCAGCTATGACTTCGCCCAGACGCTCATCCGCTACGCCCCCGGCCAGCAGCCCAAAGCCGCCCTCCTCCGCAGCAGCCTGGTCGCCGGCGCAGCGGTCCAGGAGGACAAGACCCTCACCGGTGCCGACGTCACCCTGGTGCTCGGATCCGACTTCAACGGGCTGAAGATCTCGGCGTCGCCCGCATCGAGCCTGCCCTCCACCGTCGCCCCCGCAGGCGGTGGCCCTACTACCGTCAAGCCGGCGCCGGCGACCTGCTGAGGCGGTAAGAGCTTCAGGCCCCTGAACCGGGCACCGATATCCGTCGCCCGGCCCGGAGGAGGCTCTGGGTGTAGGGGTGCGACGGCGAGGTGAAGACCTCGGCGGTGAGGCCGGACTCCACGATCCGCCCCTCCTGCATGACGGCCACCTGCTCGGCGACGGCGCCGGCCACGTCGAGGTCATGGGTGATGACCAGGAAGGCGATGCCGTGGCGCTCCCGCAGGTCGCGCAGCAAGGCGACGATGCTGCCCCGCAGGGTGGCGTCGACCATCGATGTCGGCTCGTCGGCCACCACCAGCCGCGGGCGGCCGACGAGGGCGCGGGCCAGAACCACCCGCTGGCGCTGGCCGCCCGAGAGCTGGTGGGGGTAGCGGACCAGGTGCTCCCGCCCCAACCCGACCTCTTCCAGCGCCTCGAGGACCCTCGGGCACCGGGCGCCGCCGGTGCCTTGGATGGCCAGCGGCTCGGCCACCGCCTCGGCCACCCGCATGCCCGGGTGGAGGGACTGGTACGGATCCTGGAGGACCAGGTGCATGTCCCGGCGGAGCCGGCGCAGCGGGCGCTCGCGCATGCGGGAGTACTCGGTGCCGGCAAAGATGGCCTCGCCGGCGTCGAGGCGCTCGAGGCCCACGACCGCCCGACCGAACGTCGACTTCCCCGAACCGCTTTCGCCGACCAGGGCGACGATCTCGCCGGCGCCTACGGCCAGCGACACGTCATCGAGGGCCACGACCCGCCGGCGGCCGGTGCGGAACGTCTTGGAGGCGCCGCGGATCTGGAGCAGGGCTTCAGTTGTCATGACGACACTCCCAGGGTCGAGAGTCGGGTGTTGAGCAGGCGCCGGCTGTAGTCGTCGACGAGTGTCGACTCCGAACCGCGCTCGACGACGGCACCGTCCTTGAGGACGATCAGCTCGTCGGCGAAGCGCAGGACCATCTGCACGTCGTGGGTGATGACGAGCACGGTGAGGCCCAGGCGCTCCTTCAGGTCTTGGAGGAGGCGCAGGATCGACGCCTGGGTGACCAGGTCGAGGCCGGTGGTGGGCTCGTCGGCGATGAGCAGGTCGGGCGAGTTGGCGAGGGCCATGGCGATCACGACCCGCTGGCGCATCCCGCCCGAAAGCTCGTGCGGGTAGGCGCCGTGGCCCGAGGCGGGGATGCCGACGTCGCCCAACAGCTCCGTGGCCCGCCGGCCGGCGGCCTCGACGGGCATGGTGAGCGCCGCCGCCTCGGCGACCTGGGCATGGGCGGTGTACGCCGGGTTCAGGGCGTTCATGGCTGCCTGGGTGACGAGGCCGACCCGCCGGCCGCGGAGCCGTGCCGCGGCTCCGCCCCTGAGCAGCCTCTGACCCTCGAACGTGGCGCCGCCGGTGACGACCGCGTCGCCGGGCAGCAGGCCCAACAGAGCCATGACGATCGTGCTCTTGCCCGAGCCGGACTCACCGACGAGGGCGGTGACCCGGCCCCGCTGGGCGTCGAAGCTGACGCCGCGGACGACCGCCGGCGAGCCCTTGGCGTAGGCCACCTCGAGGCCGGTGACCTCCAGAAGGGGGGCGTCCGGGTCCGGCTCGGTCGCCGGCGACGGACGCGGGCGCCGGCCGTTGAGGAACCGCAGGGGACCGCCGGCGACAGCCAGGCGAGGGTCGGCCCGCTCCTCGAACGCGTAGCCGGTGAAGGCGAAGCCAAGCACGACGAAGGTCAGGGCCAGGCCGGCCGGCACCATCCACCACTTCCAGGCGCCGGTCAGGAGGGCGTTGTTGGAGCTGGCGTTGGCCAGCATGATCCCCCAGCTCGACTGGTTGGGATCGCCCAGGCCGAGGAACGCCAACGCCGCCTCGGAGATGATGGCGGCGTTGGCCACCCGGACGAACTGGGCCGAGGCCAGGGGCGTCAGGCGGGTGAGAATGTGGCGGCCGACGACCCGGGTGCCCGAGGCGCCCATGGCCCGGGCGGCCTGGACGTGCTGGTACTCACGCACCTTCAGCACCTGGGCCCACAGGATCCGGGCCGGGCGGGCCCAGCTCACGGCGGCGATGACGATCGCGGTCGTGACGAGGCCGCGGCCGAAGAAGGCGGCCAGCACCAGGACCAGAGGGAGGAACGGGAACGCCAGAGTTACATCGGTCAGCCGCATGAGCACGGCCTCGATCCACCCTCGCCGCCAGCCGGCGACCACCGCCACCAGCATCCCGATGGCCAGGGCCAGGACGGCGGCGCCCAGGCCGACGGCCAACGAGATGCGGGCGCCGTAGACGAGCTGGCTGAAGATGTCGACCCCGAGGTCGTCGGTGCCGAGCGGGTGGCTCAGGCCCGGCTTGAGCAGCGGGCCGGCGCTCGGGCGGCTGGGCGAGTGGCGGGCGACCAGCGGCGCGCCCGTCGCCGCCAGCGCCGGCACGGCGAGGAGCACCACGCCGGCTCGGCCGAGAGTCTTGCCGGGGCTGTTCATAACGAGGCCCTCCCGGAACTGTGTCGTTGTCCCGGCCTGCCGGGGCGGCGAACGCGCGGGTCGAGGAACGGGTAGACGAGCTCGGCCACCAGGTTGGCGATGATCACGCCGGCGGCGATGAGCAGGAAGGCCCCCTGGAGCACCGGGTAGTCCCGGCTGAGGACGCTCTCGTAGATGAGCCGGCCGAGGCCGGGGTAGGCGAACACCGTCTCGACCGGTGCCGCCCCGCCGAACAGGGCGCCCACGTTGAGCATGGCCACCGTCCACACTGGGACGAGAGCGTTGCGGCGGGCGTGCCGGCGCACGCCGGCGGGGTCGAGGCCCTTGGCTGCGGCCATGATCACGTAGTCCTCGCCCACCTCGGCCACGGCCGCCGAGCGGGCCACCAGGTAGGCGGAGCCGACGCCGGCGAGGGCGAGGGAGGCAATGGGCAGGATGGCCCGCCGGGCCACCTCGGCGGCCAGCGCCAGCCCGCTCGCCTCGCCGCCGGGCAAGGCCCCGAACACGGGCAGCAGCTGCAGGGTGACCGAGAAGAGCAGGACCAGCAGCAGGGCGATGAAGAAGGGTGGGAAGGAGTCGACGACCATGACCGCAGTGAGGGTGCGGACGTCGGACTTGGTGCCCCGACGCCACGCCGAGCGGAAGCCGAGGGCGGCGCCGATCAGGGTGGACAGGACGACGGACGAGCCGACCAGGAGCAAGGTCCACGGGAGGCGCTCGGCCAGCAGGCTGGTGACCGCCCGGCCATGGCGGGTGGAGGTGCCGAGGTCGCCCTCGGCCAGGTTGCCGATGTAGCGGGTGAACTGCTCCCAGGTAGAGCCGTGGAGGCCGTAGCTGGCCGCCAGCCGTTCCCGCTGCTCCGGCGTGACCAGGCTGGCCTGCTCGGCGGGAATCAGGAAGTCGATCGGGTCGCCGGGCGCCAGCCGGGGCAGGGCGAAGTTCAGCACGATGGCGACGCCCAGCACCAGGAGCGAGAGGGGCAGGGCCCGGAGGAGCTGGCGGACGATCGGGGCCAGCACGCTCAGCCGGCCGGCGAGGGGGGCCGGCGCCCGGAGCGCGAGTTCAGCGGTGGACATGGGACACCTCCATTCCTGAGAAGGGCTTCGTGCGCACGGTTTCCGCGAGAGGGCACGAGCGCCGGGGGGACGCTCGTGCCCGTCTCGCAGATCTGGCTGGCCTCTAGGCCTCTTCGGCGTCGTACTGCTCCCGGCGCCGGCTCCGGGAGGCGACGACACCGCCACCCACCACGGCCAGGCCGAGGATGACGCCGACGGCGGCCCACGGAGGCCCGTCGTCGACCGAGCCGCCGGTCACGGCCGCGTCACCCGAAGCCGTCTCGTAGCCGGGGATCAAGGAGCGCTTGGTGAGGATCCCGTGGCCCGTGTCGGCGATCCAGCCGTCGTAGGCCGCGGTCCGGTAGGCGTAGTCGCCGTTCGGGTAGTAAAGGACCAGCGCCGGGGCGTCGGCGGCGTAGATGCGCTGGGCCTGCACGAGCAGGTCCTTGCGGGCGCCGTTGTCGATCGTGGTGCGGGCCTGCTGGGTGAGCCGGTCGAACTCGGCGTTGGAGTAGCCGCCGAAGCTCCCGACGGGGGCGCCGGGGGCCGGCGACTGGAAGAAGAACGCCAGCGCGTCGGGGTCGGCGTGGGCATGGGACTCCAGGTTGGTGATGAAGGAGTCGTAGTTGCCCGTGCCTCGCCGCTGGCGCAGCGTGGCTGCGTCCACCGACTCGACGTTGACCTTCACGCCGATGGCCTCCACCTGCTGGGCGATCAGCTGCGCGGAGCGGGTGTGCTGGGGCTCGTTGGCCGCCACCGAGATGGTGAACTCGATGCGGGCGCCCTCGGCGGTACGGCGGACGCCGTCCTCACCCCGGCGGATGCCGGCGGCGTCGAGGGACGCGTTGGCCCGGGACGGGTCGTAGAGGTGGGTGCCGGCGGGGTCGGCCCAGGCGGAGTCCGGGTGGACCCAGCCGTCGCGGCCAGGGCGGGCGTGGCCGAGGAGCACGGTGTCGACGATGGCCTGGTTGTCGATGGACTCGGTGATGGCGTTGCGGACCGCCGGGTTGGCCAGGGCGCCCTTGCGGTTGTTGAAGTGCAGGTGGACCGACTCCATGCGTGTCGCCTGCACCACCTTCACGCCGGGCTGGCTCGACATCTGCTCGAACAGCTCGGGCGGCACGGACCGGTCGACGCTGTCGACCTGGCCGGTCTGGAGGGCTGCGAATGCAGCGGACTGGTCCTTCACGATGGGCAGGTCGATGGCGTCGACCTTGGGGCGGCCCTTGAAGTAGCTGGTATTGGCTTCGAGCCGGTAGATCTGGTCGGGGACGAACGAAGCCATCTTGTACGGGCCGGTGCCGATCGGGAGGATGTCGGTGGCCTTGGTCGGCTCGGCGATGTTCTCCCAGATGTGCTTGGGCACCATCGGAAGGTCGGCGCCGGGCAGGATCTTGAAGGTCGGGGCCGACTGCTCGAAGCTGATACGCACGGTCAGGGGGTCGAGCACCTCCGCCGACTTGAACGTCGGGTACTCCCAGACGTGGTGGCTGTAGCGGCCGCCGGTGCTGGTCTTCATCTTCTCGAACGTGAACTTCACGTCCTCGGCCGTGAACGGCACGCCGTCGTGCCAGGCGACGCCCGGGCGCAGCTTCACCGTCCACTGGGTCCGGTCCTCGTTGGGCTCGGCGCCGGTGGCCAGCCAGGGCTCGGGGTCGGCCTTGACCTGCGACCAGAACAGGGTGTCGTAGACCAGGTTGGTCAGGTCGTGGCTGACCGGCAGGCCCAGCATGGTGAGCGTGAACGGGGTCAGGTTGTTCTCGTTGGCCTTGATGGCCACGGTGACCTTGGAGCCGGCGCGGGGCTGGGCGCCGGCGGTGGGCATACCGACCATGACCGCCGTGCCGAAGGCGAGAGCGGCCAGTGCGTGCTTGCGTTTCATGTCGGATGGGCTCCTTGTCGAGTGGATTGACAGGAGCTTCCGGCCGGGCGTTGCACTGCCGTTGCGCGGCCTGTGCAACAGGCCAATGACACGGGTCGTGCAACTACTGGCGCGTCGCCAACCGGCCCTTCTTGACGAACCCGTCCCTCAGTTCCGACGGGAGGGAGCCGGCCAGACGGTCGAACGCCGCCCGAGCCGCCGGCGCCGGCGCCACCTCGGCGAGCAGCAGGTCGGAGCCGGTGGCCCCCGCCGCCTCGGCCGCCTCGGCGTGGCGGCCCAAGTGGGCCAGGGCCAGGGCTTCATACTTGCGCGACCGGCGGGCGACCGAGAGCTCCAGGAGCCGCTCCGCCTCCTCGGGCATCAGCCGGCACCGCACGTCGAGGTAGCGCAGCTCGGCCCGCCACTTGAAGGGCAGCCACGTCGACAACAGCGGCTCCGACCCCTCGACGAGGCCGGCGGCCGTGGTCTCGTCCCCGGCGAGGAGGGCGCATTCGGCCAGCCCCAGGAGCCCGTGCAGCTCCTGCTCCACCTGGAGTGAGCCCGCCTTCACCTCGCGGGCCTCGGCGACCGCCTGCTCGGCGAGGTCGCGGGCCCGGCCCAGGTCGCCGACCTCCCGCCACACCCACGACAGCAGCGTGTCGGTCCGGGCCCGGTAGAAGTGGACGTCGTACTCCTCGAGGAGCCGGCGCTTGCGCTCCAGGGCTCGCAGGGCGCCGCCGAAATCGCCGAGGTTTCCCCGGGCGAGGCCGGCGAAGAACAGGGTGCGCAGGAGGGGCCGGAAGGCGCCGGTACGGGTGGACTCGGCTGCGGCGCGATCGAGGGTGCGGCGGGCCTCGGAGAAGCGGTCGCCGTGCTCGAGCAGCGCACCCAGGCAGCTGAGAACCGACGCCATCGTGGCCGGATCCGGGTCGCGCGACATGGCTTCTTCGTAGGCGGCGGCGGCGCCGTCGATATCGCCGGCCCAGTGGCGGATACGGCCGACGAGCACCAGGGCGCTCGGCAGCGCCGCCGGCGCCGCCGCCGCCGACTCGGCCAGCTCGGCCGCTTGCCCGGCCAGCTCGCCGGCGGCGTCGGAGTCCCGGCCGTAGTAGGCGGTCCACCCCAGGCGCTCGAGCGCCTGGGCCTCCAGGGCGTCGTCGCCTAGCCGGCGGGCGGATTCCAGCGCCGCGGTGTGGTCCTCATGGGCTGCGGTGTAGTCGGCCAGCTCCTCGCGCAGCTGGCCCCGCCGGAGGTGGGCCCGGGCGAGCGCACCCGGGTCGCCCGCCTGCTCGGCGGCCCGCACCGCCGCCGACAGCAGGCGCTCGGCGTCGCGGATGGCGAAGGACCGGATGGCCTGCTCCGCCGCCGCCGACCAGGCCTGATGAGCTTGGGCCCAGTCCCCGACCGCGGCGTGGTGGACCGCCGCCGCCTCCGGGCGATCACCCAGCCTGGCCGCCGCCCGCCGGTGATAGCTGCTCCGGATGGGTGCCGGCGTGGTGTCGTAGAGCACGTCGCGGATCAGGCTGCCGGCGAACTGGAACCGTGCCCCCGCCGGCTCGATGAGGCCGGCCCGCAGGGCATTGTCGGCCCGCCGCACGGCGTCGCCGATGCCGAGGTCGGCGAGCTCGGCCACGAAGTCGAGCTCGAAGCTCGTGCCCGCGACCGCCGCCACGCGCAGCAGCTCGTCGACGTCGCGCCCGGCCCGGACGACCCGCTCGGCCACCGCTCCCTGCAGGGAGGCCGGCTGCGGCCCGCCGTCGCCGGCGGCGGCCAGCCGGAGGGCCTCGACCACGAACTGCACGTGCCCACCGGTGCGCTCGTGGAGCTCGATGGGGTTGACGTCGCGCACGTCGAACTGGCGGACCAACTGCTCGACCGCCGCCGGCGGCAGCGGCTCCAGGGTCAATTCCTCGACCTCGGCTCCTAGGAGCGGCAGGACGTCACGCACCCGGTCAGAGGCGACGGTCGCAATCACGAGGATCGGCTCCGTGGTCAGGCGCTCGAGGAGGAAGTGGATGGCCTCGGGCGTCGAGATGCCGGCGTTGTGCAGGTCGTCGAGCAGGATCAGCACGGGCTGCTCGCGTGACAGGCGCTGGGTGAAGGCGGCAACCGCCTCCAGCGACCGCCGGTGCTCGAGCTCGGGCGTCACCCGTTGGTAGGGCTCGAGCGTGAGGGTGGTCCGCAGCTCG
Organism: uncultured Acidimicrobiia bacterium; assembly: GCA_963768975.1. Lineage (GTDB taxonomy): Bacteria > Actinomycetota > Acidimicrobiia > Acidimicrobiales > AC-14 > CADCTB01. The sequence continues at coordinate 296,666 of CAVYKB010000019.1, read as the reverse complement.
GGCAGCAGCTCGGCCAGCGTGCCGGCCCACTCGCCGGCCAGGGCGTGTAGGGCCGCGCCGGGGACGGTGTCGATGAAGCCCCGGATGCCGTCGAGGACGGGCTGGAGGAACATGGACCGCTCGGCCTCGTGGCAGCTGGCAGGGAGCACGGCCGCGCCCGCGGCCGCCGCTCTGGCGGCAACCTCGGCCGCCAGTCGGGTCTTGCCCGCCCCCACCGCGCCGCCGACCACGACCATGCCCCACCTGCCGCTGGCGGCCGACGCCCACCGCTCCAGCAGTTGCGCCAGCTGCCGGTCCCGACCGACCAGGGTGGTGGATCCGGCGGCGACGTGGGGCTGGGCCGGCGGCGGGGTGGTCGCCGGCGCCACGGGCTCGGACCGGAGGATGGTGAGGTACAACGCCTCGGTCTCCGGGCTGGGATCGGCCCCCAGCTCCTCGACCAGCACCTCCCGGACCCGCTGGTAGGCGGCCAGGGCGCCGGCGGCGTCGCCGGCGAGGTACAGCGCCTCCATCCGGGCCCGGTGGGCCTCCTCGTCGAACTGGTCGGCGTCGACCGCTAGGGACGCCAGGTCGAGCGCCGCCCGGTGCTCCCCCATGGCGAGCGCGGCGCGCCACGCCGCCCGGCGGGCCCGGCGGGTCAGGCGCTCGACCTCCCGCCGGCCGTCGAGGGCCCACAGGGCGTCGGGCTCGTCCTCGAGAAAGGTGCCTCGCTCCAGCAGCCGGCGGGCCTGTCCCGACGCCGAGGCGGCCAGCGCCGGCCGCCCGCTCTTGAGCTGGTTCTCGGCCTCCTTGACCAGGCGTTCCGCGTCATCGACGTCGACCCAGCAGCCGGCGATCTCGAGCCGGTACCCGCTGCGACCGCCGGCGATCCGCTCCGGGCCCAGCACCCGCCGCAACCGGCTGACCAGCGACGCCACGTTCTGGGCCGCGCCGGCCGGCGCCTCGTCGCCCCAGAGAGTGTCGACGATGGCGTCGACCGGCACGAACGAGCGCCGGCGCACCGCCAGCAGTTTCACGATGGTCGTCGCCTTGCCGGCCGGAAGGGCGAGGACCTCGCCGGCGCGCACCTCGAAGCGGCCCATGAGGCGGAGCCGCAGCTCGGGCGTGGCGAGCTGGTCGACCCCGGCGTCGGACATTCGAGGATGCTGACACTTCCGCGGCCGGCGCCGCACCGTGTAGCCAGTCAGCCCACGTGGACGAGCACCGAGCGGCCCTCGGCCACCTCCACGAGGATGTCGGCGAGCAGGCGGGGGCTGGCTCCGATAGCGGCGAGCTGCTCGTGGTTGATGCCGCGTTGCTCGGTGGAAGAGGGGCAAACCGACACAGTGACGCCTTGGAACGGCGCGCGGTCGATCCGGTCCCGCAGGCTGTCGGCGCCCTCCACGGTGGCGATGTAGGCCGGGTCGGCGACGAGGACGGCGTCGCCGGCCAGGCGGACCTCGGCGTCGAGGTCGGCGCCGGCGGCCGCCGCCGCGAACCGGTAGGCGGCGGTCACGCTGCCGGCGTCGGTGGCCGGGTTGGCGCCGACGAAGAAGATGAGCTTTCTGCGGTCCACGGGTCCTCCTCGATGGGTGGTACCGGGAGCGTCCCAGCCGGCGTTGCACCGACGTTGCGCGCCGGCGCCGGCGAGAACGTCGCGCCTGGCGGTTGCCGTGAGATGATCCTGCGTTGTGACCGAGCCTCAGAACGCCCCCAATTCTGGCGAGTACCTGGTCGCCATCACCTTCGACAAGCCGAACCGGGCCAGCGAGGTGCTGGTGAACCTCATGCACCTCCAGCTGGAGGGGGCGCTGCGCCTCGGCGACGCAGTGGTCGTGGCCAAGGACGACGCCGGCCGGGCCCGCACCCTCGAAACCATCGACGTGACGCCGGGCAAGGGCGCGCTCATGGGCACGTGGTGGGGGCTGCTGGCCGGCCTGTTCGTGGGCCCGCTGGCCATCGTGGGCGGGGCGGCGGCCGGCGCCCTCTACGGGAAGCTGGTCGACAAGGGCCTGGCCGACGACTGGGTGCGTCAGATGTCGGACTGGCTTGAGGCCGGGCGCTCCGCCCTCCTCCTCCTGGTCACGGTGGAGGACAAGGCCAAGCTGCTCACCGAGCTCAACCGCTACGGCGGCGAGCTGGTCTCCACCGATCTGCCCGAGCCGCTGCGCCAGGAGCTGGAGGACGCTCTGAGAGCCCGGAGCGCCGGCGCCGGCTCACCCGCCGTCGCTGTGCGCTCGGCCGAGGAGCGTGGTGAGGGCGCGGCCCTTCCGGAAGATCGTGATGTCGCCGTCGACCGAGACCTTGAGGACGACCAGCGCCTTCTCTGACAGCGTGCGGGCCGCCGCGGTGCGGGCGCCCTCGTGCTGGCTGTCGGTGCTGGAAACGATGGCGCCGTAGGCGATCAGCCGGCCCTCGCGGTCGATGACGGTGGCACCGTCGAGGGTGGCCAGGCGCACCAGGGTGTGCTCGTCCAGCTCCTCGGCGTCGATCAGGTGGTGCAGGCGGGTCTCGGGCCGCATGGCCGTGGTGTCGATGTCGTTGCGCAGGTCGTAGCGGTCCTTGGGCGACACGGCGCCGTCAAGGGCGGCCGGGTCGTCGACCACGGCCATGATGGCGCCCCATGATTGGGCCGAGATCATGTACGCGGCCCGGGCCAGGAGGGCCGCCGCCGACCCGCCGCCGATCATGTTCTCGATCGACGCCGTCAGCTCCAGGGGGAAGGCGGTCCAGTGCTCGCCGCTGCGGACGAGGAGGGGCACGCCGTCGGCGAAGGTCCAGATGCTGCGGTCGGCCCGAACGTAGAACCCCAGGCCGCCCAGGGCGGCGGTGGCCTCGGCCACCAGCGAGCCGCTCTCGAGGGAGTCGTCGTTGCCGGCCTCCTCCAGCCGGGCGCCTGGAGCCAGGCGCTGAAAACGGTGGCGCTGCAGCTCGGTGCGGGCCCGGCCCTGGAGGTCGACGACCAGTACGGCTCGCTGCCCGTCGAACAGCAGTGGCGCCCGCTTGGCAGCTCGGATATCGCGGGGGTAGCGGAACTCCAACCGGGGGGCGTCGACGAGCACGTCGGCCACCACCACACCGTGGGTCAGGTCGTGGGACTCCACCCGGGTCCCGCTGAGCTCGATCAGGAACTGGATGGTCTGGTCGATCAGGTCAGGGCGAGGCTGCTGGCCGGTCCGGGACGCCAGCAGGCCGCCCAGGAGCTCGGCGGCGACCGTGTCGCGCAGCGCCCGCCGCAGCGGCGCGTTCAGAGCCACGGCGTCACCGCCGACGTGGTGGCGGAACCGTGCTGCGGCGGCCACGCCGGCCCGAGGCAGGCCCTCGAGGAGCTCGGCCAGCGACGTAGGGTGGTCCGAGTCGAGCAGGCGGGTGACACGCTCGCTGAGGCGGACGATCACCGTCGTCTGCCAGCCCGGGGGCCCCGGTCCGGTGGCCTGGGCCATGCCCGGCTCGGCCGGCGGTGCCGGCGCTGCCGAGGACTCGGGGGTATAGGACAACTCAGCAGTGGCCCCGGCCAGCACCTCCGACAACGCGTCGGCCACCGCCTCGCCGATTGGGTCGTGGGGCACCGTGTCGAGGTCGGACGTGCGTTCCCATGCCGCGTTCGTCCGCATCACGGCCATCCTGCCAGACGCAGCTAGCCCTTCCTCCTCAGCCGCCCCTCCGCCAGGGCCTCGAGGTCGACATCGTCGAGCGTCTCGACGACGATGTCGGCGCCGGCCGCCGCCAGCAGCGCCGAGTCGTCGAACCGGGCGACGCCGATCGCCGCCATCTCCCCCGCCTTGGCCGCCTGGACGCCAGCCGTGGCGTCCTCCAGCACTATGGCTGCTCCCGGTGCCAAGCCCAGCTCCGTCGCGGCGGTGAGGAACATCTCCGGATGGGGCTTGCCCTGGGCGAAGTCGCGACCCGACACGTCGACGTCGAAGATGTCGAGCAGCGAGCATCCCGCTCCCACCGACGGCGAGGTGATGCCGCGCTCGGCGGCGAAGCTGTCGAGGCGGATGGTCCGGAGGAAGCGGCCGGCGTTCTTCGAGGACGAGGCTGCGGCCACGCTCAGGCCGGCGTCCTTGACCGCGATGATGAAGCGCAGGGCGTCGGGATAAGCCGTGAACTCGCCGGCTTCGATGAGGCGCACGACCATCTCCTGCTTGCGGTCGGCGTACTCGATCGTCCGCTCGGCGACGTCGGGTACCCCGAAATGGTCGAGAGCGGCCCGGGCCCCACTCATGCGGGGCTTGCCGGAGACCAGTTCCTGGTATACCGCCGGCGTGAAGGCCGACGGCGACCATGTGGTCTGGTCGCGGATGGCGGCCCATTCCGATTCCATGAGCTCCCGCAGGGTGTCCCGCCATGCCCGCTCGTGGGGGGTGTCGACGAGCACGCCGTCCACGTCGAAGATGGCCCCCCGGAACGTCGCCACGGGAAGACGATAGACACCGGGGGTCGGTCGGGGTGAAAAGAGAAGAGACCGGGACCGGTAGGGGTCAGTTCCCGGTGCCGAACCAGCCCTGCACGTCGGCGATGACGTGCGTCGCTCCCTGGTTGTTGTAGATCGACACCTTGCCGTTCTGCACTCTCACCACCACGAGGTTGGGCACGATCTCCCCGGCGTTGAAGTTGAGGTTCGACGCCAGCGGCCGTACCGTGCCGGCCGGGAAGAGGGTGAGGTAGCTGTCCGGCGCAGTGGGGGCAGCGGCGGTGACGTTCAGCACGACGGCCGACGCCCCTGACGGCGGCACCCCGCCGGCGCCGGCGACGGTGAGGTCGAGGGTGGCCCCGGCCCCGAGGCGGGAGCCGGCGCCGGTCCGGGTATCAAGGACCCGGGCCGGGCTGAGGCCGAAGTAGTTGGACCCTGCGGGCGGCGAGGCCGGCACCGCAAACCAGCCGGCGACGTCGGCGATCACGTCGACCGACCCCAGGTTGTTGTAGATGTTCACCTTGCCGTCGGGGCCGAGCAGGGCGACCACCAGGTTGGTGGTGGCCGGCCCGCTGGCGAAGTTGAGGTTCGATGCAACCGGCCGGGGCGTCCCCGATGGCCAGACGGCCAGGAAGCTCTCCGGGCCGCTGGCCCGGTCGACGGTCATGTTGAGCACCACGGCGCGCGCCCCGGTGGCGGGCACGCCGCCGGCGCCGGCCACCTGGAGCTGGATGAAAGCGCCGGCGCCAACCGGGCTGCCGGCCCGCGTGTCGAGGACCCGAGCCGGGTTGACCGGGACATAGGAGGACCCGACCGCGTCGGCCGCGTTCGTGTACCAGCCCTGCACGTCCGCCACCACGTCGACCGTGCCCAGGTCGTTGAAGATCGAGACGGTGCCGCCGTCGCCCACGCGCGCGGTGACCAGGTTCGGCACCGGCACGCCGGCCGTGAAGTTCAGGTTGGACGCCAGGGGCCGGGTGGTGCCCTTCGGCCACACGGTCAGGAAGCTCTGGGGACCGCTGGCGTTGGTGGCGGTGACGTTGAGCACGACCGATGTGACGCCGGCGGCCGGCACCCCGCCCACGCCCGTCACCTTCAGGTCGACCGACCCCTTGGGGCCGAGCCGGGCGGACGGCGCGCCCACGCCGGTCCTGGTGTCGAGCAGCCGGGCCGGCGACAGCGGGTGGTAGGTGGAGCCTTTCGTGACCCCCATGGTCGTGCCCACGTCGTTCCGCAACTGGGGCAGGAGAGGGGGGATGGTCTCGCCGGGGCAGGCGGTGGGAGTCAGGTCCCGATGCCCCACGATCGTCCTGATCGGCGTCCCGCTGGCGGTGATGGTGCCGTGGGGGTCGACGCCGTGCAGGGCCAGCTTCCAGGCCAGCACATTGCGCACCGCGGTGTAGGCCGGCGAGGGCAGGGGCACGGTGGAGAACGTGCCGAGGACCGCGACTCCGGTGCTGCCCGTGTTGAATCCGTCGGCGTGGGCACCGACGACCGCGCTGGTGATCCCGCCGAACCGGCCCTCGAACACGGTGCCGAACTTGTCGACGAGGAAGTTGTACCCGATATCGCACCACTGGTTGGTGTGGGTGTGAAAGTGATAGATGGCCCGGACCAGCGCCGGCGAGTCCGCCGCCGTGTAGCTGTTGGTTCCTGCGGTGTGGTGAACCACCCCGAAGCGCACATTCGGGGCGAAGAGGGGCTGGGTGCATCCCGGGTTGCGCGACCGGTATGACTCGTCCGCGCCCCAGGCGGACCTGGTGACGATGGCGGGCTGGGCCGGCGCCGATCCCGCCGGCTTCACCCGGCCCAGGCCGCCCCGCTCGGGCGGGTCCTCCGAGCGGAGGGCGTGGAGCTTGAGGCCCCGGAGAGAGCCCTCGACCACCCGGACCTGCACCTGCTCGACTGCGTCGCCGACCCAGACGGGGCCGGCGGTGGTGCGGTCGTGGCGTTCCCGGGACCCGATGTCCGGCCCTTCCGCCGGGTCGCCCTCCAGCCGCTCCCAGTCGGACCAGCCGTCGGGGCGCAGGGCCCGAACCTCGACGGCGCCGGCCTCGGCCCCCTGCCACTCGAACCCGACGACCTGGGTCGGGTGGCCCGTCTCGGCCGTCCGCTCCCATCCGACGCCGGCCCGGCCGGCGACGAGGGTCTGGATCTTGTCGGCAACCTCGGCCTTCAGGTCGCTGCTCGCGGGAAGGGCGACGACGCCCGTCGCCACCAACGTGAACACGGCGGCGACAAGCGCCATCCTGGTACCGACGCGCCGAGCAGGCGCGAAAAACTTGGGAAGGGGGCGAGCGGGCATAGGAAGGTCCTCCACGCCGGGGAAGTGGCAGCCCGCCATGCTGGCACGCGATTGTGACAATCGGAAACGGGATGGCTCAAGGGCGTGACGAAGCTCGCCGCTCGAGCGCATCCTCAGGCCCCTCGTGCAGTCCCTCGCCGAGGAACCCGCCGCAGGCCAGTCGCCCATCGACGGGTACCTTCGCGAGGTCGCACCCCCCGAGGAGGCCGGATGGAATCAGACGACCACGTCGACGAGGAGATGCTCGCCGACGTGCTCACGCTGATGGAGGACGGGGCGGCGGACGGGATCCTGAGGGCGTGCGACCTCTTCCGCTCCAGCGTGCCGGAGCGCCTCGACGACATCGATGCCGCCATACGGGAGGGCCGCTTCGACGACGCGGCCAGGGCGTCGCACAGCCTCCGGGGCAGCGCCGGCGCCCTCGGCGCCAAGCGGCTCAGCGCGCTGGGCCTGCAGATCGAGGAGCTGGCCCGGGAGTCCGACGCCGGCGCCGCCACGGTGGTGTTGGAGCACATGCGCACAGAGTTCGCGATGTTCCGAGACATCCTCGACGCCCGGCTGGCGCAGTTCCGGTAGGTCAGGCGGCGCCGAGCAGGGCGGCGATGGCCGCCAGCACCGCCACGACCGGGACCGCAGCGAAGGCGACGGCAGTCAGCAGCCAGAACGAGGGCACCAGCACCTGGGCAACGGTCCCCCATGCGCCGGCGACGTCGCCGTAGTCGCCGAGGGTGGAACGGAGGGTCCGGACCGTCCCCAGTACACCGCCGGCGGGCCTCGCCGGCCGGCCGGCGGCCTCAGGCCGACCGGCGCGCCTCGCAGCCACACCGCTGAGCGTCTCCGGCAAGTCGACAAGCCCCAGCAGGCTCTGGCGCACGTTCAGGAGCCACAGGGCCGGCGCAAGGCACAGCGCCAGCACCAGCACCGATCCCGCCGTTCCCCGCCACCACTCCGAGATCCGCTCGCCGGCGACGAACCACCACAGGACGGCGCCGGCCACCGCGCCCAACCCTGCGACCCGAGTGGCGGTCCAAGCCAGCCACCGCGCTGCGCCGTCGATGCGGGAGACGAGGCCGGCGATGGCTTGCAGTCGCGGGTCGGGCATCCCCCCCGATGATACGGGCGCCTCCGCCGGCGGTTAGCGGAGCGCTCGGTATGGGAGGATCCAGTGCATGTACGAGGAACGGCTGAGCCGGGAAAGCGACCTCGAGATATTCGAGGCCATCACCTCTGAGCTGCGGGACCCGGAGGTAGCGCAGTTGGGACGGATCTTCCTGCTGCTGGGCGTCAGCATCTACCTCGCCGCCATCCTCGCTCTCACCACCGTCGGCGACTTCGGGTGGCCGGGCATCCTCGGGTTCTCGGCGACGTTCGTCCCTGGGCTGGTGATGGCCTGGCGGCGCCACCGGCGGCGGTTCGCCGTCCGCTTCGCCGCCACGTAACAGCACCAACCGAAGGTTGCCCCGCCTGACATCGGCGGAGACCGACTCCACCAGCCCCTGTGCAGTGACGGCCCGCGAACTCAATGGCCCGGATCACCATCAACCTCGTCGCCGACGTGCTGGAGGTGGAGATCGCCGACGACGGTGCCGGCGGCGCCGATCCGGGCGGTTCCGGGCTGCAGGGCCTCGCCGACCGGGTGGCGGCCCTTGATGGCCGGTTCAATGTCGTAAGCGAGCCCGGGCAGGGCACGCGGGTCCGGGCGGTACTGCCGTGCGGGTGATCATCGCCGACGACGCCGTGCTGTTCCGGGAAGGCCTTGCCCGCATCCTGGCCGAGGCGGGCAACCACGTCGTCGGCCAGACCGGTGAGGCCGAGTCCCTCCTGGCCCTTACCGAGGCCGCCGCAGCCTAAGCGTCGACCCGTGTGAGGAAGCGCAGCGTCGCTGCGGCGACTTCGACGAGCTTCGGGCAATTGGGGCCGTCCTCGGGAGTCTCCACGGCCAGGAGGTAGCGCTCGCCGGCCGCCTCATCGTTGAGCAGGGCCACGTCGACGCACTCATCGCCGGGCACATAGCCGGGCTTGTTGTAGACGAGGGCCGCCGCGCCCAGTACCTCGTTCACCGCCGGCTCGACGAAGCCTTCGGAGGCGAGGAGGGCACTGGCCAAGCCGGCGACGTCGCCGGTCGCGATGTCGAACCGCTCCTCGTCCGGGAGCTCCGCGTCCAGGGTGACCCTGCGCACGGACTCGGTCAGGTCGAGAAGGGTCGAGCAGTTGCCGTTGTCCTCGCAGCCGTAGCTGCCGGACGCCCGCCGGGCCGGGACGGTGAGCCGCCGGCCGTCCTCCACGACGGTCATGAGCGGCGACGCGTCCACACCCGAGCCGGTGTAGGAGCGCTGGATGACGGTGCTGCCGAAGCCGTTGGCCGGGGTCAGGAACTGCTCGTTGAGCCAGTCAACGCCGGCGATCCGCACCAGTTGGTCGTAGGCCTCGTTCGAGCTGTCGGCGATCGCCTCCTCGTAGACGTCGGCGACCGTGAACGTCTCGCCGTCCATGGTGATGCGGGCCGCGCCGGTGAAGCCGAGGTCCGACAGGAATTCCAGGGCGCCCACGGCGGCGAGGAGCTTGACCGACGACGCCGGCCAGAACCCGGCATACTCGGCTCCCTCACCGGCCTCGTAAGCGGTGCCGGCGCCGGTCTCGTCGATGCGGACGGCGTAGACGCTCGAGCCTTCCGGAAGGACGACGCCAGCGTCGGCAAGCGCCGCCTCCAGGGTATCGTCGTCGACCTCGTCATCGACCTCGTCGGCGACTGCGGCAGCAGGCACAGTCACCAGTGCCGGCGTCGTGGGTGCGGTCGTCTCAACCTCCTGCACGGCCTGGCTGTCGGCCTGCACTGAGGACAGCCCGCCGGCGCACACGGCGACAACAGCGAGGAGGAAGGTACCTGAGACCAGGAAGCGACGGAGGGGGGCTGACTGCATGGACTGATCGTGCGCCCCTCACTTGGGCGTCCCCTACCCCCCACCTGGGAGTTGGCTCCGAAGCGGGTAGGCGCCTGGCCTCACAGCCAGGCGGCCCCCGTTAGAACCGGACGTGCGGAACGACCGCACCCGGCTCACCCAAGACTGCGCCCTCAAGCGGGCGAAAGATCGGCCCGACCGATGCCGTCGAGACTCACCAGGCCGAGCCCGACCAGAATGCGGTTGGGCATCTTGGCGTTTGACGTGGTCGTGGCGTGTCGACGAATCACCTTCGACCGCAGCCGCATCCGTATCCAGCTGTCGAGATCCTCGAAGAGCGACGTGACGTCGCCAACCTTGAAGTAGTTGCCCCATCCCCGAATGAGGGGGTTGAGGTCCTCGATCATCTGTCGTAGCGGGACCGGTGCCAGCCGCCGGGTGCGTTGCCGCACCTCGTCTTTGAACCTGCTCAGCGCTCGGGGCCGAGGTCGAAGGAACCTCCCCTGGAAGGTGAAGCCCAAGAACTCGAACCCGCCACTCGTCGGCCACCTCGGGGGTGAGGTCGCTCAACCGGACGGCCCCGATGAGCGGGACGATGTGGCGCCGGACCGCCCACGTGTACTGGTCGAACGAGCTGGCCTCGGTGCGGCCCCGCTTGGACGGCAGCCACACCTGCTGGAAAGAGGGGGTGCTCGAAGACCCCCTCTGGCCTGCTCTTTTATGGTCGGGCTGGGGAGATTTGAACTCCCGACCTCTTGACCCCCAGTTGCAATTCGACCACTTTGCGTGGTCACTCCTCGTACCGGCTCATGGCGTCTGAACTGCGGTTTTACCGATTCGAGTGCCGGTCCGTGACGCCACGTGTTGGCCTGTGGTGCGAATTTTGCATACATCTTCCATACTTCGCGGCGCAGCTCGACAGATTGAACGTCGTAAACGCGGTCGACGTCGCCGACGTCGGACGGGTGTCCCCCGGAGCTGTGCGCAGGGGCTCGGGGAGGTCCGCCCTCACCGAAGGTGTGATTCCTGTGGTTGGATCGAAGTCACGAGGGCCCTGCGCGTGTCGGGCCCTCCGCCTGTCCTCCGGCCGGCGATCAGGGCGACCCTGGCGGACCCTCGGCTTTCGCCCTTAGGGGACACGTCTGCGCCGTCTGTCTCTTTGGGTCAGACGACAAGATCGATCGCTTCAAGAAGCTGCAGGTCGCCACGAACGGCCCAGTGCTCGACGATGGCGTCCGCCTCGACACGGAAGACGTGTACCTGGGACCAGGCCACCCGACGTCCTGTGGGGACCCGATCCCGAAGAAACGGAAACGCGCTCCCGATGTGGGTCCCATGCAGGGTGACCCAGACGAGGGTCCGGCTGTCGTCATCCTGTGCCACTGAGTGCAGGTCGACGGCGACGTCGGCAAACGTGCTGGAGAGCCAGGTGGCCACCAATCGCCAGATGTCGGGTCCACGCTGACGGCTGACGTTGTCCCAGAAGTCGTCGGCGACGAGAGACAGCAGGTGCTCGCCCTCGCCCAGCAGGTACTCAACGTAGGCGTTCGCCACCTCGTACTTGTCGAGCGACATGCCTTTACCTCCCTCACCGGTACGCCCGCTGGAACGGTGGCAGCGTAGGTTTTGTTCGAATGGGCGGGCTGGCCGGTCAGAGAATCTCCAGCGGTTGCCGCCCAGTCGGCGGAGGCCCGTTGCTCAAGGGCGGTGGCCGAGCACCGTCGGTGCAACCAGGAGAACTCGACGACCGAGCCAAGAAAGGTAGGTGGATCACCCATGTAACCGGCGTACGGGGATACCCCGCGGGCCGGGCGGGCTGCACGTTCTGGGCACCCTCTGGCTCGAGAGCGGGGCAATGAAACGCCGACTTGCTGGGCGACAGCTGGCCGGACTCGGGCGTAGCGTCGCGACGCATGGGGTCAATCTGGGTCGAGAGCCTCGGTCGCAACTTCGATGTGGCGTTGGACCTGTTGGCCGACGCGGTGCGGGACTGCACGGACGAGCTGTGGGAGACCAGCATGTGGGACGTCCCTGCGCCGGACGCGAACTACGAGATGTGCGGCCAGGACGGAACCGCCGTCACTGAACCCATGGAGCGCCGCGCTTTGGTGCAGCGATGGTCGGCTCCGTGGTGCGTGGCGTGGCACGTGCTCGAGTGCTTCGACTACGACCTCAACGGTGACCTCGCACCATGGACCCCTCCGACTCCCTTCGCCAGCAAGCCGCACTGGCGGTTCTGGAGCTCAGTGCCAGCTTGGTCCCGGTCCGAGATTGTCGGTTACCTCGACTATTGCCGCGAACGGGCCGGCGATACGCTGGCCGGCATGACGGAGGACAAGGTGGCCACACCGCTGCCACCCTCCCACCGGTACCGCGGCCAGCCGTACGGCTGGGTCATCACCAGCCTCGTGGGCCACACCACCGAACACGGTTCGCAGATCCGGCAGTTCATCACCGCAGCTGGCATCGCGCGCGGTACGCAGGGCTAGATCCGAGCGCGCAACCCGTCCGGCGACAAAGTGAGAGCTCTCGGCGCCCCGCACCGAACAACGGCTCGGGGCGTTCGCGTCGCTCGACGCCTCGAGTGCACAGAACGCCCGCCAGGGCGAGGTGGGTCGAGGTCATCACCCCAGGTGCACCCCGACCCGGCGGTCTGGGACAGATGGACGGCAGGAATCGTCCCGTTCTTATGGGCGACCCTCGCAACACGGTGGATGACGCCGCATCGGGGCCGCCGACTGAGCGACCTGGAACATGAGCAATCCGACGGGTGTCAACGGGCGCTCCGCACGGACCGCCGGCGCGAGACGATGGGGCGAAGCTGATCACCGGTAGCGCGTCGATCCCCGTGCGACGGAAGCCCGTTGACCGGCATGCGGACAGTCCTTCATGTCGTGGACGAGAGCGCCTGCGCCGCTTCGCCGCAGGTTCAACCCGGGCCGCACTCTGCCGGCAACGAGGATGAGGGTGCTCTGGTATCCACCACCGAGTCGGTGAGGGAGGCCAGGGTTCCGGGTGGGGGCCCGGGCCAGGTCTGACCCAACGAACACCGGCTGACGCGGAGGTGACTTTCTAGGAGCCTGTCCAAGAGGCCCGTCGTTGTCTTGTCCGCCGTCCCGGCCGGCTGGTGCACCCCCACCCAGCAAGAGGAGGGACGAACCATGACCACCATGCCAGATCAGATCACCGGAGGGGTCGACACCCACCTTGACGTCCACGTCGCCGCTGCCCTCAACGCCATCGGCGGGCAGGTAAGCGTCCAGTCGTTCCCCGCCGACGGACCCGGCTATCGGCGGCTGCTTGAGTGGCTTCAGAGCTTCGGCACCGTTGCCCTGGTCGGCGTCGAGGGCACCGGCAGCTACGGCGCCGGCCTGACCCTGCACGACAAGGGCATGCGCGTCGGGAGGTCGATCGGCCCAACCGCCAGGAGCGCCGGCGGGCCGGCAAGTCCGACCCGATCGACGCCCGTGGAAGCCCCTCGAGCGGCCCTGTCAGGGCGGGCCAAGGGACTGGCCAAGACGCGAAACGGCACCGTGGAGGCCATCCGCGTCCTGCGGGTGGCCCGATGCAGCGCCCGCAAGGACCGCGTCCGGGCCCTCAACCAGCTGCACGCCCTGATCTCCACCGCGCCCGAGGAGCTGCGCGCCGAGCTGCGAGGGTTGACCATCTCCCGGCTGGTGCACAAGACGGCCGGCCTGCGGCCCAACCAGCGCACCGACGTTCTGAACGCCAACAAGCTGGCCATGCGCAGCCTCGCCCGACGGGTGCGCGCCATCGAAGTCGAGGTGGCCGAGATCGATGACGTGCTGAACCCGCTGGTGGCCGAGACCGCACCTGATCTCGTTCGCCCTCGACGGGGTTGGACCTGACACCGCCGGAGCGCTCGTCGTCGCTGCCGGCGACAACCCCGACCGCCTACGCAACGAGGCCACCTTTGCCCACCTCTGCGGCGTGTCACCACTCGACGCGTCGTCGGGCAAGCAGCTTCGACACCGGCTGAACCGGAGCGGGGACCGCCAGGCCAACTCCGCCCTGTGGCGCATCGTGATCACCCGGATGGCATCGGACCCGAGAACACAGCGCTACGTCGAGCGACGGTGCAAGGAGGGCCTTACCAAAGCCGAGGTGATGCGCTGCCTCAAGCGCTACGTCGCCCGCGAAGTCTTCTATTACCTCGTCCCTCTCAAGGCGCTTGACATCCCTAGGAGCATCGTTCGGGGCTGGGGCTCGCCGCCGGGTGCTCGCAGTTATGGGGGGCCTGGCTGGAAGCCATCACCCCGACCATCGCGAAAAGGCACCTATTCGTGCGCTCGGAAGTCGACTAGGCGGTCGCTCCGGAAAAGACACTCCTTGCTTCCGGTAGGCGATACTCATGCAAGACGCATGCCCCGACGGATTCTCGGCGACGAGGGGAGCAGCGAGATGATCCAAGGCCGAAACGGCAAATGCTGGAAGCAGCGAAGCCCCGGCGCGCATCCGAAGGGCGTCCGCTCGGTCGTGTATCTCGCGCTCCTCATGAGTGTCGGCGCCTGCGATTCCAGAGACAGCTCGACGCCGGGAGCGACCGAAGTGCGTCCGCCTGCTGAGGGTTCCACCACCACGATGGCGGCGAACCAGCCGACCGGGGTCGCCAACTCACCCCGGCCACCGCCGGTCCAGGTGCGAGGTGGGGGACGGGAGATCTCTGTCGTTCCCTGGTCATTCTGCTGGTCGGGGGACGCAGCAAGTGTCTGTGCTCATGGCCGACGGCCTGAGTCCCCTCCCGACGTGGGCAGCCCGGGCGAGATCGAGATCACCTTCCCGGTCCCCGGCTTCCGGTTCACTGCGACAACACACCGCCATGGCGAGATGTGCGGCCGCGCCCAGACGGTGACCTTGGAACCCATAGGGCCGGGCACCCACCGGCTCCTCCCCGTCGGCCAGGCCGGGGACTACGTGGTGACGCTCAGCGGCCGCAGCGGCGAGGGCGTCATGCCGAAGGGAGACGTGAGCGCGTCGTTTCGCTGGCACTCGCCTCGGGACGGCCCCAATGAAGCTCCAACCGCTGCCGCGAGCATCCTCGCCGGGAGCCCAACGGATCTTCGCAGCTTCGGCGTGGGTCTCGAGGTACACGATCTGCGAGCGACCCCCAGACCTGGCCGAGTCGCCGCCACTGCCGTCGTCACAAGTCGCGAGGGCGCGTCCATGACCATCGACCTGGAACGACGAAGCGAAGAGTGCGCCGACGAGGGCTCGGTCTTCTTCGACGCCGCCGAGGCGTTGGGCGAACAGGCCGCGAGGCTCGGTTCTGCACCCTTCCGCTACGACATCACCCTGGTCATCGATTCGATCCCCTATCACGGGACGGCGACCTGGCCCGACGACGTCGACCCGGCATGCTCGCCGTGTACTCCACTTCGGTTCAATCCGCCCTTGCCAGGCCTCTAGAGAGAATGCGGCTATCGCCGCGTCTTGGGTTCATCCCGGGGACGAGGTGCATGTGGTCAATACCCTCCTGGCGATCGACTGCATGCCGAGTGTGTATTCGGCGGCTCTCCCGAGGGCTATGCGACGACGCGGTGACGCGACGAACGGCGGGGTCGCGAAGCGGTCCGCGACTGCCAGTGAAGCGCTCTCCATGAACGAGGCGGCCATCTGGTGTCACCCACTGCCGGCGTTCAGGGCGTGGGGTAGGCGCCTGCGGTGCTGTGCTTAGGGGGCACTTCCAAGCTCAGGGGGGGGGCAACGACATCACCATCCATACGGCTGTTCCGAACTCCAGCTGCACCTCTTGGACGGCGGCGAACCCAAGGCGGCCGTAGAACTTCGCCGCGTGCCGGTTGGCCTCAACCTCGATCCGAGTGCGCCCCGACTTGGTCGCCACCGCCACGACGGCGTCCATGAGCGCCCGTCCGATCCCCGAGCGCATGTGATCCGGGTCTACGAAGAGGTCCGTCACCATGAACGCAACGTCGCCAAGGGCCCTCGCGGTCGCGAAACCGACGACGCGACCCGCCATCTCGGCGATTAGCACGGCGTCGTCCTCGGCTGGCGGGTCGAGAACCGTCAACTCCGGGTGCTCGGAGAGAAGGCCCTGATCCCCTTCATTGGTCAGCGCCGCACGGCGGAAGACCGCTGCCATGGCAGGAAGATCGTCACGCGAGCCGGGCCGCACGAACATCGCCACATCGTGGCGCATCGGAGCATCCTGGCGGCATGGTAGCGCTCGCTCTATGCTTCCCCGGAGGTCCTTGAGCCGTTCGAGAGACACTCGATGCGACACGGGACAGGGTCGTTCTGGTGCACCCGCTCGAGCGTGCTCCAGCTACTCGATCGAGTTGCTGCATCGGGCGGCAACCATGATTCTCGGACCTGCGGCCGGTCCGTGCGAGCGTGCATGCCAGCTCGGATAGGTCCTCACCTCTCCAGATCCGGCGGCGTCGAGCGCCCCGCTGACTTCCTCAACAGAGATCATGGCGAAGCGGTGCACCGTCGACACCGTCTCCCCGGTCTCCGGCGCGTTGAACGTATCGATATGAGTCCAGACTCGTCCGGCGCGGTCGATCTCGTGCTGCGGCGATCTCCGAATCAGGACCTCGCCGACACGGACCTCCGATGGCACGGGCGGACGGTAGTGGTCGAGGACCCAGTCGAGATTCGGCCCGTCCAGGAAGATCACACCGCCAGGGCGAAGGGCCCGGTACGAACGGGCCAATGTGTCCGCTCGGTCCTCGGGCGTCAGCAGGTACCACCAGAGATCTCGACAGCGAGTACAAGGTCGAACTGCCCGGCCATGGGATTTGAGTCCGGTTACCCGGGGGTAGCTACACGGAGTGAGCAAATTCTCCGATCGTTACGAACGCGTCGCCCAGCGCTTCACCGAGCTCGTGGCTGGCGTCGGTCCCGACGGTTGGGATAGCCCAAGTCCTTGCGCCAGGTGGATGGCCCGCGATGTGGTCGGCCACGTGACGGGTTGGGCGTCGGAGTCTCTTCTCGATGTCTGGGCAGTTCCCCGTTCGGATATCCCTTCGGTGTCCTCCGACCCAGTCGGAGCGTGGAAGGCCCTCGACGCTGCCGTGGCCGACGCCCTTAGTAATCCGGAGACGGCAGCCCGACTAGCCGACAGCCCGATGGGTCACATGAGCTTCGAGGAGGCCGTCGACCAGTTCTGTACCCCCGAAGTCCTGGTGCACAGCTGGGATCTCGCCCGGGCAACAGGTCAGGATGAATCCCTCCCCGCCGAGGATGTGACCCGAACGTTGGCCCGCATGGAGGCGCATGAAGAAGCAGTCCGAAGCAGTGGTCTTTTCGGAGCCCGCGTGGATGTGGGCCCCGAGGCGGACGAGCAGACCAGATTGATCGCCTTTACCGGCCGCCAGCCCTAGCCCAATTCCGGACGTGCCGGATCAGGCCGGATTGGGCCTCGGCTTTCGGCGGCGGAGCTCGCTGTTTGAACCGGCCTGGGATCCGCGGAGGCTCCATACCTTGGAAGTGAGGATGGAGCATGCCTACAAGTGTGGGCGGCGTAGGCCGCAAAAGTACCCCGACGAGCTGCGCCAGCGGGCGGTGCGGATGGTGCTCGACGTCCAGGCCGGGACCGGCGGGAAGCACGGGGCGGTGGCCCGCATCGCCAGGCAGCTGGGCATCGGCGTCGAGTCCCTGCGCCAGTGGGTGAGCCAGGCCGAGGTCAACGCCGGCCGGCGGCCCGGGACGACCAGCGCCGATGCAGTACGCATCGCCGAGCTGGAGCGGGAGAACCGGGAGCTGCGCCGGGCCAACGAGATTGCTTCTCCAGGTGGCCACGGCACCGCGATCGCCCCTCGACTCTGGTCACGAAGCCGGCGTTGTGGGCGCCCACGACTGTCGGCGAGACGGCGCGGTTGTGGGATACCTGCTCCTGGGATCAGCGTCGCTGAACACGAACGACGCCGACGTATGGGACCTGCGCGTCGACGAAGTAGGTGACGCTGATCCCCGACGGCAACTGATCCTCGAACAACTGGACACCCGCCACGACCTGGCCGCTGGTCCGAGGCGGTCCGTTCGACACCCAAGCGAACAGTTCGTCGGTGAGGGCGGCGCGATCCGCCGGCGTGAGCCTGTCGAGGTCGGGCTGGGACGAGTCCGTCAGGAAGACCCGCCAGGTCACGCCGAGCGGCGGTGCGAGCGCTGGAGGTACTCCCGCAGCTCGTCCTCGTCGGAGAAGCCTCGAAGCGAGCCGTCAGCGATCTGGGCCTGGGCTGTCTCGACTGCGGCCGCCACGGCACCGTCGCCCACCTCGGCCCGCCACTCATCGAGCAGCGGCATATCGCTGGAGCGCTCCTCCGACATGGCGACCAGAGTAGATCAGCCGCCGGTGACGAAGGCGACCACGACGTAGGCGGCGTGGCGGTCGAAGCTCTGTCGGCGGTGGTCATAGACCGTCGTGGTGCGCGGATCAGCGTGTCGTGCCGCGATCTGGACCTCTCTGAGCGGGACGCCAGCCTCGAGGGCGCACATGATGAAAGCCGCCCTCAGCATGTGCGGGTGCACCGCGCCGATACCGGCCCGCTTGGCGATGGAGCGCACCCAGCGGTGGGCGGTGCGCCGGTCGAGTCGGCTGCCGTCGTGGCGGAGCAGGATCGGACCCGACGTCCGCTCGCCGATGGCCAGGTCGATGGTCCGGGCCGTCCTCGGCACCAGCGGGATCACGGCGGGCTTGTTGCCCTTTCCCACGATGCGCAGGGTGCGGTGGCCCCGCTCGAAGCCGAGGTTCTCGATGTCGGCCGAGCACGCCTCACTCACCCGCAGGCCGTTGAGGCCCAGGAGCACGGCCAGGGCGGCGTGGGCGTGGTCGACGCGTTCGGCCGCGTACAAGAACGCCCCGAGCTCGGCACGGTCGAGGCCGCGGGCATCGTTGGGGTGGACCTTGGGACGGCGGACGTACTGGGCGGGGTTCGAGGCGATGCGGCCGTCGATGTGCGCGAAACGGTAGAAGCCGCAAACCGTCGACAGCCGGCGGTCGATGGTCGTCGCCGCGAGGCCACGGGCCTCCATGGCCCGCACGTACAGCTCGATCTGGGGCCGCATGGCCTTCAGGATGTCGAGGCGGTCGTCGGCCGCCCACTGGAAGAACGCCCGCAGGTCGTAGCGGTAGGCGTCGAGCGTGCGTCCCTGGTAGCGAGCCAGGAACGCCGCCGCCGCCAGTTCGGCCTCGTCGACGGGGTCGTCTCCCTCGTTGGCGCGGTCGATCTCGGGCATGGGCATCAATTCGGTCATTGGAACCTCCCGGAGTCGGTGAGATCTCCAGCGAACCTCCCTGCCGATGCGTGTGCCGTGTCCGCCGGCCGGCGGTAGAGGACGCCCCGCCCAGCTGAGGTAGGCCGTTGTTATGAGGCGCGGCGGGCACGGCGTTATGCGCTTCGTCTGGTCGAAGGACCGCCACGTGAGGCGCAGCTGACGTCCCGCTAATGGGGGTCCACCGCCTCGAGGATCGGATCCAACAGGCTGTGGCCGAGCCGCCGGTGGGTCAGCACTTCCGTTCGCAGGGCTCCGAGCCCTACGTCTAGATCGTGCGCTCGCCGGTCGGTGAGGTCGACCTCCGACAACTGGTGGGATGACGTGCCTCGAGCACTGAACCATTAGCGAGCTGCTGGTCGCCTCGGGCTCTTGACATCCGACGACGATCAGGAGGTAGCGGTGACGAAGGTGTTCGTAGGCCACGACTGGGCCGAGGCCCATCACGACCTGCACGTGGAGGACGAGGAAGGCCGACGCCTGGCCAAGGCCCGGCTACCCGAGGGCATGGAGGGCGTCGCCCGATTCCACGAGCTGGTGGCCCCCTTCGTCGAAGACCCGGCCGAGGTGGTCATCGCCACCGAGACCGACCGGGGCCTCTTCGTCGGGGCGTTGGTAGGCGCCGGCTACACGGTGCTGGCGGTCAACCCGATGTCGACATCGCGCTACCGGGAGCGCCACTCCACCTCGGGGGCCAAGTCCGACCCCGGCGATGCGCTGGTGTTGGCCGAGCTGGCCCGCATCGATGCCCACAACCACCGTCCCATCGCCGGCGACAGCGACCTGGCCGAGGCGGTGAAGGTGCTGGCCCGGGCCCATCAGTCGATGATCTGGACCCGCCAGCGCCAGACCAACCAGCTGCGCTCGACGCTGCGGGAGTTCTACCCGGGTGCCCTGACCTGCTTCGATGACCTCGACGGCGGCGATGCTCTCGCCGTGCTGGCCGTGGCGCCCACGCCCGTCCTCGGCCGGGGCCTGTCCCGCTCCAAGATCGCCGCCGCCCTGCGCCGGGGCGGGCGCCAGCGCCGGGTAGAGAAGCGCACGGCGCAGATCCAGGCCGCCCTCCGCACCGATCAGCTGGCCGCCCCCGACGTGGTCTCAGCGGCCATGGGGTCCACCGTCGCCGCCCTGGTGGCGGTAGTCGCCGAGCTGAACGCCCAGATCGCCCGGCTCGAGGCCGAACTCTCAGACCGTTTTGAGAAGCACCCGGCCGCCAAGGTCATCCGCTCCCTGCCAGGACTAGGGATGATCCTCGGCGCCCGGGTGCTGGGCGAGTTCGGGGACGACCCGAACCGGTATGCCGACGCCAAGTCTCGCAAGAACTACGCCGGCACGTCACCCATCACCAAGGCCTCGGGCAAACGGAAGGTCGTACTCGCCCGCTACGCCCGCAACCGGCGGCTGGCCGACGCCTGCTACCTGTGGGCCTTCGCCGCCCTCACCGCCAGTCCCGGCGCCCGGGCCTTCTATGACCAGCGGCGGGCCGCCGGCGACACCCATCACCGGGCCCTGCGAGCACTGGCCAATCGCCTCGTCGGCATCCTCCACGGCTGCCTCCGCCACGACGTCCTCTACAACGAGGAGACCGCCTGGGCGCACCGAGTCGAACTCGCTGCTTGACAAGTACGGCCCGTGGGATGTCTAGACGATCCCAATCCGGAGCGCTGCCACCAGCCCGGGGCCGCCCCCTTGCCGGCGACCCAACCGTAAGCACCACGTAGTAGCCGGACCCACCGCTGGCGCTGGTCATTGCGATCGATGCCGGCGGCCTCAGGCCGTGGGGTCCCGGACGAGTTCGGTCCGGGCGCCGACCGCCCGCAGCCCGGGCCGGATGAACCAGAAGCCGGTCAGGCCTCCGGCGATAGCGGCGGCACTCCCGACCGTTCCGAACGCCGAGGCCGCCGACGGAACGAGGAGCGATGCCGTCCCGACGGCGATGACTCCAATTGAGCTGACTGCCACCGACCATCGCCAGCCGGGCCGGCCGGCCGCCGCTGCCATCACCACGAGGGTCGCCATGAGTACGAATACCGACATCACCCACCAATGGGCGTTGTGGTGCGGGTCGGCCGACGGCGGGAACGAGTTCCGCTGCTTGAGGGCCTGATCGATCGCGTAGAGGGCAGCGGGAGCGGCGCCGACTGCGGCCAGGATCAGCACCGGGAGGCGGGGGCCGCCGGCCTCGGCATCAGTGCGCCACGGTCGAGCGACCAGCGCTCCGATCACGCATGGCAGGGCGACGATGACCAAGACCGGGTCGATCGGACCGGCCTGTCCACCAAAGTTGTCAGGGTCACCCACGATAGGCATGGTCAGCAGCAGCCCGACCATCGAGGACAGGACGTGGAGGGCCGCTGAAGCCAGGGCCGGGCGTACGACGAGGCGTGCCAGGCCCAGGCCGCTGATCACGAGGACCGCAGCCGCGGCGACGGCGTGCACGGTCTCGTCGGGGGCAGCCGCTCCAGCACGGGCGACGGCGGACGGTGGCGGATCCTGCGGCGACCCAGCCGGCTCGGTGGAGATGAAGCCCAAGGTGTCGGCCGCCACGATTCCGAACGTCAAGCAGACGAGGAGGAGGCCGATGCCGGCCAGCAGGCGTACTGCCATCCGCCGCGGCCGTCCCAATTTGAGTGCTCCATCGCCAGCCATCGGGGCAGTATGCAGCACGTGCCCAACCGGTGCTCCGTAGGAGCATCCTCCTGCGGGATCTCGGCATCACGTAGGGACGACGAGGACCTGGTCGCCGTTGACCACCCGCACCATGGCGGCTCCGGCAGGGTGTTGGTGACGGCACCACCGGTCGGAGCGGGCGTGGTCGAGGAGACTGGGGGGGCAGGGCGTGAAGGATCGCCTCCTCCGACGGCGGGGGCCTGCCGGCGACGAGCGTCGCCAGGGCGAGCTGCTCAGCCATGCACGCCGCTCCAACGCGTCCACGAGGTCGGCCGCGCCAAAGCGATCGATACGCGGCCAGGTGAAGCCCTGCGCGTCGAGGCCGATGAGGTCGCGCGTGAAGTCACCTACGGTGACCGTCTCGCGACTGACGCGACGTCCCGTAGGTCTCCTTGGGTAGTGCCCGGAATCGAATCGGGACGATCGCCGGGGCCAGGATGTCGACGTGAGCAACCCCACGGACATGCCCCAGACAATCGACGTTGATCCCGACCAGGAGCCGACGCCCAGAGAACGGCTGGCCGCCATACTCGAGAGGCGACTCGATGTTCCCATGGCCCTGTTGGCGGTGCTGTGGGCCTTCCTTGTCGCATACGAGCTGGTGGCCCCGCGCGGTCAGCGGCGCGGACTGACCCTGGTGGGCAACGTTATCTGGGCCGTCTTCGTCGTCGAGTTCGTGGCCAAGCTTTGGATCTCGGGCAAGCCGCTGCGCTTTCTCCGACGCAGGTGGCCTTCGGTCCTCTTTCTGTTGTTGCCCGCCCTTCGGATCTTCCGAGTCGTTCGGGCGGTCCGGGTCATGCGTGTACTGCCCGCAGCCCGGGTCGTCGGGTCGACGTATCGGGCGATCGGCACGGCCCGCTTGCTGCTGGGCGGGCGACTTGCATTCTTGGGCGTCGCCAGCACCGTCGTCATCTTCTCCGGCGGCCAACTCCTCTACCTGGTGGAGGGGAATGGCGGAAGCGGTGGCGGCGGATCACTCGGCGATGGTCTGTGGTGGTCGGCCAATCTGGCATTAAGCGGCAGCCCTGTCTTTGAACCATCGTCTTTTCTGGGGCGGGTGCTTTCCATTGCGTTGGCGGCCTATGCGGTCGTGGTCTTCGCATCCTTGGCTGGGACCGTGGGCGCCTACTTCATCGAAGCCCGTGCCGAGCGGGCGGCCGAAGAGGAGGAACCAGAGTGACACCACCTGCGTCGCCGGCGATAGTCAGTACCCGCTCGGCCAGATTCCGCGGCCTCGGGAGCGACGACGATGGTCACTCCTGCGGCACTGACGAGCGAGCGGAGGGCAGGACCGAGCGAGGCGAGGGTCCCAGCGTCCGCGACACAGCGGCCAGGTCGGCATGGCCGCCCGTCTACCGGAATGTCCGCAGGAACGATGCTCGAGCCACCGGTAGGGATCGAGCACGGCGGTGCCGTGCATCACCTCGACCATGTCGCGCACCGGGGCGACCGGTGCAGGCGGAGAAGCGGAGCCGTCACCGCTCTGCCCGCAGCACCCGCACCGCCCGACCGACGATGACTGGGTCGAGTAGCAGTCGAACCGGGGATGAACCGCCTACCGCACGAGATCTTCTCCTGCGGCTAGGAGGGTCCGGCAGGGGGCGAGGACGTCGTTCGCGACACGTTGAGGTGGCCGCAGCGGTGCGGCACCAGCACAGTGCGTCCGAGGTGGCGGAACTCGCTCTTGTACGACGTGGCCAGGTTCTGACACGGCCGAAGGTCGGCAGCTCCACAGTGACGCCGTGGCCCCCCAGATGACCGGGGGTCGCTTTGTTTGCCGTCGGGGCGCCCTCTAGCGCGTATCCCAGTACCCCCGCTCGGCGCGTCACCGAGGTGCCTGTCAGGGCGCCCCTGGGGTTTACGCCGGCTCCCGCAACCGGGGGGTCCACAGCGCCGGCATGTCCGGGGTACCGCAGGAGGAACGACGACCGGGGGACCCGCAAAGGGACCCGCATGCGGACCGTGTGCAGCGGGGAGGCCGAAAGCGTGGTCCTCAGCACCAACATGTCCCGCAGCCGGATGCGCCTGGGGGCTAAGGTGGTGCGGGCAGCGTCGGGGCGGTAGATGGACCATGATTGCGCCATCTTCTCCGACGTCGAGTTCCCGTCCCAGGGCGCGGTCCTGCGAGGGCGCCTGTATCGTCCTTCGGGGATTGGGCCTGTTCCAGTGGTGGTCATGACGCATGGGACGTCTGCAACGATCACCATGGCCATCGACCGGTACGCGGAGGCCTTCCTGGAGTCCGGGCTCGCGGTACTCCTGTATGACCATCGCAACTTCGGGGCGAGCGGTGGCGAACCGCGTCAGGAGATCAACCCTTGGGTGCAAGCTCGCGGGTATGGCGATGCGATGACGTATCTCGGATCTGTGTCGGGGATTGATCCCCGATGCATCGCGCTCTGGGGTGACAGTTACAGCGCTGCTGAGGTGGTCGTGGTCGGTGCCGTGGACGAGCGGCCCGCCGCGATCATCGCGCAGGTTCCCGCCATGGGCCCGCACCGGCCACCCGCTGATCCGGACGGCGTGTTGTTCGAGGCACTTCGCGATGCCTTTCATGGTGGCTCCGTCGACGGTGGACCACAGGACACCACCGGGCCCCTTCCTGTGGTGTCCGCCGACCAGTTCGGCACTCCGTCGCTGCTGACCCCTATCCAGGCATTCCGCTGGTTCATCGAGTACGGCGGCAGACACGGGACCCGGTGGCGCAACGAGGTGAGTCGGGTCGTGCCAGCCCACCTTCCGCTCTTCCACGCGGGGATCGCGGCCCCGCACCTCAGGCATCCCCTTCTGATGATGATTGCGCCCGAAGACGAGATGCAGGGCGCGAACCCCGATGTCTCGAGAGCCGCGTATGCCTCCGTGTCCGGCCGAAAGGAGCTGGTAGAAATCGACGGGGGCCACTTCGGCTTGCTGCACCACCCCAGTGAACTCTTCGAGCAAGCCAGCCGGGTGCAGACCGGCTTCTTGCTGCGCACCTTCGCATGACCTCAGCTGGAGCGGTGTGCCCGACATCATCGAGCCACGAGGAGCGGACCAGCTGAACGAGGGCAGCACCAGCCAGTGCCGATTCCATTCGCAGGAGGGACTACGACTGGGACGAACACGGCTCCCGATGGCCACCGTCGAGCCGCACCGGAGGGCGTGTCCCGTAAGGGTGATCCGGTGGGTCATCCCGGTGACGGGGCCTCCTACGCAACAGTTCTTCCTGTCGTCAAGGGACCGCCGAGGTAACCGCTCACATGTCCGACCCAGGAGTCGGCGATGGCGTCGTGGCCAACTGGAGGAGAGTGCGCCAGCGACGTCATAGTCCCCCCGCCGTTCCGGCCTTGAACCGGCTAGCAATGGTGGAAGCGCTACCCGAAGCTGAGGCGGCCGTCCGGTATCACGCACTGCCGCCGGTAGGGGGCGTTCGCGTCAGTTCGGTTGACCGGGGCTATGGCGTATGTCAGCGATGCGTTTGCACTTTCACGCCCGGGAGGTCGGCGAAGGCGCTGTCGTCAGCGATCACGACCATGCCGGAGGCGGCCTTCGCCGTAGCGGCGATGATCAGATCGTGCGCCCTGCGAGGCCTCCCCATGTCTCGGACATGAACGAGCAGCTCGGCGTGAACCTCTGCCACCGCGCCGTCGTAGTCGATGACGGGGATGACGGCCAGGACGTCCTCAAGAAAGGCGATGCGTGCCGCTCGCTTCTTCCCCGATGACAGAAGCACACCGACTCGTAGCTCCGCCGCCGTGATGGCGGCGATCGCTACCTCGTCGTCATCACCGACAGCATCGTCGAGGTCGACTGCCGAACGTTCCGCGTCGATCAGGAAGGTCGTGTCGAAGAAGAGCCTCGTCAAGGGCTCTTCGATCTCCAGGACGGATCGGACGTCAGCGAGGTCCTTCGACCACTGAGGATCGGGTCGGTGGCGGTGAAGCAAAGCCTTGACATCGGCGCCGTGACCATCATTCATCGGCTCGAGGATCGCGATCGCCTTGCCTCGTCGGACGATTGTGAAGCGCTCGCCCCGGTGTTCCACGGCGTCGAGAAGGTCGGCGAAGCTATGCGCCGCTTCGGTGGCTGTGACTCCGACATCCCGATCAGATGATCAGACTGCTGGGTAACCGGCGGCTGCCGGCCCACCGGGCGGGGCGCTCCCGCTGCCGGGTTACTGGGGCACCCTCTTCTTGAGCCGCGCCTCGCCGTTTTGGGGCGATGTCCCGAGGTATCAACCGACGCCCCGGGGTGGCCGGAGGCAGGCGCCGGTCGCCGCCCTACTACGTCCTCCCAGCAGCGGGCCGTCTACTAGTCCACTCTCGAAAAACATCCGACCCGTCACTCGTTTGACCCCGGTTCAGGAAATTGACCATCACAGTTCGTGATGCCAGACGCACACGCTGCATGCGAACGACAGCCAACGTCAGCCACGTCCTGAACACCAAGACGAGCGGCCGGGGGCGGCAGGGCCAAAGTCACCTGGCCCGGCTCAGCGGGTGCAACACTCGAACCGTGAGCACCTTCGCCGAGCGCATGGGATTCCGCCCCGTCAGGTCCGTCCTCCAGATCGATGGCATGGACGAGGCGCTGCGCAACGGCCTATGGAACATGGTGCACCTCCACTACTGGCGGCGGTACATGACTTCACCGCATCCGTTCCGACAGAAGGACCTCGGACTCCTCCTGTACCGGGTGTGGGCCTTCACCTTCAAGCAGCCCACGGACAGCAAGCCGGACAACCTTTCCGTGGCGTGGGCGCAACTTCGACTGTGGTTCCTCCAGAAGGCTGAGTGGCTCGACGTTTACGAGTTCATCCAACAACTACCCAACTGGTACGAGGACACCTACGGCGACCAAACCAACGACCGGTTCCGAGCGGGCTGCAACAGAATGCTCGAACAGGAGATGTCCGCCTACCGCTTCGTGGGAGGAGTCCTCACCCGGATCACGAGCGAGGAGGAGGCAGACTCGATCGAGCAGGCGTTGGCCGCAGCCTCAGACTCGACGCACGCCGTGCACCTCGCGAAGGCCCTCAAGCTTCTATCGGACCGTGAGCAACCGGACTTCCGCAACTCGATCAAGGAGTCCGTGGCAGCGGTCGAGGCCCTATCGAAGAAGCTCTCCGGATCCAAGTCGCAGGGCGTCAAGGACGCCCTCTCGAGGCTGAACACCGAAGGCAAGCTGCCGACGCCCCTCAAGGACTCCATGACGGCTCTGTACGGATACGCCAGCAACACCCAGACCGGCGTCCGTCACGCCATCGAGGGCACCGCCGTCGAGGTCGGCTTCGCCGAGGCGAAGTTCGCCCTGGTCACGTGCTCGGCCCTCATCAACTTCATGCTTGAGCGCTGCGCTCCGCCGGAGGGCGAAGCCGAGGTCGACGCCTAGCCCGACCGAGGTGGCCCGGTGAATGGGCCTGTTCCGCGGGAACTGGAGATGCCGGGTCAACTCCAGGGCTACTCGGCGAGCCATGCCTTGAGTCGGCGCGCAGGTGCGTCCTCCGGTGGCACCAGGCCGGCGTTGAGGGATGTGCCGACAGACGGACCGGGGCGTCGTTCTGGGACACCATCGCCACGGCGCATCTGTCGCGGATCAACGTGGGACTGGTGATATCGCTCAATGCGATGCCTGGCGGGAGCTGGGTGCGTAACGCGAGCTCCTAGCCTGGATCTCTAACGAGGCGGTCCTGGCCGAGGGAGGACGAATGGCGAAGTGTGTGGAGCTCAGGCGGCACACCGACAACGAGGATGACTCCCTCTCGGATGAGGGAGTCCGTCGAGCGCTGGAGATCGGCGCCGGGCTTCATGGCGAGTACGACGTGCTCGTTTCCACCGGAGCTCAGCGGGCCACCCAGACGCTCGGGTGCTTCTTGGCCGCCTTGGGCGCGAAGGTGCCCGGTGGCGTAGTAGTCGAGGGGGGCTTGCGCTCGAAAACCGAGCACCGATGGAAGGCTGCCTACCAAGACGCTGGCAGCGGAGAGATCCGAGCTCTGCGTGCCGCCGACCCCGAACTCGTCGAAGAAGACTCGGCCACGCTCGGTTCTGCGCTGCGCCGGGCCGGGCCGATCCGTCGGGCCGAGGGATGCATCGTGACCGCATCGACGGTCTTGGCCGAAGTCGGGATGAGCCATAACGGCGCACCGGTTGCCGCCAACAGCCACGATCTCGAGGAACTGACCCGCCCCCTGCTGGAAGCGCTGGCCACGCTCGGCAGCCTCGACTCTACCTACCTCATCGTCCTCGACTGGGACCGGCGCGAGCAGGAAGTCCGGTTCGTCCACAGCGCTGGCGAGGAATCGATCACCAAGGGAAGCCGGCTCCCACTTCCCGACACCGTGTTCCAAGAAAGCCTTCCGGGCGTGACCCGCTCGTCGGCGCAGTTGCCCGAGACGTTTCCCGACGCCCAGGCGGCCAAGCATCTGGGCCTGGGAACTTACGTCAGCGTCCCCATCGTGCTCGCGAAGCACGAGCTGTACGGCATGCTGAGCGGCGCCAGCAGACGGGCCCAGCCCGTGAGTGAGCGCCTGGTGTCGGCCATGGAGTTCTTCGCCCAGATGATCGCCGAGCACGTTAGCCGGACGCTGGTGGCGGCCACCGATCAGCGAGCCGACCTGGCCGAGGAGGAGCTCCGGGCACCGGCGCGGTTCCTCGCCATCGCTGAGCACCAGCTCAAGACGCCACTGACCGCCATACAAGGCGCTGCTGAGGTTCTCCACGCCAGGTGGGCCGCCCTGGGGGCGTCCACCCGAGACCAGTTCCTCGACATCATTCTCCGCAACGCGCGCGTTCTCTCCACCGGGTTCACGGGCTTACTTGTCGAAGCCAGAGCGGACGTGCGGAGCCGGGAGCTCCTCCCGGAAGACGTGGACCTACTGGACCTGGTCCAGGCCATCACCCGGGAACTCGACGCCGTGTCGACAGAGCATCAGGTCCGGGCGGAGATCGAGCTGGGTCTGACGACCTACGCCGACCCGGCGGCGCTGTGCCAGGTGCTCGGTCACCTGCTCGACAACGCAGTCAAGTACTCCCCGGCTAAAGGGGCTATCACGGTCGTGGGCTACAGGACGGCCGAGGGTATTGCTGTCGCCGTGGTCGACGAGGGTATTCGCCTGCCCGACGGAATCGACATCTTCGAGGCTTTTCAGCGCGGCGACAGCACCGAGGTGGGTGCTGCGCCAGGCATCGGGCTCGGTCTGCACATCGTCCGCAACCTCGTCGAGGCGATGGGAGGCTCGGTCGCCGCGCAATCCGACGCAGAGGCTGGCACCAGATTCACCGTGAACCTCCCGATGCCGGAACCGCATTCCGGTTCACCGTCGCATCCCAGTGCCTGAAGGACTCTCCAAAAACCCGGACGGGGACACCTTGTTGGCGGCCCGCCAGTAGGCGTCGATTTCGGCCAGGTCCTCGGCGGTGAGGGGCGTCGGTACAACGGTGCTTGTGCTCATACGACCTCGGTAACGGCGAAGAGCCGGGCCCTTTGCCGGGCCCGGCTCGACTACGTGTATCTGGCGGTCAGGCCGCCGGCAATGCCGCCAGCACGGGGGTGCGGAGCCGCAGGTGACCCCGGGTCGAGGCTGCACCCAGCTCGGCGCGGGCCGCAGCCTCGACCTTGGTGATCACGTGCCCATAGGCGTCGAGGCAGTCGCGGGTGGGGTCGGGGTTGGAGGTGCGCCAGGCGACCTCCGGCCGGCTGGGGATCACACCGGCGATCGAGAAGCACGGTCCACGGCTCGAGGAGCGGCTCTGGGTGACCCCGACGTCGGGGTTCGGGTAGGCGGTCTTCCACGGAGCGTTCGTGGTGCTGGGCATTGCTCCGGCGATGGAGAACACCGGCTGGCCGTAGGAGGCTTCTGGAGAGGTTCGGTTGTCCATGAGGTTCCCTGCTTTCGGTTCGAGAAGGTATGACCCCATGGTGCGCTTCACGGGCTCCTGCTCCCAGGGCCGAACGGAGCGCCGAAGGACCCTGGTTCGGGCCCCACACGTGGGACTTTCGGCCCTGTTCGTGCCCACACGATCGCGTGCATGGTCTTTCTCATGGAACTGGACCGCACCGGCCTGCAAGTCCTGTCCCGAGCCGAATGCCTGGAGCTGCTATGTCACGGCCTCGTGGGCCGGGTCATCGTCACCGACCGGGCACTACCGGCGGCGTTCCCCGTGAACTTCGCGCTGCTCGGTGAGGACGTCGTGTTCCGAACGGCTGCGGGCAGCAAACTGGAAGCGGCGTCGGCGAGGACAGTCGTCGCCTTCGAGGTGGACGACATCGACCCCTTGCGCCAGACCGGGTGGAGCGTGCTCATCCAGGGCCGTACCAGCCTGGTCACCGACCCCGTCGAGCTCGCCCGGGCGCACGCACTGCCCTTCCACCCGTGGGCGCCGGGCCGCCGGCTGGAGTACGTGCGTATCCGGTCCGAGCTCGTCTCCGGACGGCGACTCCACCAGTCCGCCCTCGCGCCGAGCTGACGGGGTCGGTCAGGCGGGACGGACAGAAAGGCGGCGGCCGGTCAGGGTGTCGGCGTCGAGTCGGAACCACCGATCCCGCCGGTCTGGTGCCCACGTCACCAGAGCGAGCCGGCGCAGCTGCTCGGACCTTGCATCGATCGCGGAGCCCACGTCTTGCGCGACCCCCTGGGCGAGCACGCTCCACCCGGTGTGCGTCTCGTCGTCGATCTTGTCGACCTCGAAGGCGATCATCTGGAGCGCCGCCTTGTTCAACACCGTCCCTTCCCCGGTACGGAACACCAGGGTGCGACCGTCGACGGCGTAGTTGACCGGCAGCACGATCGGGCGGTCCTGCACGACGAATCCCACCCGGCCCACGGTGGTGCTGGCCAGAAGCCGGAGGCACTCGGCCTCGTCGAGCTCCTCCAGGCTGCCGACCAGGTTCGGTTCTGGCTGCTCCGGCCCAGGCAACTGGTCCCCTTTCGGTCCGCGGCGTGCCCTCACGCTACGTCAGGCTCGTACGCCCGCCCTCGCAGACCGAGCGCGACGCGCATCCGCGACAGCCGGCTGGGTCGACCCGGTGCACCAGCGAGACCTCGGCGTGCCAGCACGCCCCGCAAGCCCCGCACAGCAGATTGGTCGGCTCTCCGTCCGACACCGCTTGGAACCGCCCGTTCCCGCATCCGGGGCAGGGACCGACGAGACCGGCGAGGTGGGTGGCGCTCGTGTTCATGGTGCGATCGTGCGCCTCGTCGGCGTCCATAGGTAGGGACTTTGGTCCCATCGACGTGGGGCCGTTGCGCCCTGCCACCGGAGGGCCGTCGAGAGGATGATGAACCCATACCTCAACCACAAATGGAGCCAGCCGTGAAGCGCAGAACCCTCGACATCCTGTTCAGCATCGGCGGAGTGGGCCTGGCAGCCCTCCTGCTCATCGTTGGCGTGGTGATGTCCAACAACGCCGACTTCTCCAAGAAGTACGTGACCGACCAGCTCGTCCAGCAGCGGATCACCTTCAAGTCCGCCGATACCCTCACCGACGAGGAGCGGAAGGCGGAGTGCCTGGTGAAGCACGCCGGCCAGGCGCTCACCACCGGCAAGCAGGCCGAGTGCTACGCGAACGAGTTCATCGGCCTCCACGTGAAGACCAGCGGCGGTGGCAAGACCTACGCCGAGATCGGCGACGTCCAGACCACCCTGCGGACCCAGATCGCCACCGCCCAGAGCACCAACGACCCTGCCCTGGCCGATCTCCAGAAGCAACTGGCCGCCGCCACCACCCAGCGTGAGACCGTTTTCAAGGGTGAGACGCTGCGAGGCGTCCTGCTCACGTCCTACGGGTTCAGCGAGTTGGGCAACAAGGCGGGCCAGGCGGCGACGGTGATCTACCTCGGGGTCCTCCTCCTGGTGGCGCTGTCCATCGCCGGCTTCGTCCACGCCCTGGCCACCCCGAAGAACAAGGCCTTCGCAGCGCCCGAGCCCGGCGAGGTGGCGAGGCAGCGGCAGACGGTGACTGTCTGACGGTACGCCTGGCACGACGAAGCTTCGCAGCGATGCGGGGCTTCGTTCGCGTCACCCGGCCGGCACCCGCCATTCGAGTACGGTGCCCGACCCGAGCCCCGGGGCAGTGGTGAACGTGCCCCCCAGGCGTGACGCCCTGGCTGCCATGTTCGCCATGCCCCTGCCTTCCGCCCTCAGCTCCTCGGGCAGCCCCCGCCCGTCGTCTGTGACCCGGAGCACCACGTCCTTGCCGGCCGTGACCTCCACGTCGACCCTTCGCGCCCGGGCGTGACGGGCGACGTTGGTGAGGGCCTCCCCCAGCACGGCCAGCAGCTCGGCGGCCACGTCGTCGGCGACGGCGTCAACCGGTCCGTCAAACAGCACGTGCGGCTCGACACCCAGCGGCCCCGCCGCCTCGGAGGCCATGGCCAGGACCCGCTGGCGAAGTCCGCTGTCGCCCCGGAGCGACCCCTCGAGGCCGAAGATGGCCGTGCGGATGTACTTGACGGTGAGGTCCAGCTCGTCGACCGCCTGCACGATCCGATGGATCACCTCGGGGCGCTCGGAGAGCCGGGCCGCGGCCTGGAGGCGCAGGCCGGTAGCGAAGAGGCGCTGGATGACGGTGTCGTGGAGGTCGCGGGCGATTCGCTCCCGGTCCTCGACGAGCGCGATCTCCTGGACCTTCACGTGCAGCCGGGCGTTCTCGATGGCCACTCCGGCGGCGGCGGCGAGGCCCACCACCAGCTCCTCGTCGATGTCGGTGAAGACCTCGCTCGTGGTCTTGTCGGTCAGGTAGAGGTTGCCGAACACCTGGTCGCGGATGCGGACGGGCACACCCAGGAAGGAGCTCATCGGAGGATGGTTGGCTGGGAACCCGAAGCTGTCGGGGTGCTCGTGGAGGTCAGGCAGGCGGATCGGCTTTGGGTCGACGATCAGGAGGCCCAGGATGCCGTGGCCCTCGGGGAGCGTGCCGATGGCCCGGTAGGTGTCGTCGTCCATTCCTACGGTGATGAACTGGGACAGGCGTTTCCCGGTCTCGTCGAGCACGCCCAGGGCGCCGTACCGGGCGTCGACCAGGCCAACGGCCGACTCGACAATATGGCGCAAAACAGACTCGAGGTCGAGGTTCGACCCCACGGTGATGACCGCATCGAGCAGCTGGCGAAGGCTGCGGGGACCTGCGTAGGCGGGCTGGCTCACTGCAGGGGAGGCTAACGCCCCGTCACAAGGGCAAAGATGGGGCGATGCCCCCCATCCGACTCTTCCTCCTCGACGACCACGAGATCGTGCGGCGGGGGCTGCGGGAGCTGTTCGAGACCGAGGACGACCTTGTGGTCGTGGGCGAGGCGGGCACGGCCGAGGAGGCCCTCATCCGCATCCCCACGACCAGCCCCGACGTGGCCGTCCTCGACGTCCGTCTCGGCGAGGGCCAGGCCGACGGAGTGGAGGTGTGCAGGGAGATCCGCTCCGCCCACCCGGAGATCGCCTGCCTCGTCCTCACGTCGTTCGCCGACGACGAGGCGCTGTTCAGCGCCATCATGGCCGGGGCTGCGGGCTACATGCTCAAGCAGGTCCGGGGCAACGACCTGGTCGACGCCGTCCGGCGGGTGGCCCAGGGCCAGTCCCTGCTGGACCCCGGCGTGACGGCGCGGGTCCTGCAGCGCCTGCGGACACCCGCCGCCCCCGAGGACGACTTGTCGAGCCTCACCGACCAGGAGCGCCGCATCCTCGATCTCATCGCCGAGGGGCTCACCAACCGGCAGATCGGCGAGCGGATGTTCCTCGCCGAGAAGACGGTGAAGAACTACGTGTCGAACGTCCTCATGAAGCTCGGCATGAGCCGGCGGTCCGAGGCCGCCGCCTATGCGGCCCGGCTGGCCGAGCGCCACCGGCACGACAGCCCGAGCTAGGCGGCTCAGTCGACGTCGAGCAGCATCAGCTTCACGGCTCGTTAGGTGCCGTCGAACGCGTCCTCGGCCTCGACCTGCACCCCGTCGCCGACCCGCAGCCGGGAGATCCCCCCGCCGCGGCTCCCCCATTGCATCCCCCGGTCGACGAACACCCGCCGTTAGTAGAGCCCCGCCTCCATCACCGGCGCCCAGACCATCCGGGCGCCGACCACCAGCGTCTTCGTCGCGGCGTCGATGGCTGCCACCGAGCCCTGGAATGTCGCCGTCACGACCAGCTGCGGGCCGGCGGCGGCCGCCGGTGCGCTCACTCCACCCGCTCAGCCTGTCCGCACACCACGAGGCCGGCCGCCAGCAGGACGGCGAGGTCTCCAACGATGACCGCCAGGCGCCCCTGTTCTGGGGGCTCACGCCGAACCAGCTGGTGGGCCACAACCTCTGGCGCGCTCGCAAGGAGCGGGGCTGGACGCAAGCCGAGGCGGCCGAGGCGCTCGAGCCGCATCTCGGTATCCGCTGGACCGTCGCTCAGGTCTCGGCGGCCGAGCGGTCGATCGACGGTACCCGGATTCGGCAGTTCACCGCCGACGACCTCGTCGCCTTCGCTCAGGCCTTCCGCCTACCGGTGACCTATTTCTTCCTTCCGACGCGACCCGCTGCAACCTGGACCAAAGTCGACCCCAAGGCCACCACCGCTCAACTCAGCCGGACTGGGGCCGTGATGCTCGACATCATCTTCGGCGACGCCAACGACGGCGCGACGAGGCTGAAGAACCGCCTCCACGAGGTAATGGAGTACCTGGACCCGGCGCTGATGACGCGAGCCCAACGGCAGATCCATGACCTTGCGAAGCGGCGCCTCCTCGCCATGGTCGAGAAGGCGATCGGGAACCTCGGGACCTGGCAGCACACGTTGCGGGCTATGGCGGACGACCTCGCCGTACTGGCGGCGGAGACCGCCGAGAACCTGTCCAACTCCTTCCCCGACGTCAATGCGCAGGATGTGGCCGCGCTCGTGACCGACGAGGTCGTCGAGTGACGACCTTGCGCTACCGCGCTGCTGTGGACAGCAGGTGGGCGTTCGCCGACACGGGCCCAGGCAGGGGGCGCAGGTGGACGACGTCGTCCTCGCCAACGTCGACGACCTCGGCGACCGCCACCGCCGTGCCGCGACCGGCCACGACGTAGGCCCCGGCAACAATCCTCGACGGGTCGGTCGCCTCGTCGCGGAAGGTCCAGGACATGCCGGTGTCGTCCTGGGTGTTCCAGTCGACATCGATGTCGATGGCCACGGTCACGGCTGCACCTCCTCGGGCTTGTAGTAGTCGTTGACTCGACGTTCATTGTCGCACCGGAGCAGGCGGAAGATCGCCTCGTCGAGGTCTGGCAGCATCACCGTGTAGTGCGGCCGGCGGAACGTGGGGCGCAGCTCGATGCCAGACCGCCGCAGTGCGCCGGCTGTCATCACGGTCAGGACCTCGAATCGTCGGAGGAGGCCGGCGGCCAACTCGTCCAGGTCCGCTTCGATCGACGCACCCAGGAGCGAGACGCCGTACTCGCCGAAGCGCCGATAGGTGCGGATCGCATCACGCCGCAGCGTCTCCGCCGCCAGTTCGTCGCCTCGCACCAGCAAGAGGCCGTCGTCGGGCGCTGGCTCCCGCCGGACCCGCAGCGGGCTCAACGCGATCGCTTCGTCGGTCCGAACACCTTGTCGAGGCGGTCTCCTGCTTCCCGGTGCTGTTCGGTGACGGTGTGGGTGTAGGTGCCCAGGGTGATGCCGATGTCCGCGTGGCCCAGGCGCTCCTGCATCACTTTGTCGTCACCGACCACCACCCGGCCAACCGACTGCGCGGTGTGGCGAAGCCCCTTCGGAGTGATCCGTGGGACGCCGGCGGCCTCGATCAGGGAGTCCATGAGGCGACCGAAGTTGTTCGGGTCAACCCAGCCCCCCAGCGCGGTGGTGATGACCAGACCGGTGTCCTGCCAGGCCGGCCCGGCGAAGGCGGCCTCTTCTTCCTGCCCCTTGCGATGGGCGAGCAGGACCTTCGCGGTGCTGCGCCCGAAGGTCACGACCCGGGCGCTGCTCGCGGTCTTGAGCTGCTTCAGAACGGGCCTGCCCCTCTCGATCGGCAGCTGCTGGACGACTTCGAGCTGGCGTCGCTCCAGGTCCACGTCGACCCACCGAAGGCCCAGGATCTCTCCGCGGCGCATTCCAGTCACCAGGCACAGGTGAAACGCGGCGTACAGCCGATGCTCGGACGCGACGTCGAGGAACCGCTTCGCCTCCTCCAGCGTCCAGCCCAGCTTCTTGGTGGCCCGGTCGAGCTTGGGCGGCTGGGTCAACACAACGGGGTTACGGCCCAGCCGGCCGCGCTGGACCGCCTCCTCCAACGCCATGGACAGGACCTTGCGGACCAGCCGGGCCGACGTCGCACCCAGGCGCGGCTTGCCGGCCTTGTTGAGGCTGGTGAGGGCGCTGACCCACTCGTCGGCCACCTCGGGGGTGAGGTCGCTCAACCGGACGGCGCCGATGAGGGGGACGATGTGGCGCCGGACTGCCCACGTGTACTGGTCGTACGAGCTGGTCTCGATCCGACCCCGCTTGGACGGCAGCCACACCTCCTGGAGGAACTGCTCCACCGTCTCTGTCGCCGTGCCGGCCCGACCGGCGAGTACCTCGGCCCGGTACGCCGTCGCGTCCCGCTTCGTCCGGAACGTTCCGAGCTGTCGAACCCGGCGGAGACCCGTCGTCGGGTCGTATCCACCCTGACGGACGACCCACTTGCCCCGCTGCTTCTGCACCTCCGGTGCACCCGCCGTGATCCACTCCACGGCTCGATTCTAGCGTCCGCCTCCATACATTCTGCATACATTGCCCTGAGACAAGGAGAGGGGGTGCTTGGCGCACCCCCCCTGACCTGCCCTTTTGTGGTCGGGCTGGGGAGATTTGAACTCCCGACCTCTTGACCCCCAGTCAAGCGCGCTAACCAAGCTGCGCCACAGCCCGTACCACTTGCGACTGTAGCCGAGCAGCAGAAGAGGCATCCGACGGCGCCGGCATGGGCATGCTCGATGTATGAACACGACGCTGACCCGGAAGCTGCCGACCCTCCTCCTCGCCCTCGCCGCCGGCCAGGTGGGCCTCGCCTCCGCGGCCGGCGCCCAGGGTGGGCTGCTCGGCACCGGGTTGTTCGCACCCCCGCCGGCGCCGGCGGCGCCTGCAGCTGCGGCTGCGGCGAGTGGCCCGCTGCAGATCGAGCAGAAGCTGGAGGCGCTCCGCTACGACGTCGGACCCATCGATGGGAAGGTCGACGAGATGACCAACCACGCCGTCATGGCCTTCCAGAAGGTCAACGGGCTCCCCCGAACCGGCCAGCTCAGCCCTGACGTCACCGCCAGGATCATGGCGGCGAGCGGCCAGCCCGCTGTCATCCTTTCGAACGGAGATCCGACCCGGGTCGAGATCAGCCTGGCCCGCCAGGTGCTTCTTCTCTACGAGAACGGCAGCCTGTTGAAGATCTTGAGCGTCTCCACGGGCACATCGGCGACACCCACCCCGGTCGGCACCTTCCGGACGTACCGGTCCCAGCCAGGCTGGCGTACCAGCGCCCTGGGTCGGCTGTACAACCCGCAGTACTTCATCGGCGGCTACGCCATCCACGGGTCGACATCGGTGCCGGCCGAGCCGGCATCGCACGGGTGCGTGCGCCTCCCGATGAACTCAGCCGAGTGGTTCCCCGAGCGGGTCCCCCACGGCACGCAGGTCGTCATCTCCGAGAGCTGACCCCTCACATCCGGTGGATGAGCCAGGCCACGCCCTGGACGCCCCGCCAGC
Organism: uncultured Acidimicrobiia bacterium; assembly: GCA_963768975.1. GTDB lineage: Bacteria > Actinomycetota > Acidimicrobiia > Acidimicrobiales > AC-14 > CADCTB01. Next base: position 259,478 of record CAVYKB010000019.1, on the reverse strand, counting down.
CCAGGTAGAGCACAGCCGAGACGATCAGCAGCTTGAAGTGCCAGGGGGTCTTCGGAGGCGTGGTGTCGAGGGCCTGCCCGCAGGTCGGGCAGGTTCCTCCCTCCCCGAGCTCGGTCGGCCTCCAATAGTGGTCACACTGCGCGCAGGTCGGCACGGAGGCGCTCAGGTGCGGCGGACGGCGAGGATGGCGACGTCGTCACGGATCGGCCCCGTGGCGAAGTCCCGCGCCGCAGCGAGCAGCGACTTGCAAAGCACGTCGGCGGCGACCCCCGGGTCACGGCGGATATGAGCCGCGATGCGCTCCTCACCGAACAGCTGGCCGCCGGCCCGGGCCTCGGCCAGGCCGTCGGTGTAGAGCACGAGGAGGTCGCCGGGGTCCAGTGCGACCTCGCGGCTGCTGTAGGAGGCCTTCGGGTTCAGCGTCAGGAGGGGGCCGGTCGACCGCAGCGGGCGGACCTCGCCGTCGTGCCACAGCCACGCCGGCGGGTGGCCGGCGGACGCGTACCGCAGGGTGCCGGCGGCCTGGTCGAACACGACGAGGCACAGGGAGACGAACTCCTCGTTGCGGGTCTGGGCCGAGATGATGGCGTTGAGCTCCTCCAGGGCCTGGGCCGGGTCGCGGTACTGGCGCAGGAAGACCCGCAGGAGGTACTTGACCTGGAAGGCGGTGATCGACGGCTCGATGCCATGGCCGGAGACGTCACCGATGACGGCGGCCACCCGCTTGGGGCCGGTGGGGGTCACGTCGTAGAAGTCGCCGGCCATGAGCCCGGTGCCCGGCTCGTAGGCCCGGCCCACCTCGAAGCCCTCGAACGCGGGCAGGTCCTGGGGCGCCAGCCGGGCGGCCCACAGGCGAGGAGCGAGGTTCTCCTGGGAGAGCACCTCCTCGGCCCGCCGCTCCAGGCTGGCCCGCTCCTCGATGATATCGGCCTCGGACAGGAACCGCTGGCCCCAGACGAGGGTCATGGCAATGGGGATGACAAGAAGGGCCTGCATGAGCCGGGGCCAGCCGCCGGCGTACGCCGCCGCCGCCGAGATCACCGCGACCACCACGTAGAGGACGGTGGTGTGGACCTCCTTGCGGTACGCCGACCGGGCCAGGCTCACCGCCATCGACCCCGACGGGCCGCTGCCCTCCAGCAGCCGGCGCCATGATCGCTCTAGCCGCAGGGCGGAGCGGGCCCAGATGACAGCCGCCACCACGCAGGCGAACGAGACGGCCAGCAAAATGGGGTATGGAGCCATGCTCACCGAGGATCCTAGAACGATCCGGCGGCGGTGGGAACACCTTGCCGGCCGGCAGGCGAGTTCAGCTCGTCCGGCTCCGGACCCGCAGCTTGAGCGGGGTGGGCCCGAACCCGAAGTGTTCGCGGATGCGGCGCTCCAGGTAGCGCAGGTACGGCGCCGGCAGCGCCCGGTTGGTGAAGAGGGTGAAGGTGGGGGGGTCGGTGGCGCCCTGGGTGGCGTAAAGCACCCGGGCACCGGGAGCCGGCTGTTGGGCCTGGGCTGCCTGGACGACCTCGTTGAGCTCCCGGGTCGGTACCCGCCGGTGGTAGGCCTCGATGGCCTCCTTGATCGCCGGAAGCAGCCGGTGGACGCCCTTGCCGGTGAGGGCGCTGATGTTCAGCACCGGGGCGTAGCCGAGGAATGCCAGGCGATCGGCCACCTGCTCGGCGACCTCGGCCCGGGCGGCTGCGTCCAGGATGTCCATCTTGTTCATCACGATCAGCACGGGGCTGCCGGCGGCGTCGATGCGCTCGGCCAGGCGCTGGTCCTGGTGGGTGACGCCCTCGGTGGCGTCGATGACGAGCATGGCGGCGTCGGCCCGGTCGACGCTTTGGAGGGCCCGGACCAGCGAGTAGTACTCGGCCCCCTCGACGATCTTGCTCTTCCGGCGCATGCCGGCCGTGTCGATGAAGCGCAGCGGCCCGTCGGCGGTCTCGACCACCGTGTCGATGGAGTCGCGGGTGGTGCCGGGCTGGTCGTGGACGACCGAGCGGTCGTCGCCGATGAGACGGTTGAACAGGGTCGACTTGCCCACGTTCGGCCGGCCCACGACCGCGATCGACGGGACCTTGGAGGTGTCGGGTGGGAGCTCTTCGGGCCCAGGCGGCGGCAGCCGGGTGAAGACCTCGTCGAGGAGATCGCCGACCTGGCGGCCGTGGAGAGCGCTCACCGCCACCGGCTCGCCCAGTCCGAGCCGGGCGAAGTCCCAGGCATCGATCTCGCGGTGCTCGCTGTCGACCTTGTTGACGACGACGATCACCGGCCGCTTGGCCCGGCGCAGCACACCGGCCACCTGGTCGTCCTCCTCGGTGATCCCCACGGTGGCGTCGGCCACGAACAGCACGACGTCGGCCCCCTTGATGGCCCGCTCGGCCTGCTCGCTCACCTTGGCATCGAGGCCGTCGCCGCCGGCGAGCCAGCCGCCGGTGTCGACGATCGTGAAGCGCCGGCCTCGCCAGTCGGTCTCCAGCTCCTTGCGGTCGCGGGTGACCCCGGGGCGCTCCTCGACGATGGTCTCCCGCCGGCCGACGATGCGGTTGACGAGGGTCGACTTGCCGACGTTGGGGCGGCCGACGATGGCAACAACGGGGAGACTCACAGTGACAAGGCCTGACGTAGGGAGATGCCGTCGGACCGGATGATCTCGACGGGGCGGGGCAGGTCCTCGGGCTTGGAGCCGTCGAGGAACAGGCCCCCGGAAAGGCAGACGTCGGGCAGCAGGTAGCGGTGGCCCTCGGGCTGGGCGGCCAGGACGGGGGCGATGTCCTGGCCCACCAGCAGGCCGGTGACTCCGATGTTCCCACCGAAGAAGTTGTTGCGGACCGGGAGCACACGCACGTTGAGGTCGGCAACCAGCGGCTCGAGGACCGCGGCGCCATACTCGCCGGTGAGAACGGCGACCGGCGCGTCCCGGCGAGGGGTGAGCGAGATCAACCCGTCCGTGCGGGGCGCCCGGTAGCCCTCCGCCGGCGCCCCGTCGACCCAGGCGAAGAAGCCGGGCTGTACGCCGATGCCCGACTCGGCCTCGACCTTGCCGTGGAGCTCCATCTCGAAGGCCCGGGCCATGCCGATGCCGTTCTCGTGCTGGGGGAAACCCTCGTAGGCGTCTGCCTCGGGAAAGGGGAGGCCGGCGAGGAGGTAGTACTCGTCGGCGGCGAAGACCAGGCGCCGGCCGAGCACGGAGCGGAAGACGTCCTGCCAGTCCTCGACCGTGTCGACGACCGCCCGGGCCTCGGCGACGGTGTGGGGCCGCATGGCCGGCTCGGTGTTGTAGCGGCTGACGCCCAGGGGCACGATGCAGGCGGTCGCCAGCTCGGGGTACTCGTCGAGGATGCCGCAGAGCGTGTCGTCGAGGACGGCGCCGTCGTTCACCCCAGGGCACACCACGACCTGGCCGTGGATCTCGATCCCGTGGTCGAGCAGGGCCCGCAGCCAGCGCAGGCTGGTGGCACCCCGCTTGTTGCGGAGCATGCGGGCCCGCAGCGCAGGGTCCGTGGCGTGGATGCTGACGTTCAGCGGGCTCAGGCGCTCGGTGACGACCCGCTCGAGGTCAATCTCGGTGAACCGGGTCAGGGTGGTGAAGTTCCCGTAGAGGAAGGACAGGCGGTAGTCGTCGTCCTTCAGGTACAGGCTCTGGCGCAGCGCCGGCGGCAGTTGGTAGATGAAGCAGAAGTCGCAGTGGTTGTCGCAGGTGCGGACCTTGTCGAACAGGGCCGAGGAGACCTCGGCGCCCAGCGGCTCGCCCTCGTGCTTGGCGACGACGACGTCGAAGTCGAGGCCGCCCCGCCGCAGCTCCATGTCGACATCGGCCTCGTCGGTCAGCAGGCGCCACTCGATGACGTCGCGGGGCCGGCGGCCGGCCAGCGACACCACCTCGTCACCGGGCTGCAGCCCGGCCCGCGACGCGGGCGATCCGGGCGCGACGGCAACAACCCGGGGCAGGGACACGCCTCCAGGATACGGGTACCCGGCCGGTAGGCTGGATTGGTGGACGTCGAGAAGGTGCTGCTGGCCGCGCCGCGCGGCTTCTGCGCCGGCGTGGAGATGGCGATCAAGGCGCTGGGGTGGATGGTCCGGGTGTTCGAGCCGCCGGTGTACTGCTACCACGAGATCGTTCACAACCGCCTGGTGGTCGACCGGTTCCGCGAGCTGGGCGTGGTGTTCGTGAACGACGTGTCCGAGGTGCCACCCGGGGCGCCGCTCATGCTGAGCGCCCACGGATCGGCCCCTGAGGTGGTCGAGGCGGCCCGGGCCAGCGGCGGGTTCGTCGTCGACGCCGTCTGCCCGCTCGTCACCAAGGTGCACCACGAGGTCAAGGTGCGAGCGGGCAAGGGCTTCTCGATCCTCTACGTCGGCCACGAGGGCCACGACGAGGCGGTCGGAACCATGGCCGTCGCCCCCGACTCGATCCACCTGGTGGAGTCCGAGGAGCAGTTGGCGGCGCTGCCCGATCCGGGTGGGCCGGTGGCCCTCCTGGCCCAGACGACGCTCAGCCACCAGGACTGGGCCGGCGTGCTCGACGCTGCCCGCCAGCGGTTCCCCGACCTCTGGATGCCAGGGAACAGCGACCTGTGCTTCGCGACCACGAACCGCCAGTCGGCCCTCATCGAGATCGCGGCCCGGGCCGACGCCATCGTGGTCATCGGCTCGGCCAACTCGTCGAACACCGTGGCCCTGGAGAAGGTGGCGCGGGGCGCCGGCTGCGCCCGGGTCTACCGGGTCAACGGGGCCGACGAGCTCCCCGACGACCTGGCCGGCGTCGTGGGTGTGACCGCCGGCGCCTCGGCGCCCGAGGAGCTGGTCCGGTCGGTGATCGCCCGGCTGCACCCGGCCCAGGGCATCGAGGAGGTCGTCGTCACCAACGAGGACGAGTACTTCCCGCCGCCCCGGGAGCTGCGCGAGCTGCTGATGGCCCTCGACGCGGTGGCGTCGGTGACGCTGGGGGCGGCGCCGCCGGCCCGGTCGGCCTTCGCCCAGGACCGCCAACGAGCGGCCAGCGACGTGCTCGACGCCCTCGCCAACGGCTAGGTGAGGCGGAACGTCCGGGTGGCCGTGTGGGGGCCTCCGGGGAAGTTCCAGGTGGCCGAGACGGTGTAGTCGCCGGCGACGTTGGGCGGGCAGATGTCCGATGTGCAGCTGACCCGCTCCCAGGTCACGAAAGCCTCGTGGGCCTGGCCCGATCCCAGCGAACCACCCTGCTCGCCCTGGCGGGTGAAGCTGGTCACCGTCGCTCCGGTGGGGCTGAGGATGGTGGCGGTGAAGACGAAGCTGGGGTAGGTGCAGGTGCTGCCCGACCGGTTGTGCAGCGTGCTGTGGATGCGCACGGGCTCGCCGATGCCGTAGGACGGCTTGTCCGTCGTCACCGCAGGCTGGACCTGAGCGGTGGCGCAGGCGGCGACCGGCCCCGTCGTCGTTGTCGTACTCGCCCTGGTGGTGGTCGTGGCGCCGGCCCGCGTGGTCGTCGTCCTGCCCGTGGCCGCGGTGGTGGAGGGCGCCGGCGCTGTCGTCGAGGTCGCCAGCGCGGTCGTGGTCGTCTCGGGCACCATCGAGGTGGTCGTGGTCGCCGGCTGCTCGAGAGCCGCCGGGGTGTCGTCGTCGTCGGAGTGGGTGGCGGCCGCGGCGATGCCGGCGCCGGCCAGGACCAACGCCGCGATGCCGAGGAACGCCACCCGCCTGGGGATCACCAAAGGTGATCCTACGACCTCACAGTGTGGCTGTCATCCGCCGATGCGGAACTCTCCCCATCCGCGGTAGGGGCTTCCCCCCGTCCACTCGGCCACCGCCTGGTACAGGGAAGGCGGGACCGGGACGCAGGTTGCGCCCGAGCAGTCCTGGCGGTCCCACTCGAATGTGCTCGTGTAAGTCCAGCCGTCCGACTTGATGGCGCTCGGGTACTCGGAGGTGGCGGCGACGTTGCCGACCACCTTGCCGGTGGCAACCTCCTCGATCCGGAAGGACGTCGGCATGGCGACCGCGCAGCCGACGGCGCGGCCGGTCTGGACGAAGAACATGCCCCCTACCGTGTCGCCGGCGAGGAACGTGGCCTTCGTCGGGACGACGTCGATCTGGAGCCCCTCGGGGGGACAAGGCGCCAGGTCCGGCGTCGCCGGCGTGGTCGGTGGTCGCTCCGGGGCCATGCTCGGGCCGGCGATGGCCACGGGCGCCGGCCACGCCGGCGCCGGCACCACGGGAGGCATGGGCGGCGCCTCGCCGGCAGGCCAAGGGGCCGTCATCGCCACGATCCAGGCGCCGGCCGCCAGCAGGCCGACCACCCATTCGACCCGCCGCCCCCTCACCGTGGGCCTCTCAGAGCCCGATCTTGAACGTCGAGCGCGTCGGAGGGCCCGCCCCCGGCCCGGTCCAGGTGGCGACCACCGAGTAGCCGCCGGCAGGGAAAGGCACGCAGTTGGAGCCGTCGGGGGCCACCGGGACCACCGGTCCGGCGTAGGGGGCCGAGCAGTCGAGCGTCTCCCAGTAGAAGGTGTGGGTGTAGACGGGCCCGGTCTCGACCACTCGCCGGCAGTCACCGCCCTCCCGGCAGGAGTCGGTCGTCTTCCGGTCCTGGTTGAAGGACTGGCTGGAACCGGACTCGCGTACGAGCTCGGAGACCTCCGTGCCGGCGCTGTTCAGGAACGCGATCTCGATCCACCAGTTCGGCATCGCGCAGGTGCCGGGCGATCGCTTCTCCAACACCGAGGAGCCCCTCACCTTCTCGCCGGCGGCGAAGGCGTCCTTCTCCATGGTGACCGTCAGCCTGAACTCCGACGCCACGCACGGCAGCGCCGGCTCGGACGACGCCTGGGGGGTGTTCGCCGACAGCAGCGGGGAGGCGGCCGCCCCACCGATCCCGGCGCTCCCGGCCGCCGGAGGAACGGAGGTCGGCGTGAGCCGCACCACCGGGTCGTCGATCGGCGGGACGGTCGGCGCCACGGAGCCGCCACCGACCGTGGTCAGCCGGTTGTGCACCTCGGCGATGGTGGTCGTCGTGGTCGGCAGTGCGACGGCCGGCGCCAGTCGGCCGATGGCCATGTCATCGGGAGCGGTCGTCGCGCCGCCGGCCGTCGCTTGCCCTGCGACCGAGAGCTCCATGGCGCGGTCGGGTCGGCCGGCCAGGTAGCCGGCGACTGCGCTCATCGGCAGGACCAGCGCGAACGCGCCGGCGATAGCGATGGTGAACTGGCGCCGGCGACGCATGCGCTCCCCGCGCCGCCGCACCTCGGCCAGCCATTCCTCACGCGAGCGGGATTCCGTCCACGGCAAGGGGAGTCACCTCCTCCAAACCGGCACCGAGCCGGCGGCGCAGGCCTTTCAGGCCGCGATGGATGTGCGTCTTGACGCTGCCGAGGGAGATACCCAGGGCGAGGGCGACCTCCTGGTCTGACAGCCCGCCGAGGTACCGCAGGGCCACCGCCTCCCGCTGGCGCGGGGCCAGCGTGACCAGGGCGGCGTTGAGGGCCATGCGCAGTTCGACGCCGTCCTCGAAGTCGGCCTCCACCTGGGGCCACACTTCGGGAACCCGCCGGCGCAGACGGTCGATCGACAGGTTGGTCGCCACCTTGAGGACCCAGCCGTCCCGGTGGGACAGAGCGCCGACCTTGGGCCACCGGGCGTAGGCGCGCGCCAACGCCTCCGCGGCCACGTCCTCGGCCGCGGCCCGGTCGCCGAGCATCCGGTTCGCCAGGCGAACCGCCCGGGGGAAGAGGTCGTCAAACGCCGCCTCGAAACTTCCGTCCTCCCGCACGACTGGTTACACGTCTGGCGGCGCGGTTTGGTTGACAGGCACCTCGACGCCGGCCGTCCGCTGAGCCCGGTCGAAAAGAGCCTGGAGGACGTGTTGGAGTTGGATGGTCAGCTCCCTGATCGCCCGGCGCGACGGGTGGCGCGCCCCCTCGGCGATGGGCGCCGGCACCAACGGCTCCCCGACCAGGATGTGGATTCTGACCAGGCGGGGCAACGCCTTGCCCTTGGGCAGGGCCCGCTCGGACCCCCCGATGCCGACGGGGATGATGGGCACGCCGGCCCGCGACGCCACATAGGCCGCCCCTTCGTGCAGGTGCTCGATCACCGGCCCGCTGCGGCGGGTCCCCTCGGGGAACAGGACCAACGGCTTGCCGCTGTCGAGGATGGCCAGCGTGCGCCGCAGCGACTCCCGGTCCGGGGCGCCGCGGTTGACGGGATAGGCGCCCAGGTGGGTGATGAAGGCCCCCATATACCTGTTCCGCCAGAGAGATTCCTTGCCCATGTAGCCCATGGGCCGGCGAGTGGTGCCCGACGCCAGGCCGAAGTCGATGAAGGACCGGTGGACGGGCGCCATGACGAACGCGCCCGTGCGCGGGATGTTCTCCAACCCCTCGAAGCTGATGCGCCACAGGACCTTGGCCACCAGCCAGATCAGGAAGCGGACGATGGCATAGGCGATCACGGCAGGAGGCCCACGATCTCCTCGACGATGTCGTCGACCTCGCGGCCCGTCGTGTCGACGACCACCGCGCCCTGGGGCACGATCAGCGGCGAGACGGCCCGGGTGGAGTCGATGAGGTCGCGCCGGGCCAGGTCGTCGGGGGTCTCGTCCATCGACCGCCGGCGGGCCCGCTCCTCCGTGCTGGCGGTGAGGAAGATCTTCACCTCGGCGTCGGGGAAGACCACGCTGCCGATGTCACGGCCCTCGACAACCGCCCCGCCGTGGGCCTCGACCCACTCCCGCTGCCGGCGGACGAGCTCCGTGCGAACGCCGGCGGTGGCGGCCACTGCGCTGACCGCCCGACCGACCGCTGGGCTGCGCAGGTCCCCGGTCACGTCTTCGCCGGCGACGGTGACCCGCTCGCCCACCTCCATGTCCAGCTCGGCCGCCAGCTTCGTGGTGTCGTCCTCGGCCGAGGGGTCGATGCCCCGTTGCACCGCGGCCCACGCCACGACCCGGTACATCGCCCCCGACTCCAGGTAGGGCAGGTCGAGACGGGCGGCCACCGCCTTGGCCACGGTCGACTTGCCCGAGCCGACCGGGCCGTCGATGGCTACGACCCGCACAGCCGCTCCAGGTCGCCCTCGAAGCCGGGGTAGCTGGTGGCGACGGCCTCCCAGCCGCCGATTGTGGTCGTCCCCTCGGCGGCGAGGCCGGCGACGGCAAGCGCCATGGCGATGCGGTGGTCGCCATGGCTGGAGGTGAGCGCGCCGCGCAGGGTGTTCGGCCCGGTCACGACGAAGCCGTCGTTCGTCAGCTGGTACCGGGCTCCCAGCGCAGCCAGGGCGGCCGTGGTCGTGGCGATACGGTCACTCTCCTTCACGCGGAGCTCGCCGGCGTCGCCGAAGGTTGTATCGCCCTCGGCGAGGGCGGCGGCGACGGCCAGGACCGGGATCTCGTCGATGAGGCCCGAGATCTCCTCGCCCCCCACGTCGGTGCCGTGCAGGTCAGGCGAGTAACGGGCCCGCACCTGCGCCGGCCCCGTCCGCTCGACATCGGCCCCCATTCTGACCAGGACGTCGACGAAGGCCGAACGGGTGGGGTGGAGGTAGACGTTGTCGACCACCACGTCGCTGCCGGGCACCAGGCAGGCGGCCACCAGCCAGAACGCGGCCTGCGACGGGTCTCCGGGAACGTCGAGCTCGAACGGGGCCAACGCGGTCGGGTGCAGCCGCACGTCGCGGCCGCCTTGGGCCACGGTGATGTCGGCGCCGGCCAGGGCCAGCAGCTCCTCGGTGTGGGGCCGGGTGGCGACGTGCTGCCGCACCCGGGTCTCGCCCTCGGCGGACAGGCCGGCGAGGAGGATGGCGGACTTGACCTGGGCGCTGGCCACCTGAGTCAGGACGTCGATGCCGTGCAGATCGGACTGCATGATCACGAGGGGCGCCAAGTGTCCTCGCCGGGTGTAGATGCGGGCGCCCATCTCGTGCAAGGGACTGCGGATACGCAGCATGGGCCGCCGGCGGATTGACGCGTCGCCGGTGAGCACCGTCATCCACGGCAGGCCGGCGCACAGGCCGGCGAGCAGGCGGATGCCGGTGCCGGAGTTGCCCATGTCCAGCACGTCACCGGGCTCGTGGAGGCGGCTGCGCCCGCCGGCGACCTTCTCCCCCTCGACGCCGGCGCCCATGGCCTCGACCGCCGCCCGGGTGCGGGCCACGTCGTCACCGTCGGACAACCCCCGCACCACCGAGGTGCCCTCGGCCAGGGCGGCGACGATCAGGGCCCGGTGGGAGATCGACTTGTCGCCGGGAACGGCGATGTGGCCCCGAACGGGCCGGCCCCCTTCCACGGTGAAGGAGGTCATGAGAGCTTCCGCAGCGTCGGGTGGAACCCCCGGGACAGCAGGGCGCTCCGGGTGGCGTCGGCCGCCGCCTCCTGCACCACCAGCACCAGCACGCCCCGCTCGCCCTCGACGGAGTGGGCGATCTCGAGGTCCTCGATGTTCACGTCGAGCTCGCCCAGCAGGGTGGTGATCTCGGCCAGTACGCCCGGACGGTCGGGAACGGGGACGCGCATCTCGACGAGAGCGGTGTCACGGGCCACGCGGCTCGGAAGGTTGACACGCGCCGCCCGCGCCCGCTCGAGGTTTTCCAGCAAACCGGGACGGTCCCCCAACACCACCAGGTCACGCATGGCCGACAAAGCTGCCACGAGCCGGTCGAGGCCTTCGACGATGGCGTCCCGGTTCTCAGCGCAGATGTCCGGCCAGATACCGGGGTGGCCGGCGGCGATGCGGGTCATGTCCCGGAAGCCGCCGGCGGCCAGCCGCAGCATCGGGCCCTGCTCCGTGGCGCCGTCGGCGGCCAGGGCCATCAGGGTCGCCGCGGCGAGGTGGGGCACGTGCGAGACGGTGGCCACCAGCTCGTCGTGGCGCTCGGGCGCCAGCGCCACCACGTCGGCGCCCAGCGACGTCACGATCGAACGGACGAGGGTGTAGGCCTCGGCATCGGTCGACACGACGGGCGTGAGCACCCACGTGGCTCCCTCGAAGAGCGACGGGTCGGCGCCGTCCATGCCCTCCTGCTCCGAGCCGGCCATGGGGTGGCCGCCGACGAAGCGGGGATGGTCGACGGCGGCGACGACCGGTCCCTTGACGCCGCCGACGTCGGTCACCACGCCGCCGGCGGCCAGCGCAGCGCGGGCCTCCTCGGCGATGGACGACACGGGCACGCACACGAAGGTGACCTCGGCCTGTGGGTCGGCGCCGACCGCGTCGAGCGCGCCCTGCTCCAGCGCCTGGGCGGCCCGCCGGCCGTCGAGGTCACGGCCGGTGACGTGCCAGCCCTGCTTGCGGAGGGCGAGCCCGATGGAGCCGCCGATCAGGCCGGTACCGACGATGACCGCCCGCCGGCGCGCCTCAGCCTGGCCTGCCTGTCGGCTAGATGGGGAGGTCATCGCGGAGCCCCTCGGCGCCGGCCAGGTACACATGGCGCAGCTCGGCCCGGGAGCGCTCGGTGGTCAGGTGCATCAGCACCCGGATGCAGCGGGGGGTGCCGCCGACGATGGCCAGTTCGCGGGCGCACAGGAGGGGCACGTCGCCCAGCCCGACGGCGCGGGCGGCGGCAGCCGGGAACATGGACGTGACGTCGTCGGTGGCGGTGAAGATGACGCTGATCAGGTCATCTTTGCCGACCCCGTTGCGGGCCAGCATCTCGTTTACCAGCGCCCCGACCCGCTCGTTGATCTGCTCCGGGGTGTCGGCGTCGACGGTGGTCGCCCCTCGCAGGGCCCGGACGGCGGGGGTCACGCCTCGAATCTACTGCGGGGCAGGGCCGCCGCTTCGAGGGCGCGCACCTCCTCCAGCTCCAGCACCCGCCACTCCCCCGGCCGGAGCCGGCGGTCGGCCAGCGGGCCGATGCGGGTGCGGACCAGCCGCTTCACGGGGTGGCCAACCGCTTCCAGCATGCGCCGGACCTGGCGGTTGCGACCCTCGTGGATGACCAGCCGCACGGCGCCGGGCGCGGTCAGCGACGCCCTGGCCGGCGCCGTCATCCCGTCCTCCAGCTCGATGCCGTGGCGGAGCCGGCGCAGTTCGGCCGGCGTGGGGCTGCCCTCCACCTCAGCCAGGTATTCCTTGTCGACACCGAAGGACGGGTGGGTCAGGCGATGGGCGAGATCGCCGTCGTTGGTGAGCAGCAGCAGGCCCTCGGTGTCGGTGTCGAGGCGGCCGACCGGGAAGACGCGAGGCTCGGCGGGGACCATCTCGACGACCGTCGGCCGGCCCTGGGGATCGCTCGCCGTGCTCACCACGCCTCGCGGCTTGTTGAGCACGTAGGTCACCAGGCCCGGCCGCACCGGCACGCGCAGGCCGTCGACCTCGATGCGGTCGGTCTCCGGGTCGACCCGCCGGCCCAGGATCGCGACCTCACCGTTGACGGTGACCCGCTCCTCGTCGATGAGGATCTCACATACCCGCCGGCTCCCGAGGCCGGCGGCGGCCAGCACCTTCTGGAGGCGCTCGCCTTCGGAGAGACTCACGGGTCGTCGGCGCCCAGACCCCGCTCGAGTGCCTCGACGACTTCCGCGCTCGGGACGAAGTCGCCCAGGGCCGGCAGATCGGCCAGGGAGTCGACGCCGAGGCGCTCGAGGAACAGCCGGCTGGTCCCGTAGAGCACGGCCTGGCCGGGGCCGGGGTCGCGGCCGACCTCCTCGACGTACCCCCGCTGGGAGAGCGTGCGCATCACCGCATCGGCGTTCACGCCCCGGATCACCGCCACCTGGGCCCGGGAGACCGGCTGCTTGTAGGCCACGATGGCGAGCGTCTCCAGCGCCGCCGGCGAGAGGCGGGACGGCTGGCCATCGAGCACGAAGCGCTCGATGTAGGGGGCGAGGTCCGGGTGGCTCTGGAACCGCCATCCGCCGGCCACCCGGGCCAGGACGAAACCCCGGTCCTCGGCCTCGTAAGCGGCGGCCAGCTCCTCGCACAGCTCGTCAACCCGGGCCGGGCTGATCTCCAGGAGCTGGGCCAGCAGATGGGGCTCGACCGGCTCGTCGGCCACCATCAAGACGGCCTCTACCGCTCGGCGCGTTTCGCTAGCCATCGTAGGAATCCATGCCGGCGAGGACGGAGCCCTCCTCCCCCACCCAGGTCAGCTCCAGGTCGCCGAAGGTGATCGCCTGGCCGATCTCGATCAGGCCCTGCTTGTAGAGCTCGAGGACGGCCAGGAACCGCACGATGACCTCGATGCGGTCGGTCAGGCCCTCGGTCAGCGCCCGGAACGTGAGGTGGCCGGCGCCGGGGAGGCGGGAGAGGAGGTCGTCGACCGCCTCCTCCATGCTCACCCTGATCGGCGCCACGTGGTCGAGCACGACCCGGGGTGGCGGCGCCGCCGGCGCGGAAACCCGCAGCCACGCGGCGTGGACGTCAGCCGGGGTGACGCCGGCCAGCAGGTCGGGGGCCATGTCGAGGAACCGCTCCTCCAAGCCGGCGGTGCGGGGCCAGGACCGGCTGGCGGCCTGGGCCAGGCCCTCCAGGGCGCTGCCGGCGTCGCGGAACGTCTTGGCCTCGATGAGCCTGGCCAGCAGCAGATCGCGGTGCTCGAACAGGGCTAGCTCCTCGTCGACCTCCACGTCGACCGGCCCGGGCAGCAGCCGGCGGGCCTTCAGGTCGACCAGGGTGGCGGCGATTACGAGGAACTCGGTGGTCACGTCCAGGTCGAGGGCGGCGACCACGCTGTCCAGGTGGGCCAGGAAGCCGTCGACGATGCGGCTGAGAGAGATCTCGTAGAGATCCACCTCGTCGCGCAGGATGAGGTGGAGCAGGAGGTCGAAGGGCCCCTCGTAGACATCGGTGTGGACCGCGTACGACACGCCCCGGAGAATACCGGGCGGGGTCCGCCGGCCCCCGCATACCATCGCCACCCATGGCCAGAGTCCTGTCCGGCATCCAGCCCACCGGCGACATCCACCTCGGCAACTACCTGGGCGCCATCCGGAACTGGGTCGAGGACCAGCACGTGCAGGATTCCTACTTCTGCGTGGTCGACCTCCACGCCATCACGGTGCCCCGCGACCCGGCCGAGCTCCGGGCCAAGACGCTGGAGCTCACCCTCCTGCTCGTCGCCGCCGGCCTCGACCCCGAGGTGTGCACCCTCTTCGTGCAGAGCCACGTCCACCAGCACCCCGAGCTGTCGTGGATCCTCGAGTGCGTGGCCAGCATGGGAGAGCTACGGCGCATGGTGCAGTTCAAGGAGAAATCCAAGGACGGCGAGGAGTCGGCCCGGGTCGGCCTCTTCACCTATCCCGTCCTCCAGGCGGCCGACATCCTGCTCTACGACGCCGACCGGGTGCCCGTCGGCGAGGACCAGCGCCAGCACCTGGAGCTCTGCCGCGACATCGCCCTGCGGTTCAATCACCGCTACGGCGACACGTTCGTCGTGCCCGAAGCCGTGCTCCCCAAGGTCGGGGCGCGGATCATGGATCTTCAGAAGCCGACCGCCAAGATGTCCAAGTCGGCCGAGTCGCCGCAGGGCACTGTCCTGCTCCTCGACGAGCCCGACACCATCGCCCGCAAGTTCAAGCGGGCCGTCACCGACACCGGCACCGACGTGGAGTTCGACCCCGAGAAGAAGCCGGGCGTCTCCAACCTCCTGGCCATCCTCGCCGCGGCCACCGGCCGCCGGCCCGAGGACCTGGCCGGCGGGTACTCCCAGTACGGCCCGCTCAAGGCCGATGCCGCCGACGCGGTGATCGAGCTGGTCCGGCCCGTACGGGAGCGCTACCAGGCCCTCGCCGCCGATCCCGAGGCCGTGCGGGTCACACTCCGGCGCGGGGCCGAGAAGGCGGAGGCGGTCGCCGGCGCCACCCTCACCCGGGCGAGGGATGCGGTGGGATTGCTGTCCCGCAGCTGACCGGCACACGTATCCTGTGCCGGTGACTCAGCCCTCTAGGTTGCCAGCCTCTACTCGTGCGGCGGCCGCGGCCCTGTGTCTCCTCTTCCTGGCCATGGCCGGCTGCGGCGGTGACCCCAAGGCGCCAGCCATCACCGCGCCCGACGGCTACACCGTGGCCAGCGACGACAAGGAGGGTTTCGCCCTCGCCGTGCCGGCGAGCTGGACCCAGATCCCGCTGAGCATCAACCCTGCCGACTTCGACAAGAGCGCCAACTCCCTGCGCCTGGCCAATCCCAAGCTGGCGTCGATCCTCAACCAGGCCCGGGTCCTGGGCCAGTCGGGCGGGCTGTTCATGGCCGTCGCCACCGACGGCGTGGCCAACGCCAACCTCACCGCCGACAAGCCCGACCAGAAGACGGTCGCGGAGGTTGTCACCGCCTCCATCGAGGCCCTCCGGGGCGTGCAGGCCTCCAACTTCAACCAGGAGCCGGCGACGATGGCCGGCAAGCCGGCGATCAGGCTGGCTTTCCGCATTCCCGTCCAAACCGACGACGGCACCGTCCCCACCGACTCGATCCAGTACTACCTGCTGGAGAATGGCAAGGCCTACATCCTCACGGTGGCCGCGGCGCCGGCCGAGGTGGCCTCCACCATCGCCGGCAGCCTCAAGCTCCGGTAGTCGAGTCCCTCCCCTCGGCCGCCTCCCCGACGGCGCCGATGAGGGCCACCTCCATCCCGGCGCCGGCGACGACGATGGCGCCGGAGTTGTACCGCCGGCGCTGGCGGACCTCGAGGCGGCGGGCCAGCATGCTCAGGGCGAAATTCACGACGATGTAGAGCACGGCGACCACGAAGAGCGACTGCAGGGGGTTCTGGAAGAACTCGCCGTTGATCCGGGCCCGGCGCAGCGCCTCCTCGAACGCCACCGCGGCACCCAGCGAGGAGTCCTTGAGCAGGGTGACCAGCTGGCTGACGATGGCGGGGATCATGCGCCGCGCCGCCTGGGGGATGATCACCAGGAACATGGCCTGCCAGTAGCCCATGCCCAGGGCGTAGGCCGCCTCGGTCTGGCCCCGGTCGAGCGACAGGATCCCGGCCCGGAAGATCTCACCGAGGACACAGCCGTTGTAGACGATCAAGCCGATGGCGACATACCAGAAGACCGACAGGTCGACGCCGTAGGCGGGCAGCCCCAGGGCGCAGAAGAAGATCAGCAGCACGAGCGGCAGGCCCCGGAAGAACTCCACGAACAGCGTCGTGGTCCAGCGGATGGCCCCGGTGCGGGCCAGGCGGGCCAGGGCCAGGAACGTGCCCAGCACCATGGCCCCGACCATGGAGACCAGCGACACCTCCACCGTGGTCCGCAACCCCTCGAGCAAGAACTTCTGGACGGGCCACTGGGTGAACGGCTCCCACTTGGCCTCGTCGAGCTGGCCCTTCTCGGCCAGCCGGGAGAAGGCCACAAAGAGGAAACCCAGGATCACGGCCGCGCTGATAACGGTGAGGATGCGGGTCTGGCGCCGGCCCTTCGGCCCGAGCGCGTCTCCGAGGAACGGCGCGGTCATCGCTTAATCGCCAGCCGGCGCTCGAGCCACGTCGTGGCGAAGCCCGACGGGATGGTCAGCACGAGGTAGGCGGTGGCCGCGCCGAGGAAGGCGGGGATGAACTGGGCCGTGTCCGTGCCCACCTGGTTGGCCGCGCTGGTCAACTCGGGCACGTTGATGGCGACGGCCACGCCGGAGTTCTTCAGGAGAGCGATGAAGATGCCACCCAGGGGGCCCACGACGGTGCGCAGCGCCTGCGGCATGACCACCATGCGCAGCACCTGGGGAAACGTCAGGCCGAGGGCCCGGGCCGCCTCGACCTGGCCCTTGGAAACCGAGTTGATGCCCGATCGGACCGTCTCGCCCACGAAGGTGGCCGTGTAGGCCGAGAGCACGACGACGGCTGACAGGAAGTACGACCAAGTGAAGCCGATGCTGGGGAAGGCGAACACCACGATGAACATGAGCACCAGCAGCGGGGTGTTACGGACCAGCTCGACGAAGGTGGCCGCGGCCCAGCGCAGCGGCGGCACGGGGCTGACCCGGAATGCGGCCAGGAGGATGCCCACCAGGAAGGCGAAGACGAAGGACAGCACGCTCAGCTCCGCGGTCCGGCGCATGCCTTCCAGGAAGACGTCGAGGTTGTCGAAGACGACGTCCACGGGGTCAGTGCGTCATTTCGTTGACCCCGTGGACCCGTCCGAGAACCGGCGCTACGGCCGGGCGGTGGTGGTAGTAGCCGGCGCCGCGCCGGCGGAGGCGTAGCGGTTCACCGGCGGCGGGGTGGGCGTGGGGATGCCCAGTTTACCCAGGGTGGCGACAAACAGTTTGGCCCACTCGCCGTTGGCGTAGATGGCCTCCAGCCGGTCGTTGATGTAGGTGCGGAAGGCGTCGTCACCGCGCTTGACACCGATGCCATAGGGCTCGTCGGTGAACTTGTTGCCCACGATCTTGAACTCGGTGGGGCTAGCGGCCACGAAGCCGAGGAGGATCGAGTTGTCGGTGGTCACCGACGTGACCCGGTTGTCCCTGAGGGCCTGGACACAGTCGGAGTACTGGTCGAACTCGGTCAGGTCTGCGGTCGGGACCAGGCGCTTGATGTTGGCAGCCGGCGTCGAGTTGCGGACGCTGCAGGTCTTCTTCCCGGCCAGGTCGTTGACACCCTTGATGCTGGTGTCGTTGGCCTTGACCATGATGTCCTGGCCGGCGATGTAGTACGGGCCGGCGAAGTCGATCCGCTGCTTGCGGGCGTCGTTGATGGTGTAGGTGGCGACGACCATGTCGACCGTGCCGTTCTCGAGGAAGACCTCACGGTTGGCCGTGATGGACTCCCGGAACTCGATCTTGCTCTCGATGTCGTTGATGCTGCCGCCGAAGATGCCCAGCGCGATCTGCTTGGCGATCTCGACGTCGAAGCCCTCCACCTTGTTGGTGACGGGGTTCTTCTGGCCCAGGCCGGGCTGGTCGAACTTCACGCCGACGACGATCTTGCCCTTGCTCTGGAGCGAGGCCATGGTCGTCCCGGCGGCGAAGGTCGGCTTGGAGGCCGTTGTCGTGGCGGTGGACTGCCCACCGCTGACGGCTGGGTCCTCGTCGTCACCACAGGCGGTTGCTACAAGCGCAAGGGCAGCCAGCGAGGCTGCCATCAAACGGATATTTCCCATCGCTCTCTCCTCAGGTTGTGTTGCTCGGTACTGAACACTCAGTGGGCCAGGATCTTCGACAGGAAGTCCTTGGCCCGGTCGGTTTCGGGGTGGCTGAAGAACTGCTCGGGAGTGGCGATCTCCATGATCCGCCCGCCGTCCATGAAGGCCACCCGCTGGGCCGCGGAACGGGCGAAGCCCATCTCGTGGGAGACCACCACCATGGTGGTCCCCTCGCGGGCGAGCTCCACCATGACGTCGAGCACCTCTTTGATCATCTCGGGGTCGAGGGCGGACGTCGGCTCGTCGAAGAGCATGAGCTTGGGCTCCATGGCCAGCGCCCGGGCGATGGCCGCCCGCTGCTGCTGGCCACCCGACAGCTCGGCGGGGTAGCTGTCGGCCTTCTCGGCAATTCCGACCCGGGTGAGGAGCTTCATGCCCCGCTCGCGGGCTGCGTTCTTCGAGAGCTTGCGCACCCGCATGGGACCGAGGGTGACGTTCTGGAGGATCGTCTTGTGGGCGAACAGGTTGAAGGACTGGAAGACCATTCCCACGTCGGCCCGCAGCCGGGCCAGGCCCTTGCCCTCCTCGGGCAGGGCCACGCCGTCGATCGTGATGGTCCCCGAGCCGATGGGCTCGAGGCGGTTGATGCAGCGGCACAGCGTGGACTTGCCGGAGCCGGACGGGCCGATGACGACGACGACTTCGCCCTTGTCGACGGTGAGGTCGATGTCTTGGAGGACGTGGAGGTCGCCGAAGTGCTTGTTGACCTTCTCCATGACCACGAGCGGCTCGCCGGCCATCACGCCACCGCCAGTTCGCGATTGCGGGCCCCGGCGAAGGTGATGAGGCCGAGGACGCCGGCCAGTGCCACCGCCGCCACCGCAGTCGCCGCCCGCTTGGCCGCCGCGTTGCGACAGACGCCGTCGCGAGCCAGCGAGGCCAAGCTGAGGTCGTCCGACCGCCGGCCGAAGTTTGTCACCGGCGCCCCGCAGTCGACCCGGGCCACGGCCTGGCCCAGAGCCGGCGAGAAGGGCACCAGGCCGAGGAGGGGGTCATCGTCGAGGGAAGCTTCCACAGGCAAGAGCACGAACGCCAGCCCGGCCAGCAGACCGAGGATCGCCAGCGCGGCACTGAGCTGGCGGGGCGAGGGCCGGGGCGGGCGAGGGAGCTTCATTCGTCGTCGCCGGCGTCGGTGGTCAGCCGGGCGATCACGTCGGAGCGGTGGTGGATGGCTCGGGCCCGTTCGAGCTCCTCGGCCAGGTCGTCGGTGGTCAGGCCGAAGGCACCCGAGGGCATCACGATGGCCTCGTCGGCACCGCGGACGACGACCGATCCCCGCTCCACCGCGACCGCCTCGACCCACTCCCACCGGATGAGGGCGCGCTCGTCGCCGGCACCGAACTCCGAGATTCCGTGGAGGTCGACGCGCAGCAAGCGGTCGGGACCAAACAGCCGTCCCCGAACGATGTGCTCGGCGACTCGGGGGGCCACACGGCTAACTGTACCGAGGACGCTCCGCTATTGGTCGGACACCCACGGCGGCCGACTTGTACGACGGTTGGCGGGAGTACGGGTCGAAGCTGGGCCGGGTCAGGCGGTTGGTGCCGGCGTAGTGCATGGGAACGAAGACCTGGCCGGGGGCGACGGTCGGCGTCACGTAGGCCCGGGCCTCCATCTCGCCCCGGGCCGAGGCGACGAGGACCCAATCGTCGGGGGCTACGCCGAGGGCGGCGGCATCCGCCGGCGAGATCTCGACGTACGGCTTCTCCGGGTAGAGGGTGCGGAGGATCGCCGACTTCGACGTGCGGGTCTGGGTGTGCCACTGGCTGGAGCTGCCCCGCCCGGTGAGCAGGATGAACGGGAACTCCTCGGTCGTGGGCTCGGCGACGGGCCTGGGCTCCTCCCAGATGAACCGCGCCCTCCCGTCAGGGTGGAAGAAGCGCCCGTCCTCGAACAGCCGTGTTTCCTGGTGGCGGGCACCCGGGTCCTTCGGACCACGCCCGCCACTGGCGGCGGGGGCCCCAGCCCCGCCGGCGGCGCGTGCCGGCGCGGGCCATTGGATCCCGCCCGACGCTTCGATCTCCTCGTAGCCACCGATCCCCGTGATGTCGCAGGGGCGGCCGGCGCTCAGGCGCTGGAGGATGCCGAAGACCGCCTCCGGCGAGGACCACTCCTCGAACATCTCGCCGCACCCCCAGGCGTCGGCCACGAGTTTGAAGATGGAGAAGTCGGCGAGGGCCTGGCCCGGCGCCCGCACCACCCGGCGGATGCGCCCGTACCGGCGCTCGGAGTTGACGAACGTGCCCTCCTTCTCGCCCCAGCCGGCGGCGGGCAGGACGATGTCGGCCAGCTGAGCCGTCTCCGTGGTCGGGTAGAGATCCTGCACGACGAGCACATCCAGGCGCCCCAGCAGGTTGCGGACGTCATCCTGGTCGATCCACGAATGAGCGGTGTTGGTGGCGACCACCCAGAGGGCTTTGATCGTGCCGTGACGGATGGCCTCGACGATCTGGTCGTAAGCCCAGCTGCCACGGTCGGGGATGCAGGACTCCTCGATCCCGAGTATCCCGGCGACCTCCGCCCGCGCTGCAGGGTCGGCGAAGTCCCGACCGCCGAGCAGGTTGGTGCAGTTGGCCCACAGGCGGGAGCCCATGGCGTTGCACTGCCCGGTGATCGAGTTGGCGCCGGTCCCGGGCCGGCCGATGTTCCCGGTGAGCAGGGCCGATGGCGATGATGGCCTGAGCCAGGCGGGTGCCTTCGTGGCTCTGGTTGACGCCCATGGTCCACCAGAACGACACCCGCTTCCCCGAGGCGATGGTGTCGGCCATGAGCTCCAGGGCGTCCACCGGTAGGCGGGTGGCGGCGCTGACCCGCTCCGGGGTGAAGGCCTCCACGTGGGCGGCGAAGCCCTCGAACCCCGAGGTCGACCTGGCGACGAAGTCCTTGTCGACCGCACCCCAGGCGATGAGCAGGTGGGCCAGGCCGTAGGCCAGGGTGAGGTCGGACTTGGGCAGGAGGGGGTAGTGCTGGGTGGCGGCAGCCGCGGTCTCGGTCACCCGGGGGTCGACGACGACGATCTCGGGGTGGTGGCGGTTGCGGCAGATGCGCTCCCACAGGATCGGGTGGGCGATGCAGGGGTTGGCCCCCCACAGCACGATGACGTCGGACTCCTCGAGGTCGGCGTAGGTGTACGGCGGGGCGTCGAAGCCGAACGCCTCCTTGTAGGCGACGACGGCGGTGGCCATGCACTGGCGGGTGTTGCCGTCGCCGTGGACCATGCCCATGCCGAACTTGGCCAGCGCGCCGAGCAGGGCCATCTCCTCCGAGGCGATCTGGCCGGTGGAGAGGAACGCCACCGACTCGGGGCCGTGCTCGGCCTGGACGGCCTTGAACCGGCTGACCATGGCGTCGAGGGCGGTCGGCCAGTCGACCGGCTCCTGCGGCTGGTCCTTCGCCCGCCGCAGGAGCGGGGTGGTGGCCCGGTCCGGTGCCCGCAGGGGCGTCAGGGCCTCCCACCCCTTGGGGCAGGCCATGCCCAGGTTCACCGGGTAGTCCTTGGTGGGTGTCAGCGAGACGGCGACGCCGTCCTTCACGTTGACGTCGAGCGAGCACCCCACCGAGCAGAACCCGCAGACCATGCTCGCCACTACGTCTTCGGCCCCGGCATCCCCGTCCAGGAGGCGGTGGTGAAGAAGCGGGTGCGCTCCATGAGCTCGCCGGCGAGGACCGCCACCAGGGCCAGGCCGGCGCCGGCGCCGGTGAGGGCCAGGCACAGGGCGGCTATCCCGAGGGCGTAGCGGGCGGGGGCATCGACGACGGGGCCGGGCCGCCACACCAGGCGGGCCTCCCAGGCCAGCTTGGCGGCCAGCGCGCCGGCGAGGACCAGGCCGGCGCCCCGTCCGCCGCCGGCGGCGAACGCGACGGCCGCTCCGCCGACGAGCCACCCGAGGGCGAACCGGGGAAGGGTCACGCCGGCCCGCCACGAGGGCCGGCGGGTCACGACGTAGAGCATGCCCGAGCAGGCCACGCCGGTCGCCCCCGCCGCCGCGGCGACCGCCTGGACGAGCGGCGAGTCGGTGGCCACGGCGAGGATGGCCAGGCC
The DNA here is from genome assembly GCA_963768975.1 of uncultured Acidimicrobiia bacterium. Lineage (GTDB taxonomy): Bacteria > Actinomycetota > Acidimicrobiia > Acidimicrobiales > AC-14 > CADCTB01. The sequence goes on along the minus strand of CAVYKB010000019.1, from coordinate 237,384 downwards.
GGCGAAGAGCCCAAGAGCGCCAACCTCCCGGCTGAGCCAGGAGTGCCGCCAGCCGGCGAGGGCGCGCCAGGCCCGCTCCGGGCGACCGAGGTGGAAGATGCTGATGCCCAGCCCGAGGAGGGCCAGCACCACGGCGACGGTCGTCGTGGCCAGGCGGTGGCCGGTGGCCAGGTCGACGGCCAGGGCGCCGGCCGACGCCTGGGTGAGCACCAGCATGGCCACCAGAGGGTCGTGGGAGCGCCCTCCGCCGCCGAGGGTGGCGCCGGCCGCCGCCAGTCCCTCGGGCAGGCCCCAGTCGCTGTGGTAGCTGGTGGTGGGCCGGGTGATGTCCGACGGAGGGGCGGTCGGCACCAGCGGGGCGGTGTGGACGAGGGCGGCGGTGTCGACCACGGTGATGGTGATGGCGCCGTTGGGACAGGCCGAGACGCACGCCGGCTCCTCGCCGGCGCCCAGCCGGTCGCGGCACATGTCGCACTTGCGGACGACACCGCGTGCCGAGTTGAAGCGGGGCACCTCGTAGGGGCACGTCCAGGTGCAGTAGCCGCAGCCCAGGCACCGGCCCTCGAGGTGGGCGACGATCCCGTTGAACTCGTCCTTCTCGTAGGCGTTCGTCGGGCAGCCGTTCAGGCAGGCGGGGTCGACGCAGTGGTGGCAGGCGGTGGTGACGGTCTGCTGGAAGGTCGGCCCCGTCAGCAGCCCCACCGTGCGGTAGGACTCGCCGTCGTCGAGGCCGTTCACGTTGTGGCAGGCGGTGACGCAGGCCTTGCAGCCGGTGCAGGTGTCGAGGTTGACGTCGAAGGCGTACTGCTGGCCGGTCAAAGGAGCCGTGAGGGGGATGCGATCCTCCCAAGTCCCGGTGCTGCGGACTTCGCACAGCGAGAACCGTTCAACCGGCGCCAGATCCGCCTGCTCGGCCAGGTAGCGCTCGAGCGGCGTCGTGCTCAAGGGGACGCGACCTGCACCATGCCCTCGACCACGCTCACCTCGAACGTGCGGACCGAGACAGTGGCGTCGTCGAGGCACACGCCGGTGTCGAGGTCGAAGCTCTGCTTGTAGATGGGCGACGCCACCTTGAGCCGTTCGGCCCTGGACCCGACGATCCCCCGCGACAGGACGAAGGCTCCGCTGAAGGGGTCGAAGTTGGAGATGGCGTAGATCTCCTCGCCGGCGATACGGAACACCGCGACCTGCAGGCCGCCGACCAGCGCGCACACACCCCGCCCGGGGATGAGCTTCTCCAGCGGGCAGACGTCGACCCAGGTGCGGGAGACGAGCATCGTCACGGTTTCGCTCCGATCGCCAGCAGGGCGGGATCGGGCTTCTCGTGCCGGTACGCCGGCCGGGGCTGGCCCCGCTCGGTGACGAAGACCACGTTGGGGTCGGCGTCGTCGGAGTTCACGAACGTACGGAAGCGTTCCATGCGCTCGGGATCGTCGACGACGGCCTTCCACTCGCATTCGTAGGTCTCGACGTGGCGGGCCATGTCGGCCTCCAGGTCGGCGCAGATGCCGAGGGCGTCGTCGACGACCACGCTGCGGAGGTAGTCGATGCCCCCCTCCAGCTTGTCCAGCCACACGGATGTCCGCTCGAGGCGGTCGGCGGTGCGGACATAGAACATGAGGAACCGGTCGAGGTAGCGGAACACGGTCTCCCGGTCGAGGTCGGCGGCAAGGAGCTGGGCGTGCTTGGGGCGCATACCGCCGTTGCCGCCGACGTAGACGTTCCAGCCCCGCTCGGTGGCGATGACGCCGAAGTCCTTGCCCTGGGCCTCGGCGCATTCCCGGGTGCAGCCCGACACCGCGCCCTTGATCTTGTGGGGCGCCCGCAGACCCCGGTAGCGCAGCTCCAGGTCGATGGCCAGAGTGGTCGAATCCTGGACCCCGTAACGGCACCACGTCTGGCCCACGCAGGACTTCACCGTGCGCAGCGCCTTGCCGTAGGCGTGACCGGACTCCATGCCGGCGTCGATCAGCCGGCGCCAGATGTGGGGCAGCTGGTCCACGCGGGCGCCGAAGAGGTCGATGCGCTGGCCGCCGGTGATCTTGGTGTAGAGGTTGAACTCCTTGGCCACCTCGCCCATGGCGATGAGCTGATCGGGGGTGATCTCCCCGCCCGGGACCCGCGGCACCACCGAGTACGTGCCGTCGCGCTGGAGGTTGGCCAGGAAGTGGTCGTTGGTGTCCTGGAGAGCGGCCTGCTCGCCGTCGAGGATGAAGCGGTTGGTCAGCGACGCCAGCATCGAGGCCACCGCCGGCTTGCAGATCTCACAGCCCTCGCCGGTGCCGTGAGTGGCGAGGACCTCGGAGAACGACGTGATCCGGTGGACCCGCACGATGTCGAACAGCTCCTGGCGGGAGTAGGCGAAGTGCTCGCACAGGGTGTTGATGACGACGACGCCGGCCTTGCGCTGCTGGTCGCGCAGGATCTCGGTGACCAGGGGCACGCAGCCGCCGCAGCCGGTACCCGCCTTGGTGATCGTCTTGATGGCGGCGACGCTGTCGCAGCCCCCGCAGACCGCGGCGCAGATCGTCCCCTTGTCGACGTTGTTGCACGAGCAGACCATCGCGGTCTCGGGCAGGGCGGCCACGCCCACCGCGGTGGCCGGCGTGCCGGAGTGGGCCGGAAAGATCAGCTCCTCGGGGTGCTGGGGGGTGGGCATGCCGCCCCGGCACATCTGGAGCAGGGTCTGGTAGACGGTGGCGTCGCCCACGAGAATGCCGCCGGCCACCTTGCGGTAGCCCCGGCGGTCGGGCGGACCAAGGACGAGCTTCTTGTAGAGGTTGGCTACGGGGTCGCAGTAGGTGATGGCCTCGTTGCCCGGCTCGGCGGCGAAGGCGTCGCCGAAGCTGGCCACGTCGATGCCCATCAGCTTGAGCTTGGTGGACATGTCGGCGCCGGTGAAGGCGGCGTCGCCACCCAGCAGGCGGTCGGCCGCCACCCCGGCCATCTGGTAGCCGGGCGACACCAGGCCGAAGGTCCTTCCCCCGTACACGGCGCACTCGCCGATGGCGAAGATCTTCGGGTCCGAGGTCCGGCAGGCGTCGTCGACCACCACGCCGCCCCGCTCCCCCACGGCCAGGCCCGCGTCGCGAGCCAGTTGGTCCCGGGGCCGGATGCCGGCGGAGAAGACGACGAGGTCGACGGGGAGCTCGTCGCCCTCCTTGAACCGCATGCCCGTCACTTGCTCGTCGCCGGCGATCTCGGTGGTGGCCATGCCGGTGTGGACCCCCACGCCCAGGTCCTCGATGCGCCGGCGCAGGACCGAGCCGCCGCCCTCGTCGACCTGGACGGGCATGAGGCGTTCGGCGAACTCGACGACGTGGGTCTCGAGGCCCAGGCTGCGCAGGGCGTTGGCCGCTTCCAGGCCCAGCAGCCCCCCGCCGACGACCGCCCCGCTCCGGCAGCCGGCGGCGTAGGCCTGGATGGCCTCGAGATCGTCCAGCGTGCGGTAGACGAAGCAGCCGGCCAGGTCCTTCCCCGGCACGGGAGGAACAAATGGAAACGATCCTGTCGCCAGGACCAGGGCGTCATAGGGGATGACCCGGCCGGCGGTGGAGGTCACCGTGGACGCAGTCCGGTCGATCGACGCCACCGCGTCGCCCACGTGCACGGTCAGGCCGCTCTGGTCGAAGAACCCCGGCTGGACCAGGCCCAGGTCCTCCGCGCTCGTCCCGTTGAAGAACGAGCTGAGGCCGACCCGGTCGTAGGCGAGCCGGCCCTCCTCGCAGAAGGTGACGATGTCCCACTCGGCCGTGGCGGCGCGCTCGACGAGGATTTCGAGCAGTTTCTGCCCGACCATGCCGTTGCCGGCGACGACGAGCGTGCGCCGGCCCTCCTGTGCTGCCATGTGAACCAAGTGAAGCAACCAGGTGTGTGCCGGCGGTTGCCGCAGTGTGAACTCGCGTGAACAGCGACTTGGTCGAAGGTGTCAGGCCTCGTCGACGATGCCGTCGAACTTGCCGGCCGCCTCGGGGCGGGTCAGCTCGTAGACGGCGAAGCGCTGGCCGCCGGCGGCCTCGAAGCTGGCCAGTGGCCCATGGGGGATCTCGATCTCGTGGAGGGCGGTGAGGCCCCGCGCCCGCAAGCCTGCGACCGTTTCGGTGTAGTCGGCCACCCGGTAGACCAGGATCGGGATCTCGCCCTCGAGGTGGCCAGACAGGAGGACCGCCGGCCCCTCGCCGGCCAAGGTGAGGCACGCCACGACCGTGCCCATGCCCCGCACCTTCCACCGCAGGTCCGCGCCGAGCACCTCGGTGTAGTGCCGGGCGGTACTGTCGACGTCTCTGGTGGGGACGTAGATGAAGTCCAGCGACATGAACGACGACTCGATGGCCGGCACGGTAGCCCGAAAGCGTCGCCGGGACCCCCGCCGCTCGCCCGGCCTCTTCTTCATGCACGTCGTGCTGATCCTGATCCTGCTGGCGGCGGCGTCGGCGGCACTGGCCATCCGCACGGTGGACGGAAACGCCAAGGGCACCGTGAACCTGGCCAGCGACATCGAGCAGGCCACCAGCGAGGCCTCCCTCGGGCCGCTGTCGGGGCCGCCGTCGCGACCGGTGAACCTCGATGCCGACCTCAAGGCCAAGGGCTACCCGATCCCGCAGGACGCCAACGTCTACGCCGTACGGGTCATCGAGGGCCCCGAGGGCCGAATCTACGAGCAGTTCGAGGCCGGCGGCGGGGCGCTGGCCGGCGACTTCTGGCCGGCGTCGTCGATCAAGGTCCTCGCCGCCCTGGGAGCCCTCGACCTGGCCCGCTCCCTGGGGTTCACCGGCGCGGCCACGGTCGCCTTCGACGACGGCCTGCCCTCGCAAACGCTGCGGTCCATCTATGAGCCGGCTATCCGGGACAGCTCCAACTACGACTACGACCTCCTGGTCCGCATCGCCGGCCTCGACCGCCTCAACGACGAGTTCCTGACCGCCAAGAACGGCTTCCCAGTCACGTCGATCTCCCGCTCCTACGGCGGGCTCCCTTTCGACGAGTCGCCGGCGATGGTGTTCGAAGAGGGTGAGCGGCGGGCCTACGTGCCCGTGCGCAAAGCCGTGGGGACTCCGGAGTGCGAAGGAAACTGCTCCAACCTCTTCGAGATGGCCGAATCCGTGCGCCGCATCGTCCTGCACGAGGAGATCCCCGCCGAGCAGCGCTTCGACCTTGACATCACCGACGTGAAGGCGCTCTCCGCCGCCCTCCAAAAGGCCGAGGGCTTCCTCCCGCCGGCCGTGACCCGCGCCCTCGGGACGGGCGCCAAGATCTGGTCCAAGCCCGGCGACGCCGCCGAGTTGGACTGCCTCGACGTCGCCTTCATCCAGTCGCGCACGGGCCGGCGCTTCCTCGTGGCCGCCAGCGTGCCGCACAGTTCGGGCGGCTGTGAGACCTTGACCCGCCTGGCGCGAGGGGTACTGGAGCGACTGTCACGGTGAACGACCGAGAAAGCCGCGCGAGCGAGGTGCAGCAGACCGAGCGTCCGGGAGTGCCGGCCGCCCCCCCGTAGACGGCGGCTCTCGGTTAGGTTCGCGGCAGTGACCGGGTTGTATCTGTTCGCGGCGGCGGCTGGGGTGCCCCTGGTGGCCTGGTTCCTCCTCTCGGGCGACAACAGCGGGTCCGATGGCGACGCCGGCATCGCCGGCATCACCTTCCGCCTCCTGCCTCTGAGCACGATCGCCTTCGTGCTGGCCGCCTTCGGAGTCGCCGGGCTGGCCCTGGGCGCGGCCGGCGCCAGCGGCGGGGGCGCGTTCGCCGGCGCCGCCCTCGCCGGCGTGGTGGCCGGCGTCCTCAACAGCACCCTGTTCGCCTACCTGCGGCGCTCCGAGTCGACCACCGAGGTCGACGACGACCAGCTGGCGGGCAAGATCGGCCGCGTCATCGTCCCCCTCGCCGGCGACCGGCGGGGCCGTATCGCCGTCACCGTCGGCGGCCAGCAGATCCACCTGTCGGCGCTGGCCGTCCCGGACTCGCTCGCCGAGCTGGGCGTGGGCGACAGCGTGCTCGTGGTGGAGGTGCGCCGAGGCATCGCCAGCGTCACCCCCCTGGACCCGGAGCTCAACCAAGGAGTCGACCTATGACCGGCCTCGTCCTCGGCGCAGTCCTGGCGGTGGTCGTCCTGGTGATCATCGCCACGATCAAGAGCCTGATCATCATCTGCCCCCCGAACCGGGTGGCGGTGATTTCGGGCCGGTCCCGCCAGCTCAGCGACGGCCGGACGGTGGGTTACCGCGCCATCCGGGGTGGCCGCACGCTGCGGGTCCCGCTTCTGGAGCGGGTGTCGTGGATGGAGCTGAACACCATCCCCATCGAGGTCTCGGTGGCCAACGCCTACTCCAAGGGCGCCATCCCCCTGCACGTTCAGGGCATTGCCAACGTGAAGGTCTCGAGCGTAGAGGGCCTGCTGCAGAACTCCGTCGAGCGCTTCCTCGACGTGGACCAGAGCGCCATCGCCGCCATCGCCAAGGAGACGCTGGAGGCCAACCTTCGAGGGGTGTTGGCGACGCTCACGCCCGAGGAGGTCAACGAGGACCGGCTCAAGTTCGCCCAGACCCTGATCGAGGAGGCCGACGACGACATCAAGACCCTCGGCCTGGAGCTCGACGTGCTCAAGATCCAGAACGTCACCGACGAGGTCGGCTACCTCAACTCCGTCGGGCGCCGGCAGACCGCCGAGGTGCTAAAGGAAGCCCGGGTGGCCGAGGCCATGCGCAAGGCCGAGGCTGAGGAGTCCGAGGCCCATGCCCGCCAGCGAGCCGAGATCGCCACCGCCCATGCCGACCTCCAGATCGTCGAGCAGCAGAACGCCCTCCGGGTCCGCCAGGCCGAGCTGGAGGCCATCGCCGGCGCCGCCGAGGCCGAGGCCAAGGTCGCCGGCGAGAAGGCCAAGGTCGTGGCCGAGCAGGCCCTGGAGGCCGAGCGGGTGGAGCTTGAGACCCGCCGGCTCGAGGCCTACGTCATCGCCCCGGCCCGGGCCGACCTGGAGGCAAAGGAGCTGTCGGCCAAGGCCGACGCAGCCAAGATCATCGAGGAGGGCAACGCCCAGATCGAGGTGTTCCGCCGGCTGGTCGAGCAGTACCAGGCCGCCGGCCCCGACGCCCAGCGGGTCTTCGTCCTGCGCATGCTTCCCGACCTGATCGACAAGATCGTCTCCGTGGTCGCCGCGGTCGACATCGAGAAAGTGTCGATCATCGACAGCGGGGGCCAGGGAACCGGGATCCCGGGCTTCATGGGTCAGCTGCCCGCCGCCGTCATCGGGCTGACGGAGCAGATCGAGAACGCCACCGGCGTGGACCTGCTCAAGGCGCTGCGCCCGGCTGACGGGGCGCCGCCTGTAGCCCGCTCCTAGTTTCGCGCACGCCCATTCGGGTGCACGTGTTGGGGCCAGATCAGCGCTTGGAGGCGCAGGTCATGCAGAGGCGGGCTGCGGGCTTGGCCTCCAGGCGGTCGGGCGAGATGGGCTCGCCGCAGCTCTCGCAGACGCCGAAAGTGCCGTTGTCCAGCTTCACGAGGGCGGCATCGACGTCGGTCAGTGACTCGCGCAGGTTGCCGGCCAGGGCCTCCACCTCACCGCGCTCGGCGGTGACCTGGCTGGAGTCGGCGAAGTTCTGATCGAACGACAGCTCACCCCCGCTGAGCAGGCCCATCTCGGCGAGCCGGGCGCGTAGATCGGAGCGCTCCTGCTCCAGGGACGCGCGCAGGTCCGAAAGGGTCGATTCGCTCAACACACAGCCAGACTACTCGGGCAGCCTCCGCTTGGCGCGAGGATGCGCCGACTCGTAGATCTGCCGGAGCCTGGTGGCCGACACCTTGGTGTACACCTGGGTGGTCGAGATCGACGCGTGGCCGAGCAGTTCCTGGACCACCCGGATGTCGGCGCCGTGGTCGAGCATGTGGGTGGCGCAGGAGTGGCGGAGGACATGCGGCGACAACCGGTCGCCGAGCCCGGCGGCGTCGCCGTGGCCGCGTACGATGCCCCACGCCCCCTGGCGGGACAGGCGGCCGCCACGGGTGTTGAGGAACACGGCCTCGGCGTCGCCCCGGCGGGCCCAGCGCTCGGGAACGAGCTGGTCACGGCCCCTGGGGCTGAGCCAGGCGGTCAGGGCGTCGGTGGCCAGGCGGCCGACGGGAACCACCCGCTCCTTCGACCCCTTCCCGAACGCTCGCAGCAGGTGGGACCCCAGGTCCAGGTCGACCAGGCTGAGCCCGACCAACTCGGACACCCGGAGGCCGCAGCCGTAGAGGATCTCGAGGATGGCCCGGTCGCGACGAGCGACGGGGTCGTCGCCGGTGACTGCGCCGAGCAGCGACAGCACCTCCTCCTCCGACAGCGCCTTGGGCAGCCCCGACGGAACCTTGGGACGCTGGACGTCGCCGGCCGGGTTGGTGGCCGCTCGGCCTTCGTCCTCAAGGAAGCGATGGAGCGACCGCACCGAGACCAGCGCCCGAGCTACCGACGCCGGCGCCCGGCCCGCGGCCCGGAGGTACGCGAGGTAGTCCTCAATGACGGGCTCGGTGACGGAAGCCGGCGTGAGGTTCCGGCCGGTGAGGAACTCGTTGTAGGCGGCCAGGTCCCGGCGATACGCGGCAAGGGTGTTGGCCGAGCGGCCGCGTTCCACCCCCAGCCACGACAACATCTCCTCCATCTCCAGCGGGAGGGACGCGGTCACCCCGAGAGGGCGGTGAGGGGCTCCATGGCCGGGAGGCTGAGAGCTTCGGCCACCGCCTGATTGGTGAGGTGACCGCCGGCGGTGTTCACGCCGGCGGCGAGCGCAGGATCGCGGCCGGCGGCGGCCAGGGGCCCGTGTTCGGCGACCGCGGCGATGTAGGGCAGGGTGGCGTTGGTCAGGGCGTAGGTCGACGTGTGGGGCACCGCCGCCGGCACGTTTCCGACCCCGTAGTGCAAGACGCCGTGCAGCTCGTAGACGGGGTCGGCGTGGGTGGTCTCGCGAATGGTTTCCACGCAGCCGCCCTGGTCGATGGCGATGTCGACGATCACCGCCCCCTGCTTCATGCCGCGCACCATGTCGTCGGTGACGACCACCGGAGCCCGGCCGCCGGCGACGAGCACGGCACCGATGACCAGATCCGCGTCGGCCACGGCCCGCTCCACGGCGCCGCGGTTGGACGCCAGCGTCATGATCCGGCCCTTGTGGATCTGGTCGACGAAGCGCAGGCGGTCGATGCTGCGGTCCAGCAGCAGGACCTCGGCCTCCATGCCCTGGGCGATCCACGCCGAGTTCCATCCCACGTTGCCGGCGCCGATCACGACCACCCGGGCCGGGCGCACACCGGGCGCCCCGCCGAGCAGCACGCCCCGCCCCCCGCCGTCGCGCTCCAGGAAATGGGCGCCGATCTGGGTGGCCATGCGGCCGGCGACCTCGCTCATGGGCGCCAGCAGCGGCAGCCCTCCTCCCTCCACCTGGACCGTCTCGTAGGCCAGCGACGTGGTCTTGCGGTCGAGCAGGGCCTGGGCGACCTCGGGCTCGGCGGCCAGGTGCAGGTAGGTGAGGAGCACGAGGTCGGGGCGCAGGTAGCCGAGCTCAGCGGGCTGGGGCTCCTTGACCTTGACCACCAGCTCGGCGGCCCAGGCGTCGTCTGCGGTGACGACGGTGGCGCCGGCGGCGGCGTACTCGGCGTCGGGAAGGGAGGAGTCGTCGCCGGCGCCGGCCTCGACCAGGACCTGGTGGCCGTGGGCGGCCAGCTCGCGCACGCCGTCGGGCGTCAGCGCGACCCGGTGCTCACCCTCCTTCGTCTCCGCCGGCACCCCCACGATCATGGTGTGACCGTACCTCCCGGCGCATCGTGAGCCAGATGAAGACCAGGAAGGCGAGGGCGCCGAGCAGGCCGGCCCGCCACAGCCAGGCCAGGGTGCCGTCGGTGAAGTCGCCCGACGAGCGGGCCGCGCCCACGGCGATGAGGGCGACGCCGGCGATGGCGGTCTCGAACGGCCAGCGCAGTGCGCTCCACCGGCGCTCGAAGGCGAAGGCCAGGTAGGTGATGGCCGGGAAGGACGCGAAGCCGGCGAGCGACCGGGCGCTGACGGTGGAGAGCGTCCACGGCCAGTCGGCCTGGAACAGCGACGGCCGGAAGAACAGCGTGATCGCGAACAGCAACTGGGCCGCGCCCATGACGGTCAGCGTCGTGCGGATCCACCGCGGGATAGGGGCATCGTCCGGCGAGGCCGTCCCGGGGTCGAACTGGCGGTTCTTCACGTACAGGAGGGGCAGGAGCAGCGGGGTGGTGATGTACAGGACCAGCCACGCCCAGAAGGAGACGTGGTCGTGGTTGAACTCGTCCCAGTGGAGGAAGGTGGCCACGCCCAGGGCGCCGGCGAAGACCGTGGTGGCGATGATCCCGGGCCCGAGCCGGTGCCACTCCTTGGCTCGCGACGCCCGGTAGAAGAACAGAGCGCCGGCCAGGTAGCCGCCGCCCATGAACATGCAGCTCATGCGGGAGCGGATCGTCCAGCCCCAGAGAGTGCGGGTCTGGCCGGGGAACAGGAACAGGATCACGAAGGCGGCCGTCAGGATGGGCACAATGACGATCGACACGGCGCGCGTCGAGCGCAGCACCCGGTCGTCTCGAGCCCGGTTCGGGGCGAGGGGCGCTTCCACGCCCCTACTGTCCGGCCGGCGCGAGGCTCGTTACAAGGAAATCTTTACGACTGCCAGCGGCGGTAGAGGGCCACCAGCTCGTCCTGCACCTCCGGGGCCAGCTCCTCGGGCTCGATGCGGCCCAGGAGGTCGAGCGTGCGGCGCATCTGGGCCAGGTACTCGGTGCAATGGGGGCAGGCGGCGAGGTGGGTCTCCAGACGGTCCCGGTCGCGCCTTGTCAGCGCGCCTTCGAGATAGTCGGTGACCAGCTCGACCGCTTGGCGGCAGGCCAGCGCGGGGGGACGGCGGCGCAGTCTCACGGCGTCAGCCCTTCCCCATCTCGAGTTCCAGCATGCCCCGGAGGCGGGACCTACCTCGGTGCAGCAGCACTCGCTGGTTCCCTTCGGTGAGCCCGAGCAAGCTGCACACCTCCTCCGCGGTCAGTCCCTCGATATCGCGGAGCATTACGACCTGGCGTTGCATCTCGGGCAGCTCGTCGATCCGCGGACGGATGCGCTCGGCCAGCTGGGCAGCCACCAGGCGGTCGTCCACGTCGTCCGGCCAGGGCACGGGCGGGTCGGCCCAGCCGCCGTCGGGCCCGAAGCGGTCCGGATCCACCACCGGGCCGGCCGTTTGGCCCATCGCCGGCCGGCGCTCGTGCGCGCCGGTGCTGCGGGCCCGGTTCACCAGGATGTGGAACAGCCAGGTCCTCAGCGACGACCGTCCCTCGAACCGGTGGATGCCCCTGACCAGGCCCAGCCAGGTATCCTGCACGACCTCCTCGGCCACCGCCCGGCTAGGTACCATCGTCTGGGCCAGGCGCAGCAGTGACGCGTGGTGGCGCCCGACGAGTAGCCGGAAGGCCTCCTCGTCGCCGGCCCGCAGCTTCAGGACGAGGTCGGCGTCGTCCACTGATCGGGAGCGTACGCCGGGGAGCGACCGCTACGCTCCCTCCTTCATGGACCAGGGAGAGTACGACTCGACACTGGACACGATGCGGCACTCCCGGCGGGTCGACGAGCTGCTGCTCCAGGTGATTGTCGCCCTCCAGAGCCGGGTGACCCGCCACGACCTGTCGAAGATGGAGCCGCCGGAGAAGGCGGTCTTCGACCGGGTGACGCCCAGGCTGCAGTCCAGCACCTACGGCTCGGAGGAGTACAAGTCGTCGCTGGCCGATATCGGCGACGTGCTCGTCCACCACTACGGCGCCAACCGCCACCACCCGGAGCACTTCGACGACGGCATCGCCGGCATGACGCTGGTCGATGTGATCGAGATGCTGGCCGACTGGCGGGCGGCTACCGAGCGCCATGCGGACGGCAGCCTGGACCGGTCGCTGCGGATCGGAGAGGAGCGGTTCGGCATCGAGCCGCAGCTCATGGACATCCTGCGCAACACCGCCGTGGCCTTCGGGTGGCTGCCGGCTGAATAGCCGCCGGCGAACGGCCGAGCGTGGGCCTACCAGCGGTGGGCGACGTCGACAACGACGCGGGAGCCGGCGCCGGGGCCCTCGAGGGTGAAGACCCGGAAGGGAAGCCGGGCCCGCACGCCGAGCCCGAAGGTCGACTGGCCCTCGAAGCTGCCCGCCCACACCAGGTCCTCGAGGGTCCGGTAGCCGCCGGCGTCGAACTGGTCGGGGCGGGTGATCGGGTGGCCGACGCTGGGCCACGGCACGGTCGAGACGCCGGCGGCGGTGTACGCCGGCGCCCGGACCACGACCTGGAGGAGGGCGCCGCCGGCGACGAACAGCGGGTCGCCGGAGCCGTCGGCCCGAAGGGGCGGGTCGACGTAGCGGACGTCGTAGCCGCCGGCGGCGCCGCCGGCGAGATCGATGACCAGCCGGTCGTAGCAGCTGTGGCGGCCGGTGCGGGCGCCGCTGACGGTGGCCTGGGTGCCCTGGGGCGCGGTCTTGGCCAGGCTGCCCCAGGTGATCCCGCAGGTGGGGCTGGAGGCGGCGCCGGCCACCCGTCGGAGCCGGCCTTCCGGGCCGGCTCCCGCCGGCACCACGCCGGCGGTGACGACCGCGGCGGTGATGGCGGCGGCGAGGGCGAGTCGGGCGCGGATTCGTGGGGTCATGCGATCATGATCCCCATCGCAGGTCACGGCGCCTTCTCGGCGACGTAACAGTTCCGCATCAACCGTTCCGTGTACCGCAGAGCGTCAAAAACGCACCGTTCCAGTACACAGAACCGGGACTACCGGGCCAGGTGCTCCCGGGCGAGGGCTAGGGCGATGATCGACTTGCCGTCGGTCAGGTCGCCAGATGCGACGAGGCCGGGGAAGGAGTCGAGGGGGACGCGCTCGATCGTCATGTGCTGCTCCTCATGGCCCTGGAAGTCGGTGGCGCACGGGGTGAGGTCGGTGGCCAGGAAGAGGAACGAGTGCTCGTCGCAGAAGCCGGGCGAGTTATAGAACTCGGCCAGCTTCACCATGGAGCCGGCGCGCATACCAACCTCCTCCTCCAGCTCCCGGTGGGCGGTCAGCTCCACCGGCTCGTCGAGGACGTCGCGCTTGCCGGCGGGGACCTCGAGCAGCTCGGCGTCGATGGCGGCGCGGTACTGGCGGACGAGGATCACGTCGCCGTCGATCACCGGCACGACGACCACCGCACCGGGATGGTGGACGACGTCGCGCTCGAAGGTTTTCCCGTCGGGGTCGACGAACGTCCCGGTGCCGGCGGAGACGAGCGTGCCCTGCCAGACGATGCGTTCGTCGAGCTTGCGGAACTTAGACAGTGGAAGCGTCGTCGAGTTGGAGGAGGTGGGGCGCCCGGCCCTCGGCCCGGCTCAGGGCGGCGGCCACGAATGCCCGGAAAAGCGGATGGGGGCGGTCGGGGCGGCTCTTGAACTCGGGGTGGGCCTGGGTGCCAATCCAGAACGGATGGCCGTCGAGCTCAACGAACTCGACGAGGCGATCGTCGGGCGACGTGCCCACCGGGCGCAGGCCGCACTCTTCGAGGCGCCGGCGGTAGCGGGGGTTGAATTCGTAGCGGTGGCGATGGCGCTCGTAGACCAGGGGCTCGCCGTATGCGGCCGCGACCTGGGAGCCGGCGAGGAGGCGGGCCGGGTACAGCCCGAGGCGCTGGGTGCCACCGAAGTCGACGACCTCGCGCTGCTCGTCCATGAGGTCGATGACGGGGAACGGCGAGTCGGGGTCGAACTCCGAGGAGTTGGCGCCGGCCATGCCGCACACGTTGCGGGCGAAGTCGATGACCATGGTCTGCAGGCCCAGGCAGAGGCCGAGGCAGGGGATGTCGTGCTCGCGGGCGTAGCCGGCGGCGGCGATCTTGCCCTCGATGGCCCGAGGGCCAAAGCCGCCGGGAATGACGATCCCGTCGAGGTCGCGCAGGCGGCTGTCGACCAGGAGGCCCTCAACCTCGCCAGCGTCGATGAAGTCGATCTGCACATGGGCCCCGTTGGCGAAGCCGCCGTGGCGGAGGGCCTCCACCACCGAGAGGTAGGCGTCGGGCAGGGAGTACTTGCCCACCAGCCCGATGCGGACGGGGGCGGTGGACGCCTCGACCCGCTGGACCAGCCGCTTCCAGCCGGCCAGCTCGGGGACCTGGCCGTCGAGTTGGAGCAGCTCGCACAGGTAGGTGTCGAGGCCCTCCTCGTGAAGGACGAGCGGGATTTCGTAGAGGTTGCGGGCGTCGATCGCGCTGACGACCGCCTTCTCGGGCACGTCGCACAGGAGGGAGATCTTGCGCTTCACGCCCAGGGAGATGGGCCGGTCGCTGCGACAGACGATGGTGTCGGGCTGGATGCCCCGGGCCCGCAGCTCGGTGACCGAGTGCTGGGTGGGCTTGGTCTTCTGCTCGCCGGAGGGGCCGAGATACGGCACCAGGGTGACGTGGACGTAGGCGACGTTGTTGCGGCCCACGTCGTTGCGGAACTGGCGAATGGCGTCGAGGAACGGGAGGATCTCGATGTCGCCCACCGTGCCGCCCACCTCGGTGATGACGACATCGATGTCGTCAGTGGCCAGGCGGCGGATGCGCTCCTTGATCTCGTTGGTGATGTGGGGAATGACCTGGACCGTGTCGCCCAGGTAGTCGCCCCGGCGTTCCTTGGCCAGTACCGAGCTGTAGATCGAGCCGGTGGTGACGCTGGAGTCACGGTGGAGGTTCTCGTCGATGAACCGCTCGTAGTGGCCCAGGTCGAGGTCGGTCTCGCCCCCGTCCTCGGTGACGAACACCTCCCCGTGCTGGGAGGGGTTCATGGTCCCCGGGTCGACGTTGATGTAGGGGTCGAGCTTCTGCAGCGTCACCCGCAGGCCCCTGGTCTTCAGGAGCCGGCCCAGGGACGCGGCCGTCAGGCCCTTGCCGATCGAACTCGCTACCCCGCCCGTCACGAAGATGTGTTTCGCCACGGGAGTTCAGCCTACCGCCGAGGAAGACCAACGAAGCGGATAGGGCCTCTGACCAGGGCTTTTACCCCTAGGAGCCACTGCATGACCACTGACACGAAGGCGCACGGAACCGACCTGGATTATTCACGGGTACCGCCTTCACCTGGAGGACAGCGGGCGGGCTGCCCGCACCGTCTCCACGTACCTGCCGATCCTGGCCCGCCTGTGTGCGGTCCATGATCCCTGCACCGTCACTGCTGCGGAGACGGCCGCCTACATGCGGGAGCTGAGGCTGGGCCATGCCGCAGCGACCACCCAGATTCACCACGTCGTCCTGCGCCAGTTCTTCACCTGGCTGGTCCAGGAGGGCGAGAGGGAGGACAACCCACTGCTGGGCAGGCCCCTTCCGAAGGTCCAGTCCCGTCCCGTCGCCGTCATTGGCGACCAGGAGCTGCAGAAGCTTCTGGCTACCTGTGCCTCGCCGTCCTTCGAGGACCGACGGGACACCGCCGTCATCCGCCTCCTCCTCGACACGGGGATGCGCCGAGCCGAGCTGGCTGGCCTGGGAGTCGTACCGCTTGGCAGGGCCGCCAAGGCCCTCGACCTGTCGGTTGGACGGTCGTGGAGCCCTGGCAAGTTCCAGGCTCCTCCTTCTCGATCCAGCCCGCCGTGTGCGTTTCTGGTCGTGAAAACGGCCAGCGCGGCCCGGATCACGACCAGAAACGCACACGGCGCTCACGACCAGCGTGGCCCGGACTCACGACCAGAAACGCACACGGCGCTCAACTTTCCCGGTTGACAAGCCGAGGGACCGACTTAGGGTCGACATCGGAGGTAGATGCGCATGCATGCAGAGGTATCGGACCGGCTGGTCGTGCGAGGGGCGGGGCGCACCCACGTCCGTCCAGGGCTGGTGCGGCGCTCAGCCGCGGCGCGGGCGGAGTGGCGAGGCGGGCACGGCGCGCCTGCCATCGCGTGCCCGAGGTGGCCGGCAGGCCAGCTGATCCTGGTCGCAGCACCGGACCACGCCGAGTCGCCGGCGCGGGCCGCGAGCTCGGAGGCGGGCCGAGTGGAGGCGGCCTAAAGCGGCCAGCGCGGCCCGCTCACGCCGGACTGGCGCCGGGGCATCGTCGCCGGCGTGGGCCGCGAGGCGTCGGTGGCGCAGAAGAAGATCGGCGCTTTGAGCGTTTAGCCGTCGGCGGCGAGCAGGTTCGCCGCCTTCTCCACCGCCCGGCGGGCCCGGGTGATGCGCCGTTCCTCGCCGGCGGCGCCGGCGTCTCCGTCGACCGCGGCCCGGAGGCGGTCGAGGGCCAGGTCGGCCAGCTCCTCGGCGATCACCTCCAGGCGCTCGCGCACGTGGTCGACGTCGCCTGCCACGCCGGTACCCTACGCCCGGTGAACCTGCTGCTGGGCGACTGGGTCGAGGGCGAGCGCGACCGGATCGTCGCCACGCTGTGCGACTGGCTGCGCATCCCGTCGATCTCCGCCCATCCGGACCGGGCCGGCGACGTCCGCCGCTCGGCCGAGTTCACCGCTGCCCTGCTGACGGGCGCCGGCCTGGAGAACGCCACCGTGCTGGAGACCGCCGGCCTCCCGTCGGTCTACGCCGACCACCTCCACGCCGGCCCCGACGCCCCGACCGTCCTGGTCTACGGCCACCACGACGTGCAGCCCGTCGACCCGCTGGAGGAGTGGGCCACACCGCCGTTCGAGCCCGAACTGGCCGCCGGCGAGCTCCGGGGCCGGGGCGCGATCGACGACAAGGGCCAGACCATGTTCCAGGTCGAGGCCGTGCGCGGGTTGCTGGCCGGCGCCGGCCTGTCAGTCAACGTGAAGTTCCTGGTCGAGGGCGAGGAGGAGGTCGGCAGCCCGAACTTCGAACCGCTGCTGGAGGCCGAGCGCGAACGGCTGGCCTGCGACGTTGTGGTGGTCTCCGACACCGACATGTGGGCGCCCGACGTGCCCTCGGTGTGCGTGGGCATGCGTGGGCTGGTGGCGTTCGGGGTCACGGTGCGGACGGCGCCGGCGGACCTGCACTCCGGGCTGTTCGGTGGTGCGGTACCCAACCCGGCCCACCTGATCGCCCGGATGGTCGCCGCCCTCCACGACGACCGGCGCCGGGTGACGCTGCCCGGCTTCTACGACGACGTCCGGCCGTTGACCGAGGCCGAGGAGGCGTCGATGCGGGAAATCCCCGTCGACGAGGCGGCGTGGCAGACCATGGCCGGCGTCGGGCGGCTGGAGGGCGAGGCGGGACGGTCGCTCCTGGAGCGCATCTGGACCCGACCGACGTGCGACGTGACCGGCATTTCGGTCGGTTACGCAGGCGCCGGCGTGAAGACGATCGTGCCGGCATCAGGCCGCTTCATCGCCACCTTCCGCCTCGTGCCGGACCAGCACCCCGATGCCGTGGCGGCGGCGTTCGAGGCGTGGGTGCGGGAGCAGGCCGGCGAGGGTGTCGAGGTGGAGGTGACCCGGGCCGGCGGGGTGGCGCCGGCGCTGACGCCCGTCGACCACCCGGCCATGGCCGCCCTGTGCACCGCGGTCGAGCGGGTGTGGGGCAAGGCACCGCTGTTCACGCGCATCGGGGGTAGCGGGCCGGAGGAGGCGCTGGGGCGGATCCTGGGCGCGCCGGTGCTCTACCTGGGCGTCGCCCTCCCCGACGACCGGTTCCACGCTCCCAACGAGCGCATGGTGATGGACCAGTTCTGGAAGGGGATCCTTGCCGCCGGCGAGCTGTTCGGGGAGTTGGGCCGGCTTGGCTAGGGCGCGGGATGGTCGCCCGCCGGCGGGGCAGGGGCCCCCGCCGGCAGCAACGGGCGTGGTCCAAGGGACCCGGGTGCCCGATGCCGGGGAAACCGCCAGGGAGTGGATCTCCTTCGAGGACCCCACCGAGGAGCGGACGTGGGTGTTCGACGTGACGTTCCTGCTGAGCCGGTGGACGTGCATCTTCGGTCAGGGCTGCCAGGGTGTGCTCACCGGGCCGGCGTCGGACCTCGTGCAGGGATGTTGCTCGTACGGGGCCCACTTCACCGACGCCGGCGACGAGGCCCGGGTCGAGGCCGCGGCCAGGACGCTGACCGCCAAGCAGTGGCAGTTCCGCAAGGAGGGCCGGGCGAAGGGCGTGGTCACGACCAATGCCGAGGGCGAGCGGGTGACGCCAATGGTGGAGGACGCCTGCGTCTTCCTGAACCGGCCGGGCTTCGCCGGCGGGCCGGGCTGCGCCCTGCACCGGGCGGCGCTCGACCGGGGCGAGCGGCCCATGGACCTCAAGCCCGACGTGTGCTGGCAGCTGCCGCTGCGCCGGGAGGAGCGCGACGACGGGGGCGGGCACATCACCTCGACCATTGTCGAGTGGAAGCGCTCGGACTGGGGCGAGGGCGGCGATGAGTTCCACTGGTGGTGCACCGAGGCGCTGGAGGCCTTCGCCGGCGCCGCGCCGGTCTACCGGGCCATGGCCGACGAGCTGATCGGGCTGGTGGGCGACGAGGTGTACGACCGCCTGGCCGCCTACCTCGACGAGCGGTCGGGCGGGAGCGTGCCACTCCCCCACCCCACGGTGCGGATGGCGGCCGGCCCCTAACCTGCGGCCCATGCGCGAGCACCAGGTCACCGTCCCCTCTGCGTTCGACCTGGCCGGCGTGCTCGCCCTTCCCGAGGACGCGTCAGGCGTGCCGGCTGTGGCCCTGCTCGGAGGGTCGGGGGCCGACACCCGCGACGGGGACCTCGAGCCGGGCTGGCCCCCGGGCAGCCCCGGCCTGCCGGCGCCGGGCACCCTGCGGCGGATCGCCCACCGGCTGGCCGGCGCCGGCGTGGCCTCCCTGCGCTGGGACCGGCGGGGCTTCGGGGGTTCCGGCGGACGGGCCGAGGAGACCGACTACGACTCCGACCTGGAGGACGCCCTCGCCGCCGTGGCCTGGATGCGCGCCCGGCCGGAGGTCAACCCGGCCCGCGTGGCGGTGGCCGGCCACAGCGCCGGCGCCCTGACCGCCTGCCACGTGTGCCGCGACGACCACGACGTGGCCGGCGCCATCCTGCTCGGCGCCCTGGCGTCGCCGATCGAGCAGATGCTGCGGTGGAACCTCGGGCGGCCCGCCCGTCACTGGGACCATTTCACCGCGGAGCAACGGTCATGGCTGGAGGCCAACCTGCCCACCCAGCTGGTGCGAGGCGAGCAGATGGAGCGCTACATCGAAGCGGCACAGGGCGGCGAGCAGTCGGTGACGCTGGTGGGCCGGGACCTGACGGTCACCATGCGCACGGCCCGGACCCGCCAGGACCTGGAGACGGACTACGCGTCGGAGTTCCGCCACGTGCACTGCCCGGCGCTGGTCCTCCACGGCGGCGAAGACCTCAACGTGCCGGTGGCCGACGCCCTCAACGCCTACCGGGTGCTCCACAGCGCCGGCAACGACGAGGTCGAACTTGCGATCCTGCCCGGCCTGGACCACTACTTCAACCCGGTGCCCGCCGACCCGGCCCTGCGGGTGTGGAACCGGGTCAGCCTTGAGGGCCTGCGCTGGCCCATGGCGCCCGAGGCCCTCGACGTGATCGAGCGGTGGGCGGTGCGGGTGCTGCGTCCCTGAGCGGCCGGCGGTTCAACTGCGGCGCTGGCGGGTGCGGGGGTCGAGGACGTCGCGTAGGCCGTCGCCCAGGAGGTTGAAACCGAGCACCATCAAGAAGATGGCCGCGCCCGGGAAGAACATCATGTTGGGCGCCACGCTGAGGTAGGTGCGACCCTCGGAGAGCATGGCGCCCCACTCCGAGGCCGGCGGCGACACGCCCAGGCCGAGGAAGGAGAGGCCGGAAATGGCCAGCATCACGATGCCGAGGTCGAGCGTGGTCAACACGATGACCGGCCCCAGGATGTTGGGCAAGAGGTGGCGGCGGATGATGCGGAAGGACGAGCTGCCGACGGAGCGAGCCGACTCCACGTACGGCTTGGACCGCTCCGACAACACCGCGCTGCGGACGATCCGAGCGTAGATGGGCCACCAAGCCAGCACGATGGCGACCATCACGTTCCGCAGCCCGGGACCGAGCAGGGCGGTGACGGCCAGCGCCAGCAGGAACGTCGGCAGGGCGAGGAACATGTCGAGGAAGCGCCCGAAGACGGTGTCGAGGACACCGCCGAACCAGCCGATCAGCATCCCGACGCTGATGCCCACGATGCTGATGAAGACGACGGCCACGCACGTGGAGCCGATGGAGAGCCGGGCGCCGAAGAGCAGGCGGGACAAGACGTCGCGCCCCAGGTGGTCGGTGCCGAGCGGGAACTGGCGCGAGGGGGAGAGGAACTTCCGGGCCACGTCGACCGCATCGGGGTCGTGGGGGCTGAGCAGCGGAGCGAGCACGGCGGCGAGGGTCAGGATGCTCACCAGGAGGAACCCGATGACCGCCGTGCGGTCGTGCAGGAGGCCGCGAACGATCCGGCCTCGGGGATGGGTGGGGTCGCCCGCCGTCGGGATGACGATCGCGGTCTCGGCGGAGACAATGTCGGCCGCGGTCACGCCGCCCCTCCTGTGCCCCGGCCGGCGGCGGCGATGCGGGGGTCGATGGCGCCGTAGGCCAGGTCGACGAGCAGGTTGATGGCGGCGAAGGCGGCGCCGGCGTAGAGGACGAAGCCCTGCAGCATCGGGTAGTCGCGCTGCTGGATGGCGTCGAGGCCGAGCTTGCCCACGCCGGGCCACACGAAGATCGTCTCCACGATCACCGCGCCGGAAAGCAGGTGGCCCAGGCTGATGCTGAAGGCGGTGAGGAGCGGGACCAGGGCGTTGCGCAGCCCGTGGGTAATGACGGCCCGCCACGCGGTCAGGCCCTTCGCGTGGGCCGTGCGCATGTAGTCGTCGTCGAGGATCTCGAGCATGGTCGAGCGGGTGAAGCGCGACAGGACTGCAGCGGGTGCGACAGCCAGGGTGACGACCGGCAGGATGTAGCTGTCGAAACCACCGCGGCCCGCCACTGGCACCATCGACCACCGGACGGCGAACAGCACGATCAGGCTGAGGCCCAGCCAGAAGCTGGGCATGGACGCGCCGGCGAGCGAGGTGACCCGCGCCAGCTGGTCGAGCAGCCGGTTCCGGTAGAGGGCGCTGATGATTCCGAGCGGGAGGGCGATCAGCAGGGCGAGGCCGGCGGCCAGGACAGTGAGCTGGAGGGTGAACGGGATGCGGTGGCCAAGCTCGGTAGTGACGGGCCGGCGGGTCGAGTAGGAGATGCCGAGATCGCCCTGCACTGCTCTGCCCGTCCAGGCCACGTACTGCTCGGCGATGGACCGGTCGAGGCGGAGCTCCTCACGGACCTGGCGGACCTCCTCGGGAGTCGGCTGGCGGTCGGAAATCCGGCGGAGGAACTCCACCGCCGGATCCCCGGGCGCGAGGTTGGCCATGGCGAAGGCCAGGAAGGAGATGCCGAGCAGGGTGGGGATGACCAGCAGGCATCGGCGGAGGACGTACGACACCTGCCGCCGACTACCTGCCGGTCACGCCCACGCCCAGCCAGCTGACGTTGAGGAACGACGGGTGAGCAGTGAAGCCCTGGACGGAGGCTTTCATCCCGTAGATCCGATAGATGCCGGCCAGGGGGATGAGGGTGACCTGGTTGGTGATGAGCTCGTTGAGGGCCCGGGCCACGCTGAGCTGGGCCTTGGCCAGGTCGGGCTCGGAGATGCTCGGCTCGATCAGCTGGTTGAACGTGGTTCCCGGCGCCGAGATGCCGGCGTAGGGCCCCGGCGCCGATCCCGGCCCGGTGTAGAGCAGCAGGACGGGGAGGAAGCCGACGTTGGCGTCGTTCTGGTTGCCCTCCTCGATGAACAGATCGCCCTTCTTCTCGGTCATGAGGGCCTGGAACGACGCTGCGTCGGGGCGCTCCTGGATCTCGACGTCGATACCCACCTTCTTCAGCTCCGACTGCACGAAGGTCGGCGTGGGCCGCAAGGCCTCGGCCGACGGGAAGCCGGAGACGAGCACCAGCTTCAGCTTGCGACCGGCCTTCTCCCGGATACCGTCGGAGCCGACGCGCCAGCCGGCGTTGTCGAGGGTCGTTCGGGCCCCGGCCAGGTCGTAGGGGTGGCCCTTGATCTCCGAGGCCGCCGATCCCAGCACGCTCGGCGGGATGAACGTCTGGTCGCCAGTGGCCAGCCCCGAGAGCACCCCGTCGACCAGAGCCTTGCGGTCGATGGCCATGCTGACCGCCTTGCGGACGTTGACGTCCTTCAGGATGTCGAACGGAGCATCGCCGAACTGGTTGACGAACATGCCGCGGTAGGCGCCGACCGGGCTGTTCTGGATGGTGAACCCTCGGTCCTTCAGGCCCTTCACGTCGTCGCGGGGGATCTGGTAGGCGAGGTCGATGTCGCCGGCCTGCAGGGCGAGCAGGCGGGCGTTGGAGTCCGGGTAGAAGCGGAAGTTGATGCGGGCCACCTTGGCCTTCTCGCCCCAATAGGTGGCGTTGCGCTCGACGACGATGCGCTCCTTGGGCAGGTACTCGACGAACTTGAACGGCCCGGTGCCGACCGGCTTCTTGCCCGGGTCACTCCCCGGGGCGATGGCGGCGTTGTTGGGATGGACGATCTGCTCGGGCACCCGGACATTTGGGGTGAGAGGCGTGAAGTCCAGGGTGAAGTCGTCGATGATGGCCACGGAGTTGGCGCCGGCCCTGATGGTGCCGCCGCCCCGCCGCTGGGCCACCCGGTCGAAGATGCCGGCCTTGGCCGCCTGGGCGTTCCATGCCTGGCCGTCGTGGAAGGTCACCCCCCGGCGCAGGAAGAACCGCCACGTGTTCGGCGGCCGGAACTCCCAGCGCTCGGCCAGGCGGGGCTGCACCTTGTAGTTGGCATCGAGGTAGGTAAGGGTCTCCAGGACGTTGGTGTTGAGGGGGTAGGCACCCAGGCTGGCGTCGGGCCCCTCCAGCACGTACTGGTCGTCGACAAAGCCGACCTTCAGTTCTGCGTTCTCGTTGATGGCGGCCGGCGTGGTCTGGCCGGTCTGGGCCGAGCCGCCGTCGTCGTCGTCACCTCCGCAGGCCGCGGCCACCAGCGCCATCACCAGGACGACGGTCAGCTTTCGGATCGTGCGCAATGCCGGCTCCTTTTGGCGAGTTACGGGTTGGAAACGTCGACCAGTTGCCGCCGGAACACTGTGTCGGGGTCAGGCGCCGACAGCCCGTGGGCGCCGGCGATGTGGGCGATGGTGCGGACCCACGTCTCGGGATCGGAGGATCCCGGAGTCGGGCCCGTGAAGATGTTGGGAGCCGCCAGCTCCCAGCCTTCGAGGGCCTCCAAGGGGTCGGCGTCGGGGTAGCGGCGGTCAAGCTCGTCGAGGCCGGACTTCGGATTGGCCCGCTGGGCCTCGAGGGCGGCGGCGACGGCCGTCTGGAGACGGGCGACGACGTCGTCGGGGATGCGGTCGGCGGCCACCAGCCCGCTGGAGTAGACGTCGAGGCCGAGGGGGATGGCCCGCACCGCCACGCCGGCCTGACGGCGGATGCGGGGCAGGAGGTCGACGAAGTCGCAGACCATGTCGACCTCGCCCCGGGCCATGGCCGCCGGCGCCAGGCTGTAGTCGTGGGGCACGAGCACGGGCGGGGCCAGGCCGAGCATGTCCATCCCCGCTCGGAACTCCTTCACCAGCCGGCTCTGCTCCGGGGCGCCCAGCCGGCGCCCGGCAAGGTCCGCCGGCGTGGTGAGGGGGGAACCGGCGGTGACGAAGCCCGACATCGGGCTGCGCCGGACGACGACGGAGACGAAGCGGGCGGAGAGATCCCCGGATTGGGCCCGCGCCGTGAGGTAGTGGGTCACGCTGGTCAGGGTGAAGTCGGCCCCGCCGGCGGCCACCCGCCTGATGTTCTCAGGGCCGCCCGCGGGCTCGAGGATGTCGACGTCCAGATCGAAGGAGGCGAACAGACCGTTCGCCGCTGCCGCCAGGAACGGCAGGTGGTAGCCCGGAAGTCAGCTCGGGCAGTACAGACTCAGTCGTAGGCGGTCGGCCACGGCATCTCCCTTGTCGGGGGCCATTCTGGGTTACGCCGCGGCGCCGGCCAATAGGTGTTCGAGGCACCTAGGGGAGCGGCGCTTCCTCCTCGCCGTCGTCGCCGTCGTCCTCGGCCTCCTCGTAGAGGCACCAGGATGCGTGCTCATCGCCGGGGACGGCGCCGCACTCCGGGCAGGGCTCGACCCTGGGCTCTGTGCTGCGCTTGAGGGCGCGTGCCTCCTCGAAGCGCCGGTGCCGTCCCTTCTTCACGCTGGGTGCTCCCGAACTCGTCCTGCCGACCGTGCGACGCCACTCTACAGGTGCCGCACTGACTAGCGTTGCGGGGATGGCTGAAGCAGAGTTCGACGTCGACGCCATGGTCACCCGTTTCAAGGAGCGGGCCAAGGCGGTGCGCAGCCGGGGGGTTCCCCCGTTGGAGGGTGCCGACCGCCGGCGGTTCGTCGAGCGGATGCAGCTCGACTACCAGGACTTCGCCATGCTGGGCGACGCCAGCGGCACCCTGGAGGACGGTGTCCTCGTCCTGCGGGTGGACCTCCGTCCCCCGTCCGAGCCCGCCGGCTCCTGAAGATTCGTTGTCGGATTTCAGAGTTTGTGGGAGTATTTGACCATAGGTTGAGCAGCCAGCCCGCTTGATTCGTCAATGTGGGGAGCGGGGTGCCAATGTTCAGCTCGGGCGCAGCCGAGCGCGGTGATCGGCCGGTGGCGGTCAATCCCGGCGAGCTCCAGGTCTCAGTCTCCGGAGCAGACCGGAAGTACGAGATCCACCTGCTCGGCGAGCTCGACATGTCGACCGCGCCCCAGCTCCGGGAGGAGCTGCTGCGCCTGACCGACGGCGGGGGCTCGGAGATCGTCGTCGACCTCAGCCAACTGGGCTTCATCGACTCCACCGGGCTCTCGGTCCTCATCACCTGCCTGAAGCGGGTCCGCCAGCAAGGCGGAGAGATGGCCCTGCGCTCGCCGTCGCCCAGCACCCGCAAGGTGCTGGAGATCACCGGGCTGCACGAGGTCTTCGTCATCTCCTGAGGGCCGGCGCCGGCCGCGCCTACCATCGCCGGCCATGGCCGACCCGTGGTGGAAGTCCGCCGTCTTCTACCAGGTGTACCCCCGGTCCTTCGCGGACTCCGACGGTGACGGGGTCGGCGACCTCGAGGGCCTGCGGGGCCGCCTCGACCACCTGCAGTGGCTCGGGGTCGACGCCATCTGGATCTGCCCGTTCTACCGGTCGCCCATGACCGACTTCGGCTACGACGTCAGCGACTACTGCGACGTCGATCCCCTGTTCGGCACGCTCGAGGACTTCGACCGGGTGGTCGCCGAGGCCCACGGGCGGGGGATCCGGGTGATCGTCGACTGGGTCCCCAACCACACCTCGGACCAGCACCCGTGGTTCAGAGAGGCAAGGTCGAGCCGGGACAGCGCGAAGCGCGACTGGTACCTGTGGGTCGACGGGGACCCCGGGGTGAAGCCGAACAACTGGAAGGCGGCGTTCGGCGGCGACACCTGGACCTGGGACGACGCCACCGGCCAGTGGTACCTCCACCTGTTCCTTCCCACCCAACCCGACGTCAACTGGCGGAACCCTGAGCTGGCCGAGGCCATGCACGAGACGCTGCGCTTCTGGCTGGACCGGGGGGTCGACGGCTTCCGCATCGACGTGGTCCAGGGCCTGACCAAGGACACTTCGTGGCCCGACGACCCGCCGGGACAGGTCCTCCCCCACGCCGCGGTCAACGACTGCGCCGACACCCACGAGGTGTTGCGGGGCCTGCGCCGGCTGGCCGACGCCTACCAGCCCGACCGGGTCCTGGTGGGCGAGGTGTACCTCCTGTCGACCCGCACGGTGGCCGGCTACGTCGGCGCCGGCGACGAGCTGCACCTGGCCTTCGACTTCACCTCCCTCTACGCGCCCTGGGACGCCGGCGCCTGGCGGGCGTGCATCGAGGAGGTCGAGGCGGAGTTCGGCGCCCGGGGCGCCTGGCCCACGTGGACCCTGTCGAACCACGACAACCCCCGCCACCGCACCCGCTACGGCGGCTCCGAGCGCCGGGCCCGGGCCGCTGCGGTCCTCCTTCTCACCCTCCGCGGCGCGCCGTTCGCCTACTACGGCGAGGAGCTGGGCCTGGAGGACGCCGCCGTGCCGCCCGAGCGGGTGGTCGACCCCGGCGGGCGGGACGGGTGCCGGTCCCCCATGCCCTGGGACCGCTCGCCGGGCCACGGCTGGGCCGGCGACGAGCCGTGGCTGCCGTGGTCGCCCGAGCCGCAGACGCGCAACGTCGCCGCCCTTGCGGACCAGGAGTCGTCGATCCTGCATCTCTACCGGCGGCTGCTCGCCGCCCGCCGGGCCAGCCCAGCCCTGGCCACCGGGTCGTGGACCGCGCTGGGGGCGCCGGCCGGCGTGCTGGCCTACGAGCGCCGGCAGGGCGACGACCGGCGGGCGGTGGTGGTGAACTTCACGGCCGAGCCGGCCGACGTGCACCTCGAGGAGAGGTGGCGGGTCGAGGTCGACAGCGATGGTCTGGTTGAGGGTGAGGTGTTCCGCAGCCGGCTGCCCGGCAATGCGGCGGTGGTCCTGACGCCCGTCGAGTAGGAATGGTGCCCATGACCGAGGACGACGTCAGGGCTGCGGCCGAGCGGCTGCGTGACGTCGTGGCCCGGACCCCGCTGGAGCGCAACGAGCGGCTGTCGGAGCAGTACGGGGCCGAGGTCTGGCTGAAGCGGGAGGACCTCCAGCCGGTGCGGTCCTACAAGCTCCGGGGCGCCTACAACTTCATCGCCTCGCTCAGCGAGGAGGAGCGGGCCGGAGGGGTGGTCTGTGCCAGCGCCGGCAACCACGGGCAGGGCGTGGCCTACACCTGCCGGCGCATGGGAGTCCCCTGCCGGGTGGTGCTCCCCCGCACGACGCCGCGCCAGAAGCGGGAGCAGATCGCCGCCCTGGGCGGGCCGCTGACGACCATCGTCGTCGAGGGCCACACCTACGACGACGCCCATGAGTTCGCCAGCCTGCTGGCGGCCAAGGAAGGCGCCGTCCTGGTCCCCCCGTTCGACGAGCCCCGGGTGATCGCCGGCCAGGGCACGGTGGCCCTGGAGATCGTCGACCAGCTCGGCCGGCCACCCGACCTCCTCGTCATCCCCGTGGGTGGCGGTGGGCTGTTGGCCGGCATGGCCGCCGCCGTCGCCGGCCTCGTGCCCCGGCCCCGGGTGGTGGGCGCGGAGCCGGCGGGAGCGGCCAGCATGCGCGCCGCGCTCGACGCCGGCGGGCCGGTCACCCTGGACTCCATCGACAGCTTCGTGGACGGCGCCGCCGTCCGCCGGGCCGGCGCCTACACCTTCGAGCTCATCCAGAAGCTGGTCGACGAGGTGATGACGGTGCCCGAGGGCGGCGTGTGCACCACCATGCTCCAGCTCTACCAGCGTGACGGGATCATCGCCGAGCCCGCCGGCGCCCTGGCCGTCGCCGCCCTGGCCGGGGGGCTGGAGGTACCCAGCGGGGCGACGGTCGTCTGCGTCCTCTCCGGCGGCAACAACGACGTCAGCCGCTACGGCGAGGTCGTCGAGCGCTCCTTGGTCCACGAGGGCCTGAAGCACTACTTCCTCGTCGAGTTCCCCCAGGAGCCCGGCGCCCTGCGCGGGTTCCTCGACAACGTCCTCGGCCCCGGTGACGACATCACCCTGTTCGAGTACGTCAAGAAGAACAACCGGGAGATCGGGCCGGCGCTGGTGGGAATCGAGTTGGCGGCCAAGGAAGACCTGGGCCCCCTGCTGGCCCGGATGGACGCCAGCGGCATCCACATCGAGCGCCTGTCGGCCGGCTCCCCGGCTTTCCGCTTCCTGGTGTAACAGGCCGGCGCCCTCCTTGCGGGCTACCCTTGAAGCCGAGCGGGAAGGAGCGGGGTGACGCTGGGCGGTCGACGCTGGGCGCTTGCGGTGGCGGCGCTGCTCGGACTGGGGGCGCTGGGCGTGGTCTCCGCCGGGGCCCAGGCCGCTCCGGCCATCACCAGCAACCCACCGGTCGGCGGGGTCGTGGGCCTTTCCTACGCTCACCAGTTCGCCAGCACCATCGAGAACGCCACCTACGCCGTGACCGCCGGCGCCATCCCTCCCGGCCTCAACTTCTCGCCGTCGGGCATCCTGGTGGGCACCCCCAGCCAGGCCGGCACCTTCGGGCCGACGACGGTGTGCGCCGGCAACAGCCAGGTCGGGCCGGCGTGCCAGACCTTCACCATCGTGATCGAGCGGCGGGCGCCTTCCGTCGTGGCCACCCCGTCGGCGGGCGGGCCGGTCGGCACCCCGGTCCGGGACACGCTCACCTTCCTCGGGCTGCTCCCCCCGACAGGAAGCGTGACGTTCCGGCTGTTCAGCGACGCCGCCTGCACCACCGAGGTGTTCTCCTCCACCAACGTCGTCGACGCCAACGGCGTGGCCACGTCGAGCGAATTCGTCCCCACCGCTCCCGGCACCTACCGCTGGACCGTCCGGTACCCCGGCGACGCCAACAACCTCCCGGTCACCGTGGGGTGCGGCGAGGGCAACCAGGTCGTCATCACCGGGACGTCGGCCACCTCGACCACCTCGACGACATCCACCACCTCGACGACCTCGACGACCTCGACCTCGACCTCGACGACGAGCACGAGCACGAGCACGAGCACGAGCACGACACTGCCGACCACGACCTCGTCGTTGCCGACCACCTCGTCGAGCACCTCCTCCACCACCACGTCGAGCACGACGAGCACGTCGAGCACCGTGCCGACGGGCACCACCAGCTCCTCGACAACCAGTTCCACGTCGTCGACCTCGTCGACATCGTCGACCTCGACCACATCGACGTCCTCGTCGTCCACGACGTCCACGACAGCGCCGACCTCGACCTCGTCATCGAGCTCCACATCGACGTCGAGCTCGACGTCGTCGACGGCGGCGCCGACATCGACGACCAGCTCCTCGACGTCGACCACCAGCTCGACCACCTCGACGTCGACCCCCTCGACGTCGACGTCGACCTTGCCGACCTCGACGTCCACCACCTCGGCGTCGACGAACGTTCCGACCCCGACCTCGACCTCAACAACCATCGCCGGCGGGCCGACGGTTGCCTCCGACCGCCAGCAGGCAGCCCCCGGGGAAAGCTTCACCCTGACCGGCGGCGGGTTCCCGCCCGCCAGCCCGCTGGCCACCGACCTGTTCAGCGACCCGGTGCGGCTCGGCACGACCGTCGCCGACGCCTCGGGGCGCTTTCGGATGGTGGTCACAGTGCCGCTGGGCACCTCACCCGGCTTGCACACCGTCCGGGTGAGCGTGGTAGGCGGAACGTTGTTCGGAGAGACCACGCTTGTGGTCACCGCGCCCGCCGTCGTCGCCCAGCGGGCCACCCCGGTGCTCTCTCGCACCGGGAGGAACCTCGCCACGCCGGCGGGGCTGGCGTTCGTGCTGATGGTGGCCGGGTTCGTGCTCGTCGGCCTGGGTTGGAACCGCCCGCCGGTCCGCCGGTCACCCTGGCCGAACCGGCGGCGCTGGCTCTAACCGAGGGCGAGGATCAGGCGACGGACCGCTCGTAGGTGCCCGCGGCGGCGAAACGGACTTCTCAGCCGGGCAGGGGCCCCTGAGTAACCTCCAGGCCGGCCTCGGCCCACGCCTGGGTGCCGCCGTCGACGTTGTAGGCCTCGATGCCGAGGTTGCGGTAGTAGTCCGCCGCCCGCTGGCTGCGGGGCCCGGTGTGGCAGATGACGTAGACCGGGCCCTGCTTGGGGATCTCGCCGGTGCGGGCCACCACGTCGGCCAGCGGGATCAGCTTGGCCCCCGGGACGTGGGCCGCTTCGTACTCCTCGGGCTGGCGCACGTCCACCAACGCAACCGGGCCGGCGGCACGGGCCGCCGCCAGTTCGTCGATGCTGATCATGGGGGCGCTCATTCTTGGTTCTCCTCGGGAGGGACGGAGCGGAGGTAGCGGATGTCGGCCCCGGTCACCGGGCCGATGGCGGCGCCGGCCACCGCGGTGGAGAGCACCACCAGGCGGGCCCGGGCCCGGGCGCAGCGACGGCCGCCGGCATCGGTGACCGCGGCCCGGGCCGTCACCGCGGTGTCGGTGCGAGAGTGGATCGACGCCTCGACGTGGTGGGGTTCGTCGATGCGCACCGGGCGGTCGAAGGTGGTGGCAGTGGACTGCACGACGGCGAACCGCCCGCCGATGGCAATGGCCGCCCACGCCATGGCCTCGTCGAGGATGGCGAGCAGCACCCCGCCATGGATGTAGTGGGGGGCGCCGGAGTGCTCGACGCCCAGGGTGAACTCGGCGACCACGATGGCGGCTTCGTCGTCGAGGAAGTACGGGACCCGCAGGCCATGCGGGTTCGAGGGCTCGCACACGAAGCAGTTGGTCTCGAACCCCCAGCCGGCGTTGCTGAGGGGTTGCAGGGCCATCGAGCCACGTTAGACGGACGCCACCAGTTCGAGGACCAGGGCGCGGTGGTCCGAAAGGGGCAGCTCACGGGCGCTGGCGCCGGCGACGGCCGGCAGTGACCCGTGGCCGAGGGCGTGGTCGATCTGCATCGAGGGCTTGGCGCCGGGGAAGGTGCGGACCTGGGCCAGGGACCGCCAGCCGGCGATCCGACCGGGCAGGGATCCGGGGAAGTTGAGGTCGCCCAGGAGGACGCACGGGAGCTCGAGGGCGGCGAGGGCGCCGGTGACCTTGCGCAGTTGCACCAGGTTCCAGCCGGGCACGAACGACAGGTGGGTGGTGGCCACGACGAGAGGCCCGCCGGCGGTGACGACCTCGGCGGCCAGCGCCACCCGGGGCTCGTCGGGCAGGAGGATGAAGCGGCCCCGCCCCCCGGGGACCGCCACCGGCGCCCGCACCTTGGCCGCCCGGAGCCGCACGACGTGCCAGGCGCGGACCGGCAGCTTCGACACCAGGCCGACGCCATAGCCCGGCTGCTGCCCGGCCAAACCAGCAGAGCCTGTTTCCGTCGAGGCGGGGTCGTCCTCAGGCTCGGCGGCCCGCCAGGTGGCCCCCGGCTCGCCGATCAGCGCCGGCTCGAACCGCCAAGCCGCGGCGCCCATGCCCTCGGCCACCGCCCGGGTCTGGTCGACGCCCCCCGAGCGGGCCTGGTTGCGGTCGATCTCCTGGAGGGCCAGCACGTCGGCTTCCAACGAGGCGCAGGCCGCAACCAGGCGCTCGGTCGACACCTGCCCGTCGGCCAGCGACCGCCCGTGCAGGACGTTGAAACTGGCGAGCCTCACCCCCCGTAGTTGAGCCGGGTGTCCTCCATCCGCAGGACCGGGGTGTCCTCGGGCTTCTGGAAGCCGGCGTCGACCACCTCGCCGACGAACAGGGTGTGTGCGCCCAGGTCCACGGCGCGGTGGACCCGGCAGTCGAGCCAGGCGACCGCCTGGTCGAGGACGGGGGCGCCGGTGGGGCCGTCGTGGTACGGGAAGCCGTTGAGCATGTTGCCTTCGACCTCCACCGGCTTGGTGAACTTGCGGACGATCGCCCGGTCCTCCCGGTCCACGATGTTGACGCTGAAGACGCCAGCCTCGGTGATGAGCTCGTGGGTGAAGGCCTCCTTCTCCACCGCCACGGCCACCAGCTTGGGATCCGAGCTCACCTGGGAGACCCAGTTGGCGGTCATGGCGTTGCGGCGCTCGCCGGCCCGGCTGCCGATGACGAACAGTCCGGAAGGCATCGTCCACATCACCCGCCGGCGCAGCTTGTCGTATTCCTCGGGGTCGCGCCCCTCGGGTACGGGGCCGACGATTCCGGTGATGAGGGGCATGGTCGAGGACGCTACTGCGGCGGGGCGAAACCCTCGATGGCCCGGGCCAGGTCGAGGTCCTTGCCCGTCACCCCGCCCTCGCTATGGGTGCTCAGGGTGACCCGAACCTTGCTGTAGCGGATGTCGAGGTCCGGGTGGTGGTCGGCGGCCTCGGCCGCGTAGGAGAGGCGGACGACGAAGGCGATGGCGCCGGCGAAGGAGTCAAGCTCGTACTCGCGGCTGATCTCGCCGGCGCCGGCCTCCCAGCCGGGCACGCCGGCCAGTTCGGCCCGGATCTCCTCGTCGGACAGCGCCGCCACGGGCAGATCTTTATCGGGTTGAAATACTTCACCGAGCTAATTAGTTTAGGAAACCAATGAGCCCGCTCTCGCCGCCCTCCGTATCGGACACCGAACTGGCGTCCCGGCTCCGCCTGGCCGTCACCCGGCTGGCCCGGCGCCTGCGGACGCAGCTGCCCGGCGAGCTGTCTCCTTCCCAGCTGGCCACGCTGGCAAGCGTCGAGCGCCTGGGTCCTCTGACCCTGGGCGAGCTGTCAAGCGTCGAGCGGGTCAAGCCGCCGACCATGACCAAGATCGTGGCCTGCCTCGAGGAGCAGGGACTGGTGAGCCGCACCGTCGACCAAAGCGACCGGCGGGTGGCCCGGGTGGAGGCCACCGGCCCCGGCCTCACCTTCCTCGAGGACAGCCGCCAGCAGAAGGACGCCTACCTGGCCCAGCGCCTCCGCACCCTGTCGGAGCAGGACCGCATCGTGCTCGAGCAGGCCGCCGAGGTCCTGGAGAGGATCCTGGAAGACCGATGAGCGGCCCGGGAGGCCGCTCCGGCTGGCACTCACCGGGGCACCGCCGAAGGGCGGTGGACCGGTGATCCGGTCCGCTGACCTGCGGGCCGTCCGCGCCCGCACCTTCCGCTCCCTCCACATCCGCAACTATCGGCTCTTCTTCATCGGCCAGCTCATCTCGGTCACCGGCACGTGGATGCAGACCGTGGCCCAGAGCTGGCTGGTCCTGAAGATCACCGACAGCGGCGTGGCCCTCGGGGTCACCGTCGCCCTCCAGTTCCTCCCCATGCTGCTGTTCGGGATGTGGGGCGGCCTGCTGGCCGACCGCTCCGACAAGCGCAAGCTGCTGATCGCCATGCAGATAGCCGGCGGCCTCCTCGCCCTCATCCTCTACGGCCTGGTGGCCACCGACACGGTGGAGCTGTGGATGGTCTACGTGCTGGCGTTCGCCCTGGGCATCGTGTTCATGGTCGACATGCCGACCCGGCAGGCCTTCGTGATCGAGATGGTGGGGCCCGACGAGGTCCCGAACGCCGTCGGCCTCAACAGCGCCATGTTCAACACCGGGCGCATCCTCGGTCCCACCGCCGCTGGCGTCACCATCGCCACCCTGGGCTTGGCGCCGGCGTTCCTCGCCAACGCCCTGTCATTCCTCCCCGTGATCGCCGCCCTGATGATGATGCGCACCGAGGACCTGTTCCGCCGGGAGCCGGCGCGCCGCCAGAAGGGTGAGGTGCGGGCCGGCTTCCTGTACGCCTGGCACAACCCCACGCTGCGGTCCACGCTGCTGCTCGTGGGCGTGCTCGGGATGTTCGGCTTCAACTTCATCGTCGTGCTCCCCCTGCTGGCCAAGTTCACCTTCGGGGGCGGCGCCGGCCTGTACAGCGCCCTCACCGCCCTCATGTCGTTCGGGTCGCTGGCCGGCGCCCTCGTCTCAGCCAGCCGGGCCAAGCCCACCAGCTCCATGCTGGTCGGCTCCGGCGTGGCCTTCGGCGGGCTCACCCTGCTCACCGCCGTCGCCCCCACCGCCTGGGTGGCCGCCGTCCTCCTGGTCGGGGTGGGCATGGCCATGATGCTCTTCATGGCCACGGCGAACACCACCCTGCAGCTCAACTCCGACGCCGCCATGCGGGGCCGGGTCATGGCGCTCTACGGGCTGCTATTCGCCGGCAGCACGCCGCTGGGCGGCCCGGTGATGGGGTGGATCTCCGAGGCCTGGGGGCCGCGGGTGGGCATGGCCATCGGTGGCGCCCTCAGCCTGGCCGCCGCCCTGGCCGCGGTGTCGCGGGTGCGGATCCGCCGGCGGGCAGAGGCGCTGGCGCCGGGCGAGGCCCACGAGACGCCCGACATCGCCGTCGCCTGAGCGTTCTCGGCATGGAATCGGTACGTTTCTGACGCTCTGGGCTCTCCAGAACGGCTAGCGGCGGGCTTCGACGACCAGCACTGCCAAGGGGTCGAGGATGTCGGCCAACCGGCCGTGGCGGAGGGTGAGGCTGCCCGGCCTGAACCCCAGGAGGTCGGGCCACGCCCGGGCGATCGACTGGGGGCGGTCCGATGGGTTGCGGAGGCAGGCGATGGCCTCGCCGCCCCGGCGGGCGACGAAGCCGTAGAGCTCGCCGGCCGACGGGTCGCCGAGCACCATGCGGCTGCGGGCCAGCACGTGCTGGTTACTCCGTTGCCAGGCCAGGGCTTCGGCCAGTGCCGCCCACTCGGGCTCGCTGAGGGAGTCGGGCGCCACGTACAGGTCCTGGTGCAGAGTGCCGCGGCCGGCGGCCAGCCAGCAGTGCCGGGCCCAGCCGTCGGGGCCGGCGTCGGCGCCCCGGTAGGACGCAGCTTCGGACTCCACGATGCTGAAGGTGGCCAGGGCGGAGACGGGGAAGGCGGCCGGGCGGTAGGCCTGCAGGCAGGTGTCGATGTAGGTGTCGAAGCGGTCGAGGCGGGAGCCCGGCTGGCCGGCGGCGGTGTCGTCGAGGCCACCCCGCCATATGAAGTCCACCGCCGAGAGCCACCACGGGGAGGGATGGGAGCCGATGGTAAAGGCCACCACTGCGTCAGGGCGCACAGCGCGGATGGTGCGGACCAGGTCGACGAACAGGTCGGCCAGGGCGGTGCGGGCGCCGGCGCCGGTGACGTGGCCGTGGTCGGTCTCGGCGCAGGTGAACGACAGGCCATCGAGCTTCCAGTAGCGCACGCCGGCCTCGGTGAAGCGGGTCAGGACGTCGACCAGGTGGGCCCGGTAGCGGGCGCCGGCCGCGCACAGCACGTTGGCCTGGCGGTCGATCTCGTAGCCGTGCTTGGCCGCCCAGGCCAGGCGGGCGTCGCGGCGAGCGCCGTAGCCGCCGAAGGCGCTCAGCCACAGCCCGATGCGGTCGTCGGGGTTGCGTTGCAGCGCAGCCAGGCCCCCCGGGAAGCGGGACGGCGCCATCCGCCCCCACAGGCCGGTGCTGGCGTCCCAGTCGCCCTCCCAGCCGTCGTCGAGCGCGACGAAGTCGAGCTCCAGGCCGTGGCGCTGCGAGACGCCGGCGAAGCCGCCGAGCTCGGCCCGCACGGACGCTTCGTCCATGGTGAGGGGCGCGCCCAGGTGGTACCAGTTGTTGGTCAGGGTGACGAGGCGGGGCGGGGCGGGGCGGCGGGTGTCGAGGTAGTCCCAGAAGTCGTCGAGCCCGCCGGCGCCGAGCACGGTGGCGGGCGTGCGGTACGGCTCGGGGCCGAGGTCGACGGCGACGGGGAGGCCGCAGGTCGCAGGGGCGGCGAGGTTCTCGGCCATGGGGTGCTCGACGCCGGCAAAGAACCCGTCGCCGAACAGGGGCTGACCGAGCCCAACGGGGCCGGCGTTGTAGGGCACCGGCTCGCCGGTCGTCGTCGGGCCGTCGACCGCGAGGTCGGCCCAGCGGTCGAGCTCGACGTGCTCCAGCCGGCCCCGGCCGCTCACCTCGGCCCACTTGCGGACCACGCCGACGGCGGGGTCGGCCTCCACCACCACGCGCACGGCCAGGTCTGCGCCGGTGAGGGCCCACGACAGGCGGTTACCGGCATGCTCGATGCCGGACGGCTCGAGCTCGGTGTCGGGCCGGCGCCGGCGGCCGACGGTGAGGGTGAGCTCGGGGCCGTCGAGGGCGATGCGCCGGCCGTCGACCTCCACGGCCACGGTGCGGGGGCGGCCGTCGACCAGCTCGTAGATGCGGGCGCAGCGGCCGGCGTCGACTCTCACAGCGCGTCGTACAGGCGCAGCTGGTTGCGGGCCCGGCGCAGGTTGTGGCCGGGCCCGTCGATCTTGAAGTAGACGTCGCCCTGGAGGTGGTCGGTGAGGAAGCGGGCCGCGGCCTCCAGGGCCATCAGGGGGCCGGCGAGGGGCAGCAACTCGACCTCCGTGGCGGTGAGGAAGCCGGCGCCGGCCCGGGCGTAGCCGTCGAGGATGGCCGCCACCACGTCGTGGTCGACGACGGGGCCGGCGCCGGCCACAGCCCCGTCCTCCGGGAGGCGGGCGGCGCCCGAGCGGACCAGGTCGCCGGCGTCGAACAGGACGGTGCCGGGGCCGACGGTGTCCAGGTCGACCAGGCACAGGCCGGCGCCGGTCACCTCGTCGAAGAGCAGGTTCTCGGCCTTGGCGTCGTTGTGGACGGTGCGCTCGGGGAGGCGGCCGTCGGCCCGGGCCGCCGCCACCTCGGCGGCCACGCCGGCCCGGGCCAGCACGGCGTCGACCTCGGCCCGGCACTCACCGGCCCGGCCTGCGGCGTCGGCCTCCGCCGCCCCGGCCAGGGCGTCGAGACGGCCCACGACGTCGTGGAAGCGGGGGATGACCTCGGGTAACAGCGGGGCGAGGTCGGCCAGGTCGGCGACCAGCCGGGCGGCGGTGGTGGCGGCCTCGGTGGCCCGGGCGGGACCGTCGAAGCGGGCGACGGTCCGGGCTCCCTCGATGAAGTCGAGCGTACGCCAGCGCGCGCCGCTGGCGTCGAGGACGTAGGGCCGGCCGTCGGTGGCCGGGCGGAGGCGCACGGCGTGGCGGGGCCCCGGCGCCCGAGCCCCCAGGTGGGTGGTGACCCGGACGACGTTGGCCATGAGGGTGTCGATGTCGGGAAAGACCGAGGCGTTCAGCCGCTGGTGGACCACCCGGACCCCGCCGTAGGTGGCGAGGAACGTGTGGTGGATGTGGCCGCGTCCGAGGGGCCGGACGTCGGTGCGCTCACCCGCGATCCCGAAGCGCCGGCCGAGGCCGGCGTCGGGCGACTCGTCGCTGCTCAGTGCCGGCGGGACCGCCGCGACGCCGGTGGCCCGCTCGGCCGGGGGGCCGGCGTGAGGGCGGCGGCGGCGTCGAGGGCGGCGGCGTCGAGACCGCCGCGCCCCCCGAAGGTGACGACGGTGGCCTCCACGACCTCGGGGGCGACCTCGGCCGCCACCGGCTCGGGCTCCACGACGGCCGCCGGTTCAGGCGCCGGCGGCGGCGGGGCCAGGGGCCGGCGGCCGGTCACCCAGCCGTCCCAGTCGAGGTCGGGCGCCGGCGCCGGCGGCGGCAGGAGCGGCCGGGCTGCGCCGCCACTCGAGCCCCCGGCTGGGCCTCGCGGAAGCCGCACGCCGAGGCCGCCGTCGAAGCGATGACCGCCGCCGCCAGGTCCGCCACCGCCGGACCAGGGCCCACGAGGACCGCGGCCGGGGCCGACAGGCAGGAGGGCCAGGCTGGGGCCGCCGCCGAAGTTACGGGTTGCCGCCACGAGGGTGATCCCGAGGATCAGCAGGATGCCGGCGAGGCGAGCGGGGTCGCTGAGCTCGGAGCCGGTGCGCACCAGGATCTGCGGCGGCGTCTGGATCACGATCGGGGGCTGGGGCACGGGAGGCGGCGGCGTGACCACCGGCGGAATGCCGACCGGGGTCAGGGTCACCGTCGCCTTGGCGGTCGCCGTCACCGGCGTGTTGTCGTTGTCGACGGCGGTGACCGTCACCGTGTCGGTCTGCGATGCGCCGGCCTGGCCCCGGAACTCGCCGTCGAAGGCGCAGCTGTAGCTGGCGCCAGGGGCGAGGACGATGCCGACCGCACAGCTGCCCCGGCCGTTGAAGTCTCCGTAGATGTCGTCGACCAGCCTGGTGATGGTCACGGGTTCGGCGCTGGTGTTGGTGACGACCACGGTGAACCGGAAGGTGCCGCCCGGCGCCGGCCGGCTGATCGGGTTTGGCGTTTTGGTGACCGTGATGGTGGGGGGCACGTCGGTGATGGTCACCGTGGCCTGGGACTGCGACGTCACCGTCTGGCCGAGGTTGTCACGGGCCGTCACGGTGATGACGTCGGTCTGGGAGGCGCCGGCGTTGCCGGTGAAGTTCCCGGTGAAGCTGCAGGTGTAGGTGGCGTTGGTGGCCAGGACGGCGCCGACGGCGCAGGTGCCCCGGCCGTTGAGGTCGCCGTAGATGTTGTCGACCAGCGACGTGATCGTGACCGGGTTGGGCCCGGTGTTCGTCACCGAGAAGGTGAAGGTGAACGTGCCGCCCGGCTCCGGCCGGCTCACCGGCGTCGCCGTCTTGGTGCTGGTGATCGTGGGCGGCACCGCGGTGATGGTGACCACCGCGTCGTCGTCGTCGGTGACGGTGCGGCCGGTGCTGTCGGTGGCGGTGACGGTGACGATGTTGGTGTGGCTCGTGCCCGCCGCGCCCTGCACCGCGGCGGTGAAGCGGCAGCTGTAGGTGTTGCCCGGCCCGGGTGCGGGCTGGAGCACCGTGCCGATGGCGCTGGCGCAGGTGGAGCCGGCCCGCTGGGTGAGGTCACCGTAGACGTTGTCGACCAGGCTGCGGATGGTGAGAGCCACGTTCGTGGTGTTGGTCACCACCACGTCGAAGACCACGTTGGCGCCCGGGGCCACGACGGAGGTGGGGTTGGCTGTCTTGTCCACCCGGATGATCGGGACGGTGCTGACCTCGACCTGCTCGAGCGGGTCGTCACAGGCGGTTGTGACGCCGGCGTTGTTGGTATCGCCGCTGTAGGTGGCGACGAAGCGGTAGATGCCGGGCTGGCTGGGGGTGAAGGACCCGGAGGTGTAATTGCCGTTGCCGTTCACCGGCACCGTCGAGGTGAACACCGGAGCGCCCGTGCAGGTGGCGTTGTTGGGGCCGTACAGGTCGAAGCGAATGCTGCCCGTGGGGTTGAAGCCGCCGGAGATGGTGGCCGTGTCGAAGACGGTCCCGCCGACCAGGACGTCGGAGGAGGCGTTGGTGACCAGGGTGACCGGCAGCCGGCCCACACCGATGGTCTCTGCGGGATCGTCACAGGCCGTCGTGATCGGCGGGTTGTTGGCGTCGCCGCTGTAGGTGGCGACGAAGTGGTAGATGCCGGGCGCGGGCAGGATGAACCGCTCGGACTCGATGATCCGCGGGTCGGTGGCGCCGGTCACGGGCCTTACCGACGTGAAGATCGGCGGGTTTGCGCAGAGGTCGTCGTTGGGCCCGTAGAGGCGGAAGGTGATGGTGCCGGTGGGGTTGAAACCGCCGGCGAGGGTGGCCGTGTCGAAGACCTCGGCGCCCACACTCCCGGCCGACGCCACCGTGGTCAGGGTGGCGGGGACGCCGGTGAGGGTGACGGTGGCGTCGTCGCTATCGGTGACGGTGGTCCCGTCCTCGTCGATGGCCGTCACGGTGACGATGTCGGTCTGGGACGCGTTCGGCGGGCCGTTGAAGTCACCGGGGAACGAGCAGCTGTAGGTGCCCCCGTTGGCCGGGAGCACGGCACCGGTGGCGCAGGTACCGCGGCCGTTGAGGTTGCCGTAGATGTTGTCGGTCAGGGCGGTGATGGTGACCGGCTCGAAGCTGGTGTTGGTGACCACCACGTCGAAGGTGAAGGTGCCTCCGGGCGCCGGTCGGGTGAGCGGGTTGGCCGTCTTGACCACGTCGATGGTGGGCGGCACGTCGGTGATGGAGACGACGGCGTCGTCGTCGTCGGTGGCGGTGGTGCCCTCCCGGTCGGTGACCACCACGGTGACGATGTCGGTCTCGCTGGCGCCGGCGTTGCCGAAGAAGTTCCCGGTGAAGGTGCACGGCGGCGAGGATGCCCCGGGGGCCAGCACGGTGCCGATGAGGGCGCCGCAGGTGGATCCCGGCCGGGTGGCCAGGTTGCCGTACACGTTGTCGATCAGCGAGGTGATGGTGACGGGCTCAGCGCTGGTGTTGGTGACCACGACCGTGAAGGTGAACTCGCCGCCGGGCTCGGGCCGGGACAGCGGGTTGGCCGTCTTGACCACCTGGACGGTGGGGGCAACGTTGGTGAGCGTCACGGTGGCGTCGTCGTTATCGGTGACGACGGTGCCGTTGACGTCGGTGGCAGTGACGGTGACGATGTCGGTCTGCGACTGCCCACCGATGCCGGTGAAGTCGCCAGGGAACGAGCAGGAGTAGGAGCCGCCGCTGGGCAGCACGGTGCCGACGGCGGTGGTGCAGGTGCCCCGGGTGGCGAGGTTGCCGTAGATGTCGTCGGTGAGGCTGGTGATCGTCAGCGAGTTCGGGCCGGTGTTGGTGACCACCACGTCGAAGGTGAAGGTGCCGCCCGGCGCCGGCCGGGTGGGAGGCGTGGCCGACTTGTCGACCCGGATGGCGGGGGTGACACTGATGAGGGAGACGGTGGCGTCGTCGTTGGCCGTGGCCGTCTGGCCGTCGTCGTCGACGCCGGTGACGGTGACGATGTCGGTCTGCGACGCCCCGGCGGGGCCGGTGAAGTCGCCGGTGAAGGTGCACGGCGCCGAGGTGGCGCCCGGGGCCAGGGTGGTGCCGATGAGGGCGCCACAGGTGGAGCCCGGCCGGGTGTTCAAGTCACCGTAGATGTCGTCGGTGAGGCTGGTGATCGTCACCGCCTCGACCGTGCTCGGGTTGTTGACGACCACGGTGAAGGTGAAGGTGCCGCCCGGCGCCGGCCGGGTCAGCGGGGCCGCGGTCTTGTCGACGTCGATCATGGGCGGAACCGGCGTCAGGGTGACGGTGGCGTCATCGTCGTCGGTGACCGTGGTGCCGGTCGGGCTCGTCCCGACGACGGTGACGATGTCGGTGAGGGAGGCGCCGGCGTTGCCGGTGAAGGGTGCGGTGAAGGTGCACGGCGCCGACGACGCCCCCGGGGCGAGGACGGTGCCGACGAGGGTGCCGCAGGTCGAGCCGGGACGGGTGGCCAGGTTCCCGTAGATGTTGTCGTTGAGAGAGGTGATGGTGAGGGGCTGGGCGCCGGTGTTGGTGACGACCACCGTGTAGGTGAAGTCACCGCCGGGCTCCGGGCGGCTGCTGGGATCGGCCGTCTTGTCGACCCGGATGGCCGGGGCGCCGGTGAGGGTGACGGTGGCGTCGTCGGTGGCGGTGACCGTGTTGTTCTCGTCGTCCCGGGCGGTGACGGTGACGACGTCGGTCTCGGAGTCTCCGGCCACGCCGGTGAAGTTGCCGACGAACCGGCACTCGGGCGAGCTGGCGCCCGCGGCGAGGGTGGTGCCGATCAGCGCCGAGCACGGCGTGGCGCCGGCCGGCGCCGGCAGCGTGGCCAGGTTCCCGTACACGCTGTCGTTGAGCGCGGTGATGATGATCGGCTCGGTGCCGGGGTTGGTGACGGTGACGGCGAAGGTGAAGTCGCCGCCCGGCTCGGGCATGGTCGTCGGGATGGCGGTCTTCACCACGGCTACCCGGGGCAGCACGTCGGTGAGGGAGACAGTGGCGTCATCGCTGTCGGTGGCGGTCTCGTTGTCGTCGTCGACGCCGACCACCGTGACGATGTCGGTCAGGGAGGCGCCGCCCGAGCCGGTGAACGGCGCGGTGAACTGGCAGGTG
Organism: uncultured Acidimicrobiia bacterium; assembly: GCA_963768975.1. GTDB lineage: Bacteria > Actinomycetota > Acidimicrobiia > Acidimicrobiales > AC-14 > CADCTB01. Next base: position 196,142 of record CAVYKB010000019.1, on the reverse strand, counting down.
TAGGTGTTCCCCGGGCCGGGGCTCACGGCCAGGACGGTGCCGACGGCGGTGTTGCAGGTGGAACCGGGCCGGGTGGCCAGGTTGCCGTAGACGTTGTCGGTCAGCGACGTGATGGTGAGCGGCTCGAGCGGGCTGGTGTTGGTGACGACGACGGTGTAGGTGAAGTCGCCGCCGGGCTCCGGGCGGGTCAGCGGGTTCGCCGTCTTGTCCACCATGACCTGAGGCGGCACGCCGGTGATGCCGACGGTGGCGTCGTCGCTGTCGGTGGCCGTCTGGCCGAGGGCGTCGGTGCCCACGACGGTGACGATGTCGGTGAGGGTGGCGCCGGGCGCTCCGGTGAAGGGTGCAGTGAAACTACAGCTGTAGGTGTTGCCCGGGCCGGGGCTGACCGCCAGCATGGTCCCGATGGCCGTAGTGCAGGTGCCCCGCGCCGCGAGGTTGCCGTAGACATTGTCGTTCAGCGACGTGATGGTGATCGGCACCGTCGGGCTCGGGTTGGTGACGACGATGGTGTAGGTGAAGTCGCCGCCCGGCTCCGGGCGGGTCAGCGGGTTCGCCGTCTTGTCGACCTGGATCTGGGGCGGGATGGCGACGGTGAAGCGCTCGGCCGGGTCGTTGCAGCCCACGGGAACGGTGATCGGCGCGTAGTTGGCGTCGCCCGAATAGGTGGCCACCCAGTTGTAGGTGCCGGCGGCGAGCGGGCCGCTGGGGGGCGAGTCGGCGGCGCCCGTGGCCGGGTTGATGGCGACGGCGGTCGGGCCGGAAACGACCGTGCCCGCGGTGCAGTCGGCGTTGGGGTTCTGGATGAGCTGGAACGTGACCGTGCCCGTCGGGTTCGCCCCCCCGGGGAGGACCCGGGTGACGGTGGCCCGGTCGGTGGCCGTCGAGTTCGGCGGCGCCGGGCTGGTGCCGGCGGCGATGCTCGGGGTGGAGGCGGTGCTGAGGCCGACCGCGCCCGGGGCGACGGAGATAATGGCGGTGTTCGACGAGTTGCCCGTGCGGGTGGGATCGACGAAGGGCTGCGGCGGCTCGGTGGTGGGAACGATGGTGGCCTCGACGACCCGGAAGGTCTGGACGCCCGGGGCCGCGGAGACGTCGGCTGTCGGCACGCGCAACACGTTCTGGATCGTCAGCTGCACCGTGCAGAAGTTCGGCCGGGCGTTCGGGTTGGGCGCCGCGGCGTTCGAGGGGCCGAGGCGGACAGGGGTGGTGGGAACGATCGAGTAGCGACCCGAAGCGCTCGGCCCGGTGACGGTGAAGGAGGTTCCTGTGCAGGCCCCCGCGGTCCCGACCGCGGTCGGGGCGATGGTGAACACGCCCAACTCCGGCGTGATGCAGGCGGTGCCAGCCACTGAGGCGCAGGAGGGGGTGAGGCCGATCTCGGTCAGCGTCACCGTCACGTCGTCGTCGTTCACGTTCGGTGCGTTGCCGGGGCTGACGTTGGTGACGTTGATGCTGAAGTTCTTGTTCGTCTCGCCGACGGTGTTGGTGTCCGGGAAGTCGGTGAACGGCGAGGGCACGAGGTCGGCGGTGGCCGGCGTGAGGATGGGCGTGAGGGCGATGACGGCGACGAGGGCGACCAGCGCCAGCTTCGTGCGCCGGGGTGACCCTCGACCGGCGCGCCGGCTGAACCTCAAGTCTCGATCAACCATGACGTCCACCCCTCAGCGAAGGAGTTTCGGACTCCGTGGACGCGGCACGCGGTGGTGGCGCGACCATCGAAAGGCCTCGGAGAGAGACCTCCCCACCGGTTCGACAAGATGTCCGCACGCTGCCGCCTTCCCCCACCCATCGGTGCGCCCTGGACCGGTTCGCCAACTCGTGCTTTTCACGAGTCTCTGACCCAGGGAACACGCCTGCTTAACTAGCGTGGATGCTAGCAGGTGAAATTCCAGGAAATCACCCACTGCGTCAGTATTCCCACTCGAAGGGATCGGGCTTCGCGCTCGCAGTGTTCGCCGCGGCGGCCCTGCTGACCGGATGCAGCAGCCGGGGTGGCGTCCCCGAGCCCGCCAGCACCCAGGGTGAGAAGGTCCTGGATCTGTGGCGCATTCTGCTGGGCGCCGGCATTGCCCTCGGCGCCCTGGTGACCGGCTTAGTCCTGTGGTCGGTGGTCCGGTACCGCCGGCCCAAGTCCGCCGGCGCCGGCGACCTGCCCAAGCAGACCGATGCCAACATCCCGATCGAGGTCTTTTACACCGTTGTCCCCCTGGTGATCGTCGCCCTCCTCTTCGGGCTCACCATGCGCACCCAGGACGACATCGCCCGGGAGGGCGATTCCGCCGACCTGGCTGTCGAGGTGACCGGGTTCCAGTGGGGCTGGCGGTTCCGCTACCCGGCGCAGGGGGTAACGATCACGGGCGACGCCAACCAGCCCCCCACCCTCGTCCTGCCCGTGGGCGCCAGTGTCACGCTGCGCCTGGCCGCGGCAGACGTCGTCCATTCCTTCTTCGTCCCTGCGTTCCTCGTGAAGAAGGACCTCATCCCGGGTGTGGACAACACCATCGAGGTGCGGCCGACCGAGGTGGGGCGGTTCCCCGGCTTCTGCGCCGAGTTCTGCGGCCTCGACCATTGGCGTATGACCTTCGACGTGGAGGTGGTGGCGCCCGAGGCGTTCCAGGCCTTCGTGGCCGACCAGCAGCCGGTGCCGGGCGGGCCAGGCTCCGACGGCACCGGCCCCGGCGACATCGGCCAGCGAGCGGCCATGAGCCGACCAGGAGCGGAGTACGCCGGGCCATTCAGGCCCGGCGTACCAAGCGACCAGGCGGCACCATGACGCTGCTCGAGGAGCGGCCGGCGACGCCGCCGCCCCGGCCCGAGCGCCGGGGCCACGCCAGCGGGCTGGTGGGGTGGGTCACCACCACGGACCACAAGAAGATCGGCATCCTCTACGGCGTCACCGCCTTCGCCTTCTTCCTGCTGGGCGGGGCGCTGGCCCTCATCATGCGGGCCGAGCTGGCCGGGCCCGGCCGCCAGCTGGTGGGCGAGTCGGTCTACAACCAGCTCTTCACCATGCACGGCAGCATCATGATGTTCCTGTTCGCGGTGCCCATGGCCTTCGGGTTCGCCAACTACCTGGTCCCGCTCCACCTCGGCGCACCGGACATGGCCTTCCCCCGCCTGAACGCCCTGTCGTACTGGCTGTTCCTGGGCGGCGGCCTCACCATGGTGTCGGGGTTCCTCAGCGCCCGGGGGGCGGCGCAGTTCGGCTGGACGGCCTACACGCCACTGTCCGACGCCATCCACTCCCCCGGCGCCGGCGCCGACCTGTGGATCATGGGCGTGGTGGTGACCGGGGTGGCCACCGTGCTCGGCGCAGTGAACATCATCACGACCGTGCTCTGCCTGCGGGCGCCCGGCATGACCATGTTCCGGATGCCCATCTTCACCTGGAACATGTTCATCGTCAGCGCCATGGTGATCCTGGCCTTCCCGGTGCTGACCGCCGGCCTGGCCCTGCTCTACGCCGACCGCCACCTCGGCGCCCACTTCTTCGACGCCCGGGCCGGCGGCGAGCCGGTCCTTTGGCAGCACATCTTCTGGTTCTTCGGCCACCCCGAGGTCTACATCGTGGCCCTGCCCTTCTTCGGGGTGGTCACCGAGGTCATCCCCGTGTTCGCCCGCAAGCCCCTGTTCGGGTACAAGGGTTTCGTCTTCGCCACCCTGGCCATCGCGTCCCTGTCGACGGCGGTGTGGGCGCATCACATGTTCGCCACCGGCGCCATCAACCTGCCGTTCTTCTCGGCCATGACCTACCTGATCGCAGTGCCGACGGGCGTGAAGATGTTCAACTGGATCGCCACCATGTGGCGGGGCCATTTGACCTTCGAGACCCCGATGCTCTTTTGCATCGGCTTCCTCCTCGTTTTCCTCGTCGGCGGCCTGACGGGGCCGATGCTGGCTTCGCCCCCGGTCGACGTCCACGTGACCGACACCTACTTCGTTGTCGCCCATATGCACTACGTGCTCTTTGGCACCGCCGCATTCGGCTTCTTCGCCGGGCTGTACTTCTGGTACCCCAAGGTCACCGGCCGGCGCTTGGGCGAGCGACTGGGCAAGGCCCACTTCTGGTTCATGTTCGTCGGCTTCAATCTCACCTTCTGGCCCCACCACCTGCTGGGCCTGCGGGGAATGCCCCGGAGGGTGCCCGACTACGCGGAGTCGGCGGGGTGGACCTTCCTCAACCTCTTGTCGAGCGTAGGTGCGGCGGTGCTGGCCGTCTCGACCCTCATCCTGTTGTGGAACCTCTGGACCACGCCCCGGCGGGGGACGCCGGCCGGCGACGACCCGTGGGGCGGGTACTCGCTGGAGTGGGCCACCTCCTCACCCCCGCCGGAGCACAACTTCCACTCCTTGCCACTGATCCGCTCCGAGCGCCCGGTGTTCGACGCCCGCCAGAAAGCCAAGGCCGGCCGGTGAAGGTGGAGTGGCGGTTGTTCCTGGGGGCGGCGGGGTTCTTCTCCGTCACCGCCACCGCCTACTGGTTCATCACCTACGAGCACGCCGGCACCGCCATGCTGGCCGCCTCGGTGCCGGCGTTCGCCTTCATCGCCCTGTGGCTGGCCTTCCAGGCCCGCAAGGCGCCGACCCGCCCCGAGGACGACGGCGAAGCGCCTATCTCCGCGGCCGACGACCTCGGCTACTTCCCGTCGTCCAGCACCTGGCCGTTCGTGCTGTCCGCCGGCGCCGTCGTGCTGGCCAACGGCCTGGTCTTCGGCCCCCCTATCGCAGTGGTGGGCGGGATCCTGATGGTGGCCGGCGTCGTCGGCTACGCCAGAGAGGCTGATACGAAGGCGTGATTGGGTCTTTGTCCGCTTGACCACCCCTGGCGTAGTCAGGTGGACACAAGCGGTCAGTCGGGCGCCGGCGGCGGTTTGACGTACGGGTTCGTCTCGGCCACGACCGCGCCGACCTTGGGCGCTTTGGCGTCGTCGTCGATCTCCTCGTAGCCGCCGGCGGCGGTACGCCGGACCCGGGAGCCGACGGCGCCGCCGAAGGGGTGGACCTTGTCGCGGGCCAGGGAACGGCAGGCGCTGCGGGTGACGAAGAAGGCCACCACGGGGGCGACGAAGATCAGGATCCGGAAGAGGTTCGTGATCGACTCGGGAGCGACCTTGAAGACCGACGCCAGCACGTCGTTGCCGCCGGCGATGAACAGGATCGTGTAGAAGCTCAGGGTGGCGGCGCCGAAGCCGGAGCGCACCGGGGCGTCGCGAGGGCGGTCCAGCAGGTTGTGGGGGTCCTTGTCCTTGGTGAACAACCGCTCCAGCCACGGCCACACGTAGAGCAGGCCGAAGGTGATGCCGGGCAGGACGGCGCCGGGGAAGAACGGGTTGGCGATGGTGTGGCCGAAGGCCCGGATCTCCCAGCCGGGGAAGATGCGCAGGGCGCCGTCGAGCCAGCCGACGTACCAGTCGGGCTGGGAGCCGGCGGTGGCCGCCGACGCCTGAGCCGGGTCATACGGCCCGTACAGCCAGACCGGGTTGATCTGGGCCAGGCCGCCCAGGGCGGCCAGCACGCCGGTGACGATGAAGAACAGCCCGATCGACTTGGCCGCGTACGACGGCCACAGGTGGGAGCCCTCGATGTTGTCCTCGGTGCGGCCGGGGCCCTTGAACTGGGTGTGCTTCTGGCGCCACAGGATGGCCAGGTGGGCGCCGAGGAGGCCGGCGATGGCCGCCGGCAGCAGGAGCACGTGGAGGACGAAGAACCGGGTGATGAACTCCGTGTTGGGGAACTCGCCGCCGAAGAACAGGAAGGCGAGCCACTCCCCCGCGATCGGGATGGACAGGGCGATCGAGTACCCCACCCGCACGCCGGTGCCCGACAGGAGGTCGTCGAGCAGGGAGTAGCCGAAGAAGCCGTTCATCATCGACAGGACGAAGAGGGTCACGCCGACGACCCAGTTGATCTCCCGGGGCCGGCGGAAGGCGCCGGTGAAGAACACCCGGCACATGTGCACCACCAGGGCGGCAAGGAAGATCAGGGCCGCCCAGTGGTGCATCTGGCGCATGACCAGGCCGGCGCGGACGTCGAAGCTGATGTCGAGCGACGAGGCGTAGGCGGCCGACATGGTGGTGCCCTCGAGAGCCTTGTACGACCCGTGGTAGACGACTTCGTCGGACGCCGGCACGAAGAAGAACGTCAGGTACACGCCCGTCACCACGAGGATGACGAAGCAGTACATGGCGATCTCGCCGATCATGAACGACCAGTGGTCGGGGAAGATCTTGTCGAGGGCCTTGCGGGTGAAGTGCGAGGCCCCCAGGCGCTCGTCCACCCACCGGAACAGCGCTTTCGTCATGCCCGCTCAGAGGGCCGCTCGGGCCGGCCACTCGGGGGGAACGGCAGCTCGATCGCTGTGCTCCTCGGCTCAGTCACGGTTCCAGAAGCCGGGGCCGACCGGCTCGTCGAAGTCGGCCTGGGCCACCAGAAAGCCGTCGCGGTCGATGGCGAGGGGCAGTTGCGGCAGGGAGCGGGTGGCGGGGCCGAAGCGGGGGCGGGCGCCGTCGAGCACGTCGAAGGTCGACTGGTGGCACGGGCACAGCAGCTCGTGGGTGTCGGCCTGGTAGAGGCCCACCGGGCACCCCACGTGGGGGCAGATTTTGGAGTAGGCGACGTAGCCCCGGGGCGCCCAATCCTCCCGGCCGGGACGGGGCTTGAGGGCGCCGTTCTCCACCCGGATGACGACCACCTGGGAGTCGCCGGCGTGCTCGGCGCCCTCGGGGAAGGCGGTGGTGGTGCCGCCCACCTCCAGGGTGTCGACCCGGACCGGCCGGCCGTCGACGTCGACCAGGCGGGCGCCGGGGCGCCACGCGGTGGTCAGGAGGGCCCTTCCCGGCGCCGGCCCCAGGGACCGGATCGGGAACACCGCAGCCAGGGCCAGCGCCCCGCCGGCGGCCCAGAACAGCTTGAGCACCGAGCGCCGGCCCGGCTCCTCGGTCACCTCCTCGATGCGCTCCTCGACCGCCTCCTCGTCCTCCTCGGCGCCCCCGAGCGGTCCCCGCTCGGCCGTTACCGTGCCCTCGGTCGACAGGCCCCGGGCCCACAGGATGAGGGCCACGCCGATGCCGGTCAGGGAGATGCCCAGCAGCGCCCCCTCCGCCTGGGGCTGGCCGCCGGCGATGTAGACGCCGGCGAGGGCCAGGGCGGCGACCGTCGCCGCGATCAGCAGGACTGCGATCCGGCGCTCGGCGGGCATCAGTCTTTGGTCCCGATCCAGCGCACTGCCATCAGCATGGCGCCCAGGCCGACCACCCAGGCGACGAAGCCCTCGGGGATGGGGCCGAGGTGACCGAGGCCCAGGCCACCCCGGTCGTCGGGGTCGCGCAGGTACTCGACGTAGCGCACCACCGATGCGACCTGCTCGTCGTCGAGGGTCTCGGGGCCGAACACTGGCATGGCCCCCGGCCCGATCCGGATGGCCTCTGCTGTTTGGACCGGCGTGGCCCGGTTCAGCGGCGGGGCGTACACCGCGTGGCCCAGGGCCCCGCCGGCGCCGGCCGAGCTGTGGCACGGGGCGCAGTTGTTGGCGTAGAGGCGGTTGCCCTCGGCCAGGTCGCCGGCCGACGCCGGGATGCGGGGGATGGCCGGGCCCGGCCCCAGGGAGGCGACGTAGGCCACCAGCTGGCGGATCTGGACCGGCGAATACGCCACCCGCTTGCGCTCGGCCTGGGCCCGGGGCCGGTCCAGCGGCATGCGGCCGGTGGACAGGTAGAAGTCCGCCGACGCCGCGCCCACGCCGATCAGCGACGGGCCCCGGTCCTTCACGCCCTCGCCCTCGGTGCCGTGGCAGGTCGTGCAGGCCACCAGGTAGAGCTGGCGCCCGCCGGCGACGTCGGCTGCGTCCGACCCCGACACCTGCACATGAGGCGCGGCCGAGGCGCCCACGGTGAAAACGGAGACGGCCAGCGACCCGCCGACGAGGACGGCCACGACGAGCAGGCGCAGTCTCATTTGAGCAGGAACAGGGTGGCCCAGAGCCCCACCCACACCACGTCGACGAAGTGCCAGTAGTAGCTGACCATCTCCACCGCCGGCGTGTCGGCGGCACCGAACCGCCGGCTGCCCGCCCGGGCCAGGAGCAGGACCATGGCCAGCATGCCGCCGATGACGTGGATGCCGTGGAAGCCGGTCATCACGTAGAACGCCGAGCCGTAAGAGTGGGTGTCGACGTGGAACTCGAGCGAGGACCACTCGTGCGCCTGGTTGGCGATGAAGGCGGCGCCCAGGACGAGGGTGGCCCCCAGCCACCCCCGGAACGCCGGCAACCGGCCGGCGGCGATGGCCCGCACGGCCAGCTGCATGGTGCCGCTGGAGGCCACCAGGCCCAGGGTGAAGAGGCCGCTGGTGAGGACCTCGAGCTCGACGTCGGACGGGGGCCAGTCGCCATCGGCCGTGGCCCGCAGGGTGAAATAGGCGGCGAAGAGGCCGCTGAAGAACATCAGCTCCGACGCCAGCCAGACCACGGTGCCGACGGTCAGCACCGGCGTGCGGTCGTGTGCGGGAGCCACGGCGGCGTTGTCCACCGCCGCTTGTTCTAGCTCGAAATTCTGATCTTCCCTGACATGCCCTCGGTCTGGTGGTACTTGCAGTAGAAGAGGAAGAACCCGTCGCGTGGCGCGGCACTGACCTTGGGCAGCTTCAGCGTGCCCCGCTGGCCGGGCTGCACGTCGACCTCGATGGGGTTCTGCTCGATGTCGTTCGAGAGGCCGGGAACAGTGATGTTGTGGACCTCGTTGTCCCGGTTGACGAACGTGAAGGTGTTCTCCTCGTTCAGGTTGATCTCCAGCTCGTTCGGGTCGTAGCGCAGCGTGTCGTCCATGGACACGTCCGCAGTGGGCCCGTCGTCTCCCCCGCCGCCACAGGCCGCCAGCGCGACCACCATCACCAGGCTCAGCAGCCCGCTCAGGACCACCCTTCCCCGCTTGCCCCGCACAACCGGCACCGTCTCCCCCTTCGCTCAGGATCCTCGACACTCTGTGCCAGTCACTCTATGCGGAAAACATTCACCGATGCCGGTTCGACGTCGATCACCTCGACGTCGCTGACCTCGGCGCGGGGAGGGCCTTGTCGACACCATGTCACCATGTTGTCCACAGCCTGTGCATCGCCTTCGAACCAGGCTTCCACCCGGCCGTCAGCCCGGTTGCGGACCCAGCCGGCCACGCCCCCGGCCCGGGCCCGCCGGGCGCAGGTGTCCCGGAAGAAAACGCCCTGGACCTGGCCGGAGATCAGCACCCGAACGGCGCGCACCTCACCCGTCGACCCCGTCCCAGCCGGGGTCTAGCTGGGCGACGAAGGTGAGACAGCGACGGGCTTCGTCGTCCTCGCCGATGGCGCCGGCCACCCGGGCCAGGCCGGCCAGGGAGCGCAGGAAGCCCCGGTTGGGGGCGTGGCGCCAGCGGACGTAGCCCTGGCCCCGCCAGCCCGACTGGCGCAGCTGGTCGAGGCCCCGGTGATAGCCCACCCGGAAGCACGCATAGGCTTCTGCGTCGTCCCGTGCCAGCCCGCCGAGGCGGGCCCAGGCGTCGAGGTACCGGGGAAAGCGGGTGGCGACCTGGGCCACGGCGTCGCGCCGGAGCTCCTCGGGGCCGGCGAGGGCGGCGGCCAGGGCCTCACGGGCCTCGGCCGGGTCGGGGTCCAGGGCGGTCTCGGGCAGGCCCGACGACATGTTCACGGGGCTCTCAGGCACCGGCTCTCCTTGTTGGTTGAACGGCGGCTTGGCTGAGGGGCCACACGTAGGTCGACAGGGCGTCCCACTGCTCGTCGGGCATGAACTGCCACACCCACAGCGACCCCCCGACGGCGCCGGCCCGGCGGGCCACGTCGAGAAAGCGCACGGTTTCCGCTGCGCTGGGGGGGCCCACCCGGCCGCCCTCGGGGCCGGCGTCGTAGCCCTGGCCGATGACGTGGACGGGCTTGAGCGACGCCAGACGCTGGACCGACTCGAGGGTGGCGGCGCCGGGCTCCACGCAGCCCCAGTAGACCATGGGCGCGAAGGCGTCGACGTAGGGGGCGATGGCCCGGTACGGGTAGCTGCCGTTCCAGCGGGCGTCGGTGGCCCGGTAGACGGTGGCGACGATCGGCATGGCGCCGGCGGCCGGGCGCACGATACCGAGGTAGAGGGTGATCCGGCGCTCGGTCAGCACCACGCCCTCGGAGGCCAGCTCGATGTCGGGGCTGAAGCCGTCGAGGCGGGAGCCGTCGGGGGCGCGCCAGTTGACGGCCTCGACGCTCCATGCCGCGTCGAACTCGGGATCGTGAAGGAACGGGAAGCCCCAGCCGATGACCGCGATGCCGGCGGCGTGGGCCTTGGGGACGATCCTCGACAGGTACTCCGCGGCGTAGAAGCCGTCACGGGAGTCGCCGACGCGGACCCAGATCTGGCGCAGGCCGGTGGCCCGGGCCCGGGCCACGACGGCATCGACGTTGCCGGCCTCGGTCTGGAGCGTCTTCCAGATCCACATGCCCTTGCCGCTGAGCGGGCTGAGGTCGTTGGCCACCGCCGGCGCCGGCGCAGCCGGCGGCAGGGCGGCCTCAGGCACGAGCCGGGGCGGGCGGTACGGGGGCGGCGGCGGGCCGGTGCCGGGCGGGCGGGGCGGCGGCGGGCAGCCGGGCAGAGGCGTGGCGATGGCCGAGGTGGGCACGATGGTGGCCGGGGGCGCGGTCGTGGCCGGCGCGGCAGTGTTCGCTGGCGGCGCGGTCGCGAGGGTGGTCGCGGCCTGGCCCCGGAGCGCGCTGGTGCCCGGTCCGGTGTCGCGCAGGGCGACGGCGGTCAGGACACCGCCGGCCAGCACGACGATGGCGAGCAGCGGCACTGCTCGCGCCCGCCGGCCCGCGGCGGGCGCGCCAGCTGCGGGCCTCAGGTCACCGCCCCGACAGATTCCGGCAGGACCTGGTTGCGGGTGAGGAAAGCCACCCGGCGCTCGACGCACCTCTCCCAATCACCGAGGTCGGCCAGGAAGTGCTCCCGATCTCCGTCCTCGTACGCGTGCTCCAGCTCGTCGAACGCAGCATCCTCGGCATCGAGCAGGGCCCGGTACCGGTTCAGGAAGTGTTCGTCGACCACCTCTTCGAGCGCCATGGCATGTACCTCCGCTTGAGAGACATCCTGCGAACCCAACCATACCGCCGCCCGGGTCGGCGGGCGCGCCAACCGGCTGCAGGTCCACCATCCGCCAGGTGGGCCTGCAGCCGGTCAGCAGAGGGTGTTCTAGCCCTCCTGGGGCCGGCGGGCGCCGACCAGGACGAGCACGCCGCCGAGAGCCAACACGCCCAGGGCCAGGGCGGCCAGCTCGGCGCTGGAGGTCCCGGTCAGGGCCAGGCGGGCGGTGGTGGCACCGCCGCCGCCGCCGGCGGTGGGCCGGGTGGTGACGGTGGTGCCGCCGGGGCCGGGGCCGGGGCCGGCCGACGGGCAGGGCGAGCCCGAGGCGGTGGAGTCGTTGATGGCGGTGGCGCAGCCGGAGCTGGTGGAGCCGTCACGGGCGTGGGCGCTGCCCGAGGCGGTGGAGTCGTGGGTGGCGGTGCCGCTACCCGAGCAGGTCGAGTCGTTGACCGCCACGCAGGTGCCCGAGGCCACCGAGTCGGTGGTGGCCCGGGCGCCGCCGCTGGTGGAGGGCCCGGAGGTCTGGGCGGCGGCGGGGCCGGCCAGCAGGCCGATCACCGCAGCAACTCCGGCGATGGCAACCGCCATGCTGGTCCTCAGTCGCATTGTTGGTAACTCTCCTTCTCTTTTGGTTGCTGATTGATGGGGAAGTGGGCCTCAGGCCACCGGCAGCTTGCGCCGGCGGCCCAGGGCCAGGAACACCCCGCCCATGAGGCCGGCGAGGGCCCCGGAGGCGGCCAGGGCGTCGAGGTCGGCGCCGGTGCGGGCCAGCTGGCCGGTGGCCGCAGTGCGGGCCGCGGTACCGGCGCCGCCGGGGCTGCCGGGGCCGGGGGTGACGATGGTGGTGGGCCGGGCCGGCACGCAGTCGGCCCCGCTGGCGGTGGAGTCGTCGATGGCCGTCGAGCAGCCCGAGGCCACCGAGCCCCGGCGGGCCACGGCGTCGCCGGAGGCGGTGCTGTGGTCGTCGGCCAGGGCCCGCCCGGAGGCGACGGACTCGTTGGTGGCCCGGGCCGTGCCCGACGCCACCGAGGTGTGATCGGCCACCGCCATGCCCGAGGCGGTGAAGGACACCGGCGGGAGGGCCCCGCCGCTGCCTGCCCCGGTGGTGGTGGCGCCGCCGGCCCCGGTGCTGGCCCCGCCGGCTCCCGCAGCAGCGGCGCCGCCGGCGGCGCCGGCCGTGGCCGTACCGGAGGTGGCAGGCACTGCGGCGCCGGCAGCCGCCAGGGCGGCGGCGACGGCAGTCGAGGTGCCGGCCAGGTTGGCGCTGACGGCGGCAGCCGGCGGAGTGAACGTGCCGGAAGCCGCCCCGGTGCCGCCGCTGGGACCGGTGGCGCCGGTGCCGGAGAACGGGCTGGTGTCGGAGGTGGAGGTGGACGGGCCGGTGTGGCCGGTGTTGGTGGAGCTGGAACCGCTGTCGGCCTCACCGGAGCTCCCGCCGATGGCGGCGGGGGCGGCGGTGATGGTCGAGGAGGCGCCGGCCCCGCCGCCGGTGGCGCTGGTGCCCACCGAGGGGCCGCCGACTGCAATCAGGGTGCCGGCGACACCGACGTTGAGCGCCGGCCCCCCGGGACCGGCGAGCGGCAGGGAGACGCCGCCCGGACCGCCCACGCCTCCGTTGCCCAGGGCGGTGGAGTCGTTGGTGGCTGCGCCGGTGGGCCCGGAGAACGCGTCGGCGCCGGACTGGGCGCCGGAGTTCGCCATCGAGTCGGCGAACCCGAGGGTGTCGGCGTCGCCGGTGTCTCCCGACGGGCCACTGTCGCCCTCGATGACCGCCCCGCCGGCGGTGATGGCGCTGCCCAGGATGGCGGTGTTGGTGGCGGTGGCGCTGGCCGTGACCGCACCGGTGGGACCGGTGGATCCGGAGTTGCCCGACGAGGCCGCAGGGGCGGACCGGGCGATGCTGGTGGCCGTGCCGGTGTTGCCGGTGTTGGTGGAGCTGGAGGCCGACCGAGCTGCGCCCGAGTCACCGCTGGTGGCGGTGGGCGTGAGGGTGACGGCGGAGGCCCCGCCGGCGCCGCCGTTGGCCACGCCGGTGGCGACGGCCGAGCCGCCGGCCGCTGTCATGGCCGTCGTCCCGACGCCGATGTTGATGGCGAAGCCGCCGGGGCCGGCGATCGGCAGGGCGATCACGCCGGCGCCGCCGGCGCCCCCGAGGGAGACGACGTCGGAGTCGTTGAGCGCCGGGCCGCTGTCGCCGCTCAAGGAGTCGGCGTGGCTGTGGGCGCCCGACGTGGCCAGGCTGACAGCCCCGGCGGTGGCGACGACGTTGCCGGTGTCGCCGCTGGCGCCGGAGTTGCCGGAGACCGCCGCGCCACCGATGGCGGTGGCTGAGCCCAGGATGCCGGAGTTCTCGGCCCGGGCGGTGGACGTCGCCGCACCGGTGGCGCCGGTGTTGCCGGAGTTGCCGCTAGCGGCCGTGGGGCTGGCCTCGGCGTTGGACGTGGCCGCCCCGGTGTTGCCCGTGTTGGTGGCGCTGGCCTGGCTGTCGGCGTCGCCGGTGTCACCGCTGGTGGCGGTGGGCGTCACCGTGGTGGTGGCCGCCCCGCCGGCGCCGCCGTTGGCCGCCCCGGTGGCGACGGCGTGGCCGCCGGCGGCGGTGGCGGCGATGCCGGCGATGACAACGTTGCCGGCCAGGCCGCCGCCGGCCGCGATCGGCAGGGCCAGCCCGGCGTCGCCCCCGGCGCCGCCCACTGTGAGGGCTGTGGTGTCGTTGGCGGCCGGGCCGCTGTCGCCGGTGGCGGCGTCGGCGTGGGCGCCGGCGCCGGAGTTGGCCTCACCGTCGGCGGTGGACAGGGCTACCACGTCGCCGGTGTCGCCGCTGCGGCCCGAGTTGCCGCTGGTGGCGGGACCGGCCGAGGCGGTGGCGATGCCGAGGATGGCGGTGTTGGTGGCCGTCGTGCTGGTGCTGGCCGCCCCCGTGGCGCCGGAGTTGCCCGAGTTGCCGCTGCGGGCCACCGGGTTCCCCGTGACCATCGACGTGGCCGGCCCGGTCCGGCCGGTGTTGGTCGAGCTGGACTGGGCGGTGGCGTCGCCGGTGTTGCCCGACGTGGCCGTCGGGCTCAGCGTCGTGCCGGCACTGCCGCCGGCCCCTCCGTTGACCTGGCCGGTGGCCACCGCGGAACCGCCGCGAGCCGTGACCGCACCCAGGCCGGCGCCGAGGACGACGTTGCCCGCCGACCCCGCCGGCCCGGTCACGCCGACGGTGAGCCCGCCGTCGCCACCGACGCCGCCGACGCCGGCCGCCAGCGTGGCGTTGGTCACGGCGCCGCTGTCGCCGGAGACGGCGCCGGAGTCGGCGTGGGCGCCGGAGTTGGCCAGGCTGGTGACCGCTGAGGCCGCGCCGGCGGCGCCGCTGTCGCCGGTGCGCCCGGACGCACCGCTGGTGGCGGTGGGTGCCGGCGTGGATGCGGCGGCGGTGGAGCTGGCCGCCCCGGTGGCGCCGGAGTTGCCCGTGTTCCCGCTGGCGGCCAGCGGGCTGGCCGTGCCGGTGGACGCCGCGCTCCCGGTGGCGCCGGTGTTGGTGGCGCTGGACTGGGCGGCGGCGACGCCGCTGTCACCGCTGGTGGCTCTCGGGGTGGCCGTCATGTCGGCGGTGGCGCCGGCGCCACCGTTGGCTTCGCCGGTCACCACGGCCGAGCCGCCGGCGGCCGTGAGCGCCCCGATGGACGCGGCGGTGATGTTGATGTTGAGCCCCGCTCCGCCGTTGCCGGCGACGCCGATGACCACCCCGCCGTCGCCGCCGTCGCCAGGCAGCGACGCGGCGGCCGTGGCGTTGGCCGCGTCGCCGGTGGCCCCGGACAGGGCTAGGGAGTCACCAAGGGCGCCGGAGCTGGCGATGGACTCCACCGAGCCGGCGGCCACGGCGACGCCGCTGTCGCCGGTGCGGCCCGACGCGCCGGTGGTGGCCAGAGCCCGGCTGGTGGTGGCCGCCCCGGTGGCGCCGGAGTTGCCGGTGTTGCCGGTGGCCGCGGTGGGCGAGGCGTTGCTGCGGGCGGTGGCTGCGCCGGTGTTGCCGTTGTTGGTGGTGCTGGTCTGGGCGGAGGCGTCGCCGCTGAAGCCGCTGAGGGCGGTGGGGGTGAGGGTGAGGTTCGACGCCGACCCGGCCCCGCCGTTGGCCGCCCCGGTGACGACCGAGCTGCCGCCGGCGGCGAGGGTGGCGCCGGTGGTGACGCCGGCGAGGGTGAAGTTGAGGACCGGGCCGCCGTCGCCGGCGGCGCCGATGACGAGGCCGGCGTCGCCGCCGTCTCCGCCCAGGGCCAGGCCGGCGGTGACGTTGGTCGCCGCGCCGGTGCCGCCCGAGCCGGCCTCGGAGATGCTGGCCGCGCCCGAGCTGGCGCCGGAGTAGGCCACGCCGGTGGCCAGGGCGCCGCCCGAGTCGCCGGTGCGTCCGGACTCGCCGCTGGTGGCGGTGGTGCGGGACGACGTCGCCGCCCCGGTGGCGCCCGAGTTGCCGGTGGTGCCGGTCACGGCGACCGGGTTGGCCACTGCGTTGGTGAGGGCCGGTCCGGTGGCGCCGGTGTTGGTGGCGCTGGCCTGGCTGTCGGCGTCGCCGGTGTCGCCGGTGTCGGCCTTGGCGGTCAGGTTGGCCGTGGCTGCGCCGCCGGCCCCGCCATTGCCCTGGCCGGTGACGACCGAGCTGCCGCCGCTGGCACCGACCGCGCCGCTGGCCACGCCGGCCAGGGTGATGTTGGCAGCCCCGCCCCCGGCGCCGGCGGCGCCGATCACGGCGGCCGGGGCGCCACCGTCGCCGCCGATGGCCGCGGCCAGGGTGGCGTTGACGGCGGGCCCGGAGTCCCCGGAGTCGGCGAGCGAGCCGGCGAAGGCGCCGGAGTTGGAATCGGCGAGGGCCGCACCCACGGCGGCGGCATTGCCGCTGTCACCGGTGCGACCGGACACACCGGTGCGGGCGATGCCGGAGTTGGCCGTGGTGCGGGCCGCGCCGGTGTTGCCGCTGTTGCCGGTGTTGCCGCTCACTGCGGTGGGGCTGGCGGTGGCGCCGGCGTTGGCCGAGCCGGTGCTGCCGGTGTTGGTGGCGCTGGACTGGCTGGAGGCGTGGCCGGTGTGACCGGTGAAGGTGGTGGCACCCACGGTCAGGTTGGCGGCCCCGCCGGCACCGCCGTTGGCCTGCCCGGTGACCACCGAGGAGCCGCCGGCGGCGGCGGAGGCGCCGGCCAGGCCGGCGACGACGAAGTTGGCGGCCACGCCGCCGTCGCCGGCGACGGGCAGGGCCAGGCCGCCGTCGGCGCCGTCGCCCCCGAGGGCCAGGCCAGCGGTGACGTTGGCCGCCGTGCCGCTGGCGCCGGAGTCGGCGACCGAGTCGGCTGCGGCACCGGAGTTGGCGTTGGCCCGGGCCACGCCAACCGCGGTGGCGTCGCCGCTGTCGCCGCTGCGCCCGGACTCGCCCGAGGTGGCGGCGCCGGAGACGGTGGTGCTGCTGCCCAGGACGCCGGGGATGACGACGGTGACGCCCGCCACCGGGGTGAGGGACAGCCCGTTGTTGGTGGCGGTGGCGCTGGAGTTGGCCGCCCCGGTGGCGCCGGTGGTGCCGGTGTTGCCGCTGACGGCCACCGGGTTGGCGATGGCGTTGGCGGTGGCGTTGCCGGTGTTGCCGGTGTTGGTGGCGCTGGCCTGGCTGGACGCGTCGCCCGTGTCGCCGGTGGTGGCGTCGGGGTGGGTGGTCAACTCGGCGGCGCCGGAGGCGCCGCCGTTGGCCTGGGCGGTGGCGACCGACGAGCCGCCGCCGGCCACGCCGGCGCCGGCGACGCCGGCGACGACGAAGTTCAGCGCCGGGCCGCCGGCGCCGGCGACCGGCAGGGCCACGCCGCCGTCGCCGCCGCCGCCGGCGATGGACCCGGCGAGCACGGCGTTGGTGGCGGCGCCGGTGTCACCGGAGGTGGCCAGGCCGGAGGCGCTGGCGCCGGAGGTGGCGTTGGCGACGGCCTCGCCGACCGCGTCGGCGTCGCCGCTGTCGCCGCTGCGCCCGGACGCGCCGCTGGTGGCGGCGCCGGAAGTGGCTGAGGCGGCGCCGAGGATGGCGTTGTTGGTGGCGACGGGGTTGGACGTGGCCGCACCGGTGGCGCCGGTGTTGCCGGTGTTGCCCGAACGGGCGACCGGGTTGGCCACCGCAGTGGCGGCGGCGTTGCCGGTTGCGCCGGTGTTCGTGGCGCTGACCTGGCTGTGGGCGTCGCCCGACGTGCCGGTGCTGGCCACCGGGTTGGTGCGCAGGGTGGCGTTGGCGCCGGCGGCGCCGTTGGCCTGGGCCGTGGCCACGCTGGAGCCGCCCAGGGCGCCGGTGGCGCCGACCACGCCGGCCACCACGATGTTGGCGGCCGGGCCGCCGGGGCCGGACACGGAGCCGGCCACGCCGCCGTCGCCGCCGGCGCCGCCGGCCGCGATGCCATCGACGGTGTTGAGGGCGTCGCCGCTGTCGCCGGAGAAGGCGGCCGAGGTGGCCGCGGCGCCGGAGTTGGCGTTGGCTGCCGCCGTGGATTCGGCGGTGGCACCGCCGGTGGCGCCGGAGTCGCCGGAGGCGCCCGAGCGGGCCAGGCCGGCGGTCGCCGTGGCCGTGCCCAGGATGCCGTTGTTGGTCGCCGCCGGGCTGGCGTCGGCGGCGCCGGTGGCGCCCGTCGACCCCGAGTTGCCCGAGGTGGCCGAGCCGTCGCCCACCGCGGTGGCGGTGGCGCTGCCGGTGCGGCCGGTGTTGGTGGTGGAGGACTGGGCCAGGGCGTCGCCAGTGTCACCGCTGCCGGCGTCGGGGTCGGTGGTGACGTTGCCCGTGCCGCCGGCGCCGCCGCCGGCCGCGGCGGTGGCCACGCTGGCACCGCCGGTGGCCACGGTGGCGCCGGCCAGGGGGGCGACCACGACGTTGGCGGCCAGGCCGCCGTCGCCGGCCACGTCGAAGGCGACCCCGCCGTCGCCGCCGCCGCCGCCGAGCGCGGCGGCGTCGACGTCGTTCAGGGCGGTGCCGCTGTCACCGGAGGCCGAGCCCGACGCCGAGCCGGCGCCGGAGGAAGCGGCGCTGGTGGTCGGGCCGCCGATGCTGATGGCGTCGCCGGTGGGCCCGGAGTTGCCCGAGGTGCCGGAGATGGCGCCGGCGCTGGCCGTGGCTGCGGTCACGCCGAGGATGGCGGCACTGGTGGACGCGGGGGCGAGGGTGGCCGCACCGGTGGCTCCGGTGTTGCCCGAGTTGCCCGATGCCGCGGCGCCGCCGCCGGTGGAGGCGGCGTCGCCGGTGTCGCCGGAAGCGCCGGAGCTGCCGGACCGGGCGGTGCCGGCGGTCGCGGTCGCCCGGCCCAGGATCGCCGAGTTGACGGCCGAGGGCTCGGCGCTGGCCCCACCGGTGGCGCCGGTGTTGCCCGAGTTGCCGCTGCGGGCGGTGGAGCTGCCCACCGCGGTGGAGGTGGCGTTGCCGGTGGCGCCGGTGTTGGTGGCGCTGGACTGCGCCGTCGAGGCGCCGGAGTTGCCGGAGGTGGCGATGGGGTTGGAGGTCAGGGCGGCGTTGCCGCCGGCGCCTCCATTGGCCGACGCGGTGGCCACCGAGCTGCCGCCGGTGGCGATCACCGATGCCCCGAAGGCGGCCAGGACCACGTTGAGGGCGGCGCCGCCGTTGCCGGCGAGAGGAATGGCCACGCCGCCGTTGCCGCCGTCGCCGGGCACGGCGGCCACGTCGATGAGGTTGGCGACGTCGCCGGTGTCACCGGAGAGCGACTCGGCGTTGGCCGAGGCGCCGGTACCGGCGTTGGAGGTGGCGTTGCCGGATGCCGCCGCCCCGCCGGTGGTCCCGGACGGCCCGGAGGTGCCGGAGACGGCGGTCCCGCCGATGGTGGTGGCGGTGCCGAGGATGGCGGTGTTCACGGCGGACGGGGCCGCGGTGGCCGGGCCGGTGGCGCCGGTGTTCCCGGAGTTGCCGGAGACGGCGGAGCCGTTGGCAATGGCGGATGAGGTGGCGTTGCCGGTGTTGCCGGTGTTGGTGGCGCTGGACTGGGCCCGGGAGTCGCCGGTGTCGCCGGAGGTGGCCCGCGGGTTGGCGGTCACGCTGGCGGTGCCGCCGGTGCCGCCGTTGGCCTCGCCCACGGCGACGCTCGAGCCGCCCACCGCGATGGCCGTCGTGCCCACGGGCACGGCCAGGTTGACGGCGACGCCGCCGGCGCCGGCCACGGGCAGGGCGATGCCGCCGTTGCCGCCGGCCCCGCCGGTGGCAACGGCCAGGACGTCGTTGAGGGCGGCGCCGCTGGCGCCCGAGGTGGAGACAGATTCGGCGTTGGCGCCGGAACGGGCCGTGCTGCCGGCGGTGCCCAGGGCGACGGCCGGGCCGGTGTCGCCGGAGTCGCCCGAGTCGCCCGAGGTGGCGTCGCCGCCGCCAACGGCAGTCGCGGCACCCAGGATGGCGGTGTTGACCGCGCTCGGCGCGGCCTCGGCGTCGCCGGTGGCGCCGGTTACCCCGGAGTTGCCCGAGCGGGCGGTGGGGCTGGCGGTGGCGGTACCGGTGGCCGAACCGGTGTTGCCGGAGTTGGTGGCGCTGGCCTGGGCCGTGGAGGCCCCGGTGTCGCCCGAGGTGGCGACCGGGTTGGAGGTAACGGTGGCCGTGCCCCCGACCGCGCCGGTGGCCGAAGCGGTGGCGACGCCCGTACCGGGCCGGGCGACCGACGTGCCGGTGATGCCGGCGACCGCGCCCACCGTGCCGGGCCCGCCGGCCGTGCCGGTACCGGCCGTGCCGACTCCGCCGACGGCGCCGTCGATGCCGAAGGTCACGCCGCCCGCCCCGCCGGCGGGGCCTGCGCCGCCGGCGCCCCCGGCTGCGCCCGCAGGATCGCCGGCGCCGCCGGCGCCGCCGGCCACACCGGCACCGCCGGCGCCACCGGTTCCGACTCCGCCCGGACCGCCGGTCCCGCCCGCCGTGCCGTTGCCGGCGCCGCCAGCGCCGCCCGGAGTGCCAGTGCCGCCGGCGAGGATGACGCCGGCGGGAAGGGTACTGACGCCCGCGGTGGCGCCAGTGCCCGTGCCGGGGGTGCCGGCCAGGGCAATGACGTCGACCAGGTTGAACGCCCGGCCGCTGTCGCCCGAGAGGGCGTCGGCCACGACGTCGGCGCCGGTGCCGGCGAAGCTGGTGGCGTCGCCGATGGCGGCGGCGGCGCCGGTGTCGCCCGAGTCGCCGCTCTCGCCCGAGACGGCGTCGCCGCCCAGCGCGTCCGCGGTGCCCAGGATTCCGTTGTTGACCGCCGAGGCGGCCGCCGTGGCGTCACCCGTGCCGCCGGTGGGCCCGGAGTTGCCCGAGGTGGCCGCTGGCGAGGCCGTGGCCCCGGAGGAGGCCCGGCCGGTGTTGCCGCTGTTCGTGGCGCTGCCCTGGGCCGTGGAGGCCCCGGTGCCGCCCGACATCGCCGCCGGGTTGGTGGTGACGGTGGCCGCCGAGCCGGCGACCCCGTTGGCCGAGCCGACCTGGACGGCCACGCCGCCTGCGCCCACCGGGCTGCCGACGACCGCGCCGCCCGCTCCCCCGGTGCCGCCCGCGCCGCCGAGTGCGGCGCCGCCCACGCCACCGGCGCCGCCGAAGCCGCCGAAGCCGGCCCCGCCGGCCCCGCCCGCGCCGCCGGCCCCGCCGGCCCCGCCGGCCCCTCCGATCACGACGGGGGCGATGACCGCCGCCGGGTTCCCGACGACCACCACGACCGAGGCCACGTCGGCGCCGGCCCCGCCGGCGCCCCCCGCCCCGCCGGCGCCGCCGAAGCCGCCGAAGGCCGGCCCGCCGAGCCCGCCGGCGCCACCCGCCCCGGCGTTCGCAGCGCCGCCCGGCCCACCGGCCGCACCGGCGCCGCCGACGATGACGTTGACCACCGGGCCGCCGGCCGCGACCGGGGTGGCTACGCCGCCCGAGCCTCCGGGGCTACCCAGGACAACTGCGTCGACGACGTTCAGGGCCAGCCCGGAGTCGCCGGAGGTGGAGGAGGAGATGACGCCGGCGCCGGAGAGCGCGGTGCTCTCTGCGGTGCCGATGCCGAGGGCGTCGCCGGTATCGCCGGAGTCGCCGGAGTCGCCCGAGGCGGCGAAGGGAGGATCGGCGAGAGCCGAGCCCAGGATGGCGGTGTTCACCGCGGTAGGCGCGACGGTGGCGTCGCCGGTGTCACCGGTGACGCCCGAGTCGCCGGAGCGGCTCGTCGGGCTGGCGGTGGCCACCGAGGTGGCGGCGCCGGTGTTGCCCGTGTTGGTGGCCGAGCCCTGGGCCCGGGCCGCGCCCGTCGCCCCCGAGGTGGCCACCGGGTTGGTGGTCAGGGTGGCGGCGCCGCCGGCGGCGCCGTTGGCGTCGCCCACGGCCACGCTCGGCCCGCCCAGAGCGGCCGGGTCGCCAACGATGGCCCCACCGGCCCCACCCGTGCCCCCGGCGCCGGCCGTGGCCGCTCCGCCGGTGCCGCCCGTGCCGCCGAAGCCGCCGAAGCCGACTCCGCCCGCGCCGCCGGCCCCGCCGGCGCCGCCGGCGCCGCCGGCCCCGCCGGTGACGACCGGGATCACGGTGGTGGCGATCGTCACCGAGGCACCGACCACGTTGGCGGTGTTGACCACGGTGCCGACGAAGACGGCGTCGCCGCCCTCACCGCCGGCCCCGCCGACGCCGCCGACGCCGCCGAAGCCGCCAAACGCAGCCCCGCCGGCGCCGCCGGCGCCGCCGATGCCGCCCGTGCTGGCGCCGCCGGCGCCGCCCACCGCACCGGTGCCGCCGGCAACCACGCTGACCACCGGGCCGCCCACCGCGGCCGAGACGGCCACGCCGCCGTCGCCGCCGTCGCCGGGCAGGACCGTGAGGATCGAGTCGTTCACCGCGTCGCCGCTGTCGCCCGAGAGGGCGTTGACCACGCTCACCGCGCCGGAGGCGGCGATGCTCGAGGCGTCGCCCACGGTGCCGGCGTCGCCGGTGTCACCGGTGTCGCCCGTGTCGCCGGACGTGGCCGGCCCGCCGATGGCGGTGGCCGAGCCGAGGATGCCGTCGTTCACTGCGCTCGGAGCCGAAGTGGCGCCACCGGAGTCCCCGGAGTCGCCCGAGTCGCCGGAGCGGCTGGTGGGGCTGGCGGTGGCGCCGGACGCGGCCGGACCGGTGCGGCCGGTGTTGGTAGAGGAGGACTGGGCCGAGGCGTCGCCAGTGGCGCCTGTGGTGGCGCGCGGGCCGGTGGTGAGGCTCGCGGCGGCGCCGGCGCCGCCGTTGGCCGCCGACGTGGCCACGGTGGGCCCGCCGACCGCGGAGGGGCTGCCCACGATGGCGCCGCCGGCGCCACCCGTGCCGCCGGTACCGCCGGTGCTGGCCCCGCCCGTGCCACCCGTGCCGCCGAAGCCGCCAAAGGCCGCGGCGCCCGCCCCGCCGGTGCCGCCGGTGCCGCCGGCGCCGCCGGCGGCGCCCAAGACGATGGGCACGACCAGGTTGGTGATGGTCGTGTCGCCGAAGGTGACATCGACGGTGTCGATGGCGACGACGTTGTTGACGGCTGTGCCGCCGGCACCGCCGGCGCCACCGAGCCCGGCGGCGCCGCCGAAGCCGCCGAAGGCGGTGCCGCCGGTGCCGCCGGTGCCGCCGGTGCCGCCGGTGCCGGCCCCGCCGGCGCCGCCGGTGGCACCGGCACCGCCGAGGACCACGTTGATCACCGGGCCGCCGGCCGCGACCGCGGCGGCCACGCCGCCGGCGCCGCCGGAGCCGCCCAGCACGAGGGCGTCGAGCACGTTGACGGCGTCGCCGCTGTCGCCGGAGGCCGAGAGGGAAGCGGTGTCGGCGCCGGTGGACGCCGTGCTGGTGGCCACGCCGACGGCGACGGCGTCGCCGGTGTCGCCGGTGTCGCCGGTGTCGCCGGAGAGGGCCGGGCCGGCGACGGCGGTGGCCTCACCGAGCAGGCCGAGGACGGTGGTGTCGGTGGACGACGGCTCGGACGTGACGTCGCCGCTGTCGCCCGAGTCGCCGGAGTTGCCGGAGGTGGCGTTCGGGCTGGCCAGGGCCGACGAGGAGGCGGCGCCGGTGGCACCGGTGTTGGTGGCCGAGGCCTGGGCGCTGCTGGCGCCCGAGGCGCCCGAGCCGGCCTGGAGGTCGTTGGTCAGGGTGGGCGACGCCCCGGCGCCACCGTTGGCCGAAGTCGGCGCCACGGTGGCCCCGCCGATCGTGCGGGGGCTGCCGGTGATGGCCCCGCCCGCCCCGCCGGTGCCGCCGGTGCCGCCGGTGCCCACTCCGCCCGTACCGCCCGGGCCGCCGAACCCGCCGAAGGCCGCCCCGCCCACACCGCCGACACCGCCGGCGCCGCCGGCGTCGCCGGCGCCGCCGAAGACGAGCGGGACCTGGGTGTCGGTAATGGTCACGTCGCCGAAGGTGGAGGTGATGGTCCGGACGAACGCAGAGAGGTCGGTGGCCGCACCGCCGGCCCCGCCGGCGCCGGCGGCTGCGCCGGCGCCGCCGAACCCGCCGAAGGCCACGCCGCCTGCGCCGCCCGCCCCGCCGGTGCCACCGGTGCCGGTGCCGCCAGCCGCGCCGGTGGCGCCGCTGCCGCCGGCCGTTATGGCGACGACGTCGCCGCCCGTGGCCGCCGAGATGGCAACGCCACCGTCGCCACCGTCGCCCGCCAGCACGGTGGCGAGCAGGTCGTTGACGACGGCGCCGGTGTCGCCCGAGGCCGAGCCGGCGAAGGCGTTGGCGCCGGAGGTGGCGAAGCTGTCGGCGATGCCGACCGCTTCAGCGTCACCGGTCGTGCCGGTGTCACCGGTGTCGCCCGACGTCGCCGAGCCCTCGGTGAGCGCAACCGGCGCGCTGTCGCCCGAGTCGCCCGAGTCGCCCGAGGTGGCCCGGGGGCTGGCCACGGCGGCCGAGCTGGCGCTGCCGGTGGCCCCGGTGTTGGTGGCCGAGGACTGGGCGCTGGATGCGCCTGAGTCGCCGGAGGTGGCCCGGGGGCTGGTGGTGAGGGCCACGGCGCCCGCCGCCGCGCCGTTGGCCTGGGCCGGAGCCACGGTGGGCCCACCCGCCGTGACGGGGCTGCCGGTGATCCCGCCGCCGGCCCCGCCGGTGCCGCCGCGCCCGCCCGCACCCGGGCCGCCCGCGCCGCCAGCGGCACCGAAACCGCCGAAGCCGGCCCCGGCATCGCCGCCGGCGCCGCCCGCGCCGCCCACGCCGCCCGCGCCGCCGCTGTCGACCGACGCCACGAAGTTGTTGATGGTGACGCCGGTGGCGTTCTGGAAGGTCGAGGTGATGGTGTCGACGGTGACGTCGACCGAGGTGGCTGCGCCACCGGCCCCGCCGGCACCGCCTCCGCCGCCCGCGGCACCGAAGCCGCCGAACGCGACGCCACCGGCGCCACCGGCTGCGCCGCCGCCGCCCACGCCGGTCCCGCCTGCGGCGCCGGCCCCGCCCGCTCCGCCGGCCATGAGGTTGACCACGTTGCCGCCGGTGGCGGTACTGACCGCCGCGCCGCCGTCACCGCCCGTGCCGGCCAGGGCCAGGACGGTGACCACATTGGCCGCGTCGCCACTGTCGCCGCTGACGGCGTCGGCCCCGGCGATGGCGCCGGTGGTGCTTTCGCTAGTGGCGGCACCCGTGGCGCGGGCGTCGCCCGTACCGCCGGTAGCGCCGGTGTCGCCGCTGGCTGCGTCGGTGACGTCGGAGGTTGCGCTGCCGAGGATGTCGTCCTCGTCGACGAGAGCTTCCTGGTTGGAGGCGACGGCGCCCGAGTCGCCGGAGTCGCCGGACATGCCGGAGGTGGCGTTCGGGCTGGCCGTGGCCGCCGAAGCTGCGTTGCCGGTTTCGCCGGTGTTGGTGGCTGAGGACTGGGCGTCGGCGTCGCCGGTGCGCCCGCTGGTGGTCACCGGGCTGGCGGTCAACGCCGTCGTCCCGCCGGCAGCGGCGTTGGCCTCCGCAGTGGCGACCGTCGCGCCGCTGGTGGTCACCGGGCTACCGGCGACGGTGCCCCCACCGCCGCCGGCTCCGCCCACGCCGCCGGTGCCGAGGCCGCCGGCCCCGCCCCCGCCGCCGAAGCCGCCGAAACCGGCCGAGCCGGCGCCGCCCACGCCACCTGCCCCGCCGACCGCGCCGGCGCCGCCGAGGGCGAGGGACGCAACCGTGTCGGTGATGGTGACGTCGGCGAAGGTGGCAGTTACCGTGCGCACGATCGTCTCGATGGTGGCGGCCTCCCCGCCTTCCCCGCCGGCACCGCCGGCGCCACCGGCGCCACCGAACCCGCCGAACGCGGTCCCGCCGGCCCCACCGGTCCCGCCGGTGCCGCCATTGGCCGCGCCGCCCGCCGCGCCGGCGCCGCCGGCACCGCCGGCCATCAGGTTGGTGGCGTCGCCGCCGTCAGCGACGGAGACGGCCACGCCCCCGGCGCCGCCCGTGCCGGCGACGGCAGTCAGGAGCAAATCGCTCACGGCGTCGCCGGAGTCGCCCGAGATCACGTCGGAGGTGGCCACGGCGCCAGAGTTGGCCCGGCCGTCAGCGATGCCGGTGGCGTCGGCGTCACCGCTGGGACCGGTGGCGCCCGTGTCCCCGGAGGTGACCGGGCCGCCGACCCCTGCGCCGCCAGCGCCACTGGCCGTGGCCGTGGCGTCGCCCAGGATGGCGTCGTTGACGGCGGTGGCGCCGGCTTCGGCGTCGCCGGAGTCGCCGGTGTCGCCGGTGTCGCCCGAGCGCGCCGACGGGTCAGCGGTGGCCGTCGAGGAGGCGTTGCCGGTGTCGCCGGTGTTGGTGGCCGAGGACTGGGACGCAGTGGCGCCCGTGGCGCCGGTGGTGGTGACCGGGCTGGTCGTCGCCGTGGCCGCGCCGCCGGCGGCGCCGTTGGCCTGGCTGGTGGCGACCGTCGGGCCGCTGGCGGTCGCCGGGTTCCCGATGACGCCGCCGCCCGCGCCGCCGGCGCCGCCGGTTCCGCCCGTGGCTGCGCCGCCCGTACCGCCCGGGCCGCCGAAGCCGCCGACGCCGGCCCCGCCGTTGCCGCCCGCCCCGGCCGGGGCGCCGGCCCCGCCGGGGCCACCGATGGTGATGCCGGCCAGCAGGTTGGTGACGGTGGCGTCGCCGAAGGTGACGTTGAGGGTGTTGATGATGGCGTCGTTCTCGACACCGGCCCCGCCGGCGCCGCCGGCACCGCCGGCCCCGCCCAGGCCACCGAAGCCGCCGAAACCCGCCCCGCCCGCGCCGCCGGTACCGCCGGTGGCGCCGGTGCCGGCACCGCCGGTGGCGCCGGCGCCGCCCGCAGCGCCGATCATGAGGTTGGTGGCGTCGCCACCCGCGGCCGTGGACGTAGCTACACCGCCGTTGCCGCCGTCGCCGGCCAGCACGAGGACGTCCACCAGGTTGGCGGAGTCGCCGGAGTCGCCGGAGCCGGCGCTGGACTCGGCGATGGCGCCGGTGTTGACCGCGCTGTCGGCCGAGCCGGCGGCGGAGGCGTCGCCCGTGGCGCCGGTGGCGCCAGTGGCGCCCGAGAGGGGGCTGCCGCCGATCGCGGTGGCCGAGCCGAGGATGGCGGTGTTCTCCGCGGTGGGCGCCGCCGACGCGTCGCCGG
The DNA here is from genome assembly GCA_963768975.1 of uncultured Acidimicrobiia bacterium. GTDB lineage: Bacteria > Actinomycetota > Acidimicrobiia > Acidimicrobiales > AC-14 > CADCTB01. Next base: position 169,532 of record CAVYKB010000019.1, on the reverse strand, counting down.
TGTCGCCGGAATCGCCCGAGTCGCCGGAGACGGCGCTGGGCGCGGTGGTGGCGGTGGAGGTGGCGTTGCCGGTGTCGCCCCTGTTGGTGGCCGAGGCCTGCGAGCTGGTGGCGCCGGTGGCGCCAGTGGTGCTCTCGGGGCTGGTGGTCAGGGTCGACGCACCGCCGGCCGCCCCGTTGGCCTGGCTGGTGGCGACAGCCGGGCCGCTGATGGTGATGGGGTTGCCGGCGACCGCGCCGCCGGGGCCGCCGGCTCCGCCGGTGCCGCCCGTGCCCGCCCCGCCGGTGCCGCCGGTGCCGCCGGTGCCGCCGGTGCCGGCGCCGCCGGTGCCGCCGGCGGCACCCAGGCCGCCCGCCCCGCCGGTGCCGCCGAGGACGATGGGCACGACCGTGGTGGTCGGCGTGGCCACGCCGCCGTTGATGGTGATGGCGTTCTGGACCGCGGCGACGAGGGTGGCGTCGCCGCCCGCCCCGCCCAGGCCGCCGGCGCCACCGGTGCCGCCGGTGCCGCCCGTGCCCGCCCCGCCGGTGCCGCCGGTGCCGCCGGTGCCGCCGGTGCCGGTGCCGCCCGTGCCGCCGGTGCCACCTGCGCCGCCGGCCATGACGTTCAGGGCGTCGCCGGCCGTGGCGCCGGAGATGGCCACCCCGCCGTCGCCGCCGGAGCCGGCGAGGACGGTGAGCAGGAGGTCGTTGGTGGCTGCGCCGCTGTCGCCGGAGAAGGCGTCGGAGGTGACGTCGGCGCCGGTGTTGGCGTAGCTGTCGGCCACGCCGACGGCACTGGCGTCGCCCGTGTCGCCGGTGGCGCCCGTGTTGCCCGAGGTGGCGGTGCCGCCGACGGCGATGGCCTCGCCCAGGATGGCGGTGTTGGTGGCCGAGGGGTCCGAGGAGGCGTCGCCAGTGTCGCCCGAGTGGCCCGAGTTGCCCGAGCGGGCCGACGGGGCGGCCGAGGCGGTGGAGGTGGCGTTGCCGGTGTCGCCGGTGTTAGTGGCCGACGCCTGGCTCGAGGCCGCGCCGGAGGCGCCGGAGCGGGCCGTGGGGGTGGCGGTGATCGACGCCGCCCCGCCGGCGGCGCCGTTGGCCTGGCCGGTCGCCACGCCGGCCCCGCCGGTGGTGATGGGGTTGCCGGCCACCGCGCCGCCGGCCCCGCCGGTGCCGCCGGTGCCGCCGGTGCCAGTACCGCCGGCGCCGCCCGTGCCGCCGGTGCCGCCCGTGCCGGTGCCGCCCTGACCGCCGGCGCCGGCGGCGCCGCCGGCGCCGCCCGTGCCGGCGCCGACGAAGGGGGCGATGACGGGAGCGGGATCGCCGACCACGACGACGGCGAGGGCCTCGTTACCGCCGGCCCCGCCGCCGCCGCCGGCCCCGCCGGCCCCGCCGGTGCCGCCGGTACCCGTGGCGCCGGCGCCGCCGGCGCCGCCCGTGCCGCCTGCACCTGCCCCGCCGGTACCACCAGTGCCACCGGCGCCGCCGACCATGACGTTGGTGGCGTTCCCGCCGCTGCCGGTGGTGGCGGCCACGCCGCCGTTCCCGCCGGCCCCGGCGATGACCGCGGCGTCGACGTTGTTCACAGCCGCTCCGGTGTCACCGGAGACCACGAAGGAGTCGGCATTGGCGCCGCTGTTGGCGAAGCTGGACGCGTCGGCGAACGCGCTGGCGTCGCCCGTGTCACCGGTCGCACCGGAGTTGCCACTCGTCACCGCACCGCTGACGGCCAGGGCCTCGCCCAGGATGCCGTTGTTGGTGGCCCCGGGGGTGCTGGAGGCGTCGCCGGTGCCGCCGCTGGCGCCGGAGTTGCCCGAGCGGGCCGAGGGCGCAGCGGACGAGGAGGCGCGCGCCACCCCGGTGTCGCCGGTGTTGGTGGCGCTGGACTGGGAGGTGGCCGCACCCGAGCCGCCGCTGGTGGCGGTGGGGCTACCGAAGGTCAGGCTGGCCGCGCCGCCGGCGCCGCCGTTGGCCTCGCCGGTGGCGACGCTGGGGCCCCCGATGGCGATGGGCGCGCCTGCGACCGCGCCGCCCAGGCCACCGATGGCGCCGGCACCCCCTGCGCCCGCTCCGGGCGCACCGCCATTGCCAGCCGCCCCGCCGACGCCGTTGCCGCCGCCCCCGCCGTTGCCGCCGGCGCCGGCGGCACCGCCTGCCGCGCCGCCGATGCCCGGAGCGCCGGCGGCCCCGCCGCCGCCGGGCGCACCGCCGCCGCCGGGCACGCCGGCCCCGCCGGCCCCGCCGCCGCCGCCGGCTCCTGCGGCGCCGGCGCCCGCCGCGCCGGTGCCACCGCTGGTACCGGAGGCCATGACGTTGGTGGCGTTGCCCCCGGGCCCGGCCGCGGTGACGGCCACCCCGCCGGCGCCGCCCAGGCCGCCGACGATGCTGGCGTTGACGTTGTTCACCGCCGCGCCTGTGGCGCCGGACGCCGCCAACGACGACGTGGACGCGCCGCTGCTGGCGAAGCTGTTGGCCTGGCCGACGGCAGTCGTGGAGCCGGTGGAGCCGGTGCCGCCCGAGCTGCCCGAGGTCACCGGGCCACCGACGAGGTCGATGACCTGGGCGAGGGCGCTGCGGGGGCCGAAGACGTTGGCGATGCCGAGAATGCCGGTGTTGAGGGCGAAGGGGTTGGAGATCGGGGTGCCGGGGGTGCCGGGGGTGCCGGAGTTCCCTGAGGTTGAGATCGGGCTCGAGGTTGAGGCTGCGATGGCAGCGCCGGTGTTGCCGGTGTTGGTGGCGCTGGCCTGGCTGACCGCCGCACCCGAGGGGCCGGTGGTGGCCGCCGGGCTGGCGGTGAGGGCGGCGGCGCCGCCGGCGCCGCCGCCGGCTGCGCTGGTGGCGACGCTGGGGCCGCCGGCCGAGGAGGGGCTGGCCACCGCGGTGGGCGCCAGGTTGACTGCCGCACCGCCGCCGCCGGCGGAGGACGCGGCAACGCCGCCGGCGCCCCCGCCGCCGCCGGTGACCGCGGCGCTGACATTGTTGACCGCGCCGCCGGTGGGGCCGGACTCCGACAGCGCCTCGGACGCCGCCCCTGAGCTGGATCGGCTGACCGACTGGCCGACGCTCGACGAGTCACCGGAGGGGCCACTCGCCAGTGTGGTGGGCGTGGTGTGGCTTGACTCGGGCGTGGCCGAGGGAATGGTGGACGGGACCGAGCTCGACGGGGTCGAGGTCGGGGTCTGGGCGACGGCCGCTCCACCGCAGAACACGAGGAGGGTGGCGATGAGCGCCCCCACCGCGGCGGAGGCGTTCGAGATCCGCCGCGAACCAAACTTGGCAACGTTCATGCTCATCCCTTGTCGGTCGGTCCGCGTCGCCGCGGTCGGGTGCTGCCGGGAGCCTGCCGGGGCCCACCGGCCTTTTCGCAGGGAACTTCAGAGATATTCCGCTCCTGGTCCCCCGCCGGGACCAGAGATCTGAGGGCGTTCTACCACGGTTGCGGTCGAGAAGGAAGGAGCCTCAACAGGGCTTTCTACCCCATCTGACCTGGACTTTTGTGTGTTGGATCCCTGTTGGGACACCAACAGGAACCGTTGGAGCCCACGAAAGGCGCTGCCGCCCTGTGGGCGGGCGCGCCGACGGCCCGCGAAGCTCGCGGGCCGTCGATCGTGCGTGACTTTCTTCCGGTTGCAGCTGCAGGGCTGCAGCCCGGTCAGCAGAGGGTGTTCTAGCCCTCCTGGGGCCGGCGGGCGCCGACCAGGACGAGCACGCCGCCGAGAGCCAACACGCCCAGGGCCAGGGCGGCCAGCTCGGCGCTGGAGGTCCCGGTCAGGGCCAGGCGGGCGGTGGTGGCACCGCCGCCGCCGCCGGCGGTGGGCCGGGTGGTGACGGTGGTGCCGCCGGGGCCGGGGCCGGGGCCGGCCGACGGGCAGGGCGAGCCCGAGGCGGTGGAGTCGTTGATGGCGGTGGCGCAGCCGGAGCTGGTGGAGCCGTCACGGGCGTGGGCGCTGCCCGAGGCGGTGGAGTCGTGGGTGGCGGTGCCGCTACCCGAGCAGGTCGAGTCGTTGACCGCCACGCAGGTGCCCGAGGCCACCGAGTCGGTGGTGGCCCGGGCGCCGCCGCTGGTGGAGGGCCCGGAGGTCTGGGCGGCGGCGGGGCCGGCCAGCAGGCCGATCACCGCAGCAACTCCGGCGATGGCAACCGCCATGCTGGTCCTCAGTCGCATTGTTGGTAACTCTCCTTCTCTTTTGGTTGCTGATTGATGGGGAAGTGGGCCTCAGGCCACCGGCAGCTTGCGCCGGCGGCCCAGGGCCAGGAACACCCCGCCCATGAGGCCGGCGAGGGCCCCGGAGGCGGCCAGGGCGTCGAGGTCGGCGCCGGTGCGGGCCAGCTGGCCGGTGGCCGCAGTGCGGGCCGCGGTGCCGGCGCCGCCGGGGCTGCCGGGGCCGGGGGTGACGATGGTGGTGGGCCGGGCCGGCACGCAGTCGGCCCCGCTGGCGGTGGAGTCGTCGATGGCCGTCGAGCAGCCCGAGGCCACCGAGCCCCGGCGGGCCACGGCGTCGCCGGAGGCGGTGCTGTGGTCGTCGGCCAGGGCCCGCCCGGAGGCGACGGACTCGTTGGTGGCCCGGGCCGTGCCCGACGCCACCGAGGTGTGATCGGCCACCGCCATGCCCGAGGCGGTGAAGGACACCGGCGGGAGGGCCCCGCCGCTGCCTGCCCCGGTGGTGGTGGCGCCGCCGGCCCCGGTGCTGGCCCCGCCGCCGCCGGTACCGCCTGCGCCTGCTGCGCCGCCGCCGGCGGCGACAGTGGCCGCCGGGGTGTTGGCCGGCGCCGCCGAGGCGGCGGCGGCCAGGGCGGCGGTGACCGCGCTGGAGGCCCCGGCCAGGCCGGCGGTGGCGGCGTTGGCCGCGGTGGTGGTGCCGGCTGCGCTGCCCGTGCCCCCGGTGGGCGCCGAGGCGCCGGTGCCCGAGACCGGGCTGGTGTCGGAGGTGGAGGTGGAGGGGCCGGTGTGGCCGGTGTTGGTGGAGCTCGAGGCGCTGTCGGCCTCACCGGAGTTTCCGCCGATGGCCGTCGGCGTGGCGGCCAAGGTGGTGGCCGCCCCGGCGCCGCCGCCGGTGGCGCTGGTGGCCACCGAGGAGCCGGCCAGCGCGGCGAGGGTGCCGGTGACGCCGATGTTGATGGCCGGGCCCCCGGGGCCGGAGACCGGCAGGGCCAGGCCGCCGGGGCCACCGAGGCCGCCGAGGCTCACCGCGGTGGAGTCGTTGGTGGCCGGGCCGGTGGGACCGGAGAGGGCATCGGCGCCGGACTGGGCCCCGGAGTTGGCCATGGAGTCGGCCTCACCGTCGGCCGCCGAGGAGCCGGTGGCCCCTGACGGACCGGTGTTGCCCACCGTCACCGCCCCGCCGGCGGTGAGGGCGGTGCCCAGGATGGCGGTGTTGGTGGCACTGGGGCTGGAGGTGGCCACCCCGGTGGCGCCGGTGGTGCCCGAGGCCCCCGAGCCGGCGGTGGGCGTGGCCCGGGCCGAGCTGGTGGCCGCCCCGGTGTTGCCGGTGTTGGTGGTGGAGCTGGCGGCCCGGGTCGAGCCCGAGTCGCCGCTGCTGGCGGTGGGAGCGAAGGTGGTGGTCACCGCGCCCCCGGCCCCGCCCCCGGCCGCCCCGGTGGCCACCGCCGAGCCGCCGGCGGCGGCCATGGAGGTGGTGAGGATGCCGATGTTGACCGCCGGGCCGCCGGGACCGGCCACGGGCAGGGTGAGCCCGCCGCCGCCGCCGGTGCCGCCCAGGCCGATCACGACCGAGTCGTTGTCGGCCTCGCCGCTGCCGCCGCTGAGGGCATCGGCGGTGCTGTGGGCGCCCGAGGTGGCCAGGCTGGTGGCCGCCCCCGACGCTGCCGCGTTGCCGGTGGCCCCGCTGGCCCCGGAGTTGCCCGTGGTGGCCGCCCCGGCGATGGCCGTGGCGCTGCCCAGGATGCCGGAGTTGGTGGCCGTGGGGCTGGTGGTGGCCGCCCCGGTGGCGCCGGTGTTGCCGCTGGCGCCGGTGATGGCGGTGGGGCTGGCCTCGGCCGAGGAGGTGGCCGGGCCGGTGTTGCCGGTGTTGGTGGCGCTGGACTGGCTGTCGGCCTCCCCGGTGTCACCGCTGGTGGCGGTGGGGGTCACCGTGGTGGTCGCCGCCCCGCCGGCGCCGCCGCCGGCAGCCCCGGTGGCCACGGCGCTGCCGCCGGCCGCGGTGGCAGGGCCACCGAGGACGACCACGTTGGCGGCCAGGCCGCCGGCCACGGCGATGGGCAGGGCCGCCCCGCCGTTGCCGCCGGTGCCGCCCAGGCCGAGCACGGCGGTGTCGTTGTCGGCACCGCCGCTGCCGCCGGTGGTGGCGTCGGAGTGGGAGTCGGCCCCGGAGTTGGCCTCACCATCGGCAGTGGCGAGGGCCACGGCGTCGCCGGTGGTGCCCGAGTTGCCCGAGTTCCCGCTGGTGGCGGGGCCGGCCGAGGCGGTGGCGATGCCGAGGATGGCGGTGTTGGTGGCCGTCGAGGTGGCACTCGCCGCCCCGGTGGCCCCGGTGTTGCCCGAGTTGCCGGTGCGGGCCGCGGGGTTGGCCACCACCGTGGAGGTGGCGGCACCGGTGCGGCCGGTGTTGGTGGCGCTGGACTGAGAGGTGGCATCCCCGGTGGTGCCCGAGGTGGCGGTGGGCGTCACCGTGGTGTTGGCCGCCCCGCCGGCGCCGCCGCCGGCAGCCCCGGTGGCCACGGCGCTGCCGCCGCGGGCGGTGACGGCGCCGATGCCCACACCCAGGACGATGTTGGCTGCCGGGCCGGCCGGGCCGGCGATGCCGACGGTGAGGCCGCCGTTGCCGCCGGTGCCGCCCACCGCGGCGACCAGGGTGGCGTTGTCGGCCGTGCCGCTGCCGCCGGAGTCGGCGTCGGAGTCGGCGTGGGCGCCGGAGTTGGCCAGGCTGGTCACCGCCGAGGCGGCCCCGGCGTCACCGGTGTTGCCGGTGTTGCCCGAGGAGCCGGTGGTGGCGGTGGCCGCGGGGACCGCTGCGGTGGCGTTGGAGGTGGCCGCCCCGGTGTTGCCGGAGTTGCCAGTGGTGCCGCTGGCCGCGGTGGGGCTGGCGGTGCCGGTGGAGGTAGCCGGGCCGGTGGCGCCGGTGTTGGTGGCGCTGGACTGGCTGTCGGCCTCGCCGGTGTCGCCCGAGGTGGCTCGGGGGGTCACGGTGAGGTCCGCGGTGGCGCCGGCGCCGCCGTTGGCCTCGCCGGTGACCACGGTGGAGCCGCCGCCGGCGGTGATGGCCCCGACCGAGGCAGCGGTGATGTTCACGTTGAGGGCGGCCCCGCCGACGCCGGCGATGCCGATGGCGGCCCCGCCGTCGCCCCCGTCGCCGGGCAGGCTGAGGGCGGCGGTGGCGTTGGCCGCGTCGCCGGTGGTGCCGGAGTCGGCCTCGGAGTCGCTCAGGGCGCCCGAGGTGGCGACGGTCTCGACCACGCCGGCAGCCACGGCGTCGCCGCTGCCGCCGATGACGACGCCGAGGCCGTTGACCTCACCGGTGGCGCCGGAGTTGCCGCTGACCGCCGCAGCCCGGCTGGTGGTGGCGGCGCCGGTGTTGCCCGAGTTGCCGGTGTTGCCCGACACCGCGGTGGGGCTGGCCGTGCCCCGGGAGCTGGCGGCGCCGGTGGCGCCGGTGTTGGTGGCACTGGCCTGGGAGCTGGCGTTGCCGCTGAAGCCGCTGAAGGCCGTGGGGGTGACGGTGAGGTTCGAAGCCGAGCCCGCCCCGCCGTTGGCCTGGCCGGTGACGACCGAGCTGCCGGCCGCCGCAGTGGCGGCGCCGGTGGCGACGCCGGCGACGGTGACGTTCAGCGCCGGGCCGCCGGCGGCGGCGGCGCCGATGGCGAGCCCGCCGTTGCCGCCCTCGCCGCCCAGGGCGGCGCCCTGGGTGAGGTTGGCGGCGGCGCCGGTGTTGCCGGAGTCGGCGTCGGAGAGGGCGGCGGCGCCGGAGTTGGAGCCGGCGAAGACGGCCCCGGTGGCCAGGGCCCCGCCGGTGTTGCCGGTGGTGCCGGAGTTGCCGGTGGTGGCGGTGGAGCGGCTGGAGGTGGCGGCCCCGGTGGTCCCGGAGTTGCCGGAGTTGCCGCTGACGGCCACCGGGCTGGCGGTGCCCACCGAGGTGGAGTTGCCGGTGTTGCCGGTGTTGGTGGCGCTGGACTGGCTGTCGGCGTCACCGCTGTCGCCGGTGTCGGCGGTGGGGGTCAGCTTGGCGGTGGCTGCCCCGCCGGCGCCGCCGTTGGCCTGGCCGGTGACGACCGAGGAGCCGCCGGCGGCCACGGAGGCGCCGGCCACGCCGGCGACGGTGATGTTGGCCGCCCCGCCGCCGGCGCCGGCGGCGCCGACGCTGACGCCCGGGGTGCCGCCGGTGCCGCCGATGGCGGCGGCGAGGGTGGCGTTGAGGGCGGTGCCGGAGTTGCCCGAGTCGGCGACGGAGCCGGAGAAGGCCCCGGAGTTGGACTCGGCGATGGCCACGCCGGCCGCAGTGGCCGACCCGGTGGCGCCGGTGGCGCCGGAGTTGCCCGAGCGGGCGGAGCCGTTATTGGCGCTGGCCCGGGCCGCACCGGTGTTGCCCGAGGTGCCCGAGTTGCCCGACACCGCAGTGGGGCTGGCGGTGGCGTTGGCCGCCGCGTTGCCGGTGTTGCCGGTGTTGGTGGCACTGGCCTGGCTGGAGGCATGCCCGGTGTGGCCGGAGAAGGCCGTGGGCGAGACCGTGAGCGTGGAGGCGCCGCCGGCGCCGCCGTTGGCCTGGCCGGTGGCCACCGAGGAGCCCCCGGCGGCGCCGGTGGCTCCGGCGATCCCGGCGATGGTGAGGTTGACGCCCACGCCGCCGTTGCCGGCTGCGGGCAGGGCCGCCCCGCCGTTGCCGCCGTCGGCGCCCAGGGCCAGACCGGCGGTGACGTTGGCCGCCACCCCGCTGTCGCCGGAGTCGGCGTCGGAGTCGGCCACCGCCCCGGTGGAGGCGGCGGCATCGGCGATGCCGGCCGCGGTGGCAGCGCCGGTGTTGCCGGTGACCCCGGAGTTGCCGGTGGTGGCGGTGCCGGAGGTGGCGGTGGCGGCGCCCAGGGCGGGCACGGTGATGCTGATGCCGGCCACGGAGATGGTCAGGCCGGTGTTGGAGGTGGTGGTGCTGGCATTGGCCGCCCCGGTGGCCCCGGAGGCCCCGGAGTTGCCGGAGATGGCCACGGGGTTGGCGATGGCGTTGGCCGAGGCGTTGCCGGTGTTGCCGGTGTTGGTGGCACTGGCCTGGCTGTGGGCCTCGCCGGTCTCGCCGGTGGTGGCCTCGGGGTTGGTGGTCAGCGCCGCGGCGCCAGAGGCGCCGCCGTTGGCCTGGGAGGTGGCCACGCTGTGGCCGCCGGCGGCCACGGTGGCCCCGGCCACGCCGGCGATGGTGACGTTGAGGGCGCCGCCGCCGGGCCCGGCGACGGGCACGGCCACGCCGCCGTTGCCGCCGGCGCCGGCCAGGGCTGCGCCGAGCACCAGGTTGGAGGCGTTCCCGGAGTCGCCGGAGTCGGCGATGCCGCCGGCCGCAGCGCCCGAGTTGGCCGCCGCAGTGGCCTCGCCCAGGGCGCCGGCGGGGCCGGTGTTGCCCGAGCGCCCGGAGGTGCCGCTGGTGGCGGCGCCGGAGGTGGCGGTGGCCGAGCCCAGGATGGCGGTGTTGGTGGCGCTGGCGTTGGAGCTGGCCGCCCCCGAGGCGCCGGTGTTGCCCGAGTTGCCCGAGCGGGCCACGGGGTTGGCCACCGCGGTGGCGCTGGCGTTGCCGGTGGCGCCGGTGTTGGTGGCGCTGACCTGGGAGTGGGCGGTGCCGGTGGCGCCGGTGGTGGCGGTGGGGTTGGTGGTCAGGGTGGCGTTGGCGCCGGCCCCGCCGTTGGCCTGGCCGGTGGCCACGCCCGAGCCGCCGGCGGCGGCGGAGGCGCCGGCCACGCCGGCGATGACGGCGTTGATGCCCAGGCCGCCGGCGCCGGAGACGGGCAGGGCCACGCCACCGTTGCCGCCGTCGCCGGCCACGGCGATGCCGGTGACGGCGTTGAGGGCGTCACCGCTGTCGCCGGAGAAGGCGGCCGAGGTGGCCTCGGCGCCAGTGTTGGCGCTGGCCACCGCAGTGGACTCGGCCACGGCCGGCCCGGTGGCCCCGGAGTCGCCGGTGTTGCCCGAGCGGGCGATGCCCGAGGTGGCCGTGGCCGTGCCCAGGATGCCGTTGTTGGTGGCGGTGGGGCTGGCATCGGCGGCGCCGGTGGCGCCGGTGGTGCCGGAGTTGCCCGAGGTGGCCGAGCCGTCGCCCACGGCGATGGCGGTGGCGTTGCCGGTGCGGCCGGTGTTGGTGGTCGAGGACTGGGCGGTGGCGTCCCCGCTCTCGCCGCTCTCGGCGTCGGGGTTGGAGGTCAGCGCCGCGGTGCCGGCCGCGCCGCCGTTGACCTGGCCGGTGGCCACGCTGGAGCCGCCGGTGGCGGTGGTGGCGCCCACGGCGCCGGCCACCACGATGTTGGCCGCCGGGCCGCCGTCGTCGGCCACGGGGATGGTCACCCCGCCGTTGCCGCCGGTGCCGCCGGCGGCCAGGCCGTTGACGGTGTTGAGGGCGGTGCCGGAGTCACCGGAGGCCGAGGCGGAGCCCGAGCCGGCGCCGGAGCTGGCCCGGCTGGTGGTCAGGCCGCCCAGGCTGGCCGCCGCCCCGGTGGCGCCGGAGTTGCCGGAGTTGCCGGAGATGGCGCCATTGGGCGAGGCCGGGGAGGTGGCGGCAGACACACCGAGGATGGCGGTGTTGGTGGCCGCAGGGGCGACGGAGGCGGCGCCGGTGGCGCCGGTGTTGCCGGAGTTGCCCGATGCTGCGGCGCCGCCGCCCACCGACAGGGCGGCGCCGGTGGCCCCGGAAGCGCCCGAGTTGCCGCTGCGGGCGGTGCCGGCGGTGGCGGTGGCCCGGCCCAGGATGGAGTTGTTGACCGCGCTGGGCTCGGCGCTGGCCGCCCCGGTGGCCCCGGTGGTGCCGGAGTTGCCGCTGCGGGCGGTGGAGTTGCCCACCGCAGTGGACGTGGCGTTGCCGGTGGCACCGGTGTTGGTGGCGCTGGACTGGGAGGTGGAGGCCCCGGAGTTGCCCGAGGTGGCGGTGGGGTTGGTGGCGACGCTGGCGTTGCCACCAGCGCCACCGTTGGCTGCGCCGGTGGCCACGCTGGAGCCGCCGACGGCGACCACGGTGGCGCCCAGGGCGGCGAAGACCACGTTGAGGGCGGCGCCGCCGGCGCCGGAGACGGGCAGGGCCACGCCGCCGTTGCCGCCGTTGCCGGGCAGGGCGATGGCGTCGACCAGGTTGGCGACATCGCCGGTGTCGCCGGAGAGGGAGTCGGCCCGGGCCGAGGCACCGGTGCCGGCGCTGGAGTTGGCGTTGCCGGCCGCAGCCGCGCCGCCGGTGGACCCGGAGGGACCGGAGTTGCCCGACACCGCGTTGCCGCCGGTGGTCACCGCGGTGCCCAGGATGGCGGTGTTGACCGCCGAGGGGTCGGCGGTGGCGGTACCGGTGGCGCCGGTGTTGCCGGAGTTGCCGCTGGTGGCCGAGCCGTTGGCGGTGGCCGCCGAGGTGGCCGAGCCGGTGTTGCCGGTGTTGGTGGCGCTGGACTGGGCCCGGGACTCACCGGAGTCGCCCGAGGTGGCCTCGGGGTCGGTGGTCACCGTGGCGTTGCCGGCGGCGCCGCCGTTGGCCTCGCCGACGGCCACGCTGTGGCCGCCAGCTGCAGTGGAGCTGATGGGAGCGCCGGCGGCACCGAGGACGATGCTGACGCCGGGAGCGCCGGGGCCGGCGATGGGCAGGGCGACCCCACCGTCGCCACCGTCGGCCCCGAGGGCCAGCGGGAGGACGATGTTGGCGGCGCTGCCGCTGTTGCCGGAGGTGGAGATGGACTCCGCGTCGGCCCCCGAGCGGGCCGCGCTGTCGGCGTCGCCGGTGGCCAGGGCGTCGCCCGTGGCGCCGGAGGCGCCGGAGTTCCCCGACGTGGCGTTGCCGCCGGTGGCGGTGGCGCTGCCGAGGATGTCGGTGTTCACCGCGCTGGCGCTGGCGTCGGCCACGCCCGTGTCACCGGAGACGCCCGAGTTGCCCGAGCGGGCGACGGGGCTGGCGGTGGCGGTGGAGGTGGCGGCGCCGGTGTTGCCGGTGTTGGTGGCGCTGGACTGGGCCGTGGAGGCGCCGGTGGCGCCCGAGGTAGCGACCGGGTTGGTGGTGATGGTGGCGGAACCGCCGGCGGCACCGTTGGCCTGGCCGACGGCCACGCTGGAGCCGTTGCGGATGGTGATGGTGCCGGCACCTGCGCCGCCGGGGACTCCGGCTGCGCCGGCTGCACCGGGAGCACCGGCGCCGGCCCCGCCAGCCCCGCCGGCCGGGCCGGCCGCGCCGGCGCCGACGGCGCCAGGCGCACCGGGCAGACCGGGGAGGGCGACGGCGACGGCGCCGATGGCGGCAGCTGCGCCGCCGGGCCCGCCGGCCCCGCCGAGGCCACCGAAACCTGCTGCGCCGGGCCCGCCGGCGCCGCCCGCCCCGCCGGCACCGGCACCGCCGGCCCCGCCGGCGCCGCCCGGACCGCCGAAGACCACGCTGATCGTAGGTGCGACCGACGCCACGCCCTGGGTGCTGGTGCCGACGGCGCCGGCGTTTCCGCCGAGGGCTGTGGCGAGCACGAGGTTGGTGGCGTTGCCGCTGTCACCCGAGAGGGAGTCGGCGACGGCCCGGGCACCGGAACCGGCGAAGCTGTCCGCGTCGCCGGCGGCCAGGGCCGCGCCCGTGGCGCCGGTGTTGCCGGTGTTGCCGGAGGTGGCGTTGCCACCGATGGCCGCCGCCACACCGAGGATGCCGTTGTTGACGGCCGAGGGAGCGGAGAGGGCGTCGCCCGAGTCGCCGGTGTCGCCGGTGTTGCCGGAGGTGGCCACCGGCGCAGAGGTGGCGGTGGAGGTGGCCCGGCCGGTGTTGCCGGTGTTGGTGGCGCTGGCCTGGGCACGGGAGGTGCCCGTGTCGCCAGTGGTCGCCGAGGGGTTGGTGGTGATGGAGGCGTTGGCCCCCGCCGAGCCGTTGGCCGAGCTGGAGAGGACGGCTGCGCCGCCCACCGCAACCGGGCTGCCCGAAGCCGCGCCGCCGGCACCGCCGGCACCGCCGGCACCACCCGTGGAGGCGCCGCCCGTGCCGCCGCCGCCGCCGAAGCCGCCGAAGCCGCCGCCGCCGGCGCCACCGGCGCCACCGGCGCCGCCCAGGCCGAGGCCGGTGGCCGTGGCGAACGCACCCACCGCGGCGGCCGTCCCGGAGCCGGCACCGCCGGCACCGCCGCCGCCGCCGAAGCCGCCGAAGCCGGCGCCGCCGGCACCGCCGGCCCCGCCGGCGCCACCCGTGGAGGCGCCGCCCGTGCCGCCGGGGGCACCGATACCGCCGAGGACGAGGTTGGCGACGATGCCGCCGTCAGCGGCGACCGGGAAGACGGCGCCGCCGTCGGCACCCACGCCGCCCAGGGCGGTGGCGAGCACGATGTTGCCGGCGCCGCCGGTGGCGCCGGACTCGGCCACCGAGGCCACGTCGGCACCCGAGATGGCGGTGCTGTTGGCGTCGCCCAGCGCTGCGGCCGGGCCGCTGGCGCCGCTGTTGCCCGAGTTGCCAGAAGTGGCGGCGGGCGGGTCGGCGATGGCCTCGCCGAGGATGGCGGTGTTGACCGCGGTGGGGCTGGAGTCGGCGTCGCCGGTGTCGCCGGTGACGCCCGAGTTACCCGAGGTGGCCCGGGGTGCGGTGCTGGCCGTGGAGGTGGCTGCGCCGGTGTTGCCGGTGTTCGTGGCGCTGCCCTGGCTGTGCGCCGAGCCGGAGAACCCGGAGAAGGCGGTGGGGTTGGTGGCGATGGTTGCGGTGCCGGGGGCGCCCCCGTTGGCCGAGCCGACGGCGACGCTGGAGCCGCCCGCGCCGGCCGGGTTGCCGCTGGCCGCACCGCCGGCGCCGCCGGCGCCGCCGGCGCCGCCGGTGCTAGCCCCCCCCGTGCCGCCGGGACCACCGAAGCCGCCGAAGCCGGCGCCGCCGGCCCCGCCGGCGCCGCCGAGCCCACCGAGACCCGTGGCGAGGGCGGTGGCGAAGTCACCGCCGGCGACGGCGGTGGCCGTGCCGGCCCCGCCGATCCCGCCAGCCCCGCCGAAGCCGCCGAAGGCGGCCCCGCCGGCCCCGCCGGCCCCGCCGGCCCCGCCGGTGGAGGCGCCGCCGGTGCCGCCAGTGGCACCGGTGCCACCGACCATGATGTTCAGGACGTCGCCGCCCTCGCCTGCGATCGGGGCGGCCAGGCCGCCGGCGCCACCCGTGGCGCCGATCGCGAGCAGGTTGACGGCGTTGGCGGCCGAGCCGGTGTTGCCGGACAGGGCCAGCGAGTCGACCGTGGCGCCGGAGGAGGCGAAGGAGTCGGCGTCGCCGGCAGCGAGGGAGCTGCCCGTGGCGCCGGAGTTGCCGCTGTTCCCTGAGGTGGCCGGCCCGCCGGTGGCCGTGGCGCTGCCCAGGATGGCGTCGTTGACGGCGCTGGGCGCGCTGGTGGCGTCGCCGGTGTCGCCGGTGGCGCCGGAGTTACCCGAGCGGGCGACCGGTGCGTCGAGCGCCGTGGAGGTGGCGGCGCCGGTGTTGCCGGTGTTGGTGGCGCTGCCCTGGGAGATGGCCTCGCCGGAGTCGCCGGTGTCGGCCTTGGGGTCGGTCTTCAGGGTGACGGAAGCGCCCGCAGCCCCGTTGGCCTGGGCCGAGGCGATGCTGTGGCCGCCGACGCCGACCGGGTTGCCGCTGACTGCGCCGCCGACGCTGCCGGTGCCGCCGGCGCCGCCCGTGGAGGCGCCGCCCGTGCCGCCGCCGCCGCCGAAGCCGCCGAAGCCGGGAGCGCCGTCGCCGCCCGCACCGCCGTTACCGCCGACGCCCAGGCCCAATGCCGTGGGAAACCCACCGGCGCCGGCCACGGCCGTGCCGGTGCCATCGCCGCCGGCGCCGCCATTGGCGCCGAAGCCGCCGAAGGCGGCGCCACCGGGCCCGCCGGCCCCGCCGGCACCACCCGTGGACGCACCGCCGGTGCCGCCCGCACCGGCCGTGCCGCCGACCATGAGGTTGAGCACCGAGCCGCCGTCGTCGGAGACGGGGATGGCGACGCCACCGGCGCCACCGTCGCCGGGCAGGGCGGTGAGGACGAGGAGGTTGAGGGCGTCGCCGGTGCCACCGGAGACGGCCGTGGAGAGGACGTCGGCACCGGAGATGGCGACCGAGTCGGCGTCGCCGATGGCCGCCGCTGCGCCGGTGGCGCCGCTGTTGCCGGAGCGTCCGGAGGTCGCCGGGCCGGCGACCGCGGTGGCGTCTTCGAGGATGGCGGTCACGTCGTCGGCCGAGGTGGTGGCCGAGGGGATGGCCTCGGCGTCGCCGGTGTCACCGGTGGCGCCCGAGTTGCCGGAGGTGGCGACAGGGGCCGATGCCGCGGTGGAGGTGGCTGCGCCGGTGTTGCCGGTGTTGGTGGCGCTGGCCTGGCTGTGGGCGGAGCCCGAGAAGCCTGAGAAGGCGATGGGGTTGGTGGTGATGTCGGCGGTGGCGCCTGCGCCACCGTTGGCCTGGCCGGTGGCCACGCTGGAGCCGCCCGTGGCGACCGGGTTGCCGCTCACGGCGCCGCCGGCCGCACCGTTGCCGCCGCGGCCGCCGGTAGAGGCGCCGCCCGTGCCGCCGGGACCGCCGAAGCCGCCGAAGGCTGCTGCGCCGGCGCCGCCGGCGCCGCCGAGGCCGCCGATGCCGGTGCCGATCGCGGTGGCGAAATCGCCGGCGGCCACGGCCGTGCCCGTGCCGGCACCGCCGGCGCCGCCCGCACCGCCGAAGCCGCCGAAGCCGGCACCGCCGGCACCGCCGGCACCGCCGGCACCGCCGGTGGCCGCACCGCCGGTGCCACCGGCTGAGCCGGTGCCGCCGACCATGGCGTTGACCGCCACGCCGCCGGGACCGGCCAGGGGAAGCACCACGCCGCCGGCGCCGCCCGAGCCGCCGAGGGCGAGGAGGTCGACATTGTTGGTGGCGTTGCCGGTGTTGCCGGACAGCGACAGGGAGTCGACCGAGGCGCCCGAGCTGGCGAAGGAGTTGGTGTCCGCCGAGGCCAGCGCGGTGCCG
This sequence comes from uncultured Acidimicrobiia bacterium, assembly GCA_963768975.1. Classification (GTDB taxonomy): domain Bacteria; phylum Actinomycetota; class Acidimicrobiia; order Acidimicrobiales; family AC-14; genus CADCTB01. The sequence continues at coordinate 153,469 of CAVYKB010000019.1, read as the reverse complement.
GTGGCGCCGGAGTTGCCGCTGTTGCCCGAGGTGGAGCCGGCCAGCGGGACGCCGGGCACGGGGGCATCGATGCCGCCGGTGGTGGCGTCGCCGGTGTCGCCCGTGGTGCCCGAGTTGCCGGAGGTGGCAACCGGCGCCGAGGTGGCGGTGGAGGTGGAGGCGCCAGTGTTGCCGCGGTTGGTGGCGCTGGCCTGGGAGACGGACCCGCCGGTGTCGCCCGAGGTGGCCCGGGTGTTGGAGTTGATGGTGGCGGTGGCGCCTGCGCCACCGTTGGCCTGGCCGGTGGCGACACTGTGGCCGCCGGCCGCCGTCGGGCTGCCGCTCACTGCGCCGCCCGCGCCGCCCGTGCCGCCGGCACCGCCGGTGGCTGCCCCACCGGTGCCGCCCGGACCGCCGAAGCCGCCGAAGCCCGCCCCACCGGCGCCGCCGGCGCCGCCGGCACCGCCCAGGCCGAGGGCCGTGGCGGTGGCGAAGGCACCCACTTCGGCGGCGGTGGCCGTACCGGCGCCGCCGATGCCGCCCGGACCGCCGAAGCCGCCGAAGCCCGCCCCGCCGGCGCCACCCGTGCCACCCGCGCCGCCCGTGGCTGCGCCGCCGGCGCCACCCGTACCACCCGTGCCGCCGACCATGACGTTGGCGGCAAGGCCGCCGGCGTCGGAGGCGGCCAGGACCACGCCGCCGGTGCCACCGATGCCGCCGATGACTGTGGCGAGCACGATGTTGTCGGCGTTGCCGCTGTCGCCGGAGACAGCGGTGGAGAGCACTGCTGCGCCGGAGTTGGCTGCGCTGTTAGCCGTGCCGAGGGCGGCAGCGTTGCCGGTGACGCCCGAGTTGCCCGAGTTGCCGGAGGTGGCGGGGCCGCCGATGGCGATGGCCCGGCCCAGGATGGCGGTGTTCTCCGCCTCCGGGATGCTCTCGGCGTCGCCGGTGTCGCCCGTGTCGCCCGAGTTGCCGGTGACGGCGACCGGGTTGGCGGTGGCGGTGGAGGTGGCTGCGCCGGTGTTGCCGGTGTTGGTGGCGCTGGCCTGGGAGGTGGCTGCGCCGGTCTGGCCGGAGGTCGCCGTGGGAGCCATGGTGAGGGTGGCCGCCGCGCCGGCGCCGCCGTTGGCCGCGCCGGTGGCCACGCTGGAGCCGCCGGCAGCGGTCGGGCTGCCGCTCACGGCGCCGCCGGCACCGCCGGTACCGCCGGCACCGCCGACCGCCGCGCCGCCGCCGCCGCCGGCACCGCCGAAGCCGCCGAAGCCGGCACCGCCGGCACCGCCCGCACCACCGGCACCGCCGATGCCCACCACAACGCCGATGCCTGCGCTCACGCCGGCACCGCCGGCACCGCCGGCACCACCGAAGCCGCCGAAGCCGGGGCCGCCCGCACCGCCGGCGCCGCCGGCGCCGCCCGCAGCCGCGCCGCCCGTGCCGCCGGCACCACCGGTGCCGCCGAGCATGATGTTGGCGGCTGCACCGCCGGGACCGGCCGCAGTGACGACCACGCCGCCGCCGCCACCAATGCCGCCGAGGACCAGGGCGTCGACGTCGTTGACCGCTGCGCCGCTGTTGCCGGAGATGGCCTCACCCTGGGTGGAGGCGCCGGAGTTGGCGAAGGAGTTGGCGTCGGCGACCGACAGGGCGTTGCCGGTGGCGCCGGAGTTGCCGGAGTTGCCGGAGGTCGCCGGGCCGCCGACGGCGATGGCCGTGCCGAGGATGGCGGTGTTCTCCGCCGTGGGGTTGCTGATGGCGTCGCCGGTGTCACCGGTGGACCCGGAGTTGCCCGAGCGGGCCGAGGGGTTCGCCGTCGCCGTGGAGCGGGCTGCGCCGGTGCTGCCGGTGTTGGTCGCGCTGGACTGGGATGTGGCTTCGCCGGTGTTGCCGGAGGTGGCCGTGGGGCTGCCGAAGGTGAGAGTGGCCGCTGCGCCGGCGCCGCCGTTGGCCTCGCCGGTGGCCACGCTCGAGCCGCCGCGAGCCGTGGGGCTGCCGGAGACGGCGCCGCCGAGGGCACCGAGGCCGCCAGCACCGCCCGTGCCGGTGGCACCTGCGCCGCCCGCACCGCCGAAGCCGCCGAAGCCGGCGCCGCCCGCACCGCCGGCCCCGCCTGCGCCGCCGAGGCCTGCGCCGGCCCCGCCCGCAGCGCCGGCCCCGCCGGGCTGCCCGGCGGCGTCGGCGCCGGGGCTGCCGGCACCACCGGCCGCACCCGCGCCAGCGGCGCCGGTGGCGCCGGTGGCGGTGGTGAGCCCGACGACGATGTTCAGGGCGGCGCCGCCGGCGCCGGAAGTGGAAGCGGCGAAGCCGCCGTTGCCGCCGAGACCGCCGAGGACGGTGGCGGTGGTGTTGTTGATGGCCAGGCCGGTGTTGCCCGAGAGGGCGAAGGAGGAGGTGGCCGCGCCGGAGTTGGCGAAGGAGTTGGCCGTGCCGATCGAGGCGACCGAGCCAGTGGCGCCCGAGCCGCCCGAGCTGCCGGAGGTCACCGGGGCGCCGACGAGGTCGATGACCTGGGCCAGGGCGCTGCGGGGGCCGAAGACGTTGGCGATGCCGAGGATGCCGGTGTTGAGGGCGAAGGGGTTGGAGACCGGCGTGCCGGGGGTGCCGGGGGTGCCCGAGTTGCCCGAGGTCGAGATCGGGTTCGAGGTGGACGAGGAGAAGGCGGCGCCGGTGGCGCCGGTGTTGGTGGCGCTGGACTGGGTGACGGCCGCACCCGAACCACCGGAGGTGGCGCTGGGGTTGAGGTTGAGGTTTGCCGCACCGCCGCCGCCGCCGTTGGCGGTGCTGGTGCCCACCGAGCTGCCGCCGCCTGCGGCTGCGGTCACTGCGGCGGCCGGGCTGCCGGCCACCACGTTGGCGGCCCCGCCGCCGGGACCGGCCGTGGATGCGGCTGCGCCGCCGGTGCCACCGGAGCCCCCGGACACGGCGGCGTTGGTGGTGTTGGCGGCCCCGCCGGTCGTGCCCGACACGGCGTTGGCGTCAGAGGCCGCGCCCGAGTTCGAGCTGCTCGACGAGCGGCCGTTGCTGGACGCCCCGCCCGTGTTGCCGCTGGGCGCCGCCGTGGTGGGCGTGGTGTGGTTCGACTCAGGCGTCGAAGAAGGGATGGTGGCCGGGACCGAGCTCGAAGGCGTGGTCTGGGCGACCGCTGCTCCCCCGCAGAACACGAGGATTGCGGCGATCAGCGCGCCCACCGAGGCGGACACGCTTGAGATCTTCCGGGAACCGGGCTTGCTGTTCATGCTCATCCCTTGTTGGTTGGGGTCCTCGACGACCCTGTCGGTACTCACGAAACCTGCCGCCTACCGCCTACCTGCCGCCTGACAGACGGGTGGCACCCCGTCTGACCGGTGTGGTTTAACACGCCTTTGGCCGCGACGAAAGGATGCTTTGCAGCAGAAATTGGGCCGCTGACCTGCACTTTTGCGGTGTTGGATCGCCGTTGGAAGGCCAACGCGCGACGTTGGAGCCCCTCAGAGGCCCCCTGTGCGCCCTCTTCAGCGCCTTTCGGCATCGAAAGGGGCTCAGATGATGCGAAGTGTGCTTCGGACTGCCGGCGGGACCCGGCTCCGAAAAGAATTCCGCCGAAGAAGAGGAGCAGGCCTGCGAAGCGGGCCAGGGAGGCGGCCTCCGTGCCCGTCAGCGCCAGCCGGGCGGGGGTCATGGGCTGGTTGAGGGTTGCCGGCACCGGCGCGTTGGGCGTGGGCCGGGAGGCTGCCGGGCGCGGGCACCCGCCGGAGGCGGTGGAGCTGTCGACTGCCGTGCTGCAACCGGAGGCGACCGAGCCGGCGGCGGCCACGGCGTCGCCGGAGGCGACGGAGCCGGTGCTGGCGGTGGCGCAGCCGGAGGCGACGGAGTTGCGGGCGGCCCGGGCGCAGGTGCCGGAGGCCACCGACGTGGCGTCGGCGGCGACGGCGCCGCCCGAGCGCTCGCCCGGCGAGGCGGAGGCCGGGGCGGCACCGGGTGCGCCGGCAGTGGAGCCCGCCAGGGTTCCACTGCCGGCGCCTGTGCCGCCGCCCGGGTTGGTTCCGCCACCCGAGCTGGTACCGCCACCTGGCGAATCGGAGAGGGTCGAGCCGGCGCCGGCGGTGGCCTCGGCGGCGCCGGCGGCGAGGGCGGCCGGGGCGGCCTCACCGGCGGGCAGGGCAGAGGCGGCGCCGGCGAGGCGGAAGGCGACCGGCCCCGGGGTCTTCGGCGCCGGCGCCGGCAGAAGCAGGTCGACCGAGGCGGTGCCGAGGACGGCGGTGTTGGTGGCGCCGGCCGTGGCCGCCACCGGGCCGCTGGCCCCGGTGGGGCCGCTGACGCCGGTGTTGGAAGCGGGGCGGGCGCTGGCGTCGCTGTTGGAAGCGCCGGTGCGGCCGCTGTTGGAGGCGGAGGAGCCGGCGTCGGCGGCACCCGAGCCGCCGGTCGTGGCCGCCGGGGCGGCGGTGGCGGTGCCGGCGGCCCCAGCCCCGCCGGCACCGGCCGAGGTGGCGACCGAGGCGCCGCCGAGGGCGGTGGCCACGGTCGGTCCTGCCACCAGGGCGACGTTGGCGGCCGGGCCACCGGCGGCCGAGGCCCCGAGCGCCGCTCCCCCATCGCCGCCGGCGCCGCCCGAGCCGGCGAGGGCGGAGTCGTTCAGCGCCGTGCCCGTCGCGCCGGAGAGGGCGTCGGCGTTGGAGCCGGCGCCGGAGTTGGCCGCCGAGTCGGCGCCGGCGTCGGACAAGGCGTCGCCGGTGGTACCGGTGGTGCCGGAGGCCCCACCCGCGATCGGGCCGGTGACCACGCCGGCCAGGCCCAGGATGCCGTCGTTCACTGCGGTGGCCGCGGCCCGGACGGCGCCCGTGGCACCGCTGAGCCCGGAGGCCCCCGACCCAGCGGCCGGCGCCGCAACCGCGGCGCTCGTCGCCGGGCCGGTGATGCCGGTGTTGGTCGAAGAGGAACGGGCCCAAGCGTCGCCCGACCCGCCGGAGGTGGCGATGGGCGCCAGGGTGACAGCGCCGGCCCCGCCGCGCCCGCCCGAGGCGTCGGCCGTACCCACGCTCGAGCCGCCGGTGGCGGTGGCGGTGGCCGGGCTGGCGATCCCCAGGGACACGATCGCGTTCCCCGCCGAGCCGCCCGCCGCAGACGCCGAAGCGCCGACGCCGCCCGCTCCCCCGGCGCCGCCGGCGGCGCCCGCCACGCTGTCGTTAACGGCACCGCCCGACCCACCGGAGATGCCGTCGGCGAGGGAGAGGGCGCCGGTGTTGGCGCTCGAGTCGGCGTCGGCCAGGCCAGCCGCGTCGCCGGTGGCGCCGGTGGCGCCGGTGTCGCCCGAGGTGACCGGCCCGCCGGTGACGGAGGCCCGGCCCAGGACGGCGGTGTTGGTGGCGGTGACGGTTGAGGTGGCGGGGCCGGTGGCCCCGCTGGCGCCGGAGGGGCCGGAAACGGCCAGGCCGCCGGCGGCCGCGCCCGAGGCCGCAGCTCCGGTCGTCCCCGTGTTCGTTGCGCTGGACTGGGCGACGCCGGCCCCCGTCGTGCCGGAAGAGGCCGTCGGCGTGAGGCCGACAGCGGCAGATCCGCCAGCCCCGCCGGCGGCGGCGACCGTCGCCACGCTGCTGCCGGCGGCGGCGGCGGCGACGACGGGGCTGAGCAGGCCGGCGGCGAGCACCACGTTGGTGGCGTCGCCCCCTGCCGCCGAGGTGGCCGCCGCCAGCAGGCCGCCGGCGCCGCCGTCCCCACCGGCCGAGACGCCGGCGGTGGTGTTGGAAGCGGTGCCGCTCGGGCCCGACTCGCCGATGGACGTTGCGTTGGAGCCGGTGGAGGCGTTGGAACGGGCGTCGGCGGCACTGAGCACGTCGCCGGTGCCGCCGGTGGCGCCCGAGTCGCCGCTGGTGGCCGCCCCCCCGGTGGCGGTGGCCGATCCGAGAATGCCCGAGTTGGTGGCCGTCGCCGACGACGACGCCGGCCCGGTGGCCCCGCTGGCCCCCGAGGCGCCGCTGGCGCCGGCCGGCGCCGCTGCCGCCGCCGAGGTCGCCGGCCCGGTGCGGCCGTCGTTGGTGCTGGAGGACTGGGCGACGGCCTCGCCGGTGTCTCCCGACGTGGCCCGGGGGCTGGCGGTGAGCGTGGAGGCCCCGCCGGCCCCACCGGAGGTGTCGACGGTGGCGATGCTGGAGCCGGCCACCGAGGCGGCGGTGACGGGGCTCGACACGCCGGCCGCCGCGACGCCTACAACCGCAGCGCCGCCGGCGCCGGCCGTGGCCAAGGGGGCCAGCCCGCCGGCCCCGCCGTTGCCGCCGGCGCCCCCGAGGACCGTGTCGTTGGTGGCGGGACCCGAGGCGCCCGAGGCCCCGAGGGAGAGGGCGGTGGCGCCGGTGGTGGCGTCGGAGAGGGCCGACCCGTCGACGACCACCGAGCCGGTGTCGCCGGTGGCGCCGGAGTCGCCGCTGCGGGCCGCCCCGCCGGTGGCCGAGGCCGTGCCCAGGTTGATGGTGATGCCGGCAACGGTGATGGAAAGACCGCTGTTGGAAGCCGTGGAGGTGTTGGAAGCGGTCCCGGTGGCGCCGGAGGCGCCTGACGGGCCGGAAACGCCGGTGGGGTTGGAGACGGCGTTGGAGTTGGCCGCCCCGGTGGTGCCGGTGTTGGTGGCGCTGGACTGGGCGGTGGCCGAGCCGGTGTGGCCGGACCAGGCGACCGGAGCGGCGCTCACCGCCGACGAGCCGCCGGCGCCGCCGGAGGCATCGAGGGTGGCCACGCTGCTGCCGCCGCTGGCGCTGGCCACCACCGGGCTGAGCACCCCGGCGCTGCCGACCGTGACCGTCGCCGGCCCACCGGCCGCCGCCGTGACAGTGGCGAGCAGGCCGCCGCCGCCACCAGCGCCGCCGGCCCCCACGACCAGCAGGTCGTTGGCCGCCGGGCCGGAGTCGCCCGAGGTGGCGTCGGCGAGAGCGGAGCCGCCGGTGCCGGCGATGGAGCGGGCCGTCCCGGTGACGGCGACGTCGCCGGTGGCGCCGGAGTTGCCCGAGCCGCCGCTGATCGAGTCGCCGGCGGTGGCCGCCGCCGCCGTCCCCGTGGGGCCGGTGGCGCCCGACGAGCCGCTGCGGCCGGCCGGCGCAGTGGAGGCCGACCCAGTGGCCGGGCCCGTGGTGCCCGTGTTGGTGGCGCTGGCCTGGGAGACAGCCGCCCCGGTGTCGCCGGTGTCGGCGACCGGTGCCGCCGAGACGGTCGACGACCCGCCGGCCGCACCGCTCACGTCGAGGGTGGCGACCGAGGACCCGCCCCGAGCGCTGACGACGACCGGGCTGGCGGCGCCGGAACTGTCGACAACGGTCAGGGCGGGCCCACCGGAGGATGCGGTGACCGTGGCGAAGTCGCCACCGTCGCCGCCGGCGCCACCGACCGAGACCACCAGGATGTCGTTGGTGGCCGGGCCGGAGTCGCCCGAAGTTGCGTCGCCCCGGGCGATGGCGCCCGAGCTGGAGACCGAGAGGGCGGCGCCCTCAACGGTCACCGCGCCGGTGTCGCCGGAGGCACCGGAGTCGCCCGACGCCACGGCCGGCCCGACGACGAGGGGCCCGGAGACCGTGCGGGTGACCGTGCGGCTGCTGGAGGAGGTGACCGCGCCGGTCGAGCCGGTGACGCCCGAGTTGCCGGAGGCGGCGACCGGGTCGGCTGTGGCCGTCGACGAGGCGCCGCCCGTGGTACCGGAGTTAGTGGCGCTGGACTGCCCGTCGGCCGATCCGGTGGAGCCGGTATTGGCGACCGGGCTCAAGGTGCCGGTGGCCGACCCGCCGTTGCCGCCCCCGGCGGCGAGGGCGGCCACCGAGTTGCCGCCGATGGTGCTCACGGTGACCGGGCTGAGCGTTCCGGTGCTGGTCACGATGGTTGTGGCCGGCCCGCCGGCGTCTGCGATCGCAGTGGCGCCGGTGCCGCCCTCGCCGCCGGCGCCGCCGGCCACGAGCAGGGTGCCGGTGTTGACCGCAGCCCCGCTGGCGCCCGAGTTGGCGTCGGCGCCGGCCAGGGCGCCGGTGTTGGCGTCGGAGCGGGCCAGGCCGTCGGCGACCACAGCGCCAGTGGTTCCCGAGTTGCCGCTGTCGCCCGAGGCGGCGGGCACCACCGTGACGGTGACCGGGCCGCCGCCGGGCACGGTGAGGTTGACCGTGCGGGCGCCGGAGGAGGTGACCGCACCCGTGGCCCCCGTCGCACCCGAGTTGCCGGAGCCGGCGACCGGGCCCGACGAGGCGGCGGAAACGGCGGAACCGGTGGTGCCGGAGTTGGTGGCGGAGGTCTGGGAAGAGACCGAGCCGGTCGAGCCGGTGGTGGCCCGCGGATTGGCGACCGCGGTGGCCGAGCCGCCGTCGCCACCCGAGGCGTCCACGGTGGCAATCGACGAGCCGCCGCCGCTGGTCACGGTGACCGGGCTCGACACACCGGAGGAGACGACCACGTTGAGGGCCGGCCCGCCGGCGCTGGCCGTGGCCAGGGCGGCGTCGCCACCGTCACCGCCGGGGCCACCCAGGGCCACGATCTCGGTGTCGTTGACGGCGGGGCCACTGCCTCGAGCGATTGCGGCGCCGGAGATGGCGTCGCCGGCGGCGACTGCACCGGTGTTGGCGGTGGAGTCGGCCCGGCCGGCGGCCAGGACGGAGCCGGTGTGGCCCGAGTTGCCGGAATCGCCGGACTGGGGCACGACGAGGACCTCGACCACCGGGCCGGCGCCGGTCAGGTTGACCGTGCGGTTGCCAGTGGCAGTTACCGCTCCGGTCCCACCGGTCGTCCCGGAGTTGCCCGAGCCGGCGACCGGGTCGGACGAGGCCGTAGAGCGGGCGGAACCCGTGGTGCCGCTGTTGGTGGCGGTGGCCTGCGAAGACACCGAGCCGGTGTCGCCCGAGCGGGCGTAGGGAGCGGCCTCGACGGTCACGTCGCCGCCGTCGCCACCCGAGGCATCGACCGTGGCGATGGACGAGCCGCCCCGGGCCACCGCGGTGACCGGGCTGAGCACGCCGCTGCTATCGACCACGTTGGTGCCCGAGCCGCCGGCGCCGGCGGTCCCCACGGCGATGTCGCCACCGTCACCACCGGGGCCACCCAGGGCCACGATGGTGGTGGTGTTGACGGCGGCGCCGCTGTCGCCCGAGCGGGCGGTGTGGGCGGCGTTGGCCGAGGCGCCGGTGTTGGCGACGGAGTTGGCCTCGCCGTCGGCCACGGTCACGCCGGTGGCGCCCGAGTCACCCGACTGCCCCGAGAGGGCGTTGCCCGAGGTGCCGGTGACCGAGCCGAGGATTGCGGTGTTCGAAGCAGTCCGGTTGCTGCTGGCCGCCCCGGTGGAGCCGGTGTTGCCCGAGTCACCCGAGCGGGCGACGGGGTTCGACGACGACGAGCTGGTGGCGTCGCCGGTGTTCCCGGTGTTGGTGGCGCTGGTCTGGCCGGTGGCCGAGCCGGTGGAGCCGGAGATGGCGGTCGGAGCGACCTTCACGCTGGTGGAGCCGCCGTCGCCGCCGCTGGCGTCGGCGCTGGAGAGGCTGGCGCCGCCGGCGGCGGTCAGGGTGACGGGGCTGAGGACGCCGGCGTCGACGGCGGCGTTGAGGGAGGCGGCGCCGTTGCTGCCCAGGGCGATGGCCGTGCCGCCGTTGCCGCCGGCGCCGCCGCCCGAGACGATCGCCGTGGTGTTGACGGCCGGGCCGCTGCTGCCGGAGAGGCTGTTGACCTCGGCGTTGGCGCCGGTGTTGGCCGTGCTGTTGGACGTTCCAACGGCGATGGTGGCGCCGGTCAGGCCGGAATCACCGGAGCCGCCGGAGACCGCCCCGCCGCTCGACGACCCGGCAGCTACGCCCGCCCCGACCGTCGCCGTCCCCAGGATGCCGGTGTTCGTTGCCGACGGGTTGCTGGTGGCCGTGCCCGACCCGCCGGTGGTGCCCGAGTTCCCGGAGGCGGCCATCGGGTTGGAGTCCGAGGTGCTGGAGGAGGTGCCGGTGTCGCCCGAGTTCGAGGCGCTGGTCCGGGCGGCGGCGTCGCCGGAGTTGCCAGAGGTGGCCTTGGGGCTGATCGTCGTGGTGTTGGCCCCGCCGTTGCCCCCGAGGGACTTGGCGGCGGCCACCGTGCTGCCGGCCACGCCAACGGCGACCACGTTGGGCCCGCCGGCGACGTTCACCGCCGCCCCGCCGGCCACAGCCACCGGGGCGGCGAGGCCGCCGGTGCCGCCGGTGCCGCCGGTCGACGCCACGGTGGTGACGTTGTCGGCCACGCCGGTGGAGCCGGTCACGGCGTCGGCGCCGGCGTTGGCGCCCGAGTTGCCGATGGAGTCGGTGCTGCCGTCGGCGGTGGCCGAGCCAGTGTTGCCCGAGCCGCCGCTCGTGCCGGTGTGGGCCGAGTTGCCGGCGACGGTGGTGCTGGCGGCGGCCGAGCCGAGCACGCCGGAGTTGTTGGCGGTCGGGTTGGAGGTGGCGTTGCCCGTGCTGCCGGTGACGCCGGTGCCGCCCGACGTCGCCATCGGGCTCGAGGTGGAGGACGAGCCGGCGTCGCCGGTGTTTCCGGAGTTGGTGGCGCTGGCCTGGGCGTCGGCATCTCCGGAGTCGCCCGAGATGGCGGTGGGGGTCACCGTGGTGGTGTTGGCCCCGCCGGCGCCGCCGCCGGCGTCGGCGGTGGCGATCGAGGAGCCGCCGGTGGAGGTGGCGGCCAGGGGCACGACCAGGCCGAGGACGGTATTGGAGGCGGTCCCGCCGGCGCCGGCGATGGGGGCCGACGAGCCGCCGGCGCCGCCGGCGCCGCCGCCGCCCACGATGACGGTGGTGTTGACCGCGTCGCCGGTGTCGCCGGAGGTGGCGTTGGCGACGCCGTTGGCGCCGGTGTTGGCGATGGAGTTGGACTCGCCGCCGGCGAGAGCCGGCCCCGAGCTGCCCGACCCACCACTGCCGCCGGAGGCGGCACCAGAAGCAGAGTTGCCGGACGAAGCGCCGGCCCCGCCGCCGGCGGTGGCCGAGCCGAGGATCGCGGTGTTGATGGCCGTCGGCGACGAGGTGGCCGAGCCGGTGCCGCCCGTCGAGCCGGTTCCGCCGGAGGCAGCCGACGGGTTCGAGGCCGACGTGGACGTCGCCGAGCCCGTGTCGCCCGAGTTGGTGGCCGAGGCCGACGCCGAGGCGTCGCCAGAGTTGCCCGAGATCGCAGTCGGGGTGACGGTGACGGTGTTGGCCCCGCCGTCGCCGCCGCTGGCGTCGCCCGTGGCCACCGACGACCCGGCCCGGGCAACGGAGGCGAAGGGCTGGTCGACATCCGCGCCGGCCACCAGGTTGGTGACGGCCCCGCCGGTGCCGGAGACGGCTGCGGTCGACCCGCCGGCCCCGCCGGCCCCGCCGGTCGAGCCGACGACTGTGATGTTGCGGGCGTCACCGGTGTCGCCCGAGCGGGCATCGGCGGTGGCGTTGCCGCCGGTGTTGGCGATGGAGTTGGAGTCGCCGTCGGCCACCGCGGCGCCGGAGGCGCCCGACGGGCCGGACCGGCCGGAGCCAGCCCCGCCGCCCGAAGCCGAAGCCGAGCCGAGCATGCCGTTGTTGGTGGCGGTGGGCGACGAGGTGGCCGAGCCGGTGCCGCCGCTCGCACCCGAGGCACCCGACCCAGCCACCGGGTTGGCCGTCGACCCCGACACCGCGTCGCCTGTGTTGCCCGAATTCGAGGCGCTGGACTGGGCCGAGGCGTTGCCGGTATTCCCGCTGATCGCCGTCGGGGTCACGGTCACGGTCGAGGCGCCACCGTCGCCGCCGGCGGCCGAGCCGGTGGCGATGCTGCTGCCGGCGACGGCGTTGACGGCCTGCGGGGTGTTCGGGCCGCCGATGACCGTGTTGGCCACCGAGCCGCCGGCGGCGGAGACCGTGGTGGCCGACCCGGCCCGGCCGCCGGCGCCGCCGGTCGAGGCGATCAAGGTCACGTTGGTGGCCGAGCCGCTGTCGGCGGTCACCGCCGTGGCGTTGGAGTTGGCCCCGGTGTTGGCGATGGAGTTGGCGTTGCCGCCCGCGAGCGCCTGGCCGGTCGGGCCGGTACCGCCCGACTGGCCAGACGCCGCTCCCCCGCCACCTGAGGCTGAGACTGTTCCGAGGATCCCGTCGTTGGTCGCCGACGGGTTCGACGTCGCCCCGCCGGTGGACCCCGACCCGCCCGAGCCACCCGAGGTGGCCACCGGGTTCGACGTCGACCCCGAGCTCGCCGAGCCGGTGTTGCCCGAGTTCGTGGCGCTCGACGAAGCGGACGCGTCGGCCGGCGCCCCGCCGCCGCCACCGTTGGCGGTCGGAGTGACGCTCACCACAGACGCCCCGCCCTTGCCGCCACTGGCGTCGGCCGTGGCGATGCTGGAGCCGCCGGTGGCGACCGCGGTGATGGTGCCGCCGCCGATGCCGATGACGGTCTGGTTGGCCGAGCCGCCGGGGCCGGCGATGGCGAGCGCCGTGCCGCCATTGCCGCCGGCGCCGCCGCTGGAGGCGACCGTCGTGTTGTTGCCGCCGCCGCCGTGGCCGGAGGTGGTCGGGTTGACGGTGACGGTGGACGACCCGCCGTCGCCGCCGCTGGCGTCGGCGGTGGCGATGCTGCTGCCGCCGATCGTCGTGGCGTTGACCGTGCCGCCGCCGATGCCGATGACGGTGTTGGTGGCGTCGCCCCCGGTGCCGGACACGGCGATGGCATTGCCGCCGGCGCCGCCGTTGCCACCGGTCGAGACGATGTTCGTGTTGTTCGTCGCCGCGCCACTCGAACCGGTCTGGGCCGTCGCAGTGGAGTTGGCGCCGGTGTTGGCGACGCTGGAGGCGTTCCCGTCGGCGATCGCGTTCCCCGTGTTCCCGGTCGAGCCGGACGGGCCGCTGGTCGCCCCGCCGCCGGCCTGGCTCGCAGAGCCGAGCGGCGCGGTGTTGGACGCCTGAGGAGTCGAGGTGGTGGTGCCCGTGCCCCCGGTGTTGCCGGAGGGCCCGGTGCCGGCCTGCGGACCGGAGGCGGCGTTGGAGCTCGCCGAGCCGGTGGTGCCGGAGTTGTCGGATGAAGCGCCAGCGGCGACGCCGCCTGTGCTTCCGTTGCCTGCTGTCGGTGCTGCGGTGACGCCGGAGCTGCCACCGTCGCCGCCGCCGGCCTTGGCCGTGCTGCGGCTGGTTCCTCCGAGGGCAGTACCACTCACTGGCCCGCCGCCGATGGCGAGGGCGAAGTTCGTGGCACTGCCTGCAGTGCCACCTTGAGTGTCACCACCCACGGCGATGCCATTTGCATATCGGCCTTTTCCGATTGCAATGGCCAGTGTTTCGGCATTACCGCCTCCGTATCCACCGATTGACTTGCAATCGGCATCACCACGAATGGCGATACAAGAGGCTTTTGCATTCCGGCCCTGCCCACCGCTGGTAATCGAATTGGCACTGGAACCAATTGAGATCACCATGTGGGAGGCGTCGCCACCAAGAGGGTTGCCGTGCGTGTCCCGGGAGTGGCACCCCGAACCGATCAGCACCTCGAGCAGGTTGCCGTGACCGTCGTCGTCGCGAACCGCGCGGCAGCGCGTCCCGTCGGCGTTGCGGGTGAAGGTCACTCCGTTGGCCGGGCTCACGCGGCTGCTGCCGTCGTCGTTGCGGACCTCGTCACTGTCGTGACCCGAGAGGGCGCCGGAGGCAGCCGACTTGCCGGCGGCCGACGGAGCAGTGCTCGTCGGGCCGGCGACCGTGGCCGTCGCGGCGAAGGTCTGCAGGGCGGCGGGGGAACTGCCCCCCGAGCCCGACGTCTGGGCTGGCGTCTGCGCGGCCGGGGCGGAGGCCTCCCCCGTCGCCTTCGACGTCTCGGTCACCGAGGTGGTGCCCGCCGTCGTCGGAGCGGTGGTGGTCGTCGTCTCGAGCTTCGCGGCGGCCGGCCCACTGGCTTGCGTCGGCACGGTCGTCGTGGTCGCGGTGATCTGCTGGAGCACTGCAAGCGACGGCTTCGATCCCCCGCTCCCCATGGGGACGGTGGTGGTCGGAGCCGGCACGGTGGTGGCGGGCGCAACCGTGGTCGGCGTCGGGGCGGGTGCTGCTTCCCCGCTCTGGGGGCCGCTCGGGCCCACCGTCGTGACCGGGCTGGCCGTGGATGTCCCCTGGGACTGGGTACCCGCGGCCGCTGGGGCCGGTGCAGTTTCGGCGGAGGCGGCGCCGGCGTTCAGGACCAGGAAGAGACCGGCGAGCAGCGCGAAGGATGCGACCCACCTCAGGGGCCTCACCACCTCATTCCGCTTGCTGGCGCTCATCGGGCTGAACCGGCCGCCTTGCTTGGGCTGCGAGCGCGGAGACCGTCGGGCCTCCGCAGGGACGAGGGAAGTAAACCATGGCCAGAGACGCCCCGACAACCAGTGTTTGAGCCTCTGACCTGGCCTTTTCCGCCTGTTGGAGCCTGTTGGACGGCTCCATCGGATCCCGTTGGAGCGGCGATCCCTACCTAGGGCCGGCGCCCGCTCCGCTTATCCACAAGTTCTCACGGCCAGGAAATTTCTGCGGTCACCGGAGCCACCGCGTCCCGCCCCTGCTCCTGATGGAGCAGCCGGGCCTCAGATCCGGCCTCGATGGTGGCCCTGATGGAGAGGGATCCGCCCCCTTCGACCGTAGCGAGGGTCCTGTTGGAACCTCCTGTTCCAACCGAGGTCAGCACCAGCCGAGGCCTCCCGCCGCCGGCCCGGCCGTCGAGAACGAAGTTGCCGGCGGCTGCCGGAGTCAGTGAGAAGGTCGCCTCACACGACTTCGCCTCACAGGCGCCGGCGGGTCGAGCGGGGGTGACAACGGTCGTCGCCCGGGTGGCTGCCATGTAGGTGACCGTCGCCTCCTCGACCGCGGCTTCGGCGCCCGTCGCCCGCAGCTCGACCCCGCCCGCGAAGGGCAGCTCGGCCGCGCCGCCGGCGGCCAGGTCGACGCACGCCCCGTCGACGGGCGATGGGATGGCGAGGGCGATCGGGCAGGCCGAGACCGCGCCTCCCCCGCCTCGCCGGCGGACCGACACGCGCTCAGCCGTCGACCGGACGAGGAGGCGCAAGCCGGTGCCCCCGGACCGCACGTCGGGCAGCGTGAAGCCGCTCACGCGCAGGGTCACCGACCCAGCCGGCACCGCCGTCGTCGACGTCACCCCCGTCGTGGAGGGCGCCGGCACCGACGTCGATGACGTCGTCGACGCCACCACGAAGTCGCCCCGCTCGCCGCTGCTGCACGCCCCGACCAGCAGGCCGGCGACCACCACGGCAACCCGTCGCAGGTGCACGCCCCGAACCCTAGAGGAGGCGTCGGGTGGGCCCGGCTGGGCTCGAACCAGCGACCGACGGATTATGAGTCCGCTGCTCTGACCGACTGAGCTACGGGCCCCACTGGTGTTCGGCTCCGGGGGTGGGACTCGAACCCACAACAAACGGCTTAACAGGCCGGTGCTCTGCCGATTGAGCTACCCCGGAATCGCCGACGATCGTAGCAGCGCCGGCGTCATGGGACCGCCGGCGGGGTAGACAGTGGGTATGAGATTCCGCTTGGGTTTTGTGACAGGAATGGCGACCGGGTATTACCTCGGTGCAAAGGCCGGTCGCCAGCGTTATGACCAGATCAACCGGACCATCGCTAAAGTGAAGCGGTCGGAGGCCTACGAGGAGGTGACCGAGATCGCAAAAGCCAAAGTCGAAGAGGCGGCGGAAAAGGCGAAGTCCGCTGTTGAAGAAGGCGTCGAAAAGGCCCGCTCCGCTCTGGAGTCGCGCACCGACGACTCCAACGACATCCACACCAACGGCAGTACCTCCTCCGAGGTCACCGACCTCGGCGGTTACTCCTCGTCGAGGTAGTCCCGCAGCTTCTGGCTGCGGATGGGATGACGCAGCTTGGCGAGCGTCTTGGCCTCGATCTGGCGGATGCGCTCGCGGGTCACGCCGAACTCCTTGCCCACCTCTTCGAGGGTCCGGATCTGCCCGTCGTCGAGGCCGAAGCGCAGGCGCACGACCTGGCGCTCGCGCTCGGTCAGCTCCTCCAGCGCCTCCCCGACGGCCTCCGAAAGCAGGGCCCGGGTGGCGGCGTCGGCCGGCGCGACGGCCTGCTGGTCCTCGATGAAATCGCCGAGGTGGCTGTCGTCCTCAGACCCCACCGGGGTCTCCAGTGACACCGGCTCCTGGGCGATCCGCTGGATCTCGCGGACCCTCGCCGGCGGCATGCCGACCTTCTCGGCCACCTCCTCGACGGTCGGCTCGCGGCCGATCTCCTGGAGCAGGAGGCGCTGCATCCGCAGCACGGTGTTGATCGTCTCGACCATGTGGACGGGGATCCGGATGGTCCGCGCCTGGTCCGCGATGGCCCGCGTGATGGCCTGGCGGATCCACCACGTGGCGTAGGTCGAGAACTTGAAGCCCTTGGTGTAGTCGAACTTCTCGACCGCCCGGATGAGGCCGAGGTTGCCCTCCTGGATGAGGTCGAGGAAGAGCAGGCCCCGCCCCATGTAGCGCTTGGCGATGGAGACGACGAGGCGCAGGTTGGCCTCGATCAACTGCTTCTTGGCCTGGAAGCCGTCGGCCACCAGCCGCTCCAGCGGCTGGCACTCGTGCTCGGGGATGATCACCCCGGGGCCGTACTTGTCCTCCAGCTCGGCGATCTTGGCGACCGCGGTCAGGCCCGCCTCGATGCGCTTGGCGAGCGCCACCTCCTGGGCGCCGGTGAGGAGGTTGACCTTGCCGATCTCCTTGAGGTACGTCCGCACGGGGTCGGACGACCCGCCCCGGCCGGTGTCGGCCCGGGCCGCGTCGTCCACCTCGGGAGCCCGGCGGGGCTGGCGGGCCGGCGGTGCGGGCAGGTACGTGGTGTCGGGACCGACCGGAGCCGGCGCCGCAGTGGCGAACCGGGGCGGCGCCGGCGCCGGCTCCTCGGGCACCACAAGGTCGGCCCCGTTCAGCTCCACCTCGCCCTCGTCCAGGCTGATGCCTTCGTCGGAGAGCCGCCGGCGGACGCCGTCGATCAGGTCCTCGCTGAGCTCGACGTTCTTGAGCACGGCCATGACGTCGTCGACAGTCAGTGCCTGCCGGGCCCGCCCCTGGGCCAGCAGGCGGGAGAACTCGTCCGGGGACACTCCCGCCGGTGGCGTGAGCGCATCGCTGCTTTGGCTCATGCTCCCACCTCGAAACGGTCGACAAGCCAGCGTACCAACCTGCCCGTCGCCTCGACGCCGTTCGCCGGATCGCCGAGCTCCTCGACCGTCTGCTGGAGCCAGGCGATCTGCGGTACGTCCTCCAGGGTGCCCTGGGCCTTGAGCTCGGCGAGGACGCGCTTGGCCGCCTCCCGGGCCAGCCGGGCCAGCACGTCGGCGGCCGCGGCGTCGGTGTCCTCCACGGCCATGCGCCGGAGCATGGCCGCCGCCGCCGGCCCCTCGGGCCCCACCTCGCCGGCGTCCGCGGCGTCGATGGCCTGGGCCAGGGTGGCCGCGGAGCACAGCGCCCGGTAGCCGGTGAGGGCCACGGGATCCACGAAGAGGACCTCGTGCAGGGTCTCGGCCACCTCCTCGGGCCGGTGGACGGCGAGGCGCAGCGCCTCCACCTCCGGCCCCTCCATGCGGGCCTGCCGGGGCGCGGGCCGGGGCGGCCGGCGGGTTCCGTGCGTCCGCAGGGCCTCGTGGTCGATGCCGGTTTTCATCGCCACCTGGGCCACGTACTGATCCCGAACAACATCGTTCGGGTGCTCCCGTACCGAGGCCATTGCCTCCTCGGCAGCCCGCGCCCGACCATTGGGCGTCCGAAGATCGGAATGGGCCATGACCCGGTCGATCCTGAACGTGAGGAACGGCTTGGCCCCAGAGATCGCGGCGGCCAGGGCCGCCGGATCCCGGCTCGACAGCTCCCCGGGGTCGGTCCCCGGGGGAAGGTCGGCGACGAGTAGGTCCAGCTCGTAGCGCTGCTCCCACTCGTAGAAGTGCTCGGCCGCGGCCTTTCCGGCGGCATCCGCGTCGTAGGCCAGCACCAGCCGGCGGGCGAAGTTCTTCAGCACCCGCACGTGCTCGTCGGACAGGGCGGTCCCGCAGGTGGCGACGCCCGTCTTCACGCCGGCCCGGGCCAGCCCGATGACGTCGGTGTAGCCCTCACAGACCACCACCTCGTTGGTGTCGACCACCGCCGCCTTCGCCCAGTTCAGCCCGTAGAGCACCCGGCTCTTGGAATAGAGAGGTGTCTCCGGCGAGTTCCGGTACTTCGGTCCAAGCTCCCCGCTCCGAGGGCCGCTCGGGCCCTGCCCCTCCGCCAACCGCCGGCCCCCGAAGGCCACCGGGTCACCCCGCACGTCGAAGATGGGGAACAGCACCCGGCTCCGGAAGAAGTCCTGGATGCGCTCCCGCTTGTTGACGAAGCCCAGCCCGGTGTCGCGGGCCACGTCGGCCGGCAGCCGCAGGGCCTTGCACAGCTCGTCCCAGCCGTCGGGCGCCCAGCCGATCCGGTAGGCCCGCACCACCTCGCCGTCGTAGCCCCGGGACCGCAGGTAGGCCCGGGCCTCCTTGGCGTCGGGGCCGGCGAGAAGGCGCTGGTGGTACCAGTCGACGGCCTGCTCCATGACCGCCACCAGCCGGGCCCGCCGCTGGCGCTCCTGGGAGACGGCCTCGGTGTCGTAGCGGATCTGGATGCCCGACCGGGCCGCCAGGCGCTCGACCGCCTCGGCGAACTCCAGGTGCTCGATCTCCCGCACGAAGGTGATGACGTCGCCGCCGGCGCCGCACCCGAAGCAGTAGTAGAGACCTTCCTCGGCGTTGATCGAGAACGACGGCGACTTCTCGGCGTGGAACGGGCATAGCCCCTGCCAGCGCCGCCCGGCCCGCTTGAGGGCGATGTGCTCACCGGCCACGGCGACGAAGTCCGCCGCCGCCCGGACCCGCTCGATGTCCTCGGCCAGGATGCCCATTTGTTTCGCACGGTAGCGGTCCGGATCGCCAGCGGGGCAGGGGCCCCCGCCGGCACGCAACGGCTCGGCAGGTCAGCCCTTGGCGCCGCCGGTGAAGTTCCACTCCCGCAGGTGCACGGTGGGGACGTGGTAGCTCCCGCCGAACAGCCGGGCGTCATTGGCCACACCGACCACGTTCCCCGGCCGCAGCGCCTCGACGTAGGACTGGGTGAAGCGCAGGTTCGGCACCCCGCCGACGATCTCGCCGGCCTCGATGAGGAACGTCCCGTTCCGGGTCAGCCCGGTGACCACCTGGGTCTTGGGGTCGAGGATTCGGGTGTACCAGAACTCCGTCACCAGCAGCCCCCGCTCCACGCCGGCGATGAGCTCCTCGGCCGACTGCTCGCCGGGCGCCATGAAGAGGTTGGTGGCGATCCCGCCGGCGTCGCCCCCGAGGCCGTGGCCCGTGCTCTCGGTGCCGGCCTTGGCTGCCGTCTTGCGGTCGTGGCACAGGGCCCGGGGCACGCCGGCGGTCACCAGGACGACCCGGCGCTTGGGCGTTCCCTCGGCGTCGAAGCCCCGGCTGATGGCCCGGAGGTCGGTGGCGTCGTCCCACAGGGTGATCGCCGGGTCGAGCTGGGGCTCGCCCAGGCGGACGAACGACCGGTCCTCCTCGACAGTACGGGCGTTGAACCCGTCCCGCAGGAACTCCAGCATGTTGGCCAGGCAGAACGGCTCCAGCACCACCTCGTAGCGGCCGGGCTCGATGTCGACCAGGTCGTCGCCCCGCCGGGCCTTCTGGGCCGCGATGGCGCCGGCGGTGGCGCCATCCATGTCCGAAAGCCGGCTGGAGCTCTGCCAACCCCGCCCGTCGGACGTCGCCGTGCGGTGGATGGCCTCCAGGGTCGACGAGCTCGACCGGCCCGCCAGGCGCTGGCCGGCGGAGTTGGCGAAGGCGGAATTCGAGCCGTTGGAGTCGACGTAGCCCGCGGCCCGGAGCTCGGGTCCTTGGTCGACGAACTCCCGCACCACCTGGGCCCGCAGGGCGGGGTCTGCGTAGTGGGTGGCCTCGTCATAGGACTGGTTCGCCGGCGCCGGCGCCGGCGAGGCCAGGCCCGGCCACTCGGGGTCCACCGCCCGCATCTCGGCTGCGGCGAGGGTGCGCTCCACCAGCTTGGCCAGGCCCTCCTCGGTCGGCCGGTCGGTGCTGGCCGACGCCACCCGCCCGCCCACCGACACCCGCACCCGGGCCCACGCGTAGTCGTCGGCCACGTTCTGGTGGATGAAGGAGTTGGCGAAGCGGGTGAGCGCCGAGCGCCCCGACGAGCAGGCCGCCTCCGCCTCACCCCGGTCGCCGACCAGCTCCACCAGCCGCTGCGCCACCTCCAGCGGCTCCATCATCTCGCCGCCTCGCCGCCGATTGTGCATTTCTCCGTGCCAGAGCCGCAAAAATGCACAGTCACCGGCTTCTCACCCCCACCCGCACGCCCCGGAACCGCCCCGGTACCGCCGGGTGGCCGGTGTGGCCGTACTGCTGGGGCTGGCCCTTGCCGCAGTTCGGCGTGCCCCAGAAGACCCACTCGTCCTGGCCGCCCAGCATGTCGAGCGACGCCCAGAACTGCGGCGTGATCCCCGTGTAGGTCGGGTTGCGCAGGAGCCGCCCCAGCTTGCCCTTCTTCACCTCGTAGCCCCGCTCGCAGCCGAACTGGAAGTTGAGGCGCTTGTCGTCGATCGACCACGATCGGTTCGTCTCCATGTACACCCCGTCGTCGGTGGCGGCGATGATCTCCTCCAGTGACGACTCCCCCGGCAGGATGCCCACGTTCGTCATCCGGACCATAGGCAGGCGGTTCCACCCGTCGCCCCGCACCATGCCCCCCGGCGGCAGGCCGGCCACGTGGGCCGAGTCCCGCCCCGACAGCACGCCCACCCAGATGCCGTCCTTCACGATGTCGACCCGCTGCGCCGGCGTGCCCTCGTCGTCGTAGCCGAAGCTGCCCAGCGCCCCCGGCAGGGTGGCGTCGGCGGTGATGTTCATCAGCTCCGAGCCGTACTTCAGCGTGCCCAGCTGGGCCAGGTCCAGGAACGACGTGCCGGCGAAGGCCGCCTCCCACCCCAGGATGCGGTCCAGCTCGATGGCGTGGCCCACCGACTCGTGGATCTGCAGGGCCAGCTGCTCCCGGCCCAGGATGAGGTCGGTCACACCGGAGGGGCATTCGTCGGCCGACAGCAGCTCGACGGCCTCCTCCCCCACCCGCTGGGCGTTGCCCGCCAGGTCGGCGGCCCGAACGATCTCATAGCCCTGGGTGCCCCAGATGCCCCCGATGCCTCCATAGCTGCGGCGCTGGGTCTCCGACTCTCCGACCGCAGTGGCCTCGATCGACGTCCCGCACTCCACCAGGTGCTGGGAGATCCGGTGGCCCTGGGAGGAGACGAACCACTTCCGCGTGTCCCACGCACTCATGTGCCCCGACGCCACTCCTACGCCGGCCACGGCCTTCATGGTGGCGGTCACCTTCACCAGCAGGTCGCCCCGCTCGGAGAGCGCCACCTCGAAGGGATGCTCCTGGTACGGCGACTCCCAGTGGGCCTCGGCCACCCCCACGTCGGCCAGCTCCATCGCCGGCCCGGCCACGACCGCCGAGGCCTTGGCGATGGCCGCCGCTTCTTCGCCCGCCCGCCGGGCCCCAGCCACCGACGGGTCTGGCGTGGCGAAGAACCCCCACGACGACCCCATCAGCGCCCGCACCCCCACGCCGGCGGACTCGTTCTGGCTCAGCCGCTCCAGCACGCCGTTGCGGGCCGCCAGCCCCTCGCCGGCGGTGATCATGCCCCGGGCGTCGGCGTAGGTGGCGCCGGCGGCCAGCGCCCCCTCGACCGCAGCCTCGGCGATGTCGAACATGGCCCCGGACCCTACTGCCGGGCTCTAGCCGGCGTTCAGGATCGCCTGCGCCGCCGACAGCCGGGCGATCGGCACCCGGAACGGCGAGCAGGAGACATAGTCCAGTCCCGCCTGCTGGAACAGGGTGATCGACTCGGGGTCGCCACCGTGCTCGCCGCACACGCCCAACTTGAGGCCCGGCTTGGCCTCACGACCCCTCTGAGCAGCCAGTTTGACCAGCTCGCCCACGCCGGCGGCGTCGATGGTCTCGAACGGGTTGCGCTTGAGCAGGGCCTGGCCCAGGTACGCCGGCATCAGCCGGCTCTCGATGTCGTCCCGGCTGAAGCCGAACGTCATCTGGGTCAGGTCGTTGGTGCCGAAGGAGAAGAAGTCGGCCTCCTCGGCGATCTCGCCGGCCCGCAGGGCAGCCCGCGGCGTCTCGATCATGGTCCCGATCGTCACGTCTACGCCCGAAGAGACGCCCTCGACGGCCTCCTCGACCCATCCGCGGGCCAGGGCCATCTCCTCACGACCGACGGTCAGGGGAATCATGATCTCCACCACCGGACGACCCCCCGCCGCCACCCGGTCGGCGGCGGCCTCCATGAGCGCCCGCACCTGCATGGCGTACAAGCCGGGCTTGATCACGCCCAGGCGCACGCCGCGCACGCCGAGCATGGGGTTGAACTCGTGCCAGGACTCGGCAGCCTTCAGCAACCCCTGTTCCTCCGGATCGAGGCTTCCCTCCCTCGCCTCCTTGACCCGCAGCTCCTCGGTGCGGGGCAGGAACTCGTGCAGCGGCGGGTCCAGCAGGCGGATGGTGACGGGCAGGCCGTCCATCGCCTCCAGCACCTCGTAGAAGTCCGCCTTCTGGGCCACCCGCAGCTCCTCGAGCGCGGCGGCCTCCTCCGCCTCGGTGCCGGCGAGGATCATGCGCCGCACGATCGGCAGGCGGTCGTCGGCCAGGAACATGTGCTCGGTGCGGCACAGGCCGATGCCTTCGGCCCCGAACTGGCGGGCCTTGGCCGCGTCGGGCCCGGTGTCGGCGTTGGCCCGCACAGCCAGTTTGCCGGCCCGGATCTCGTCGGCCCAGCCCAGGATCACCGCGAACTCCGGCGGCGGCTCGGGGAGGATCACGGGCACCTCGCCGGTGATCACGTTGCCGGTGCTCCCGTCGACGGAGATGACGTCGCCCTCGTTGACGGTGACACCGCCGGCCTCGAAGCTGTTCCCGCTGATCTTGATGGCGTCGGCGCCGACCACCGCCGGCGTGCCCCACCCCCGGGCGACGACCGCGGCGTGGCTGACCAGCCCCCCCCGTGACGTCAGGATGCCCTTGGCCACGCTCATGCCGTGGACGTCCTCCGGCGACGTCTCGGTCCGCACCAGGATCACCGCCTCGCCCCGGTCCGCAGCTGCGGCTGCGTCGTCGGCGGTGAAGTAGGCCTTGCCCACCGCCGCTCCGGGCGACGCGTTCAGCCCCTTGGCGATGACCACCTCGTCGCCCTTGTACTTGAACCGAGGGTGCAGCACCTGGTCGAGGTGCTCGGCGGTGACCCGCTGCACCGCCTCCTCGTGGGTCAGGGTCATGCGCTCGTCGGTGGTCATGTCGACGGCCATCCGTAGGGCGGCGACGCCGCCGCGCTTGCCCACCCGGGTCTGCAGCATCCACAGCTTGCCCTGGTCGATGGTGAACTCGGTATCGCACATGTCCCGGTAGTGGCGCTCGAGGCGGTCGAAGATGCCGAGCAACTCGTCGTAGATGGTCGGGAACAGCCGCTGCATCTCCGCCAGCTTCAGGGTGTTGCGGATGCCGGCGACCACGTCCTCACCCTGGGCGTTGACCAGAAAGTCGCCGTAGGCGCCGGCCTCACCGGTGGCCGGGTCGCGGGTGAACCCGACCCCGGTGCCCGAGTTGTCGTCCCGGTTGCCGAACACCATGGCCTGCACGTTCACCGCCGTGCCCAGGTCGTGGGGGATGCGCTCGCGCACCCGGTAGGCCACGGCGCGGGCGCCACCCCAGGACTGGAACACCGCCTCGATGGCGCCCCGCAGCTGGTCGGCCGGCGCCTGCGGGAAGGGCTGGCCGGTGTGCTTGGCGACGATCTCCTTGTACTGCTCGACCAACTCGGCCAGGGCGCCGGCGGGGATCTCGGCGTCCGATGCCACGCCGGACTTCTCCTTGGCCTCCTCGAACGGCGCCTCGAACTCCTCGCCGGGCACGTCGAGCACGATGCGGCCATACATGGACACGAACCGCCGGTAGCTGTCGTAGGCGAAGCGCTCGTCGCCGGTCTGGGCGGCCAGGCCTTTCACCGAGGCGTCGTTCAGGCCCAGGTTGAGGACGGTGTCCATCATCCCCGGCATGGAGAACTTCGCTCCCGACCGCACACTGACCAGCAGCGGGTCGCCGGCGTCGCCCAGCTTCTTGCCCATCGACGACTCCAGCTTCTCGACCTGGGCCGCCACCTCGTCGTCCAGCCCCGCCGGCCACCCTCCGTGCATGTACGCCCGGCACGCGTCGGTGGTGATGGTGAACCCGTGGGGCACCGGCAGCTCGAGTACCGACGTCATCTCTGCCAGATTGGCCCCCTTGCCGCCGAGCAGGTCCTTCAGGCTCATCGGCGGCTGCGTGTGCGGGTGGTCAAAGGCGTAGACGTAGGTCACAAGCTCTCCTGGACGCGGTGGAACAACCCTTCCAGCGTAGTTGGACCGTACGGAACCCCATTCTGTGGGCGAAAGTTCAGCTCTTTCAGGCCAGACGGTCGCGAAGGGCCGAGACCAGCCCCTCGATCGGCACCCGCTCCTGCTCCAGGCTGTCACGGTCACGGATCGTGACCGCCCGGTCTTCGAGGGTGTCGAAGTCCACCGTCACGCAGAACGGCGTGCCCGCCTCGTCCTGCCGGCGATAGCGCCGGCCGATGGACTGCGTCTCGTCGTAGTCGCACATGAAGTGCGGTTGCAGGGCCCGGAGCACCTCGCGCGCCGTGGGCGTGAGCGTTTCCTTCTTCGACAGCGGCAGCACCGCCACCTTGAACGGAGCCAGCTTCTTGTGGAGGCGGAGCACGACCCGCTTCTCCCCGCCGATCTCGTCCTCGTCGTAGGCGGCCAGCAGGAACGCCATCATCGAGCGGCCCACGCCGGCGGCCGGCTCGATCACGTGCGGCACGTATCGCTCGTTGGCCGCCTGGTCGTAGTACTCCAGCCGCTCGCCGGAGAACTTGGCGTGCTGGGTGAGGTCGTAGTCGGTGCGGTTGGCCACGCCCTCCAGCTCGCCCCAGCCCCACGGGTACTCGAACTCCACGTCGGCGGTGCCGGTGGAGTAGTGCGACAGCTCCTCGGGGTCGTGATGGCGCAGCCGCAGCTTTTCCGCCGGGATGCCCAAGTCGACGTACCAGCGCAGCCGCTCCTCGCACCAGTACTCGAACCACTTCTGCCCCTCGTCGGGCGGCACGAAGAACTCCATCTCCATCTGCTCGAACTCGCGGGTACGGAAGATGAAGTTGCCCGGCGTAATCTCGTTGCGAAACGACTTGCCCTGTTGGGCAATGCCGAACGGGGGCTTCTTGCGGCTGGTCTGCAGCACGTTGGCGAAGTTCACGAAGATGCCCTGGGCCGTCTCCGGGCGGAGGTAGGCGGTGGCGCCCTCGTCCTCCACCGGGCCGACGTGGGTCTTGAACATCAGGTGGAAGGGCCGGGCCTCGGTGAGGTCCTTGCTGCCGCAGTTCGGGCACTCGTCGCCGATCTGGTCCTCCCGCCAGCGCTCCTTGCACTTGCGGCAGTCGACCAGCGGGTCGGTGAAGGTCGCCAAGTGGCCCGACGCCTCCCACACCTTGGGCGCCATCAGGATCGCCGCGTCCAGGCCCACGATGTCGTCGCGCTCCTGCACCATCGCCCGCCACCACGCCTCCATGACGTTGCGCTTCAGGAGCACGCCCAGAGGCCCGTAGTCCCACGTCGACCGGAACCCGCCGTAGATCTCGCTGGACGGGAACACGAACCCCCGGCGCTTGGCCACGTTGACGACGGCTTCGGTGAGGTCGGCCATGGAAGTCGAGCGTAGTGGGCGGGCTCATGCGGCCCTCCTGACTATCGCGGCGGCGCCGGCCACCAGGTCGTCGATGTCCTCCGGCGCCGCCTCCAGCAGCCGCCAGCCGGCGGCCTCCACCCGGTTCCGGCGCATGCGGTCGCTGCGGAACTTGCGCCGGCCGGCGTGCCAGCGGAACCCATCGAGCTCCATGGCCAACCGGAAGGGCGGGTACGCCAGGTCCACCCGGGCGACGAACACCCCGTTGTGCCAGATCTCGTACTGCCGCACCGGCGGCTCGAGGCCGGCGCCCAGCAACCCTCGCACCACCCGCATCTCGGCCACCCCCTCCGCCAGGCCCTCGCCATTCCATGCGGCCAGCACCTCCCGCAGCTTCCCCCGGGCCGGCAGATCCTCCAGCCGGCACAGGCGCCGGCAGAGGGCGTCGTCGACCGCCTCCTCCAGCAGGTCGCCGCTCACCACCCGGGCCAGGTCGGCGATCGTCTGCGCCGGCCGGGTAACCGGTATGCCGTGCAGCCGCACGCCGGCGACACCGGAACGGTGCACCCGCGCCAGCGAGTTCCGCCCGCTCCGCCCCGGCGGCACTGTGATCTCCAGCCCCCCCGGCCGGAACCCCGACACGCCCCACAACACCGCCGCCGACCGGTGCGACACCACCGCGCCGGCGCCGCTGATCAGGCACGCCGCCAGCGCCCGCTGCTTCCACGTGACCGGCACGCCGGCCAGCCGGTACACGCCCGATGCAATCCTCACCCACCGCCCTGTCGCCAACCGGTAGGCGATCATGTCGTCGGTCATCCCCACGCTGAGGACCTGGTCGCGCACCACGAGGGCGTGCTGGCGAGCGGCGATGCGGGCAATCTCGGCGTCCATGAGCACCAAGTATGCCGAGGGGGTGTGACAGTCATCGGCACTGTGCAAAATTCCGCACCAGAGCCGTAATTCTGCACAAGCGCGAGACTGACCGCCCCGGCGCCCTCGGCAGCGCCGAGCAAGCCCTGCTGGCCCGCCTCACCGGCCTCGGCACCGACCAGCCGCTCGGCCCCGTCCACCGCCACGCCGTGCTCCACCTCATCTCCCGGGTGATCGCCGCCCAGGGCCCGCCGACCGACCGGCCCTCCGCGACTGTGTCACTCGCCGGCCAACGCCCCCGCCACCGGCAACGACCGCAGCCGGCGCTCCAGGTGGTGCTCCATGGCCCGGGTGGCCAGCCGCTCGACCTCGGCCACGTCGCGCCCCGCCGGCGTCGACAGCGCCCCGCCCAGATCCCCGCCCAGGACCCGCCGCACCAGGTCGAGGGCCGCCGGCGACAGGGCGATCGAGTCCCCCCGGCCCGAACAGCCGGCACACAGCACGCCGCCCTGGGTCAGGTCGAACCCCGTCAGCCCGTACCGGTCACCGCAGGCCGCGCACTCGTCCAGCAACGGATGGAAGCCCTCCGACGACAGGAGCTTCAGGAAGAACGCCGGCACCAGCAGGGCCGAGTCGTGGGCGGACAGGGCCCGCAGGCCGCCCAGCAGCATGGCGAACAGCCGGGCATTGGCGTGCCGCTCCTGGCACAGCTGATCGGTGGCCTCCAGCAACGACGAGGCCTTGGCGAGCCGGGACAGGTCCTCCCGCACCGGCCGGAAGAACTCCACCACCTCGGCCTGGGTGACGATGTCGAGCTCGCCACGGCCCTCGTAGAACAGCAAGGAGCAGTGGACCATGGGCTCCAGGCGGGCCCCGAAGCGGCTCTTGGTCTTGCGGACGCCCTTCACCACCGCCCGCACCTTGCCATGGCGCTCGGTCAGCAGGTTGACGATGCGGTCGGACTCCCCGAGGCGCCACGTACGCAGCACGATCCCTTGATCCCGGTAGAGGCCCACGAGAATTACAAGCTTATGCTTCCAACCCCCCGAAGCGGCGATCACGGCGCTGGAACTCACGGACCGCCTCGAAGAGGTGCTGGCGCCGGAAGTCAGGCCACAGCACGTCGGTGAACACCAGCTCGGAGTAGGCCAGCTCCCACAGGAGGAAGTTCGAGATCCGGTACTCCCCGGACGTCCGCACCACCAGGTCCGGGTCCGGCATGTCGGCGTGGTACATGTGCTCCCGGATCGCCCGCTCCGTGACTCCCCGAGCAGACACCCCCGACTCCACCAGCGACCGGACCGCGTCGACGATCTCCGCCCGCCCCCCGTAGTTGAAGGCGATGGTCAGCGTCATCGTCTTGTTCCGGGCGGTCAGCTCCAGGGCCTCGTCCATCCGGCGAATCAGCCGCCGGGGCACCCGCCAGTCCCGGCGCCCCAAGAAGCGGATCCGTACGTCGCGCTCGTTGAGCTCGTCCCGCCGGCGCAGGAGCATCCCCTCGTTGAAGCGCATGAGGTACCGCACCTCGTCGGGCGGGCGCTTCCAGTTCTCGGTCGAGAAGGCGTACACGGTCAGCCACTTGACCCCGAGCTCCAGCGCCCCCTCCACGGCGTCGAAAAGTGCCTCCTCGCCGGACGCATGGCCCTCCGTCCGCGGCAATCCCCGCTTCTGGGCCCACCTCCCGTTGCCGTCCATGACCACGCCGATGTGGCTAGGAACGCCCGCCGGGTCGATCTCGTCGATACGCGAAAGCCCGGTCACGGAATCTCCGGGTCGCTGCGCTCGCCGGCCCTCATGGCACCCCCGGCAGCGGCCTCCGCTGCGCTTCGGCTGGGCCGGTGCTGCCGGCCGGCGTGCTCGCTCACGGGTGCAGAGCGTAGGGCTTGGGTACAAGCGCGTCGTGAGAGAGAAGCTGGATGCGCTGGGGGAACGGTGGAAGTGGTTCGCCACCGTCCTCGGGGTGCAGAAGCGCTACGGGGAGCTGAACGGCAGCCATCTGGCGTCGTCGGTCACCCTCTCCGCCTTCCTCTCCCTTTTCCCGTTGCTGCTGTTCGCAATCGCCGTCCTCGGCTTCTTCTCGGCCAACTCCCCCGACCTCGCCGGCGACGTTGTCGAGCGCCTCGGCCTGACCGGTGACGCGGCCGAGGGGATCACCGCCGCCATCGACACCGCCGAGCGGAGCCGCAAGGCGGCCTCGGTCATCGGCATCGCCGGCCTGTTGTGGTCGGGGCTGGGCCTGATCGCCGCCTTCCAGTACGCCATCAACTCGGCGTGGCAGGTCACCGGCCGGGGCTGGCGGGAGAAGCTCACCGGCCTCATGTGGCTGGGCGGCGCCACCCTCCTCTTCCTCACCTCCTTCGCCACCTCGACGGTGATCCGGTGGCTGCCGGGCTTCCTCGCCCCCCTCACCACCCTCGCCGGCCTGTCGGTGAACTTCGCCCTCTGGCTCTGGACGTTCAAGGTCCTGGCCTCCCGTGAAGTGGGCTGGAAGGCCCTGGTCCCCGGCGCGGTCGTGGGCGCCCTCGGCTTCGAGGTCCTCAAGGCCATCGGCGCCTTCTACGTTCCCGGCGCGGTGGCCTCGGCCTCGGCGCTCTACGGCACCCTCGGCGTCGTCTTCGCCACGCTCGCCTGGCTCCTCTTCTTCGGCCGGCTGGTCGTCTACGCCGCGGTCGTCAACGTCGTGCGCTGGGAGGAGGACCACGGCACGGTCGTCCTGGAGATGGAGGTCCCCAGGGTGGAAGGCGACACCACCGAGCCGGTCGACGTCACCCGCGCCGGCGAGACCAAGCCCCAGCCGGCCTCGGTCTAGCCTCCCGGGGTCGTGCAGACCCTGCCCTACGGCTCCTGGCCGTCACCGATCACCGCCGCGTCACTGGTCGAGCGGGCGGTCTCCCTGAGCGACCTCCGGGCCGACGCCGGCGCGCTGTACTGGATCGAGGGACGGCCGGCGGAGGCGGGCCGCCAGGTGATCGTCCGCTGGGTGCCTGGTGAAGAGCCGGTCGACGTCCTGCCCCCGCCCTTCTCGGCCCGCACGACGGTCCACGAGTACGGTGGCGCCGCCTACTGCGTCGCCGGCGGGACCGTCTTCTTCTCCAACTTCGCCGACCAGCGGATCTACCGGGGCGACACTCCGATCACACCTGACGACGGATCCCGGTACGCGGACTACGACTTCCATGGCGATCGGCTGGTGTGCGTGCGGGAGCGCGGCGATGTCAACGACGTCGTCGAGGTGCGCGATGGCGAGCTCACGGTGGTCACGGCCGGCCACGACTTCTACGCCAGCCCCCGCTTCGCACCCGACGGTCGCATGGCCTGGCTGGCGTGGGACCACCCCCGCATGCCGTGGGACGGCACCCTCCTCGAGCCCGGCCCGGTAGCCGGCGGCCCGGACGAGTCCGTCACCCAGCCGAAGTGGTCGCCCGCCGGCGTCCTCCACTGGATCTCCGACCGCACCGGCTGGTGGAACCTCTACGCCGGCGGGGAGCCACTCGCGCCCATGGAGGCGGAGTTCGCCGAGCCGGCGTGGGTGTTCGGCGGGTCCAACTACGACTTCCTCGGCGGAAACCGGGTCGTCGCCAGCTGGACCGGCCACCTGGGCATCCTGGGCGAGGAGCCACTCGACCTGCCGTACACCTCCTTCTCCTCCATCACCGCGTTCGGCGACAAGGTGGCCGCCATCGCCGCCTCCCCCAGGCACGCGCCGGCGGTGGTCCTCATCGACCCCGCCACGTCCGAGGCCACTGTCGTCCGGGAGAGCCGCCCCACTCCCGTCGACCCCCGCTACCTCTCGACGCCCCGCGCCGTCGACTTTCCCACCGCCGGCGGCGCCACCGCCCACGCCCTCTTCTACCCGCCGGCCAACCAGGACTGCGCCGGCCCCCCGGGCGAGAAGCCGCCCCTCGTGGTCACCAGCCACGGCGGCCCCACGTCGCAGGCCTCCACCGCCCTCAACCTGCGGACCCAGTTCTGGAGCAGCCGGGGCTTCGCCGTGGTCGACGTCGACTACCGGGGCAGCTCGGGCTACGGCCGGGCCTACCGCCGGCAGCTCGACGGCCAGTGGGGCGTGGTCGACGTGGACGATGTCGTCGCCGCCGCACGCCACCTGGCCGAGGCCGGCGAGGTGGACGGTCGGTGCATGGTCGTGCGGGGCAGCAGCGCCAGCGGCCTGACCACGCTGCTGGCCCTGACCCGGGGGGTGTTCGCCGCCGGCGCCAGCCTGTACGGCGTGGCCGACCTGGCCGCCCTGGCCACCGACACCCACAAGTTCGAGGCCCGCTACCTCGACGGCCTGGTCGGGCCCTGGCCCGACGCCGCCGATGTCTACCGGCGGCGGTCGCCGCTCACCCACGCCGACGAGCTCAAGGCGCCCCTCATCATCTTCCAGGGCCTCGACGACAAGGTGGTGCCGCCGGCGCAGGCCGAAGTGCTGGTCGACGCCCTCCGGCGGGCCGGGCTGCCCTTCGCCTACCTCACCTTCGAGGGCGAGGCCCACGGCTTCCGCAAGGCCGAGACGATCCAGCGGGTCATGGAGGCCGAGCTCTCCTTCTACGGCCAGGTGCTGGGCTTCGAGCCGGCGGACGACATCGATCCGGTCGAGATCGAGCGCCCCTAAAGCTCCCAAGCCCAACCGCCGACGGCGCCCTCCGGCGGTGTGCGGTCCCTCTGGTCCTGCTCCTGGCCGGCCCCGAGTACCGTGGGCCGCCATGCGGCGCGGCCTGGGCGTGGCGGGGATGGCAGTGGTGGCGGTCGCCGCCCTGGCCGCCCTCCGGCCCGCGCCGGCCCCTGACCAGCCGGTCGCCACCATCGGCCACGCCGGCATCGAGCAGGTCGTCACGACCTCGACGACGGCGGCGCCGCCAGCGCCGACCACCACGACCACCAGGCGGACGGCGGCGGTCGCCACCCGCTCGACCGTGGTCGTGCGCACCGACGGGGGCGGCGTCACCGTGGTCAACGAGGGCTCGGCGTCGCCGAGCACCGGCAACAACACCGTCGTCGGCCCGCCGTCGGCCCAGGTCAACGAGGGCCCGGTGACCGCCATCGGCAACTCGTCGGAGGTCCGGATCGGCCGCTAACTCACCCACTCCTTCTCCGGCTTCACCTGCGCCGCCGGGGAGCGCCTGGCCCAAGTCCTCCAGAGTCGAACGGCGCTTTGCGCAACGGGTTCTTCGGGCTCACCGGCGATATCCCGGTGCCCCGGATGCCCTGACCCATCCGAGGGCGGTTCGCGTGGCCTCGACGTCGAGAGCCATCTGGGCGAGGAGCGCGTCGATGGAGTCGTAGCGCTCCTCGTCCCGCAGGCGGCTGACGAACGACACTCGTGCGGCCTGGCCGTACAAGTCGCCCGAGAAGTCCAGCAGGTAGGCCTCCAGCACCACGGGCGACCCGCCGTCGTGGAAGGTCGGGCGGTGCCCGACGCTGATGGCGGCCGCCTGGGTACCGCCGTACCAGCCGGCGTAGATGCCCGGCGCCGGCAGCAGGATGTCGGCCGGCACTGCCACGTTCGCCGTCGGGTACCCCAGCTCCCGGCCCCGCTGGTCGCCCTTCTCGACGACGCCTCGCACTTGGTGTGGGCGGCCCAGCAGGCCGGCGGCGCCGGCCACGTCGCCGGCGGCCAGGAGCCGGCGCACCTCGGTGGACGACGTCCCCGGGAGCAGCGGCACGTGCACCACCTCGAACCCCAGGTCGCCTCCCATGGCCCGGAGCAGCTCGACGTTGCCCCGCCGGCGCCGGCCGAAGTGGAAGTCCTCGCCGACGACCACCACCCGCGCTCCCAGGGCGCCGGCCAGGCACTCGCGCACGAAGTCCTCGGGCTCCTCCTGGGAGCGAGCCTCGTCGAAGCGGAGGACGACGGCGTGGTCGACGCCCGTGGCCGCCAGCACCTCGAGCTTCTGGTCGAGGTCGGTGAGCAGCAGCGGGGCCGACTCCGGGCGGACGACCGACGCCGGGTGGCGGTCGAAGGTGAGCACCACGCCGGCGAGGCCGCCGGCGGCGGCCAGCCGGCGCAGCTCGCTGATCACGTACTGGTGTCCCCGGTGCACACCGTCGTAGGCCCCGATGGTGACCGCAGTGCCGGCGCGCGGGGCGACGAAGGTCGCCGGGTCGGTCACCACGTCCATCGCCAGCAGGCTAGTGAGGAGCCAGAACCACGACGGGCTTCACCTGGCCGTCCCCGTACGGCTCGTAGACCGCCAGCAGGGCGCCGGTCCCGTCGAGCACGGCCCAGGGGCCGGCGCCGGCCCAGTCCGCCTCCAGCACCTTCCCGTAGCTCACCGCCTCGGCCATGGCTGCGTCGGCGGTGACGGCCGGCAGGTGGGCGACGGCCGCCGCCGGCGCCAGCACGTGCTCGGGTCCCAGCTCGTCCAGGGCCACGCCGGCAGTGAACTGCCCCACTGCGGTGCGCCGGAGCCGGCGCAGGTGGGCGCCCCCGCCCAGCGTCGCGCCCACGTCGGCGGCCAGGGTGCGCACGTAGGTGCCCGACGAGCACTCGACCTCGATCCGGAACGCCCCGGGCTCCGAGCCTTCGGACACCTCGAACCGATGGACCGTGACCGGCCGGGCCGCCCGCTCCACCTCGACGCCGGCCCGGGCCAGCTCGTGCAGGCGCCGGCCCCCCACCGAGACCGCGGAGACCATGGGCGGGATCTGCTCGATGTCGCCCACGAGGCCGGCGGCCGCCCGGCGCACGTCCTCAAGCCCCAGGCCGGCCATGTCGTAGGTGGCCACCACCTCGCCCGAGTCGTCGAGCGTGCTCGTCGCCACCCCCAGCACCACCTCAGCCACGTAGGACTTGGGCAGTGGGGTCAGGAACTGGAGCAGGCGGGTGGCCCGGCCGAGGCCCACGAGCAGTATCCCGGTGGCGTCGGGGTCCAGCGTCCCCCCGTGACCGACCTTCTTCTGCCCGAAGATGCGCCGGCAGCGCGCCACCACGTCATGCGACGTGCACCCCGCCGGCTTGTCGACGACCGCCAGGCCGTCAATCAGTGGGCGACCACCGGCAGCGACTCACGGATGGCCTCCAGCAGCCCCTGCACACCCATGTCGGACACGAAGCCGGACGACGACTTGTGGCCGCCACCGCCGAAGCCGATGGCGATCTGGCCGACGTCGACGCCGTTGACCGCCCGCAGGGAGACCTTGACCCCGTCGGACGTCTCCTTCAGCACCGCCGACACGTCGGCCTCGGTGGCCCGCCGCAGCAGGTCGATGAGGCCCTCGGTCTCGTCCAGCCCCACACCGAAGCTGGCGAGGTCGGCGTCGGTGACCCACGTGGCCACGAAGCGACGGTCGGCGTCGTACACCGCCCGCTGCAGGGCCATGCCGGCCAGGCGGAGGTAGGCCAGCCGGTGCTCTTCGAAGAGCTGGCGGTTCATGGAGGCGATGGGCAGGTCGAAGGCCGCCAGCTCCTTGGCCAGGGTGAAGACCTCGGGGCTGGTGCAGTCGTACTGGAAGCGGCCCGTGTCGCAGATGAGCCCGGTGTAGAGGCACTCCGCCGCTTCCCGGTTCAGCTCCCAGCCCAGCTTCGACAGCAGGCGGCGCACGACGACCGCCGAGGCCGCTGCGTCGGGGTCGATCAGGTTGATCGTGCCGTACCCGTCGTTGGTGGCGTGGTGGTCGACGACGATCAGCTCGCGGGCGTTGCGGGCCGGCTCGCCCAGCTCAGCCAGGCGGCCGATCGACCCGCAGTCGAAGGTGACCATGACGTCGGGGTAGGAGGGGAAGTCGGCCGGTTTGGTGGCCAGCTCCAGCCCGGGGAGGAACTCGTAGTGGGGGGCGACGGGGAAGGGCTCGGGCCAGGAGGCCACGGACTCCTTGCCGTTGGCCAGGGCCAGGTGGTGCAGAGCGAGCACCGAGCCCAGCGCGTCACCGTCGGGGGTGTGATGACAGGCCAGCGCCAGCGACGGCGCCGAAGCGATGGCGGCCGCGGCCTGGTCGAGAGTGGCACCGACGCTCATGAGCCGTCGTCCTCGTTCCTGTGGAGATCTCCCTGGTGGAGATCACGTAGTAGTTCCTCCACTCTAGACCCAGACGCTATAGCTGGGTCGGGAAGGAACGACAATTGAGGGGTGCCGCGCAGGCGAAGCTGGCGGCCGATGGCCGCCTGCAATCGGATGCGGTGCTCGCCGAGTGCCACGGCCACTCCCTCGGGGTCCCCCTGCGACAGGGAGGAGAACCAGACGACAGCATGGCTCAGCCCGGGCTCGACACGCACACCCGTGACCGTAACCAAGGTCAGCCGCTCGTCGTCGATGCGCTCCAGCTCGTCGGCCAGCACCTCCTGCACGACCTGGTTCACACGGTCCATACGCGCCGGCTTCTTCACGAGACCCACTCCGTATCGAAACGCGTCACTTCCACGTCGGGCTTGCTCCACACCCAGCGTTCGATGTTCTCGACCACCTCGACGGCGTGGCCGTAGGAGTCCGACACGACGGCCATGCCGACCAGCGCCCGCTGCCACTTGTCCTGGTAGCCGACCTCGGCCACCGAGATCTGGAACCGATGACGGATGCCCTCGACGATCGGACGCAGCACCGCCCGCTTCTCCTTGAGTGACCGGCTGGTGGGGATGTGCAGCTCGAGCTGGATGACCGCGACGTGCACGCAGGATCCCCGCTAGGTACGGGGAATCTCCCGCTCCTCGTAGGTCTCGATGATGTCGCCGCCCTTGAGATCCTGGAAGTCCGACAGGCCGATGCCGCACTCGAAGCCGGAGGCCACCTCGCGGACATCGTCCTTGAAGCGGCGCAGCGACGTGATCGTGCCCGTCCAGATGATCACTCCCTCACGGAGGAAGCGGACCTTGGAGTTGCGGGTGATGACGCCGTTGCGCACGTAGCAACCGGCCACCGCACCGATGCGGGGCACCCGGAAGACCTCTCGGACCTCCGCCTCGCCGGTGACGATCTCTTCGAACTCGGGCTTGAGCAGGCCGACCATGGCCTTCTCGACGTCTTCCAGCACTCCGTAGATGATCTGATAGGTCCGGATGTCGACGTCCTCGCGCTCGGCGAGGTCGCGCGACTTGCGGTCGGGGCGGACGTTGAAGCCGATGATGGTGGAGTTCGAAGCCGACGCCAGTTGCACGTCGTTCTCGGTGATCCCGCCCACCGCCCGGTGCACGAAGGCCAGCTTGACCTCGTCGCGCTCCAGCCGCTTCAGGCTCTCGGTGAGGGCCTCGAGCGAGCCGTTCACGTCGGCCTTGAGGATGAGGTTCAGCGTGGCCTGCTCGCCCCGCTGGATCTGCTCGAACAGATCCTCCAGGCGGGCGCCGCCGCCGATGTGCATCGACGGGAGCTGGCGCTGGTCACGCTTCTTGAACCGCTGGCTGCGGGCCTCGGCCACCACCCGGGCCGTCTTGTCGTCGGGGGCGACCCGGAAGTCGTCGCCGGCGCTGGGCACGTCGGAGAGGCCCAGCACCTGGACGGGCATCGACGGGGACGCCTCCTTGATGTTGTCGCCCTTGTCGTCGATGAGCGCCCGGACCCGGCCCCACGCCGCCCCCGCCACCATCGGGTCACCGACCCGCAGGGTGCCCCGGTCGACCAGGACGGTGGCCACGGGGCCCCGACCCTTGTCGAGCTGGGCCTCCAGGACCACGCCCTGGGCCCGGCCCTCGGGGTTGGCCACCAGCTCCTCGATGTCGGCCACCACGAGCAGCTGCTCGAGGATGTCGTCGACACCCAGGTTCTGGAGGGCGGAGACCTCGACCATGATCGTGTCGCCGCCCCACTCCTCGGGCACGAGGCCGTGCTCGGAGAGGGCCTGGCGGACCCGGTTGGGGTCGGCCTCCTCGCGGTCGATCTTGTTGATGGCCACCACGATGGGCACGTCAGCCGCCTTGGCGTGGTTGATGGCCTCGACGGTCTGGGGCATGACGCCGTCGTCGGCCGCCACCACCAGCACGGCGATATCGGTGGCCATGGCCCCCCGGGCCCGCATGGCGGTGAAGGCCTCGTGGCCGGGGGTGTCGATGAAGGTGATCAGGCGGCCGTCCTTGACCACCTGGTAGGCACCGATGTGCTGGGTGATGCCGCCGGCCTCGCCGGCGACCACGTTGGTCTCCCGGATGCGGTCGAGCAGCAGGGTCTTGCCGTGGTCGACGTGGCCCATGACCGTGATGACCGGCGGGCGGGGCCGCAGGTCGGCTTCGTCGTCCTCGTCGTCGCGGAGCAGCTCGCCGAGCTTGACCTCCTCCTCCTGGCCGGGCTCGACCATCAGGACCTCGGCGCCGACCTCGGCTGCGAACAGCTCGATCATGTCGTCGGTGAGCGACTGGGTGGCGGTGACCATCTCCCCCTGCTGCAGCAGGAAGCGGACGACGTCGGCCGCAGTGCGGTTCAGCTTGGGACCGAGGTCCTGGGCGCTGGCACCGCGCTCGATGACGACCTCGCCGTCGGGGACCGGTGCGTCTGATCGGGTGTAGTTGGTGGCCTGGGTCGGCTCCAGCTCCTCGAAGCTGCGGCGCCGGCGCCGGCGGCGCTGCGGTGGGCGCCGGCCCTGGCCGGGACCGCCGCGGCCGGGCGGGCCGCCGGGACCGCCGCCGGGACGACCACCGGGGCCCCCGCCGGGTCCGCCGGGACGACCTGGGCCGCCGCTGGGGGCGCCGGGACGGGTGAAGCCGCCGGCGCCGGGGGCACCGAAGCCGCCAGGGCGGCCGGGGCCGCCCGTGCCGGGACGGGGCGGGCCGCCGGGACGCTGGGCGCCGCCGGGGCCGCCGCCGGGACGGGCGCCGGGGCCGCCGGGACGGCCGGCGCCGCCGAAGCCACCCGCGGGGCGGGCGGCGCCACCCTGGGGGGCGGACGGGCGGGGCCCGAGGCCGGGCGGAGGCGGGATGGGCTTGCCGCTGGCCGAGCGCGGCGGCCCGCCGGGGCGCATGCCCGGGGGCGGCGGGATGGGGCGGCCGGTAACCGAGCGGGGCGGCGCCGGCGGGGCCGGCGGCGCGCTGGCCGCGGCCGGGGCGGCCGGGGGCGCAGGCGGCGGGGCCGGCGGCGGGGTCATCTGGATGGGCGGCGCCGGCCGGCTGGAGGGCGGGGGGCCGGCGGGGCGGGCCGGCGGGGCCGGCGGGGCCGGCGGGGCCGGCGGCGCGGCAGCCGCCGGGGCCACCGGCGGGGCCTGCGGCGGGGCCGCGGGAGGCGCGGGCGGCGCCGCGGCCGCCGGCCGGGCCACGCTGGGCGGCGGCGGGACGCGGCGGGGCGGAGGCGGCATGGGCGAGCCCGGCTCGGGCTGCTCGCTGGCCGGGCGGCTGGTGATCAGGCGGTGCTCAGGGTCGGCGGGGCGCTCGTAGGGCACCTCGACCGCCGGCGGGGCGGAGGCAGGGCCGCCGGTGTCCGGCGTGGACGCCTCGACCGGACCGGGCCCGGGTGCGGCGGCGACAGCGGGCTCGGCCTTCTTGCCCCGGCCGCGCCCGGCGGGCTCGGGGGGAGAGACATCGCGGCGGAGCCCGTCGCGGTCGGCCTTGCGGCGGACGCGGTCGGCCTGGGCGTCCTCGATGCTCGAGGAGTGGCTCTTCACCCCGATGCCGAGCGCGATGCAGAGATCGAGCGTCTCCTTGTTGGTGAGCCCCAACTCCCGGCCCAGCTCGTAGACCCTGATCCTCTGTGCCAACTGGCGATTCCGTCCTTTCCCGGCTCACACCGGTCACTGCGTAAGTTTGCGTTTTTCCGCCGGCTGCATCGGCGGCCACGCCGGGTCAGCTATCTAGTCTCCCACGCTCGGCGAGGGTCGTTCTGAGGTCGTCCAGAGCAGGGCGCGCGACGGTGGTCCGCAGCGCTCGATCGACGGCCTTACGCCGCTCCGCCGCGTCCACGCACGCCGGCGACCCGGCGCACAGCCAGGCGCCCCGTCCGGGCAGCGACCGCCCCACGGCCAGGCCGCCTCCGGGCCGGGCGACCACCCGCACCAACTCCTCGGGCGAGGCCACCCGCCGGCAACCGACGCAGGTGCGCGACGGCGCTATGCCGGAGCCTCCTCCGGCGGGGCCGGCGCCGGCTCGCCGGCGGGTGCCGCCCCGTTGTCGGCGATGCCCGCCTGTTCGCCTCCCGGCTCGGTCGCCGAGGGGGCGGCGTACTCCTGGGCCGACAGGGCCTCGCCGCCCTCTGCGGGTTGCCAGACCATCTCGCCGGCGTCGTTGGTGACCCACTCGCCCTCGGCCCACTCCTCGCCGGCGTAGCCCGCCTCCTCCTCGGCCAGCTGGCTCTCGCTCTTGATGTCGACCCGCCACCCCGTCAGCCGGGCCGCCAGGCGGGCGTTCTGGCCCTCCTTGCCGATAGCCAGCGACAGCTGGTAGTCGGGGACGATCACCTCGGCGGTGCCGGTGTCCTCGTCGATGCGGACCTCTTTGACCTTGGCCGGCGACAGGGCCTTCATCACGAACTCCGACGGGTCCTCGGAGAAGGGGACGATGTCGACCTTCTCCCCCCGCAGCTCGTTGACGACCATCCGTACACGGGCGCCCCGGGCGCCGACGCAGGCCCCCACCGGGTCCACGTTGTGGTCGTTGGACCACACCGCGATCTTGGTGCGGTGCCCTGGCTCCCGAGCCACCGCCTTGAGCTCCACGACGCCGTCGGCGATTTCGGGCACCTCCAGCACGAACAGCTGCTTGATCAGGCCGGGGTGGGTGCGGCTGACCACGATCTGGGGGCCCTTGGTGGTCTTTCGGACCTCCACGATGTAGGCCTTGAGCCGGGCACCGTGCTCGTAGCGCTCGTAGGGCACCTGCTCGGCCTGGGGCAGCAGGGCCTCGACCCGGCCCAGGTCCAGCAGGGTGTAGCGCTGGTCGTTCTGCTGGATGATGCCGGTGACGATGTCGCCCTCGCGGCCGGCGTACTCCTCGTACTTCATCTCCCGCTCGGCCTCGCGGATGCGCTGGAGGATCACCTGCTTGGCGGTCTGCGCCGCGATGCGCCCGAAGTCGTCGGGGGTGTCCTCCCACTCGCGCACGACGTTGCCGTCCTCGTCGAGCTCCTGGGCGTAGACGTGCATCTCCCCGGTGTCGGGGTCGATGGTGACGAAGGCCTCCTCGGCGGCGTGGGGCATGCGCTTGTAGGCGGAGACCAGGGCGTTGGCCAGGGCCTCGAGCAGGGTGTCGACGGAGACGCCCTTCTCCCGCTCGATGACCTGGAGGGCCTCCATGAGCTCGAAATTCGCTGCAGTCATGACGCTCGTCCCATCTTCTTCTTCTGGGTCAGCTTGCCGGTCTTCCGTCCGGGCGGGGAAGGCCACACGAACACGGTTCGCGCCTTTTCGATGTCGCCGTACGCCAGCTGCCGCCCGGCGACGACGACTCCCTCGTCGTCCGCCGCTTCCAGTGCACCGGTGAGCCTGCGCTCGCCCTCGGTGCCCGGGCGGAGCTTGACCGCCACCTCGGTGCCCACGAACCGCCGGAAATGCGCCGGCGTCCGCAGGGGCCGCTCGATGCCGGGGCTGGAAACCTCCAGGGTGGTCTGGGCACCCAGCAGGTCGTTGGCGTCGAGCAGGGAGTTGACCAGGCGGGTGGCCTCGGTCACCGCGTCGATG
Source organism: uncultured Acidimicrobiia bacterium (assembly GCA_963768975.1). GTDB lineage: Bacteria > Actinomycetota > Acidimicrobiia > Acidimicrobiales > AC-14 > CADCTB01. Next base: position 113,376 of record CAVYKB010000019.1, on the reverse strand, counting down.
TCGATGCCCTCGGGGCGGTCCGCCTGGTCGCCTGGGCCGACCAGCAGGTCGACCGTCACGGCGAGGACGGGGCCCTTGCGCTCGACGTCGACGACCTCGAAGCCCGCTTCGGAGAGGGGCTGCTCGACCACCGAACGGACGCGATCGGTCCCGTGTTGGTCGGCCACTCCTCTTTCCTCCTTTTGCTTGGCAAACGAAAAGCGTGGGCACTGCCCACGCTCAGTCACCACCCGATGTCGACGACAGATGCCGCTGGACAGCATAGCGCCAGACATCGCTCTCTTCGGTGCACCCCGGGGCCGGCGCCGGCCCCGGGGAAGCGCGGCAAAACGGTCAGGGGTTCAGGGTGCAGGGCGGGGTGACTTTCTGGCCCTGGTTGCCGTGCCACTGGTTGGTGCCGCAGTTCGGATTGTCGTCGCGGAGGTCCCACTCGCCGTTCCCGAAGGCGACGTTGCGGAGGATCTGGTTGCCGCTGGGAGCGGGGAAGCTCCCCGCCGCCGGCCGGATCCGGATGCCGCTCTGGCCGTTGGAACGGAGGTTGTTGCCCTCGATGACGTTGTTGGCGCCGCCGGCGAAGACGTTGATGCCGTCGCGCGGGCTGCCGGTCACGGTGTTGAACTTGATCTGGTTCCGGCTGCCCCCGGCGAACACCTGGATGCCGTCCAGGCCGCTGTTGCTGACCTGGTTGTTGGTCACCACGTTGTCGTTCGCCCCGTTGAAGCCGGCGTTCTCGAGCCGGATCCCGGAGGTGTTGTTGGACGCCTGGTTGTTGTTCGCGACCTGGTTGTTGTCGATGACGTTGAAGTCGCCGGCCAGCACGCCGATGCCGTCGTAGGGGCCGTTGTTGATGACCTGGTTGTTGGTGACGCGGTTGGAGTTGCTCGAGAAGAGGACGATGCCGTCGCCGAAGTCGGTGAAGGTGGTGCCCCGGTTGTTGAGGATCCTCATGCCCGTGACGGTGTTGCCGGAGCCCCCGGTGATGGCGACGCCGGCGTCCCACAGGGTGACGGTGCCGTTCTTGACGGTGACGCCCGTGCGGCCGGTCATCCGGATGCCCGGGCCGTCGGCCGTCGCCGCGTTGCCGGTGAGGGAGAAGCCGGCCATGTCGAGGGTAACGTTGTTGGCCCCGATGGTGAGGCCGACGTCGCAGGTGAGGTTGGAGTCGAGGACCGTGTTGACCAGGATCGTCTGGCCGCAGGTCACGTGGCCGGCTTGGGCCGGGCCTGCGCCGGCCACGATGCCGAGGGAGATCAAGAAAAGGGAGGCCGCAGAGGCCAGGGTTCGCCGAGCAGTCAAAGTGCGCCTTTCCGTCGAGATTCCCCGCATCCTCTCACGGAGCCCGGTGGCCGCTTCAATAATGGCGACGCACATCTAGCTGTTCCTCGCCGCTATTGCGAGGGTGAACAACGAGGGTCGACGACTGGCTGATCGTCTGGATGTACGGGCCAGGGGAGCATGAGGTGACCGTCGTCTACGTCGGACCAAAGCCTTAAGGGTCGCCGAAGCGCCATGCTGGGGCGCCATGGATCAGCCCACGCCCCGCGACGAGTTGGTGGCCAACGTCCGGGGCCTGGGGCTCGTGGCCCGCTCCGCGCCGGCGCTGGCCGCCACCCTGCTGGCCATGACGATCGTTTCGGGCGCAGCACCGGCGGTGGCCGTTGCCGGCACCGGCCGGTTCCTCTCCCAGCTTCCGGATGCGGTCCGGCTGGGCGCCTCGTCGGCCCCGGGTCGAGACGTGCGGGGGGCGCTCCTGCTCATCGCCGGCGCCGTGTTCCTCAGCCAGCTCATCGGCCCCCTCCAGCAGGCGGTGCTGTTCGGGCTCCAGCGCAAGTTCGAGGCGTACCTGGCCCGCCGGCTCATGACGGCCACCGTCGCCCTCCCCGGGCTCGCCTACTTCGAGGACCCCGAGTTCCGCGACGAGCTGGCCGTCGCGAACTGGATCGGCTTCGGGCCGGTCCACACCCTCCAGTTCCTGGTCCAGGTCTTCCAAACGGGTGCCCAACTGGTGGCGATGGCGGCGGTCGCCGCCACCTACGCCGGCTGGGTGCCGGCGGTCGTGTTACTGGCGGCCGTCCCGGGCGGGGTGGCCTCGTGGCGGTTCGAGTCCATCACCGGCCTGGCCCGCTGGCGGCGGTCGGAGGACACCCGGCGGGCCGAGTACTACCGCAACCTGGCCGTCACCCGGGAGCCGGGCAAGGAGCTGCGCATCTTCTCCCTGCCCGCGTGGGCCCGGGCCCGCCAGGCCCGCCACTGGCTGGCCGGCGTGCAGGAGATGCTCGCCCTGCGCCGCACCGGCCTGCAGTGGGTGCTCGGGCTGCACGCCGGCGCCGTTCTGGGCGTGGCGCTGACCTACGTGGTGATGCTGCAGAGCACGATCGACGGCCGCACCGAGGTCGGCACGTTCACCGCCGCATCGATCGCCGCCGTCGGCCTGTCGACCTCGACCGTCGCCCTGCTCCGGGAGGCCTCCCGCGCCCGGCGCAGCAGCTTCTACCTGCCCTCGGCCATACGGGTGCTGGGCCTGGCCAAGGCCGACCCCCGGCTCGACATCGCCGGCACCACGCCGGCCCGGCCATCGGCGCACCACCCCGCTCAAGGGGCCGCTCGGGCCCCAGCCGGGATCCGCTTCGAGGGCGTCAGCTTCGTCTACCCGGGGACCGACCGCTTGGTCTTGGACCGCCTCGACCTCGACATCACCGCCGGCACCTCAATCGCCCTCGTGGGCGAGAACGGCGCCGGCAAGACGACGCTCATCAAGCTGCTCTGCCGCTTCTACGACCCCACCGAGGGCCGGATCACCGTCGACGGCGTCGACATCCGGGCCTTGGACCTGGACGACTACCGCAGCCGCCTGGCCGTGATCTTCCAGGACTTCGTCCACTACAACCTGCCCGCTCGCGACAACGTCGGCTTCGGCGCCCTGGACCGGGCCGGCGACAATGCGGCGCTGCGCGAAGCCGCCTCCCGGGTCGGCATCCTGGAGATGGTCGAAGCGCTCCCCCACGGCTGGGACACCACCTTGGCCCGCGAGTTCGGCGGCGTGGACCTATCGGGCGGCGAGTGGCAGCGGGTGGCCCTGGCCCGGGCCATGATGGCTCAGGCCGGCCGCAACTCCGACCTCCTGGTCCTCGACGAGCCCACCGCCAGCCTCGACGTGCGGATCGAAAACGAGCTGTACGGCCACTTCGCCGAGCTGAGCCGGGGCAAGACGACACTGCTTGTGTCGCACCGCTTCTCCACGGTCCGGATGGCGGGGCGCATCGTCCTCCTCGCCGGCGGGCGGGTGGTGGAGGACGGCAGCCATGAGGAGCTGATCGCCGCCGGCGGCCGCTACGCCGAGCTGTACGAGGTCCAGGCGTCGCACTACCGCCTGACGGGGAGCCTGGAATGAGCGGGACTTTGGCGCGGGTGGTCCGGGTCTACCGGGTGATCCTGGGCCTGGCGTTCAGCACGGCAAGGGGCAAGGCCCTTGCCCTCTTCCTCACCGCCGGCATCGTCGGCATGTTCGGTGCGGTCACCGGCCTGGTCACCAAGCTGGTGGTCGACGCCCTGGCCGGCGGCGACCCGGGTGCGGCCCTGGCCATAGGCGTCCTCTACCTCGTCCTGTACGGCGTGGGGGCCCTGATGGAGGACGTGTCGGCACTACTGCAGTCCGACCTGGGCGAGCGGACCAGCCAGGCGGTGGAGCAGAAGCTCATGGAGATCTCCTCCTCGGCCGCCGGCCTCGAGCACCTGGAGCGCCCGGAGTACGCCGACAAGGTGAAGCTGGTCAAGGACCGCAGCTACATCCCCTACTTCGCCTTCACCAACCTCAATGGGCTGTCGTCCATCGTCTTCGGGCTCACTGCCGCCGTGGTGCTGCTGGGGTTCGTCCACCCCCTCCTCATCCTGCTCCCGGTGGTCGTCGCCCCCGGCGTCGTCATCCAGTTCCAGAACTACCGAAAGCACTTCAAGCGCCACGACAGCACCGCGCCCGACGAGCGCCTGGCCAAGCACTACCTGGAGCTGGCCACCGAGCCGGCGGCGGCGAAGGAGGTCCGGCTCTTCGGCCTCGGCCCCGAGCTGATCCAGCGGCACCGCCGGCTCACCGACACCTATAACGGGATGCTCTTTCACGACCAGCTCAAGCGGGCGTGGGCCGGCGTGGCCGCCGGCGGCATGTACGGCGCCGGCTTGGCCGGCGCCATCGGGTTCGTCGGCTGGCTGGCGCTGGAGGGGCGGGCGTCCCTGGGTGATGTGGCCCTGGTGGTGCAGGTGGCCCGGATGGCCGTCGGCCAGGTGCAGGGCGCGGCCCGCCAGGCCGCATGGCTGGCCGAGCTGTCCTTCGTGGGCGAGCGCTACCTGTGGCTCCTCGACTACCGCCCCACCGTGGTGGTCAAGCCCGCCGGCGAGGCGGCGCCGGCGCCGGCGCGCATCGAGGCCGGCGTGTCCTTGGAGAACATCTCCTTCACCTACCCCGGCACCGAGGAGCAGGTGCTGACCGACGTCTCCCTGTTCATCCCGGCCCACACCACCGTCGCCCTCGTGGGCGAGAACGGCGCCGGCAAGACCAGCCTGGTCAAGCTGCTGTGCCGCTTCTACGACCCGACCGCCGGCCGCATCACCGTCGATGGCGTCGACCTGCGCGACCTCGACCTCGACGGCTGGCGGGCCCACACCGGCGCCGCCTTCCAGGACTTCGTGCACTTCCAGCTGGTGGCCAGCGAAGCCGTCGGCGTGGGTGACCTCCCCGCCATCGACGACCTCGAACGGGTGGGGGCGTCGGCCCGCCAGGCCGGCGCCGACCGGGTGATCGAGCGGCTGCCCGGCGGCCTGGCGACCCAGCTCGGGCGGTGGTTCGAGAACGGCGTCGACCTGTCCGAGGGCGAGTGGCAGCGGGTGGCGCTGGCCCGCGGCCTCATGCGGCCGGCGCCGGCGCTGCTCGTCCTCGACGAGCCGACGGCCAGCCTCGACCCCCGGGCCGAGCACGAGGTCTTCGCCACCTTCGCGTCGATGGCGCGGACCGGCGGCGACGAGGGGCCCATCACCATCCTCGTCTCCCACCGCTTCTCGACCGTGCGGATGGCCGACCTGATCGTCGTCCTCCACGACGGCCGAATCGAGGAGTCCGGCTCCCACGACGAGCTCCTCGCCGCCGGCGGCCGCTACGCCCAGCTCTTCCGGATGCAGGCGAGCCGCTATTAGCACTTCGCCGCCGAGTTGGGTCATGCGTTGCCCCGCCGGCGGCCGCAGACGCCGCCGTCAGGCGGCCTCCTTCGGCTTCCGGCAAGACAAGGAAACGGCGAGGGACAGCCGGCTCTGCCGGCCGACCGAGCGCGACTACCTCGCCGAGCAGCCTCTGGCTGCGACGGCGAACTCACAACGGATGCTCAAGTCCGGCGCCATCTCGCCCGATGGTGCAGATGCATGGGGACGAATGAGCCGTTTGACCTAGTGCTGGCGGCGGCCCAGGCCGAGGCCCCGTGGGCCTACGAGCGCCTGTACCGGTCGCTCTCCCCTTCGATCTGCGGGTACCTGCGCATCCAGGGGGCCGCCGATCCCGAGGACCTGACCAGCGAGGTGTTCCTGGGCGCCTTCCGGGGCCTGCGGTCCTTTGCCGGCGGCGAGACCCAGTTCCGCTCCTGGGTGTTCACGATCGCCCAGCGCCGGCTCACCGACGAGCGCCGGGCCCGGGGCTGCCGCCCGGTGACCGCCGGCGCCGCCCTTCCCGACCGGGCCGGCGGCGACGTGGAGGAGGAAGCGCTGCGCCGGCTCTCCGCCGGGCGGGTCCGGGCCATGTGCGCCGGCCTCGCCCCCGACCAGGCCGACGTCCTCCTGCTCCGCCTGGTCTCCGGCCTCACCGTCGACGCCGTCGCCACCATCGTCGGGAAGTCGCCCGGGGCGGTGAAGGCGCTCCAGCGCCGGGGCATCTGCGCCCTCAGGAGGAATTTCGAGCGCCAGGGCGTACCCCTGTGAGGCGCCGGCCCGATCTCCCAAACGAGATGCCCGGTGACCTTCCCCTCGACGACGCGCTGGCGCCGTTCGCGGAGGAAGTGCGCTTCGCAGTCAGTGGTCCGCCGCCCGTGCCGTCCACGGCACTGGCGGCGGTGCTGACCGGCGTCTCACCAACCGACAAAGGCGACCTGCTGGTGACGGCAGCGAGCAACGTCCACGGGCCTGCGCCGCAGGCGGCCTGGCGGCCATTCAAGAACGACGCGAAAGAGGAGATCGACATGCCTGTCACAGGGATTCTCGCAGGACTGCTGGCCAAGCTGGCCGGCGTAGGGACGACAGCCAAGGCCGCCGTGGCCGGCGTGACCGCAGTCACCACCATGGGTCTCGCCGGCGGCGCCGCCGGCGTCCTTCCTGGCCCGGCGCAGACGCTGGTGGCGTCCGCGGTCAACGCGGCCACGCCGTTCGAGTTCCCGGGGCTCGACGACCCCACCGCCATCGTGGAGAGCATCACCGCCAACCTGCCGGCGCTGCCGGTCACGGTCCCCGGCCGGCCTGCGGGTTCCGCGGCCTCGGTGACCGCCGGCGCCTCGGCCGGGACGGCCTCCGGGTCGCCCACCCCGTCCGCCTCGGGCTCGGCGTCGGCCAAGGTGGCCACGCCGGCCGTCACTCCCACGGTCCCCGGCCTCCCGAGCCTGCCCAACCTGCCCCAGGTCACGATCCCGCCGGCGGTGTCCGGCCTGGTGAACGGCCTGCCGGCGTGCGTGAAGAACCTGATCCCGACCGGCGGCGCGGCGCCCAACCCGACCACCCTCGCCGCCCAGATCCCCGGCTGCATCACCCAGGTGCTGGCCACGGCCAGCCTGACGCCCGACGTGGCCAAGTGCGTGGCGTCGGTCCTCGGCACCATCGGCGGGGCCAGCGGGATGAGCCTGGCGGCCGTGCCGAGTGTCGGCAACCTCGGTGTGTCGTCGTGCGTGCCCCTGGACACCTCCAAGTGCGTGAGCAGCCTGCTGAGCCTGCTGAGCACACTGCCGAACCTGAGCGGGGGTGGCCTGCCCAACCTCGGCGGCCTGCCCGGCCTGACCAACGTCACCGGGTGCGTGCCGATGAACATCCCCGCCTGCCTCACCTCCCTCTTGGCATCGGCGGGCACCGGCACGGCGCCCAAGCTCGACCTGTCGACCTGCATGCCGGCCGCCCTGCCCACCACCGGCCTGCCCGGCACCGGCTCGCTCCCCGGCGTGGGCTCGCTGCCCGGGCTCAGCGGCCTGCCCGGCCTCAGCGGCGCCCTGCCCTTCTTGGGCAGGTAGCGCGAGCGCGCCCCACCCCCCGCCGGCCCGGCCGGCCGGCCCGGCCGGAGCGCAGCGGAGGCGGCAAACATCGTCAGGGCCCCTGCGGCGTATTCGGTCCGCCGCAGGGGCCCGGCGTCCGTTCGGGCAGGATCTCGGACATGGCCACGCCCGTCTACCTCGAAATCGGCACCAAGACGATCTTCGCCTGCTCGCTCGACTGGCCCGGCTGGGCCCGAGCGGCGAAGACCGAGGAGGAGGCGCTCGAGTCGCTGGCGGGCTATGCCGACCGGTACCGGCGGGTGGCCGACGCTGCCGGCGTGCGTTTCCCCAGGTCCGCCGGCGACGACTTCGACGTCGCCGAGCGGGTCAAGGGCGACACCACCACCGACTTCGGTGCCCCTCACGTCCCCGCCGGCGCCGACTCCGCACCGCTCACCAAGGCCCAGGCCGAGCGCCTGGCCACGCTGGTGGGAGCGGCCTGGACGGTGCTCGACGACGTGGTGGCCGCCTCGCCGGCGGCGCTGCGCAAGGGCCCCCGGGGCGGCGGCCGGGACCGGGACAAGATGGTCGCCCACGTGGTCGAGGCCGAGAACGCCTACTTCCGGAAGGTCGGCGTGAAAGGCGACCGGGACGACTTCCTGGAGGCTCTGGGGGCCGCACGCCAGCCCCAGCCCGAACTGGCCACCAAAGCCTGGCTGTGGCGCTACGCCGCCCGCCGAGTCGCCTGGCACGCCCTGGACCACGCCTGGGAGATGCAGGACCGCAGCGACTAGCGCCGGCGGGCCAGGATATTCAGCCGGACGTAGTCGATGGTGGAGGCCGGCAGGCGCTCGGCCACCCGGCGGACGAAGCCGGCCCGCTCCGCCTCGGGAACCCGTTCGACGTGGCTGCGCAGGATCACCGTGGACAGGAACGTCTCCAGCGGCTCCCCCGGCTCGATGGGCGTGGGCTCGTCGTGCAGCCACGTCTCCACATCGACGAAGCCGGCGGCCTCCAGCCGGGCCTTGGTCTCCTCGGGCGTGGCGAAGTTCCACGGACCCTGCCAGCCGTCGCCCAGCTCCTCGGCGGCAGCGGCATGGACCGACGCCACGTTGCCGGCCCCGCCGCACTGGGCCACCAGCCGGCCGCCGGGCCCCAGCACGGCGGACAGGTTGGCGAAGAGGGCGTCATGGTCGAGCACCCAGTGGAAGGTGGCGGTGGAGAGCACCGCGTCCACTGGCGTGTCGATCGGCAGCGGCCGGCCCAGGTCGCATTCCACGAACGCCACCCGGTCGCCGAACCGATCGAGGCGCCGGCGGGCCTCGACCAGCATCGACGGGGCGGCGTCGGCGGCGATCACCCAGCCGGCCGGCAGCCGCTCCAGCAGCTCCTCGGTGACCCGCCCGCTGCCGCAGCCGGCGTCCAGCACGGTCTCGTCGCCGGCGAGGGGCAACCGCTCCAGCACCGCGCTCCCCCACCGGGCCATGGGGTCGGCGATGCGGTCGTAGGTGGCGCCGTCCCAGTCCCTCGTCATCGGCCCAGTTTGGGTACTTCACGGCGACATACCGCACCGAAATACCCACACTCGGCTGCTATGTGAACTCCTTGTGGATGAGCTCGACCTTCTGGGATACGGCGTTGGGGTCGTCGCCCTGCTCGGCAAGGAGCAGCTGGCGGTTGCGCTCGGCCTCCTCGACGGCGCCGACATCGGCGGCGGCGATGCGAGCCTCGGCCCCCTCGGCCACCAGGCGCTCGGCCTCCTCGACCAGGGCGGCGACCATGTCGGCCTCCGGGACCACCCGGATCATCTGGCCCTTCACGAACAGGTGGCCCTTGCCGTTGCCGGCGGCGATACCGAGGTCGGCCGTCCGGGCCTCTCCCGGTCCGTTCACCACGCACCCCATGACGGCCACCTGGATGGGCAGCTTACGGTCGGCCAGGGCGGCCTCGGCCTCCTTGGCCACCCGGATGACGTCGACCTCGGCCCGCCCGCAGGACGGGCAGGCGATCAGGTCCACCGTCTTGCGCTTCCGCAGCCCCATGGCTTCCAGGAGCTGGCGGCCGGCCCGCGCCTCCTCGACGGGGTCGGCGGTCAGCGAGTATCGGATGGTGTCGCCGATGCCCTCAGCCAGGAGGGTGGCAATGCCGGCGGTGGCCTTGACGAGCCCCGCCGGGGGCGGACCCGCCTCGGTGACGCCCAGGTGCAGCGGGTGGTCGGTGACCTCGGCCAGCTGGCGGTAGGCCTCGATCATGAGCGGCACGTTGGAGGCCTTGACCGAGATCTTCACGTCGGAGAAGTCCACCTCCTCGAAGTAGGCGAGCTCCCGCTGGGCCGACTCCACCAGGGCCTCGGGGGTGGCACCGCCGTACTTGTCCAGCAGCTCGGGGTCGAGCGAGCCGGCGTTCACGCCGATCCGGATGGGGACGCCGCGGGCCTTGGCCTCCTCGGCCACCAGCTTGATCTGCGCCGGCTTGCGGATGTTGCCGGGGTTCAGCCGCAGGCAGGCCACGCCGGCGTCGAGGGCGGCGAGGGCCAGCTTGTACTGGAAATGGATGTCGGCGACGATCGGGACCGGCGAGCGGGGCACGATGGCCGCCAGACCCTCGGCCGCCTCGGGCTCGTTGCACGTGCAGCGCACGATGTCGGCGCCGGCGGCGGCCAGGGCGTAGATCTGGGCCAGCGTGCCCTCCACGTCGGCCGTCTTGGTGATCGTCATGGACTGCACCGAGACATCGGCGTCCCCGCCGACGACGACCGTGCTCGACGCTCCCTTCAGCGCGACCTGTCGGGTAGGACGGCGAACGAACATGGGTCCAGTATGGGCGCCAGCGACCCGGTGGCCGTAGTCGCCGCCGGAGGCGGCCCCATCCGGCTACCGGCAGGACACGACGATGGGGGCCGCCGGCTCTGCCGGCGACCCCCATTGCGATCCTCTCGCCGAGCAACCTCTGGTTGCGACGGCGATTACTGATAGGGGTTGGCGACCGGGTTGACGATGTCGAGGTAGACCGACGTCACGCCGATCAGGACCAGGATCACGATCACGGCCGCGGCCACGGGCATCATCTTGCCGACATCGGCGTGGTAGCGCTTGCCTTCCTTCAGGCGGGACCGCAGGCGCTCGTAGGTGCCGATGGCCACGTGCCCGCCGTCGAGCGGCAGGAGCGGGACCAGGTTGAACACACCGATGAAGATGTTCAGCAGCACGAGGAGGTAGATGACGTTGAAGATCCCGCTCTCGGCCGCCTGGCCGGCGATGCGGGCCACGCCGACGACCGAGACGAAGCGGTCCTCGCCGCCGGCGGCGGCCTCGTCCTCGTTGTTGGCGTTGGTCAGCTGGCCGGCGTAGTCCCGCAGCGAGCTCGGAGCGAAGAACGACCCCAGGGCCTTGATGGACCCGGTGGACAGCTGCCAGATATCGGTCACAGCCCGTCCCGAGGCGGCGATGGGGTTCATCGTCTCAATGGTGGGCCGGGGGCCCACGCCGATGAAGCCGCGAGTCGTGCCACCCTCCCCCTCGAGAGCGATGGGCGTGGCCGTCAGGTTGACCGGGGCGCCATCGCGCTCGACCACGAAGTCGACAGGGCGACCAGGGCTCTCGCGGATGATCGGGGGAACGTCGGACCAGAGGCTGACGGTCTGGCCGCCGACTGACACGATCTTGTCGCCCACCTGGAAGCCGGCGTCGACCGCCGGGCTCGGGCCGGTGTCGAGTCGGCTCAGGTTGCCGACGGTGAGGCTCGGCTTGTCGTAGTTGGGGACGCCGACGGCGCTGAGCAGGACCACCAGCAGGACGAACGCCATGACGAAGTGGGTGGCCACGCCGGCCAGCGCCACCAGCATCCGCTTCGGGTACGACCCCTGGCGGTAGGTGCGGGGCTCGTCCTCGGGCGCGATGTTGCGCTCGAGGTTGCTCATCCCGATGATCTTGACGTAACCGCCGAAGGGGATGGCCTTGATGCCGTACTCGGTCTCGCCCTTGCGGACCGACCACAGCCGGGGACCGAAGCCGAAGAAGAACTCGGTGGCCTTCATGCCCGACCACTTGGCCGCCGCGAAGTGGGCCGCCTCGTGAAGCATCACGACCGCGGCGATGGCTAGACAGAAGCCGACGACCGGGAAGGTGCCGGTCATGAGGGAGAGGGTGATCCCGCCGGCCATGATGCCGGCCAGCATGAGCAGCTTGCGCCTTTCGGCGCGGTGCACATCAGGGTCGGGTATCACCGTCTCGTCGGTGATCAGGGTTGAGCTGGTCTGGGTCAAGCTGCTTCGCTCCGTTCTACGACCCGCCTTGCTTGTTCCCGCGCGAGCCGGTCCGCGTCAAGAACAACGTCGACGCTCACCGGGTTCGTTCCATGATGCCGCACGAGCGTCTCTTTGCATACATCGGCGATTGCTTTCCACGAGATTCGTCCTACCAGGAAGGCAGCGACGGCAATCTCGTTGGCTGCGTTCAACCACGCCGGCGCCGTCCCCCCTTCCCGGCCGGCCTCATAGGCCAGATCCAGGCACGGGAAGGCGGCCCGGTCGGGCGCCTCGAAGTCCAGGCGGCCCACCGCCGACCAGTCGAGGGCGCCGAAGGCCACCTCGCCCCGGTCCGGGTAGGCCAGGGCGTAGGAGATGGGCAGGCGCATGTCGGGCTGGGAGAGCTGGGCGACAGAGGAGCCGTCGGTGAACTCCACCATGGAGTGCACGATCGACTGCGGGTGCACGACGACCTCGATCCGGTCGTACGCCACCCCGAAGAGCTCGTGGGCCTCGATCACCTCGAGGCCCTTGTTCATCAGCGTGGAGGAGTCCACGGTGATCTTCGGTCCCATGGACCAGGTCGGATGGGCCAGGGCGTCGGCCACGGTCACCCCGGCCAGCTCGGCGCCGGTGCGGCCCCGGAACGGCCCCCCGCTGGCGGTCAGCACGATGCGGGCCAGGCGGTCGATCGGGCCGGCCCGCAGGCACTGGTGGACTGCGGCGTGTTCGGAGTCGACGGGCAGGATCTCCGCCCCCGGGGTCGCCCGCGCCCGCTGGACCACCGGGCCGCCGGCGATGAGCGACTCCTTGTTGGCCAGCGCCAGGCGCCGGCCCGCCTCCAGGGCGGCGAGGGTGACGGGCAGGCCGGCGAAGCCGACCACGCCGTTGACGACGACCTCGGCCTCCCGGGCAATGGCCGCCAGCGCCTCGGGCCCGGCCCACACCTCGGTGCCCTTGGGCACCCGGGCTTCCAGGTCGGCGGCCAGCGACGCGTCGGCGATGGCCACCCGCTCCGGGCGCACAGCGTGGGCCTGCTCCACCAGGAGATCCACCGACCGGGCCGCCCCGAGGGCGACGATGCGGTAGCGCTCCGGCTCGGCGGCCACCACCTCCAGGGTCTGGGTCCCGATGGAGCCCGTCGACCCGACGACGCTGACCGTCCTCAAATACTCAGAAGCCCCTGATTCTCAGAAACCACTGTCGAACAGCAGCACGGCCAGGTAGTAGGTGGCCGGGATCACGAACAGCAGGGCGTCGATCCGGTCGAGCACGCCGCCGTGGCCGGGCAGGAGCTTGCCCATGTCCTTCACGCCCAGGTCGCGCTTGATCATCGACTCGCACAGGTCCCCCAGAGGGGCGGCGATGGCGACGACGACACCCAGCCAGAACGCCTTGCCCGCGTCCCAGGGGGCGATTCGGCTGACGATGAGCAAGGCGATGAACACCGACGCCAGCACCCCGCCGACCAGGCCCTCGAAGGTCTTGTTGGGCGAAAGCTCGGGCGCCAGCGGCGTCTTGCCCCAGTACTTGCCGACCAGATAGGCGCCGATGTCATGGGCTGCGGTGCAGATGACCGCCCCCAGCAGAAGGCCGACGGCCCGCTCGCCCGGCACGGCGAGGAACAGGGCGGCGAAGCTGCCCAGGAATCCGACGTAGACGAAGGCGAACAGCGTCACCGCGATGTTCATCGTCGGCTTGGCGTTGACCACGCCGGTCAGGTACCAGAGGAAGCTGAAGATGACCATCAGGGTCAGGATCAGCGGGAAAGCCACCAGGCCGTAGTTGTAGGCGGCCAGCACCATCGCCGCGCAGCCCACCAGGCCCAGGAGGGTGGCGGGCTGGTAGCCGCGGGTCCGCAGGGCCTGGAACATCTCGGCGCCGGCCATGGTGACCGCGGCCAGCACCAGGAGCACCAGGGCGGTGGAGCCGATGGCCGCTGCGGCCAGCAGCACCCCGGCGGCGATGACGCCGGTGACGACACGGGTGGAGAGGTCGGTCGTGCCGCCACCACCGCCGCCTCCACCACCGCCGGTCGGGCCGCCGGGCCCGGCGGGGCCTGCGGGGCCGCCGCCACCGGGGCCGGGGGCCGGCCGGGGGCGGCGAGCGGTGGGGCGCGCCTGGGTGGCGGTGGTGCGGCCGCGAGCGGCGGCCGCGGGGGCCGGCGCCGGCGGGGGCTGGTCGTCGAACGCGAAGAGGTCGGCCTCCTCGTCGAGCTCCGGCTGGTCCCGCAGCGCGCCCACGCGGGCCTCACGGTCGTCGAGCACGGTGTCGGAGAAGTCGGCCTCGTCCCAGTCGGCGGGCTGGTCGCGCCAGCGGGGGCCGGTGGAGAGCGCCGACCAGGCGCTCAGCTCGTCATCGCCGGCGGCGGCCGCCGGGGCGGCGGCGCGTCGCCCAGGATGCGCGGCACCTCGCCGGTCGGCGGGTCCGTCCAGTGGGGCAGCGACATGGTGCGCTGGTCCTCCGAGGGCGCGGAGGCCGGCGCCGGGCTCGGGTCGCGACCCGTGCCGGGCTCGTCGGACAACTCCCATGAACCTCCCTGTCCTTCGCCCACCGGCCTCCTTCCACTTCCGGGCCCGGAGAGCCGGTCCCATTCCGTTTGGGGCGATGCAGGCCCCGGCGATGGTGCGCCAAGGCTACGCCCAGCCCGGGCCGGGAGGCCGACATTGCCTCCCAACCCCGACGCCACCGCCCATTCGCCGGAGACGGGATCGGACGTGAGCGGCCGGTCGGGTGTGATCTCCCGCAGCTCCGGCTCGACCCCGGCCCGGGCGAGCGGGTCGGCAGCGCCGGCCTCGGCCTCGGCCCGCGCCGCGGCAGCGACCAGCTCCTCGAAGCGCCCGGGCGGAGCGGTGGCGACCACCGGCGGGTCCCAGAAACTACTGGGGTCGTCATCCGGTGCCCTGCTCTCGAACGCCTCGGCCCACGCCGAACGGGCCGGCGCCGGGCCGACCTCGGCGATCAGCGGCGGCGGCGGGGGCGGGGGGTCGGGCACGACCACTGGCGGCTTCTCGACCGCCGAGGGGTCGGAGCCCGGGAAGCGAAGGGGCGGATGAGGACCGGGCGGGGGCTGAGGCACGTCGCCGAAGCGGGGGGCGTCGTCGGGTACCCGGGGCGACACCTGGCCGGACTCGATGGCCGCCGCCGCTTCCTCGGCGCCGATGATCCGGACCCCTTCAGCCGCCGGCCGGGGCCCACGGGCGACGCCCGACCAGGCAGGGCCAGGGTCGGTGGAGAGTTCGTCTTTTGCCGCCTGTGTCCGGTCGTCGGTCGGGAATTCGTCCAAATGTGGGCCCTCCTACAGTTCTTTCAGATGGCCGGTTCGGGTCGGCGGTTCCTAGACTTCGAGGAGCTCCTGCTCCTTGCGCCCCAACATCTTGTCGATCTCGGCCACGTGCTCGTGGGTGAGCTTTTCGAGTTCCTTCTCGGCCCGGTCAAGCTCGTCGACGGAGATCTCGCCTTCCTTCTCGAAGGCTTCCAGCTCGTGGCGGGCGGCCCGCCGCAGGTTGCGGATCGCCACCCGGCCTTCCTCGGCCTTGTGCTTCACCACTCTCACCAGGTCCTTCCGGCGCTCCGTCGTCAGCTGCGGGAACACAAGACGTATCACCTGGCCGTCGTTGGACGGCGTGATACCCAGGTCCGAATGCTGGATGGCCTTTTCGATGGCCTTCATGGAATTCTTGTCGTACGGTGCCACGACCAGCACCCGCGGCTCGGGAACGTTGAAGCCGGCGATCTGCTGGAGCGGCACCTCGGTGCCGTAGTAGTCGACCTTGATCTTCTCGACCAGGGCCGGCGTGGCCCGGCCGGTGCGCACCGTCGAGAAGTCCGACTGGGTGTGGGCCACCGCCTTGGCCATCTTCTCGGTCGTTTCCAGCAGGACGTCGTCGATCACGTGACGTCCATAGCAACCGTCGGCCCCATCATGATACAAGCGTACCGATCGGCTCGCCCTCCAGGGCGCGGCGGATGTTGCCGGCCCCCATGAGGTCGAACACGACGATGGGCAGCTTGTTGTCCATACAAAAGGTGATGGCGGTGGAGTCCATGACCTTGAGCCCCCGCTTGAGAACCTCGATGTACTCCACCTCGGCGAACTTGACCGCCTCGGGGTTGAGGAGCGGGTCGTCGTCGTAGACGCCGTCGACGCCCGAGTGGGTGCCCTTGAGGATGGCGGAGGCGCCGATTTCGGCGGCCCGCAAGGCGGCGGTGGTGTCGGTGGTGAAGAACGGGTTGCCGGTGCCGCCGGCCAGGATGACCACCCGGCCCTTCTCCAGGTGGCGCTCGGCCCGCCGGCGGATGTACGGCTCGGCGACCTGGGCCATCTGCACGGCGGTCATGACCCGGGTCGGCTCGCCGATGTTCTCCAGGGCGTCCTGAAGGGCCAGGCCGTTGATGACCGTGGCCAGCATGCCCATGGTGTCGGCCTGGGCCCGGTCCATGCCGGCGCCGGCGCCGGTCATCCCCCGCCAGATGTTGCCCCCGCCGACCACGATGGCGATCTCGGTGCCGAGGTCCTTGCGGACCTCGGCCACCTCGGCGGCGATGCGGGAAACGGTGGCGCCGTGGATCCCGAAACCGGTGACGGGGTCGGCGAACGCCTCCCCCGACAGCTTGAGTACGACCCGGCTCCAGTTCCCCCGCATGCCCGCCCTACCGGCCGATCACGACCTGGGCGAAACGGGTGAGGGTGGCGCCGCCGTCGCCGACCAGCTTGGCGATGCTTACCTTGTTGTCCTTCACAAAGTCCTGCTCGAGCAGGACCTGCTCCTTGAACCAGCCCGTGAGCCGGCCTTCGATGATCTTGGGGAGCGCCGCTTCGGGCTTGCCCTCGTTGCGGCTGATGGACTCGAGGACGGCGCGCTCCTGCTCGACCCGCTCGACGGGCACTTCGTCACGAGCCAGGAACTGGGGCTTGGCGAAGGCGATATGCAGGGAAACCTCCCGGGCCAGGTCGACTTCGCCGCCCTGGAGCTCGACCATGACCGCGTTGACGCCCCAGCCGGAGGGCTTGTGGACGTAGGTGTCGAGGACGGCACCGTCGGCGGCCTCGAAGCGGATGACCTTACCGACGGCGATGTTCTCCTTGAGGGTGATGCGCAGGTCGTCGATCTCGTCCTGGTGGGCGGCGATGGCGCCCTCGCCGTCGGCGACCACGGCCGCGGCCAGCTTCTCCAGCAGGGCGTTGAACTCCGCCGACTTGGCCACGAAGTCGGTCTCGGAGTTGAGCTCGACGATGGCGGCGACATTGCCCTCCCGGGCCGCGGTGACCGCGCCCTGGGTGTTCTCCCTGTCCGATCGCTCGGCGGCCTTGCTCAGGCCCTTCTCCCGCAGCCAGGTCACCGCCTTGTCGAAGTCGGCCCCGTTCTCGACCAGGGCCCGCTTGGCGTCCATCATGCCCACGCCGGTGGCCTTGCGCAGGGCCTGGACGTCCTTGGCGCTGATGTCGGCCATCAGGCGTCCCCGGGGATGGTGGAGGTGGAGTCGTCGATGTCGTTGTTCGCCGGGGCGGCGGCAGTCCCGGCGGCGGGCGCGTCGGTGGCCGAGGCGTCGGTGGCGGGCGCATCTACCGCGGGCGCGGCGTCGGCGGCGGCGTCGGTGGCGGGCGCTTCGACAGCCGCCGGCTCCGCCGGCGGAGCCTCGTCGGCTGCGGCAGGGGCCGGCGGGGCATCGGCCTCGGCGGTGCGGGACGCGGCGAGGCGGGCCTCGCGCTCCTGGGCCTGGAGGGCGGCCTGGCGGCGGGCCTCGGCCTGCTGCTGAGTACGCCGGGCCTCGGCCTCGGGGTCGGCGGGGGCCGGCGCCGAGGCGGTCGGGCGGGTGGCGGTGGCCGCAGCCTTGTTGGCGTTGCGGCGAGAGGCGATGAACTTGCCCTCCTCGACCGCATCGGAGATGACCCGGCACATGAGCGTGCCGGCCCGGATCGCGTCGTCGTTGCCGGGGATCACGTACTGGATGAGGTCGGGGTCGCAGTTGGTGTCGACCACGGCCACGATCGGCATATGGAGCTTGTTGGCCTCGGTGACGGCGATGTGCTCCTTCTTGGTGTCGATGATGAACACCGCGTCGGGCATGCGCGACAGGCCCCGGATGCCGCCCAGGTTGCGCTGGAGCTTCTCCAGCTCCCGGCCGAGGATGAGCGCCTCCTTCTTGGGCATGGCGTCGAAGTCGCCGGCCTCCTTCATGCGCTCGTACTCCATCATCTTCTTCACCCGGGCGCTGATGGTGGTGAAGTTGGTGAGCATCCCGCCCAGCCAGCGCTCGTTCACGTACGGCATGCCGCACTTGTTGGCCGCGTTGGCGATGGGGTCCTGGGTCTGCTTCTTGGTGCCGACGAAGAGGATGGTGCCGCCGTTGGCGGCCAGGTCGCGGACGAAGGTGTAGGCGGTCTCGATCCGCACCAGCGTCTGGTTGAGATCGATGATGTAGATGCCGTTGCGCTCGCCGAAGATGAACCGCTTCATCTTGGGGTTCCAGCGCCGGGTCTGGTGGCCGAAGTGGACTCCGGCTTCCAGCAGTTGCTTCATGGTGACGACAGCCACGCGCGTGAGCTCCTTCCCCATCGGTTGGCGGGCCCTGCGCCGCCACGCCCCTTTTGAGGGGGCGACCGTGGGACGGCGGGCAGGGAGGTCTGACAGTCCGCTCCGGAGGGGTGCGGACCAACCACTCTATCGTTCCGTCCGTGCGTATCGACTTCTGGTTCCATCCCGGTTGCCCCTGGACGTGGGTGACGTCACGCTGGCTGCTCGACGTAGCCCCCCAACGCGACCTCGACATCCACTGGCGCAGCTTCAGCCTGACCCTGCTCAACGGCTGCGCCGACGTTCCGAAGCAGTACCGGGACCGAGCTGAGGGCGCCCACGACGTGCTGCGGGTGGTCGAGGCCGCCCGCAGCGCCGGCGAACCCCAGCCGGCCATCGGCGCCTTCTACACCAGCGCCGGCCGGGAGCTGTTCACCGGCACCTGGCCGCTGCACGTCCCCGCCGCCCTGGCCACCGCCGGCATGGATCCGGCGCTCGCCGGCGCCTTCTCCGACACCCACTGGGACCGGGCCATCGAGTCCTCGATGGTGGAGGCGGCGGACCTGTGCGGCACCACCGCCGCCTCCCCCACGATCGCCCTGGAGTCGGCCCCAGGCCGGGCCTTCTTCGGCCCGGTCCTGTCCCATGCGCCGACCGGCCACGCCGCCGCCGAGCTGTGGGACGCGTTCGTCACCATGGCCAGCGCCGACGCCCTCTACGAGATCAAGCGGGATCGGACCGAGGGGCTGCAGCTGCCGGCGTGACCTCGGTCACCAGTTCGGCCCCGCCTCCACGGTGTTCACCCTGGCCTCACGCATCGATGACACCAGCCAGCCACCGGGACCGACGGCCAGCCCGCTGACGCGCCCCGCCGGCGGGCGAAGAAGCTCGGTCTCCCGGTTGGGGCCGGCGAGCAGCACGCGGCCGTCGTCGAGCGGGAAGGCGTAGCTCCCCGCCGGCCCGGCCACGGGACCGCCACGCACGGCGGCGGCGTCGGTGGCCACCTGCCAGCTGCGCCGGCCGGTGCCGGCGTCGAGCAGGTCCAGGCCGCCGAGCCGATGGGCGACGAGCACCGAGCGGGCGTCAACCGCCAGGGGTGGCACCTCCGCCGACCCCGCCCCCGCCAGCGCCGTCCGCCACCTCATCTCGCCGGTGGCCATCGACAGGCCGTGGGCCGCGAGGTCGCCCGCCACCACGACGGCGACGCCTCCGGCCGTCACTGCGGGCGCGCTGACGCCACTGCCGGGAAGCGCCACGGCCCACCCCTGTCGGCCCGTGGCGGCGTTCAGGGCGACTGCGCCACCACTGCGCCGGTCGGCCCGGTCCCACGTCACGACGACCGCGGCGCCGTCCGTCGCCGGCGGTCCGAGCGAGGGGCCTGGAAGCGGCACCGTCCAGGCCACCGTGCCGTCGGCCAGGTCGACGGCCACCGCAGTGCCCTCCCAGGTGGTGGTCACCGCCAGCGGGCCGACCACCACCGGCGTATTCGCTCGACCCTTCACCGGCGTGTCCCAGAGGAGCCTGCCGCCGGCCCGGTCGAACGCAGCCAGGCCGTCGTCGGTGGCAGCCACGACCAACTCGGCGGCCAGGCGGGGGGCTACGTCGCGCAAGCCCAACCGGTCGGCCTGCCACAGGCGCCGGCCCTGGGCGTCGAGCAGCACCAGGTGCTGGTGGCCGTAGGTGAAGGCGATCTGGCGGTCGTCGGCCGCCGGCATACCGATCCACGCCGGCGGCGGCGCGGTCCAGATCCAACCTTCGTTCTCATGCCGCGCATCGCCGCCCGGCTCGGGGGCCGGGGGCTCGGTGGCCGGTGGTGAGGCACCGCCGCCGGCGTCGGCCCCGGACCGGCAGCCGACTCCGACGAGCAAGGCCAGGACGCACAGGATGCGGGCGAGGCTAACGGGGTGGGTCACTTCTTCCTCCCAGGGATAGGCAGGTTCTTGATCCGGTCTTTGATTTCGTCCCTGACGGCGCTCTGGGCCCCTTTGTCGATGGTCCGGGACCCTGACCAGGCCGCTCGTCCGACCTCGGTCTCGGCGAAGTAGAGGAACCCCGACACGGCTGCGTCGGCCATTGCGTCGAGAAAGCGTTGGCACGTCGGCGCCTGGCCGGTGATGGCGAGTGCGATCTCGCGCTGGGCCTGTGCGGAGCCTGGCAGGTCGCCGTGGTCATCGAGGTGACCAGGCGCCGACACGGTCACGTTGTTGGCGCCAGCGACCTGGGTGACACTGGCCGGGACGACGTAGTCCTCGCGGGCCGCGATGGACGTGACGTGGACACCCTCCGGCAGGGGGCGGCTATTGAGCCGGCGGATGAATTCGGAGTGCTCGGCCATCTGAGTGACCGACACCCCTGCCGGGTCGAACGTCTCGGGCAGGGCGGCATGGGCGCCGTCGAGGACAAGGCCGCCGATTGCGGTGTGTCCCAGCATGGTGGCCGCAGTGGCGGCAGGCGCTCCCAAATGAGGAGTGCCGAGCGTGACGAGTGAGTTGACCCTGGGGAGCCGCGGGTCGGTTGGCTCTCCCTCATCGGTGAGGGCACTGCGGGCGACAAGACCGCCCTGGGAATGGGCGACGATGTCAATCGGGACCCCCGGGTTCTCCGCCTCGATCCGGGCGAGCAGTTCGCGCAGGCGCCGGCCTGACTCCCGGATGTCGTTGGTGGTGTCCGTCACGGCATAGGGGTTCTCCGCGGCGGTGGCGCCGAGGTAGGAGAACCGGTAGTCGTCTCGGGGGGCGTAGCCGAGGGCGGCAGCATCGACATCGTCGATCGCTCCGTTTCCAGACGTGGACCCGAGCCCGGCGACGCGGACGAGGATGTGGCGCTCCTGCAGCCTGGGTTGCGGGACCGCCTCCGGCGTGCAGTGCTGCTGCGCTGCCCACCAGTCGCGAGCCGTTGACAGGAACCGCTGCAGATGGACGACCGGGCGGTGTTCATCCATATAGTGGACGGCGCCCTTGGCTTCGTCGTAGTAGTCCCGGAGGACTTGGAAGCCGGTATCACGAGCCCACTCGTACGCGGCCCCGCCGCGTTCGATCGCCCGCTGCTTCCAATCGCCGAGCAGCCGGATGAGGCCGGACCGCTCGTCGGCCTCGCTTTGGGGCCGGCGCAGCTCGTCGGGGACGAGGTGCACCTCGACGGGACCGCCGCCGAAGAGCTTGGCGGGGTCCAGATAGGCGTCGCCGGCCCGGACACCGAAGTGAAACCGGGCCTGGGCGGTGCCGACGGTCTGACCCTGGGCCACCCGATCGCCGCGCTTGACCGCGACGAGCTGCAGAAACGAGTAGCTGGTACGGAGGCCGTCGACGTGGAGGACGACGACGTGCAGGCTGTCGGCCACCGGGCCGGCGAACACCACCTCCCCAGCGGCGGAGGCGGCCACCGGCGTTCCCGGCGTCGTGGCGTACTCCAGGCCCCGGTTGCCCGAGGTCCAGTTGGGATCGGCAGGACGGAACGGGTCGACGACCGGTGCGTCGACCGGAGGGCGGTACGTGACGGCGGCCGGAGCGCCGGCGCCGGCTCGGGCGGGAGAGGACGCGGCGAGCGCGACGAGCGTGGCCAGCACGAAGGCCAACCGGCGCATGGAAACCCCCAGGGACGGGTGAACCGTTGGGGGGAAGGCGGCGCCGGCAGGAGCGCAGGCTCAGCCGGAAGCGAGCGGAACTCTACCTTGTGGGTTGAGACAGCGCCAGAGGCACTGAGAAATTACCGCTTACTGGTGACGGGGTCGCCAAGCTTGGAGCGCAGCTGGATCACGGCCTTGGTGTGGATCTGGCACACCCGGCTCTCGGTGATCCCGAGGACGCCGCCGATCTCACCGAGGGTCAGCCCCTCGTAGTAGTAGAGCGTGAGGACGATCTTCTCCCGCTCGGGCAGCCGGTTCAGGGCCTGGGCGAGGATTTGCTTTGTCTCCTCCACCTCGAAGGCGCCCACCGGGCCGAGGCCGGCGTCGGGGATCGTGTCCCCCAGGGTCACCGACTCACTGCGGTCGGCACCGACCGACACCGTTTCCTCCAAGGCAACGAGGCCGAAGAAGGAGATCTGGGTGAAGACGTTCTGGAGCTCCTCCTCGGTGGTGCCGAGCTCGTCGGCCACCTCGGCGTCGGTGGGCGTGCGGAGCAGCTCGTGCTCGAGCTTGGTGTACACCTTCTCGACCGCCCGGGCCTTGGCCCGCAGGGAGCGGGGCACCCAGTCGATGGAGCGCAGCTCGTCGATGATCGAGCCCCGGATGCGCGACATGGCGTAGGTCTCGAACTTGAAGCCCCGGGCCGGTTCGAACTTGTTGATGGCGTCGATGAGCCCGAACATGCCGTAGCTGACCAGGTCTGCCTGCTCGATGCTGTTGGGCAGGCCGGCGGACAGACGGCCGGCGACGTACTTCACCAGCGGCGAGTAGTGGACGACGAGCTTGTTGCGGTCGTCCATCGAGCCCGTGGCCTTGAAGTCGTCCCAGAGCTTGGTGATGGCGGCCGATTGCGGTTCCACAGGCTCCTACGCTCTGGGGTGGGTTGCGTCGTAAACCGAACGCAGCCGCTCCTTGCTGACATGAGTGTACAACTGGGTCGTCGCCAAGTCGGAGTGGCCAAGGAGCTCCTGGACGGCCCGCAGGTCGGCACCGCCGTCGAGCAGGTGGGTGGCGAAGGTGTGGCGCAAGGCGTGGGGGTGGGTCGGGGAGGCCGCCCGCCGGTCGAGGATGCGCCGTACGTCCCGCGGCGTGAGGCGGTGGCCCCGGCGGTTGACGAAGAGGGCGTCGGGCGGCGTGTCCGTTCTGAGCATCTCCGCCCGGCCCGCTCGCAGCCAGGCCGTCACCGCCTCCACGGAGGAGTCGCTCATCGGCAGCTGGCGCTGCTTGGACCCTTTGCCCCAGACCCGCACCTGGCGCCCGCCCACGTCCACGTCGGCCGGCCGCAAGCCGCACAGCTCGGCCACCCGGAGTCCGCTGCCGTAGAGCAGCTCGACCACCGCCCGGTCCCGCAGATCCGCCGGCTCGCCAGCGCCGGCCTCCTCACCGAGGAGCGACTCCAGCTCCGAGGGCTTCAGGACGTGCGGCAGGCGGCCCTCGCCACGCGGTGCGGTGAGGCGGCTCGACGGGTCCGCGGCCAGGACGCCGGTGCGGGTCAGCCAGGCGAAGTACCGGCGGAGGGCGGCGGCTTTCCGGGCGATCGACCGCTTGGCCATGCGCCGGGTGCCGAGGTAGGCCAGGTACCGGCGGAGGACGAGGCGGTCGACGTCGGCCGGCCCGCCGAGGCGGGCCCGTTCGGCCCAGACGACGAAGTCGCGAACGTCGCGAGCGTAAGCCTCGACGGTGTTGGCAGAAAGCGAGGAGAGCGAGCGCTCGAACGCCTCCTGCTCCCAGGCCATGGCCCATACGTTGGCAGGTCGGCGCCGGCATTCACGTGACCCGTTCCCACCAGCCAGCCCGCTCGACGACCCACCCGCCGGCCTGGAGCCGGGCCAGGGCCACGCTGACCTGCCCTGGGGTGGACCCGGTGCGCTCGCACAGGTCGTCGAAGGTGGCCGGCTCCCACCCGAGGGCGTCGAGCACCGGCGCCTCCTCGGCTCCGGGCGCCGGCCGGCGGTCGGCCGGCGTGGACGGCACGCAGGAGAGGCCGAGGGCGACCAAGACGTCGAGCGCGTCACGGACCGGGTGGCAGCCGTCGGCCAGGAGCCCGTTGGTATAGGAGGAGACCGGGCTGCGGACCGAGCCGGGCACGGCCATGACCGGCCGGTCGCGCTCCATGGCCGCTTCGACCGTGTGCCGGGAGCCGCCCTTGTCGGCCGACTCGACCACGACCACCACCTCGGCGAGGGCGGCGATCACCCGGTTGCGGACCGGGAACCGCCACGGTTCCGGCCGGGCGCCCAGCGGCGCCTCGCTCAGGAGCAGGCCGCGCGTGGCCACCTGCTCCCACAGCGAGCGGTGCGCCGGCGGGTACACGATGTCGAGGCCGCTGCCGACGACCGCCACCGGCGGCCCACCGCCGGCCGCGAGCGCCCCGCGGTGGGCGCCACCGTCGATGCCGAGGGCCAGCCCGGAGACGACCCGGACGCCGGCCGCGGCCAGGTCGTGCCCCAGCTCATAGGCGACGTCGCGCCCGTAGCGGGTGCAGCGCCGGGTGCCGACGATGGCGACGCGCCGGCCGTCCAACACCCCGGGATCGCCCCGCCAGAACACCACCGCCGGCGCCTCCGGGTCGGCGTGGAGCTCCCCCGGATAGCCGGGCCCGTCACGCACGGCCACCGAGACGCCGGCACGCAGGTGGCGCTCCCAGACCTCGGCCGGTGCCACCCGCCGGGCGGCCACCCGCCACAGCGCCGCCACACCGGCCGGATCGGGCCGGCACGCCAGGGCGACCGCCGGCCGGGAGCAGCCGGCGCCGGCCGCGACGAGCGCCCAGGCCTCCTCCGGCGCCCAGGTGTCGAGCACCGCCCGCAGCCGGGCCGGGCCCATCGCCGGCAGCCCGGCCAGCGCCGCCGCCCACGCCGCCGGCGGGAGCCCCAGCCCACTCATGCGGCCTCCTGCGCCGGCGCCAGGTCCGCCCGCAGGCTGAGCGCCAGGCAGACGTGCTCCTCGGCGAGGGCCCCCATCGCGCCCCCGAGGTCGGCGATGGTGCGGGCCACCCGGCGGATGCGGTGTACGCCCCGGGCGCTGAGCAGCCCCGAGCGCAGCCGATGTTCGAGCAGCCGGGACGCGCCTTGCGCCAGCGGCGCCAGCTCGTCGAGCCGAGGCGCCGGCAGCTCGGCGTTGCAGCGAACACCTCGCGCGCCCGCCAGCTCCCGGACCGCGGCCACCCGGTCCGCCACTGCCGCCGTCGACTCGCCCGGTGGCCCGGCCAGCACCGAAGCGGCGTCGGGCCGGCTCACCACCACCCGCAGGTCGAACCGGTCAAGCAGCGGTCCCGACAGCCGGCGCACGTACCGCTGGCGCGCTGCCACCGGGCACCGACACGACCGGCCAGGACCGCCCTCGCCGCAGGGGCAGGGGTTGGTGGCCCCCACGAGCAGGAAGCGGGCGGGGAACGACACGGTGGCCCGGGCCCGGCACACCCGCACCACGCCCTCCTCCAGCGGCTGGCGGAGCGCGTCGAGCACGGACGCAGGGAACTCGCACATCTCGTCCATGAAGAGCACGCCGCCGTGCGACAGCGAGATCTCGCCAGGGCGCATGTAGCCGGAGCCGCCGCCGATCAGGGCGACCGACGACGCCCCGTGGTGCGGCGCCCGGAACGGTGGCCGCTCGATCAGCCCACTCGCCGGCAGCGCCACTGCGGCCGCCGAGTGGATACGCGTGGCGGTCAACGCGTCGTCACCATCCAACACCGGCAGCAGTCCGGGCAACCGTCGGGCCAGCATGGTCTTGCCCGCCCCCGGCGGTCCCGAGAGCAACAGGTGGTGCCCCCCGGCGGCGGCCACCTCGACGGCCATCCGCCCGACGGCCTGGCCTCGCACGTCGGCCAGATCAGGCCCGGCGCCGCCCGGCGGATCCGCCGGCGCCGGCGCCGGCGGGTCGGGCCACGGCGCGTCACCCCGCAGCGCGGCCAGCAGCTCGCGGACCGTCCCCGCCACCCGCACCTTGTGGCGGCCGACCACCGACGCCTCGGCGAAGCAGTCCGGCGGGACGACGACCACCCGCGTCGCCAGGGAGGCGACCAGCGGCACGATGCCCGGCACCCGGCGGATCGACCCGTCGAGGCCCAGCTCGCCGATGAACCCGCACCCCGCCACCGCCTCGGCCGTCAACACCTCCGACGCCACCAGCAGCCCGACGGCAATGGGCAGGTCGAGGCCGGCGCCCCCCTTGCGAACGCTGGAGGGGGCGAGGTTCACCGTCACCCGCTTCAGCGGCCACGTCAGCTCACTGGACAGCAGCGCGGCCCGCACCCGGTCCCGCGACTCGCGGCAGGCGGCGTCGGGCAAGCCGACGACGTTGAACCCGGGTAAGCCGTTGGACACGTGGACCTCCACGGCCACCGGCGTGCCCTCGACGCCCAGCACGGTGGCGGACGGAATAGAGGCAATCAACGCAACTCCCCTCATCGAGAACCGAGGAAGAGGGCCGTGGCGCCGGCCGCTCGAGCGAGCGAGATTGGAGAGTACCCAGGCCCTGCGACAGAATCCCCGCTGTGGGCTTCAACCCGTTCCGCCAGCAGCGCCGCCGATCGACGGACTACGTCATGGTCGCCGCTGCCTTCGCCGTCGTGGCCGTGCTCCTGATCTGGGCCGTGTATCCCCGATGAGGGTCGCGATCGGGGCCGACCACGCCGGCTTCCGGCTGAAGGCCGTCGTCGCCGCCCACCTGGCCGACGCCGGCCACGAGGTGCTCGACATGGGCACCGACTCCGAGGAGTCGGTCGACTACCCGCCCTTCTGCGCCGCCGCCGGCCGGGCCGTGGTCGACGGCTTGGCCGACTTCGGGATCGTCATCGGCGGCAGCGGCCAGGGCGAGCAGATCGCGGCCAACAAGGTCAACGGCGTCCGCGCCGCCCTGTGCCACGACGAGTGGATGGCACGCATGGCCCGGATGCACAACAACGCCAACGTGCTGGCTTTCGGCGCCCGGGTGCTGGCCGACGCCCGCGCCCTCGACATCGTCGACCTGTTCCTCGCCACCGGGTTCGAGGGCGGGCGCCACCAGCCCCGAATCGACCAGCTGGCCGCCATCGAGCAGCAGGAGTGCGAGAAGGGCGGCCCGCCGGCATGAGCGCCAGGCGGCCTCCCGGCTAGAACGCTCCTTCGAGCACCTCGATCTCGCCGGCCAGCACCGACGCCACGTCGAAGCGGATCTCCGTCGGCCGCATCGGCGCGTCCTCCAGCCACTGGGCCGCCAGGTGGCGCAGGCGCACCTGCTTGTCCCTGGTCACCGCCTCCACCGGCGCGCCGAACGCGTCAGAAGACCTGGTCTTCACCTCGCAGAACACGAACGTGCGGCCCCGCCGCACGATCAGGTCCAGCTCGCCGCCTCGGCTCCGCCAGTTCCGCGCCACGATGTCGTACCCGTTGGCCACGTACCACGCGGCCACGGCATCCTCGCCGCTGACCCCCAGCGCCCGGCGAGCCTGCGTCAAAGGCGGGCCGGTCTCACGGATCGTTGCGGATCTTCTCGATGTTCACGTCCTTGAACGTGACGATCCGCACCGAGGACACGAAGCGGGCTGGGCCCGGGCGGTAGATGTCCCACACCCAGGCGTCCTTCAGCTCCAGCTCCAAGTGGCTGCGGCCGCCGCCGGCGCCGTCGTCGTCGTGGACCTGCATGTCGACCGAGTTGGCCAGGTAGAACCGACGCTCGGTCTCGACGACGAACCCGAAGAGGGGGAGGACGTCGCGGTACTCCTTGTACAGCTGGAGCTCCATCTCGGTCTCATAGCGCTCGAGGTCCTCTTCACTCACCGGGTCACCGCCTTCGGCGGCTGCCCCGCTTCGCTGGGCACTCTGCTTGTCTGGTCGCTCGCCTCCGGCTCGCTCATGTCCCTCACTGTACGACCAGTGGACGGATCAGAGGAACGAGGTGTGGCCCAGCGGCCACACCCGGACGAAGGCCCGGCCGACCACCGTCGACTCCGGCACCGGCCCGAAGATGCGGCTGTCGGCGGAGCTTCCCCGGTTGTCGCCGAGGACCCAGACGGTGTCGGGCGGGACCACGACGGCGGTGAAGTCGCTGGTGGTCGTGTCGGCCGGGAGGTAGGGCTCGACGAGCTCCCGGCCATCGACGAACACCCGGCCGCTATGAGCCTCGACCCGCTCGCCGGGCAGGGCGATCACCCGCTTGATGTACTCGTCGGTGGACGGGGCGGCCAGCCCGATGGACTGGACGATGCTGCGCAGGAACCGCACCGGCAACGGCGAGTTGCCGTCGCCCTCGTCGCCGGGGGCGTCGAACACCACGATGTCGCCCCGTCGGGGGTCGTGCAGGCGGTAGGACACCTTGGAGACCACGACACGGTCGTTGATCTGGAGCTGGGGCAGCATCGAGCCCGAGGGGATGTAGAACGCCTGGGCGACGAAGGTCTTGACCACCACGGCGATGACCAATGCCGTCACCACCAGCGCGCCGATCTCCCGGGCGACGACGAAAAGCGTCGACCGCTCCCGTTCGGGTGCGGCCACGGGCGCGCTCACCGTGCCGCCCGAGGACCGGCCTCCCGGGCCGGTCACCGTGTCGCCCGAGGACCGGCCTCCCGGGCCGCTCACCGTGTCGCCCGAGGACCGGCCTCCCGGGCCGCTCACCGTACGGTGCGCTTCTCCTTGATCTTCGCCTTCTTCCCGATGCGGTCCCGCAGGTAGTAGAGCTTGGCCCGGCGCACGTCGCCCAGCCTGTCGACCTCGATCTTGGCCATGATCGGCGAGTGCACGGGGAACGTGCGCTCCACGCCGACGCCGAAGCTCACCTTGCGCACGGTGAACGTCTCCCGCACGCCGGAGCCCTGGCGGCGGATGACGACGCCCTGGAACACCTGCACCCGCTCCCGGTTGCCTTCCACCACCCGCACGTGGACCTTGAGCGTGTCGCCTGGGCCGAAGCGGGGGATGTCGTCGCGAAGGCTGTCGCGATCGACGAGATCGGTGGGGTTCATGGCGCGCTCGACTCCTGCGACGGGTCTTCCGGGGACATCCCAGGGTACTCCGGCTCGGCGAACTCCTCCACCAGGGCCAATTCCGCCGGGCTGAGGCCGCCCCGGGCCTCGATGAGGTCCGGTCGGCGGGCCAACGTGCGGGCCAGGGACCGGGCCCGCCGCCAGCGGGCGACCCGGCCGTGGTCGCCCGAGCGCAGGACCTCGGGGACCTCCCAGCCTCGGAAGTCCGCCGGCCGGGTGTAGTGCGGGGCCTCCAGCAGCCCATCCACGAACGACTCTTCGCCGGCGGAGGCCTCGTTGCCCAGAACGCCCGGCACCAGCCGGGTCACCGCCTCGACGATCACCAGGGCCGCGGCCTCCCCGCCGGCGAGGACGTAGTCCCCGATGGACACCTCACCGTCGACGAGGTGGGCCCGCACCCGCTCGTCCACACCCTCGTAGCGCCCGCACAGCAGCGAGAAGCCGGCGCCGGCGGCCAGCTCCAGGGCCATGGCCTGGTCGAACCGCCGGCCCCCCGGGTCGAGCAGGAACAGCGGCCGGGGCGGCCGTACCTCCTCCACCGCCCGGAAGACCGGCTCGGCCATGAGGACCATGCCGGCGCCGCCACCGAACGGCGAGTCGTCCACCGAGCGGTGGCGGTCGGTGGTGTGGTGACGGAGGTCGTGGATGCGCAGGTCGACCACCCCCCGCTCCCGCGCCCGACCGAGGAGGCTGGCCGAGAAGGGCCCCTCGAGGATCTGCGGCAGGGCCGTGAAGACAGAGATGTGCATTTGCACCATCTAGTCACCTGCCGATCCGGTCGACAACGATCGTGGCCAGCACGGCGATCAACGCCACGCCCGACGCCTCCGGGCTCAAGGCCTGTGGAAACTGACCCTGCCGGCGACCGGTACGGCTACCTTCGTCCCGAGCTGAGAGGACTCTGACGTGCGGACACGTTTCACCCTCCTGATCCCTGCAATTGCGCTTACCGCGGCCTTGACCGCCTGTGGCGACGACGGGCCGAGCAGGGCCGAGTTCGCCACCAAGGCCGACGCGGCGTGCACCCCGGGCAACACCACCATCTCGACCATGGCCAAACCGACCAACACGCCCCAGGTCGCCACCGCGGCCGGCACTGCGGTGAGCACCATCGACGGGCAGGTCGTCGCCCTCCGGGCGATGAAGCTTCCCGGCGGGAAGGACGAGGCCGAGGCCCAGAACGTCATCAACCTCATCTCCGAGGTCAGCGCGCCGACCAAGGCCCTGCAGAACGCCGCCGGCAAGAACGACGACGGCGGGATGGCCCGGGCGGCCGTGGAGATGCAGGCCAAGGCGGACGCCGCCCACAACTCGGCCCAGGCCCTCGGGATGTCGCAGTGCGGCGTCCAGCTCAAGTTCGGCCTCGGAAACCTGTTCGACGGGGTCAAGCAGGTGGTGAAGGCCGCCTTCGTGGCGCAGGGCGAGGGGCTGTGCCGGGACGCGGCCCGCCGGTACGCCGCCCTGCCCGCTCCGGGCAGCACCCAGGCGTCGGTCACCCGGTTCCTCGACGGGGTCAACGGGGTCTCCACCAAGCTCGCCGCCGACCTACGGGCCCTCCAGGCGCCACCGGGCGACGAGGCCGCCATCAGCGAGATGCTGGGCGCCGTGGACAGCCTCAACGTCAAGGCCAAGGAGGCGATCAACGTGGCCCGGTCGGGGAACGAGCGCCTGTTCATCGCCCTCACCGACGAGCTGCGTGTGGCCCAGACCGCGGTCAATGCCAAGCTCGACGCGTACGGGCTCAAGGTCTGTGGCTCGGCGGGGGGCTGAGATGGGCCGCCGCGCCGTCCTCATCGCCGCTTCGCTCGCCCTGGCCGCCTCCCTGGGCGCTTGCGGGGCTGGGGGCGTCTCGAAGCCGGACTTTGTCGCCCAGGCCGACGGCGCGTGCGGGACTGCGAACGCATCACTGGCCGCGGTGGCCAAGCCGACGAACCTGCCCGAGCTCGCTTCCGCGGCCGGCACAGTGGTCACCTCGGTGGACGGCCAGGCCGAAGCGTTGCGCAAGCTCGATACTCCCGGCGACGACAAGGCGGTGGTGGCCGGCGTGATCGCCGCCCTCGCGGAAGTCAGCGGGCCGGCGCGTGCCCTCCAGGAGGCGGCGGGCAAGGGCGACGACGCCGCCACGGCCCGGGCGGCCAACGATCTCAAGGGCAAGACCGACAACGCGGCGACGCAGGCCAAGGCCTACGGGCTGGCCACGTGCGGCGAGGGCCTCCAGGCGCCGGTGGGCACGGTGATCGAGGGCGGGCGCACCGTCCTCAAGGCGGCCTTCGTGGCCCGAGCCGAGTCGCTGTGCGCGGCGGCCAACCGCAAGGCCGACGCCCTGGCCGCGCCCACCTCGTTCGCAACGGTGGCCCGCTACCTGGGCGCCTACATCCCCATCGAAGAGAAGCTCTTCGCCGACATCAAGGCCCTGACGGCGCCGCCCGGTGACGACTCCACCATCGCCGACATGCTCGCCGCCCAGGACAAGGTCATCGCCAAGGACAAGGAACTTCTCGCCGCAGCCCAGCGCCGCAACGAGGCTCAGTTCGACCGCCTGGACGCCGAGGAGAAGTCGCTGGTCACCGCGGCCAATGCCAAGTTCGACGCGTACGGTTTGCGGGCGTGCGGCACCCTGAGCTCGTTCTAACTCGCAAGGGCGGACTGTCCTCAGTCTCGCGATAGGCCAGAGTGGAGGGACATGGGCGTCGCCATCTCCCTCCGGGGCCTCAGCCACACCTACCGCACGGCTGAGGGCCCGCTGACGGTGCTCGGCGGGCTCGACCTCGACCTCGCCGACGGCGGGTATGCGGCCATCACCGGCCCCTCCGGCGCCGGCAAGACCACGCTCCTCTCCCTCCTCGGCGGGCTGGAGGCGCCCCAGAAGGGCCAGGTGGAGGTCGGGGGCCAGGACCTGACCGGCCTGAGCGGCGACGACCTGGCCGCGTACCGGCGGGCCACCGTGGGGTTCGTCTTCCAGCACTTCGGGCTGCTGGAGACGCTGACCGCCCTCCAGAACATCGAGCTGGCGGGCACGCTCGCCGGCACCAGCCCCTCCGACCGCCGGCGCCGGGCCCTGGAGCTGCTCGACGCCGTCGGCCTGGCCGAGCGGGCCGGGCACCGGCCATCGCGCCTGTCGGGAGGCGAGCGCCAGCGGGTCGCCATCGCCCGGGCACTGGTCAACCAGCCCAAGCTCCTGCTGGCCGACGAGCCCACCGGCAACCTCGACGACGACGCTGCAGCCATGATCATCGAGCTGCTCGAGCAGGTGCGGCGGGACCACAACTGCACCCTGGTGATGGTCACCCACAACCGCCAGCTCGCCCGCCGGGCCGACCAGCGCATCCCCCTCGACCGGGGCCACATCGCTCCTGCGTCCTATGAGGCCCGGTTGGCGTGAAGTGGCGGGACGCCGCCTCAATGGCGGCCACCAGCATCCGCCGTCGCTTCGGGCGGTCGGTGCTCACCGTGGCGGCGGTCGCCCTGGCCGCCACCCTGCTGACCGCCCTGGTCACCATCGCGGGCACCGCCCGTACCAAGGTCCTCTCCGAGCTGTCCAAGGGCGGCCCTCTCTCGGGGATCACCGTGGCTGCGGCCGAGGCCGACCCCAGCCAGGTCGACACCGACGACCCCCGGCCCGGCCCGCCCAAGGACCTCGACGACCCGATAAGAGCCAAGATCACTGCCCTGCCGGCGGTGAAGACGGTGCTGCCCATCGTCGCCTCCGTGGTCAATGTCATCGTGCCCGAGCCGCCGGCCAACGCCGAGGTGCTCAGCCGGCTCCCACCCCTGCCGTCGACCGTGGCGCCCACCACGTCGTCGCCCCCGTTCAGCACGGTGCCCCGGGCCACGGTGCCGGGCCTCAGGAACCCCGACCCGTTCCCGGAGACCATCGTCGGGATCGACCTGGAGCGGGCGTCGCTGATGCCGATCACGATCCTGACCGGCCGCCTGCCCGTCCCCCACTCCCTGACCGAAGTGGCGGTCACCCAGGGCTACCTCACCCGGATGGGCCTGACCAAGCCGCAAGCCGCCGCGGTGGTGGGCACCGAGGTCCAGTTCGGTGCGCCCCGGGTGTTCACCGACTCGGGCCAGCCCCGGCGCTTCCGCAGCCGCTGGGTACGGGCGACGATCGTCGGCGTGGTCGCCCAGGAGACGGCGCCCGGGCAGTTCGTGGTGTCTCTGGAGCAGGCCCGCGCCGCCCGGGCGTGGACGTCCTCGGGCACCGAGGTCGAAGGCCGGCTCCAGATCCCGACGTCGGACTACAGCGGGCTCTTCGTGATCGCCGACGACCTGGAGAAGGTCAACGAGGTCCGCCGCGAGATTACGGAGCTCGGGTACTCCACCAGCGCGCCGGAGAACCTGGTGGCGTCGGTGCAGCGCTACCTCCGGGTCGTCGAGATCGTGCTCGGCGCCATCGGCGCCATCGCCCTGGTCATCGCCTCGCTGGGGATCTGCAACGCCCTGCTCGCCGCGGTGCGGGAGCGCCGGCGGGAGATCGGCGTCCTCAAGGCCATCGGCGCGCGCGACCGTGACGTGCAGCGCGTCTTCCTGTTCGAGGCCGGCGTGCTCGGCCTGGTCGGGGGCATCGCCGGCACCGCCGGCGGCTTCGGCACCGCGCTCGGCGTGAGCGCGGTCGTCAACCGGTACCTGACCGCCCAGGGCCTGGCCGGCGTGAAGCTGGGCCTGCCGCTGGCGGTGCTCATGGGCGGGGTCTTCGGTTCGACGGCGCTCGCCCTGATGGCCGGGGCCATGCCGGCGCGGCGGGCGGCCCGCATGCCCGCGCGCGAAGCCATGGAGGCGGCGTGAGGGCCCGGGCTTTCATGCTCGTCGTGCTCGGCGTCCTGATGGCGGGCGCGTGCGACGTCTCCCGGCCGGAGGTCCTCCCCCCGCCGGCGGACACCGGGCCGGCGCCGGTCTACGTGTCGGTGGGCGCGAGTGAGACCACCGGCGCCGGCAGCGACCAGCCCCTGCGTGACGGCTGGCCCCGGATCCTCCACCGCAACGCGTTGCCCCCGGGGTCGATCCACGTGAACATGGGCATCCCGGGGGCCACCGTCGCCCAGGCCCTCGCCGAGGAGGTCCCGACCACTATCGAGGCCCGGCCGAGCCTGGTTTCCGTGTGGCTCAACGTCAACGACCTGGTCCGGGGCGTGAGCACGGCCGACTACGAGCGCCAGCTCGAGACCCTGGTACGCCAGCTGCGGCGGGGGGGCGTCACCCGGGTGCTGGTGGCCAACACGCCGCCCCTCGACCACCTGCCGGCGTACCAGCTCGGCCGCATCCTGGCCGACGTGCCGGCGCCGGCGGACGTCGTGGCCAGGGTTGCCGAGTACAACGACGCGATCGCCCGGGTCGTCCAGCGCACGGGCGCCCTCCTCGTCGACCTTCATGCCGCCGGCATGGCGGCCCGGGCCGCCGGCGCCGAGGCGTCGCTCATCGCCCGCGACGGCTTCCACCCCAGTACAACCGGCCACGCCAAGATCGCCGAGGCGTTCGGCGAGGTACTGAAGGCCTCGGGGCCGCTTACGGTCATCGGCTAGCGCCAGTGACGTCAATGGACCTCGGGGGCAGCCGGGTCCTGATCGGAACCTGCTCCTGGACCGACGCCACCCTGGTCAAGGAGACCGACTGGTACCCGAAGAGGACGATGAGCGCGGCCGAGCGGCTGGCCTACTACGCCAGCCGGTTCCCCATCGTCGAGGTCGACAGCACGTACTACTTCCCGCCGACGCCCGAGCTGGCCCAGACGTGGGCCGAGCGCACGCCGGAGGGTTTCACCATGAACATCAAGGCGTGGTCGCTGCTGACCGGCCATCCCACCTTCCAGCACTCGCTCTGGGAGGACATGCAGCCCGCCGTCCCGCCCGAGCACCGGGACAAGCGCCGGCTCTACTCCCACTACCTGCCCCCCGATGCGCTCGACGAGGCCTTCGACCGGTTCCGCCACGCCCTCCTCCCCCTCCACCGGGCCGGCCGCCTTGGCGCCGTCCTGCTGCAGTACCCGCGATGGTTCGGGCCCAAGGCCGAGAACCGCCAGGTGCTGCGCGAGACCATCGCCCGGTTGCCCGACCTGCGCCTGTGCGTCGAGTTCCGCCACGCCCGGTGGCTGGAGGGCGGCGACTGCGAGCCCACCCTCGAGCTCCTGGAGGAGCTGGGGGTCAGCTTCGTCTGCGTCGACGAGCCCGCCGGCTTCCCGTCCTCCATGCCGCCCGTGGTGGCGGTGACCTCCGACCTGGCCGTCGTCCGGTTCCACGGCCGCAACACCGTTACCTGGGAGGACCCGGAGATCACCACGGCCGCCGAGCGGTTCCGGTACCGCTACACGGCCGACGAGCTGCGGGAGTGGGTGCCCCGCATCCACGAGATGGCGGCGTCGGCCCGGACCGTCCATGTGCTCATGAACAACTGCTATCGGGACGACGCCGTCGTCAACGCCGCCGACCTCGCGGAGTTGCTCGCCGGCGACTAGGCCCGCCGGGCCGTGACGATCACCAGTCCTTGCCCCAGCGGCCCAGGGGCTGGATCCGAGACGAGTAGCTCGACGTTGTCCGGGCCTCGCCGGCCCCTGTGGGAGCACGAGGACTGGTTGCCCGGGAACGTCTTCATCACGCTGCCCGGGTCGGCCCAGGCCTCGAAGCGCTCGACCGCGCTCCGGCACAGGTTCTCGGCCGGGGCGGGCACCCGCCAGGAGCGCTGCACCTCGGGATGGTTCGAGGCCCAGCGGACGTCGTGTCCGGCGCGGGCGCCGGCGGGCGGCAGGAAAGCATCGATCGCCCGCAACTCCGGCCCGTAGTTGTGGAGCGCCCGATCGGCATGAACCCACGCCAAGGCAGTGAAGCCGAGCACGACGCTGACTGCGACGGCCACACCGGCGGTGAGCACCTTCTCGGGCTCGGGAGCGATCCACCGTAGACCCACGGCGACGGCGAGGAGAAGGAGGGCGGCGATGGCGCCCGCCGCCAGCAGGCCATGGCCGGCCTTCGCGGCATGGAGCGCAGTGTCGGTTGGCACGAAGTAGATCGACAGGTAGATACCGCGCAGGGCCGCCCACGCCGGCAACAGGGCGGCGAGGAGCGTGCCCGTGGCCAATGTCTTGGTGGAGACCGCGGCGGCGGGTGTTCTAGCGCCCATGGGCCGATGATGGGCCGCCCTGCGCCTCGCCGACATGAGGGTTCGCCCCCAGTGCGTCGCGGGGCAGCCCCTACCGGCGCACGCGGCGGGACTCGGCGCTCGGCGGAGGCACCACCGGTCCGGGCATTTTTCATTTCCGTCACCTGGCCCTGATCCCGCCGGGCCCCTGGGGTCAGGACGGCCGCCGTCGCCGCCTGCGGGTAACACCTGCGGCCCGGGGGTACGACCCTTTACACCAGTGCCGACGCGAGAAAGGAACACCCATGGGCAACGGCGCCAACAAGGGTTTCCGCCGGGCGCTCCGCAACGCGCGGACGGGTGGTCGGTCGATGAGCCTCCCCGCCCTGCTGGAGCAGGGCATGATCGACGAGGTCGAGGCCCGGATCGCCACGACGACCGACCGCCTCGACGCCCTGAGCTGGGCGACGATGCGCGCGCTCCTGCTCGGCCACCGCGAGCCGGCGACGGCGGGAATCCAGAAGCTGGGAGAGCTGGCCCGGACCAGCGAGGCCCGGGAGCCCTGGGAGCGGTACTGGATTCAGCGGTTCTGGGCCGCGTTCGAGTGGGGCACCGAGGACGAGCGCCTCGACGTCCTCGAGCACTGCCGGGAGCGGGCCTACCGCTTCAACGAGCTGCACTGGTGGGCCAACCTCACCCTCTTGCTGGCGGCCACGGGCAAGTACGAGGAGGCCTCGAGCGCCTTCGACCAGACGCAGCGCTACGTCGGCGGGGTGGCCAAGGACCGGGTGTGGCTCGACGAGCTGACCAACCTGATCGAGGCCGCGGTGCTGCTCGGCGACCCGGACCGGCTCGCCGCCTGCCACCGCGCCTTGCGCTGGCCGGACGGTCGGGTCGTCGTCGTGGGCAACGGGATCGTCTGCAAGGGCTCCGTCGACCGCTACAAGGCCCTCGGCTACGCCGTCCTCGGCAAGGACAGGGTGGCCGACCGGTACTTCCGGAGCGCGGAGCAGCTCCACCAGGACATCGGGGCGGGGTCCCTCCTGGCCCGCACCCGCCGGCAAGCCAGCGGTTTCCTCGCCGCCGCCTGAGACCAGCCGTCAGGCGGCGGCCGGAACGCCCCGGGCCTGGTCCAACGTGCGGGCCAGGAGGGGCGCGGCACCGATGGCCCGGTGGGTGGCCTCGGCGCTACGGAAGTACTCCGCGGCTTCTCTGGCCTGCCCGACGGCGGCGTGGAGGAGGCCCAGGTAACGGTCGACGGAACCCTTGCACACCACGCCTGCGCCCACCACCACCAGCCGGCCGGTCTCGGTTCGCAGCTGGCCGCCGGCGGCGGCCACCCGGCCGGCGTCGCCCAGGAGGGCGGCGGCCTCGATCAGGTTGGTGACGAGGTCGAGTCGAACCCGTTCGGAAGCGGCGCCGATGAACGGCAGGGCCTGGTCGAAGGCCCGCACCGCCTCCTCGTGCTTGCCCAGCGCGGCGAGCAGCAGCGTGAGATTGCCCCACCACATGAGCTCGTCGAAGCGGTAGGCCCGCTCCCGGCAGTGGTCGAGGACGTCGAGACGCTCGTCCCGGGTGCCCCACTCGAATGTGGCCCAGAAGCGGAGGGCCCATGCCAGGTCCGGGGCGACGCCGTTGCCGTCCTGGGCCAAGCGGCCTAGGGATTCCACACCCATTCGCACCGCGTCGCGCCGGCCGGCGAGGAGGGCGCGCATGGTCGCCCACGTGGTCTGGTCCAGGCGGTCGGTGGCTGCGGCGATGCGGGCGTCGGCCTCCTCCACCAGTCCCAGCTCCATGAGCTCGGCGACGCCGGCCGGCGCGGCCGGCGGGCGCGATCTGCGTTGGTGGGATGGGGCCGGCGCCGGCGGAAGGGCCGTGCGCGGGGCAGGTCGCGACGCGACCTCAGCGGTCAGAGCCGCGGACAGCTCGGCCTCCATCCGGTCGAGATCGATCACGGGCGGGCCTCCCCCTTGCAGATCCGTGCTGGCTGGGGAGGTATCGACGCCCGTGCGACCGGGCTTGAGTTATTTGACCTACTCGGGCCTGGTGCCCACCGATCAGCGGTGGATACCGCACTCCGTGCGGTCCGAGCCCGCCCACCGGCCCGATCGGCGGTCGGCGCCGGCAGGCACGGGGAACGTGCAGGGCCGGCAGCCGACCGACAGGTAGCCCTGGGCCATCAGCGGGTTGACCGGCACGTCGTGCTCGGCGATGTAGCCGGCGACGTCGTCGTCGGTCCAGGGGGCCAGGGGGTTGACCTTGACCAGCCCCCGGCGGTCGACGCTCACGATGGGCGCATCGGCCCGGGTCTCCGCCTCCGAACGGCGCAGGCCGCTCAGCCACGCCTCACGGCCGACCAACGCCCGGTCGAGCTGGGCGACCTTGGTGGCCGAGCAGCAGCCGTCGACCAGCGGCGCCGGCTCCGGCCCCACCGTGACGATGCGGAGGTTCAGCCCGTAGCGCCGGCGGACCAGCTCCACCGTCTCCAGCGTCTCGGGGAAGTGGTGCCCGGTGTCGATGAAGACGACCTCGATCGACGGATCGACCTTGACGGCCAGGTCGATCAGCAAGGCATCGGTCATCGACGCCAGCAGCGAGAGCCGGGGCGAGAACCGCTCCACGGCCCAGCGGATGACCTTGGAGGCCGGCGCCCGCTCGAAGGAGCGGCTGAGCTCAGCCAGCTCCTCTTCTAGGACTGCAAGGCCTGCCACAGGACCTCCACGGACTCGTCCAAGCTCTGGCTCTCAGTCTGGATGACCGCCTCGGGATGCAGCGGCGGCTCGTAGGGGTCGTCCACGCCGGTCAGCCCGGTCAGCTCCCCGGCTCGCTGCTTGGCGTACAGCCCCTTCACGTCGCGCTCCGAGCACACCTCGACGGGCGTGGCCACATGAACCTCGAAGAAGCGGCCGGCGTGCAGCTCCCGCAGCTCGTTGCGCACGGCTCGGTACGGGGAGATCACCGAGGCGACCACCACGACGCCGTTGCGGGACAGCAGGTGGGCGACGAAGCCGATCCGCCGCACGTTCTCCTCCCGGTCCTCCCGGGAAAAGCCGAGCCCCCTGGTCAGGTGGGTGCGGACGACATCGCCGTCGAGCACCTCCACCCGGTGCCCTGCCGCCAGGAGGCGCCTCTCCAGGGCTCGGCCGATGGTGGTCTTGCCCGCCGACGGCAGGCCGGTCAGCCACACGGTCAGTCCCTGGGAGAGGTCGGCCACGAATGCAACGCTACCAATTCCTGACGAATATGATCTGGTTTTCCGGGATTGCCGGCGCTATTCTGCACAAATGCGATTGAGAAGCTCAGCTTTCGGGGCCCTCGTGGCGGCGCTGGCGTTGCTCACTGCGGCCTGTGGGGGCAGTGAGCCTGCCCCGTCGCCCGACGGCGGCTCCACCGTACGCCTCGGCTTCTTCCCGAACGTCACCCACGCCACCGCACTGGTGGGCGTCGAGAGCGGCATCTTCAAGGCCGCACTGGGCCCCAACAGCATGGAGGTCAAGACCTTCAACGCCGGCCCCGCCGCCGTCGAGGCCCTGTTCTCCGGCGCCCTCGATGCCACCTACATCGGCCCAAACCCGGCCATCAACGCCTACGCCCGGTCCGGTGGCGAGGCCATCCGCATCATCTCCGGCGCCACCTCGGGCGGCGCCTCGCTCGTGGTCAAGCCCGGCATCAACGCCCCCGCCGACCTCAAGGGCAAGAAGCTCGCCACCCCCCAGCGGGGCGGCACCCAGGACGTCGCCCTGCGCCAGTGGCTGAAGACCAACAACCTCAAGGCCGACCTCGAGGGGGGCGGTGACGTCTCCGTCACGCCCCAGGAGAACGCCCAGACGCTGGAGACCTTCAGGGCCGGCCAGATTGACGGCGCCTGGGCGCCCGAGCCCTGGGCCACCCGCCTCGTCCAGGAGGGCGGCGGCAAGGTGCTCGTCGACGAGCGCACGCTGTGGCCGGGCAGCAAGTTCATCACGACCCACCTTGTCGTGCGCACCAAGTTCCTGAAGCAGCACCCTGAGGCCGTCCGCCGGCTCGTGCAGGGCCAGGTCCAGGCCAATGAGCTGGTCAACTCCAACCCGGCCGAGGCCCAGCGGCTGGTCAATCAGGCCATCACCACGATCACCGGCCGGGGCATCGCTCCGGCGGTGCTCGATGCGTCGTGGAAGAGCCTGGAGTTCACCAACGACCCCGTCGCCACCTCGCTGACCGCCTCCGCTGACCACGCTCGCGATGTCGGGCTTCTCGGCCGAGTCGACCTGAAGGGGATCTACGACCTGTCCGTTCTCAACCAGGTGCTGGCCGCAGCCAACCGGCCGGAGGTCAAGGGATGACGCTGATCGACGACCGGGTCGCGACGGCCACCGCCATCTCCCTCCGCGGCGTCTCCAAGGCGTTCGGGCACGGGGGCAGCGCGGTGCTGGCCCTCGACAACATCACCCTCGACGTCGCCCGGGGTGAGTTCGTCTGCCTGGTCGGCGCCTCCGGGTGCGGCAAGTCCACCAGCCTCAACCTCATCGCCGGCCTCGACCGCCCCACGGTGGGCGACGTGACGGTGAACGGGCGCACTGCGCTGATGTTCCAGGAGGCCGCCCTCTTCCCGTGGCTCACGGTGCGCGACAACGTGGCCTTGCCCCTGCGACTGGCGGGCATGGGCAAGGCCAAGCGCCGGCGGCGGGCCGACGAGCTGCTGGAGCAGGTCCACCTGGGTGGGCAGGGCGGCCGGCGGCCCCACGAGCTCTCCGGCGGCATGCGCCAGCGGGCCGCCCTGGCCCGGGCGCTGGCCCAGGACGTCGAAGTCCTGCTCATGGACGAGCCGTTCGGCGCCCTCGACGCCATGACCCGTGACCTGCTGCACGACGAGCTCGAGCAGGTCTGGTCCGCCACCGGGCTCACCATCGTCTTCGTCACCCACAACGTGCGGGAGGCGGCCCGCCTGTCCGACCGCATCGTGTTGCTGACCAGCCTCCCGGGCAAGGTGGCCGACGAGTTCCCCGTCACCATCGACCGGCCTCGCCGCATCGACTCCCCCGAGGTCATGGGCCTGGCCGCCTCGGTCACCGACCGCCTGCGGGCCGAGGTCCGCCGCCACAGTGACTGACCTCCGCACCGACGCCAAGCTGGCCGAGGAGATCGCCGGCCTCGACGCCCTCGAGGCCCACCTCGAGAGCCACCCCAGCCGGGCCCGGCAGATCTGGACCACCGTCTGGCCCAAGCTGGCCGCCATCGCCATCGCCCTGCTGGCCTGGCAGGCCGTGGTGTGGTCCGGCTGGCGGGAGGACTACCAGCTTCCGGGCCCCGATCGGGTCCTGCCGGAGCTGTTCAACCTGCTCGGCACCGGCAAGTTCTGGCGAGCTGTGGGCATCACCATGCGCCGGGCCGTCACGGGGTACGCCCTCGCCCTCGTGATCGGGTCGCTCCTCGGCATTGCCGTGGCCCGCGGCCGGCTGCTACGGAGCGCGGTCGGGTCACTCATCACCGGCCTCCAGACCATGCCGTCGATCGCCTGGTTCCCTCTGGCCATCCTGCTCTTCGGCCTCACCGAGCAGGCCATCATGTTCGTCGTCGTGCTGGGTGCGGCCCCATCGATCGCCAACGGCCTCATCGCCGGCGTCGACCACGTCCCGCCGCTCATGGTCCGGGCCGGGCGGATGCTCGGGGCCAAGGGATTGAACCTCTACCGCCATGTCGTGCTGCCCGCCGCCCTGCCCACCTACGTCGCCGGCCTCAAGCAGGGGTGGGCCTTCGCCTGGCGCAGCCTGATGGCCGGCGAGCTGCTGGTCATCGTGGCCAACCGGCCCTCCATCGGCGACCAGCTCCAGTTCGCCCGGGAGATCTCGGCCGCCGACCTCATGATGGCCCTGATGATCGTCATCCTCGTCATCGGCATCGTCGTCGACACGTTCTTCGGGCGGGCCGACATGATCATCCGCCGCCGGCGTGGGCTCATCGACACGTCCACCTGAAAGGCAGCAAACTGAGAGACTGGCCGTGTGCGCGTCTCGGCCAAGGTCGACTACGCCGTGCGGGCGCTGGTCGAGCTGGCCGCCGCCGGCGGATCCGGACCGGTCAAGGGCGAGGCCATCGCCACGGCCCAGGACATGCCGCTGCGGTTCACCGAGAACATCTTGAGCGAGCTGCGTCGGGCCGGCGTGGTGGCCAGCCAGCGGGGGGCCGACGGCGGCTACTGGCTGCGGGTGCCGGCCGAGTCGGTCACCATTGCCGATGTGATCCGCCACGTCGAGGGCCCGCTGGCCGACGTCCGGGGCGAGGCGGCCGAGGACGTGGCCTACGCCGGCGCCGCCGGCGCCCTCCAAGACGTGTGGATCGCCACCCGGGCCACCCTGCGGGCGGTGCTGGAGACCACCACCATCGCCGCGGTCGCCTCGGGCAACCTGCCGGAGCCCGTCCGCCGGCTGGCCGCTGACCCCGACGCCTGGAGCCGGCGTTGACCGTCCCTTCGTTCTGGTTGCACCCACCCGCGCAGACGGTGGGTAACTGCAACAGGAACGAGCCGGTGCCGCAGTGAAGGTGGGGATCACGGCCGACCGGCGGTGGGAGGAGCAGGCCCGCCTGTTCGGCGACCGGGACATCAACATCGTCCACGGGCCCACGATGCGGACCGTCGACCTC
Source organism: uncultured Acidimicrobiia bacterium (assembly GCA_963768975.1). Taxonomy (GTDB): domain Bacteria; phylum Actinomycetota; class Acidimicrobiia; order Acidimicrobiales; family AC-14; genus CADCTB01. The sequence goes on along the minus strand of CAVYKB010000019.1, from coordinate 71,120 downwards.
TCGGGCGACGAGGCGCTGCGGGCGGTCACCGCGTCCCTGGCGGAGGCGCCGCCCGACTACCTGATCGTCACCACCGGCATGGGCATGCGGCGCTGGCTGGAGGCCGCCGGCCGCTGGGGCCTCGACACTCCCCTGCTCGCCGGCCTGGCCGCCGGCGCCCGGGTCGTCGCCCGGGGCGCCAAGGCCACGTCCGCCGCCAGGGGCGCCAACCTCGACGTCTGGTGGCGGGCGCCGGAGGAGACGATGCAGGAGATCGTCGACCACCTGGCCGGTTTCGACGACGTAGGTCGGTCCCGCGTCGCCCTCCAGCTGTTCGACCCCGACGGCCACCCCTCGACCGAGCTGCTGAGAGCGCTTGCCGGCGAGCTCGTCGAGGTCCCCGTCTACCAGTGGGCCCTGCCCGACGACCCGGCGCCGGCCGCTGCTCTGATAGACGCCGCCATCGCCGGCGACCTCGCCGCCATCACCTTCACCGCCCAGCCGGCGGTCCACAACCTGTTCCGCATTGCCGGCGCCCGGCGCGACGACCTGCGCCAGGCATTCAACGCCGGCATGGTCGCCTCATGCGTCGGCCCGGTCTGCGCGTCGGCGGCCACCGACGAGGGCATCGAGGCGCCCATCTGGCCCGACCCGCCCCGGCTGACGGCCATGGTGAAGCAGCTCACCGCCCACCTCTCCCGTTCTGGTTGCACGTAACCGCGCATACGGGGGTCAGGTGCAACCAGAACGGGAGATTGTTGATCGAAACGGTCGGGTATTTGGTAGCCTGACGCTCATGTCCCAGACGATCGACGTCGAGGTCGGGCCGGGCGCCATCAGCCCCGCGGCGCTCGCCGACATCCAGAAGTTCGAGCGCCTGCTCGCCCTGTACCTGAAGGGCGAGATGGACGAGGACGCCTTCCGCGTCTTCCGCCTCAACAACGGCATCTACGGCCAGCGCCAGGGCGGCACCAACCAGATGGTGCGGGTGAAGATCCCCTACGGGTCGCTCCAGCCGGAGCAGCTCGACATGCTGGCCCACCTGAGTCGAGACGTACTCGCGGGGCTGGGGCCACATCACCACCCGCCAGAACGTCCAGATGCACTTCGTTCAGCTGGAGCAGGTCCCTGCAGTGATGCGGGAGCTGGCCAGCGTCGGCCTGACCACCCGGGAGGCCTGCGGCGACACCGTCCGCAACGTCATGGGCTGCCACCTGGCCGGCGCCTGCCCGTTCGAGGTCCTCGACATCAGCCCCTGGGCCCAGGCCACCTTCGAGCACCTGTTGCGCAACCCCTACGCCCAGCGGCTGCCCCGCAAGTTCAAGATCAACTTCTCGGGCTGCGTCACCGACTGCGGCCAGGCCATGTTCAACGACGTGGGCATCGTGGCCGTGAACCGGGCCAAGGACGACGGCACCGTCGAGCCCGGCTTCCGGGTGTTCTTCGCCGGCGGCCTGGGTGCCAACCCCCACCCGGCCCAGGCCCTGGAGGACTTCACCTCCCGCGAGGACCTGCTGCCCACGATCGAGGCCATCCTCCGCACCTTCGACCACTACGGCAACCGGGACAACAAGCTGCGCGCCCGCATGAAGTGGCTGGTCGACAACCTCGGCGCCGACGAGGTCCGCCGGCGCATCCTGAGGGAGCGCCGGTTTTTGCCCGCCTCCGCCACCTGGCCCGGCGGTGTGCCCGCCATCGTGCAGGCCCAGGGCGACGAGCCCGCCGGCGTGTCGTCCACCATCTCCCCCACGCCCATGGGCTGGGGCACCAACGTCGTCCTCAAGAAGTCCGACCCGATGGGCCGCTGGGACGACGCCAATGTGGTCCGTGGCAACGCCAAGGACACCGTGTCGGCCTACGCCTACTGCCGCCTGGGCGACGTGACCGCCGAGCAGTTCCGCGCCGTCGCCGCCATCCAGCGCGATCTGGGCCTGGAGGTGCGGGTCACCAACCGCCAGAACTTCGTGTTCCGGGGCCTCACCGAGGAGCAGCTGCCCGACCTGTACGCCCGGTTGGCGTTCTTCGGCATGGCCGAGCCGGGCGCCGAGCTTGCTCGCGACGTCGTCGCGTGCCCCGGCGCCGACACGTGCAACCTGGCCGTCACCCAGTCCCGGGGCCTGGCGAGTGAGATCGGGCGGGCGCTTGAGGAGGCCGGCCTGGCCGACGTCGGCGGCGTGCGGGTCAACATCTCCGGCTGCACCAACTCCTGCGGCCAGCACCACATCTCCGACATCGGCTTCATGGGCGTCGAGCGCCGGGCCCACGGCCAGGCCGCGCCCGGCTACCAGATGCTGCTGGGGGGCTACGTCGGCCACACCCAGATCGAGTTCGGCCACAAGGCGCTCCGCCTGCCGGCCAAGACTGCCGGGGAGGCGACGGTTCGGGTCGTCGGCCGGTTCGTCAACGAGCGCTCGGCTGGCGAGAGCTTTACCGCCTGGCTCGAGCGGGTGGGCGGCGCGTCTGAGGTGGCCGCCGGCCTGGCCGACCTCGACGCCTTCCCCACGCCGGCGGAGAACCCCGATTTTTACGTCGACTACGGCGAGACCGGCCCTTACATCGCCGAGGTGGGCGCCGGCGAGTGCGCCGCCGGCTAGACCGTTTGGTCAATCGGCGGTCACAGACCACCCCCGGTTGACCAATCGATTAGGTTTCGACCTCGACGGTGTCGGTCACGGGCGAGGCGTGGTGAGCCACCAGCTTCCAGTCCCCGCCCTTGTCCCGCACAAAGAGGTTGAGGGCCGACACGGTGGTGGCACTGTCGCTCTGAAGGATGTTCTCGTCGACAGTGACCCAGCCCACGTCGCCGGTCACCTCCGTCTTGTCCTTGGTCAGGATGAACTGGAGCTGCTGGCTGTTCTGGAAGAGAGCGAAGAACGAGGCCGCCACCTGAGCCCAGCCCCGCAGGCTGGCCCAGCCCGGATGGGTGCAGACGATGCGGTCCGAGTGCTCCCACAGCAGCGACATGGCATCCAGGTCGCGAGCCTCGAAGGCGGCATAGAAGGCTTTGTTGGCCGCTGTCACAGACTCCAGATCGGTCATCACCGCCTGCGACGGTAGCCTCCGCCGGTGCTCCGGCTCCCCTCGACCGACGGTGTGAGGCTGGCGGTGCACGACCTCGGGGGCGAGGGCCCTCCCCTGCTGATGGCCCACGCCACCGGATTCTGCGGGCCGGTGCTCGCCCCGCTGGCCTCGTTCCTCGCTGACCGGTTCCACTGCTGGGCCTTCGACGAACGGGGCCACGGCGACACGGAGTGGCCGCAGGGGCTGGACTGGAAGTGGTCGTCCTTCGCCGACGACGTGCTCGCCGTGGTCGACGGGCTCGGTTTCGTGCACCCCTACGGGTTCGGCCACTCCTGCGGCGGGGCGGCCATGCTCGACGCCGAGGCCCGCCGGCCCGGCACCTTCACCCGGCTGTTCTGCTACGAGCCGATCGTCTGGCCCGAGCTGACCGAGGAGCTCACCGCCTCCCGCCGGCCACTGGTCACCGGGGCCCTCAAGCGCCGCGACCAGTTCCCCTCTCGGCAGGACGCCTACGACAACTTCGCCTCCAAGCCGCCCCTGGAGTCCTTCGACAGCCGGGCCTTGCGGGCCTACGTCGAATGCGGGTTCGCCCCCGACAAGGAGGGCGTGCGCCTCCGTTGCCCGCCGTTCGTCGAGGCGTCGATCTACCGCCAGGGCCTCGTCCACGACGGGTTCACCCGCCTGCCCGAGGTGCGCTGCCCGGTGACGATCGGCTGGGGCGAGCGCAGCGTGGCCATGGACCGGACCGTGCCCGAGACCCAGGTCGCCGCGCTGGCCGACGCGAAGCTCGTCACGTTCCCGGACCTCGGCCACTTCGGTCCACTCGAGGCGCCCCAGCGGGTGGCGACCCACGTCGTGGATGATCTCGGCCAAAGGGAGTAGACACAGGGCTACAGAACCGACGGGGGGTTTCATGAGGCGGATCCGTAGGGCCATTGTCGCTGTGTCCGTGCTCTTGGCCATACTGGTGCCCGGGCCCAGCGCCGGCGCCGCTCCGCCCCAGGCGACGTTCGCCTACGGGCTCACCGCGACCAACCGGCTTGTGCTCTTCAATGTCGCCGATCCCGGAACGATCATGCGAAACGTCCAGGTCACCGGCCTGCAGGCGGGAGAGTCGCTGTTCGGGATCGACGTCCGCCCTGCGACCGGACAGCTGTACGCCCTCGGCACCACCGGACGGGTCTACGTGGTCAACCCGGTGTCGGGCGCGGCAGCAGCGGTGGCGCCGCCGGCCTTCGGCGTAAGGGGTGGATGTGTTCGGAATCGACTTCAATCCCATGGTCGACCGCATCAGGGTGGTGTCCACCGGAGGCTCCAACCGGCGGATCCACCCAACCACGGGAGCAGTCGTCGCAGTCGACAGCACCCTGAGCTATGCCGCCGGAGATCCGAACTTCGGGACCGACCCCAACGTGAGCGGGGTCGCCTACACGAACAACTTCCCGGGTGCGGCGTCGACCATCCTGTACGACATCGATGTGACGCTCGACATCCTGGTGATCCAGAGCCCGGCGAACGCCGGGACCCTGATCACCGTCGGGCCGCTCGGCGTCGACACCGACACCCCGGTGGGCTTCGACATCGTCACCGTCGGAGGGTCGAACTCGGCCTATGCCTCGCTGACCGCTCCCGCCGCCACCACGTCCGGTCTCTACACGATCAACTTCGCCACGGGGGCGGCCAGCCTGATCGGCACGATCGGCGGGGGCGAAATCATCCAGGACATCGCCATCGCCACCGGCGCACTCGTCTGCACCGTGCCGGTCGGAACCGCGGGCGTCATCTTCGCCGCTCCCGGTGGTGGGGTCACGTCGGGGACGGCCGGGAACGACGTGATCTGCGGGACGAATGGCCCCGACCGCCTGTTCGGGATGGGCGGCCACGACCTGATCCTCGGTCTGGGCGGGACCGACCAGCTCGCCGGCGGCGAGGGCAGCGACACGATCTACGGCGGTCCCGGCAACGACCAGCTCGCCGGCGGTGGCGGCCCCGACTTCCTGTACGGGAACGAAGAGAACGACGACCTCGCCGGAGGCTTTGGGACGGATCAGCTCTACGGCAACCTTGGAACCGACCGGCTCTCGGGAGGCGAGGACGACGGCGACTTCTGTCGGGTCACGGACGGGCCTCTGCACGCGCCTGCGCCGGACGACGTCCCGGCCGCGCCGTCCTGTGAGCTCATCGCGTAGCCGGGCCGCACCTCCACCATCCCCCTGCCTGTCCCAGCCTCTCGGTAGCGTTGGCATGAATGGCTCTCCCGCTCCCGACCTCGCTGTCGCCCTCCAAGGTGGCGTCGTTCAAGGACTGCGCGCTGGCCTTCCGCTTCTCCAACATCGACCGGCTTCCGGAGCCGCCATCGCCGGCGGCGGCCAAGGGCAGCCTCGTCCACCGGGCCCTGGAGCTGCTGTTCTGCGAGCCGGCGCCGGCCCGCACGGTTCCCGTCGCTCTCGACTGTCTGGACCGGGCCCGGGCCGAGTTCACCACTGACCCGGAGTATGTCGGCCTGGGGCTCGACTGGGAGGCCGAGGCCGAGTTCGCGGCCGAAGCCGAAGCCCTGCTCCGCCGCTACTTCACCCTGGAGGACCCCCGAACCGTCCGCCCCATCGGCCTCGAGCTGCTGCTCGAGGCCCGGGTCGGCTCCCTGAAGCTCCGGGGCATCATCGACCGGCTCGACCTCGACGCCGACGGCGGCCTGGTGGTGACCGACTATAAGACGGGCAAGGTCCCGGGCGTCGTCCACGAGCAGAGCCGTCTCGGCGGCGTCCACTTCTACGCCTTCTTGTGCGAGAAGGTGCTCGGCCGGCGGCCGGCCCGTATCCAGCTCCTCTACCTGTCCCAACCCGTGGCCATCGTCTGCGAGCCGTCGGCCCAGTCCATCCGGGGCCTCGAACTGCGCACGGCCGCCATCTGGAAGGCGGTCGAGCGGGCGTGCGCCAACGAAGACTTCCGGCCCCGGCCGTCGGCCCTCTGCAATTGGTGCTCGTTCCAGGAGTACTGCCCCAGCTTCGGCGGCGACCCTGACCGGGTTCGAGAGCTGGTGCGCGCCTGAAGTAGCGTCGCCGCCATCGTGACGGGCCGCCTCCCCACTGCCCGCAGGGGTGTGGCCAGCTTCGACCTGGCCGTGGACCGGGCCTTCGACCACCTGCGCGGCCGGCGGGCCGCCGACCGGGTCTTCTACGCCGCCTCGGAGCTGGGCGACTTCGGCTTCATCTGGGTGCTGCTCGGCACGGTCAAGGGCCTGCGCAAGGGCGACGATCTGTCCATGGCGCTGCGCATGACGGCTGCCATGGGCGCCGAGTCGGTCCTGGTCAACGGGATCATCAAGTCGTTCTTCCGCCGGACCCGCCCGCCATGGGAGGTCGACCGCCCGCTACGGGTACGCCGGCCCCTCACGAGCAGCTTCCCCAGCGGGCACGCCACCTCGGCGGTCAGCGCGGCCATGATGCTCGCCGAAGACGACGAATGGTGGCCGCTGTACGCGGTTCTGGCCGCGTTCGTGTCAACCAGCCGGATTTACGTGAAGATCCATCATGCCTCCGACGTCGCCGGCGGGCTCGCGGTTGGCGTCGTGCTGGGCCTGATCGGGCGCCGCCTCATGCCGAGGAGGGCGCCCGCTGCTAGTTCGGACTAGGAACGACCTCGCGCATCTCCACGACCTCGATGCCGGCGGAGGCCAGGATGGAACGCATGTCGAGCAGCAGGTTGGACACCTCGCTGGTGGAGACCAGTTCGCGAGTGTGCATGACACCGAGGCTCTTGTCGATCATCTCGAGCGCCTGGTTGATTGCCTCGATCTCAAGTGTTTCGCTCATCACTTCTCTCCCAACGCTGGGCAGCCGTGCCTGTTCCCGTTACGTCGACCTTTATGGGTTGCTCCTTGAGCGCCTACCCACGATCACCCTACTCAATGCGTGAGACACACAGGTCGCGGTTTCATGAACACATCGTTTCGGGCCGGCGGGTGCCCCGAGCGGAGCGAGGGAATGCACCCGCCGGAACGGGAAGAAAGCGGCCGGAGGCCGGCGTTGCAGTGGAGTGTGGGGGCGCAGCCCCCACTGTTGTCTCACCCTCCTGGGAACATGGGAACCATGGACAAGAAGAACCAGCTGGCGCTGCTCGCCCGGGACGACGCGGCTTCGTGGGAGCTCGACGAGCACACCCGCCAGATCGGCAAGCAAGGCATCGCCGCCGCCCGCGAGGCGCTGCAGCGGGCCGCCGTACGTCGCGCCGCCTGAGCCGCGGCTCCGTGCGCCGACGGCTGGGGGCGGTCTTCGCCCTCCTCGCGCTCGCCGGCGCTTGCGCGGGCAGCGGAGCGCCGGCACTCACCCCGGCGCCGGCCACCGGCATCCTGCCGGCCGGCGTCGACGTGGTGGTCGAGAAGGTGGTCGACGGCGACACCCTCGAGGTCTCGGGCGGCGAGCGGGTGCGGCTCATCGGGGTAGACACGCCTGAGTCCGTCGCCCCAGACCGGCCGGTGGGGTGCTTCGGCAAGGAGGCCAGCCGCTTCACCGCCAGTATCGTCCCGCCCGGTACAGGCGTCCGCCTGGTGGGCGACGTCGAGCAGCGTGATCGCTTCGGGCGCCTCCTCGCCTACGTCTACCGCCAGACCGACGGGCTGTTCGTCAACGCCGAGCTCCTCCGCCAGGGCTTCGCCCAGCTGCTCACCATCCCCCCGAACATCGCCCACACCGACGAGTTCGCGGCCATCGCCCGCCAGGCCCGCGAGGGCTCCCAGGGCCTGTGGGCCGCCTGTACCCTCCTACCCGATGGTCGGGTCGCCCCGGTGTCATCCGGGCCGGGCGCAAGCTCCGGATGATTCTTGGGTAGACATACATTCACGAACACCAAGGAGGAAAGTCGTGGCATACCGCTTCGCTTGACGGGATGAGAATCACGCCTGCCGTTGGCAGGGATCTGGAGCAACGGAAGAGGAACTGATGTCCAAGGTCGCCGACCACGTGAAGAAGAAGCACAACGTGCAGGTCACCACGGGCACCATCGCCGCCTACGTGCGAGGAAAGGTCCACCAGGGCTGATCGTCCGCGGCCGGAGCCAGCGTCCCCCGCCGGCTCCGGCCCCACTACCGTTCCGGGCGTGACTTCGCTCGTCGAACGCCTGGGCCGCCCGGCGGGGTCACGCCTGCTCATCGTCAACTGTGACGACCTCGGGTCCTGCCACTCCGCCAACGTCGGGGTGTACGAGGCCCTCCGTGACGGCGCCGGCACCAGCGCCAGCCTCATGGTGCCCTGCCCCTGGGCCCGCGACGCGGCCGCCCGCTACCGGGGCGAGGACGTCGGGGTCCATCTCACGCTGAACGCCGAGCACGACCTCTACCGCTGGGGGCCCATAACCCACGGGCCCTCGTTGCTCGACGGCGACGGCGGATTCCCCAGGACCACCGCCGACCTCTGGGACCACGCCGACCTCGACGAGGTGCGCCGGGAGTGCCGCGCCCAGGTCGAGCGGGCCATCTACTGGGGCTTCGACGTCAGCCACCTGGACTCACACATGGCCGTCCTCGAGCTGCGGCCGGAGTTCTTCGACATCTACCTGGAGCTGGCGGTCGACTTCAACCTGCCCATGCGGCTGGGCGCGGCATCTACCGAGCGCGCCGTGGGCTTCCCGTTCCGCGGCCTGGCCGCCGACGAGGGCGTCGTGTTCCCCGACCACTTCGTCCACGTGTCTCGCGTGGGCAGCCGCCGAGCCGTCGAGCGGGCATTCATGGAGCTGGAGGAGGGCGTCACCGAGCTGCACATCCGCCCCGCGGTCGACGCCGCCGAGCTCCGGGCCCTCGCCCCGGACTGGTCCGGGCGCGTTGACGACCACGACCTGGTGACCGGCCACAGCACTCTGCGGGCCCTGGCCCGCCGGGCCGGCGCCGACTTCATCGGCTACCGGGAGCTGCGCGACCTCCAGCGGGCCGGCTGACCCGCCCCCGCCCCGCCACAAGTGCAACAGGCTGCGGAGACGGAGGGGTCAGGCGGACTGGACCTTGCCGACCACGACGGGGTCGGCCCGGCTGACGACCACCCCGCCGGAGACCTCTTCGGTGATGGCCAGTGCGGACACCGGCCCGTTCATCTTGAACGGGACGATCTTCGGCGCGTTGCCGAGAACGCCCACCGAGATCTTGGCCGTGCCGACCACGGCCCACAGCTGGTAGGTCCGCTCCACCGGCAGCGCCGGCAGGTTCGGGTTAACCAGGTAGCCGGTGCCGTCGCGCAGGATGACGGCTTGCACGAAGCGGGACCCGTCGGCCGAGACCAGGTCGACCTTGTCGCCGCTCGGGTCGGCCAGGGCGGCGTTGGCCGAGCGCTCCAGCTCGGCGTAGGCGCTCACGCTGTCCCGGTCGACGCTCCTACCGTCGTCGATCGCCCGGACCCCGAGGAAACCGATCATGGCCACCGCGGCGACGGCGACCATGGCTGCGATCCCGGCGCCGAAACCGCGCCGGGTCCAGCCGCCGCCGGCGGAGCTGGTCGTGGGTGGCGCCGGCGGCTTCATGGCGATCACCGGCGCCAGGTCGAGCGGGGGCGGCGCCTCCTCCAGGGAGGCGGAAATCCGCTCCCAGACCCCGGCGGGCGGCTTGCCCCAGCCCGGCGTCAACAGCCCGGCGACCTCTCTGTACTCGGCGACCTCGGCCAGGCACGCCTGGCACCCTTGGACGTGACGATCGACTACCTGCAGCTCCGCCGGCTCCAGGGCGTCGAGCGCGTACGCACCCAAGAGGTCGGCGACCTCTGCGTGGCTCAGCTCTCTGCCCATGACACTCCCAGTCCTGCCTCGGCGAGGTCCTTGCGCAGCCGGCGCAAGCCCGAACGGATACGACTTTTAATCGTTCCCTCGGGCGTGTCCAGCATCACGGCGACCTGGCGGTACGTGTGCCCCCCGAAATAGGCAAGCTCGATCGCCTGGCGCTCGTCGGTGGGGAGGCCGGCGACGACCTCCTTCACCTTCTCCGAGACGGTGAGATCGATGACTTCCCTCTCGATGTCATCCCCAAAGCTGGTCGACTCCCGGGCCTCGCGTTCCTCGCGCCGCCGGCGTGAGGTCTCCGAGCGCAGCAGGTCCACCGATCTGCCGTGAACCTGGGCCAGCAGGTAGGCCCGAAGGCTGCCCCGCTCCGAGTCGAAGCGCTCCGGGTTGTTCCAGAGTCGCAGGATGACCTCTTGCAGGATCTCCTCGGCCAGCTCCTTGTCGTTCAGCAGCCGGCGCGCCAGCCCGTAGGCCGCCCCGGCGTGACGCCGGTAGACCTCGGCCAAGGCGTCTTCACGCCAGCGGCCGATGGCGACCACGAGGGCCGCATCACTGGTGTCGCGGAGATCGTCCATGTTCACAGCATCCTTTTTACGTAGCCCGCCGTATGTGTGGACGTACCCGATCGAAAACCTGCGACGGAATGTGAGCACATGACCTCTCTCAGAACTCTTACCCGGTGGAATGCGGCCCTCGCCCCGCTGCCCCCGAAGACGATCCGGGTCGTCGCGTAGGCTCCGTGGGTGTCAGGACTCCCCCGCCGGCGCGTCCTCGGCCTGCTGAGCGGCGGGGTAGCCGTCCTGGTCGCGCCGCCGGCCGGCGCCGAGGTCGCCCTCGACATCCGGATCCTGCAGACCGCCTCGTCGCTCGAGGCCCTGGCCGAAGCGGCGTACACCCGGATCCCGGCTGAGGCGCTGGCGGGGTTCGCCGCCGGCGCCGGCCGGCGCCACGCCGACCACAAGAAGGCGCTGCAGGATCGGACGTTGGCGCTCGGCGGCCGGGCCCAGGACGCCCCCAACCCCACCTTCGCCCCGCTCCTGGCCGGCGCCGACCCCGTCGCGTCCGCGGCCTCCGTCGAGAAGCTGCTGGTCGACACCTACATGACGAACCTGTCCATGCTCGAAGACCGCCGGGCCAAGGCGCTTGTCGCCGGCGCCATGGCCGTCGCTGCCCAACATCTGGCCGTCCTCCGCCTCGCGGGAACGCACACCCTGCGCCTCCCTCTTCCCGTGTCCGAACTCCCCCGGGTGCCCTCCACCGCCGGCACCGTCGCCCCTGCCGACGGCCTGGACCAGGCCGGGGACGTCGCCGCTCCCGCCAGCGGGGCGCTCGGATGAGCCCCGGCATGGACCGCCGCCGGCTCCTGGCCGGCGGCGCCGCCGCGCTCCTCGCCGGCGCCTGCTCGGACGGCGCCGGCGGCAGCGGCGACCCCGACCTCGACCTCGCCGGCGACGCGGCGGGCATGGAGCGACTGGCGTTCGACCATTACATCTCCGCCGGTCGGCTCATGACTGACGGTAAGGTCGGCGCCCTCGTCCCCCAGGCCCTCGCCGCCGTGGTGGCGACCGCCGCTGGCCACCACGATCAGGCCCACCGGGCGTGGAACACGCTGCTGGCCGGCGCCGGCCGGGCCGAGGTGACGGCGGCTCCCGCCAAGCTCCAGGAGGCGCTCAACGCGGCCGGCATCCGCCAAACCGACGTTCTGGCCCTCGCCTCCCTCGCCTTGCGCCTCGAGGACTACGCGGCGCAGACCTACCTGCAGGCCGTGCCGGACCTCCGGCGCCCGGAGGCCATCCAGCTGGCGGCCCAGGTGGCCGTCGCCGGCCACCAGCGCCAGGCCGTCCTCCGCTACCTCCTCGGGCGAGAGCCCGTCGTCGCGCCCGGCGCCGATCCCCACCTCCGGCTGATCGGGGGGTGAACGCGCCGGCAGCCCGCCTCCGAAGAGACGGGCTACCGAAACGGGGACGTGGCGGTTAGAACTTCTCGGGGAACTTCTTGACCGTGGCGTCGGCCAGCACAGTGGCGGTGTCGCTCATGTGGGCGACAGCAGCCCGCAGGGTCGTGGCCGTGGCCGTGGCGTCGCCCGCCTTCTGGGCGTCGATGACGGCCTTCAGGGTCGTCACGTGCATCTTGATGGCGTCCTCGACTGCCGCCGCCGGCAGGTTGGAGTTGACCGAGTTCATCGTCGTGCCGAAGGTCTTGGCGTAGCCCAGGGCGTCGGCGACGGCCTTGTCGGACTTGGCCTTGTCATTGGCAGCGATGCCCTGGGTGTAGGCGACGAATGCCGGGATGTGGCCCTCACTGCGCCACAGGCCATCGAACGCCTTACCGACTTCGGCGCCGTACACCGAGGTGATGGCGGCGACGATGTCGGAGGTGTTGCTGGCGCTGGGGCCGTTCAATGCGGTGGCAGCCGCCTCGAACTGCGGGACCCGTCCGCCCAGGGCTCCGCCGGTGGCGCTGGCGGCGAGCAGCACGTGCTCACGGAGCAGCGACGTCATGCCGGCCCGCAGCGTGGCCGCCTTGGTGTCGGCCTTGCCGCCGATCTTGTCAGGGAACTTGGCCTGGGTGGCACCGGCCAGGGTGGCGGCGAACTCGCCCATGTGGCCGTAGGCCAGGCGCAGCGACGAGTAGACCTTGGCCTGGTCGCCTGCCTTCTGGGCGTCCACGACCGTCTTCAGGGTGGTGATGTGCGTCTTCACGCCCTCCTCGACGGCCGCGGCGGGGAGGTTGGAGTTCACCGAGTTCAGCGTGGTGCCGAAGGTCTTGGCGTAGGCCAGCAGGTCGGCGACGGCCTTGTCGGCCTTGGCCTTGTCGTTGGCAGCGATGCCCTGCGTGTAGGCCACGAACGCGGGGATGTGGCCTTCGCTCCGCCAGAGGCCGTCGAACGCCTTACCCACGTCGGCCCCGTAGACCGAGGTAATGGCCGCGGTGAGGTCGGCGGTGTTGCTGTTCGTCGGACCGTTCAGGGCCGTGGCGTATGCCTCGAAGCCCTTGGCGTCGCCCCGCAGCGCCGACCCGGTGGCCAGGGCGGCGAGGTAGACGTGCTCGGTCAGCAGACCGGTCAGGCCGGCACGCAGGGTCGCGGCGCCCGTCGTAGCCGACGCGTTCGCGGCGGCGGGCGCCGTCGTGGTGTCGGACTGGCCGGCAGTGGGGGTTGCGTCGTCGTCGTCGCCACAGGCGGCGCCGACGAGGGCCAGCGCGACAGCGGCACTGGCGAGTCGTACGGTGAGCTTCTTCAATGAATCCTCCGAGGGATCGTGCTTTTTCGGTGTCGAACTGCTCGATGCATGGACAGGACAGGGATCAATGTGCGCTACTTGACCGTGATCTCTCCTCGCATCGTTGCCGGGTGTATCTTGCAGAAATACGCATAGGTGCCCGGGGCGGTGAACGTGAAGCTGAACGATGCGTTCTGCTTCAACGAGCCCGACTCGAACTTGCTGTCAACCGCCGTGGTGACACCGCCGGACCCTTGGGAAACGGTTCCGGACGTCACGGTGTGCTCCGAGGCGTCCTCGTTCTTCCAGGTCACCGCTGTTCCAGCAGCCACGCTGAGGCGTTCGGGCTTGAAGGCAATCAGCCTCAGGGCGACCGTCTGCTCTCCGTCGGCGGCGGCCGGCGCCGGCGCTCCCGCTCCGTCGTCACCCCCGCCACAGGCGGAAGTCACGGCGGCGAGGCCGACTATTGCCGACGCAAAGAGGGCGGTACGGCTCCGTTTGGTGCTCACGGCCCCTCTTCGGCCCTGGCTGCGCGACCGGATGACACTTTCTCGAATCCACTCACGATGGTCGCTCCGAAACACGGACATGAAGCCAAACCTCCGGTCTCTTTTCGCCGTTACCGGCATCGCCATTTCGGGGTGGCTCGTGGCCGGCGCCGGCCCGGTCGCCGCCCACGAGGGAACGGCGACCACGGTGCCTCTCGGTTCGGCGACGCCGGCAATCGCGCTCGGCGAGCCGACCGGTGAAGGGATTCTTTTCGGTCGGGCCGAGTACGTGCCGCCGCCACCCGCCGCCAACGAGGGCAACGAGTGGGAGCTGCTGGCGATGATGGTCGCCGGCACCGGAGTCATCACCGCAGGTGTGGCTGCGGCGGCGGTAGCCCTACGGCGCCGGCGTTCGGGTGCCGGCATGGCGCGAACCGACCGGGCTCAGGTCGCCGGCGCGGCTGCGCTGCTCTTCGCCGCCGTGGCCCACGTCGTGCTGGCGCCGTCGCACTGGGCCGAGAGCTGGCAGCTGGGCGCCTTCTTCGCGGCCAGCGGCGTCATCCTGGCCGTCCAGGCCGGGCTCCTGTGCCTCCGGCCCTCCCGAGCTCTTTCTCGCTCGATCGTCGCGTCGACTGCGCTGATGGTCCTCACCTATGTCGCCGCCCGCCAGTTCGCCCTCCCTCTCGTCGACCACCGGGACCCCTACCTCCTGGCGGACCTCCCGGTGAAGTTCGCCGAGCTCTTCGCCGCCAACGTCGCGCTCGCCTTCCTGCTCAAGACCCGAGAGACCACACCGGCGACCGATCCGCCGGCGGTCACGTCGCCCTTGGCCGCCTCGCTGGCATAGGACCCGTCCTGGCGGGAGCCGCTCCCATCCCCCATCACCCCCCGAAAGGTCCACTCACGTGAAGGTTCTTCCTCGATCCCTGTCCAAGGCGCTCCGGAGCGGCCCCGCCCGAGCCATGCTCGTCGCCGTTCTCGTGACTTCGGCCTGCAGCGGCTCCGGGGATGGTGGCGCGAGCACTGAGAAGGGTGGCGCCGGCTCAGGGACGGTCGTGATCTCCAACTTCGAATTCGCTCCTGACACGCTTCAGGTGAGGGTGGGGGACGTCGTGACCGTGGAGAACAGGGACACGGCCGAGCACTCGGTGACTGCCGTCGACCGGTCATTCGACACCGGACGCTTCGCCAAGAGCACGAAGACCTTCACCGTCACGAAGGCAGGACGGTTCGAGTACGCCTGCGAAGTTCACCCATTCATGCCTCACAAGTTCATCCAAGTGTCGGCGTAGCTCCGAACCCCCCGGACCGGGGAAGCCGAGCCGACCGGCGGGCGAGGGAACGCCCCCGAAAAGGAGAAGTCAGGGATGCGGAGTCAGGATCGACTGAAGATTGACACGGGGACCTTCGACCTGCTGATGGAGGAGTCGCGAGACCTCCACGTCGACGCCATGAAGGTGGCGAAGGAGTCGCTTCCCGAACTGGCGGAAATTCGCGAGGAGCGCAACGGCGAGATCGACACGGACGAGATCGACCGGTTCAACGAGGCCCGGCGCGGCGTGCTGGCCCGGATGGGCTACGGAGCGAGTGGGCTCGCCGCCCGTACATTGCTCGGCGGAGGATTCGGCGGCCTCTTCGCCGGCCTCCTGGCCACCCCCGCCCGGGCCGACCAGGCGCTCGACGTACAGATCCTTCAAACGGCCTCATCCCTCGAGGCCCTGGCCGTCGCCACCTACAGCGTCGCCCTTGGCGAAGGGCCGGACAAGGCCAACGCACCGGCCGCCAAGGCTGTGGCGGGTATCACGGACACCGGTGCCAGGAACACCGTGGCTGCCTTCGCCAAAGAGACCCGCCGCCAGCACGACGAGCACAAGAAGGCGTTCCAGGCCCAGACCACGACTCTGGCCGGCAAGCTCCAAGACGCGCCGAACCCGAAGTTCCTCCCCGTCGTGACCGGCGCCGACCTCAGCACGCCGGCCAAGGTGGTCGATTTCGCCGCCACGCTGGAGAAGGTGGCGACCGACACCTATCTCCTGAACCTCAGCATGCTCCAGGACCAGCGCTCAAAGGGCATCATGGCCAGCGTCATGGGCATCGAGGCCCAGCACCTGGCCACCCTCCGGGCGGTTAGCGCCCTCCTCGCCGGGGGCGCAGTCGAACTGATCGACGTGCCGTTCCCTGCAGCGAACATTCCCCGCCTGCCTGCGGCAGCAGGAAGCGTCGCCACGCCGGACGCGCTGCACAAGATCAATGGGCCCGATCTGATCGCCGAGCCGACTTCAGGAGCCGTTCGATGAACGAGGAAACCCGCAAGACCGCCGATCAGGAGTCTCCCATCGCATCGATGGCTTCGACGGCGGTCAGCCGTCGCCGGTTCCTCGCCGGCACGACCCTGGCCGCTGGGGCAGTGGTTCTCGCCGCCGCGTGCGGCGATGATGGCGACGACGACAGCGGCAGTGGTGCCGGCCAGACTGGCGACACGACCGCGACGACCGCAACGACCGCTGCGGGGGCGAACGCCGACCTCGACGTCGCCGCTGCTGCCGCCGGCCTCGAGAAGCTCGCGGTCGACACTTACACCGCCGCGGGCGCGGCTGCGACCGCAGGCAAGCTCGGCACCGTCCCCCCGGCCGTCGCCACGTTCGTGACGACGGCGGCGAAGCAGCACCAGGAGGCGCTCGACAGCTGGAACAGGGTGCTCACCGGCGCCGGTCGCCCGGCCGTGAGCGCCCCCGCCGCCGCCCTGGCGCCGACCGTCAACGCCGAGTTCGCCAAGGTCACCACCATCCCGGCTGCCGCTACCCTGGCCCTGCGACTGGAGGACTTTGCCTCTCAGACCTACCAGTCGGTCATTCCCACGCTGAAGAGCGGCGACGCGATCAAGCTCGCCGCCCAGATCAACGTGGTCGGCCAGCAGCGCCAGGCCATCCTCCGGTACGTGCTCGGTTTCTATCCCGTCGGCGCTGGGCCCGTGAAGCCGGCCAGCGGCCTCGCCAATGTCGACTTCGCCCCTTCCAACCCCCAGCCGGCGTTGATCACCGGCTGACGCCGGCAGAGAATCGATGTGTTCGCCGCCGGCGGGTCACAGCCCGCCGGCGGCGCCCGCTCCTAGTACTCAGTGACGTCGTTGATCTTGGCCTGGATGGCCTTGTACTCGGCGCTCTGGGTCAGGGGGAGGAGGCTCATGAGCTTGCCCATGTTGGAGCCGGGAACGACCTTGATCCGGCCCTGCATGAAGGCGGCGTTGGGGTCCAGCTCGCTCTTCTGCATCTTGACCGCGTCCTCGTAGCTCATCGACAGGGTGATCTCGGCGTCGGGGTCGTCGCCCTTGGTCCACTCCAGGATCTTTCCGCTGTCGATGACCCAGTAGTAGTGGACGTCGCCCTCCGGCGCGCCGTTCACCTGATACTGCAGCCGGGCCGTGGCGCCGGCCCGCTCGGGGAACTCCTGGGCCAGCTCGCGGCCGACGTCCATCCACTCCTGAGTCAGGTATCTCGGCATTGTTTCCTTCCCGGCGGCATCTCGCCGCCTCCTCCCCAAGGGTGGGGCCCCTGCCCCACCCGGGGCCGTTGTCCCGGAGGCTAGTGGCACGTCCCGCCAGCGGCGGGCTAGCGACCGAGTTCGGGCTGGACTCTCACGCGGATGCCGGCGAACAGGTCGTCCTCGGGGAAGTACGCCGGCGTCTCCACCAGCGAGCGAGCCAGGATGTAGTCGTCCCAGGGATAGACGGCGATGACCTCCGGCGGCAGGCCGAACCAGAACGGCGAGTTGGGGTCGATCTGGGTGGCGTGGGCCAGCAGCGCTTCCTTGCGGATGTCGTCGCCGGCGCTCACGTCGATCTTGGTCGTGATCCGCTCGTCAAGGCCCGGCCGCTCGAACCACTTCTCCTGGAACGGCGACTCCATGCCCAGCTCGAGGAACTTCTCGTGGATCGCCACCATGCGGGCCTTGGCCCAGGCGCTGTAATACAGCTTCAGCGGCTGCCAGGGCTCGCCGGCCTCGAGGAAGGCGTCGGGATCGCCGGCGGCGTCGAAGGCCAGCACGCTGATGTCGTGGACCCGCAGGTGGTCGGGGTGGGGGTAGCCCTGCTGGTCGTCGGGATAGGTGACGATGACCTGCGGGCGCTCCCGACGGATGATCTCGACCAGCCGGCCCACCGCCTCCTCCTCCGGCGCGCAGGCGAAGCACTCCGGGTTGGCGTTGGACGGGCTTCCCGCCATCCCCGAGTCCCGGTACCCGAGCATCTCCACCTCGTGGTAGCCGATGATCTCGGTGGCGCGGCGCAGCTCCTCCATGCGGATCTGGTGGAGGTTCTCCCGCACCTCGGGCCGGTCCATCGCCGGGTTGAGGATGTCGCCCTCCTCCCCGCCAGTGCAGCAGACCAGCACGCACCGCACACCCTCTCGGGCGTAGTGGTGGACCGTCGCCGCCCCCTTCGACGACTCGTCGTCGGGGTGGGCGTGCACGGTCAGCAGCGTCAGCCGCTGGTCACTCATCTCTTTCAAGCTACCTGCCGTCGTCGGCATCCTCAGCCGAATGGCCCAGAATCCGGCGGGCGCAAGCAGATAGTCGACGAGGGCCTGGAGAGTCTGGCCGTTAGGAGAACCGGTACCGGGTAAGCCAGAGAAAGCACGCCGGGTGTCTTAGCATCCGCCCATGGAGATTCGCGGCCTGGGTGACGGGCTCGAGGTCACGGCGCTCGGCCTCGGGCTCATGGGGATGTCCGGGGTGTACGGCCCGGCCGACGACGAGGAGTCGGTGGCCACCATCCGCGCCGCCCTCGACGCCGGCGTCACCCTCCTCGACAACGCAGAGGCCTACGGCGGCGGCCACAGCGAGGAAGTCCTCGGCCGGGCCCTCGCCGGCCGCCGTGACGAAGCGGTGGTGACCACCAAGTTCGGTCTCACGTTCCGCAACGGCGTCATGGGTGAGGACGGCAGCCCGGCCAACGTCAAGCACTCGCTCGAAGCCAGCCTCCGGCGCCTGCAGACCGACCACGTCGACGTCTACTTCCAGCACCGGGTCGACCTCAACACGCCCATCGAGCAGACCGTGGGGGCCATGGGCGAGCTGGTGGCTGAGGGAAAGACCCGCCACATCGGCCTGTGCGAGGTATCGGCCGCCACCTTGCGCCGGGCCCACGCCGTCCACCCCATCGCCGCCGTGCAGTCCGAGTACTCCCTCTGGCACCGCGACCCCGAGGACGAGGTGCTGCCGGCGTGCGAGGAGCTGGGGGTGGGCTTCATGGCCTACAGCCCCTTAGGGCGGGGCATGCTCACCGGGAAGGTCCGCCGGTTCGAGGATCTGCCGCCGGGCGACTTCCGGCGGGTATCGCCCCGGTTCCAAGGCGAGAACTTCCAGCGCAACCTCGACCTGGTCGACCACGTCACCGCTGTGGCGGCCGAGAAGGGGGTCGAGCCGGCCCAGCTGGCCCTGGCGTGGATCCTCGCCCGCAGCCCGAGCATCGTCGCCATCTTCGGCACGCGGCGTGAGGCGAACCTGCGCTCGAACCTCGGCGCCCTCGACGTCGAACTGACGGCCGACGAGCTGGCCCGGATCGACGAGATCGCCCCCAAGGGCGTCGCCGCCGGCGAGGCGTGGCCGGCGGCGTTCATGGACCAGCTCGGGCGCTGAGGACTCCGCCCAACGTTTCGCCGACCACGGGACCGCCCGTCGCGGACCCCCGACGAAGGGTTTACTATCGCACCGGGCGGGGACGTGAACGGGCGTCCTGCCTCGAACGGACCGAGCAATCACGAGAGGGGTTCTGGATGGACAAGAAGATCCTGATCGTCCCGTTCCACTCCGAAGACATCTAGCGGTGGCTGCCAAGACCGGTCGCTTCGCCATGATCGAGCAGTTCATGGCGGACGGCGTCACCCACATGTTCGGCAACCCGGGCACGGTCGAGCAGGGCTTCCTCGACGCGCTCGAGGACTACCCCGACGTCGAGTACATCCTCGCCCTCCAGGAGGCGGTGGTCGTCGGCATTGCCGACGGGTACGCCCGCAGCACCCGCAAGCCGACCATCGTCCAGCTCCATAGCGGTGTGGGCCTCGGCAACGGGATCGGGATGATGTACCAGGCCAAGCGGGGCCACGCTCCCCTGGTGGTCATCGCCGGCGAGTCGGGGGTTCGCTACGACGCCATGGAGGCCCAGATGTGGGCCGACCTCGTCGACATGGCCGCACCGGTCGTCAAGTGGTCGACCCGCGTGGTCGACCCCGGTTCGCTCCTGCGTGTCCTGCGCCGGGCCATGAAGGAAGCCGCGACGCCGCCCATGGGGCCGGTGTTCGTCTCCCTTCCCATGGACGTGCTGGACGCGCCCAACGACGAAGAGATCGTCCCCACCTCGTTCCTCGAGTTCCGCTCCGCCCCGCCCGCCACCGAGGTGGACCGGGCGGCCAAGCACCTGGTGGGCGCCACGCGGCCGATGATCATCGCCGGCGACGGCGTGGCGTTCTCCGACGCCCAGCCCGAGCTCACCCGCCTGGCCGAGCTGTGGGGCGCCGAGGTCTGGGGCGCCGACTGGTCCGAGGTGAACATGGACCACACCCATCCCCAGTTCAAGGGGATGCTCGGCCACATGTTCGGCGACCACAGCAAGGGCATCGTCTCGCCGGCGGACGCGGTGCTGATCTGCGGCACCTACGTCTTCCCGGAGGTGTTCCCGGAGCTGTCGGGCGTATTCGGCCCCGGCGTTCCCGTGGTGCACGTCGACCTTGACGCCCACGAGATCGCCAAGAACTTCCCGGTCACCATGGGCTTCGTCGCCGACCCCAAGCTGACCCTGGCCGCGTTGGCCGACTCCCTCGAAGGAATGATGGACGATGGGCAGAAAGCCGCCGCCGCCAGCCGGGGCGAGGCCATGGCCACGGCCAAGCGGGACGAGCTCGAGGCCGGTCGGGCGCGCGACCGGTCCTTCCACGACGCGTTGCCGCTGCACGCTTCGCAGTTCGCGGAGGAGCTGGCCAAGCACCTGCCGCCCGATGCCATCGTCTTCGACGAGGCGCTCACGACGTCGCCCGAGCTCACCCGCTACATCACGCCCACGTCGCCCGGCACCTACTTCCTCACCCGCGGTGGCTCCCTCGGCGTGGGCATCCCCGGCGCGATCGGGATCAAGATCGCCAACCCTGACAAGGTCGTGTTCGGGTTCACCGGCGACGGCGGCAGCATGTACACGATCCAGGCGCTGTGGACCGCGGCGAAGTACGGCGTCGCGGCCAAGTTCGTCGTGTGCAACAACCACAGCTACGAGCTCCTGAAGCTCAACATCCAGGAGTACTGGGAAGAGCGGGAGATCCCCGAGCACAGCTTCCCGGTGGGCTTCAGCCTCAACGAGCCGGACATCAAGTTCGCCGATCTGGCCCAGTCTCTCGGCGTGGAGGCGGTCCGGGTCGAGACGCCCGATCAGATCGCCCCGGCGATCGAGAAGGCCCTCGCACACGATGGGCCGTTCCTCATCGACCTGGTCATCGCCAACCAGGTCAAGGGCACCCGCACAATCGCCGGCGCCGATAAAGCC
This sequence comes from uncultured Acidimicrobiia bacterium, assembly GCA_963768975.1. GTDB lineage: Bacteria > Actinomycetota > Acidimicrobiia > Acidimicrobiales > AC-14 > CADCTB01. The sequence goes on along the minus strand of CAVYKB010000019.1, from coordinate 50,127 downwards.
TAAGTCGTCACTACAACCGAACAGGAGGATCCAATGGCGGATCTGGCACCGCTGACCGAAGAAGAGGTCAAGCGGTTCATGGAGCGGTGGTACCTCGACCTTCTCGACACCCACGCGCCGATGGAGGACGTCGCCGCCTGCGTGGCCGAGGACGCGGAGATGCGGTTCCCCGAGGCCACGGTGCGGGGTATAGACGCCTTCCGCGACTGGTACGACCGGATCGTGAACACCTTCTTCGACGAGGTCCACGAGATCACGCGGCACGACGTCACCATCGCCGACGACGGCCAGTCCGCCGAGGTGAAGATCGACCTCAACTGGCAGGCCAAGGTCTGGATCCCGCCGGCGGCCAAGAGCCAGTGGATCGGCTTCGACGCCGGCCAGACCCATGAGGTGCGCCGGTCGGCCACCACCGGCCAGCCGGTGATCCAGGTCTACGGCGTCGACACCTTCGTGGCCATGGAGGGCTCGTCGAACCTCCCCGTGCTGGCCCGGGAGATCATCGGCCAGTACTACTCCTACGTGAACGCCGGCGACTGGGACGGCTGGCTCACACTGATGGACGACGACCTGGTGGTCGACGAGCAGATCGACGGCCACGTCGAGGGGAAGTCGAACCTCCTCGGCATCGGCGACCATTTCCGGAAGGTGTATTCGAAGTTCCTGATGCACCCCCAGCAGATCATCGTGCAGGGCGAGCACGCGGCGGTGATCTGGCAGAACGAGTCCGCCAACGCCGCCGGCGTGCCCATCAGCGCCATCGGGGCCAACTACTTCCAGGTGAAGGACGGCAAGATCACCTACATGCGGACGATCCACGACACCGTGCCGTTCAAGCCGATGACCGAGCAGAAGTTCGAGAACTGAAGTGGCCGCCGCTGAGGGAGCACAGTACGACTTCATCGTGGTGGGCACCGGCGCCGGCGGATCCGTTATGGCCAACCGGCTGACGGAGAACCCCGACGTCACGGTGCTCGCGCTCGAAGCCGGCGGCGCCGAGGTGCCGGAGATCGTCCACAACGCCCCCGACTGGTGGAAGATCTGGGGCACCGAGTGGGACTGGAACTACAAGAGCACGCCTCAGGAGTCCTGCAACGGTCGCCAGACCGACGAGCACCGGGGCAAGCTCCTCGGTGGCAGCAGTGACCTTTACATCATGATGCACATTCGGGGTCACACGTCCGACTTCGACGGCTGGGCTGCCAACGGCTGTCCGGGATGGACCTACGACGAGTGCCTCCCCTGGTTCCAGAAGCAGGAGGACCAGGAGGACGACACCAACCCCACGGCCGGCAAGGGCGGTCCCCTGCCGCTCACCAACGCCGGCCTGCACGAGCCCAACCCGGCGTCGGCCGCGTTCATCGAGGCGTGTGCCGCCCTCGGCTACCCCCGCACCGACGACTTCAACGGCCCCGACATGGAGGGCGTGGGCTGGCACCACATCAACGTGCGCGACGGCCGGCGGGTCGGCACCTACGCCGCCTACCTGGAGCCGGCCATGAGCCGCCCGAACCTCACCATCAGCACCAACTCCTTCGCCTCCCGCCTGGTGCTCACCGACGGCCGCTGCACGGGTGTCGAGTATCTCAAGGACGGCCAGACCGTCACCGACACGGCCCGTCGAGAGGTCATCGTCTGCGGCGGCGCCCTGGAGTCGCCCAAGCTGCTGATGCTCTCCGGCATCGGCCCGGCCCGGCACCTGCAGGAAGTCGGCGTAGAGGTCAAGGTCAACCTGGCCGGCGTGGGCGAGAACTTCCACAACCACGTGCTGGTGCCGGTCATCCAGCTGGTCGCCGAAGAGCTTCCCGAGCCGAAGCAGAACGCCTCCGAGGTGGCGCTGTTCTACAAGTCGACCCCCGACAACGTCGGACCCGACATCCAGGTGGCGTTCGTGCACGTGGTCCCCGGCCTTCCTGGCGCCGTGGTGATCCTGCCCGGCGTAGTCCAGCCCAAGTCACGGGGCACCATCCGCCTGGCCAGCGCCGACCCCCAGGACCTACCGCTCGTCAACCCCAACTACCTCGGCGACCCCGCAGACCGTGATCGCCTCGCCGACGGCATCGAGGTGGCGCGGCAGATCTTCGCCACCGAGCCGATGTCGAACTACGTCAAGCAGGAGATCGTCCCCGGCCCCGACGTCAGCGGCCCCGACGCGCTGAGGGACTTCGTCACTGCGGCGGCCGACTCGTACCACCACCAGTCCGGAAGCTGCAAGATGGGCTCCGACGAGATGGCGGTCGTCGACCCCCAGCTCAAGGTGCGCGGCGTCGAAGGCCTGCGCATCGCCGATGCCAGCGTCATGCCCGTGGTCCCGTCGGGCAACTGTCACGCCGCCATCGTGATGATCGCCGAGCGGCTGTCCGACATGCTCAAGGCGGACTACGGGCTGTGAAACCGCGTCTGGAGGGCAAGAAGGTCGCCGTCCTCATCGAGAGCGACTTCTATGAGCCCGAGATCCACTACTACCAGCGCCGGTTCCCCGAGGAGGGTGCGGAGATCCACTTCCTCACCAACCTGTGGGGCCAGCCGTCGCTCACCTTCACGGGGCATGAGTTCAAGGAGCCGTTCCAGGCCGACGAGAGCTTCATGGAGGCCGACCCGAAGGACTACGACGCGGTCATCGTGCCGTCGGGCATGGTGTCGGACCGGTTGCGCTACACCGACGACTTCTCCAAGCTGCCGCCGGCCACCGAGTTCATGAAGCGGGCGTTCGCCGAGCCGGCGGTCATCAAGGGGATCATCTGCCACGGCATGTGGCTGATGGCGCCGGTGCCTGACCTGATCAAGGGCCGGCGGGTCGTCGTGCACAACAACCTGCACGGCGACGCCATCAACATGGGAGCGGAGTACGTGGACGAGGACGTCGTGGTCGACGGCGACCTCGTCACCGGGCGTTCGGGTGGTCACTGCCATTTGTTCGCCCGGCGCATCATCGACATCCTGGCCGGCGACGAGACCTGAGGAGTCCCAGTTGGCATATGTGTTGCACCACGTCGGCATGTCCTGCACCGACCCCATCGCCTTGGAGCGCTGGTACACCAAGCATTTCGGGTTCAAGCGCGGTCGGGTCTACGCGCCCGGAGAGGGCCAGGTCGTGATGATCCAGGCCGGCGGCGTGTACCTGGAGCTGTTCTCCTCCACCGAGGAAAGGCCGTCACCCAAGGTGGAAGGCGCCGGCCCCGACTACTCCGGGTTCCGGCACCTCGCATTCCTGGTCTCCGACCTCGACGAGAAGCTGGCCGAGATGGGCGACGAAGCCCGCATCACGCTCGGCCCGCTTGACATGAGCCAGTTCATCCCCGGCATGCGGGTGGCGTGGATCGCCGACCCGGAAGGCAACATCGTCGAGCTGAACCAGGGCTACATCGACGAGGACTCCCCGCCGGCGCTCCCCGACTGATCGTTCTGGTTGCACTTACCTGTCGTATGCGCGGGTAACTGCAACCAGGATCACTCAGCCGTGGCCCATGGCTGCGAAGATCTTCGACACCTCGACGTCGTCCTCGTAGATCCATGCCTCGTTGATGAGGCCGTCGGGACGGACGTCGCACACGCTGGCGCCGAACCACTCGACGAGCTTGCCGCCGGGCTCGAAGTGGATGCGGGCCGCCCGCACGACGTGCTCGTCGTCGGCGAGGATCCACAGAGTGTCGGCCTTCACCGCGCCGCTGCTCATGTCGTAGAGGCGGGTGAAGAAGTCGATGAGCCCCTCGCGCCCGTGATAGGTGCCCTGCAGCGGGTTGCGGCACGGGTAGTGCCAGACCAGATCTTCGGAGAAGTACTGCGCCGCCGCCTCGTACTCCCGCTTGTTGAAAAGGTCCAGCGCAGCGCGGAAGTTCTCTTCGTTCTTGTGCATTCGTGGAGCCTAGATCTCATGACGCGCGGTACGATCCGCGCTCCCGCGGAAGAGGAGGCCCTGCATGGCGGGCAAGCGCGAGTTCTACGAGGCGCAGATTAGCTACCTGGTGGCCGGCGACGTCGAGGGATTGATCGACAACCAGTACACCGCCGACGCCACGTTGGTGTCGTTCGACAACCAGATCCACGGCAACGCCGCGCTGAAGGAGTACTTCAAGGGCTACCTGGAGATGCTGGGCAAGCTCGAGGTCGTGTCCACCGACAAGTTCGTGGAGACCGACGACAGCCTGTTCTTCGAGGCCACTGTCAACACCAACTTCGGGCAGGCCAAGGTCTTCGACGCCTGGGTGCTCCGCGACGGCAAGATCTCCCACCACTTCACCGGCGTGTACCCCCCGGCAGGGTCATGAGCGGCCCGGGAGGCCGCTCGGCCAACATTCATCGGGCGGCAGCCCGATGACGGAAGAAGAGATCCGTGAGATCGTCGACCGGTTCACGGACAAGGCGTGGAACGGCGGCAACCTCGAAGTCATCGATGAGCTCTTCTCCGAAGATTACGTCGGCCACGACGCGCCAAACCCGGAGCCGGTCCGTGGCACCGAGGGCATGAAGAACTTCCTGCGGATGTACCACGCGGCGATGTCCGATGCCCACATCGCCCTGGACGACGTCATCGTCGGTGGCGACAAGGTCGTCACCCGGTGGACGGGCTCGGGCACTCACGACGGTGACCTGATGGGCATCCCGCCGACGGGCAAGCCCGTGCGGTTCACCGGCATCCGCATCTTCCGGCTGGCCGACGGCAAGATCGTCGAGGGATGGGTCAATTGGGATACGTTCGGCCTGATGAAGCAATTGGGGCAGATATGAGTGCACTGGTCGTGGGGGCCACGGGGCTCCTCGGGAGCCGGGTCTGCAAGGAGCTGGCGGCGCAGGGCAAGGCGGTGGCCGCCATGGTGCGCAACGCCGGCGACGACGCCAAGGTCGGCTCCTTGAAGGCGGCCGGCGTCGAGCTTATCGAGGGTGATCTCAAGGACCCCACCACCCTGCAGCGGGCGTGCCAGGGCCGCGCCGCCGTCATCTCGACCGCGTCGGCGTCGCTCTCACGCCAGGCCGGCGACAACATCCAGTCCGTCGACCTCGACGGGCAGAAGAGCCTGATCGACGCGGCCAAGGCCGCCGGCGTCGCCAAGTTCGTCTACATCTCCTTCTCGTCGAACATGACCACCGACAGTCCGGTGACCGCAGCCAAGCGCGAGGTCGAGCAGCACCTCCAGAGCAGCGGGCTCGACTACACGATCCTGCGCTGCGGGTTCCTGATGGAAGTGATGGTCGCGCCGCTCGTCGGCTTCGACTACGCCAACGCCAAGGCCGTCGTCTACGGATCCGGCGAGAACCCGCTCAGCCTGGTGTCGATGGACGACGTGGCCAGCATGTGCGCCCTGAGCCTGGAGCACCCGCAGGCGTCGAACACGGTCATCGAGTTCGGTGGCCCCGAGCCGGTCACGCTGCACCAGCTGGTCGCCACCTTCGAGGAGGTGAAGGGCCAGCCGTTCGAGATGCAGCACGTCCCGGAGGAAGCCCTCGTGGGCTCGTGGGAAGGGGCCGACGAGCCCATCTCGAAGTCGATCAACGCGATCATGGTCGACTTCGCCCGGGGCGATGTCATCCCCATGGACGACACCCTCGCCACCTTCCCCGTACAAATGACAACGGTTCGCCAATACGCGACGTACGTGCTCTCGAACGCCTAGGCGTTCGTCGGCACGAGGCGTACAATCCGAACGTGAGGATGGCGGCGCAGGTCGCCGTCCTTTCGATCGCCCGTCAAGCCTTGGAGGAGACATGGCAGATTCGATGGCAGTCGTCGACAAGATGTACGAGTGCTTCGGCAGGGGTGACATGGAGACGCTCAAGACCGACGTCTTCGCCCCCGACATCGTCTGGCGGCTCCCCGGCCACCACCCGCTCTCCGGCGCCAAGGAGGGAGCCGACGAGGTCATCGCGTTCTTCGGTGCCCTGATCGCCACCGGCGTCAACGTCGACAACGTGTCGTTCGGCACCATCGGCGACACGATGGTCGTCGAGAAGCACACCGGCCACGGTACGGTGAACGGCCGCGACTACATCTTCCCGACCTGCAGCGTCTACACCATCGCCGACGGCAAGATCGCCGAGGTGCAGGTGTACACCGCCGACCAGCACGGCGTCGACGACTACTTCTGGCAGGCCAACCCGCTCAAGCCGCTCCCCGACCGGCTGGCCTGATTCCACAATCATCGCCGGCGGGCGCGCTCCGGCGCGCCCGCTGCGGCGCGCCCATCGACAGGAGGAAGATGTCCGCTGACGAAGACCTGAACTGGAAGGCCAACCTGCTCGACCGCATCTACGCGTCGAAGAAGGCCACCGAGATCGCCAATAAGGCGGTCATCGCCCGGTACGTGGAAGCCACGAACCAGAACGAGCTCGACGTGCTCGACGAGCTCGTGTACCCGGACTACGTCGAGCACGACCCGGTCCCTGGCCAGGAGCCGGGACTCGATGGGCTCAAGAAGGCGTACACGATGTTCAACACGCCGTTCCCCGACCTCAGGTTCATCTTCGACGACGTGATCGCCGAGGGTGACATGGTCTTCGGACGCGGCGTCATCTCCGGCACCCACGAGGGCGAGTTCTTCGGCATTCCCGGTACCGGCAAGAAGGTGCACTGGACCGGCACCCGGCTGTTCCGCCTGCGGGATCTCAAGGTCGTCGAGGGCTGGGTCAACATCGACATGATGAGCCTCATGCAGCAGATGGGCGTGGTGCCGGCGCCACCAGGGCCCGACCCGTCAACGATCCCTCCCGGTCCGCACATCACCGGCGCACCGTCGACCGCGGATGAGAACCGGGCCCTCATGGAGCGCTTCATCGACGAGGTGTGGAACAAGGGCAACCTCGACGTGGCCGAGGAGATTTTCCACCCCCAGCACACCAGCCCGAGCGCACCGACACTGCCACCCGGGGCCGAGGGCGTGAAGATCATCGCCACCATGTTCCGCAACGCCTTCCCCGACTACTGGATGACGATCGACCACCTGGTGGCCGAACCTGACCGGGTGGCGGCCCGCTTCAGCCAGGGCGGCACCCACCAGGGCGACCTGTTCGGCATCCCGCCCACGGGCAAGACGGTGAAGTTCACCGAGATGGGCATCCTGCGCGTCGCCGACGGCAAGGTCGTGGAGAGCTGGTACGACGTCGACATGCTGGGGATGATGCAGCAGCTCGGCGTCGGCGGCTAACTGACCGAACTGGTTGCAGTTACCCGTCGTATGCGCGGGTAACTGCAACCAGAACGGGTGAGGTCAGTGGCCGCCTGGTCCGGGGGGCGGCGGGATGGCGCCCAGCTGGGTCATGAGGCCCATGAGGTCGGGCAGGCCCCAGTGCTCCTTGATCCTGCCGTCGACGTACCGATTGATGCCGAAGGCGGCCCAGTGGCACCGCTTGCCCGTCGGCTGCACGCCCATGAACGGTCCCTCGTGGGTTCCCTCGCCGATCACGTAGGTGCACAGCTTGTCGCCCTCCGCCACCAGGTCGGTGATGTTGAAGACCACGTCGGGGAACGCAGTCCGGAACATGCGGAACACCATCTTGATGGTGTCGATTCCCGGCGGCGCGCCGGGCGGGGCGCTGTGCTCCTCGTAGTCGGGCGCGAAGAACTCGTCGACGCCGTCGATGTTCCCCTTGTTGATCTCGTCGACGAAGGCTCGGTACCGGGCCTTGTTGTCTTCCTCTACGGACATGGTGTCAGCCTTTCTCGATCATCCGCCGCCGGGAAGCAGACCGATCTGCTGGAACAGGGTGAGGGTGTCCGCCGACACCCAACGCTCGACGACCTTGGTGCCCGCGAAGCGCAAGAAGTCCGTGTGGCTCCAGGTGACGGTCTTGCCCGTGGGCGCCACGCCGAGGAACTCACCGCTGTGGGTGCCGGTGAGCAGGGAATGAGCCACCACCTGGTTGCCCTCGACCACGACGTTCGCCGTGTCCAGGCTGACCTGGAGGTCGGGGAAGCCGGCGCGCAGAGCGTGGGCGCCGGCGATGACGCCGGCCCAGTCTTCTGTACCCCACACCGGGTTGTGGTCGACGAACCCGCCCTGATCGACCAGGTCGGCAAGGGTGGCCTCGTCGGGCCGGCCGAGCCCCTCCACGAACTTGACTGCCAACGCCCGGAACTGGTCGGGCGATGGGCCGGCGCCGTCGGCTCGGGCAGTGCCCACCTCTGGGCCCCACTCCGTCGACCGTCCGGTGGCAAAATTGCCGGGCCCGACGACGGGCATTGCACCGAGCTGCTGCATCATGCCGACCATGTCGAGCTCGCCCCAGCCCTCCACGACCTGGCCGTCCTTCACCCTGTCCAGGCCGACTGAGGTGACGTGGACCTGCTTGCCGCTCGGAGGGATGCCGTAGAACGACTCGGTCTGGGTGCCGTGCCACGTGTTGCGGATGCCGACAAGGTCACCTTCGACGATGATGTCGTCGACCGTCATCTTCCCGTCGGGGAACGCCGTCCGCCACGTCTTGATGAGGTCGATGAGGCCATCGGGGCCCATGCCGACGGCCTGTCCGCCGGCGCCGTGGACGGTCATCACCGGGGCGATGATCTCGTGGGCCAGGTCGTAGTTCCCGCCGGACCAGCCCTCGTCATTCCACCGGCGGATAACCGCTTTTGCTTCCTGTGGGTCGCTCACCGCTCTTCAGGACCCGCCGGCCCACTGGGCCTGGGCCGCCTGGCTGGCTTGGTCGCTGCCGCCGGCGGGGTCGGGGTCGGCCGACGCCGCGGCGTCGCCGCCACCGCCCTGGGACTCCACGTAGGCCCGCATGACCGCGTTGGCGTTGGCGTGCATCGCCGCGTACTCCGGCCCGTACAGGAAGGGCAGGTCAGGCAGTGGGACGCCGGCCAGCGACCACTCGTAGAGCGGGGTCTCCTGGATGAGGCAGTAGGTGTAGGGGCGAGCCAGCTCGCCCACGACGCTGATGAAGGTGTCCGTCATCTTCTTGAGCAGGTCGCGCTTCTGCTCGTCGCTCGTGAGGACCACGCCTTTGATGGTCTGGATGGTGATGATGGGCATTCCGGGCTCCTCTCTAGGACCAGAACTCGTCGTACTGCGCGGTACCGTCGCCGAAGATGCCGCCCTTGCCGGCGATGACCTTGCCGTCCCGCCAACGCAGGACGTGGGCCACGTCGATGTTCAGCTTCTTGCTGGGATCGTTGGCCCGGGTCCCCTGGTTGTTGGTGACGTCGCAGGAGTAGTCGTCGTTCACCATGATCGTGATGACCGACATGTTGAAGCTGCCGCCGCTCAGCGCGCCGACCTTGGCCATGAAGTCCAGGAAGCCCTTGCGGCCGTACTTCCAGCCGGACAGCTGGTTGTGGCCGGGCACTAGCCACACCATGTCCTCGTCCCAGTAATCGGCGATGAGAGATTCGTCGCCGGCGGCCAGGACCTTGTAGGCGTTGCCGACGTGCTCGGGCGTGAGGTGGGTCATTCTGGAAGCTCCTCGCTAGATGTCCGCGCGGCCTCTGAGTGGGCACTGCCCTCTTTGGTTCCGCATCTACGGGTCCCACTGTTCTTCAGGTGCATGTTGAACCTTCATCCCCGTGAGCGCCACCCCCTCGAAGGACCATCGGCAGTGATACCACCGACGGGAGGCATTTGCACGCGGCGCGTTGACAGTTGGGCGGGGAGGCGTGCAAGCTGACTTGGAAGCACCAGTCGGAGAAAGGGCAATGCAGTGTCCGACGAAGCCCGCCCCGTACAGGAACGGCCGGGACCACCTGAGGCATACGGCGACCGCCGCCCGTCGATCACCGACCGCCGGCTGTTCAAGATGGGGTCCATGGCCGGGATCTGGGGGGCAATCGTCGCCTTCCCGTTCGTCGTCACCCACCCCCATCTGCCCCCGGGCGACGCAGTCGGCGTGCTTGAGGTCGTCCGCGACTTCGGGCCATGGCTGTTCCTGCACATGGGGCTGATGTTCGTGCTCATCGTCATCCTCCTCGGCCTGGCCGCCATCTCGCGCTCGATCTCGGAGGAGAAGGCGTCGTCGTGGGCGACGTGCGCCTTCTGGGTCGGGGTCATCGGGACGATGTTCGGCATCCTCGGCCAGGGGGTCGACGGCCTGGGCTTCGAGGTGGCCAAGGACATCTGGACCTCCGCCCCTACGGCCGACCAGGGCACCGCCGTGCTGGTCGCCGGCGGCGTCGCCGGCGTGGCCACCGGCATCTTCATTCTGGTCCTGTTCTTCTACTTCGGGCTGACGTCGCTGTTGTACGGGTTGACCTTCGCTCTGTCCAAGGAGTACCCGGGGTGGCTGGCGGCGTTCACGCTGCTCGGCGGCACCCTGGGGCTGAGCGCGGCCCTGGCCACCTATTACGACGACTTCTCCGACCCCGTGTACTACGGGATGTTCATCCCCTCGGCGGTCATCTTCCTGCTCTGGGTCCTGGCCGCCTCGATCATCATGTACCGCAGGCACGTCTGGGTGGCAAAGCCCAAGGCTGCGACGACGAAGCCCGAGCCGGACGAGGCCAAGGGCACCGCGCCGGCGGCCGCCGCGACGGAGGCCTAACCCGCGGCCGTTGACTTCGGGGGGTTCTCGGGGGGCAGCGCCCCCCGAGTGTCCGAGAAGGCGCCGGCGTTCTCCGCAGCCCACTCCCGGAACGTGCGAGCCGGCCGGCCGAGGATGTCCTCCACGTCGGGCGAGACCATGGCGAAGTCGCCGGCCTTGACCATGGCGTAGTACCGGGCCAGGTTCTCTGCCACCGGTTCCGGCACGCCAGCCTGGGCCAGGCCACCGAGGAAGGCCTCCTCCGGGACGTCGACGTGGCGGACGTCCCGCCCGAGCACCGCCGAAAGGGCCGCGGCGCAGTCGGCGCTGCTGACAGCCTCCGGTCCGGTCAGCTCGTAGATGCGCCCATCGTGGCCCTCGCCGGCCAGGATCTCGGCGGCGACGTCGCCGACGTCGGAAGGGTGGACCAACGCATGGCGCCCGGTGCCCGTCGGCTCGTAGACGACTCCCTGGCCGACCACGGTGTCCCGCCACATCAGAGCGTTGGCCATGAAGAACCCAGGCCGGAGGATCGTCCAGGACAGGGTGGAGCTCCGCAGGGTGGCCTCGCCGGGGGCATGGAAGGGGCCCGACGCCACGCCGGCCTCAACGCCAAGGGAGGAAAGGAGCACGAGCTCCCTGACCCCGGCCTGCTCGGCCGCAGCGATGGCGTTGGCGTCCTCGGTGGGGATATCCCAGCCGGCAGAGACGACCAGCGCCTTGTCGACTCCGGCCATCGCCGGCGGGATCGTGTCGGCGTGGTCGAGGTCACCTTCGACGGCGTCGACCCCAAGGCCGAGCGCATCGACCTTCGCCCGGTCGCGGACGAACGCCCGCACCTCGAGATCCTTGTCGACCAACCGCCGGAGCGCCCTGCCCCCGACCTTGCCGTTCGCGCCAATGACGAGGATCACGGATCGCCTCCCGATCGAGCCGGCGCGACCGCCGGGCTTCGGCGTCCCGAGACTACCGAAAGCGGCTCTTCCCCAACGGTTCCCGAATTTCGCTACACCCGGCGTCTCTGCCGGAAAGCGGTGTTATCGTCGGATGGCGACGGTAGAGAGCGGCGGGCTGGCGTTCTCGCTGGCCCCCCCAACGACGCGTGAGGGGAAGACGCAGATGGCAGACCAGCTGGTGATCGCAGCGGGCCGTGCCCAGCCGTTAGGTGCCACGGTGATGAACGGCGGCGTGAACTTCTCGATCTTCTCCGAGTACGCCACGTCGGTCCAGCTCCTGCTCTTCGCCGACCATGACGAGCCGTTCCCTGCCCACGTCATCGACCTCGATCCCGAGGTGAACCACAGCTTCCACTTCTGGCACATCCACGTGAGCGGCATCGGCGCCGGCCAGGTCTACGCCTACCGGATGGACGGTCCGAAGGACACGAGCCGCAGCGGTTGCCGGTTCAACCCGAACAAGGTCCTGATCGACCCCTACTCCCTTGGCAACGTCAACTCGTTGTGGGACCGAGGCCAGGCCGTCGGCCCCCAGGACAACGTGACCTCGTCGATGCGCAGCGTCGTCCTCGACCCCGACGACTACGACTGGGAGGGCGACGAGTTCCCCGACACGCCGATCGCCGAGACGATCATCTACGAGATGCACGTGCGGGGGTTCACGCAGTCCGCGACCGCCGGAGTGAAGCACCCGGGTACCTTCGCCGGCGTTATCGAGAAGATCCCCTACCTCCAGAGCCTCGGGATCACCGCGGTCGAGCTGCTCCCCATCTACGACTTCGACGACACCCAGGTTCTGCGTCGCGCCCCCGACGGCACGCCCCTGCACAACTTCTGGGGCTATGACCCCTACGGGTACTTTGCACCGCAGTCGTCGTACTGCATGGAGCCGGAGGAGGGCGAGCACCTCGCCGAGTTCCGGGACATGGTCAAGGCGCTGCATGCGGCGGGCATCGAGGTGATCCTCGACGTGGTCTACAACCACACCAGCGAGGGCAACCAGAACGGGCCGACGATCAGCTTCCGTGGCCTGGCCAACGAGGCGTACTACCACCTCGTCCCCCATGACCGGCAGTACTACATGGACTACTCCGGCTGCGGGAACACCATCAACGCCAACCACCCGCTGGTGACCAAGTACATCATCGAGTCCCTCGAGTTCTGGGTCACGCAGTGTCACGTTGACGGCTTCCGCTTCGACCTCGGATCCGTGCTTTCCAGGGGCCCCGGGGGCGCGCCCATGGAAACGCCGCCGGTGCTGTGGAACATCGAGCTCTCCAGAATCCTCTCGGAAACCAAGGTGATCGCCGAGGCGTGGGACGCCGGCGGCCTGTACCAGGTCGGGCGGTTCCCCGGCGAGCGCTGGGCTGAATGGAACGGACCGTACCGGGACGACATCCGCCGGTTCATCCGCGGCGAGCCGGGCATCATCGCCACCGTCGCCACTCGCATCGGCGGCAGTGAGGATCTCTTCGGCCCACAGGGCGAGCGACCCAGCAACAGCATCAACTTCATCACCTGCCACGACGGGTTCACGCTGAACGACTTGGTCAGCTACAACAGCAAGCACAACGAGGCGAACGGCGAGCAGAACCGCGACGGGTCGGACGACAACCGGAGCTGGAACTGCGGGGTTGAAGGGCCGAGCGACGACCCCGAGATCGAGGAGCTGCGCTGCCGCCAGATCAAGAACGCGGCGGTGATCCTCATGGTCAGCAAGGGAACGCCGATGCTGCTCGGCGGCGACGAGTTCCGCCGCACCCAGCTGGGCAACAACAACGCCTACTGCCAGGACAACGAGATCAGCTGGTACGACTGGTCCCTCACCGAGAAGAACGCCGAGATGGTCCGCTTCTTCGGCGCAATCGTGGGTTTCAGGAAGCGCCAGACCGTCTTCCGCCACGACGAGTTCTACACGGGTGCGGTGAACGACCGGGGCCTTCCCGACATCGCCTGGCACGGGTCCCGCCTGAACGAACCGGGGTGGACCGACCCGATGTGCCGGGTGCTGTCGTTCACCATCGCCGGCAGGGGCGGCGGCGCCGACCTCCACGTCATGCTCAACATGTACGACCTCGGGCTCGACTTCGATCTGCCCCAGATCGAAGGCCAAGGCTGGGCAATCGCCGTCGATACGGGCAGGGCCTCACCCGACGACATCGCAGAGCCCGGGGCCGAGGTCCCGGTGCATGGCAACAGTTTCCACGTCTTCGGCCGCAGCGCGGTCGTGCTCGTCTCTCAAGTAGGAGGAAAGGTCAGCTCATGACCGCCAACGTCGACTTCACGTTCTCCGACACCATCGCCGGCTACGTCACGAGCTATGACGACGACACTGACTCGTTCGGTCTCCGAACCAGCGACGGGCGCGAGTTTCGGGCCTATTTCACCAAGAACACGTACTCCCAGGCCATGCGGAACTTCGGCGAGGCGTACCTGGACACGACCGGGCAGATGCGCGACATGCTCGTGCCCGAGCGCTACATCTTCGCCTACGGAATCTTCTACCCGGGCGAGGGCGAGGGCCTGCGCTTCGAGGTGAAGTCGATCATCTTTCCGGCCATCCGTGGCAAGGAGCTCATCTTCGAGCAGCCCCGGTGGTGGGTGGACCAGGCCCGCTTCATCGGCGACTTCTACCTTCGGGGTCAGTTCCCGGACGGCAATTACGACTGGCGCAACTACCGCACGAAGCTCTCGCTGTCGGGCACCCACACGCCCGACTACATCGCCCCCGACTTCCGGCAGGAGACCGACACCATCTCCCGGCTGGTCTATGGCCTGGCGACGGCCTACCTCCTCACGGGTGAAGACCGGTTTCTCCAGGCGGCCGAGAGCGGCACCGAGTACCTGCGAGAGCACATGCGGGCGACGAACGACGCCGAAGGCATCGTGTTCTGGTACCACGGCATCGACGTATCGGGGAACAGCCAGCGCAAGATCTTCACCTCCGAGTTCGGTGACGACTACGACGCCATCCCGATGTACGAGCAGATCTACGCCCTCGCCGGCCCCACCCAGACCTATCGCATCACCGGCGACCCGCGAATCCTCAGCGACATCGAGAAGACCATCACCCTCTTCGACCGCTTCTACAAGGACCCCGACAAGGGCGGTTATTTCTCCCACCTGGACCCGATCAACCTCGACCCCCGCTCGGACGCCCTGCGCTCGAACCGGTCCCGCAAGAACTGGAACTCCGTCGGCGACCACGCCCCGGCCTACCTGATCAACGCGGTGATCGCCACGGGCCGCAAGGACCTGGAGGACTTCCTCGTCCAGACCGGCGACACCATCGCCGTCCACTTCCCCGACGATGTGCACAGCCCGTTCGTCCAGGAGCGGTTCCACGAGGACTGGAGCCACGACCGCAAGTGGGGCTGGCAGCAGGACAGCGCCGTGGTCGGGCACAACCTGAAGATCGCCTGGAACCTCATGCGCATCCACCACTTGCGGCCCAACGACGAATATGTGGCGCTGGCCAACAAGATCGCCGACACCATGCCCTCGGTGGGCAGCGACCAGCAGCGGGGCGGCTGGTACGACGTCGTCGAGCGCCGGCTCGAGGGTGACCAGAAGTGGCATCGCTTCGTCTGGCACGACCGAAAGGCCTGGTGGCAGCAGGAGCAGGCCATCCTCGCCTATTACATCCTCGCCGGCTCCCTGGGCCACGCCGAGCACGCCCGCCTGGGGCGCGAGTCGGCCGCGTTCTACAACGCCCACTTCCTCGACCACGACGAGGGGGGCATCTATTTCAACGTGCTGGCCAACGGCATCCCCTTCCTGGTTGGCAACGAGCGGCTCAAGGGCAGCCACTCCATGTCGGGCTACCACTCCATGGAGCTCTGCTACCTGGCGGCGGTGTACAGCAACCTGCTCGTGAACGAGGAGGACCTTGAACTGCACTTCAAGCCCAAGGCGGCCAGCTTCCCCGACGGCGTCCTGCGGGTCTCGCCCGACCTGTTGCCTCCCGGCAGTGTGCGGCTCGCCTCCGTCTGGGTCAACGACGTGCCCTACGCCGACTTCGACGCCGATGCCCTCACGGTCAAGCTCCCGCCGGGCGAGGAGTGCCGGGTAAGAGTGCGGATCATGTCGGCCACCGACAAGTTCGACTCCCAGTACAGCGTCGAGAACGGCAAGGCGCGAATCGTGATGCGGGGCAAGCTGGACCCCGACGAAGTGATCAAGTTGCGCCGCGACCTCGAGCGGGTCATCGCCTCCCAGCCACGGCAGGTCGTGCTCGTACTCAAGGAGGTGGAGTCCATCTCCCGGCAGGGCATGAACGAGATGTTGTTCTTCCGCTCCAAGGTGCCGATGGGGACCGACGTGTACGTCGTCGGTGCCTGCGCGGATGTCGCCGCATCGTTCGTCGAGATCGGCGACGCCGAAGCCGTCGGCGGCGACTTTTGCCGGGTCGACGACGAGTCCGAGATCCCGGCCTGAGTCCAGCCTCACCCATGGTCAACCGGACAACCGACGCGATCATCGTGGGCGGCGGGCCCGCCGGCCTCAGCGCCGCCATCTACCTGGCCCGCTACGACCGCACCGTCGTCCTCTTCGACGCCGGCCACGGCCGCTCCACCCACCACCAGATCAACCACAACTACCTCGGCTTCCCCGGCGGCGTGCCGGCGGCCAAGCTGCGGGAGCTCGGCCGGGCCCAGCTGGCCGAATACCCCCAGGTCGACTTCGAGCACCACAAGGTGATCGACATGCGCCGTGACGGCGAGAACTTCGTCGCCGAGGGCCAGTTCGGCTCCTACACCGCCAAGGTGGTCATCATCTGCACCGGCGTGCTCGACCACTACCCCCATTTCCACGGGTGGGAGTCCTACGTCGGCACCAGCATGTTCTGGTGCATCACCTGCGACGGCTACTCCAGCAAGGGCAAGAACATCCTCGTGATCGGCCACACCAACGGCGCCGCCGGCGAGGCGGTCCAGCTCAGCCGGTTCTCCAACCGACTTACCGTACTGACCAACAGCCACAGGAACGAGATCGAGCCGAAGTACATGGACCGGCTGAAGAAGTTCGGTATCCCGGTGATCCACGACAAGATCGAGCGGGCGGTGGGCACCGATGGCCAGTTCCACTCGGTCCTCACCCAGAACGGCCTCGAGATCGAGCTTGACGCCCTCTTCTGCACCCAGGGCGCCACGCCGGAGGTGCAGCTGGCCAAGGACCTCGGCGTCAGCCTGTTCACCAACGGCTACATCGACACCGACATCGAGCAGCGGACCAACGTCCCCGGCGTGTACGCGGCCGGCGACGTCACCCGCATCCACGGCCACCAGATCACGACCGCGGTCCACGAGGGCGCGACGGCGGCATCCGCCGCCAACTACTACCTGTACCCGCCGGAACTCAAGGCGGACTAGCCCCAGCGGCTGGGTCACACTGTCGGCATGAAGATCGCATTCGTCGGTTCGTTCTCAACGGGGAAGACCACCCTGGCCAACCTCTTCGCCCGGGAGTGGGACTACCCCCTCCTGCCCGAGGTCGCCCGCGAGGTCGTCCAGCTCGGCTTCCCCCTCGACCAGAGCGCGACGGCGGAGACCGAGACGCTCATCTTCCTGAAGCAGTGGCGCGCGGAGGCGACGCACGAGGAGTTCGTGGCCGACCGGTCCATCTACGACGTGCTCGCCTACGCCGACTGGGTGATGGAGAACCAGGACGGTGACCGCAAGGAGAACCACCTCTGGTACGAGTCGCGAGAGATCGCCACCATGGATCTCCGGGCACGCTACGACCACGTCTTTTACCTGCCCGTGGAGTTCCCGATCGTGCTCGACGGGCTCCGGCCGGACGACACGAAATTCCAGGCGGACATCGACGGGCGCATCACCGACCTCCTGAAGGGCCACGACGTGGCCTACGAGGCGCTCACGGGCACGGTCGCGGACCGCCAGGCACAGGTACGGCGGGTGGTGAGAATGGCGCCGGCGTGATCACCGCCCGGTGCTACCCGGAAGGCGTCGGCCGGCTGATCGACCCACAGGACATCTCCGAGGAGATCCTGAACTTCGACCAGCTCGTGTGGGTCGACATGGCCTCGCCCGGCGAGCCGGAGCTAACCATGGTGCAGGAGGAGTTCTCGCTCCACCCGCTGGCCATGGAGGACGTCAGGGAACGCCACCAGCGACCCAAGCTGGAGCACTATCCCGACCACGCGTTCATCGTCGCCTACACGGCGGAACGCAAAGAGGTCGACATATTCATCGGGCCGACGTGGTTGATCACGGTCCGTGAGGACGACGCCGACGACGACCCGTCGTTCCTCGACCGCGCCCGGAAGCGATTCGAGCGCATCCGGGCCGAGCACTCCACGGTCGGCTTCCTGCTCTACGTCATTCTCGACGAGATCGTCGACGGTTACTTCAGCCGCAACGACGAGGTCGAGGACGAGCTGGAGGCCCTCGAGGACTGCATCTTCAGCGACGGGCCGATCGACGAGCGGCAGGTCCAGCAGGAGCTCTATGAAGTCCGCCGGCGGCTCATCATCTACCGCCGGCTGGCGATGCCGACTCGGGACGTGCTCGCCGCGCTGCTGCGGCGCGAGGTGGAGTGGGTCGACGAGAACGCCATCGTCCACCTCCAGGACGTCTTCGACCACATCCTGCGGGCCATCGACATGGTCGACAACCACCGGGAACTGATGGGGAACGCAGTCGACGCCCACCTGGCGATCATGTCGAACCGGATGAACCGGGTGATGAAGCGGATGACCTCGTGGGGCGCCATCCTGCTGGGGTCGACCCTGGTCACCGGCGTCTACGGCATGAACTTCACTCACATGCCCGAGCTGACCTGGCGGTGGGGCTTCTGGTGGGCCCTCACCCTCATGGCCTTCATCACCATCTCGGGCTACCTGTGGTTCAAAGCGAGGGACTGGCTCTGATCGCCGTCACTCCGCTTCGCTCCGTTCCGGCGAGGCAGCTGCGCTTCACCCGGCCGGCGGAGCCGGCCGGGCTCCGCACTGCAGAGCCATTTCTGCCGCCAGCCATGGGGGCCGCCTTTGGCGGCGCCGGTGGCCAGCGGCCGCCCCTGGCGGTGCCTTCTCTTACCGGTAGCTACCTGCCGGTACGAGCTGGTCTTCTCCGGTGTCCTCGTCCTCGATGAGAACGTAGCCGCACAACTCGGCGAGGAGGGCGTGGCCCTCGTCGGGGCCGGTGGCGATGAGGTCGTCGCCGGCCCGGAGCACCACCGACGCCCGGGGCCGGTACAGGTAGCGGCCGCCCCGGCGGATGGCCAGCAGGTAGAAGCCGGTCTCGGTCTCCATGCACAGGCTCTGGAGGGACCGGCCGTCGGCCGGGGCGCCATCGCCCACGGGGACCCGCACGACCACTTCGTCGGCGTGGCCCAGGGCGATGGCCAGGATGGGGTGGAGCTCCTCCCCCACCTCGATCAGCCACACCAGCTGCTGGGCGGCGTCGCCGATCTCCTCGGCCGCCTGGGCCAGGTGCAGCAGGCCGCGCAGGGCCGACGGGTCGAGGTGTTCCTGAGCCCCCCGGAGGACCCACAGCTCCAGGCGCTCCTTCATCTCGTCCAGGCGGTCCTCGAGATGGTTGACCTCGGCGGCCAGGCCCTGGTCCCGCAGGACGAGGGCGGAGTAGGCCAGGCCGACGGCAACCTCCGAGATGTTCTTCATCTCGACGAGCACGTCGATGGCCCGGTCCAGGTCGGATACGGCCGCCTCCTCGGCGGCCTGGGGCGGCTCCCACGCCGGCGCCCCGGCGAGCGAGCGCAGCTCGGCGATGCCGGCGGCCGCGCCCTGGAGGAAGAGCACGTCGCCAGGGAGGAGGACGAGGTCGCCCTCCACGTCTTTGATCCAGTCCCGGTTGCGGCGGATGGCCACCACCCGCATCCCGACCTCGACCGGCAGCTCCAGGTCCGAAAGGGACCGGTGGGCCATCTGCGAGTCGTCCCGGATTCGCACCCGGTGGGAGATCTCCTCGGCGGCCGACAGGTCGGCGACCAGCGCGCGGGGGATGCCCAGGCGGTGGGTGACGATACGGCCGATGTCGACGGCGGCGTTGCCCAGGCGCTCGATGGCGCCGACCACCTGGAGCACCGAGGCCATGGCGTCGGCGTCGCGCGGCGAGCGGGCCGCCAGCACGCAGACGGCCCGCATCTCGTGCACGAGGTCCGAGAGGCGGGACTCGAGCTCGTAAACCTCCTCGGCCATGGCGACGTCGCTGAAGTAGACCGCCGCGTAGCCCAGGTCGATCATGAGCTCCGAGGTGTCCTTCGCCTCGGAGAGCATTTCCTTGAGATTTCGAGGTTTGTCGTCCACCTAGGCCTCCCAGCCTACAGGCGGGCGTCTTCGACGCCCACCGACAACTGCGTCGACGGGCCTTCGGCCCGGCTCATCGCTGTTCCGAAGGGTCGAAGCCCTTCGGGCCGACCCGTCGGTGGGCGCCTCAGCGGCGCCCAGCTGGCGCCCGGACGCCTACGCGATGCCGACGCCGACGATCACGACGATGAGGGCGACGGCACCCACGAAGTCGACCGACGAGGTGACGAGGGGGACCCCGTAGGTGTCGGGGTCGGCCCCGAAGCGGACGGCGGCGATGGTGCCGTAATAGGCGACGGCGACCACGAACAGGACGGCGAACACCCCCCCGACGAGCGACACGAGGACCATGTCGAGGAGCCCGGGACTGGCCTGGCCCAGGGCCTGGCCGACGAAATGCGCCCCGATGGCGTTGAACAGGTAGATGGGCACGCCGAGAGCGAGGATGAGGGCGCCGTCGGCCCGGGCGTCGCGGTTGGGGAACGACGCCGGCGCCATGAGGCCGAGGTGGAGCTTGGTCGACAGCCGGCTGGACAGGATCCCGCCGAGGGCGCCGGCGCTGCTGATGAACGCCGGGAACAGGATGAGCAGCGCCGGGAAGGCCGTGAATGTCCCCAGCCGCTTCTCGATGGCGATGCCGGCCATGGTGCTCAGGCAGGCGGCGGCGAACAGGATCGGCATCGACTCCCGCAGCACCCGGCGCAGGACCTCCTGCTTCGATCGCCAGGCGGCGGCGAAGAGCACGAGGACGGCGCCGGCGACCACGACGCCGACGGTGTTGGCCAGCAGCTCGATGTCGAGAAGCAGGCTGGCCAGCCACAGCGCGGGCAGGGTGAGCACGTCGCCGAGGGTGGAGACGAGGGGGGCGGTGAGGTTGTCGAGGTCCCAGCCGTAGCGGGTGGAGCCGGCGGCGAGAAGGATCGTCGCCCCGAGGACGACGACCGACGCCAGCAGCCCACCCACCACGGAGATGACGGCCAGGTCGAGCACGGAGATGGTGTTCATCACGCCCAGGGCCACCGCCACCGTCTTGGCCACCACGGCCAGCAGCAGGGAGAGCATGAGGGTGAGGACCATGGAGGCGGCGACGTTCTGGGCCATGAAGCTTTGCCGGCGCAGCGAGATTCGGAAGTTGCCGAGGTGGATGGCGGTGCTGAGCCGGTTCCCCAGGGCGGCGAAGACATTGCCCCGCAGGCCGATGGCGGCGGGGACGAGCACAAGCAGGCCTGGCAGGCGCTCGAAGGTGTCGGTGATGCTGCCGAGGACGGCGCCGGCCACCAGGCTGGTGCTGCTGTTGAGGGTGAGGCTGACCAGGCTCTGGCGGACGACTTCCCGGCTGGGGCCGAGGAGCGCGAGGAGCCGTGCCCGCAGCCGCAGCGGCGGCGGCCGGCGTATCGGGAGTGGCCGGCTACGCCGGCGGGCACCCTCGGCCGGCGGCGGCGCATCGGGGCGCGGTCGGGCGGGACGGGCCATGACTATGCGGTTCCATCACGGGCGATGATCGGGGCCGGCCCGCTCTATGTCGATGCGGAGGATGACCCGCTGCTGGTCCTGCATGGCCTGGCGGTACTCGTCCCAGTCCGGGTGCTCGCCGGCCACGGTGCGGTAGTAGTCGACCAGCGGCTCCATGGCCTCGGGGAGCGACACGACGGTGGCGGTGCCGTCGACCTGGATCCAGTTCCAGAAGTCCTCCGACAGCACACAGACCGAGACTCGCGGGTCCCTGCGGACGTTGCGGGTCTTGTACGCGCCTTCCCGAGTGCTGATGACGGCGCGGCCCTCGGCGTCGACCCCGACCGAGATCGCCGACATCTGCGGCCGGCCGTCCTTGCGGAACGTGGCCAGGATGCCCCGGTGGTGCTCGCGGAGGAAGGAGCGGGCCTCGTCCAGTTCCATTGCCGGAGCCTACGACGCGGGGCGACCCCGTACGTCGGCAACGACCGCCGAATAGTCGAGGTCGCCCATGCCGTGCTCGACGGCGCGCTCGAACCACGACCGGGCCGCGGCGGCGATCCGGAGCTCGACGCCGGCCGCCTCCGCCGCACCGGTCACCAGCGCCAGATCCTTGGCCGCCAGCCCGAGGGTGAAGTTGGGCGTGTAGACGCCGCGCTCGATCAGCGCCCGCTTGCTCTTGGCCGTCACGCCGATCGGCGACTCGACAAGGATGTCGAGGACGGCGGCCTCGTCGAGCCCGAGTCCGTCGGCCAGGGCCATGGCCTCGGCCAGGCCGGTCATCAGCGCGCCCAGGGTGGAGTTGGCCACCAGCTTCATGGCCGCCCCGGCGCCCAACGGGCCGAGGTGGCGGGGGGTGCCCATGGCTTCGAGGACCGGCCGGCACCGCTCGAACACCGCAGGGTCGCCGCCGGCGAAGATCTTGAGCGTCCCCTCGGTGGCCTGGGGGATGCTGCCCAGTACCGGGGCGTCGAGCACGTCGACGCCGACCACCAGACGCCCCGCCAGCGACCGGACGGCGTCCGGGCCGACGGTGGACATCTCCACCAAGGTCGTGCCGGGGCGCAGATCCGCGGCGATCACCACCGCGTCGAGGGCGGCGGGATCGGCCAGCATGGTGACGACGAAGTCGGCGCCGGCGGCCGCCTCCGCCGGCGTGCTTGCCTCGGTGGCGCCTGCGTCCACGAGCGGCCCCGCCTTGCCCGGCGTGCGGTTCCAGGCCCGGAGCTGGTGGCCGGCGCCCAGCAGCCGGGCGGCCATGGGCACGCCCATCCGGCCCATGCCGCAGAAGGCGATGACACTCATACGGCGACCTCCATGCCGGAGAGGGCGGCGCGCAGGGCGCCGTCGATGATGGCCAGGCGGTCGGGATCGGTGACCTTGGACCCGCCGGCCTCGACGACGTAGAAGGCGTCGACGACCTCGTGGCCCACGGTGGACACCTTGGCCGAGCGGATGTCGAGGCCGAGGTCGGCCAGCACACGGGTGATGCGGTAGAGGGTGCCGATCCGGTCGGGGGCCCGCACCTCGACCACGGTGGCCGTGGCCGACGCCTCGGTGTCGACGGTGACCTGGGTGCGGGCCGGCGTGGCCGCCAGCACACCGGTGCGGCCGGCGTACTGGCGGGCCCGGTCGGCCAGCCGGGCCTCGAACGCCACGCCACCGTCGAGGGCCTTGTGGATGTCGGCCTCGACCGCCGGCCAGTTGGGCTCCTTGCCGAAGGCGGGCTCGGTGTGGAAGTGCTCGACCGCCCAGCCGTCGTCGCTCGACCAGGCTCTCGCCGCCAGCACGTCGAGGCCGTGGAGGGCCAGGACCCCGGCCACGTGGCGGAACAGCCCCGGGCGGTCGGCGGCGGCGACGGTGACCTCCACGTGGTGGGCGTCGAGCACGAGCCGGCGCCCGGTCCGCGCCCGCTCGAGTACGGCCAGGTGGGTGGGGCCGGGAAACTCCCGAGTGGAGTGCGAGTCGTTGCCGGACAGCCGCCAGTCGACCCGGTCCACGAGGTCGGCGACCAGGCCGGCCTTCCAGGGGCTCCACGCCGCCGGCCCCGTCGCCTGGCTGTCAGCCACGGTGAGGAAATGCAGGAGGGCCAGGAGCCGGCGGTCGCCCACGAGGCCGGCGACGGAGTCGATGGTGGCCGGGTCGTCCAGGTCCCGCCGGGTGGCGACGTCGGGCAGTAGGAGGTGGTGACGGATCATGGCCACCAGCACCTCGACGTCGGCAGGGCCGAAGCCCATCCGCTCGCCGATCTCGGCGATCACCACCTCCCCGGCGATGGTGTGGTCGTCACCCCGCACGCCGGTGAAACCCTTGCCGATGTCGTGCAGCCAGGTGCCGACGAGGAGCAGGTCGGGGCGGTCGACCTCGCCGGCGTGCTGGGCGGCGCCGGCGGCGGCCTCGCACAGGTGCCGGTCCACCGTGAACCGGTGGTAGGCGTTGCGCTGGGGGCGGCAGCGGACGGCCGCCCACTCCGGGATGAGCCGCACCAGCAGGCCCAGCTGGTCGAGCGCCTCCAGCACGCCGATGGCGGCCCGGCCGGCCCCCAGGAGAGTGACGAGGTCGGCCCTCGACTCGGCCGTCCAGGTGCTGCTCAGGTCCCCGGGGGCCTCGGCGGCGAGGCGCTCGAGGCTGTGACGGCCCAGCGAAGTGGCCGCTCGGGCGGCGGCGGCCGCGGCCCGCAGGACAATGCCCGGGTCGTTCGCCGGGTCGGCGCCGGCGGCCAGCTCGACGATGCCCTCGCGCAGCACGACTCCGGGAGCCAGGTGGCGGTCGACGCCGGCCACCCGGCCCCGGGGCCCCCGCAACGACGAGCCGATCCGCTCCCAGGCATCGTCACTGGTCCAGGCGATGGTGCGCGCCGCGGCGGACAGCCGGCCCATCAGCTCTCCGGCGTCGGCGTCACCGAGGTCGGCGGCGACGCCGTCCTGCTCCTGGAGGAGGAGGCGGTCGACGCCCTTGCCCGTGCGGCGCTGGAGGGCGATGCGGGTCTCCAAGACCACGCCATGGGCGGCATGGAGGGCGGCGTCGTCGCCCGGGAAGAGGATACGGCGGGCGGCCTCGGCCCAGCGCAGGGCGTGGACGTCGCGCAGGCCGCCCCGCCCCTCCTTGAGGTCCGGCTCGAGGAGGAATGCAACCTCACCGGCGCTCTCGTGGCGCTCGGCGACCGACTCCCGCAGGGCGGTGAGCCAGCGGGTACCCGTCGCCCTCCACTGCTCGCCGGCCCGGCGGGACAGCTCGGCGGCCAGCTCGGGGTCGCCGGCCAGGAGGCGGGTGTCGAGCTGGGCGGTGGCGGTATTGAGGTCGGAGCCGGCGAGGGAGACCGCCTCCTTCACCGTGCGCACGGCGTGGCCGAGCTTCAGCCGCCGGTCCCAGATGGGGTACCAGAGCTTCTCGGCCACCTTGTGGACGTCGGTCCGGTCCCGGCGGCCGCCGCGGTGGAGCAGGATCAGGTCGAGGTCGCTCCCCGGGCACAGCTCCCGCCGGCCGTAGCCGCCCACGGCGACCAGGGCCAGCCCGTCGGCGGTGCCGCCGGCGTCGGCGAAGAGGGCGGTGAGCCAGGCGTCGACCTCCGCCGTGTAGATCAGGCAGAACTCGAACCCGCGCAGAGCGGTATCGGCCCGCACGGCATCGAGCCGATTTGAGGCCGGGGCAGGTTCTTTCATCGGCGGTCCGTTCACGGCAGTCTGTTCATCGGCAGCCTGTTCATCGGTAGCCTCTTCATCGGCAGTGTGTTCATCGACGTAGCGCGGAGAGCAGCTGGTCGGAGGAGATCACGTTGGCACCGTGCGCCGCGGCTCCGTCCTGCACCCGCCGGTCGCTCGATGCGACGACGACCGGGCGGGACGGGTCGAGGTCGGCGACCCGGGCCAGGATGACGTCGTCGGCCTCCACATTGGGAGGAGAGAAGCTCACCCGGACCACCCGGGCGGTGGTCGGCACCGACGCCGGCCACACCGGCTCGGCACCGTCGAAGACCACCGACACGTCGGCGTTGGTGCGTATGGCCATCTCCGTGAGAGCGTCGACCAGGCGCCGCCGCTGCTCGGCGATGGGCAGGTCGAACCACCCGAGCTTCGACGCGTTGTAGCCGTCGACCAGCACGGCGACGCCCGGCACCCGGAACAGATGGTCGGCGGCCTCCACCGAGTCGTCGAGGACGCCTGGCGGCAGGGCGACAGGCGTGCGGCGGTGCGGGCGGGGCCGGCGAGGAGCTGACGGCGCCGGCGGGGGGTCGGGTGGCGGGGCCGGGGCCGGGGCCAGCGCCTCGGCGGCCCGGCGCAGGGACTCGGCCATGCCGGCGGCGGCGCCGGCGGCGGAGAGGAGGGCGGCGCCGGCGAGGCGGATCTCCTCGGGGTCCACGGTGGGCGCCGGCTCCACTTCGACCGCCGGCGCCGCTTCGGGGGCCGGCGGCGGGGCGGACCGCAGCTCCTCGATCGCCTGGGACAGCTCGGCCACCCGCCGGCGGGACCGGCTCCCCTCCTCACGGGCCCGGTCCCGCTCGTTGCGGGCCTGGTCGCGCTCGGCGGTGACCTGCTCCAGCCGCCGGGCCAGATCCTCGGTCTCCTCGGTGGCCGCCCGGCGCGCCCGGCGCTCGTCGGCCAGCGCAGTCGTGGCCCGGGCCGACTCCGCCTGCGCAGTGGCGGCCGCAGCCTCCGCCCGCCGGGTGGCCGCCTGGGCGCCCTCCAGCCGGCGCCGGGCGTCGTTCTCGGCCCGCCGCTCGGCCGCGGCTTCTCCGGCCTCGGTGACGCCCGAGGCCATCGCGTCCAGCTCCTCCTGCCAGCCGTCGGGCCTGGTCAGCCACAGCCAGCCCGCCCGCCCCACCTCCTCCTGCGACGCCTCCTCGGCCACCCGGGCCCGGAAGTCGTCGTCGTGGTCGACTGCCCGCCGGGCCGCGGCCACCGCCGAGGACGACAGCTTGGCAAAATTGAGGAACGGGCGCAGGGCGACCGGGGCGGGCACGACGGGTGTGTCCTCCTCCCCCGACCGGGCCACCCTCACCGCGGCTTCGAGCGCCGGCCGCAGGAGCTTGTCGAGCGCCGGCGTCAGGTCTCCGAGTCGCTCGCGGGCGGCTGCTGCCCCGCCGTGGCCGCGGCCAGGGTCTCGATGGCCTTGGCCGAGCCGCACCACCGGCAGGTGACCTCCTCCACCGTCTCGCGCAGGACCTCCTCGTCCTCAATGACCAGGTCGCCCCCCAGGGAGTAGTGGTGGAACGCCTTGGTCCGGCGGGTGACGGTGACGTCGAAGCGGGTCAGGTTGCCGCAGGTGGCGCAGCGGTAGCGGTCGGTGGGCACGGCATGCCACTCTAGGGCGCACGCGGTCACCTCCGACGGAGGTCCGAGCAATGACATCCGCTTGCTTGTCGAACGTATGTTCGCCTAGCGTGCGCCGCGGTGCAGCGCAGCTTCGACGACCTGGGCGTCCCCCTTCACCAGGTGACGTTCTGCGTGCTCGACCTGGAGACCACCGGCGCGGCCCCGCCCGAGTGCGCCATCACCGAGGTCGGGGCGGTCAAGCTGCGGGGCGGTGAGTGCCTCGGCACCTTCCAGACGCTCGTCAACCCGGGCGTGGGCATCCCCCCCGAGATCACGTTCCTGACCGGGATCACCGAGGCCATGGTCCTGCCGGCGCCGTGGATCGAAGAGGTGCTGCCGTCGTTCCTGGAGTTCCTGGGCTCCGCGGTCATCGTGGGGCACAACGTCCGGTTCGACCTGCGGTTCCTCCAGTCGGCGCTGGTCCTGTCGGGCCGCCAGCCCCTGGCCAACCAGTTCGTCGACACCTGCGCCCTGGCCCGCCGGCTTGTGCGCGACGAGGTGCCCAACTGCCAGCTGGGCACCCTGGCCGAGCGGCTCCGCCTTCCCCATAAGCCCACGCACCGGGCGCTGGCCGACGCCCTAACCACCGGCGACCTCCTGCACACCCTGCTGGAGCGGGCCGGCAACCTCGGCGTGCTGGGCCTCGACGACCTCTTCGAGCTGCCCACGGTCCGGGCCCATCCCCAGATGGGCAAGCTGCGGCTGACGAAGAACCTGCCCCGACGGCCCGGCGTCTACCTCTTCCGGGGCCGCACCGGGCGGGTGCTCTACGTCGGCAAGGCCACCAACCTCCGGGCCCGGGTGCGCTCGTACTTCGGGGGCGACGACAGGCGCAAGATCTCCCAGCTCCTCCGAGAGACCGAGGCCATCGACCACCTGGTGTGCGCCGGCACCCTGGAGGCCGCGGTGCTGGAGGTGCGGTTGATCCACCGCCACCAGCCGCCGTTCAACGCCCGCTCGAAGCTCTGGAGCCGGTACGCGTACGTGAAGTTGACCCTCGACGAGCCGTTCCCGCGCCTATCGGTCGTGCGGTCACCCAAGGCCGGCGACCGGTGCATGTACCTCGGCCCCCTGGGATCGACCCGGGGCGCCCGACTGGTGGCCGACGCCATCGAGTCGGCCGTTCCCATCCGCCGGTGCACGGCCAAGGTGCCGAAGTGCCCGGTGGCCGGGCCGTGCGCGCCGGCCCAGCTGGGGGTGGCGGTCTGCCCCTGCGCCGGCGGCATCTCCCGGGAGGCGTACGACTCGATCGTCGACCGGCTGGTGCGGGGCTTGAGCGGCGACCCGTCGATCCTGCTCGAGCCGCTGCGGGCCCGCATTGCCGCGCTGGCGGCGGCGGAGCGCTACGAGGAGGCGGCGGACATGCGCGACCGGGCCGCCGCGCTTTCCCGGGCTCTCACCCGGCAGCGCCAGTTCGACGCGCTCCGCCGCGCCGGGCGGATGGAGATCGAGGTGGTGGCCGAACCCGGCGCCGGCGCCGGGGGGCGCCGGCTGGTCTTCGCCGGCGGGCGGTTGGTCACCGAGGCCAGCGGCGGCCAGCTCAGCCTGGCCGACGTCGAGCCCGAAGGCGAGGATCCCGGGCCCGACCGGCCGCTTCCCCGCCATCTGGTCGACGAGCTGTCCTGCGTGGTCGCCTGGCTCGAAGCCGAGGCCCAATCGGTCCGCCTGGTGCACTGCGAGGAGCCGTGGAGCGTGCCGGTGCAGCGGCTGCCCCGGTTCGAGCCGGTAAAGGTGCGCAGCCGGGCCGGTTAAGCCGGTTCGTTGGAGACCGCCACCAGGCGGTCGAGGGCGGCCGCCGCCCGGCCGTCGTCCACCGAGGCGGTGGCGGCCTCGAGGCCGGCGGCGAGGTCGTCGGCCACGCCGGCGGCCACCAGGCCGGCGGCGGCGTTGAGGAGGACGAACTCCCGCTTCGGGCCCGGCTCGCCATCGAGCACCCGGCGGGCCAGGTCGGCATTGAGCGCGGGGTCGCCGCCCTGGATGTCGTCGAGGGTGGCCGGCTTGAGCCCGAGGGCGCGAGGGTCGACCTCGTAGGTGCGGACCTCGCCGTCGCGTAGCTCGAGCACGGTGGAGGTGGTGATGGTGGAGAGCTCGTCCAGCCCGTCGTGGCCGTAGACGACCAGCGACCGCTCCGCTCCCCGGGCCTGGAGCACGCCGATCAGCTTGGTGGCCATAGCCGGGTCGCTGACGCCCAGTACCTGGCGGCGCACGCCGGCCGGGTTGGCCACCGGGCCGAGAAAGTTGAACACCGTCGGCACGCCCAGCTCCTTGCGCGTCGGCCCGACGTGGCGGAACGCCGGGTGGTACCGGGGGGCGAAGCAGAACCCCATGCCGGCTTCGGCCACGCAGGCGGCCACTTCGGCCGGCCCGAGGGAGATCTGCACGCCCAGGGCCTCGAGGAGGTCGGCCGACCCACACTGGGATGACTGCGACCGGTTCCCGTGCTTGCACACCTTGGCGCCGGCGCCGGCCACGACCAGCGCGGCGACTGTGGAGGCGTTGATGGTGCACGCCCGGTCGCCGCCCGTCCCGCAGGTGTCCACCGCATCGCTGTCTCCGGCCAGCGTCACCCGCTCGCCGAAGGACCGCATGACGTCGAGCAGGGCGGCCAGCTCCTCGACCGTCTCGCCCTTCATGCGCAGCCCGATCGCGAAGGCGGCGATCTGCGCCGGCGACGCCGCCCCCTGGAGGATGTCGGTCACGGCCGCCGTCACCTGGCCGGCGCTCAAGTCGCGGCCGCCGGTGAGGGGCCCGAGCACGGCCGGCCACCCTCCGAGTTCTGCAAGGTTCACCGCGAGGAACGGTAGTGGCCCCCGCCGGCGCCCGCCGGCCTTTCCGTTATGCGGCCGCGGTCTTCCGGCGCTGGCGGAGGATGCGACGGCGTTCCTTCTCGGTGGCGCCGCCCCAGATCCCCTCGGACTCCCGGTTCGCCAGGGCGAACTCCAGGCACTGCTGTTGCACTACGCACGTGCTGCAAACTTCCTTGGCCCGATCCACGCCTTCATCCTCGCCGGCGGCGTAGAAAATCTCGGGGTCCAGCCCACGGCACGCGCCTCGAAGACGCCAGGACAGATCCATTGCGGTATCACCTTCCTCTCTCGGCTCGGTTCCAAACCTGGGTGCCATGCGCACGCCAGGGGAAAAACGACCAGGCTGAATTATCCAACGGATCAGTTTCAAAAGTCCATTCTTTTGCGTCCGGGCCGGCGCCGGCCCCGCCCGTAGGATGCGCCGGTGACGTCGTTCGCCCGGGACGCCGGCCTGGAGCGCCTGGCCGCCGACCGGTTCGACGTCTTGGTGGTCGGCGGGGGCATCACCGGCGCCGGTGTGGCGCTCGACGCGGCGTCCCGGGGCCTGCGCACCGCCCTCGTCGAGCGCGACGACTTCGGCTCCGGCACGTCGTCACAGTCGTCGAAGCTGGTCCACGGCGGCCTGCGCTACCTGAGCCAGGGCGACTACCGACTGGTGGCCCAAGCCCTGGCCGAGCGCCAGCGCCTGCTGGAAAATGCACCGCACCTGGTCCGGCCGCTGCCGTTCCTCATCCCCGCCTACCGGAGCCGGGCCAAGATGCGGGCCATCTCCACCGCCCTGTGGACCTACGACCTCATCGGCGGCTTCCGCATCGGCTCGCTCCACCGCCGGCTCTCGGTGGCCGACACCCTGGCCCGTACGCCGGCCCTCCGGGCCGACGGCCTGGTCGGCGGCCACCTGTACATGGACGCCCAGGCCGACGACGCCCGCCTCACCCTCGCGGTCGTCCGCACCGCGGTGCTCGACCACCGGGCGGTGGCGGTCAACCACGTGGCCGTACGTGAGGTGCGGTCCGGGCTCGGGGCGGTGGTCGACGCCGGCGGCACCCGGGAGATCGAGGTGCGGGCGCCGGTGGTCGTCAACGCCACCGGCGTGTGGGCCGGCACGCTGGCCGGCGCCGGCGACGGTGCCGGCGCCGTCCGCCCGGCGAAGGGCGTTCACATCACGCTGCCGGCAGCGCTGGTGCCGACGAGCGTGGCCCTCGTGCTGCCCGTGCCCGCCGACGGGCGGTCGATCTTCGTCGTGCCATGGCCGGGCACCGACCGCGTCTACATCGGCACCACCGACACCGACTACGACGGTCCCCTCGATGCGCCGGCGTGCACCGCCGAGGACACCGCCTACCTCATCGACGCGGTGAACGCGGCCTTGACCACCACCCTCACCGCCGGCGACGTCGTCGGCTCCTGGGCCGGACTGCGGCCGCTGATCGCCGGCGCCGGGCGCAGCGCCGACCTCTCCCGGCGACACCGGGTCACCCGTTCTGCCGACGGGGTGGTCACCATCACCGGCGGCAAGCTCACGACCTACCGGGCCATGGCCGCCGACACCGTGGACCAGGTGCAGGCGGCGCTCGGCCGACCGCCGACCCCGTCGCGGACCGCAGGGCTGGCGCTGCGGGGCGCCGGCGCCGTTGGGGCCGAGGCCGGGGATCACCTGGCCGCCCGCTACGGCAGTGAAGCCCGGGTCGTGGAGGCGATCATCGCCGGCGACGCCGCGCTGGCGCACCCCATGGTGCCCACGCTCCCCTACCTGCGGGCCGAGGCTGTGTTCGCCGCCCGCTACGAGATGGCCGGCACCCTCGACGACGTCCTTTCCCGGCGCACCCGGTCCCGGATCCTGGCCCGGGACGCCTCGCTGGAGGCGGCCGCCGGAGTCGCCGAGCTCCTGGCGCCGGAGCTCGGCTGGGACGCATCCGAGACCGAGGCCCAGGTCCGCGCCTACCGAGCCGGCGCCGGCTGAGCGGCTGTGGATCTCGTCGACCGCCTCCGATCGGTGTGCCCCCAGGTGTCCACCGAGCCCGCCGACCTGGCCGCCTCCGCTCGCGACCGGTGGACGATGGCCGCCGCCGTCGCCCGGCCAGCCGACGGTGTCGCCTTCCCGGCCACCGCGGAGGAGGTCGCCGCCGTGCTGGCCGTCTGCTCCGACGCCCGGGTGCCCGTCACGCCGGCCGGCGCCCGCAGCGGCGTCTGCGGCGGAGCCATGCCCGTCCACGGCGGCGTGGTGCTCGACCTGCGGAATGTCGCCGGCATGCGCTCCGTCGACGACGCCTCGCTGCTGGTCGACGTTGGCGCCGGCACCATGGGCGACGCCCTCGAGGCCGAGCTGCGGTCAGCCCACGGGCTGACCCTCGGGCACCGGCCCCAGTCGGTCGCCATTTCGACCGTCGGGGGGTGGCTGGCCTGCCGCTCCGCCGGGCAGTACTCCACCCGCTACGGCAAGATCGAGGACATGGTGGTCGGCCTCGACCTCGCCCTGGCCGACGGCCGGCTGATCAGCACCGGCGGCGCGCCCCGGGCCGCGACCGGTCCCGACCTCACCCAGCTGTTCGTGGGCAGCGAAGGGACGCTCGGGGTCATCACCGCTGCCCGCCTCCGCCTGCACCCGGCACCGCCGGCGGAGCGGCGGGCGGCCTACGCCTTCGACACCTTCGCCGCCGGCGTCGACGCCTGCCGACGCATCCTGCGGCGGGGCTCCACGCCGGCCGTGCTCCGCCTGTACGACGTCGCCGAGTCCGAGCGGGGCTTCGACCGGTCCACCAACCTCCTCGTCGTGCTCGACGAGGGTGACGAACTGATCGTCGATGCCACCATGGCGGTCGTCGCCGAGGAGTGCGGTGCGGCGCTCGGCGCCGAACCCGTGAACCGGTGGATCGCCCACCGCGACGACACCCCGGACACCGACGAGCTCGCCCGGCGAGGCATCTTCGGCGACACCATGGAGATCGCCGCCGACTGGTCCTCCCTGCCCGCGCTGTACGAATCGGTCATGGCGGCCGTCGGCGGCGTGCCCGGCACGGTGTGGACCTCGGGCCACCTGTCCCACGCCTACGGCGACGGCGCATGCGTGTACGTCACCTTCGCGGGCACGGGCGCCGGCTGGTACGTGCCGGCGTGGGACGCGGCCGCCGGCGCCGTGCTGGCCGCCGGCGGCGCGCTGAGCCACCACCACGGCGTCGGCTTGGCCAAGGCCCGCTTCCTGCCCGCTGCGCTGGGTGCGGCCCACGGCGTGCTCGTCGACGTCAAACGGGCTCTCGATCCCGCCGGCGTGCTCAACCCGGGCAAGCTCGGCCTCCCCCATCCATTCGCCGGCCCGGCATGGCCCTGACGGTCGACCGCCGGGCGGTCATCGCCGGCGCGCGCTTGGCCGTGATCGTCGGCGCCGCCGCCATCGCCCTGGCCCAGGCCATCACGTCGCTCACCGACAGCGACGCCAACCTGCCCCTGTACATGGTGCTCCTGGGGGGCCTCGGCGCCGGCGGCCGCCTGGCCGCCCTCCGCCAGCCGCAGTCGCCGCTCACCCACGGCGCGCTGGCCGCTCTCAGCGCCTACGTCGTTCTCATCGTGGCCGTCACCGCCATCCGCCTGGCGCTGGGCAAGGAGGTCGCCGACCCGGTGTCGCTCGTCTTCAACGGGCTGATGGCCGCCTCCGCCGGCATGTTCGGCGGGTACCTGGCCGTCCGGCAGGCGAGCCGCGGGACATGAGCCTGCTCGTCATCGACGTCGGCACCAGCAGCGTGCGGGGCTCGATCGTCGCACCGGACGCGACCGTCACCGCCATCCACCGCCGGACAGTGCTCCCCGCCACGCCGGCACTGGGATTCGTCGAGCTCGACGCCGGTGCCGTGGCCCGAGCCGTGCTCGACGTCGCCGTCGCCGCCTTGGCCGACGCCGGGCCCGTCGATGGCGTCGGCATCACCAACCAGCGGTCGACCACCATCGTCTGGGACCGGGGCACCGGAGACCCGGTCGGCCCCGGCATCGGCTGGCAGGACCAGCGCACGGTGATGATGTGCCTGGCCCTCCAGAACCAGGGCCTGCGGCTGTCGCCGAGCAGCTCGGCTACCAAGCTCGCCTACCTCCTCGACACCTACGACCCCGACCGCACCCGAGACCTTTGCTTCGGCACGGTCGACACCTGGGTGGCCTGGACGCTCTCGGCCGGCACCCTGCACGTCACCGACCTGTCCAACGCCGGCGTCACCGGCCTCATGCGGATGGACGGCGCCGGCTGGGACGAGGCGGTGCTCGACATCCTCCGCATCCCGCTCGCGGTCATGCCGGAGATCGTCGACTCCTCGGCCGTGATTGGGGAGGCCAGAACGCTGCCCGGCGCCCCGCCGGTCGCGGGGCTGGCCGGCGACCAGCAGGCCTCCCTCATCGGCCAGGGCTGCACCCGGCCGGGACTGGCCAAGATGACCTTCGGCACGGGCGGCATGCTCGACCTCTGCCTGGGTCAGGATCGGCCCGGGTTCGAACAGCGGGGGCCAAACGGCACGTTCCCCATCGTCGGTTGGCGCCGGCAAGGCCGGGTCAACTGGGGCATCGAGGCGTTCATGCTGACCGCCGGCCAGGCAGTGGAGTGGCTGCGCGACGACCTCGGGATCATCGATGACGCAGCCGAGACGGAGGCGCTGGCCGCCGCCTGTGACACCACCGGCGGGGTGTGGTTCGTGCCCGCGCTGCTCGGCATGGCCACGCCGGCCTGGGACTTCGGCGCCCGAGGCACGCTGCTCGGCATCACCGGCGGCACGGGGCGAGCCGAGGTGGTCCGCGCGGTCCTCGAAGGTGTGGCCCATCGGGGAGCCGACCTGCTGGAGGCCGGCGAGGCGGACGGCGGATGCCATATTCCCACCTTGCGGGTCGACGGGGGCATGAGCGCCAACCGGGTGTTCATCCAGGCGTTGGCCGACGCCTGCCAGCGGCCGGTCGAGGTCTCGCCGGTGCTGGAGGCCACCACCCTCGGAGCGGCGTTTCTGGCCGGCATGGCCGTCGGCACCTGGGCCGGCGAGGAAGAGGTGGCGGCGACGTGGTCGCCCCGGGCCATCGTCGAGCCGGCCACCACGACCGACCGGCAGCGCTGGCGGGAGGCCTGCAACCGGGCCCGGGGGTGGATCGCGCCGCTGTCGGCCTTGGACTTCTGACCGGCGCCGGACGGGTACCCTGCCCCGGTGCGCCGCTTGAGGATCCTTGCGTTGATGTTGGCTGTGACAGCGACGGCCTGCGGTGGGGGCGACAGCGGCGACGACACCGATATCGGTGCCGGCCCCGACAGCACCACCGCCACCTCGACGGCGCCCGTGGTAACGACCACCCCGGGGACAACCGTGGCCGCGACCAGTCTCACGTTCCGCATGGCCGACGTGCGGGTCGTCAACTCCGAGGAGCCGGACAGCGGGATGAGGGTCCTGCTGCCCGCAGGCGTGGCCACCGCATCGGTGACCGTCAACGGCCTCCCCTCCCCCAACCGGGTCGTCTCCGTCTGCCAGGCCAGGGAGCTGGACCGTCGGATGAGCGGTGCCGCCTGCCGCACGCCGGCCAACGGCGAGGCGGTCACGGTGACGCTCGGCGCGGCGGCAACTGGCGTGGAGGTCGCCCAGGTCGGCGCCGCCGGCAGCGGACCGCAAGCCAACGTCACCACGCTGAGTGAGGTCATTATCCGGTACTCGGCCTCCTCGCGTGAGGTCAATCTCCGGCTCCAGGAGATTGCCGGGAGTGATGAGGGCGGCCGGCCCACCTTCTCCATGACGCCCGCCGGCCCCGGCAGCTACCGCGCCACCCTCAACTGGAAGATCATTCCCGTCTTCGGTGGGACGGACAGCCGGGGCCAGCTCGAAGCCGTTCAGGGCAACACTGCGATCAACTCGGCCGACGGCTCGAACACCCAGGCTCAGCTCACCGGCACGGCGCCGGCCGGCGGCGAGGTCGCCATCCGCATCCGGAACATCGGGACCGCAGCGATGGTGACGCCCCAGCTCACCGCCACCTTCCCGTAGCCCACAACCGACGGCGGCCGCGCGACAATGGGCGATGACGGTGAGTCGGCCGGGTGGCCGCGGCTCGGCATCGACCGGGTCGAGGAAGGTCGGGGCTCCACAGGGCAGGGTGCTGGCTAGCGGCCAGTCGGGGTGACCCGCAGGAAAGTGCCACAGAAAACAGACCGCCGATGGCCCGGAAGGGTACAGGTAAGGGTGAAACGGTGCGGTAAGAGCGCACCAGCGCCCGGGGTGACCCGGGCGGCTCGGTAAACCCCACCCGGAGCAAGGCCGAACAGGGGACGGATGCCCGTCCAGCGCCTCCTCGGAGGCACAATCCCCAGGTAGGCCGCAGAGATGGATGGCCACCGCGTCGCCCTCGGGTGACGCACAGAACCCCGCCTACAGGCCGACTCACCGTCACCACTCTTCGTGAACCCGCTAAAATAGCCTCTGACCTGCGGTTTTGTGTGTCCGACACTGACCGCTAGTCACCGTGAGTGACCACTTTTCGTCCTCAGAGCTGAGGACTTTCTGAGGACTGAGGACTAATTGAGGACTGATCGACGTCCGAGCGGAGGCCGGGAACGGCCGTCACGGAGAGTGAGGCGTCACTGATGGCGAGCATCGACAAGCGCCCTGACGGGCAGTACCGGGCCCGCTGGCGGGAGTACCCGGGCGGCCCCCAGAAGGTCCGTCATTTCACCCGCAAGCGCGACGCCGAGCAGTTCCTCGACGCCATCCGGGGTGACCTGGCCCACGGCATGTACGTCGACCCCGCCGGCGGCCGGACGCTGTTCCGCGAGTATGCCGAGCGTTGGCGATCCGTCCAGGTCCACCGTACCGGGACCACCACCCAGGTCGAGACCTACCTCCGCCTTCACGCTTATCCGCACCTCGGCACGCGCCAGCTGGGCGCCATCCGCCGCAGCGACGTGCAGGCGTGGGTCAAGGAGCTCACCGCAGTGCTGGCACCCCGCTCGGTCGAGCTCGTTTACCGATGGGTGGCGACAATCTTCAAGGCCGCCGTCGGCGACCGTCTCATCGCTGCTCCCCGTGCATCGGGATCACTCTGCCCAAGTGCAACGACGCCGAGGTATTCCCTCTGTCAGTGAACGAGGTGGAGGCGATGATCGCCGCCGTCCCCGACCGGTACCGGGCTCTCATCGTGTTCGCAGCGGGGATGGGGCTGCGGCAGGGCGAGTGCTTCGGCTTGACTTTGGATCGTGTGGCTTCCTACGTCGCCAGGTGCGGGTCGACCGCCAGCTCGTCTCCGCCCTGCGGGGTGTGCCCGAGTTCGGCCCGCCCAAGAGCAAGGCCGGCTTCCGTACGGTGCCCATGCCGGAAGTCGTGTCGTCCACGCTCGCCGCCCACCTTGCCCGGTATCGCCCCGGCCAGTACGGCCTCGTGTTCACGAGTCGCACGGGGAACCCTCTTCGCCGCAACACGCTCGGCTCCATGTGGCACCTGGCCCGGCCAGTCGCCGGCATGCCGGCGTGGGCGACGTTTCACGACCTGCGACATTTCTACGCCTCGCTCCTGATCGCCAAGGGCTGCTCGGGTCAAAGCGGTCCAGCGCCGTCTCGGCCACCAGTCCGCTATGGAGACGCTCGACACCTATGGCCACCTCTGGCCCGACAGTGACGACGAAACCCGCAACGCCGTCGACCTGGTTCTCGGAGGGATAGCCAAGGCGGGCTGAGGCGGACGCGGCCGAGCCTTGCGGGCGGCGGGCCGGCGCCGGCGGTGTCCCTCCAGCCCTGACCAGGAACCGGCGGTAGATTTTTTCCTCCGAAGATCTGCGTGTCGCGAGAGACAGGTTCTGTCTTTTGCTCAGGCCGCAGTCACGTAGCGCACCGGGTAGTCGTGGTCGTGGAGGGTGATCGCCGCGGTCATCACGCCTTGGCCGTAGCGGGTGACCCGGTAACGGCGGGCCCGAGGAATCTTGGCCACGAGGCCGTGGCCGCGCATCTTGACGATCAGACGTGAGACCCGCTCGCATCGTCGGTGGGCCTCGTCACGATCGACGGGTGGTCGGGGATAGAGACGGGCGGTGATTTCGGCGTTGCGGAATCCGCGGATGGCGTGCTCACCGGCCATGACGGCTCGGAACAGGGCAAGGTCGTTGGGGCTGAGGGGACTGAAGCGGGCGTAGGTGCGCCCGTGGTTGGTACGCGGCCGGCACAAGGCGTCGAGTGCGGCGACACCTTCGCCTTTCAGTGGGGCGGCGGCCAGGGCCTCCAGGTATCGGTGGTTGGCACCGATGCCCACCTGGAAGTTGCGCCACAGGTCGCCCACGCCCTTTCGCATCTCACACCACCGCCGCTCGCGCCGGCCTGCATCGTTGGTCACCAGGCGCAGGACCCGGAACTCACGCGGATTGTTGATGGTGGTCTCGACCCGAAGGACCGAGGCCTTGTCATAGACCTTCACCCAGTTCCCGCCCATGCGGTGCCGCACCCGCCACCCCTCGGGCCGGCGCTTGGTGTCGGTCACCACCTGGGCCTTGAGCGAGGGGTGGAGCTTGCGCCCGAGGAATCCCAGGACATCCGTCGAGGACATGTTCAGGCTGGCGTGGCGGACGAGGTCGGGCCACACCTCGAGCAGCTGCGGCCGGGTCTTGAACATCACGTCGGTGGCGATCTCGGCCTGGTCCAGCACCCAGTAGTAGCCCCCGTAGCCGGCGGCGCCGATGGCACCCAGCAGGGGGTTGAGCATGCGGGCAAAGGCGTTGAGCACCCGAGGCCAGGCCCGGTGGGCGAAGTGGTCGCACAGCTTGGCCGCCGCTTCCAGATCGTCGATGGCCAGCAGGGAGTTCTCATAGCGGACGTAGCCGATCTTCGCCTTGTCCAGCGCCCGGGCCAGCCATTCCCTGCCGTTGACGTAGATCTGGCACTCATAGGGGATCCAGCCCTGGATGCGCACGTGCATGGAAGCCGAACTCGGGGTCGATCAGGTAGAGGTAGTGGTGCAGGCACTTGCGCTCCCGGCGGAAGAGCTCGAGGGTCTTGGTCTCACGGCGGCGGCGGACCTGGAAGGACATGCACGCCTCCACCGCGCTGATGAGGCACACGATGCCCTCGGTGACCCCGTCACGCGCGGCGATGTCCTTGGCCAGGTCGTCCTTCTGCCGGACGCGGTTGCGGGTCTTGACGTGGTCGAAGGAGATCACGGGACGGCCGGCGTCGGTCACCAGCTTGCGGGCGTTGTTGGCGATGCGCTCGGGGGTGGCCTTGGCGTAGTCGGTGAAGTTGGTGAGCGGCACGCCCTGGGACCACAGGAAGCACCGCGCCCCGTCCTGCTTGTAGAGCGCGCTGAGATGGCCCTTGAAGATCATGCCGTCGAACATCGCCAGTCTCCCGGTGATGCGTTTGCGGTGGAGATCCTCGAACGCCCCCATGGCCAACCCCCTGCTCCTGAGAAACGCCAGCGCATCGAGTGTGCCGCCGTCACGCCCGTTCAGCACCGGCCCGGCTCGCGTGTCACCGACCCGAGCGCATAGGGTCGGCTTTGCCGGCCCGGCACCGACCAGCCCAGAACCAGCAGGGGTTCAACGCGCAGCCTCCGGCCGCCCGTGGTTCAGCACCCCCAGGGATCACCGCGCCGTTAGGTTGCGGCCGGAGGCTGCGCTAAGGGCGAATGTGGGCACCCATGCCTCGGCGTCGTTCTGGGATACCTCCTCGGCCGCGTGCTGGCGATCGTCAACCGGTCCGACGGGGACCATCGGCGCGCTAGCGGGGCGCGCCCCTACAGTCTGGCGTCTATGGCAGCTGATCAGAACAAGGCTCGTGCGCTGGATCTCATCGATCGCGTGCTCAACGGTCGCAATCTCGAAGCGCTCGAGGAGTTCACGTCGAACCCGGCGGTTGCTGGAAGCGCGACCGGTCTGTTGCACGCCTTTCCCGATCTTGAGGCGGAGGTTCGCTGGATCGTCGCCGAAGGTGACATGACCGTCACGTTCTTTGGCCTTCGCGGCACCCAGCAGGGGCCGTGGTTGTTCGTGCGAGAGCCGACGGGGCAGCGCGTCGAGACTTCGCTCATGCTCGCGTTCCGCTTCGACGACGACGGCCAAATCGTCGACCAGTGGCTGGGGTCGAACTTCGTCGAGATGTTGGCGCAGCTCGGCTGGGGCTTCGCGCCGGTTGGAGCGGTTGCGACCGGACCGATGTAACGGCGGGTGCCCGACTACCGGCGGTAGTGGGCACCCTTGGCTGCCGGGGCGGCCGTCGTTATGAGCGAGGCGAGCGCCGGTGGCCCGTGGGTGGTCGTCGCCGGCATCGTGGCGAGCACGGGTCTACTCCTCGTCAGTCAGCTCCAACCCCGCAAGCATGGCCTTGAGGGCATCAACGTAGCTGGTGGCGGTGCCGCCTCCCGGCAGGGCGACTCCGGCCTCGGTTCGCCACAGGGCGTCTCCCAGGGCGGTCAGCACATGCCACGCCATGATTCGTTCGATTGCGAGGCGTTGGCCGGAGAGCCGCTCGTAGGCGGCGACGACGGCCAGCACGAGCTCGGGGCCACCGGCGTTGCTCGGCAGATAGCGGAGGTCGAAGTGGCGGTCGGCGACACCGCTCTCCTCGAAGTCGACCACCGCCAGCAACGACGCTGACGCCGGATCCCACACCTGGTTGTAGCCGTGCAGGTCCCCGTGCACGAAGACGTCGGGTAACGCCGGTCCGCCGTCGAGAACGCCGTCGACCCACTCGCACCACCTCATCACCCTCGCCGCTCGACCATCGTCAACCAAGCGCGGGAAGCGACGGCGGAGAGTCTCGGTGTCCGCCTGGGCCGTCGGGTAAACTTCCGGGAGATCGCCGAGGACGAGGGCGATGTTCGCGCCATGCAGGCGCACGAGAAAGGCAGCGATCTGTCGCGCCACCTCCCTTGTCTGCTGGGCGTTCATAGCGCTCGCCCACCCCCAGCTCAACGGGACACCAGCGATCCGCCGCGTCACGACCAGGGCGGGGTCCCTGCTCAGAACCACCAGCTCCGGAATTGGCAAGGCCGGCTCAAAGGACGACAACCGCTTCAGCACCATCCCCTCGCGCCACAGCCGTGTCGCCCGGGCCTCGGACCAGGCGAACTTCACGACGAAGCGTTCGTCGATGATCGCGCTCGACGACCACCACAGGGGATTCGATTGCGCGTGCCAGGTGTTGATCCTGATCGGCAGGTTGGCAAGTCGGGAGGCACACACCGCCAGCGCCGCTCGCAGCGACTGTTCGGTTCCATCGTCGAGCCAGCCGACCGCCATATCCGCCAGTCTCGCTTGCAGCGGCTCGCGTCATGGTCTTCACCGCCTCAGCCCCCCACCCCGAGCGCTCGGCACAAGCTGCACAGCGCGACCGGTCGCCGGCGCGCATGCACCCGCCGGTGCGGCGTCCGGTGTCGGGGATACCGAACGCCAGGACGTTCAAGCGAGGGCGGCCTGGACCCGCGGCAGTTCGGCGACCAGCGCCAACGCGCGGTTGATCTCACGAAGGTGCCCACGGAGGTGCCGACGTGCCGTCTGCCCGTCGTCGAGCTGCGCACCCCAAACGGCCACAGACCAGAGGGGCTGGCGCGCAATGGCGATCGGTAGGCCCGCTCGTTCTGCGGCCGAGAGCCGAGGAGAGGCGCCAAGGTCGTAGGCGTCCACGAGCTCCGTGAGTCGACGAATGCCGTCATCGCCGAGCGGATCGGCGAGCGTGTACATCGTGAAGTACAGGGTGAGCGCGAGGTCGTCGATACGAGGGCGCACGCCCATGAAGTCGAGATCGCCCACCAATGCCACCTGCCCGCGGCGGAAGAGCACGTTGTTGTCCCAGTAGTCGCCGTGGACGAGCTGACGGGGGACGATCGCCGTGCCGACGTCCAACTGAGCGACGGCATCGGCGAGCCGATCCGCAGCATCGGCCAGGTTGCGTTCATCGCTGGTCGGCGTCCATGACCGAATCCGGTCGGTGCCCGCTCGCGTCGACTTCACCACGCCGACACAGTCGACGTAGTTGGTGAACGGCGGGCCGGCGGAAGCATCACCTCGGTCGACCGTGGAGAGCAGGTCATGGATCCGGCCGAGCATGGGAAGCCCGTAGGCGATCCGGTCGAGCGAGTCCATCTTCGCATCACTGTCCACGAAGGACTCGACCTCGACGACGTTGCCGCCGGCTGCGACCAGCGACGCTCCGTCGACGGCAATGATCGGCTCGACGCAAGGGACACCGCCGGCGATAAGCACGGTGCGCGCTTGTTGCAGCGCCTCGACTCGGGCAGCCGTGACGGAGGAGCGGTAGACCCGCACCACGAACTGGCGATCGCCGGAGGAGGCCAGGAGGTTCAGGTTCGCGGAGCCGCCGAGGTCCTGAGCGTTCGACAACGAAAGGGCGTACCTGCGCTGCACGACATCGATCAGGGTCTGCGTACAGACAGGCCGACGTCCTCGACGACCACCGCCCGCATCATCCACTCCCGAGCAGCCTACGGACTTGGGACCAAGCTCCGCTCCTGGCTGGTGAGCGGATTCATCGGGCACACAGGGGCCGGCGATGAGAGACAGGCACTGGGACGTCGGCTCGACCTCGTTATGTGGCGCGCCGTCGGCGGGAGTTTCCTACCATCCACCGCATGGAGCCCCTGACGCAACTGGCTCGACGGTCGAAGGGCCAAGCGCCGCCGCCGTGGGTCATCTGGGAGGCGCTCTGCGACCCGTGGAGGTCGAATGATCGTGAGTGGTTCGATCTCCGTACGGGTGAACTCGCCCCCCGCCTTCTCGAGAGCCGGAAGCCGGACCTCGTGGTGTGGGCCTCCATTTGGGAGGATCGTCCGGAGCTGAGGATTCGATTCGAGATTGCGACCAGCGGAGCCGGCTCCGCCGTGACTTGGACGCTTCTCAGCCCGGAGCTACTGAGCGATAACGAGATCAAGCGCCGCCGGTATAGGATCGACCAGCTGATCAACGGTCAACTTCGTGAGACCTTCGACCAGTGAGATGGTCCCGTGGCTCTCACTGCCGGCGGTAGGGGGCGGTCCGACCGCTCAGCGACCGCGGCTTCAGGGGGAGTCGCCCGCATGGGCGGTGATGTTCTGCCTGACCCACCGATCACTGAGCCGGCACGCAGGGATGCGAGCTCGGTGGCCATCTGTGCTAGGGCTCATGCATGACCTTTGGACTCTTCGGAACCTTCGTCGCCGGTGAAGGCCAGCGGGATGAGCTCGTTGGGCATCTCCTCCGTGCGGCAGCGCTCCTACAAAGCGATCCAGCGTGCCTCCAGTACGTCGTTGGGACACACGGCGAGAGGGAGGTGTCCATCTTCGAGCTTTGGGACGACGAGGCGGCCCACGACTCCTCACTTCAGCGCGAAGACGTCCGGAGGATCATCAAGGTTGCACGA
This sequence comes from uncultured Acidimicrobiia bacterium, assembly GCA_963768975.1. GTDB lineage: Bacteria > Actinomycetota > Acidimicrobiia > Acidimicrobiales > AC-14 > CADCTB01. The sequence continues at coordinate 7,525 of CAVYKB010000019.1, read as the reverse complement.
CCACTGATCGCCACCATGGCGTCACAAACACGGCTGGAAGTTCACGGAGGCAAAGGGATGTAGGGCTCCCTTGCCGGCGGACTGGGACGTCGGGTTCGGGGGACGCGTATTCGCGCCACTGTGGGGCTGAAGTCCGGCGCCGTCATGGCCGGAGTAGCGGGCCATGGCCGAGCCGCACACTCCCTCGCGCAGCAGGGGGGTCCGCCATGCGGCCCGCATCCGTCATCGCAGAGCGGCGTTGGGCACTACTGGTGGGGGTACTACCCAGACACAGGACCCCTTGGCGCGGCTCAGCTCTCATTTCCAGCCTTGGGCACCGCCTTCGCCACCTTCTTACCGGTCGATGCTCGTGCGCAAGGCCGAGATGCTGCAGATCGAGTGCATCGTGCGGGGCTACATCACCGGCTCGGTGTGGAAGGAGTACAAGTCGAGCGGGACGATGCACGGCGCCTCGCTGCCCGCCGGGCTTCAGGAGTCGTCCAAGCTGCCCGAGCCGGTGTTCACCCCATCGACCAAGGCGGCGGCCGGCCACGACGAGAACATCTCGTTCGAGGCCGCCTGCGACATTGTCGGCGCCGACCTGGCCAAGGAGGCTCGCGAGCTGTCGCTGGCCGCTTACGAGCGGGGCGCTGCGCTGGCGGCCGAGCGGGATCCTCATCGCCGACACCAAGTTCGAGCTCGGGATGATCGACGACCGCCTCTCGCTGTGCGACGAGGTGCTGACGCCCATGACCAGGGTTCGCGGGAGCCGCGCCGGCTCGACTGGGAAGGGCGCGCAACGGCGAGATCCGGGCGTCGAGCCTGTCGCGTGGCTCGGAGACGACCTGCTCTGCGAACCAGCCGACCATCTCGGTGTCGAGCGGTCGCCCGTTGCGGAACTCGGCGAAGGAGGCCCAGTCCGAGGGGGCCAGGTCGGTCATCGGGTAGAGAAGCAGCTGGAAGACCGGCTTCGGTCCAGCCTGGTCCAGCAGCGACTGGCACGCGGCCACGGCCATGTTCGAACCGGCGCCCTCGCCCCGGACGGCTACGCGTCGCGGGTCGCCACTCAGATCGGCGATGTTGGCCAGCACCCAGCGGGTGGCGGCAAGGACGTCGTCGTGGCCGGCGGGGAACCGGTACTCAGGCGCCTTGCGGTACTCGACTGACACCACGATGCAGCCGGCGCGGTTGGTCAGGCGCATGCCACCAGGAGCACGGCGCCGAGGACGGTGAAGGCCGTGACGACGCCGGCGTGGCGACCGCGCCCCGCTCGTCGTTCCGTGCGCATGCGTGCCAGCTTTCTCGTGTCGACGAGCTGCCGGCGCGGCACTACCCACGAGGTCGGATCGGCAGCCGGTACGTTCTGTAAGCTGAGCGAAGCCTGTGGCAGGCATACTCCTTGGAGTCATCGACGAGACGGCTGCTTCGTGCCATCGCCGCAGCTGCCTACGGATGGCGGCTAGGGCTCGGCCTCACTGGTCATTGCCCGACGGCACCACTCGCCAGTCCTCGGCCTCCAATGAGCATCGTTTCTCGACCAGGCCAGGCGCCCAGCCCAAGGACGAAGCCGGCTCGCGGCCTCGGCCGCAATTGGGCGTCCCTGTCGGCGGCGAGGCACCGGCCTCGTGAAGCTGCTCCCCGGGGCGAACCGGCTGCGCCCATCCGCCCCGGACATCTGCTCCGTATACATCCCGTATCCGTCCGGTCGACCGGAGAAAGGTCCGTAGGTTCCCGCCCGGCCTCGACACTTCGAAGTCCTAGGTCTCGCTCACTCCAGGCAATCACGCCGCTTGTCGCCGCGCGCTTCGCCCACACCCTCCCCGCACCACCCAAACTCTTCAGGAAGAGGAGCCCACATGCTCTACGAGCTTGACCGAGTTCGTTCCACCAGCCAACACAGCCGCCTGCGACGATTCGGCATCGGCGCCACCGCCCTGGCCTTGGCCACTGCCGGCGCGTCATCGCTGCTCGGCCCCGGCGTGGGCTCGGCGTCGAGCCACCGGGAGGCACCGCTCATCGCCGGCGACCCGAGGGCCGACAACACCGACGTGTACGCGTTCGTCAGCCCTGACAAGCCCGACACCGTCACCCTGTCGGCCAACTGGATCCCCTTCCAAGAGCCAAACGGCGGCCCGAACTTCTACCCTTTCGCCACCGACGCCCGCTACAAGATCCTGGTCGACAACGACGGCGACGCCAAGCCCGACGTCACCTACACCTGGACCTTCACCGACAAGATTCGCGACGACACTGGCCAGTTCCTCTACAACACGGGGCCGGTCAACCGGCTCGATGACCCAAATCTGAACTTTTACCAGACCTACGAGCTGACGCTGACCACCGGCGGCAACACCAAGAGCCTGATCAAGGACGCCATCGTCGCCCCGTCCAACGTCGGCACGGCGTCGATGCCCAATTACGCCGCTCTCCGCCAGCAGGCGGTCAAGCCGCTGCCCGACGGTGGTCAGACCTTCGCCGGCCAGGCCGACGACTCCTTCTTCCTGGACCTGCGGGTCTTCGACCTCCTCTATGGCGGGGACCTGAAGAAGGTCGGCCAGGACACCCTCAAGGGCTACAACGTCAACACCCTCTCGGTGCAGGTGCCGAAGTCGGCCCTGGCCATCAAGGGCGACGCCGCCGCCAACCCGGTCATCGGCGTGTGGAGCACCACCGAGCGCAAGGGCGCCAGCGTCACCTCCGCGCCCGCCGGTGCCGCGTCGATCGACGGCTTCGTCCAGGTCTCGCGCCTGGGCAACCCGCTGATCAACGAGGTGGTCATCCCCCTCAAGTTCAAGGACGCCTTCAACGGGCTCACGCCCGACAAGGACCGCACCGTCCAGCCCGTGCTCGACAAGGTCCTGACCCCCATCCTGCCGGCGCTCATCGAGAAGATCTACAAGCTGCCGGCGCCCCCCACGCCCCGGAACGACATCTTCGAGATCTTCCTGACCGGTCTGTGCAAGGAGTGCAAGGCCCCCGACGGCACGGTGGCCCTGCCCATCGACCTGAACTCCCAGATGCTCAACCGTGACGGCAAGAAGGGCGCCGACTTCGTGCCCTCCGAGATGCTGCGCCTCAACACGAGCATCGCCCCGACCGCCAACCCGAACCGCTTGGGCGTGCTGGCCAAGGACAACGCCGGGTTCCCCAACGGCAGGCGCCTCATCGACGACGTGGTCGACATCGAGATCCAGGCCCTGGCCGGCGCGGTGAAGACCGGCACGATCGTCCAGGCCCTGGCCGCCGGTGACGCCGTCGACCAGAATGACGTCGCCTTCGGCCAGAGCTTCCCCTACGTCGCCCTGCCCCACAGCGCAGCCGTCAACCGGGCCGGCGGCGGAGGGACCAGCCCGTCGGTCGCGTCGAGCTCGGCCGGTACCGGATCGGGCGCAGCCGCCGGATCGGGCCAGGCCGCCCCCACGGGCGGCGTGGGTGCCGGCGCCGGTGGTGCCGCCGGAGGCTCGTCCCTCCCGCTGCTGCCCATCGCCGCTGGGATGGCCGGAGTCGCTTTGGCTGGCGCCGGGGCGTTCACCCTTCGCCGCAACCGCATCTAGCCGTTGCCCGGTGATGCGATCACCGGCACAGCAAGCCAGCGCCCGGCCGTGAGGCCTCGCTGGCTGCTGTGGCTGGTGGCGATCGCAGCCCCCCTCCAGGCCGCGGCCGGTGTCGCCGTGGTGATCTCCAGGCCGGCGGTCTCCTCGGTGTCCGCCGGGGTGCTCGAGGGCGACCGTCTGCCCGGGCCAAGGAGAGCGCTCGACCTGCGGGCCACTGCCACCAAAACGGTGCCCCTCTCAGTCGGTATACCGGACATCGGGGTCGATTCCAGCCTGGTCCGGCTGGGGCTCGGGTCCGACGGCAGTCTCGATGTCCCAGGCGACTTCGGTGTCGCCGGGTGGTGGACGGGCGGCAGCGCCCCGGGCGACCCGGGGGCCGCGGTCGTCGTTGGTCACGTCGACTCCTTCAAAGGAAGGGCGGTCTTTTACCGCCTGCGCGAGCTCACGCCCGGCCAGCCGATCGTGGTGCGCCGCAGCGACGGATCGACGGTGACGTTCATCGTGGAAGCCCTGCGGCAATACCCCAAGGACAAGCTGCCGATCGACGCCATCTACGGCCCCACGCCGGAGCCGACCCTGCGGCTCATCACCTGCGGCGGGACTTTCGACCGGGCGCGCGACGAGTACCGGGACAACGTGGTGGTCTTCGCCCGCCTCCTTTCGGCGACCCCGGGACCAGCACCGGTGGTCCAAAGGTGAAGGCTCGTCCGCTCGGCCGAGGTTTGCTCATGCTGGGCCTCGCCGGCGCGCTGACCGTCGTCGGGGGCCTCGGGCTGGCTCGCCGCCCGGGGCCGTCATCGGTGTCCGGTGCGGGTGTCGCCGTGGGCCCCGGCCGTAGCGCCGACGCCATCGTCGCCCTGCAGGCCAGACTGCAGCGGGTGCCCCAGGACTACTCGTCGTGGGCGGCGCTGGGACTGGCCTACGTCGGCCAGGCCCGGACCACCGGGGACCCGTCGTACTACCCCAAGGCGGAAGGCGTCCTCAATCGGTCTCGCGAGATAAACGCGGTGGACAACGACGGTGCTGCCGCGGGCATGGCCGCCCTGGCCGGCGCACGCCACGATTTCGTCGCCGCCGCCGAATGGGCCCGCCGGGGCCTGGTCATCAACCCGTCGAACGCGCTGCTTTACGGCGCCCTCAACGACGCCGAGACCCAGCTCGGCAATTACGACGAGGCCTTCGAGGCGGCCCAGCGCATGGTCGACCTCCGCCCCGACACCTCGTCGCTGGCCCGAGCCTCCTACACCTGGGAGCTGCGGGGCGACGTGGCCCGGGCCACCGAGCTCATGCAGCGGGCGCTGACCGCCTCCGCTGGTCCCGCCGACCGGGCCTTCACCCGCTACCAGCTCGGCGAGCTGGCCTTCAATGCCGGTGATCCGCAGGCGGCGTTGGCCCACTACCGGAGCGGGCTCGACGCTGATGCGTCGTACGTCCCCCTGCTCCAGGGCCGGGCCAAGGCCCAGGCCGCCCTGGGCCAGGCCGACGCCGCCGTCGCCGACTACGCCCAGGTCGTGGCCCGAGTTCCGGAGCCCGCCTATCTGATCGAGTTCGGCGAGCTGCTCGAGTCTCTCGGGCGCACGGCCGAGGCCCAGGACCAGTACCAGACGCTGGCCACGGTGACGACACTGTTCGAGGCCAATGGGGTGGCGGTCGACGTCGAGCCCACGCTGTTCGCCGCCGACCACGGCGACCCCGTCGCCGCCCTCCGCGCCGGCGAGGCCGGGATCGCCAATCGCCAGTTCCTGGACATGAACGACGCCTACGCCTGGGCTCTACATGTGAACGGCAGGGACGCCGAAGCGCTTGAGTGGTCGGCCAAGGCGCTGGCCCTGGGCACTCGCAACGCCCTGTTCCATTACCACGCCGGCATGATCCATTTCGCTCTCGGCGACCGCGCCGCAGCCAAGGACCAGCTGACGACCGCGTTCTCGATCAACCCCCATTTCAGCCCCCTGGCCGCCCCCATCGGTCGGGCCGCCCTCGATCAGCTGACGGCCGCCTGAACCACCGCAACCCCCTTGCTTCTTATGACGCCGGGCCTCGAACCCGTCAATCCTGATCATGGCGGTCGCTGCGCAGCGCTCCGGTCGGCCGCCCTACCGGCTGCCCCTCCTGTCCGTCGGCGACGCTGACTCCCGGTGTCACCGCAACACCGCGCAGCGCGGCGGCGAAGCTGGTGGTGCCCTGCAGCGCCACCACCTGGCATGGCATCTCAGTTCCGTGGGCGTCGAACGCGGCCTTGACCGCCTCGATCGCCCGCCCCAGCGTTCGCCGCATCTCCAGCTGCCGGGCGTCGCACCAGAACCGCACGTCGAGGTTGACCGTGGAGCTGTCGAGCGCGGCGTAGACGGCTTTGGGTGCCGGCTCGGCCACGAGCTGTTCCCGGGCTTCGTGATCGCGCCGAAGGCCCTTCGTCGGCTCCACGTCCTCGATGACCTGGAGCGCCGTCTGGCTGGCGCCAGCGGCACCGTGGCCGCCATCGCCGCAGGGCTCGTCGTCCGCACTCGTGAGCTGACCGTTCGGGCCCACGACATCGAGGCGGAGATCAGGGTGATCGTCCGTCGGCTCGCGCCCGCGCTGCTCTCCCTCCCCGGGTGCGGCGTGCTGTCGGCCGCCAAGATCGTGGGCGAGGTCGCCGGCGCGTCCCGCTTCCGGTCCAACGCTGCCTTCGCTCGTTGGAACGGCACCGCTCCCATCCCGGTGTCATCGGGCAAGACCGACCGCCAACGACTCAACCGTGGCGGTAATCGTCAAGTGAACGCTGCGCTCCATCGCATCGGGATCACCCAGTGGCGAGGCGTCGGCACGATCGGCCGTGTCTATGTGGAGCGCCGCATGGCCGCCGGCGACAGCAAGACCGAGGCACTCCGGATGCTGCGTCGACGTCTCTCCGACGAGGTCTTCCGCCGGCTGCTGGTCGACGAGGCATTCTTCGCAGGAGAGGCAGATCTCGCGAAACGAGCCGCCTAAACGTCGAACTCCAGTTCGCCCCCCCTTGACATAGGAGCATCAAAGAGATCCGGCGAACGTGTGGCCGTTTCATCGAGGTGGAGGAAGCGGAGCAGCACAGCGTCAAGCGCGCCTGTGAGCTACTCGAGGTCTCCCGTGCCGCCTACTACGAGCAGCGAAAGCACCTCCCCAGCCGCTGGGCCCTCGAGGACGCCGAGCTGACGGTGCGCATCAAGACCATCCACGCCGGCTCCAAGGGCACCTACGGGGCGCCGAGGATCCACGCCCAGCTGCGCCGGGAGGGAATCTGCTGCGGCAAGAAGCGGTCGCCCGCCTCCTGGTCCAGGCCGGCCTGGCCGGGCGCTGTCCCAGGCGCTGGCGCAAGACCACCATCGCCGACCCCGAGCGCCGATCCCGGGCCGTGGACCTCATCAAGCGCGTCTTCGGGCCCAACGTGAAGCTCGACACCCGGTGGTGTGGCGACGTGACCTACATCCGCACCTGGGAGGGCTGGGCCTACCTGACCACCGTCATCGATCTCGCCTCCTTCCGGGTCGTCGGCTGGGCCCTGGCGGATCACATGCGCACCGACCTCGTCGCCGACGCCCTGCGCATGGCGTGCATCCAGCGCCGACCGCCGGCCGGAATGGTCTTCCATTCCGATAGGGGCTGCCCAGTCGCCAGCGGTGACTACGCCACGCTGGCCGCCGAGCTCGGTGTCACGCTGTCGCTGGGGCGCAAGGGTCAGTGTTGGGACAACGCCGTTTCCGAGAGCTGGTTCGCCACCTCCAAGAACGAGCTCATCTACACCCGACCGTGGCCGACCATCGCCGGCCTTCGCACCGCGACCTTCGAGTAAATCGAGGGCCGGTACAACACCGGCCGGCACAGCAGCCTCGGCTACCGCAGCCCGGCCGTGTACGAAGCGACCATCCACCAGGAGTCCGCCGCCCGAGCGGCATGATCAACACACCAACCCTGTCCGGCATGCCGGGTTAGGTCCAGTCTCGAGTGCGGGTGTCCCACAACATGTGCCCCAGAAC
>CAVYKB010000018.1:0-111230 GCA_963768975.1 uncultured Acidimicrobiia bacterium | reverse complement strand
CCAGCACCCGGCCGTCGGCGTCGAACACGAGCGAGGCACCGTCGAATACAAGCTCGTCCTGACCGCCCACGAGGTTCACGTACGCGAGCGGCGCACGACGCGTCAGATGCCCGCGTCGCCAGCATCCGCTCGCGCTCGCCGAGGCGGCCCTCGTAGTAGGGCGAGGCGTTGAGGTTGACCACGAGGTCGGCGCCCCCGGCCGCCGTGCTCCGCGATAGGGCCAGCCGGGCTCCACGCGTCCTCGCAGATCGAGACACCGACACGCACACCGCCGATGACATAGAGCGCCAACTCGCCGTGCCGGGCGCGAAGTAGCGCTGCTCGTCGAACACGGCGTAGTTGGGCAACACCCGCTTGTGGTACACGCCGAGCACCTCGCCGCGAGCACAGACCGCCGCAGCGTTGAAGAGATCGCGGTCGGCATCGACGAAGCCGATGAACGCCGCACATCGCCCGGTGCGGGCCGCCACCTTCTCGAGCGTGGCGCGGTTGTCGGCCACAAACCGCGGCTTGAGCAGCAGATCTTCCGGCGGGTAGCCCGGGAGCATCAGCTCAGGGAAGACCGCGAGGTCGGCGCCCGCACGCTCCGCCTCGTCGAGCGCGGCAATGGCCGCGGCGGCGTTGCCGTCGAGGTCGCCGACGGTGGCGTTGAGCTGGCACAGAGCAATGCGGAGCCTGGGCACAACCCAATCGTACGAGCGTGTTGCAGACTTCGTAACCGTGGTTTCGCTCGAGCTCCGGTCGTTGGTGGACGCCTCTGCTGCCCCTCCGGCCGTTGCCGTGGCGCTCGAACGGCTGGCCGAGGCCCACCCCTCCCTCCCCGAGCGGGTCGGAGCCGATCCCCTCCTGGCGGATGCCCTCGTCGCGATCACCGCCGCCAGCCGCTCGCTCACGACCCTCCTCATCGCCGACGAAGCGGCGATCGATGCCCTCACCGCGCTCGACGACCGCCGCCCCGTCGACACCGCGGGTGCCGGGGCGCTTGCTCGATGGAAGCGCCTCGAGTTCCTGCGCATCGCTGCTCGCGACCTGCTGGGCCTCGACCAGCTCGAGCAGGTCGGCCGCGCCCTCGCCGACATGGCCGCGGATGTGCTGACCGGCGCGGCGAGCGGCCGAGGCCGACGGCCTGACGGTGGTGGCGATGGGCAAGTGCGGCGGCGCGAGCTGAACTACGCCAGCGATGTCGACATCGTGTTCGTCGGCGAGACCGAGACTGCGGCGCGCGCCGTGCTCGACATCGCCCGGCCGTGCTTCCGCGTCGACACCGACCTGCGACCCGAGGGCCGCAACGGCCCACTCACGCGCAGCCTGGCCGGCTACGAGGCGTACTGGGCGCGGTGGGCGAAGCCGTGGGATTCCAGGCGCTGCTGAAGGCCCGCCCCATCGCCGGCGACACCGAGAGCTCGCGCGTTCGCCGCGGCAGCCGGGCGCCAGGTGTGGGAGCGGCGCTTCACCGCCGATGATCTGCGATCGCTCCGAGCGATGAAGGCGCCGGCCGAGGATCTGGTGATCCGCCAAGGCCTCGGCCGCCGTGAGGTCAAGCGGGCCCCGGCGGCTCCGCGACATCGAGTTCGCCGTGCAGCTGCTCCAGCTCGTGCACGGGCGCCACGATCACGCACTGCGCTCGCCAAACACGCTCGAAGCCTTGGCCGAGATGGGGGACGCCGGCTACGTCGATCCGGCCGACGCACGCTCGCCGACTGCCCCTACCGCTTCCTTCGCACGGTCGAGCATCGGCTGCAGCTCGTCGACGAACAGCAGGAGTACGCGGTGCCCGATGACCCGAGGCCCGCACCCGGCTGGCGCGCGTGCTCGGCTACCGCGACGTCGCCGCCGGCGATCGGTGGTGCAGCTCGACGAGACCCTGCGCCGCTACCAGTCGACCGTTCGCTCGATTCACGAGCGCCTCTACTTCCGGCCGCTGCTTGAGGGCCTTCCTCGGCATGGAGGGGAGGCTCGGCCAGCAAGCGATCGAAGACGCGCCTCGCCTGGCGCCTTCGGGTTCACCGACGTGACCGCACACGCGAGGCGCGTCGGCCGAGCTGACCCGCGGCCTCACCCGCTCGTCTCGCCTCATGCACCAGGTCCTCCCGCTCCTGCTGGAGTGGCTCTCGGACTCGCCCGACCCCGACCTCGGGTTGCTCGGGCTCCGGACGCTGGCCGACGGACCGCAGCGCGCCACCGCCCTCGTCGAGCCGTTCCGCGACTCACCCGAGGTGGCGCGCCGGCTGTGCACGCTGCTCGGCACCAGCCGCCTGCTCACGACCACCCTGCGCCAGAACCCCGACCTGATCCCCCGCCTCGGCGACGATCGAGCGCGCTCCTGCACCGCGACCGCGACGTCGTTGGTGGGCCGCGCCCGAGTCCGTGGCGTGGCGGGGCGAACCCGAGGAGCGCCCGCCGGCCTGCACCGGTTCGTGCGACCGCGAGCATCTCCGCATCGCCGCCGGTGACGTGCTCGGGCATGCCGACGTCTACCGTCGGCGCCGGCCTCAGCAACCTGGCCGAGGCCGTGCTCGGAGAGGTGCTCAGCGGCATCGACACCGAAGGTGTCCCGTTCGCGGTCATCGCCATGGGCCGGTTCGGTGGCGCCGAGCTCTCCTACGCGAGTGATCTCGACGTGCTCTTCGTGTTCGACGGCTCGACCGCATCGGATGCCGAATCCGCCGAGCGGACAGCGAGACGCTCCGCCGGCTGGTGCGGGGTCGACCCCGGCCCACGCGCCTGTACGCCAGTCGATGCCGGCCTGCGGCCCGAGGGCAAGCAGGGACCGCTCGCTCGCAGCCTGGACGCCTACGCCAGTACTACGACCGCTGGGCCTCGCCGTGGGAGCGGCAGGCGCTGACCCGCGCCCGCCCGGTCGCGGGCGACGGCGACGTGGCCGCCCGCTTCATCGACCTGGTCGGGTGGCACATCTGTCAGGCCCACCGGGACCGAGGCGGTGCGCGAGATCCGGCGGATGAAGGCCCGCATCGAGCGCGAGCGCATCCCGGTCGGCGAGGACCCGCAGTTCCACCTCAAGCTCGGGCGAGGATCACTGTCGGACATCGAGTGGACGGTGCAGCTGTTGCAGCTGCAGCACAGGTGCCCGAGCCCGGCACGATGGCCGCGTTGGATGCACTCGTCGCTGCGGGAGGACTCGACCGCGCGATGCCGCAGTGCTGTCGGAGGCGTACCGATTCTGCGAGCAGGCCCGCAACCGCTGGTTCCTGGTGCAGGGCTGCGCCGGCGACTCGTTGCCCGCCGCGCCGGCGGCGCGCTCACCTGGCCCGGTCGCTCGGCACCGGCCCGGAGCTCGCGCGAGCAGTACCGCCGGGTCACCCGCCGCGCCCGCGCCGTCGTCGAGCGGCTCTTCTACGGTAAGGCGTGATCGAGCCACCGCGTTCCTGCCCCGCGCCGGCCTCGATGGCGGACCCGGAGCTGGTCGACGGCGCCGAGTGGACCGGCGCCGAGGTCTCCGGCGACGTGGGGGGCGACTTGGAGGTGGACGGTGTCGACGTGGCGTCGCCGCGCCTGGCCAACCTCCGCCTCACCGGCCGGCGCCTCGACGGCCTGCGCATGAACGACGTCCTCGTCGAGGACTGCGAGCTCTCCGGCGTCAGCACGCCGGCCGCCTACCTCCGCCGGGTGGAGTTCCGGCGCTGCCGGATGTCGGACCTGTCGGCACCCAACCTCCGGGCCCAGCACGTGCGGTTCACCGACTGCCGGGTCGACGGCGCCTCCTTCCGGATGAGCGCCTGGCAGAGCGCCCTGTTCACCGATGTCAACCTGCGCAAGGTCGACTTCTCCGGTTCCAAGCTCGCCGGCGTGCACTTCCTCGGCTGCGACCTGACCGAGGCCGATCTCACCAAGACCACGACGTCGGGCGTCGCCCTGCATGGCTCGACGCTGGAGGGCATGGTCGGTGCAGCCAACCTCCGGGGCGCGGTGATCGCCGGCGACCAGGTGCTGCCGCTGGCGCTCCGCTTCGCGGCCATGGGCATCGTCGTGGACGACGACTTCACCCTCGATCCGCCGGCGGCGTAGCGGGTCGTACGGCGCCGGCGGGGCGTCGCACCAGATGCAGCGCCGCTCGATCAGCACGTAGCGGCTGCCGAGCTGCATCTGCCCCCCGCCCCGAACGTCGTGATGACCGGTCCGGCACCGGAAGCGGTGCCATGCCGCAGCCAGCCGGCCGACGTCGCTTTCCCGGCCCCTGCCCCGCCGGCGCCCGTATCGGTTCGGGAGACGGGGGGCACGGGGTCCGGGCCCGAGGCCGGCCCGCATCCGCTCCAGGTCGTGGGCCACGCCGTAGGTGTGCGGGCGGTCGTAGAGCTGCCGCGGCTCGGGGGGGCGCTGAGGGAGGAGGTCCGACCGGCGTTCAGGGAGCTCCGCCATCCACCCCAACCTCGCATTCGCGAAGGCTGTCCGCAATGAATGATCTCCACCTCTAGTGAGATTCGCCCCAACGCCCGATGGGTCAGACTGGCCCGGTGGACAGCCCGCTGAGCCGGCCGGTCGACGGCTTCGTGCGGGAGTTCTCCCCCGTGCTCGTCGACCTCGTCGCCGGCCTGCCCCTGGCCAAGGCGGACAAGCTGCCCGACGACGTCGCCCTGGAGGCCTTCAATCTGGCCGCCGCATTCATCGACGCCGACGGCCGCCACACCGACGAGGAGCTGTCGGCGTTCATCGGCGTCTTCGCCGCCCGCTTCGACACCGTGGCCCGCGCGGGCAGCCCGCCGGCGCTCCGGGCCGCCGGCCTGCTCGCCGGCAAGCGGACCTTCCTGGACACGCCCTCGCCCCTGTTCGACGTGCTGGTCCAGGCCGACCGGCGGACGGGCAGCGCCCACTCCTGGCGCTACTACCTGGCCTCGGTCGAGATCGCGCACGCCGTCTTCGCCCTTGACGACCACCCGTCGCACGCCGAGCTGACCGCGGTCGAGCGGTTCCGCTCCATGTTGCTCCGGGCCGTCGATGCCGCCGGCGTGCCCCGGCCGGGCGGGCCCGAGCGGGCGCCGAGCACCGCCGGCGGCGCCGGAGCCGAACAGGCCGCGGCCGAGCCCGAAGAGCCCCTCGAGCCGGCCCGCCCGCTCGAGGAGCTGCTGGCCGAGCTCGACGGCCTCGTCGGCCTGGCGCCGGTGAAGGCCGAGGTGAAGCTGGTCACCAACCTGCTGCGGGTCGAGAAGCTTCGAGCCGAGCGGGGGCTCAACGTCGTCGAGCACAGCCGCCACCTCGTCTTCACCGGCAATCCCGGCACGGGCAAGACCACCGTCGCCCGGCTCCTCGCCCAGATATACCGGACCCTCGGTGTGGTCGAGAAGGGCCAGCTGGTGGAGACCGACCGGTCGGGCCTGGTCGCCGGCTACATCGGCCAGACCTCGATCAAGGTCAAGGAGGTGTTCACCCGGGCGCTGGGCGGCGTCCTCCTGATCGACGAGGCGCACGCTCTGGCCCGCGGTCAGGACCGCGACTTCGGCCACGAGGCCATCGACATGATCGTCAAGCTGATGGAGGACCATCGCGACGACGTCGTGCTCATCGTCGCCGGTTACCCCGACGAGATGGCGACGTTCCTCGATGCCAACCCGGGGCTGCGGTCCCGCTTCCCGAAGACCATCTTCTTCGACGACTACTCCAACGAGGAGCTCCAGAAGATCTTCGACGGCATGTGCGCCAAGGCCCACTACACGCCCACTGAGCAGGCCAGGGCCAAGGTGCTGGCCTACGTCGGGGCCCGCCCGCGCGACCGCGGCTTCGGCAACGCCCGCATGGTGCGCAACCTCTTCGAGGCCGCGGTCTCGGCTCAGGCCACGCGGGTGGTGGAGCTGGGGGAGGTCACCGATCAGGTCCTCGTCGCTCTGGAGGCGGACGACATCCCCGCCCCGGAAACGCCCTAGGCGGGTAGCGCCCCGACCTGGCGGCGTTCCAGGAGGCCGGCGAGGGCGGCGGCAATGCCGGCCACCTCGTCCGGCTCGGCGCCCGCGACCGACTCCGCCCGCACCAGCGCCTGCCGGTAGATTTCCTCGGCCTCCTCGACCCGCCCGAGGCCCTCCCACAACATGCCGAGGCCGGTCATCGTCGACAACGTCTCCTCGTTGCACGGTCCGAGCAGCTGCTCGGCCAACGCCAGCGCGGCGACGAGGATGGCGTCGGCCTCGGGACCCCGATGCTGGATGCGGAGGTTGGCCGCCAGCCCCCGGGCGCAACTGATCCGGGCGACGTCGTGCGGGCCACCCGGCGGCTGAAGGGAGAGGATGGCGCCGGCCCGCCGGTACAGGACTTCGGCCCGAGCGTGGTTGCCGAGGTCGTCGAACGTACCGGCCAGATCCTGGCAGGTCCGCCCCAGCCCGGCCGCGTCCGGTTGGGTGTCGAGCAATCTCGACGCCCGGGCCGCCAGCGCCTCGGCTTCGGCCCAGCGCCGGCGTGCATGCAGCACGGCGGCCGAGCGCTGGAGACGGCCAGCCTGCTCGCGGGCGTCGCCAGAGGTCATGTGCGGCACAATCACCAACTCCCGCTCACCTTCGTCGCACCCCAACCCGCCATAAGCGAAGCAGGCGGAGCGCCGGCCGTCTTGAGTACCGGGTACTCAGACCGAGCCCAGTGCCTGCCCGAGGTCGGCCCGGCGGGCCACGCCGAGTTTCTCGTAGACCCGCTGCAGGTGGTTCTCCGCCGTCCGCACCGACACGCTCAGCCGGCGGGCGATCTCCTTGTTGGAGATGCCGGCGGCGGCGAGAGCGGCCACCTCGATCTCGCGGCTGCTGAGCAGCGCCTGAGTCTGGATGGCCCGCAGCGTGGGTGTCATTGCGCCCTGGCACCGGCGGGCCAGCTCGGCCGCCCGCAGCTCGGCGGCGACCGCCCGGCGCGGCTCAGCGCCACGGCGCAAGGCGACTGCAGCGCTGGCCGACGCCTCGGCGGCGAACAGGCACGCACCCATCTCCTCGAAGGCCAGGGACACCTCCGCCAGCGACTGCGCGTCGCCGGACACGAGGGCAGCGGCGTGGTCGGCCCGCACGCCGGCCATGCGACCCTCGACCAGGTCGACCAGCTCCCGCAGACGGGAGGCCACTTCCTGCGGCCGGCCGAGGCGGGCCACGTCGTGCAGGGTCTCGCCCTCCCAGACGAAGTCCTCCCGGCGCCTGGCTCTGGCCGCCGCGCCACGCAGAAGTGCACGAGCGGAACTCACGTCGCCGTCGGCGGCGGCGGCCCAGGCGCCGGCCCGGTCGCGCTCGATGTCGTTGAGGTACTCGGGCGGCATCCCGAGAGCGTCAAGCTCGGCGAGCATGGCCCGGGCCTGCTGTGCCGAGCCGCCGAGGGCGTGGGCCAGCGCCAGCTGGGTGAGCGCCGAGCGGGACATGTTGATCCACTGCCTGTCGCGGAAGATGTCTCTGGCCTCCAACGCGTGCCGGCGGGCGTCGACGATCTTCCCGGTGATCAGCTCGACCCGTGCCAGGTACAAGGCGAACATGCCCTGGACGGTGCTGTACCCGCTGGCCAAGCCGCCCGCATAGGCCTCGGCCGCGAACTGCTCGGCCTCGTGGAGCTGGCCGGCGCCGATCAGCGCACCGCAGCGGATCGTCTGGCGCCGTGAGGGGTTGAGGGGCGGGGAGCCGGTCCGGTCAGCGTCGAGTTCGTCGCATTTCCCGTTGAACGCCAGGGCTTCGGCGAACCGACCGATGCGGACGAGGCAGGCGCCGCCGACCCACCAGGCGAAGGCCAGCGGTGGCCCCTCGGCGCGGCCCAGCACCGGCTCGAGCGCGTCGAGGGCCTCCCGGAGCCGCCCGCCGGCCTGGAGGGCGAAGGCACGCTTGGCCACGACCAGATCGAGTGCCCCGGGGTCGGTGAGCAGGGGCTCGGCCTCGGTGGCCACCTGTACGGCCTCGTCGATCTTGCCCAGCCGGCTCACCAGGTACTCGACTCGGGCCGCGACAACCCGCGCCCGTTGGGCGTCGTTGGTGGCCAGCGGGAGTAGGGCGGCCAGATGCTGCTCGGCGTCGGCGCCCCGCCCCTGGAGGACTGCGACCTCGGCTTGGAGCAGCGCGGCGTCGATGCCGGCGCCGGCCCGCACAGAGGCATCGGCGAGGCGGCGAGCCAGGTCGAGGTCCCAGCGGTTCCGGGCCGTGACCGCGGCCGCCACCATAAGGTCGAGCGCCATGTCGCCGCCGGCGTCGAGCCGCCACGTTGCGAAGCGCAGCGCGTCTTCCCGCCGGCGGGCGCCGACGGCCTGCAGGCGGTCGGCCAGGCCCTGCTGGATGGCCTGGGACCGCAGAGCCGGGATCCGGGCCCTGATCACCTCGCCGTACAGCGGATGCCCCAGACGGGCCTCCAGCCGCCGGCCGTCGTAGCCGGTGACGATCAGCCCCCGGGCTTCGAGCGCCTCCAGCTTCTTGGCCGTGGTCAGGGTTTTGAGGCAGCCGACGCCGAGGGGCTCGCCGAAGGAGAGGGCCTCCAGCACGATCCGGTCGGGGTCCTTCACCGTGCCCAGGCGGGCCTCGACGAGCTCGATGAGCCGGCTGGAGACCGCCGGCGAGCCGGACAGCCGCCAGATCCCGTCCTGGTTGGTCAGGGAGCCCGACTCGATGCCGGCCAGGACCAGCTCTCGCAGGTAGAGGGCGTTGCCGGCGCTGCGCTCGGCCAGCCCGTGCAGCGTGGCCCCACTGACCGGTCCGTCGAGCACGGTGTTGAGCAAGGCCTCGATGCTGCAGCGGGAGAGCGGCTGAAGCTCCAGGCGCTCGGCCAGCTCGTCCTTCCAGAGGGCGACGATCGGATCCGGCGCCGGCTCCTCGGTGCGCACCGTGGCGATCACGAACGCCGAGCGGCTGGTGACCAGCTGGTGAACGAGCGTGGCGGAGGCGTCGTCGAGCAAGTGGGCGTCGTCGATGAGCAGCACGAGGGGACGGCCTCCCCCCAGGGCGCCGATGTCGTCCCGTGCTCGGCGCAGCATGTCGGCCGGTTCGAGGCTGGGAATGGAGGCGCCCGGCAGCAGAGGAGCGAACGCGCCGAACGGCAGGCGCCGGGCAGACTGGCCGCCCTTGACCCGGGCCGTGACCCGGCCCCGAGCCTCGGCCACAGCCAGCCACTCCCAGGCCAACCATGTCTTCCCGACGCCGGCCAGCCCCGCCAGCACGACTGCGGAGCGCTCGCCACCGGCCAGGAAGTCGGCCACCAGCTCCAACTCGCGGCTTCGGCCGACGAGAGGCCAGGAGTTGAGCATGTCGAAATTGTCTCATTTCGCCCATGGCGTGACCAGGGCCGCGTATGAGTACCTCCTACTCATGCCCCGGGGCCCACCGTCATGGTCTGCTGAACGCGGCGATCAAGAAGCGGTCGCTCTGACGAATGCCGGGGAGCCCGCGAGTTCGTGGAAGCCAACGACGGACGGGCATTCGTCAGAGCGGAGCGCTCATCTCCGCTTCACAGCCCCCATCGCGACTGGCCAAACCGGTAGCCGACTGAGCGCACGGTCTGGATCAGCGCCGCGTGCTCCTCGCTCAGCTTCGCCCGCAGCCGCCGGATATGGACGTCGACCGTGCGGGCGCCACCGTAGTACTCATAGCCCCACACCCGGGACAGGAGCACCTCCCGGGTGAAGACCTTGCCCGGGTGCGTGGCAAGGAACCGAAGGAGCTCGTATTCCATGTAGGTGAGGTCAAGCGGCCGGCCGTCGATGGCAGCCTGGTAGGTCTCCAGGTTGAGCACCAGCGGGCCGTACTCGATGAGCTCTGGCCGAGTACCCCGCCCGGTGCGCCAGAAAAGGTGCTTGAGCCGGGCCTCGAGCTCGCCAGCCTGCAGCGGGAAGAGGCAGAAGTCGTCGAAGAGGTCCTCGCGGGGTTCAAGCGTGGGGAGGTGGCTGGCGCGGACCACGAGCAGCAGCGGCTCCAAGGGGATGTCGCGCTTGCGCAGGTGGCGGCACATGGCTGCCGCGCCCTCGGGATCCTCGTCCGCGCAGATGAGGGCGCCGGCCCACCCGTCCTCTGGCTCCAGGCGGGCCGCCTCGTCGGACGTGGTTGCCGGCCGGTATGGGTAGCCGGCGTCGGTGAGTGCTTGCGCCAACGCCGGCGGCGGTGGGTCGGGAAAGACGAGCAGGGGCTCCATGTCAGAGGTTCAGGTACTTGTCGAGCTCGAACGGGGTGACCTGGGTGCGGTAGGCGTCCCACTCGGCCCGCTTGTTGCGGATGAACCACTCGAAGACGTGCTCGCCCAGGGCCTCGGGAAGGAGCTCCGACTGCTCCATGCACGCCACCGCCTCGGACAGGCTGCCGGGCAGGGCGGTGACGCCCTCGGCCAGCCGCTCCTCGGCGGTCATCTCGTACAGGTTGGCGGTCAGCTCGGGGGGCAGCTCGTAGGACTCCTCGATGCCCTTCAGGCCGGCGGCCAGGATCACCGCGAAGGCCAGGTAAGGGTTGCACGCCGGGTCGGGGGAGCGGAACTCGATGCGGGTCGACGCCGGCTTGTTGCGCTTCGAAGTCGGCACCCGGGCCAGGGCCGAGCTGTTGTTGCGGGCCCAAGCCACGTACGCCGGCGCCTCGAAGCCCACCACGAGCCGCTTGTAGGAGTTCACCCACTGGTTGGTCACCGCGGTGATCTCTCGAGCGTGGTGCAGGAGGCCGGCGAGGAACCCCTTGGCCACCTTGGACAGCTGGGCCTCGTCGCCGGGGTCGTGGAATGCGTTGACGTCGCCCTCGAAGAGCGACAGGTGGGTGTGCATCCCCGACCCCTGCACGCCGGCCAGCGGCTTGGGCATGAAGCTGGCGTGGACGCCCCGCTCCATGGCGATCTCCTTCACCACCAGCTTGAACGTCATGACGCTGTCCGCCATGGTCAGGGCGTCGGTGTAGCGCAGGTCGATCTCGTGCTGGCTGGGGCTGTCCTCGTGGTGGCTGTAGCGCACCGGCACGCCGATGGACTCGAGGCCGAGGATCGTGCGCCGGCGCAGGTCGGTGGCCACGTCGACCGTCGTCAGGTCGAAGTACCCGCCGGTGTCGAGCGGGGTGTTGGTGGGCCGGCCGTCGGGGCTCTGGGCAAAGTAGAAGAACTCGATGTCGGGCCCGACGTAGAAGGTGAAGCCCTTCTCCCGGGCCAGGTCGAGCTGCCGGCGCAGGACGTGACGGGGGTCCCCGGCGAATGGGGTGCCGTCGAGGGTGGTCACGTCGCAGAACATGCGGGCCACCGGGGCGTCGTCGCCCCGCCAGGGAAGCAGCTCGAAGGTGTTCGGGTCGGGCTGGAGGAGCATGTCGCTCTCCTGCACCCGGCTGAACCCGTCGATCGACGACCCGTCGAACGTCATGCCCTCCTCGAATGCGTTCTCGAGCTCTCCGGGGACGATGGCGATGGACTTGAGCTGGCCCAGGACGTCGGTGAACCACAGCCGGATGAAGCGGATGCCCCGCTCCTCGACCGACCTGAGCACATAGTCCTGCTGGCGTTCCATGGGGTTATCTTGGCAGGCGTCCGGGCGAGATCGACCGGGTTCACACGTAGTTCATCAAGGCGCAACGGGTGGGTAACTCGGCGCTCAACCAGGAGGCCCCGTGGAGGAACGCAGCCCGTCCGAAGTGGTGCGCCTGTGCGAGGATGAGCGAGTCGAGATCGTCGACTTCCGTTTCTGCGACCTTCCCGGCCTCATGCAGCACTTCTCGGCGCCGGCGCACGAGCTGACCGAGGACGGCTTCGAGGACGGCTACGGCTTCGATGGCTCGTCCATCCGCGGCTTCCAGGAGATCCAGGAGTCGGACATGATCCTCGTGCCCGACCCGAACACCGCGGTGCTCGACCCCTTCCGCCAGCACAAGACACTGAACATCAACTGCTTCGTGCGTGACCCGCTGACCGGCGAGCCCTACTCCCGCGACCCTCGCTACGTGGCCAAGAAGGCGGAGGACTACCTCACCTCCACCGGCCTGGCCGACACCGCCTATTTTGGCCCCGAGGCCGAGTTCTACATCTTCAACGACGTGCGATTCCACCAGGACCAGCACTCGTCGTCTTACTCGGTCGACTCCGTGGAGGGCATCTGGAACTCCAACCGGGACGAGAACCCCAACCTGGGGTTCAAGCCCCGGACGAAGGAGGGGTATTTCCCGGTCCCACCGATGGACCACTTCCAGGACCTGCGCTCCGAGATGATCCTCGTGATGGAGCAGATGGGCATCGAGATCGAGCTTCAGCATCACGAGGTGGGCACCGCCGGCCAGGCTGAGATCGACATGCGCTTCGACACGCTGCTCCGCATGGCCGACAAGGTGATGCTCTACAAGTACATAACGAAGTCGGTAGCCTGGGCGAGGAACCTGTCGGTCACGTTCATGCCCAAGCCGATCTTCCAGGACAACGGCTCCGGCATGCACTGCCACCAGTCGCTCTGGAAGGGCGGCGAGCCCCTGTTCTTCTCCGAGACCGGCTACGCGGGCATCTCCGACATGGCTCGCTGGTACATCGGCGGCCTGCTGGCGCATGCCGGTTCGCTGCTGGCGTTCGCGGCGCCGACGACCAACTCCTACAAGCGCCTGGTGCCGGGCTACGAGGCGCCTGTGAATCTGGTGTACTCCCAGCGCAACCGTTCCGCCGCAGTGCGCATCCCCCTGGTCTCCAAGTCGCCGAAGGCCAAGCGCCTGGAGTTCCGCTGCCCCGATCCGTCGGCCAACCCGTACCTGGCCTTCGCCGCCATGCTGATGGCCGGGTTGGACGGTGTGCAGAACCGCATCGAGCCGCCTGACCCCGTCGACAAGGATCTCTACGACCTCCCTCCCGAGGAGCTGGATATGGTTCCCCAGGTCCCCGGCTCGCTGGAGGAGGCGCTCGCCGCGCTGGAGGCCGACCAGGACTACCTCCTCGCCGGCGGCGTTTTCACCCCGGACCTCATCGAGACGTGGGTCAACTTCAAGCGCCTCAAGGAGATCGACGAGGTGCGCCTCCGCCCCCACCCGTGGGAGTTCTACCTCTACTACGATATTTGAAGGCCCTACTAGGGCTCTGAACAGGACCCGAAGTCGGTGGCATCTCCGGCGCTTACCTAGTCTTCTGCGGACCCCCCGGGCAGCCCGGAACCGCAGTCCCGCCGGCGGCTGGCGTTGCTGGCAGCCGGGCCGTCACCCCGCCCGTGGCCGCCGTCACGGCGACGTGGGCGTTGCTCCTTTACGCCAGACTCGCCCTCGGAGTTGCGGATGTCGACTCAGACCGGCGTCACGACCGCTGCCGTACCTAGTGCGGGAGGAGCAGGCGCCCGCCCCCAGGACCGTCGCCTTCGAACCGGGGGTGGAATGTCTCGACGCCGGGCGCCGGCGGTGGCACGCTCTTCGGATCATCGCCAAGGACCGTCACGCCGACCGGCTGGCCGCGCTCAGAGCCGCCGTGTTCGAGGCCGACGCGCTCACCGACCAGACCGAGCGGGCTGCGGCCGCGGACGGCAGCGAACTCACGGTCGAGTTGGCGTCGTTCCTGACCACGGTGCGGGACGCCTCCTACCGGCTTGCCGACGCCGACGTAGCGGGCCTGCAAGCCGCCGGGCACACGGATGAGGAGATCTTCGAGCTCACGATTGCTGCTGCGCTCGGTGCCGCACTACACAGGCTCGACGTCGGGCTGGATGCCATCCGAGGCGCGCGCTGATGCGTCTCGACATCCTGGAGAACGGGCATCGCCCCTCCGCCAAGGCATTCAAGCGCGTGGCGGCATGGGTCTTCCGCCACGAGCTCGACGACGTCGCAAAGACGGCCATGCACCGTCCTGCGTTCTGGGGCCGGCCGTTCTTCGAGCTCGGGGCCGACGTGCTGCGCGGCCCGTCGTTCTGGACCCCGGGCGAGCGCGAGTACCTCGCCGCGTTCTCCTCCCGCATGAACCAGTGCCCCTTCTGCGTCCGCGTCCACACGGAGACCACCCGAATTGAGTCCCGCGGCGAAGTCGATATCGACCAGGACTCGCCGGGCCGACCTGAGCTGGCCGCAGTGCTGCCCTTGCTCGAAAAAGTGTCCCAGGCGCCCGATACGGTGACCAGTGCGGACGTCGCCCGAGTGCGAGAGGCCGGCCTTCCCGACGACGCCATCGTCGACGCGCTGTACGTCAATTTCATCTTCAACACCGTGAACCGCATGGCCAACGTGTTCGGGTGGAGCTGGGAGTCCGACGACCATGCCCGCGCCGCGAAGGCGATCCACCGGTTCCGCTACCAGCTCCCCCGCTTCGTCATGCGCTGATGCTTTCGCCCCGAGTTCAACCGAGGAGGATCGGCTTTATGGAACGCAGGCGGTGGTGGCACTGGCCGGCGAAACCACCGGCCGGCCGCTGGAGCGCCTCGGCGTCGTCGCCCGGCTGTTGATCGCTCCCGTCCATCGCAGGAAGGGGATCGGTGGCACCCTGCTCCGTTTGGCGGCACAGGCCGCGCACGCCCGGGGTCGGTGGCCGGTCCTCGACGGGGCCCCCAACGCGCGGTCCGGCTGGGTACGCGCCGGCGGGTGGACGTCCACTTCCGGGACGCGGAGCCGCTGGCCGAGTTCGTGTACATCGGCCCGCCCCGGGGCACGCGCAGCACTGACCTCCTAGGCTCGGAGCTCGTGGCGGAGCGCCACATCCTGGGTGCGCTGGTGTTCCAGATCGAGTACTGGTGGGTTGCGGGCTACCGGCCCCGTCTGACCGGGCTGACCGATGAGGAGTACCTGTGGGAGCCGGTCGGGGACTGCTGGACCCTCCACCCGACCGACGACGGCCTGGCCCTGAATGACCACGCGTGGCCACCACCACGGCCCAGCCCGTTCGCGACGATCGCCTGGCGCCTGTGCCATATCGGCCGGCTGCCTGGCACACAGGGGTCGCATCTGTTCCGAGAGGCGTCACCGGAGCCGCTGACGACGCGCATGTGAAAGGGGCCCCTCCCGTTCCCCCGTGACCGCCGGCGGCGCCCTCGCCTTCCTCGACGAATGGCGGGATGCCTGGCGCAGCGGTCTGCTCGCCGCCGGGGCGCAGGCTGCGCCGGCGGGGTGTCGTCAGAGCGGACCACGACTCGCTGCGAGAACGTCGTCGACAACATCCTTGAGAGGCCGGGTGGCATCGATGAGCGTTGCCCCGAAGCGCTGGTAATCCAGCGCCGAGGTCGCATTCCAGCCAAGGACCGCATCTCGTACTGCTGGGTCCTTCCCGAAGTCGTTGTCCGTTCGTGATTCGAGGCGGTGTCGCAGCGTCTCGTCGTCGACGACCAGGCAGAGGATCAGGTCGAACAGGTCCCATACGTCGAGCTCGTTCGGCACGGACCCCGCGAGGAAGACGACATCGTGTTCGGCGCTCCGTCGCAATTCCTCCACCCGGCCTCTCGCGATGGGGTACCAATGGCGCTCGTGCCAGTCCGGCGGACGATGACCACGACCGGGATCGTCGGCGGGGAGCCCCGTTGCTCGGTCGAGCAAGACCCGGAAGCCCTCCTCGTCGGCGTCGTGGGCGATCTCCCCTCGCCGGACGAGCTCTCGCCGAACCGTCGACTTACCGGCACCGGGTACTCCGGTGAGCCAAATGAGGGGCACTAGAGGAATTCTGCCTCCGGTGCGCCCTGTGAACGGGCGCGCTCGATGTCGGGGGGGGGGGGCGCCAAGCCGGCGTTTCGGGGCAATGTGGAGTTCAGGAACGACTGTCATTTGGGTACTCCCCGATCCCCGACCCGCATTTCCCAGCCGTCGTGGTGTGGGCGGCGTGGGAGCGGCGAGTTACGGCGCGCATGGCCGGAAGCGTTCCGCTCCCCATGAACCCGCCAGGACCCATCCGGATTGTGGGGCCCCGAGCCCCTCGGTCGCCGGCCGACTCGCCCTCAGGCCCGACGCCGGCGGAGCTCATAGCGTACGCTCGACTCAGCGGAGCCGCACCGGCCGATCAGGTGCGCAGGACGTAACCGCTGCGCCGGATCGTCTGGATGATGCGAGGGCCGTGTGCTTCGAGCTTGCGGCGAAGTGAGCTCATGTGGACTTCCAGGACGTGGTCGTCGGCGTCATAGCCCCACACCTGTTTGACGAGTTGGCCCTTCGGGACCACGCGGGTCCGGTTTCGGACAAGCACGGTGAGCATCTTGAACTCAGTGGCGGTGAGGGGCACCGGCGCACCGGCCCTGGTCACGAGCTGCATACCCTCGTCGACCTCCAAGTCCCCGTACTCAAAGACCTGCGTCACGGCGCGACCGCTGCGCCGGAGGACGGCTCGAACTCGCCAGGACAGCTCCTCGGGATCGAAGGGCTTCACGATGTAGTCATCGGCACCGACCCGGAAGCCACCGTGGATGGCCTGCGTCGAATTGGAACCCGTGACG
The DNA here is from genome assembly GCA_963768975.1 of uncultured Acidimicrobiia bacterium. Taxonomy (GTDB): domain Bacteria; phylum Actinomycetota; class Acidimicrobiia; order Acidimicrobiales; family AC-14; genus CADCTB01. The sequence continues at coordinate 94,972 of CAVYKB010000018.1, read as the reverse complement.
AAGATGATCGGAAGGTCGCCGGCATGCCGGAGCCGGCGGGCGACCTCTGCGCCGTCGATGCCGGGCAGCCCGCCGTCGAGGAGCGCAAGGTCGGGTTTGAAGGTCACTGCCAGCTCGAGGGCGGCCTGTCCGTCGTGCACCGCACACACGCTGTAGCCGTCATCCTCGAGGAGCGCTACCAGTAGATCACGGGCCGACGGGTCATCCTCGACGACGAGCACTCGGATCTCAGGCATCAGGTTCTCCAGAATATTGAGCTGAGCTTGAGCTTACCTTGAAGTCGTCTTGAGGTTCGCTGCCGATATCTACATCGAGCAGATGCCGCCTGACCGGGCGGACTCACACCGGAGGACGAATCTCATGCGCAAGCCCAACCTGTCCAAGAAGGTCCTTCTCTCTCTGGGCGCTCTCGGCGCCGCTGGCGCCATTGCCGGCATGGGTACCTTCGCCACCTTCACCTCGACTACATCCGCCACGCAATCGGTTTCCAGCGGCAACGTGGAGATCGCCCTCGGCGCGACCGGGACGGCGGCGAACCGGCTGAGTATCTCGGCAACGAACGTCATGCCGGGCGACACGATCCAGAGAGCCGTCAACCTAGTGAGCACGAGCAGCGAGGGGCTCGCCTCCGTCGCGCTTACCACCACTGCGCCGACGTCATCGTTGCTGAACACCGACGCCACGGATGGGCTCCAAATGATCATCGATCAGTGCCCCGAGGCCTGGACCGTAGTCGGCGACCCGCTCGTCAACCCCACCTACACCTGTGCCACGCCGACCGCAGCACTCGCAACGGGTCCGGTTGTCCGTTCCGGCGCCGCACTTACCGGCTTGTCAGTCCTGACCGCGCCTGGCACGTCGTACCTCAGGATCACGCTGACGCTGCCCACCTCGGCGGACAACGATTTCGAGTCCCTGACCTCGGTCATCGACTACTCATTCCTGGCCACCCAGCGAGCGGCCACCAACCGATAGGCGCAATACCACGATGACGCAGCCGGGCCCGGGCCACCTCAGGGTGCCCCGGGCCCGACTCGTCGAGTGACCGAACCGTCGAACGACAGCACGAAAGGAGGAGTTCCAGTGGCTAACAAGCGCAAGGCAACTACGTCGAAGAAGCTCCTCTTCTCCCTCGGAGTGCTGGGGAGTGCCGCCGGCATCGCCGGCTTGGGCACCTTCGCCACCTTCACCTCGACGACGTCGGCCAGCCAGACCGTGACCGCCGGCACGGTAGCGGTATCCCTTGGCGCCGCCGGCACCTCGGCCAACCGGCTCACGATCAGCGCCACGGGTATCGTCCCAGGCGACACGATCAGCCGAGCGGCCGACCTGATCAACGCCAGCAGCGATCCACTGGGTTCGGTCACGTTGACGACGACCGCGACGGTCTCCTCGCTCATGAACACCGACACCACCAACGGCCTCAAGATGACCGTCCAGCGCTGCCCGTCGGCGTGGACGGAGAACGCCACCAACGCTCCGGCCTATACCTACACCTGCACGGGGTCGTCGTACGTGCTCGGCACCGCAGGCACCTCCGGCGGCGTTCCCGTCATCCAGGCCGCCGCCAGCCTCCCGGGGCTGGCCGCCTCGTCGGCCGGCAGCAGCGTCGACCACCTCCTGGTCACGCTCCACCTGCCCGTCACCGCACCGAATACCATGCAGGGCGCCACCTCCACCGTCCAGTACGCATTCACCGGCACCCAGCGGGCAGGGGGAGCACGATGAGGGCGCTGCGGGCGCTGGCCACTGTCGCCGTCTGGGCGTTGGTGCTCGGCTGCATCGGTTTCTTCGTGGCCGTGGGAGTCGGCCCCCGCACCGGACGGTACGCCACCTTGACCGTGCTGTCCGGCAGCATGCGGCCCACCATCCCCGAGGGCGCCATCGTGGTGGTCACGCCATTGCGCCCGAGGGAGATCCGGGTCGGCCAGATCCTCACCTACGCCGTGCCTGAAGGCGACCGCCAGGTGGTCAGTCACCGTGTCGTCGAGATCGTCGAAGGGGGCGATCGGCCCGTGATCCGGACGCAGGGCGACGCCAACAACGCCCCCGATCCCTGGCTGGCGCAGGTCGACGGCGACACGGCCTGGCAGGTGCGCTACTCCGTCCCCGCCCTGGGCCAGATGATCAACTGGTTGCGCCAGCCCATGGTCCACCGGATCAGCGTCTTCGTGTTCCCGGCCATGCTCGCCATCGTGTGCCTGGCGGACATCTGGCGGCCGGACACCGAGACCCTTCCGGACGGGATCACGGGAGCGCCGGCGTGATCGGCCGGGCTGCACGCCCCCGCCGCCTCGCCTACGGCGTCACCGCTCTCACCGCCTTCGTCCTGGGCTGGTCCCAGCCGATGCCTGTCGTCGAAGCGGGGTTCAACTCAGCGGCCACCGCCAGCGCCAGCACCAACGCCCACACGCTGGCTACACCCGTGCTGAATTGTGAACCCGGCGGGCTGCTGGTTGGCACAGTGTCGCTGACGTGGGCGTCGGTCTCCAGCGCGACGACGGCGGACCCCTACGCCACGCCCCCCAGCTCGAGCTACCTCGCCGACGGCTACGAGATCCACCGGGCCACCGGCAACGGGGCGTTCAGCCTGCTGACCTCACCCGGACGGACGGCGATTTCGTACGTCGACACTCCCTCCTCGGGCACTTACAAGTACAAGATCCGGACCAAGAAGCAGGGCTGGGTCAGTCCGTTCTCGAACGAAGTCACGGCCGAAAAGGAGTCGATCCTCTTCCTCGGCGTCCAGACTACCTGCGCCGACTAGTGCATTCCCGTGACATTGGGCCCAGAACAGCGAGCGGAGCTTGAAGCCCGAGCCCGCAGATACCCGTTGCCGTATCGGGACGTGGGTGACGGCCAGGATCGTGCTCATGGCTGCGGCCGACCTCGACAACGACGAGATCGCGCCCGTCTCGATACCAGGCGGAACATCGTGTCGAGTGGCCGAAGCGAATACGTGATCGGAATTACGGTCCAGAGCACGAAGCCGCCGGCCCTCGATGAGTACCAACTGGAGCGCGACCCCCGGCGGGAAGTGACGAGGGCGATGAAGCCAAGGGCAGCACCTGCTGAGGCGGTGCACCGCCAGCACGCACGCCGCCAGCGACATAAGTTTGCGCCAGCCTGGTCGACGGACCGGGCCCACGTAACGAGCCCGCTCGTGGCGTGCGCGTCATGGGGGGGCCACGAGTCGTGTCCATCGAAGCGAACACCGCACTGATCCGCGATTACTTCGAGGAGATCTGGAACAAGTTCAACCTCGATGCCGAGCGCGACTTCGTGGCGTCCGACATCATCGTCCACGAAGCGCCGATTCCCGGCATCCCGGAGGGGATCGCCGGCCCGATCCAGATCGTCACGACGTTCAGGCAGGCGATGCCGGACCTGCGTGTCACGATCCATGACCTGTTCGGTGAGGGCGATCTGGTCGTCGACCGGTGGACCGCCGCCGGAACCCACACCGGTGAGCCATTGTTCGGCGTGAGCGCCAGCGGGCGGGCGATCCGGATGTCTGGAATTCACGAGTTCCGTGTCGCCGGCGGCCGCATCGCCGAGCGGTGGGGGGTTGTCGACGAGCTGGGGCTCGGCCAGCAGCTCGGCCTCGCCCCCGGCGGCTCCGACGGGCCGCCTCCCGCCGAGCCGCCGACGCCACCGATCGAGCCGGTGACCCTCTCGCCCGAGGATCGCCTCCTGGGCCATCGCTCGCACTCCGAGTGGCTGGTGGGCGGCAACCCTGACGCCGTTTATGACCTCTACGCCAAGGACGCGGTCATCCACTCGCGCTACATCCCGCCCGACATGACACACGGTGTCGAAGCCTTTAAGGGGTACGCCTCCTACCTTCGCAGCGCGTTCCCCGACATCGAGATCGACGACGAGGACAACATCGCCCAGGGCGACAGGGTCGGCATGCGGTGGACGATGCGCGGCACGCACGACGGCGACTTCTGGGGCCGGCCCGGAACCGGGAAGCGCGTCGAAGTCACCGGCATGGACATCTTCCGCATCGCCGGCGGTCGTATCCAGGATGCGTGGATCGAGACCGACTACATGACGCTCCTCCGTCAGATCGGGATGATCCCCTCGGGCTGACCCTTTCGCCGCACATCAGTGAAGATGGGCGGGTGCGCGTCCGTGTGCTCGGGTCGTTCGAGGTCGAGGGGGTGCCGGCGCGCGACCTGGGGAGCCGCAAGGGTCGCACGCTCCTGAAGGTGCTGGCGCTGGCCGACCACCAGCCGGTCTCGGTCGACCGGATCGCCGACGTGCTGTGGGGCGACGAACAACCCTCCCGACCGGCCGAGCAGGTGGGCGTCCTGGTCTCGCGGCTGCGGGGCGTGCTGGGCACCGACCGCATCACGAGGAGCGACGCCGGCTACGCCCTGGCGTCGGACTGGCTCGATGTGAGCGCGCTGCGCGGGCTGACGGCGGTCGCGGCGCGGGCCCTGGCCGAGGGCCGCGTCGGCGCGGCCCGTGCCGCTGCCGACGCCGCCCTTGGGCTGGCGGGCGACGTCCTTCCCGACGAGGACGGTGAGTGGGTGCTCGCCGAGCGGACTGCGGTGAAGGCGACCGTGACGCAGTTGCACCGGGTTGCCGTTGATGCGGCCGCCGCAGCCGGGGACCACGGCGCCGCCGCCGCCCTCGCCGAGCAGGCCCTGGCTCGGGACCCGTACGACGAGGCCGTCCTGCGAGCCCTCATGGCCGCACACCTCGCCGCCGGCCGGCCCGCGTCGGCGTTGACGGCCTACGCCCGGGTCCGGGCGCACCTTGCCGACGATCTCGGCGTGCCGCCGACGGCGGAGACCGAGGCCATGTATGCCCGGGCGCTCGCCGCCGCAGACGGCGACGGGCCGCCACCGGCGCCGCCCCCCGTCTCCCTCCCGGGAATCGTCGGTCGTGCCGCTGAGGTGGCGACGCTCGACCGGTGCCTGGCCAGGGTCGCCGGCCATGGTGGCGGCCTGGTGGTCGTCGAGGGCGACGCAGGGATCGGCAAGACGACCCTCGTCGAAGCGTGGTCGCGCCAGGCTGAAGGCGCTGCGATCGTGCTCCGAGGCCGGTGCGACGAGCTGGGAAGGGATCTCCCGCTGCAGCCGGTGGCAGACGCCCTTGCTGACTACCTGCGGGCGGTCGGAGCGGAACGGGCCCGCACGATCCTCGGCGAGGACGCGGCCACGCTCGCGCCTCTGCTCGGGCCCCTGACGGCGCCGGCCGCAACCGTCGTGACCGACACTGAGTCGGGTCAGGCCCGGATTTACACCGCCCTCATCGCCGTGCTCGACCGGATCGGCGAGGAACGGCCCGCCGTGCTCGTGGTCGAGGATCTCCACGTCGGGAGCGCCGGCACGCTGGCCTGGCTGGCGTTCGCCCGGCATCGCAGCCGGCGCACCCTCCTCGTGACGACGACTCGTCGCGGTGGAGCCCGAGGTGTCGAAGCAACGACCCATTTGGCCCTCGGCGCCCTCGACCGCGACGCCGTCACCGAGCTGGTCGGCTCCGCTCGTGCCGACACGTTCTACCGGCGCAGCGGGGGCCACCCACTCCTCCTCGCCGCCCTGGTCGAGAGCCCTGACGAGGTGCTTCCTGCCACCGTGCGCGATGCAGTGGCCGCCCGCGTCGAATCACTCGGCCACGACGTGGCTGCGACCTTGCGGGTGGCTGCCGTTCTCGGTCCTGACTGCGACTTGGAACTGGTCGCCCAGGTGGCGAGGACGCCCGTCGCCGACGTCCTCGGCCACCTCGAGCGCGCCGCCCGAGCCGGGCTCATCGTCGAGCGCGGGAATCGCTTCGAGTTCCGCCACCAGCTGATACGGGAAGCGCTCGAGGCCGCGACCGGCGCAGCTCGGCGGGCACTGGTCCACCAGCAGGCGGCCCGTGCCTTGGCTGGTCGACCCCGGCCCGATGCGCTTGCGGTCGCGGTGCACGCACGTGCCGGCGGCGACGCCACTCTTGCCTCGATGTCCTTCGCGTCCGCGGCGGCGAGTGCCGCAGCCCGATTCGACCTGTCCACCGCCGAGGAACTCCTGGCGACGGCGCTCGCCCTGGCTCCCACCTCGGAGGCCTACGTGGCACGGGCACGCGTGCGGATCGCGCGCCTGGCTTTCGACGAAGCGGCCGCGGACGCCCGCGAGGCGCTCGCATCCGGGGGCGGTGCCTCGGCCCTCGAGGTCGCCGGGTGGGCGGCCTACTACCGCCGCAACTACGTCGACGCCCGCGCCTTCGCCGAGGAGGCCGCGGCACGCGCCACCGACGTGGCCGTGCGCGCCAGCGCGCTGGCTCTGGCAGGGCGGGTTCGGCACGCCGTCGGGGATCTCGATGGCGCCGTCGAGCGTCTCACCAGCGTCGAGGATGCACCGCCCCCGGTGCGTGGGATCGCGGACGTGTGGCTGGCCCAGGTCCGTGCCCACCAGGGCCGCCCGACGGACGCGCTGGCCGCGCTGACGAGGGCCATGGTCGATGCCGACCTGCTGGCCCACCCGTGGGCGCCGATGCACCTCCGCTTCCTCCGCGCCATGGCCCTCGGCCAACTCGGACGGGTGGCGGAGGCCGAGCATGTGGTCGCCGAACTGGAGGCGGTGCTGGCGCGCGGCGGCGCGGTCGGAGCCCGATTCATCGGCCCGACCGCAAACGTGGGCGCCTGGATTCTCCGGTGGTCAGGGCGGGGCGACGAGGCCGACGACCGGAACCGGCAAGCCCTCGACGTGACCGGAGGCGAAGCGGGGCCGTCGGGCGACGCCTTCGCCGAGGCGCACTACGTCGCCCTGCTCGACCTGGCCGACGGGTGCCTCATTCGTGGCGACCTGGACGGCGCCGCCGGCATCTGCCGGCGGCTGGCACCCGTCGGCACCTGGCAGGGGACGATGGCTTGGCACCAGCGCCACCGCTTCGGGCTCCTCCAGGCCCGCCTGGCCCTCCACGGCGGCGACCGCACCCGGGCTGCGGACCTGGCGTCGGCGGTGTCCGCCGATGCTGCGGCTCGCGGCGCCGGGCGCTACGAGTTGCTCGCTCGGGCGGTGCTCGGGCTGGCTGAGCCGTCGATCCCGGCCGAACAGCTCGCTGCCGTTGTCGATGGGGTGGCCCGGTGCGCCGTGCTCGACGGCTGGCCGCTCCTGGCCGCCCTCGCCGACGCCCGAGGCTCGGCGGCATGGCGAGCCGAGGCCGAGCGGCTGGCGGCGGTGGTCGTGGGCGCGGCGGGAGCGAACGCCGCCGCCGCACGCCGGTTCGTCGACCGCGTCCTCAACACCTGACGGGCGTCACCCGCCGTGCTGCGCGGCTGCCATCTCGGCGAGCCGGGCCGCGTCCCAGCGCCCGCCGCAGAAGGATAGGTCGTCGGCGATGCGGCCCTCGAGGTCGAACGCCAGGACGTGGCAGTGGTGAGCGGCGTGCGGCACGCCGCCTTCCTCCCATGTCAGGAGAAAGGTGACGACCTCGCCGCCGTCGACGGCCCGCCGGACCAGCTCCTCGAACGCCGCGGGATGGGCGAACCAGCTGTTGTACTGGTCTGCCACCCCATCCCGCCCGGCGACGACGAACCGCCAGCCGGGCACGGTGGCGTCGAGGGTGGCCTCGGCGGCGATGAGCTCGGCGGGAATCCCCCGGCCGGCGCCGACGGCCTCGAGGAAGCGGTCGACAGTGGAGCTGAGGGCCGGTGCAGTCGTCGTCATGCGCCCAGTGTTGGATTGCCGCCTGCACGACCCTTGCAACCTGATCCGCCGGTCTCCGTGCCGGGCTGCAGGGTCTCTGCAGGTGCCTCTTCGTAGGGTGCAGTCACGGGCCCACCGAGCGGCTCGCCGTCAACGAAAGGGAGGCAAAGGCATGGCGCGTACCGACGTGCAGCGGGAGATGAAGGAGATGTTCGGCGAGGTCATCGGGTTCATCGACCTCATCCCGGACCAGTTCATCGACGCCGAGTGGGAGCTGTTGAAGGGCGTGCAGCTGGGCGAGACCCTGATCCCGAACAAGTACAAGGAGCTCATCGGCGTGGGCGTGGCCGCGGCGACCAAGTGCCGGTACTGCATCCTGTTCCACACGGAAGCCGCCAAGCTGTTCGGCGCCACCGTCGACGAGGTCGAGGAAGCGGTCCACTACACCAAGGTCGTGACTGGCTGGAGCACGTACATCAACGGCATGCAGGTCGATTACAACGACTTCAAGGCCCAGATGGGCCGCGTCGTCGCCCACATCTCGGCTGCCGCCTGACATGCAGCTTGACTGGGATCGCCCTGGAGTGGTCACCATGACGCTCAAGGTGCCGGAGTTGGCGGCCCTGGTGGCCGGGGCGCGCCTGGCGGCGGCGGCCCTGGCCTCCCAGTCCCCTGAGCAGGCCGCCGAGCTCGAGCGGGTGCTCAGCGGCTTCGACCGCTCACTCGCCCACCTGCATCGCTAAGGGCAAGCCGGGTTGGCTCTTGCTGCCGCCGGCCTCCAGTGGAAGGCTTCGGTGGCAGCATCGGCTGGGAAGCCGAGGGAGGCGCGATGAGGCTGAGCGGGCCCAACGGACGGCCGCGGACGGCGGTGCTGTTGCTGACGGTTGTCTTGTCCAGCACCACGCTCACCGCCTGCCACGAGCTGTACTGCAACTTCTTGGAAGGGCTGACGGGCGTACCCGTCGACTGCTCGCACGACGGGTTCCCCGATCTGCCCTTCGAGCTTCCGCCGCTGCCACCGCCTCCCTCCCTGCCGACGACGACCACGACCACCACACCGCCGGCAACGACCACATCGAGCGCCCCGGTAGGCGACACGACGACAACGAGCTCCACGAGCACGACGACCCCGTCGTCGACCGCGACGACCACCACCTCGTCCACGACGTTGCCAGGCTGATCGGAAGCCCTGGGTCAGTCGTTCGAGACATGCCTCTCCACGACGGTTCGATCCGCGGCGGTGATGGTGTTGGCGTGGAAGCTGAAGGCGGCCGGCTCGGCACCCTCGACCAACGTTGCGCGACGTGGCGGGCGCTTGGCCTGGCTCGGCCTAGGCAGTTGCCGCTGTCGTTACCGCCGAGCCACTGCAGATGCCAGGGCGAGAGCCGGGACCAGGAAAGAGCGTCGCTTCATGGGCTGGCGCTCGCCTCGATCTCGGCGCTGGCTGCGGCCTCGAGAGCGGTCCTTTCGATGCTCATGCGGCGGAGCGCTCGAGCGGTCGGGCCATGGTCGAGTGCAGCAGCAGCACGAACCACGTGCGCACCGACGAACGAGCCGCCTTCTCGCCGGGCGTCGTCGCCAGCAGCCCGGAACAACTCCTGAGCGGAGGGCTCGCTCCGGTAGAAGCCGCGAGGTTCCCCTGGCGGCGGCAGCTCAGACCTCATGCCGTCATCGTCGGCGTGGACGCCGATGCGCTCGAGATCCTCGGCTTCCTGCGCGTCGAGCGCGGCACCGAACGCAGCAGCCGATGCGCCGACTCGCTCCAGTGCCCGAGCCGCCGTGCCATCGGGGAGCTGAAGCGCGGCCAGGACCAGGTGCTCGGCCGCCGGCCGTTCGGCCCCACGACGACGTGCGATCTCCTCGGCCTGGGTCAGGAGCGCGCTGATGGCCTTCACCGCCGCGGCGCGGGCTTTCAGCATGCGGAACATGTCAATCCTCTCTGGTGGACGTGCCTGGGCGCTCGACCCGGTGGGCGAACTTCTTGTGGGCCGCTTGCCTCGTCACGCCGAGTGCGGCGGCGACATCGGTCCATGACCAGCCGTGCTTGACCGCCACGTTCACGGCCGCGAGCTCCAGCCGGTCCGCCAGGCGTCGCAAGGCGACGACCGATGCCAACGCAGCATCCGGGTCGGATGGATCCGGCACGTCGATCGGCTCCATACCGGGATCCACTGGCCGCCAACCTACGTTGACAGCAGCGTTGTTGTCAACGTAGGTTGGCGGCGCGACTCCCTTGACCCGTGATCCAAGTGGTCGTGTGCGGAGTACTGGTCCTGGTCGGGATCGTCGGCACTGTTCGGTGGGGTGGCCTGCAGGTCGAGGGTTCCGCCACTCAGCCGGCGCCAGCGGAAAGGGCCCGCAACACGAGCCACCACGACGCCAGCCCGTGCCTGCACCAGCCTTCGGGCGTGACGAGGCAGTCGTCGGGGCAGCGGCACACACCGTCGGCGACCCACTCGGCGAGCTCGTCCGGGTCGGGCGGGGCCCACCCGCTGTTGACCTCGAACCACTCGTGGGCGTTCTTCACGGCGGACTCGGCGTCGATGGTCACCGAGGTTGACAGCATCGACCGCTGACAGCAAGCTCGGACGTGGCCGAGGCGGCGCGCAACATCGGCCTGTGCCTCTCCGGCGGCGGGTACCGGGCCATGCTCTTCCACGCCGGCGCCCTCTGGCGGATGAACGACGCCGGTCTCCTCCTTCGTATCAAGCGGGTGTCGAGCGTGTCCGGGGGCTCGCTTGCCGCCGGCGTCCTGGCCAAGCACTGGGACGAGCTCCGGTTCGACAGGGCCGGCGTGGCCGCCAACTTCGACGAGGCCGTGGCCGCCAGGATCCTGCGCTTCGCCGGCAAGGGAGTCGACGTGCGAGCGGTCCTGACCGGCGTGTGGCCGGGACGGATCGGCCGACAGGTCGCCTCGATCTACGCCCGCCGCCTCTTCGGTGCCACCACCCTGGGCGACCTGCCCGACGAAGCCACTGGCCCCCAGTTCGTCTTCGCAGCGACGAACCTTGGCACGGGGGCCCTCTGGTACTACAGCAAGGAGCGCGTCGGCGACTATGTCGGCGGCGACTTCAAGGCCCGGGGCGTGCCTCTGGCGACGGCGGTGGCTGCGTCCTCGGCCTTCCCACCTGTGTTGTCGCCCGTCGTCGTCCACCACCGGGAGTTCTCGACGGCCGGCGCTGCCCAGGCCTCGGTCCGGCTCTCCGACGGAGGGGTCTACGACAACCTGGGCCTCCAACCGCTCGAGGATGTCAAAGGGGCCCGCGGCATCGACGTCGTGCTGGCCAGCGACGGCGGGCAGCCGTTCCAGGAGAAGGCCAGGCCGCCCCGGGACTGGCTCTTCGGCACCATCCACGTCCTGAAAGTCGTCGACTTCCAGGTCCGGAAGCTGCGCCGGCGGGATCTCCATGCCGACTTCGCCGCCGGCCGGCGCGGGGCCTACTGGGCGATCGACACCGACCTGGTCGTCTACGGCGCCGACTCCCGGAGGGGAATTCCTCTCGGGCGGCAGGACCTCATGCCCGTCGACCCCCGGCGGGTGCGCGACCTTTCCCGGTTGCCGACCCGACTCAAGGCTTTGCCTGAGTCGGTGCGGCGCGATCTGGTCAACCTGGGCTACGCCGCGGCCGACACGGGCCTGCGCAAGCAGGAGCTCGCCAGGGGCCCGGGGACCTTCCCGTTCGCACACTCCCTGCTACAATCCGTTACCTCCGAAGGGGAGTAGCCCCGCGAGGCAGTGTCGCCATCCCGGCTTCGGCCCGGCGCTGCCAGCTCAGATCGAGCGGGCGAGACCTTCGGTGACATCCAACCTTCGAGGGGAGTCACCGTGGTCATCTCCGTATCGCACACCGACTGGTCCAGCGTCCGATGACGCCATTTCTCGCCGCGGTCGCCGAGGCCGAGGGCAAGTTCGCCGAGATCAACGTCCCGCTGTGGGGCTGGGCGGCCCTGCTCGCCGGCATCAGCGCGTTGCTGATCGGCGACCTGCTGATCGTCCACCGCCGGCCCCACGCAGTCAGCTTCAGGGAAGCGGCGATCGAGAGCAGCGTGTGGATCGCCATAGGGGTGGCCTTCACGGGGGTCATGGCCCTGTGGTTCGGGGGCGAGGCCGCCGGCGAGTACATCACCGGCTACCTGATCGAGAAGAGCCTCTCGATCGACAACGTCTTCGTGTGGGCGGTCCTGTTCTCCTACTTCGCGGTGCCGAAGGAGTACCAGTTCCGAGTGCTGTTCTGGGGCATCTTCGGCGCCCTGGTCATGCGGGCGATGTTCATCTTCGCCGGCGTGGCCCTCATCGAGCGGTTCGAGTGGGTGCTGTACATCTTCGGAGCGTTCCTGATCGTCACCGCAGTCAGGATCGCCCGCCACAGCGAGACGGAGGTCCACCCGGACAAGAACCCCGTCCTGAAGCTCATGCAGCGGGTGCTGCCGTCGACCAGCGAGTACGACGGCCAGAAGATGTTCACCCGGCGGAGCGGCAAGCGCCTCGCCACCCCGCTGTTCATCGTGCTCGTCCTGGTGGAGACCACCGACGTGGTCTTCGCCGTCGACTCTGTGCCCGCCATCCTGGCCGTGAGCCGGGAGCCGTTCATCGTCTTTGCCTCGAACGCCTTCGCCATCATGGGCCTGCGGGCGCTGTACTTCCTGTTAGCCGGCATGGCCGGGCGGTTCCGGTACCTGAATATCGGCCTGGGGTTCATCTTGGCCTTCGTCGGCCTGAAGATGCTGGTCGTCGAGTGGTATCACCCGCCGCAGTGGCTGTCCCTCGGTGTCATCGCCGTCGCTTTGACGGTCGCCATCGTGGCGTCGCTGCGGGCGGACCGTAGGGAACCCGGCGCGTTGGTCGACCGGGAAGGAGATCACTCGTGACCGGTGTCGTGGTGGTCGGCGTCGATGGGTCTGAGCAATCGCGGCTCGCCCTCGCCTGGGCCGCGGAGGAGGCCGGGCTGCGGGGCGCCCGGCTGCGGGTGGTGCACGTGTGGTCCTACCTCGCCCAGAAACAGGCGCCGTTCGACCCCACCTACGGCGACGGCGACGCCCAACGGCTGCTCCAGGAGGTGACCAGGGGCCTCAGCGATGACATCGACGTCGAGCTGGTGGCGGTGAACGACCTCCCCGCTCGGGGCCTGCTCGATTCCACAGGCGACGCCGACCTCCTCGTCGTGGGGGCCCGTGGCCTGGGTGGGTTCCGGGGACTGCTGCTCGGGTCGGTCAGCCAAGAGGTCCTCCAGCGCGCGATCTGCCCGGTCGTCGTCATCCCCGTTCGGGACGTTCCGCCGGCGATCTAGCCTCCCGGCATGCGCGTGGTGGTGCTGGGTGCGGGGTTCGGTGGGCTGGAACTGTCGACCAGGCTGTCGGAGGAGTTCGGCGAGGAGGCCGACATCGTTCTGATTGACCGGGCGGACGGGTTCGTCTTCGGGTTCTCCAAGCTGGAGGTCATGTTCGGGCGGGCGGAGCCGGCCGCGGTCCACCACCCCTACGCCGGCCTGGTGAAACCGGGCGTGCGGTTCGTGCAGTCGACGATCCGGTCCATCGACCCGGTGGCCCGGCAGGTTGAGACCGACGCCGGCCCCTTCGAGGCGGACATCCTCGTGGTCGCGCTCGGCGCCGACCTCGACCCGGGCGCCACGCCGGGCCTGGTGGAGGGCGGCCATGAGTTCTACACGGTCGAGGGCGCCTTCGCCCTTCGCGACGTGCTGGCGGCCTTCGACGGCGGCCGGGTGGTCGTCGGCGTCACTTCCATCCCGTTCAAGTGCCCGCCGGCGCCGAGCGAGACCGCCCTGCTGGCGCACGACTTCCTCACCGACCGGGGGTCACGCGAGCACTCGACGATCTCCCTCGTCATTCCGCTCCCCGTGCCGATCCCGCCGTCGCCGGCGGCCTCGGAGCTGCTGCTCACCGCCTTCGCCGAGCGGGGCATCGACTGGTACCCGCAGCGGGCGGTGCGCGCTCTCGACCCGGACCGGCGGGTCGCCATCCTCAGCGACGACAGCGAGCTCCCATACGACCTCTTCCTGGGCATCCCTGTCCACCGGGTGCCGGCGGTGGTGGAGGAGTCGGGCATGACCGTTGACGGGTGGATACCCGTTGACCCGCTGACCATGGAGACCCGGTTCCCTGGCGTCTACGCGGTGGGCGATGTGACCAGCGTCGGCACCCCGAAGGCCGGCGTGTTCGCCGAGGGCCAGGCGGCCGTCGCCGCCGAGCGCATCATCGCCGCCATCGGGGATGACGCCGGCCCCGAGTACGGAGGGCGCGGTGTCTGCTGGCTGGAGCTGGGCCAGGGCCAGGTCGCCAAGGTGGGCGTCACGTTCCGCACCGGCGAGCGGCCGGTCGGCGACCTCGAGGGACCGGCGCCGGCCTACGCGGCCGAGAAAGTGGAGTTCGGCACCAGCCGTATCGCCCGGTGGTTCGGGCCGTAGACGAAGCACGACCGCCTCGGCTGCGGCTGCCGAGGCGGACGGCGATCCGAGGCCGACGCCGAGCACGCGGCGACGAGCGCCATGGCGGAGAGGATGACGGTGAACACCTCGAGTTGTCCCTGGCGACCGGGGCGGCCGGGGGCTGCGGCTGCTCCCGAGCGCGGAACGAAGGGGGCGCAGGTTCGAACGTGGTCGTCATGCCGAGCATCCTGAAGGAGCGCCAACTCTGGCGACGGGGCCGGTGGTCGGGCCGGATCAGGGCCGAAAAGTCATACCCTTCGGGCCGTGGCTTGCGTGAGCCAGGCGTCGGCTTTCTGGAGCCGGCGCTCCAGTTCCTCGACGGTGGCCTCGCCCACCTTCCTCACTCCGGTGACCCGGTTGAGCTCGGCGTTGACGCCGGCGTGGGTCAGGCCCGTGTGGTGGGCGATGAGGCGACCCTTCTCGGCGTTGGCCTTGCGGAGGTGGGCCTTGTGCTCGCGGCGGGTGCGGCCGTCTGCGGGCCGGCCGGCGAGGGGGAGCGGCGGGAGCGGGATGGTGAGCGATGAGTCGTCCGGGGGCTCGGGAGCGCCGTCGCCGTCGTAGACCCAGTCGGGGCCGTCGACGCCGTCCAGCGGCACGGCCGAGATCGGGGCGAACAGGGAGAACTGCTCGCTTTCGACCTCGTCGGTCAGCTCCCGGGGCAGGACGTCGCGGTCCTCGTGGCGGAGGGAGTGGCGGCGCTGCTCGGCGATGGCGAAGGCCCGGGCCCGCAGGCGGGGCTCGTCGGGGATGTAGAGGAAGGAGTGCTGGCTCCTGGTCCCTCGAGTCCAGCGCACGAGGCGGCCGACGGCCTGGCGGAAGAACAGCTCGGTGGTGGTCGTGGTGGCGAAGACGCCGACCCGGAGGCGGGGAATGTCGACCCCCTCTGCCACCATGCGCACGGCCACGATCCAGGGGTCGGTGCCGGTAGCGAACCGAGAGATCAACGCCGAGGCGCCGGGGTCGTCCGAGGTGGCGACCACCGCCCGCACCTTGAGCCGGTCCTGGAGGAGCCGGGCGATGCCCTTGGCGTGGTCCTGGTCGGTGGCGATGACCAGGCCGCCGGCGTCGGGGTGGCGCCGGCGGATCTCTCCCAGCCGGTCGTGGGCTTGCCGGAGCACATGGGGGAGCCACTCGCCGTCGACCGAGTAGGCGGTGCGCAGGCGCTGGCCGGCCCGGGCTGCGTCGAGGGGATCGTCGAAGCTGTGGGCGTGCAGCGAGCCGTCGGGGGCGCTCCACTCCATCATCCCGTCGACCCGGGGGAAGTAGACGGGGCGGACGACGCCGCCGTCGGCCAGGGCGTCGCCGTAGTTGTACTCGTAGTCCGGCACCGCCTCGTCGAGGGAGTAGCGGACGAAGGGGATGGCGTGGGTGTCGGAGCGGAACGGCGTCCCGGACAGCGCCAGCCGGCGAGGGGCAACCTCGAAGGCCTCTCGCAGGGCGTCGCCCCAGGCCCGGTCCTCGGCGGCGTGGTGCAGCTCGTCGAAGATCACCAGGGCGTCGTGAGCCAAACCCCGGAGGACCCGGCCGGCGGTCGCGACCTGCTGGTAGGTGGTGACCACGCCGTGCATGTCGCCCGGCAGTCGCCCTTCCGCCGGCGACCACCGCCAGTCCAGGTGCAGGTCGAAGGCCGAGGCGGCGTGGGCCCACTGGAGCTTGAGATGGGCGGTGGGGACGACGACCAGCAGGCGCAGCGTCGGGTCGGCGGCCATGGCCTGGCGGGCGGCGGTGAGGGCGAAGGTGGTCTTGCCGGCGCCGGGCGTGGCCACGGCGAGGAAATCGGGGCTGGTGCTGGCGGCCAGGCGCTCGAGGGCGGCCTTCTGCCAGGGTCGGAGGGTGACGGTGCGGGTCATTGGCGGGGTCGTAGATGATGACAGACCCCGAAGTCGGGCCGGCGCCGGCCGGCGCCGGACGGCGGAGCCGCGGCCACGGAGCGGCGCCCGTCGGGAAGCTCCACGACTCCCGGGCCGAGGTCCCACGGGGGTTACCCCTCGCCGGCCATGCCGTCGAGGACCTTCTCGGCCGCGCCGGCGAGGGCGTCGAGCTCCGCCGGCGTGAGGCGGTCGACGAACAGCCGGCGGACGGTCGCCACGTGGTGCGGCGCCGCCGCCTCGATGGCCCGGCGCCCCCCCTCGCTGGCCACCACGTAGGCGCCCCGACGATCGTCGCCGCACTTCTCCTTGGCCACCAGCCCCCGCTCCGCCATCCGAGCGATCTGGTGGGACACGCGACTCTTCTCCCAGCCCAAGATCGCCCCGAGCTCGAATATCCGCATGCGGTCGCCGGCGCGATCGGTCAGGGCGACCAGCACGGTGTACTCGGCGTAGGAGAGGTCGGACACGGCAGCCAGCTCGGAGGCCAGCCGGGCGTTGAGGCGCATCTCCATGAACTGCAACGCCCGCCAGGCCCGCTGCTCACGCTCGTCGAGCCACCGGACCTCTTCCACGGCAGAAGTCTACTCCCGGGAATAGTTGATGCGTCATCGAAGTTGGATGATGTGTCAACGAGATTTCAGGAGGAGATTCCCATGAGCTTGAGCGCCGCCCCCACCACCCTCACCGGCACCTACACGGTGGACCCGACCCACAGCCGCATCGGCTTCGTCGCCCGCTACGCCATGGTCACCAAGGTCCGCGGCTCGTTCAACTCCTTCGCCGGCGCCGGCTCCTTCGACGCCGAAAACCCGGCCAACTCGAGCCTGAGCCTCACCATCCAGGCCGCCAGCATCGACACTCGCAACCCCGACCGTGACGCCCACCTGCGCAGCAACGACTTCTTCGACGTAGAGCGGTACCCGGAGATCACCTTCCAGTCGACCTCGGTCGTCCCGCTCGACGACGAGCGGTACCGGGTCACCGGCGAGCTGAGCATCAAGGGCGTCACCCGGCCCGTCACCTTCGACGTCGAGCTGGCCGGCAGCGCGATCGACCCCTACGGCAACCTCCGCATCGGGCTGGAGGGCAGCACCACCGTCAACCGTAAGGACTTCGGCATCACCTGGAACGCGGCGCTCGACGCCGGCGGCGTCCTGGTGGGCGAGAAGGTCGTACTCGAGTTCGATGTGTCGGCCGTCAGGTCCTGACGCTGACGAAGCGGGTAGCTTCACGGGCCCATGGACTCGCACCTCATCCCGCTGCGCGGGGACTGGGCGCTGTGGCGCGACGTCGCCCTGCGTAGCGCCGGCTTCCCCGTCTCCGGCCTCGACGTGTTCGGGGCCGGAGACGAGCCGGGCCGGCTCCGGGAAATCGCCGCCAATCCTCGCTTCCGGGAGGCCGTCACCTGGCAGAACCGCGCCGCCGTCCACACCGCCATCGACAAGGTGGCGACCGGGTCGCCGGCGTCGGGCAGCAAGCAGCGCCAGCGGGAGGAGCTGGTCGCCAGCTACTGGCAGCGGTACTGCGCCAAGAACGACACCATCGGCTACTTCGGCCCGCTGGCGTGGGCCCGCATGGTCGACGACGGTCCGGCGGTGGCCATCGGTGAGGCGGAGCCGGCGAGGACCGTCCACTTCGAGGCGTGGTGCTTCGACGCCCTCGCCGAGTCGCTCGGCCTCGAGGTGCAGGTACCCCTCGGCCCCTACCCCGAGCGCGACGTCCGGGCCCAGCTCGAGCGGGTCGCCGAGCCGGAAAAGCGCCGGCGGGGCCTCGACGCTCTCGACCGCCTGGAAGCCCGCGTTCAGGCGGTCGCGCAGACCGACGCCGCCGGCCTCGACGACGCCCTGTCCGCCCTCGACCGTGAGTTCGAGGCCTTGACGGGGCGAGCGTCGACGCAGCACCCCGGCCGGATGTACGCGTCCCGGACGCTCGTCTACCTGGACTGCATGCGCGACGTGCACGTCGACATCGGCCCCGTCATCCGCGACGAACTGGCCCTCACCCTCCCGGCGGTGCTCGCCGGCGCCCGCTGGTACTGCGGTCGGGTCTCCGAGGCGCTGCGCGAGATCGTCGGCCAGGTGGTCCGGCGGGGGGGCGACGGGCCGTTGGGGCCGGTGCTCGGCCCCGCGCTCGGTGCCATCTTCGCCCTCCCGCCCCAGGTGGCTGCGGCCAACGCCGAGCTGCAGCAGCGGTGGGCGCAGCTCCTCCTCGACCCCGATGTGACGACGCTCGTAAAGCGGGCGGAGGCTACCTTCGCCGATCACAGGCCGGCGTGGCCGATGAGCGTCTCCCACTCGCCCGACGTCCAGGTGGCGGCCCGCAGTGTGGCGGCAATCGACGCCGGCGAGTTCCTGTGCGTGGTGGGCGACTTCCACCCCGGCACGAACACCCTGGTCCAGGGCCTGTTCGCCACCCGCCACCCCGACCGCGAGCGCTTCGTCGACGCCATCGCCTCCGACTGGGGCGAGCGCCCGTGGCTCATCCCGCCGAAGTCTTCCGAGCGGATGCGGTCCCGGATCATGCCGGCGATGACCCGCCCGGACCGCGTCCACGTGGCGGCCACGCCGGGGGCCTGCATGCCCGAGGGCTACCGCGTCGTCGACGTGCGGGACCTGTTCATCCGGGACGGTCAGGTCACCGACGGCGCCGGCGCTGCCCTCGGGCCAGTGACCGACCTCCTCGAGATGGCGATGTTCGTCGCCGGCGTCCAGTGCTACAACCCCTTCCCCGTCGAGGAGCACGCCCCACGGCTCACCCTCTCGCGTACGGTGCTCCGCCGGGAGACGTGGCAAGTGCCGGCTCGAGAGGCGCCGGCCCGGCCAGAGGACGCCGGCGACTGGGCCCGGGCCCACGGCATGCCCCGCCGGGTGTTCATGCTCTCCCCGCTCGAGCACAAGCCGGTGTACGTCGACTTCGAGAGCCGGGTGCTCACGGGCATCGCCTGCCGCCAGATCCGCCGGGTCGCCGCTGAGCGGCCCGACGCCGTCATCCGGGTGACGGAGATGCTGCCCGAGCCCGAGGACTGCTGGCTGGAGGACGGCGAGGGGCACCGCTACACCAGCGAGCTGCGCCTGGTCGCCGTCGACCTCCCCCGGCGCGCCGCCGCCGGCGGCGGTTAGAGCCGGAGGTCGAGCGGCTCGCCGGCGACGAAGCGTCGCGAGGTCCTCGATGCCGAACGACATCTCCGTGGTCTGGAGGCGTTCGGGGTTCTCGTGGAGCAGGAGGCCGAGGTCGGTGGCCGCCTGGAGGTCGTAGAGGCGAGGGCCTACGCCGGCGGGGCCTCCGTTCTCAACCAGCTGGTTGAATAATGTTCCGGTTGACGCGGAAGAAGTTGGCGGGGTCGACGTCCGCCTTGATCGCCTGGAGGCGCTCGAAATTGGCGCCGTAGGCGGCGGCGGTGCGGTCGGTGTCGTCGTCGGCCACCTGGAAGTTGACGTAGTTGCCGGCGGAGAAACCCCGGATGGTCTCCCACGACTCCCGCACCCAGGCCACGTGCTCGGGCCCCCGAGGGTCGGCCGCCGGCCAGGCGCCGGCGAAGCCGGTCACGTAGCGGGCCCGGCGGTTGCCCATGGCCCCGTCGTCGTCGGGCCGCTCGTTCAAGGCGCCGGCCAGGTGGAAGATGATCGACTGCGACATGGGGGAGGTCACCTTCAGCGCCCCTGTGCGGAAGGTCTCCTCGTACGCCTCGGACAGTTCGGGGATGAACTCGGTCTTCCAGTAGTAGTGGGCGCCCTTGGGCTGGGTGGCGTCGAGCATGGACTGCTGGGCGACGTAGGGCTTCTCGGTCAGTAGGTCGACGATCGGGTCGCCCAAGGCCCGGATCGGGGCCAGGTCGGTGGCGGGGTCGTCGCCCGAGTAGCAGACGACCATGCCGACGATGGGCTTGCCGTGCCACTCCGGCGGCACGAACGGGGCCGGCGGTGCCAGCCGGATGGTGAGGACGGCGGTGAGCTCCAGGGGGGCGGACTCGGTCAGCGCCCGGTAGGCAGCCTGGACCTCGGCGGCCCGCGCCCCGTCCCAAAGGATCAGGCCGCCCGTGACCTGCGGGCCGACCTCGTGGAGCGTGAAGGTGAACCGGGTGACGACCCCGAAGTTGCCGCCGCCGCCCCGCAGGGCCCAGAACAGCTCGGCGTTCTCGGTGGCGTTGGCGATGCGGATCTCGCCGTCGGCGGTGACGATCTCCACCTCCTCGAGGTTGTCGACCGTCCAGCCGAACCGGCGGGTGAGGTAGCCGAACCCGCCGCCGAGGGTCAGGCCGGCGACGCCGGTCAGCGACACGAATCCGAGGACAGCGGCCAGCCCGTGCTCCTGGGTGGCGGCGTCGACGTCGGCGATGAGGCAGCCGGCGCCGGCGTGGGCCCGCCGACCGGCGACGTCGACGTCGACCTGGCGGAGCCGGGACATGTCGATCGTCAGGCCGTCGGCGGCCATCGACGTGCCGGCGATGTTGTGACCGCCGCCCTTGATGCTCACCAGCAGGCCCCGGTCGGCGGCGAACCGGACCGCCCCGGCCACGCCGGCGGCCGACGACGGCTGGACCACGGCCGCCGGCACCTTGGCCGCCATGCCGTTCCAGATCAGGATGGCGGCGTCCCAACCGTCGTCTCCAGGACGGAGGACCGGGCCGCCGACCAGGGACGACAGGGTCTCCAGGTCCTCGGGTGACAGGGTCACCCGGTTGCCGTGCAAACCGGCGATGTCAAATGTTCCACTGGTCATGCTCCACCCCCGCCCGGCACTGTACCGGCCGTTCCAACTCCGGGTGAATGGGGTAGGCCGCGCCAAACAGCTACGGAGGTCCTTGCCTATGTCTCAGCGCAACACCATCGCTCGATCCCTTTCCGAAGTCGGCCTTGCCGCCTGGTTCGGCGGCTCCCTGATGGGTGCGATCGGCGTCAACGGCGCCGCCGCGGAGGTCGATCAGCCTGGCCAGCGGGCCCGGGTGGCCAACGCCGGCTGGAGCCGGTGGACGCCGGTCAACCTGGCCGCCATCGGCGCCCACGTCGTCGGCTCGCTGGCGCTCACGGGCGCCAACAAGGGCCGCATCGCCGGCCAGAAGGGCGTGGCCAGCACCAGCATCGCCAAGACGGCGGTCACCGCCGGCGCCCTGGCGGCCACCGCCTATGCCCGGGCCCTGGGCCAGAAGATGATCAGCGCCGGCGACGTCCCCGTCGAGGGTGGCACCGACGCCTCGGCTCAGACCCCGCCCGAGGTGGAGGACGCCCAGCGCAAGCTCAGCAAGCTCCAGTGGGCCATCCCGGCCCTCACGGGCACCCTGTTGGTCATGGACGCCCTCATGGGCGAGCAGCAGCGCCCGGCCCAGGCGACGCAGGGCATCGTCGCGCGCCTGATCCCGGACAGCCTGGCCGCCTGACCCCCCTCCGTTCTGGTTGCAGTTACCCGCGCATACGACGGGTAACTGCAACCAGTTCGGGTTCTTAGTGCTCCGTCTGCGCGCCCTTTCGCGGCGCCGGCGCCTTGGGGGCCGGCGCCGGCGGGAGCGAGCGCTTCTTGCGGGCCGCCCGGTCGAGCAGCACGACGCCGGCGATGGCGAAGGCGGCGAAGACGGCGATCAGGGTCCACGGGATGTTGCTGGGCGACGTGCTTTGGGCCACCACGAGCTGGTCGACCTGGCCGGCGAGGCCCATGGCGGCGATCTGCTCCTCGGCCGCGCCCGTGTCCCCGCCCGGGGTGAGGAGGAGGATCCCGCCGGTGCGGGCGATGGCGGCGGCAGCCACCGCAGCGTCGACCGGCCGGTCCTGGTCGGCCACGTAGGCCACGCTGATCGGGAGCCCGCGCGCCTGGAGCTCCTTGACCACCGCGCCTGAGGTGGCGGCCATGTCGGCGCCGCCGAGACGCATGGCCCCCGGCAGGCGGGTCATGGCGCTGTCGGCGATGGCCTCAGGGCCGCCGATCACCCAGGTGTTCTGGATGCCCATGGTGGTGAAGGCCTCGGCCGTAGCCGCAGGGACGCCGTCACGGTCGACGAAGAGCACGGGCAGCCGCTGGCTGGCGGCGAAGGCCAGGCCAGCCGCCGACTCCTTGCTGGCTGCGTTCACCGCCACCGCCCCTCTGAACGCCGGCACCGAGCGGGTCTTCTCCTCGGGCGAGCGCACGTCCATGGCCCCGGCCACGGCCTTGCCGATTTCGGCCGGCGTTGCGCCGGTGAGGCGGATGACGTCGGACTTGGTGGCCGTCGATGTCGGCACAGTGGTCGTTGTCGCCGGCGCGCCGGCGGCGGTGGTGGGCGGCGCCGGCGGGGTGGCCGTGGTGGGTACCGGCGCCAGCTGGGTGATCACGCCCGCCTTGGTGATTTCGTCGACCAGCTTCTGGGGCACCTTCGACTCGTCGCCGATGATGTACAAGCCGGTGGAGCCGATCCGGGCGATCTCCGCCTTCTGCTCCTTGGTCAGCGACTTCCCGTCGACCACGATCAGCGGCGCGTGGTTGTTCCGGGCCAGCACCGCGCCGGCCCAGGCGCCGGCCACGTCGTCCTTGTGCACCACGACCGCCTTGGACGTGAAGGTGGACCCGATGCGCTCGGAACCGCCGGGGTAGGCCCGTTGTGAGACGGCCACCGACAGGTTGGCCGGGCTGGCCTTGGGTAGCTCGATGATGTCGGGCGGGCCCGGCTCGCCGAGCTGCATGGTGGCCAGCATCACGTCGTTCGCCGCGGTGTCGACGTTGCCGTGCCGGGCGTCGCCCCAGGCGAACAGGACCTGGTCGTCGCCCATGGGCACCGAGTCCGGGCCCCACCAGGTGTAGGTGCCGTTGCGTCCGAGGGTGCCATCGTCGAGGTTGATCGAGCGGTCTGAGATGCGGCGGTTGCCGGAGAACGTCATCCCGCCGTCGGACGATGACGCGTAGTAGATGTCGCCCGTACCGGCGGGCCGGGGGATGTTCGGGCTCGGCATGTTGGTGCGGGTGTCGAACCACACCACGTCGACGCGGCCGTTGGGCGCCACCGAGATGTCGGGAGCCAGCTGGCGGATGCCGTTGCGCTGGGGGTCGTCGTTGACCCGCACCGGGCGTGACCAGGTGGCGCCGTTGTCGGTGGAGCGCTGGACGAGGGTGTCGAGGTCACCGAAGTCGAAGCCCAGGTAGGTGACGTAGAGGTTGCCGTTGCGCGGGTCGACCGCCATCTTCGGGAAGCCGGCGTTCCCCGTGGGGGCGGGGATGCCGGTCGGCGCCGGTGTGGCGTCGTTGATCGGCGTGCGGGTCCAGTTGACGCCGTCGGGGGACTTGGCCACCACGATGGGATGGGGGGCGTTCGCAGGGTCGTCACGGTTGCGCCAGGCGATGTAGACGGCACCGTCGCGCCCGATGACCGGCGGGGTGATCTCGCGCACCTTCTCGTCGGGCGCCTGGGCCTCGGCCGGCGCGGACCAGGTGCGGCCGCCGTCCTCGGAGCTGGCGACCACGGCCCGGCGGTCGCCGGCGCCGCCCTGGGCACCCATGTTCAGCGGGTTGACCACGTACCAACCGACGACGTAGAGCTTGTCGCCCTGGGGCCGGGGCTGGACGGCGATGCCAGGGCGGATGATGAACGGGCGGGAGTCACGGGCGCCCTGGATGGCGACGACGGCCCGCTCCCACGTGCGGCCGCCGTCGGTCGAGCGGTTGACCAGGACGGAGTCGCCCTCGCCCTGGGCCGTGCCCGTCTCGGGCCGCTGCTTCGGTCCCCGGTGGGACGCAAAGGTGGTGTAGACGTTCTGCCCCGTGCCCCAGACCACGCTCTTGTTGAAGTGGGCGTAGCCGCCCGAGTCATAGGTCACGCACGGCGGGTCGGCGAAGTCGAGGGGCGCGGTGAGGTGGCCCTCCGCCTCCCAGGTGCGGCCGCCGTCGAAGCTGGCGTGGAAGTCGCACTGGCCGGTGATGAACTCCTCGGTGATCATCACCACGTGGCGGGGGTCGGCCGGGTTCACCACGAGCCCGGGGATGTCTCGGCCGCGCACGGGGTCGCGGTTCTCGCTCTGGAACCGGGTGCTCTCGCTCACGCGGCCTGCGGGCACCTCGCCCTGGGCCGGCGTGCCGGCGAGGGCAGCGACGGTGCTCAACCCCAGCCCGATAGTCGCGAGCCGTCCAAGTCTTTTCATGTCAACCCCCACAGTTTGTTGCCTACTGCCTAGCGCGGCCTGCGCCCGATTTCACTAGATGTCAGTGGAAAGTACTGACGCGGTGGTTCACGGCATCGATGAAGTTGGGGTGGACGTTGGAGAGCGTGACCCACCGCCGGGTGACGTCGATGCCGTGACGAAGAAGGCGACTCCGGACGCAATCCCGGATCGCGTCGTCCACGAACACGCTCACCGCCGCCATGGCGGCAGATTACTGAGGAACGAACGCCCAGGCCTCGATCTCGACCTTGGCACTGAGCGGCAGGCCGGCAACGGCCACCGCGGCGCGAGCCGGGCGGTGGTCGCCGAACGATCCGATGTAGGCCTCGTTCATGGGCCCGTAGTCGGACATGTGGGTGAGGAACACCGTGGTCTTGACCACTGACGACAGGCCGGCGCCCTCCGCCTCCAGAAGGCCGGCCATGTTCTTCAGCGCCTGGGTGACCTCGGCGGCCACGCCACCATGCACGAGGGCGCCGTCGACCAGCCCCAGTTGCCCGGACACCACCAGCCAGTCGCCGGCTCGAACGACCGGCGTGTACGGCCCGAGAGGCTTCATAGATTGGAGCTGCGCGCGGCGACCCGCAGGGAGCCGTTCGCGGAGGCCTCCGCTGGGCTCCGGCAGGGCGAACGGCTCCGGTCGCCGTGCTCGCTCTTGGTGATGGCTGCTAGCTGAAGCTCTGGCCGCAGCCGCAGCTGCGGGAGGCGTTGGGGTTGTTGATTGCGAACCCGGCGCCCTGCAGCCCGTCCTTGTAGTCGAGCGAGGCGCCCTTGAGCAGGGGGGCGCTGGCCGCATCGACCACGACCCGCACGCCGCTGTCCTCGATGACGTTGTCGTCGGGCGTGAAATCCTTGTCGAAGTACATCTCGTAGCTGTAGCCCGAGCACCCGCCGGGGCGCACGGCTACGCGGAGGGCCAGTGCCTCGTCGCCCTCGGCCTGGATGAGCTCCTTGACCTTGAGCGATGCAGAACCAGTCAGGGTGAGCATGGGTGTCAGTCCTCCTACAGACTTCTTCTGGTTACCAGACTACCTGATCGACAGCTCAACCTGGCAGGGATCGCGGTCGGCCAGCGTACGGAATCGGTCAACGCCTGCCCCGCCGAAGAATTCCACGAACCCCTCGACCAGGCCCCGGTGGAGGTGGCAGACGACCTCGGGGTGGGCGGCGGCCAGCTCGGCGTAGGGGCAGTGCGTGAAGGCGATGGTGGCCAGCTTGTCGTCCTCGACGACGGCAGGATCGAAGCCCAGCTCGGCCAGCATGGCGGTCACCGCGCTGAGGCAGCCGGCCCGGGGCCGGCGGGCGAGGGCGGACTCGGCCAGGGCCCGGCCCTGGTCGGCGCCGGCCTCGGCGCTCAGATGGCCGGCGGCGCCGGCCGCCGCCGCCACCTCGTTGAGCATGCGGGCCAGCACGGGGAACGCCGGCGGCTCCAGGCCGAGGGACGGGGCGTCGGGGGCCAGGGCGTAGCGGTTCTGGGGGCGGCCCACCGAGCCGCGGTTGTCGGTGTGGACGGCCAGCAGGCCGACCTCCCGCATGCGCTCGAGGTGGGGGCGGACGGTGTTGGCGTGCAGGCCGAGCGTCTCGGCCACCTCGGCGGTAGAGCGGGGGGCGCTGGCCCGGGCCAGCTCCAGGTAGATGGCGTAGCGGGTGTTGTCGCCGAGTGCCTTGAGCACGTCCAGCCGCCCAGTCTCTTCCACGCATTCGATATTACTGGCCAAGACCGGTAAAATCCAGGCGTGGTGACCGTGCCGAGCCGTGACGACGTGATGGCGACCCTCCGGGGCGTGGTCGACCCCGAACTGGGAGCCGACATCGTCGAGCTCGGGATGGTCAACGGCGTGGAGGTGAACGATGACGGCTGGGTCGAGGTCACCGTCGCCCTCACCATCTCGGGCTGCCCCCTGCGGGTGCAGATCCGCGACGACGTCCAGTCCAAGGTCATGGGCCTGCCCGGAGTGACCGGGGTGAAGGTCCACTTCGGCGAGATGAACCAGGAGCAGCGCAGTGCGGTCATGCAGCGGGCCCGCAAGTCCGCCGCCAACCGGGCGCCGGCCACCGAGGTGCCCCTAACCGCTCGGGTGCTGGCCGTCGCCAGCGGCAAGGGCGGTGTGGGCAAGAGCTCCGTCACCGTGAACCTTGCCTCCGCTCTGGCCGCCAGAGGCTTCTCCGTCGGTGTGCTCGACGCCGACATCTGGGGGTTCAGTGTCCCCCGGATGCTTGGCATCAAGGTCCGCCTCGGCGCCGGCGACAAGGGTCTGATCCGCCCGCACGAGGTGCCCGTCGGCGCCGGTCGGCTGAAGGTCGTCAGCATGGGGCTGGTCGTCGACGACGAGGACAAGGCCATCATGTGGCGGGGGCTGATGCTGGCCAAGGCCCTAGAGGAGTTCCTCACCAAGGTGGCCTGGGGCGACCTCGACTACCTGCTTCTCGACATGCCGCCCGGCACCGGCGACGTGCAGATGGCCCTCGGGCGCATCCTGCCCCGGGCCGAGGTGCTGGTCGTGACCACGCCGGCCCTCGCCGCCCAGAAGGTGGCCGTGCGGGTGGCCGACATGGCCCGCCGGTCCTACCTGAAGGTCCTCGGCGTCATCGAGAACATGACCGCCTTCACCTGCGACCACGGCGAGTCCTACGCCCTGTTCGGCTCGGGTGGCGGGGCTTCGCTGGCCGAGGACCTCGGCGTACCGCTCATCGCCCAGGTGCCGCTGGAGCCGGAGGTCAGCGCCGCGAACGACGCCGGCCGCCCCCTGTCGGTGGCCGCTCCGGAAAGCAAGGCCGGCGCCGCTTTCGCCGCTGCCGCCGACCGCATCGCCGATGAGCTGCTGCCGCCGGTCGACATGGCGGGCTGCACCGCCCGCATGCTGGCGACGGTCGAGGCGGCTCTGGGCCCGGTCCGCTCCTAGCGAGCTATCTCAGGCGGCGCGTGGGTGCCAGGCGCCGTCGGCGCCGGTGGCCCGTCCCTCGGCGACCAGCTTGACCAGGTGGGCGTGCACGGTCTGGGCCGCCGCCTCCCGCAGCGCCGGCGCCAGGTCCACGTAGACGGCCGCCACCACCTGGTCGACGGTGGCGGCGCCGGCCTCGAGGGCAGCGACGATCTGGGCCTCGCGTTCGAGGCGGTGCGACAGGTAACCCGCCAGCCGGACGCCGGGGTCGTCGATCAGGTGCCCGTGGCCGGGGGCGATGGTGCGCAGCCGGAGCCGGCGGCTGCTCAGCCGCTCCAGCGACGCCAGGTAGGCCGCCATGTCGCCCTCGGGCGGGGCGATCACCACGGTCGAGCCGTCGATCACCGTGTCGCCGGAGAACAGCATGCGCTCCTCCTCGAGCAGGTAGCAGAGGTGGTCGGCGGCGTGGCCCGGGGTGTGCAACGCCTCCAGGCGGAACTCGGTGGCCTCCAGCTCGAACCCCTCGTCGATCGTGCCGTAGGCCAGCACCTCGGCCCCCGTGGCCGCGGCCAGGGCGGCGGCCCCCCCGGCGTGATCGTCGTGGGAGTGGGTCACGGCGATCCACCGGATCCGGTCACCGCCGCAGCCCACGATGGCCTCCACGTGGCTGGCGACGTCGGGCCCGGGGTCGACGATCACGATCTCGTCCACGCCGACAAGGTAGGTGTTGGAGCCGGCGCCGGTGAGCGGGCCGGCGTTGGGGGCGACGATGCGGCGCACCAGCGGGCTGATGGCGCAGGCGACGCCGGGCGACAGGTCAGCCATCGAACCGCTGGACTCTGATGATCCCCGCCCGCTTGGCCGCCTGCCTCATCAGCGCGGCCCGGATGACCGCCCGCACGGGCGGCAGCAGCAGGGAGATACCGAGCAGGTCAGTAAGGAAGCCGGGCGACATCAGAAGGGCGCCGGCGAAGAGGATCATCACCCCGTCGGCCAGCTCCTTGCCCGGCACGCTGCCGGACTGCACCTGGTGCTGGAACCGGCGCCAGACGCTCACGCCCTCACGCTTCGCCAACCAGGCTCCGACGGCACTGATGACGATCAACAGGGCGATGGTGTTGAGGGCGCCGAAGGCCTGGCCGACCTGGATGATGACGTACAGCTCAGCCAGCGGGAGGACAAGGAAGAGTACGACGAGCACGCCGACCATGGCCCCCATGGTACCGCCGGGTACTCTCGTGGGATCCCGATGTTCGATGGTTCCCGCTGGTTCCAGCAGTCCGGTCGCACCCCGTCCCTCCAAGACGCCGACCGTGTCCCCTTCCTCCGCAGGCACTTCTGGCCGCCTAGTGCGTTGGGGATCATCGTCATCTCTTTCCTCGTCGCCATGCTGGTGGGCTTCACCGGGGCGCTGATCTACACGTCCTCCGACAACGCCCAGATCGCCGCAGGGGACCCTGCCGACCAGACCCGCACCCTGCCCACCGCCCCTGAGCAGCCGGAGTCCTCGGCCACGACCACCACCGTCGCCGAGATCCTCACTCCCGACGGCATCCAGAAGCGTGCTGCGCCGTCGGTGTGGTCGGTGAGCAGCCTGGATGAGAACGGGCGCCCGGTCGAGGGGGCAGGGTTCGTCGCCGGCTCCTTCGGCGGCCAGACCTACCTGCTGACGTCGTTCTCCATCGTGCGGGCTGCCACCCGAATCCCGGGGCCGGAGATCGTCGTCCGCAACGGGGGCAGCGACCTCAAGGCCACGCTGTGGACCTGGCAGGAGGAGCGTGACCTCGCGATGCTGGTCACCTCCCGCACGATCGCGTCCCTCACCTGGGCCGACGACAACCCGGCGCCCAAGGCCGGCGACAAGGTGTACCTGGCGGCTCCGGGTTCCGGCCCCCTCGCCGGAGTGATCCAAAGCGTCACCCCGGAGGGCATCAGGCACAACGTGTTCCTCGACGCCCGCCGCCAGGGCGCTCCGCTGCTCAACGAGCGCGGCCAGGTGCTCGGGATGGCCACGCTGGGCCTCCTGCCACCCGGGGCCCTTCCGCCCGTCGACTCGTTCCTCGCCGTCCCCATCGCCGCCGCGTGCGACCGGGTGCTGAACTGCGGTGGCGGCAACGCCTCGGTGCCGTCCACGGTGGCGCCAACGGGCCTGAACGCCACCAACACCACGACTCCCGAAAGCACCACGACGACCCGCCGCTAGAGGTCGTCCCCCGCACGGCCCCTTCCTTCCCGTACGATTCGTCGCTTCGGTGGACCGGAGGGGGCAAGCGTGGTCAAGGTGGCGTCTCGTCGACGGGTTGCAGCCGTCGGGTTCCTCGCGGCATCGATGCTGGTCACGGGCCTGATCGCCCCGTCGCCGGCGAGCGCCGGCCCGGTGACGCTGGCATCGCATACGCCCGTCGGAGTGGCGACGGCGCCGATCGGCGGCAGCACGGATGCGGTCACGAGCGCCGACGGCGCGTACGTCGTGTTCACCTCGACCGCCACCAACCTGGTAAGCGGCCAGAACGACACCAACGGCGCAACGGATATCTTCCTCTACCAGCGTTCGACGGGCGCCCTCACGCTGGTTTCCCATGCCCAGGGCACGACCGCCACGACGGGGAACGGCGCCAGCTCCCTGCCCGTGATCAGCGCCGACGGTGCCTACGTCGCCTTCGAATCGACGGCCAAGAACCTGGTCACCGGGGGTGTCGACCCGAAGGGGACGGCGGGCTCCGACGTGTTCCTCTACAGCCGGGCGACCGGGACGACCAGCCTGGTATCCCACTCCACGGCCGGCGCGACGACCCACGGCAACGACTCGAGCCACCACCCCTCCATCTCTGCCGACGGGGCCTTCGTGGCGTTCGACTCCTTCGCCACCACCCTGGTCGCCGGCACCGACCCGGTGAGCACCGAGGACGTGTTCCTGTTCAGCCTGGCCACGGGGGCCATCACCCTCGTGTCCCACAGTTCCACGAGCGCCACGACGGCGGCCAACAACACCAGCAGCCTGCCGCACATCAGCGCCAACGGGGCGTTCGTGACTTTCGGCTCGGCGGCGACGAACCTGGTGGTGGGCCAGAGCGACGCCGGGGCCGGCACCCGTGACGCCTTCCTGTTCGAGCGGGCCACCGGTGTGGTCACCCTGGTGTCGCACATTCCGTTCAGTGCCACGACGACGTCTAATTCCCTGTCGGACCCGCAGGCCATCAGCGCCGACGGTGGCGTCGTCGTCTTCGTCTCGCAGGCGACGAACCTGGTGGCCGCCCAGAACGACCCCAACTTCCTGTTCGACATCTTTGTCTACGTGCGCAGCACGGGCGCAGTGACCTTGGCGTCGCGCAGCGCGGCGAGCCCGACGACCACCGCCAACGCCGGCAGCCATTCGCCGGCGGTCAGCGCCGACGGCGCGTTCGTGGCGTTCGTTTCAGCCGCCACCAACATCGTCACCGGCCAGACCGACGCCGGCAGCGACGACGACGTGTTCCTCTACTCCCGAGCGACGGGCGCGGTGACGCTCGTGTCCCACACGCCAGCGTCGGCCACCACCGCCGGCAACTTCGCCTCCCGGTCCCCGAAGATCACCGCCGACGGATCCGTCGTTGCGTTCCAGTCCGTGGCCACCGACCTGGTCCCCGGGCAGACCGACTCCAACCCCGGAGGTGACATCTTCCTCTTCGCCCGGGCCACCGGCACGGTAACCCTCGTCTCCCACGTGCCGGCCAGCCTCACCACGACTGGCAACGGCGCCAGCGCCCTGCCGTCCATCAGCAACGACGGCTCCGTGGTGGCGTTCCAGTCGATCGCCACCGACCTCGTCTCCGCCCAGAGCGACGCCAATGCGTCGGACGACATCTTCGTGCACACGCCGGCCGGCGGCGGCCCACGCCGGCCGGTGGCCGACTTCGACGGCGACGGAGACACCGACATCTCGGTCTTCCGCCCAGCTTCCACCACCTGGTTCGTGCACAACGGCGCCACGACGCCCTTCGGTGCCGCCGGCGACATCCCCGTCTCCTGCGACTACGACGGCAACGGAACGACCGATGTCGCCGTCTTCCGCCCGTCGATCGGCGCCTGGCTGATCCAGAACCAGGCAAGCGTCTTCCTGGGCGCCAGCGGCGACATTCCGGTGCCGGCGGACTACGACGGCGATGGCGACTGCGATCCGGCGGTGTTCCGGCCGTCGGTCGGCGGGTGGTACCGCGTCGGCAGCACGACGTTCCACGGCCTGAACGGCGACATCCCGGTCCCGGCCGACTACGACGGCAACGGCATCGCCGACATCACCGTCTTCCGCCCGTCGGTGGGCGGCTGGTACCGCGTCGGCGCCAGCACCGTGTTCTTCGGGCTCAGCGGGGACATCCCGGTCCCCGCCGACTACGACGGCAACGGCACCGCGGACCAGGCGGTGTACCGGCCGGCGGTCGGCGGCTGGTACGTGAACGGCCAGGCGACCCAGTTCCTCGGCCTGAGCACCGACATTCCCGTACCGGGGGACTACGACGGCAACGGAACGGCCGAGCGAGCGGTGTTCCGCCCGGCAAGCGGGGCCTGGTACGTCGGGGCCGCGGCGCCCGTGTTCTTCGGCCTGGACGGAGACCGGCCCCTCCCGCTGCCGAGTGCCATCCGCCAGGTGTTCTTCCCGTAGCTCCTAGGGGAATGGCCTGGTCGTCGGCGTGGTAGTCGGGACCGTCGGGACCGTTGGGCGGGGCCGGGTGGTGGGCGTCAGGAAGCCGAACAGCGGCAGCGTGGTCGTCGGCAGCGACAGCACGGTGGTGGGCGGCGCGAACACGGTGGCGGGCGGGTTGATATAGATGGGCTCGACCACCTGGGGCCGGAGGTCCTCGAGCGGCCGGCGGGCGCCGGCGGTGATGTCGCCGGCCAGGGCCACCGGCTTCGGGAAGGTGGCCTCCGGCGCGTTCTTGAGCGCCTGGCCCATGTAGTCCTTCCAGGTCGACGCGGGGATGGTGCCGCCGTAGACCGTCGACACGCCCTTGATGTTCTTGAGAGACTTGGTGTTGCTGTCGCTGTAGCCCATCCAGATGGCGGTCGAGAGGGCCGGCGTGTAGCCGACGAACCAGGCATCTGCGTTGTCGTCGGTGCTCCCGGTCTTGCCGGCGGTGCCCTCGGGCCGGCCGATGCCGGCGCCGGTGCCCGTGCCGTTGGTGACGACGCCCCGGAGAGCGTCGGTGACGTTGTCGGCGACCGCCTCCGCCAGCACCCGCTTGCCCGGGCGCTTGGTGTTGTCCTCCAGCACCTTGCCGTTGGCGTCGGTGACCTTGATGATCGGCGTGGCCGGGAACTGCATGCCCCGGGCGGCGAAGACGCTGTAGGCGGCGGCCATGTCGAGGGGCGACACCTCAGCAGCACCGAGGGTGAGGGTCGGCCCGTAGGAGTCGCCGGCGTTCTCGCCCAGGCGCTGGACGCCCTCGGGGTCGACCATGGTGAGCCCGAGCCGGTGGGCCATCTCCGCCGTCTCGGGGATGCCCACGTCCTCGATCAGCTGGGCGTACACGGTGTTCACCGAGTACGCGGTGGCCTGCTTGAGGGAGATCGACCCGTAGGAGCCGCTCTCGACGTTGCTGATCGTGCACTGGTTGCCTCCGCAGCCGGGGATGCGGTAGGTGCCCGGCCCGGAGTAGACCCGCCCCGGCCCGATGCCGTTCTCGTAGGCCGCGGCCAGGGTGACCGGCTTCATCGACGACCCCGGCTGGCGCCCGCTGCCGCCGCCGTCGAGGCAGAGGGGGCTGCCGTCCTTCGGGGGTTCGTAGCCCTCGACGCACCGGCCGAGGGCCAAATTGACCTGGGACTTCGAGAAGTCGCGCCCGCCGACCAGGGCTCGCACGAAGCCGCTGCCCGGCTCCACGGTCACCAGCGACATCTCCAGCGGTGGGTTCGTCCCCGAGAGAGCCTTCTTCACCGACTCGACTGCGAGGCCCTGGAGCCGGGGGTCGAGGGCCGTGTCGACCCGCAGGCCGCCTCGGTAGACGATGTCGGCGCCGTACTTGGCCGAGAGGTACCGGCGCACGTAGTCGACGTAGTACGGCTCGGAGGCCGACTGGAGTTCGAGGGGGTGCACGATCGTGGCCGGGCCGCTGGGAGTCGGCGTTTCCGACGTCGGGAAGAAGAGCTTCTGGGCTACCGCCTCGGCGTGGCGGAAGGCGT
Organism: uncultured Acidimicrobiia bacterium; assembly: GCA_963768975.1. Taxonomy (GTDB): domain Bacteria; phylum Actinomycetota; class Acidimicrobiia; order Acidimicrobiales; family AC-14; genus CADCTB01. The sequence continues at coordinate 61,863 of CAVYKB010000018.1, read as the reverse complement.
CGATGCGGCCCTGGGCCAGCATCTCGTCGAGCACGAAGACCCGGTTGATCTCGGCCTGGGTGGGATTGGTGCGGGGCTCGAAGTCCGAGGGGGCGGAGATGAGCCCGGCGAGCATGGCCGACTCCGACGCGTTCAGGTCGTTGACCGGCTTCTTGAAGTACGACTCGGCGGCCGCCCCGATGCCGTAGGCGCCGCCGCCGAGGTAAATATTGGAGAGGTACCGGTAGAGGATCTCGTCCTTGGTGACCTTGCGGTCGAGCTGGCTGGCCAGGACCGCCTCCCGGATCTTGCGGGCCAAGGTGCGCTCGCCGGACGTGTAGACATTCTTGACGTACTGCTGGGTGATCGTGGAGCCGCCCTGGACCACCTGGCGGCCCCGAAGGTCGGCCCACAGGGCCCGCAGGGCACCGATGGGGTCGATGCCACCGTGGGAGTAGAAGCGCTTGTCCTCCACGGACACGACGGCCTGCTTCAGGACCTCGGGGATGTCGCTGGCCTTGACCGGGATGCTGGTGTCGAACTTGCGGAGGAGGCCGATCTCCTTCCCGGCCGCGTCGTAGATGCGGGTGATCCTCGACTCGATGCCGGGCTTGGGCGTCGGCAGTGGGGGTGCCGGCAGGGGCAGGTAGACGATCGATGCCAGCGCGGTGCCGGCGGTCACCAGCGGGATGAGAAAGGTGACGACGAGGAAGGCGGCGACCGCCTTGGCCACCTGGATCGGGTCGAGGTTCCAGTCCAAGAGTGTCTAGCTTCGCGCGCAGCGAGGCCGAGGGTCCGGTCGCCGCCCTATCGTCTGAGCCTGATGCCGGATCGCCCCCCCTCGGTCGACGCCCTGTCCCGCGAGCTCGCCGACGTGGGCCTGCCCCACCCCCTGCTGGTGGACGCCGCCCGGGCGGCCATCGCCGCCGGCGACCCGTCCACGGCCCGGGCACGGGCAGAGGCGGTGGCCGCCGCCCTGCTGCGGCCGGCGATCAATGCCACCGGGGTCATCCTGCACACCAACCTGGGCCGGGCGCCGCTGCCGGCGATGCCCGCCGGCGAGGCCCGGCGGTACTCGAACCTGGAGTTCGACCTCGCCGGCGGCAAGCGGGCCTCCCGGAGCGACCACGCCGCCCGGCTGATCGCCCGGGCGACCGGAGCAGAAGCCGCCTTGGTGGTGAACAACGGCGCGTCGGCATTGCTGCTGGTGCTGGCCGCGTTGGCCCGGGGCCGGGCGGTGGTCGTCTCCCGGGGTGAGCTGGTGGAGATCGGCGGCGGGTTCCGGGTGCCGGAGGTCATGGAGCAGTCGGGCTGCGAGCTGGTCGAGGTCGGGACGACCAACCGGACCCGGCTGGCCGACTACCGGGCCGTCGTCGACGCATCCACATCGGCCGGCGAAGCCGGCGAGGTGGGCTTGCTGCTAAAGGTCCACCAGTCGAACTACCGGATGGTCGGCTTCACCGAGGACGTCGGCGTGGCGGCGCTGTCGGAGCTTGGCCCGACGGTCGTCGCCGACATCGGCTCGGGCCTGCTCGACGCCTCGACGCCCTGGCTCGCCGCCGGCCCGCCGGCGTGGCTGGCGGGAGAGCCCGCCGCCCGCCAGACCTTGGCTGCCGGCGCCGGCCTCGTCACCTTCTCGGGCGACAAGCTCATGGGCGGTCCCCAGGCCGGGATCATCGCCGGCCGGGCCGACCTGGTCGCCCTCTGCGCCCGGCACCCGCTCAACCGGGCCCTCCGCCCGGGCGGGCTGGTCCTGGCCGTGCTGCAGGAGACGGTGCTGGCCTACCTGCGGCGGGACGGCGACGCCATCCCGTTCTGGCGCATGGCCGCAGCGCCGGTCGACGGCCTCCGGGCCCGGGCCGAGGCGCTGGCCGTGGGCAAGGTCGTCGACACGGTGGCCGTCGCCGGCGGCGGGTCGGTGCCCGGGCAGGAGGTGCCGTCCGCCGGCGTGGCCGTCGATGGCGACTTCTCGGCGGCGCTCCGCCGGCACGATCCGCCCATCGTGGCCCGGGTGCATGAAGGCATGACGGTCTGTGACCTGCGCACCGTCGACCCCCTCGACGACCCCGTGCTGGCTCGCGCCCTCGTCACATGCACGTCGTAGCCACCGCCGGCCACGTCGACCACGGCAAGTCGACCCTGGTCCTGGCCCTCACCGGGATGGACCCGGACCGCTTCGCCGAGGAGAAGGCCCGCGGGCTCACCATCGATCTCGGCTTCGCCTGGGCGACCCTCCCCTCGGGCCGGGAGCTGGCGTTCATCGACGTGCCCGGCCACGTCCGGTTCCTCAAGAACATGCTGGCCGGCGTGGGTGCGGTCGACGCCTGCCTCTTCGTCGTCGCCGCCACCGAGAGCTGGAAGCCCCAGTCCGAGGAGCACCTGCGCATCCTCCAGCTCCTGGGCGTCAGCCACGGGATGATCGCCTTGACCAAGGTCGGCCTGGTCGACGACGACACCCGCGAGCTGACCCGCATGGAGATCGAGGACGAGGTGGCGGGCACGTTCCTGGAGGGGGCGCCGATCGTGGAGGTCGACGTGCCCGCCGGCCGGGGCGTCGACGACCTGCGAGCCGCCCTCGACACCCTGCTGGCGACCACGCCGGCGTCGGTCGACCGGAACCGGCCGCGACTCTGGGTCGACCGGGTGTTCGCAGCGAAGGGATCCGGCACCGTGGTCACCGGCACGCTGGCCGGCGGGTCGCTGGCCGTCGACGACGAGCTCGTGGTGCTGCCGGCGATGAAGAAGGTGCGGGTCAGAGGGTTGCAGAGCCTCCAGCGCCAGCGCGAGACCGTCGAGCCGGGCAGCCGGGTGGCGGTCAACCTGTCGGGCGTCTCCCACGACGAGCTGGCCCGGGGCCACGCCCTGGTGCGCCCGAACCAGTGGCGGCCGACCCGCACGTTCGACGCCTCCCTCCACGTGCTCGAGGGCCTCGACCACCCGGTGAGCCGGCGGGGCGCTTACCAGGTGTACCTGGGCTCCGGCGAGCACGCCGTGCGCCTCCGGGTGCTCGGCGAGGAGGCGATCTCGCCCGGCAAGGTGGGCGCCGTGCGGCTGCACCTGCCGGAGGCCGTCGCCCTGTTGCCGGGCGACCGGTTCATCGTCCGGGAGAGCGGCCGGGACGAGACGGTGGGCGGCGGCGAGGTGCTCGACGTGGCCCCGGTGCGGGCGGCGTCCAAGGCCCGCCCGTCGCGCTCGGTCGACCGGGTCGTGCAGGAGCGGGGCTGGGTGGCGGCCGACGACCTGGAGCGGATGACGGGGGAGCGCCGGGAGCCCAACGTGGCCCGCTGGGTGGTGTCACCGCCGGCGCTCGAAGCCGCCCTGACCGAGTTGCGCACCGCCATCGAGAGCGCCGGCCCCCTGGGCGTCGACCGGGCCGGGCTCACCGACCGCCAGCGGGCCGTGCTGCCCCTGCTGGAGGGCATCGCCGTGGAGGGCGGGCGGATCCGGCCGGCAGCGGCCGTCGATCCCCTGGCCGACCACCCCTTCGTGGCCGCCCTGGAGGCGTCGCCCTGGGCCCCGCCCGAGCCGGCCGGCGTCAACCGGGCCGAGCTGGCCGAGCTGGTCCGCCGGGGGCTGGTCGTGGAGCGGGAGGGGGTCTACTTCGGGCCGGCAGCGGTCGAGGCCGCCGCCCGCCGGGTGGCCGAGCTGCTGGTCGAATACCCCGACGGGGTCACCGTCGCCCAGGTGCGCGACGGCCTGGGCACCACCCGCAAGCACGCGCTGCCGCTGCTGGCCCACTTCGACGCCGCCGGCGTCACCCGCCGGCGGGGCGACCTCCGCATCGGCGGGCCCCGCCTGCCGGCTGTGTAGGAGTTAGCCGGCGCGCGCGCTCAGTTGCTTGCGCTCCAACTCGTTCAGCCCACCCCAGATGCCGTGCGGCTCACGGATGGCGATCGCGTAGTCGAGACATGGCCGCCGAACAGGGCAAACGGCGCAGATCTCCTTGGCCCGGCGCTCCCGCGCCTCTCGCTCGTCCTTCCGCTCCACCTGGGACGGCGGAAAAAAGACGGCGGACTGGGGGCCTTTGCAGGCCGCACGCTGCTGCCACAGCTCTTCGACCCGTTGGCTACTCAACGGCGTCCCCCCTTTCCTCCCGGCGGACCACCGTACGCCCCTGTGCCGCGTGCAACAAGAGGTCGTTTTACACATAGTGGCTGGTGGGAAGGGCGACGACGGCCCCGCCCAACTTTGTTCTGGTTGCAGTTAACCCCCATATGCGCAGGTAAGTGCAACCAGATCGAGTCAGTGGTGGGCGTCCTTGGCGCCGCCGGTCTCCGGCTCGACCTCCAGCAGCAACCCGTCGATGGCGACGACCCGCACCCGGTCGCCGGCCTCGATGGGCGTGGCCCGGTTGGTGCGGGCCCGCCACTTGCCGCCCCGCAGGTCGACCAGGCCCTCGGGGTCGATGCCCGTCGTGGCCTCGCCCATCTGGCCGATCATCGACTCACGCCCGATCGTCGGCGTGGAGAACCGGGCCCGCAGCATGGCCGTCATGCCCGAGAGCATGAACAGGGCGACGCCGGCGGATATCAGCAGGATGATCCACCAGGCCACGGCCAGGTCGCCGGGGAACAGCCGCCACGAGCCGATGGCCACGCTGACGGCGCCGATGCCGGTCCACGCCCGCGGCGCCCCCGATTGCACGTCGACGGCGTACCCGAACACCCCGAGGCCGATCAGCGCCAGCCCCACCGGGTTGGTGGGCAGCACGGCCAGCCCGTAGCAGGACAGGATCAGCGACACCGCTCCCGTCACGCCGGCCACGCCCACGCCGGCGGTGAAGAACTCGAAGACGATGAGCAGCAGTCCCACCATCAGGAGCAGGTAGGCCACGGGCGGGTCGGCGGTGAGGTGGAGGAGCCGCTCGGTGAGCCCCAGCTTGGCGAAGCGCACCTGGCCGGCCTGCTGGCGCCGAAGAGAGTCGCCCTCGGGTACGACCCTGGCGGTGCGCAGCACCTTGCCGCCGGCGTCCTTGCCGTCGAGGCCGACCACGAACTCGCCGAGGGTGGGATCAATGGTGCTCACCAGCCCCCGCGACAGCGCCTCGTCCGGCCCCAGGCCGGCGACCTTGGTGCCCGGCGCCATGCCGGCGAGGGCGGCGCCGGCCAGGATGGCGGCCGTCGCCCCCGACGCCGAGGCGCCCGTCGGCCCCACCCACACCGCCACCGGCACCGGCGAAACCCGGATCTCCTCCACCAGCCGGGCGAAGTCCGACCGGCCGATCAGCACACCGGGCGAGTCCAGCTGGAGGACCAGCACCTCGGCCTTGGACTCATCCGCCCGGGTGATGGCCCGGCGGATGAAGTCGGCGACCACGGGGTCAATCCGGCCGTTGACCTCCACGACGTCGACGATCGACGCGTCCTGGGCGCCGGCGGGGACCGGGGCGCACAGGGCGACGAAGGCCATTGCCAGCACGGAATAGAGCAGTTTGCGGATGGTCCACGCTACTTGGAGCGCACGGAACACCCCTGAGCGGGGTAAGCACCCCCCTATGACGGCCACATCGACGGAGAGCGCAAGCTCCACCGACCAAGACCTCGGTCGGGCCGTCGGCGAGGTGGCCGGCGGCGACGCCGGCAGCGGTGGCCTGCGCCGGCTGGCCACGCTGGCCGCCTCCTCCATGAAGGCGGCCGGCGCCCGCTCGGTGGCCACCGGCGCCTGGCTGGCGGGAGCCGTGGTCGACGCCGTGCCCCACATCCCCGTACGCGACGCCAACATCCTCAGCGCCCAGCACGGCGGGCTGACGGGAGACCGCCTGGCTCGGGAGGTCGTCCGGGCCGCCAGCCACACGACGGCCGGTCTCGGCGCGGTTGCCGGCGCCCTGGCCGGGGCCCACGAGCTGGTCCCACCCACCTGGGCCGCCATCCCCGCCGAGCTGCTGGTGGAGACGCTGGCAGTCGTCGCCGTGGAGATGAAGCTGGTGGCCGAGCTCCAGGAGGTCTACGGGATGCCGGTCACCGGCACCCCCAGCGAGCGCAGCGCGGCCATCATCGGGGCGTGGGCGCAGAGCCGGGGGATCACACCGCAGTCGCTGCTCCGGCCCGGCGGCCTGGCCCAGGTGCTCGGGCGGGGATCCCGCCGGGAGCTGGCCCGCATGCTCCGGCGCCGGCTGGCGTTCCGGGCCGTGCGCAGCACGTCGGCCCTGATTCCCCTGATGGCGGGGGCGGTCGCCGGCGCCGAGCTGAACCGGCGGGCCACCCGGGCCCTGGGCGAGAAGGTCGCCCGTGATCTTTCGAGCGTGAGATGACCCAGTACCCGCGGATGAAGGTGCTCCAGCCCGACCCCTTCGACCTGGTGGACCAGCGGGTGCAGGTGGCCGGCGACACCCTTTCGGGCATCGCCCAGGAGGCTTACGGCGACGCCAGCCTGTTCTTGCGGGTCTTCGCCGCCAACCGCAACCAGCTCAGCGACCCCAACCTCGTCCGCGCCGGCCAGCAGCTCCGGGTGCCGCTGGGGAACCAGATCTAACGTCCCAAGGTGGATCCCCGCGCGTTCTGCTGCCAGTCGCGGCTGGTGATCGTGGCGGGCAAGGGCGGGGTGGGCAAGACGACGGTCACCGCAGCCATGGCGAAGATGGCCGCCGGCCTCGGGCTCTCTGTCCTGATCGTCGAGGTGGAAGGCAAGACCGGCCTGGCTGCCGCCTTCGGCACCGAAGACCTGGAGTACGACGAACGGGAGCTCGCCCCCGGCATCCGGGCCCGGGCGCTCACCCCCGACGTCGCCCTTATCGAGTACCTGGAGGAGCACGGCCTGCGCCGGCTTTCTAGGCGCCTGGTCAAGGGCGGGCTGGTGGAGGTGGTCTCCACGGCGGTCCCGGGAATCAAGGACATCCTGGTCCTGGGCAAGGTGAAGCAGCTGGAGCGGGCCGGCGTGGCCGACCTCATCCTCCTCGACGCCCCCGCCGCCGGCCACGCCGTGAGCTTCCTGATGTCGCCTAGGGGCCTGCGGGACATCGTGCGCTCGGGCCCGCTGCAGAGCCAGGCCGACGACGTGCTGTCCATGCTCATCGACCCTGCTCGTTGCCGGGTCATGCTGGTCACCCTGGCCGAGGAGACGCCGGTGAACGAGGTGGTGCAGACCGCCTTCGCCCTGGAGGACCGGGTCGGCGTCGACCTGGCGCCCGTGGTCGTCAACGGCCTGTACCCGGTGCTGGACGGCCTCGACGCCGACCCGGCGCCGGCCGGCGCCGATGCCAACGTGCTGGCGGCGGCCGCCGAGTTCCGCCGCCGGCGCCAGGAGCTCCAGCAGGCCCAGGTCGCCCGCCTGGCCGCCGAGCTGCCCCTGCCACAACTTCACCTGCCGACGCAGTTCAGCGTCGACCTCGGCCCCCCCGAGATCGACGCTCTCGCCGCCTCCCTCGCCTCGGCGATCGCAGGGGTGGGCTCATGATGGACGACCTGGTCGCCGACCGGGAGATTCTCGTGTGCTGCGGCCCGGGCGGGGTGGGCAAGACCACGGTGGCCGCTGCGCTGGCCGTCGAGGGCGCCCGCCGGGGCCGGCGGACGGTCGTGGTCACCATCGACCCGGCCAAGCGCCTGGCCGACGCGCTGGGGCTCGACGACCTGAGCGACACCGCCCGCCGCATCGACGGCGACTGGCCCGGCGAGCTGTGGGCCTGCATGCTCGACCCCCGCGCCACCTTCGACGGCCTCGTCGTGAAGTACGCCCCCGAGCCCGGCCAGGCCGAGACCATCCTGGCCAACCGCTTCTACCGCAACATCGCCGGCGCCCTGTCGGGCACCCAGGAGTACATGGCCATGGAGAAGCTGTTCGAGCTCCACACCGACGAGCGGTTCGACCTTGTCGTGGTCGACACCCCGCCCACCCGCAACGCCCTGGACTTCGTCGACGCCCCCCGCCGGCTCACCCGCCTGCTCGACAACCGGCTGTTCCGGCTGCTGATGATGCCGGCCCGGACCGGTATCCGGGCGGTGAACATCGCTACCCAGGCGTTCCTGCGCACCATCGGGAAGGTGGTGGGCTCGGAGGTGGTGTCCGACGCGGTGACGTTCTTCCAGGCCTTCGAAGGCATGGAGGACGGCTTCCGCCAGCGGGCCCACCGGGTCCTGGAGCTGCTGGCCGACCCGTGCACGGCGTTCGTCCTGGTCACCTCGCCCCGCCGGGACGCGGCCCGGGAGGCCGAGTTCTTCGCCGAGAAGCTGATCGAGCACGGCATCGACGTCGACGCCTTGGTCGTCAACCGGATGCACCCCCGCTTCGATGCGGTGGGTACCGAGGTGGCCTCCCTGGCCCCGCTCTACCGGAACGTGGCCGAGCTGGCCCGGCTGGCCGAGGGGGAGGAGGCTCACGTGGTGGCGCTGGCCCAGCGGGTGGGCGCGCCGGCGGTGCGCGTGCCGGAGCTAGAGACCGATGTCCACGACCTCCCGGGGCTGGCCCGGGTGGCGGCGTACGTGTTCGCCTAGTTGGCGCGGCTGTCCGCTGTGGTGTCCTCGCCGCTGGTCAGCGACTCGGCGGCCTCGGCCACGGTGTCGGTGACGGTGACAATCCGGTCGAAGCCGGTGGTGTGGAGGAGGCGGACGAGGGTGGGACGGTTGCAGCAGACGGCGACGTCGCCACCTGCTTCCCGGGCCCGGCGGATGCCACCGATGAGCGCGCCCAGGCCGGCCGAGTCCACGAACGGGACCTCCGACATGTCGATGAGGAGCTTGGGTTCAGACGCCAACTCGCCGAGGGCCTCTCGGAACTGGCCCACGGTGTAGGCGTCCAGCTCCCCCACGGGACGGCAGATGGTGTAGTCCTCACGCTTATCAAGCTCAATGTGAAGCACGGCCTCGATGCTACCCATGGGATGCGGGCACTACCCTCCGGGTATGCCCGACGTGCTCGTGGTCAGCGATTCGTCCAAGGTCCGTGAAGAGGTCATCGCCTCGCTCCCCGACGCCGGCATCACCGTGCGGGAGCTGAACCACGGCGCCGACGTGCTGCCGGCGGTGCTGGCGAAGACGCCTGACCTGGTCGTGCTGGACGCCCAGATAGGCCGCATGGGCGGCATGGCCACCACCCTGGACCTTCACCTCGAGGCCGGCGCCGGCCGCGCCCCCCACGTCCCCGTGCTCCAGCTGCTCGACCGCCGGGCCGACGTGTTCCTCGCCCGCCGCTCCGACGCCGAGGGCTGGATCGTCAAGCCCATCGATCCTTTGCGGTTGGGGCGGGCCATCTCCACGCTGCTCGCCGGCGGCACCTACGAAGACACCGCCTACCTCCCGGTCACGGTCCCGCTCCGCTGAAGTAGGCTGGTGGTTCCGGGAAGTGGCGCAGCTTGGTAGCGCGCAGCGTTCGGGACGCTGAGGCCGCGGGTTCAAGTCCCGCCTTCCCGACCAGGAAAGTGCAGGTCAGGCCGTTGCACCCGGCCCGGCCGCCGGCGCCGGATGGTCCAGGCCGCGGCACGGACGTGCGTCACGCCCGGTCGCTGAGACCACCGACGATTGGAGCGGGCATCCGCTCCATCCGGACGAGGATGACGGCGGTGGCGGCGGCGCCCCTCGACGAGGCATGTCTTCGGGGCAAAGCGACATGTCTCTTCCATCGTCAATTGCCCAACAATTCCCGAAAGAAACCGGCACGTGCGCTCGGCGACCGTTATCGAGCAGGTGGCCAGCATGACTTCGATGCTCTTATCGTTGTCAAGGGGCCAATTTCGGTGTCTCGACGGGGCGCCGGGCAGGACAGGGATGGGCCACTCCGAAAAGGCGAGGGCAGGCTCCTATTAGGCCAAGGCGTTGCTCGTCGAGCGATGTCGGCGGTGCTCGAGCGGCGGGTCGGCAGATCGAACTGAGGACAACCCGTGGGGCGTCAGCCGGTTATGGGGCCAGACCCGCCGCTCGGAGCGATGTCAGCCGCGAGGTAGGAGGCGGTAGACCTCGCGGGCGATGTAGCGCTTGAGCATGCGGACGATCTCGGGCTTGGAGCGGCCCTCCTCGATCCGGCGCTCCACGTTGGTGCGCGTGCGGGGGTCCGAGCGCATGCGGACCAGGGCGATCCGCCACAGGGCCGAGTTGGCCTGGCGGTCGCCGCCTCGGTTCAGCCGGCGGCGCACGACCTTGCCCGAGGACGCCTCGAGCGGCGCCACCCCGCACAGGTGGGCCCTCTTGGCTTTCCCGCACGCTCGCCCCGACAGGGCGGCCCGGGCCGCCTCCACCGCGTCGAGGGGGTCCGACTTGCCCTGACGGCGCCGGACCAGACGGTTGGGCCGGTCGACCTCGACCACGGCGATGTCGGCCGCTCGCAGCGCCCTGGCCACCCGACGCCATAGGAGCCGGTGCCCTCGACACCGACGCGCATCACGGTGCCGAAGGACTGCAGCCAGGCCAGCAGGCACCGGTCACCGCCGGCGTCGGTGGCAAACTCCTCGACGCCCAGCAATTCGCCTATGTCGTCGAGCGCGGCGGCGACGTTGAGGTCCAGGTGGGTGTCCACGCCGCCGGTCACGGCGCGCGGGGCTTCTACGATGGTCATGCCGTCCCTTCCTTCTCATTGGTCAAGGGGTGGCACGCAGCAAGCCGGGACGGCGGTCACTGAGGCGGTCGACTGCTCGAACAGCCGCCCGCTTCACGCCGCCCGACCGGTGCGCGCCGGTGAGCTCTCTGGACTTCGGTCGACGGTTCCCTTACGAAGACAACTTCTGCGTCAACCCAGCTTTCAGGTCAGACCGAAGAACCAGAACTCCTGACCGTAGTGAGCACCGCCTCGATGACGGTGGATGGTGCTCGGTCCTTCTCCCACATCATCCCTGCCGGTTATCCGCGGTCCGATCCCGATCATCTGGCCGGGTCTGAAATCCCGGGCCCAACGTTGTGCTCGGAGTTGAGTGCATCGAGGCCAATTAGTGTCCTGACCTGACAGCGGAAGGAAACGGCATCCGGAACGCTGCCACTGTCGTCCGAGTACTTGAGAGTTCCCTCCGCCGGATCGTAGGAGACCTTGGGGTTCCCTCCGACACCAATCTCCGGTCGGGCGTGGAGAGCCTCCACGATCCCAGCCTCCGCAAGTTGCTTCTTCAAGTCCTCGGGCCGGGCGACGATCACCCACTCCCAATGCCTCCAGCTTCTTCCCATCTTCTTCGGTCGCGCTGACCACCGACGTCGACCAGGTTCGGCGCGAACGGACACCTCATAGACGCTGATCGGGCTGGCCTGGGGCTCCAAGTCAACATAAGACGCTCGCGCCTGAACTGGATGTCCCTCGTACGTGCCCCGTATAAGCCCTCCTTCATGCTTATGTCCGTCATCAAGGACATGGCAAACCTTCTTCCACCGATCTTCGAAGGCGGCACTGCGGGCTCTGCTTCGCTTTCCGTCATCCTGAAAAAGACCGACGTAGAAGGTGATACACAACCCAATGAGGACGACCAAGTATGACGGTGACACGCAAGTGAGAAAGTCAGTCGACGAGAAGGAACAGACGACCGACGCGCCGGCGGCAAGCACTAAGAGAATACATACCGCGACGGGCGTGAACTTCGATCTATAGAACACCAGGATGGATAGCGCCATTGCAGCAAATATGCCGACGGGCACAAGAATCGGGTCCATTTTGCCGTCGTACGCCTCCCGGGTCTGCGCTGTTCTCGTTGAATGCGACAGCTAGGTCAGCCTACTAGTGGTCCGGCGTCCTGCGATCCAAGAGTCTGGCATCCGCTGTGACGCGTTGAGCGCACTGCAGTGCGAGTGTCAGCGCCGGTGACGTCGAAACGTCGAAGGGTAGCGGTGGGAGCACCCGAGTTCGGCACCACTGCAGCGCCCTGTAACGCTGCAGGCAATGCGCCCAAACGGGTGCCGATCGACGCCCCGGTTACGGAATGTCGAGGAGGACGGCAATCGTCTCGCGCAGCTGGGCAAGGACGGTCGAGCCCACGTTGCCGCGGCTGGCCACGATCCTGCTCGTCGATACCGCACGAAGGTGTTGGCACTGGGCCGCGGAGTGTGCGACCAGCCCGTTCGCCTCGTCCGGTTCGATGACGACCTCTGAGTGAAATCGTCGGATCGTCCGTGTAATGGGCACCACGTGGACGACGGACGGCATTGCATTCAGGATGCGCTGAGCCGTCACCAAGATCGCCGGGTGGTGGAAGCCCGCTTCACGACCCTCCGGAGCGCCGGGAGCCAGGTCGACCACGTCACCCGAGGTCGGCATTGAGCCAGGAAGCCTCGTCTTCGCGCTGGGGAGTCGCCAGCTCGGCGCCGACCAGGTCTTGCCGAAGTGCCCGCACGGCAAGGGTCACCGCGTTCCCGACCGTGGTGTGCAGTTCGGCGGCGAGGCGCTTCAGCTCCTCATGTGTGACGGCGTCGATCCGGACGCTGGTGCTCTGCATGCAAATTAGTATACAGCCGTAGGGGGCAGGGGCTCCGTGGCGAGCTCGGCCATCCGAGTGAGGCCGCGTGCGGCGTGGTCAGCCAGACGGGCGCCGGCGGCCTGCACGGCGGGGTCGTCGCGTTGCGAAGATTTGATGCGCGCGGGATTCAGGGCGCAGCTGTTGGCCCAGGCGGCGATGTCGGGTTCAGCGCCGTAGGTGCGCGAGGCGATCGTTCCCCGGACCTGCATCCGCGCCCAGCTGGCCGGGTCGTCGGGGAGGGTGTTGGGCGGGCACAATCGGTTGCGTTCCCGGTCGTCGTCGCGCGTTGCCTCCACATAGCCGGCCAGGGCTGCACAGAAGCAGGGGAAGCCGACTCGGATCGTCTGCAGCCGGATCTTGTCGGGGCCCCAGAGGGGAACCAGCGGCGGGTACTGCAGCCCCGAGGCGGCACAGTGCACGATGAGAGAGCCCGGGGCCAGTGGCACCGAGCCGTGCTCGAGGACCATCGCATCACGGGTTACGTGCTTGATGTGTCCGAGCCGGACAACGTTCTCGATGCTGCGGAGGAGATCGAGCTCCCATCCGGCCAGAGTGGGCGTCTTGGCCATGGTGGGCACGACGTCCTTGTCGATGCGGAGCATCACGCCGGCAGCTTCGAGGCGCAGGAACAGATCGTCGAGCGACTCGGCCGAGGCCGCCGCCTCCATGGTGTCCGCCGCCAGCCCGATCCCCACCACCGGGTCGGGCTGGACAACAGCGCGGTTGAGCATCCACGGATCGCGCGGGCGCACCCAGACGATGCAGTCCGGCGCCACACCGTTGAGCAACAGCCACACGATCCCGTCGGTCGCGGTCTTGCCGGAGCCGACGATCACGTAGCTGCTCGGCGTCGCGGTCAGGCTGGCCAGCTCGTTAATGGCGACGACAGGGACGTCGTCAGCAACGTTGAACGGCGGCGGCGTGGTCGCTGGAATCGTCGGCGACAGGTACGTGGCATCGACGACCCGGCGTCGCACCTTCACCTGCACGGTCTCTCCCGACACCCGGGACGTCACGAGATGGGACGAGCCTTCTGCCCGGTGCTCGCTTCCTCCGAGGAAGGTCACTCGGCCCGACCCGATGAAGCGGCGGTGCAGGATGTCGTCGTAGTACGCCCGGATCTCCGACTGGCGTGCCCGCTCCTGAAGTCCCGCCTCAGGCCCGCTCACCTGCACGGCCCCAGTGCCCAGGACCGTCGAGGCGACACCGTAGAACACCGACGCCTGGTGCAACTGGACGAACGGATAGGCGTCCAGCCAGTGCCCACCAGCCGCGTGGCGACGGTCGACGAGCGTGACGTGGACATCCGCGTGGTCGATCAGCGCGTCCGTGAACGCCGCACCCATTGCCCCCGCGCCCACGACGAGGTAGTCGGTCTCCAACGATCGCGTCACCAACAGAACTGGTCTCCGAGCAAGCGACAAGAGCGTCGCAGGCCAGATGCTGCCACAAGGTGACGTCCACGCGCGGCCCGGCGCCAGCGGGGGCTACGTTCCGTCCTATGACGTCTTTCGGCACGGTACGGGTTGCGGCGGTGCAGGCGACCCCTGTGATCCTCGACGCGGAAGCGACGATCGACAAGGCGATTGCCTTGGTCGAAGAGGCCGCGAACGAAGGTGCAGCCATCGTTGCCTTTCCCGAGTGCTTCGTCTCGGCATACCCGAGCGGCGCATGGGCCGCGCAAGCTGCCACATGGGCCGAGGGCTGCGACGAGTTGTGGGCGAGGCTTTGGGAGTCAAGCGTCGACGTCGCCGGACCGCAGGTGGCCCGCCTAACTGAGGCGTGCGCCGAGCGCGGAGTCCACGTCGCAATCGGTGTCAACGAGCGAGAGGACCACCGGCCAGGATCGCTGTACAACACGCTCCTGATCATCGGGCCTGAGGGCGTCCTGCATCGCCATCGCAAGTTGATGCCGACGATGCACGAGCGCGTGTTCCACGGTGTCGGCGCCGGTGACGACCTCGACATCACCGACCTGCCGGAGATCGGCCGCGTCGGCGGTCTGATCTGTTGGGAGAACCGAATGCCATTAGCGCGCTGGGCGCTGTACCAGGGGGGTCCCCAGATTCTGGCTCGCCCCGACGGCGGACGACAGTGACGGGTGGATTGCCTCGATGCGCCACATCGCGATCGAGAGCGGAGCGTTCGTCGTGAGCATCCCTCAGTACATCCCGGCGTCGGCCTTCCCCGCTGACTTCCCGGTCGTGCTTCCTGCGGGTGTCGATGTGTTCGGGCGGGGCGGGGCCTGCATCGTTTCGCCGAGCGGTGAGATCATCGCCGGACCGGTCTACGACAAAGAAACCATCGTCTCGGCTGCATGCGACCTTCGCGAGGCCCTTCATGCGAAGCGATACTTCGATGTCGCGGGGCACTACGCACGAGCCGAGGTGTTCGCACGGGATAGGACGCGGTGACCGTGGAGAGCAGCCGCCGGTGCGCCTGTCAGTCGTAAGCCGCCGGCGTGCCGGCCACCGGCGACACTTCGGCGGGCGCCGGCGTCGCTCGGCGCATCCTCATCGCCGCGAAGATCATCACGCCGGCGCCGAAGACGAGGCCGGCGAGCACTCCGAAGACCACGTCGCGGGACTCATAGCCGCCGGGGGTGGCGACGTCACGGTCGACGACGTTCGTGGCGATGTCCTGGATTCCGCTGTCGAAGTTCCCGTAGCGGGTATCGGACCAGGCGAGGATCGTCCGCTTCTCGGTCGACGCCACGGCTAGCGGGACCTGCACCTGGAAGTTGATCCCGCCCGTCCCGATGGTGCGGTCGTTCGGCACGTCGCTGACCAGGATGTTCGACGACCAGGACTCGCCGCCGTCTTCGGACGACGCCATGTACACGGCATCGAACTTCCCGATGTTGGTGGTGAGTGCAAGGAAGGGAGCCGTCGCCGTGGGAGACAGGGTCGGCGCCGGGAACGTGTCGTGCCGGAAGT
The DNA here is from genome assembly GCA_963768975.1 of uncultured Acidimicrobiia bacterium. Taxonomy (GTDB): domain Bacteria; phylum Actinomycetota; class Acidimicrobiia; order Acidimicrobiales; family AC-14; genus CADCTB01. The sequence continues at coordinate 46,593 of CAVYKB010000018.1, read as the reverse complement.
CGTACCAGGCCACGTCGATGCGCCCTCCGGGGACAAGGGAGATCTTCGGGTAGTACTGGCCGACCCGCGCCCCCTTCGGATCGTCGTTCAGCTGGCGGGGCTCGCTCCACGTCAGGCCGTCCGCCGACTTGGAGAAGAAGATGTCCAGGTCCTGGTTGCGGTTGTCGTGCCAGACGACATAGAAGACGTTGCGCTTCTCGTCGTAGATGGAGACGGGCTCGCTGGCGTCACGCGCCCCCGTGATCACCGTGTCTTTCCACGTCTTGCCCTCGTCCTCGGAGACGGAGGCGACGACGGTGGTGAGCCGGGGCTCGGGCACGTTCGGCCCGGCCGCAGGGGCGTTCTCCCGATAGAACGCCCACAGCTTCCCGTCGCGCACGATCGGGCGGGGTCCCTCGAAGCCCGTGCCCTTATCCATCATCATCACGGGCGGGCCGAAGGTGGCGCCACCGTCGATCGACACGGCCATGAACGGCCGCACGGGGCGGGAGGGGGAGCCGGTCGGCACCTGGAAGGCGCGCCGCCAGACGGCAATGATCCGCTGCTCGTTGGCGGGGTCGATGGCGAGGTGGGCCTGCCAGTTGAGTTCAGCCTCGGTCTCCGTGGCCTTGGGTGCCGCATGAACCGGGGAGGTCTTCCAGGACAGGCCGCCGTCGCTCGACCGCCCGAGGAACACGCCGCGGGCCCCGCCGGCAGACGGATCCTGGGCGTGGAAGAGGTAGTAGATCGTTCCGTTGGAGTCCTGGTGGAGCTCGATGCGAATGTTCTTCGGGTTGCCCGCGCCCAAGCCGGCATCGGTGTAGGGCGCCAGCTTCGGAGCCTCAGACTGCTTCCATGTCGCCCCCCTGTCGGAGGACACGTAGAAGCGGGTCTGCCCCGCCTGGAGCTCCACCTCGGCCAGGTACGCGGTGTTGGGGTCTTTCCGGTCAACGAGAAGAGCGGGAGCCTCGTGGGTTCGAGAGAGGCTGTTGTCGACCGTCACGACCGCCGAGCGCCCGACCGACAATGACGTCTTGTCGCTCGACGAGCAACCGACGGCCAGCAGCGTGAATGCGACAGCCGTAATACCGATACGACGATGACGAGTGCTCATGATGACCTCGGTTCGCTGAATCCCGGTCTCCACCGCGAACACGGATTGGTCTCGATGAGAGGCGCATCCTGTCCGTCGCGGCACTGGAACGTATCCGCAACGGACCGCCCGAGCAATGACTTTCTGAGCGCCAGCCAGCCTGCGGCCACCGCCGCGACACCATCGAGTCAGGAACCGGGGCTGTCGGGGAGGCCCTCGTTGAAGACCCGGTAGGTCTCGTAGATGTCCTTGCATGCTGCGCACATCGGCAGCTGGGTCGGGTCGCGCTGGGGGATGAACGTCATGCCGCACAGCGCCTCCAGGGGCGTGCCGTAGATCCTGGCCTCGAGGACCTTGGCCGTGGCGTCGCCGTCGGCCTTGACGATGTGGGCGACCTTGGGCTCGCCGGTGACGGTCTCTTCGTCCGTGCCGATGCGGATGTCCTCTTTCACACCCGTGCGGAGGGGAGCGGTCATGAGACGAGGCTACCTGGGTCGTCCGTGGGCCAGAATCCCTGGCCGTGGAGGAACCCGCCGGCATTCCGGACGCATACCGATCGCACGGGCCGACGTTCGACGTCCTGTGGGCGGCGCCGTGGTCGCCGACGGAGGACGAGCTCGCCGGCGTCGAGGCTGCGCTGCGGCGGACGCTCGCCAACCTGCCGCCGGCGGTCACCGAGGTGCGCTGGCCGTACGGCTGGACCGGCGTCGGGGGGGCCGCGGCCGCCGACCTCCAGGACCTGCTGTTTCTCCTTCTCGGCTCCGGGTCCCTTGCCGACGGCACTGCCGTGCGTCGGCTGCTGCATGCTCTCGACCCCTGGCGCACCGAGCCGTACGGACGCAACGACCCCGGCTTCCTCGGCCGCCACATCCACCTGCGCCCGCCCGACACGATCGTGTTCCGGGGCCTGGCCAGCAACCAGTCGGGGCGAGCCCTCGCCATCGACCTGCTCGTCGCCCAGTGTGAGGCGTGGGCCACCGTGCCGCCGCTGACCGCCAAGGCCCACGCGCTCGCCGCCCTGGCTCGCGCGCAGCGCAACCGGCCGCCGGCCGGCGACGTGGCGGTGGACGGCGGGCTCCTGGCCCGGCTCTGGGCCGCCGCCGCCGACCCGGAAACCCTCGAACTCGTACCCGAGCTCTACGGCATGGCGGGGTACATCGAGTGGTGCCTGCGCCGGCTCGATCAGCTGAGCGACATCGCCGCTCGCGTCCTCAGCGAGCCGGTCGACGATGTCGACGTCGAGGTCGCCGTGCAGGTGAAGCGCCTGGGCTTCGAGTCGGTGCCACCCATGCTCGGCGCCGCCCTCGACCGCACCTTCCCGGGCCGTGCCGCCCAGATCGCCGACGCCCTGCGGACGCTCGACCCCTCCACGTTCGCCGGCCGGGACATCGGACTGCTCGGCCGGTGCGGGCGCCTGCTCCTGCGGGACCGGCTCGACGTCGGCCGGGCGCTCATCGACGTCCGGGCGAGGCTCAGCGTCGCCGTCGGGTTGGCCTCCTCGGCGGCGAACGAGTGGGCAGTGGCCAACGAGATGACCTGGGTGGCCGACCGCCTGCGCGACCAGGCTCGCGCCCTCGTCGTCTACCCCCGGCCGGCCGTGCCTCCGCCGCCCGTCACGACGACGCCCACGATCCCGGCGCCGGCGCCGGCGACCGACCCACTCGCCGGCCTCGACGGGCAGCCCGAGCTCGTCGAGGAGCTACGTGCGTGCATCCAGATCGCCCGGCACAACGCCCGGCCGCACGGGCCGCATGTCCTCCTCGCCGGCCCTCCGGGCACCGGCCACCGGGCCGCGGCCCGGGCCTACGCCGGGGCGCTGGCCGCCGCCGGCGTGGGGTCGGGCCTCGTCCACCCGGTCACGGCGACGGAGCTGATCGGCCCGGCCACCTGGCAGCTGAACCCCCTCGTGAAGGTGGCCGACGCCTTCGATCGGGCCGGCGCCGGCGTCCTGCTCCTCGAGGGCCTCGACCGGCTCACCCTCGCCGACGCCGGCCAGGAGGCGCTCGAAGCCATCCGCCGGCGGCTCTCCGACCGGAACGGCGCGGTGACCCTCGTCGCCACCTCCGGCCCCGAGGGCGCCGGCCCGCTGGCCGCAGTCAATGCCGATCTCATGCGGCGCTTCCGGGTCGCCCGGACGGTGGACCTCGACGGTGCCGGCCTCCTCGCCCTCTTCGTCCGCCTCGCAACGCGGGCCGGCGTGGCGCTCGACGACGCCGCCCGGGAGGCGGCCAGCGAGGTGCTCGGCGCGGCCAAGCCCGCCGGCACGTTCCGCAACGCCCGCATCGCCGAAGCCGTGCTCGAACGGGCGCTCGCCGAGCGGGCCCGGCGCCCCGACCTCGGCCCGCAGCTCATGGCCGGCGACATCCGCACCGGCGGCCTCCCGAAGCTGGCCACCGGCTCGTCGCCGGCGACGGTGGACGTGATGGCCGAGCTCGACGAGCTCATCGGCCTGGAGCGATGTCAAGGCCGAGCTCCGGCGCATGATCGCCGAGGCGGCGCTGGCCGGGCCCCGGTCGAGGGCGGGGCTGCGGCTGGCCAGCCCCACCCGCCACATGGTGTTCATCGGCAACCCGGGAAGCGCCAAGACCACGATCGCCCGGCTGCTGTCACAGGCGATGGCCGCCCACGGCCTGCTGGCCACCGGGCAGCTGGTCGAGGTCACCCGGGCGGACCTCGTCGCCCGCTACATCGGCCAGACCGCACCTCGTGTCCAGGGCGTCGTCGAACGGGCCATCGGGGGCGTGCTGTTCATCGACGAGGCCTACAGCCTCGTGCAGGGGACCAGTCAGGACTACGGCTACGAGGCCGTCGCCATGCTGCTGAAGCTGATGGAGGACCATCGCGACGAGCTGGTCGTGATCGTGGCCGGCTACCCCAAGGAGATGGCGACGTTCCTCGACAGCAACCCGGGCTTCGCATCCCGTTTCGCCCGCACCCTCTCGTTCCCGGACTACGACGCCGGCGAGCTGCTCGCCATCTTCGACCTGTTCACCCGCCGGGCAGGGGCCATCGTCGAGCCCGCGGCCCGGGAACAAGTGGCGAAGTACCTCGACCGCCTCCCTCGCGACCGGTCCTTCGCCAACGGCCGCACCGTCCGGAACCTCTTCGAGCGCCTGGTCGCCGCCCAAGCCGCCCGCCTCTACGGCGCCGGCCGGGTGAGCGACGACGCGCTGCGCACCCTCGTCGAGGCTGACGTCGGGTCTTCGCTGACGGTGGCGTCCTCGGACGCGCAGTACCCCGGCTACGTCTGACGGGGCCGGAAGACTACGAGCCGAGACTGAGCCGCACGAGCGGGATAGGCCGTTTGGTCCTGGCCTGGTAGCGGTCGTAGCGGCCGCCGGCGACGTCGTTGACCGCCCGCCACAGGCGGACGTATTCATCGTCACCTCGGGAGATCACGGTGGCGATGGCCGGGAAGCGGCGCCGGCCGACCTGCACACTGACGTGAGGGTTGGCGGAGAGGTTGTGGAGCCACGCCGGCGCCCGGTCCGAGCCGCCGAGGGAGGCGACGACCACGTAGTCGTCGCCGTCGCGGGCGTAGACCAGCGACGCGGTGCGGGTCCGACCTGTGCGCCGGCCCGTCGTGCGCAGTAGCAGGCAGGGCAGCCCGAGCAGGTGGTGCCCGATCCGCCCGCCAGTCAGGACGTAGACGGCCTGGTGCACATGCAGCAGCTGGAGCCCGACTCGCGTCGGGAGGTCGGGATTAGCCTTTGGCACCGGCGGACACAGGAACGGAGGCGGGCGGATGCCGTACATCCCGTACCACAGCGGGTCTTCCTCGGACGAGCAGGCCGCGTCCCCGGACCGGCTGGGATCGTTCGAGGCGCTGACTGCGGTCACCCTGCCGCCCGCCGACCTCTTTCGGGTCTTCCTGCGCACCGACGCCCTCCGGCCCAACCACCGCATCACCATCCGCAACGCCACGGACGGCTGGGACCGCGACGTCTTCGGCGTCTACCGGGACGGGCAGTGGTACTTCGAGTTCGAGCGGGCCCGCTATCCCGGTCAGTTGGAGATGAAGTTCGTGCTGGACGGGCAGTGCTGGATGAGCGGGTTCAACGTCACCCTCGACGCCGGCCGGGACCATCACTTCGACGAGAGCACCGTCGACTTCCCTGCCGCGCCGGCGCGGATGCTCCACGGGTTCGACAACCTCCGGACCGAGGAGAACACCCTCCAACAGGAGCACGTCCGCAGCAACCTGCGGGCGGACGTCACCTACGACGTGATCATCGTCGGCTCCGGGTTCGGGGGCGGCGTCCTGGCCGATGCGCTCTCGGACAAGGACCGCAACGTGCTGGTCCTTGAGGCCGGCGGCCTCGTGTACCCGTCCCACATCACGAACCTACCGGGCGACTGGCCGGCGCTGCCGCGGCACCACCAGGTCGGTCATTTCGTGAACAAGCCCGGTTCGGACTTCCTCTTCGGCGTGCAGATGGGCCTGGGCGGACGTTCGGTGTTCTGGTCGGGGCTGATTCCCCGGATGCGGCAGTGGGAGCTGGACTTCTGGCCGGCGCCGGTCCGGAGCCATCTTGTGTCCTCGGGCTACGCAGCGGCTGAGCACACCCTTCGGAAGCGGCGGACGCTGGGCCCCTTCCAGGACACGACATTGGCAAGGCTCCGCCAGCGGTTCTCCGACCACGTCGTCGAAGAACTGCCCCAGTCGCTCCACCAGCCCAACCTCGGCGCCCACGGGAGCTTGGCCAATGTGCTGGAGAAGTCGACCGGCGTCTTCTCTACGGCCGATCTGCTTTTGGACTCCTTGGCCTACACGGGCCTCGCCGGGCGCGACAACCTGACCGTGAACCTCAACCACTACGTGGTGCGCGTGAAGACCGAGGGTCGCCGGGCTACCGAGGTCGTTTGCTCGGACCTGGTCGGCAACCAGGAGCGGCGCTACCGGGGTCGGGTCGTCGTCCTGGCCGCCGGTTCCCTGGAGAGCCCCCGGATCGCCCTGCGCAGCGGGCTTCCCGATCCGAACGGCAAGGTGGGGCGGGGGCTGACCGACCATCCGGCGTTCTTCTCCAAGGAGTACCGCCTCCCGCCGGGCAGCGAGTTCGGAGGGGTCGAGGACCACGCCAAGATCCTGATGACGCACAGACAGGCGTCGCTCTCGAGTCACGGCTACAACGTCGAGGTCCTGATCAACCCCAAGTACTGGGACGCCCGCCACCCGGACGACGACGTCCGCAAGGAGAAGATCGACTCGATCACCTCTTCCAGCGTCCGCCTGCAGTTCGTGGGGGCCAGCCTCCTCGACGACGCCAACGTCATCGAGGACCACGGGCCGGGGGTCAAGGCGTCGGTGCACGTCCGGCGGAACCACTCGGCGTCGCCGTTCGGGGACGAGGTGCGAGATCTCCGCAATGCGGTGCTGGCTTTTCTCCAGGCCGAGGGCGTCAATCCGTCTGAAGGGATGCACCTCGGGAACGAGGGCACGCCGCACCACGCCGGCGGCACGCTGCGCATGAGCGGGAACGGATCGGGCGTGGTCGACACCGACCTGAGGTTCGAGGGCCTCGACAACCTCTACGTGGCCGACAACTCCGTCGCCCCCTTCATTCCGGCCGCCAACCCGGCGCTGACCATCTCCGCGCTCTCGTTGCGCCTGGCCGATCACCTTCACGCCATCATGTAGCCAACATGGAGACACTGGTCGAACTGGTCGGCGCGGCGCTGATCCTGTCCGCCTTCGTGCTGGCGCAGACCGGCCGCTTGCAGACCGCCTCCATGACCTACCTGGTGCTGAACTTCCTCGGCGCCGGCACGCTGGCCACCGTCGCAGCCATCGACGGGGACACGGGCTTCCTTTTGCTGGAGGGTGTCTGGGCCGCGGTGTCCGGGTACGCCATCGTCCGAGGTGTGATCGGCCGCCCATCGGGAAGGAAGGGCGGATGAGCGATCAGCAGGCCACGTTGCGGCACCGGGAGCCGCCGGCCCGTAGGCGCGGCGGCTCCCGGGCGTGCCCCTAGCCCTGGTAGGCCAGCTGGCCGCGGATGGCACCGCCGGGGTAGTCGGTGTTGTGGACGTTCACGTAGTAGCTCTCCGGGTCGGCCAGGATGGCGGCCACCGTCTCGCCGGTCGGGAACTTCGGCGTGGTGCCAGGACCGACCTCGCCCTCGGTCAGGCAGTCGGCGGCGTTGCCGTCGGCCGGCGCCGCCAGGTTGGCTACCACCGGGCCGTTCTCGCCCTTGGCGCCCTTGTGGATGTGGGCCGCGGTCGCCGGCTCAATGCCCGAGACGGTGAGGACATAGCAGAGAGTGGTCGGGTCGCCGTCGATGCCGAACACGTAGACCTCCCCCCGCCCGTTGGGGTCGCCCACCTGCCGCCTGTTCTCGGCGGAGGTGGCGACTTCGTTGCGGCCCCGGAGCTCGGATTCGAGGAGGAGGTTGGAGTGGCCGGCGCCGGCGCCGTTCAGGGGACCGATCAGGGCTCCGACGGCGAACGCGGCGCTGATGCCGGCGGTGACCTTCATCTTGTTCTTCACGGTGGACGTGCCTCCTTGGATTCGGGTAGTCCCACCAGTTCGGCGCCGGCGCCCCCGCCGGATTGGATAATTCACTCAAATCGGACTCAGTCCGAGGGCCCCACCTTGCGGCCGTGCACGTCGCGCTCGATGGCGAAGAGCATGGGCGCTTGCGCCTCGCTGAGCGGCGAGAACAAGTCGTGGGCCACGAAGCGGGCGGCGATGGCGTCGATGACGGCAGCGTCGGCCCGGTGGCCGACGTTGAAGAAGCGCTCCTGGCGGATGTATGACCGGTCGACGCCCATGCCCGAGAAGGCCAGCTCCATCTCCTCGCACATGGCCCCGTTGCCCGACAGGTAGTAGCGCTTGCCCCCGAGGGACTCCAGCAGGGGCGGCATGGTCTCCGTGAGGCGGCCCCGCAGCCCGGTCCAGGACTCCGACGGCTGGGAGAGCGAGATGGCGTAGGTGAAGTTCGGGTGGGCGCCGGCCAGGGTGTCGAGCTCCTTGGTGAGGCAGATGTCCTCTTCGAGGCGCAGCCCCCAGAAAAGCCGGATGCGCCGGCCGTCACGCTCCCGCAGCAGATGGACAATGACCGCATGCAGGGGGCTGACTCCGACGCCGGTGGCCAGCATCACCAATTCTGAGTCCACGTCGTCGTCTTTGGGCAGCATGGAGCGCCCGGACGGTCCCCTGAATGCCAGTTGCGTGCCCGGGCGCATCGAGGCCATGTAGTGTGACAAGGGGCCCTCCGGGAACACCCGGATCAGCATCTCGAAGCTGCGGTCGGGCGCCGGCGGCTGGAACATGCAATACGGGCTGCGCTGGACGCCCACGCCCGGCACGTCCTCCTGGAAGGCCAGGAACTGGCCCGGCTTGTAGTCGAATGGCTGGTCGTCGGTGACCCTGGCGCGGATGCGGACGGTGCCGGTCTCGGTCAGGCGGTCGACGGCGACCACCTCGGCTCGTCGCCCGAACCGGGATTCCCGCTCCCACATCCGGTCTCCACTCGACCGGGGATCGACGGCGGCCATGGCCCATTCCTCCCGTCTCCGGGCAACGATCTTAGGCGGCCGTGGGCCTGTGGCGAGAAATTCACGTAGAATGCTCGGGACGAGGAAGTCAGTGGGGCTTCGCTCTGACGAAGAGAAGAGATCAGTGTGGCAACAGGAACCGTGAAGTTTTTCAACGCAGAGAAGGGCTACGGCTTCATCTCTCGCGAGCAGGGCGATGACGTCTTCGTGCATTACTCCAACATCGAAGGCCGCGGGTACCGCTCCCTCGAGGAGGGCCAGAAGGTCGAGTTCGACGTGGCGCCCGGCCGGAAGGGCGAGGAAGCCCAGAACGTTCGGGCTATTTAGCTCGGGAGTTCTGTGAAACGAGCCGCCGGCCACGGCCGGCGGCTTTCTGCTTACCCCACCGGCCCAAAGGAGATCAGATGGGCGGTCAGCGAACCAGCTTCAGCAAGCTTCAACGCGATCGAGACAAGAAAGCCAAGGCAGCCGCCAAGCGGGAGAAGCGCCAGGAGCGCTCCGCCGGGGTCGAGGACAGCGAGGCGGTCGAGGTGCTGGTCGACGACGGCAAGAGCGAGTTGTCAGCCGACGACCTGCTCAAGCTGATCGAGTCGATCCACCAGCGCTACGACGCCGGCACCATGACGCTCGAGGAGTTCGAGGAGCAGAAGGTCGACCTCCTGAGTCGACTTCCCGTCGACTAGTCAGGCGCCGAGCTCGTCCGAGAGTTTCAACCAATGCTCTTCTGCCGTGCCCAGCGCCGCCTCGGCCTCGGCCAAGGCCTGCGCGGTCGCGCTGAGGGCGACGTGGTCGGCGGGGTCATGGGCCGCCAGCTCGGCGGCCAGGCGGTCGCGGGTGACCTCGGCCTCGGCCATGGCCCGCTCGGCGACGCCGATCAGCCGGCGCAGCGTGCTCGCCGAGCGGGGCTTGGGCCCGCCCGCTTTGGCCGGCACCGACGACGGCACCTTCTCGTTGGCGGTGACGGCGCCCGCCGCCTTCGGCTTGGCCGGCGCCGCCTTGGTCGCGGTGTAGCCGGCGTAACCGTTTCGGGCCATCGTCGCCCGGCCCCGGCCGTCAAGCACCAGCACCTCCTCGACCGTCCGCTCCAGCAGCGCCCGGTCGTGGCTGACGACTACCACTGAGCCGGGCCAGGACTCCAGGTGGTCCTCCAGGGCCCGCAGGGTGTCCAGGTCGAGGTCGTTGGTGGGCTCGTCGAGGAGCAGGACGTTCGGCATGCGGGTGAGGGTCAGCAGGAGCTGGAGCCGCCGGCGCTCACCGCCCGAGAGGGTGCCGATCGGCGCCTGCTGGATGTCGTTGTCGAACAGGAAGCGCTCCATGAGGCGGGCCTGCTCCCAGTTGGGCTGGGTGGCCGGGGCGGCGACCGCCTCCCGCACCCGCTGGGCGGGATCGAGCTCCACGCCGGCCTGCCGGTAGTAGCCGAGCGCGACCGTGGCTGCGGCGCGCACGGAGCCCTCGGCCGGCGCCAACCGGCCCTCGATGATCTCCAGCAGGGTGGACTTGCCCGAGCCGTTGGGGCCGAGGACGCCCAAGCGGCCGCCCGGCTCCAAGTCGAGATCCAATCCCCGGAACAGCCACTCCTCGTCGCCGAAGCGATGCCCCACGCCGGTGAGGGTGATGACCAGGTCGCCCAGGCGGGGCATGGTCACCCCTCGGGACGCGGCCGCCAGCTCGGGCGCCGCCGCCCGGGCCGCCGCCGGCCCGCCCTCCACGATGGCGGTCGCCGACGCGATCCGGGCCTTCGGCTTGCGGGTGCGGGCCGGCGCCCCGCGGCGCAGCCACGCCAGCTCGGCCTTGGCCAGGTTGCGGCGCACCGCCTCGGTCGATGCATCCCGCTCGGCCCGCTCGCTGCGGTTGGCCAGGTAGCTGGCGTAGCCGCCGTCATGGACGTAGCCCCCGCCGCCCTCGATCTCCAGGATCCGGGTCGTCACCCGGTCCAGCACGTGGCGGTCGTGGGTGACGAGCACCAGCCCGCCCCGGAATGCAGCGAGCCGGGCCTCCAGCCAGGCGATGGCCTCCACGTCGAGGTGGTTCGTGGGCTCGTCGAGCACGAGCAGGTCGACCTCGTCGACGAGCACCCGGGCCAGGGCCACCCGCTTCGTCTGGCCGCCCGACAGGGTGGCGACGTCGTCGCCGGCCACCGGGCCCATTCCCAGGTGGTCGAGGATGGCCGCCGCCTCCCAGTGCTGTCCCACGGCATCGCGCACGGTGCCCGCCGGCAGCACCGGCTCCTGGTCGAGGTAGCCCACCCGTACGTCGCGCCCGCGCCGCACGGTGCCCTCCTCGGGCTCGCCGGCGCCGGCCAGGATGCGCAGCAGGGTTGACTTCCCGCTGCCGTTGCGGCCGACGACGCCCAGGCGGTCGCCGGAGCGCACGGTCACCGAGAGGTTCTCGAACAGCGGTCGGTCGGGCCGGCGGACCGTTGCCTTGTCGACGTCGACCAGGATCACGCCGGCGGCAGGGTGAGCCCTACCAGATCACGTCGTGGCATTCGCACTGGCATCCCAGCCCCGCCGCCGCCGGCCCCAGGGGCGCCAGCCACCACTCGCGACAGGCATCGTGGTCGCCGGCCGAGCACGACGAGCTGATCGGTTTCGCCGCCACCATGACGGCCCCGCCGAGGGCGGCCATGAAGGCGGCTACCGCGGAGACCAGGAGTCGGCTCTTGCCCTTGGACAGGCAGTCCTCGTCGGCGCGGATGAAGCTGGTCGGGGGAGCTTCGTTCTTGGGCTCGGCGCCGAAGAGGGGTGCCTCGCAGTCGACCACGTTGGCGAAGTTGAAAGGGATCATGGCCCACACCAACGCCAGGGCCATGATGACGAGGACGCCGATGGGGACGAGTTTCTGCTGGCGGGTCACCCGTTGAACCGGCCCCGGGCCACGAGGGTCTCGGCCACCTGCACTGCGTTCAGTGCGGCGCCCTTGCGCAGGTTGTCGCCGCAGACAAAGAGGGCCAGCCCGTACGGGGCGCCCGGGTCACGCCGGATGCGACCGACGTAGGAGGGATCGTTGCCGGCGGCCCCCAGGGGGGTGGGCACGTCGGCCAGGGCCACCCCCGGAGCGGACGCAAGCAGCTCCCGGGCCCGCTCGGGGGACAGGGGCCGCTCGAACTCCACGTTGAGGCTCACCGAGTGGCCGGTGTAGACGGGCACCCGAACGCAGGTGCAGGACACCGACAGCTCCGGGATCCCGAGGATCTTGCGGCTCTCGTGGCGGAACTTGTGCTCCTCGTCGGTCTCGTCGTCGACGAGCTTGCCTGCGAGCGGGATCACGTTGAAGGCGATCGGTGCGACGAAGGCCTCGTTCGCCGGGTAGGCCACCGCGTTGCCGTCGTAGGCCAACTCGGCCGACTTGGGCGCCACCTCGTTGGCCTGGCGCTCCAGCTCGCCGACGCCTCGCAGGCCGGCGCCCGACACCGACTGGTAGGTGCTGACCACGATCCGGCGCAGCCCCGCCTCGTCGTGAAGGGGCTTGAGCACCGGCATGGCCACCATCGTCGTGCAGTTGGGATTGGCGACGATGCCCTTGGGGATCGAGTTCAAGGCGTCGGGGTTGACTTCGGCGACCACGAGGGGGACGTCGATGTCGTGGCGCCAGCCCGAGGAGTTGTCGACCACGGTGGCGCCGGCGGCCGCGACCTTGGGCGCCAGCTCCTTTGACAGGGTGGCGCCGGCGGCGAAGAGGGCCAGATCGAGGCCGGAGTAGTCGGCGGTGGCGGCGTCCTCGACCGTGATCTCGCCGCCCGCCCAGGGCAGCGCCCTGCCCGTCGAGCGGGCCGATGCGAACAGCCGCAGCTGGTCGACGGGGAACGCCCGCTCCGCCAGCAGGGTGCGCATGATGCCGCCGACGAGTCCGGTGGCTCCGACAATTCCTACGTTCATGGCAGTAAAGGTACTGAACTCACGGCTGGGGTGAGTCGAGTTCGAAGGCGGTGTGCAGCGCCCGCACCCCCCGCTCGACCTCGCCGGCCCGGACGACGCAGCTGATGCGGATCGGGCTCGTGGAGATCATCTCGATGTTGAGGCCCTCGGCGGCCAGCGTTTCGAACATGGTGGCCGCCACGCCGGGGTGGGTCTTCATGCCGGCGCCGATCAGGCTGATGCGGGCGATGTCGGCGTCGGGCTCCACCCGCTCGGCGCCCATCTCGCCGGCGACCTGCTCGGTGATTCGGGTGGCGACGGCGAGGTCGGCCTTGGGGAAGGTGAAGGAGATGTCGGCCAGGCCGTGCACCGAGACGTTCTGCTCGATCATGTCGACGTTGACGGCCTCGTCGGCCAGGGCCCTGAACAGCCGGGCGGCGATGCCGGGCTTGTCGGGCACGCCCACCACCGTCACCTTGGCCTCGGACGTGTCGTGGGTGACACCCGAGAGAATGGCCTTCTCCACCTCTTCCTCCTTCTTCACCCAGGTGCCGGGCTCCCAGGTGAAGCTCGACCGCACGTGCAGGGCCACGTCGAAGTTCCGGGCGTACTCGACCGACCGCGAGGCCAGCACCCGCCCTCCGGTGGCCGCCATCTCCAGCATCTCCTCGAAGGCCAGCGACTTGAGCCGGCGGGCCTCGGGCACCACACGCGGGTCAGCGGTGTAGACGCCGGCGACATCGGTGTAGATCTCGCACGAGTCAGCACCGAGGGCCGCAGCCAGGGCCACCGCAGTCAGGTCAGAGGCGCCCCGACCCATGGTCGTGACCTCCCTCTCCGTCGACACGCCCTGGAAGCCGGCGACGACGACGATCTTGTCCTGGGCGAGCGCTTCCTTCACCCGGTCGGCCCGGATCTCGACGATCTTGGCCTTGCCGTGGGTGGTGTCGGTGATGATCCCGGCCTGGCTTCCGGTGAACGACGACGCCGACTCGCCGAGCTCCCAGATAGCCATGCACAGCAGGGCCATGGAGATCCGCTCGCCGGCGCTGACGAGCATGTCCAGCTCCCGGGCCGGCGGCTCCTCTGAGATGCTGTGGGCCAGGCGGAGCAGGTCGTCGGTGCTGCGGCCCATGGCGCTGACCACCACGACCACGTCATGGCCGCGACGGCGCGTGCGCACGACGTGATCGGCAACGGCGCGGATCCGGTCGGCGTCGGCAACTGAGGTGCCGCCATACTTCTGAACGACGAGTGTCACTGGCGGGACTCACGGTACCAGTGCCGATACGGTGGTTGGCCGTGCCTACTCAGAAGCGGGAGCGGAAGAAGCAGGGTCAGCAGGCTCGCCAGGCCGCTATCGCCGCCGCCCGGAAGCGCCAGCAGACCCGGAGCCGGGCCATCGCCGGCGGTTTCCTGGCCCTCGTCCTCGTCGCCGGCGTCGCCGTCCTCGTCAATCCGGGGGGCGACGACCAGAACGTCGCCAGCACCGGGCCGACCACCACGACGGCAATTCCCGCCACCCTGGCGGCCAAGAAGCCGGTCGACCTGCCGCCGGTCGCCCAGGGTGCGTCGATCAAGGGCGACACCCCCTGCCCGCCAACCGACGGCTCGGCCCAGCGCACCACGTCGTTCGAGAAGGCCCCGCCGCTGTGCGTGGAGGTAGCCAAGAGCTACATGGCCGAGATCCAGACGTCGAAGGGCACCATGACCGTCGCCCTCGACGTCCGCAACGCCACCAAGACGGTCAACAACTTCGTCGTCCTGGCCCGCTACAAGTACTTCGAGGGCATCGCCTTCCACCGGATCGTGCCCGGGTTCGTGCTCCAGGGTGGAGACCCCCAGCAGACCGGCACCGGCGGCCCCGGCTACAAGTTCGAGGACGAGCTGCCCAAGGCGGGCTCCTATCGGCTGGGCTCGCTGGCCATGGCCAACTCCGGCGCCAACACCAACGGCAGCCAGTTCTTCGTCGTCTCTGGCGACGCCGGCACCAGCCTGCCCCCGCAGTACTCGCTCTTCGGCCAGGTCACCCAGGGCCTCGAGGTCGTGAAGGCCATTGAGGAGGTCGGCATCCCCGGCACCCAGGACGGCAAACCCAGCGAGGTCGTGAAGATCCTGACCGTCACAATCAAGGAGACGTGAGCCCATGCCCACCGAGTGCCCTGCCGCCGACGGCTCCAGTCCCAAGACCCAGAAGTTCAGCGGCCCCCCGCCGATGTGTATCGACCCGGCGAAGAGTTACAAAGCCACCATGGTCACCAACAAGGGCACGATGACGATCGCCCTCGACCCCATCGCCGCCCCCAAGGCGGTCAACAACTTCGTCGTGCTGGCCCGCTACCACTACTTCGACGGCGTGACCTTCCACCGAATCATCCCCGGCTTCGTCATCCAGGGCGGCGACCCCCAGGGCACTGGCATGGGCGGCCCCGGCTACCGCTTCGAGGACGAGCTCCCGAAGGCCGGCCGCTACGAGATCGGCTCCCTGGCCATGGCCAACGCCGGCCCCAACACCAACGGCAGCCAGTTCTTCATCATCTGCGGCATGAGCGGCATGCAGCTACCGCCCCAGTACTCCCTGTTCGGCAAGGTGATCGACGGCCTCGACGTCGTCCTCGAGCTGGAGAAGGTCGGCAGCCCCGGCGCCGGCGTGCCCAAGCAAAAAGTCTTCATGGAGTCGGTGACGATCACCGAGTCCTAACTAACCTCGTTCTGGTTGCACTTACCCGCGTCTACGACGGGTAAATGCAACCAGTTCAGCGGGGGAGGGCGTCCACGCCGGCCTCGTGGCCGTCCACGAAGACCACGACGTCGCCCACGCCGGCCACCTTCCACGCTCCGTCGGTGCCCCGGATCAGGGCAGTGCGCTCGTCGATGCCGACGATCGGCAGGCCCTTGGGCGCCAAGGTGATGGTGCGCTTGGCCTTCTCCTCCGACCAGGTGTTGTGGTGGGGGATGATGGCGACCTGGGCCAGCAGGCCGAGGCCGAGGGTGAAGGCGCCACCGCGGGGGTCGACCATCGGGTCGCACAGGGCCATGGCGCCGGCGGACGACCCGGCCAGCACGGCCCCGCCTTGCCACGCCTGACACAGGGCGTCCCACGCCGGCGAGTCCTTCAGGACCGAGCGCAAGTGCAGCGGCGACCCGCCCGACAAGTAGATGAACCGGGCGTCGCGGATGGCGGCGACGTTGGCCTCCTGGTCGGCGTCGGGCCGGGCGAGAACCATGAGCCCCCGGACCTTGGCGCCCAGGCCGGCGAACCACTTCTCTGCCGTCTCGACGGCGCGTCCGGGGTGCTCGTAGGCGGCAGCGGTCGGCAGGACCAGGACGTCGTCGGCCCCGCTGGCCTCCAGCAGCTCGCGGTCGAAGGTGCACCCCTCCTGCCACTCTCCGCCTCCGACGAGGGCCAAAGGTCCTCGGACTGTGTTCACCGGTCGCTGCGCTCGCCGGCCCTCGAGGGCCTCCCGGTAGGGCCATCCGCTTCGTTCCGGGTGGACCGGCAGGCCCGGCCGACGTGCTCGCTCATTGGGCCAAACTAGCCCGATGCTCCAGGGCACCCAGGTGAGCCTTCGGCCGGTCACGTCCGGTGACCTGCCGGCGCTGGCCGAGTTCTTCGCCGTTCCTGAGGTCGCCGAATGGTGGCCGGGCGAGAACGAGAAACGGCTGCGGGCCAACCTGAAGAACGACGACAGCCTCGGTCTGGTCATCGAGCTCGAGGGGGCGATGATCGGCTACATCCAGTACTACGAGGAGACCGACCCGGACTACCGCCACGCCGGCATCGACATCACCCTCCATCCCGCCTTCTGCAACCGCGGCCTGGGTACCGACGCCCTGCACGCCCTGTGCCGGCACCTCTTCGACGACCTCGGCCACCACCGGATCACCATCGACCCCTCGATGAGCAACGCCCGGGCCATCGCCTCCTACCGCAAGATCGGCTTCAAGGAGGTCGGGGTCATGCGCCGGTACGAGCGGGCCAACGACGGCAACTGGCGGGACAGCCTGCTCATGGACCTGCTGGCCGAGGAGCTCGCTTCGCCGCAGCCGCCGGCGCCTTCGTAGGTGCCTCCTCCTTCACGCGGGCCCACCGTCAGGGGCCGGTGACGTAGAAGCAGCGGTCGGCCAGGCTGCCGAAGGAGTACGACGGGTACAGGCCGCCGAACATCGAGCGCGTGCGGTCCGTCCACGCCAGCGCCTCCGGGGCGGAGATGCGGTGCACGACCTGCATCACTGCACCGTCGTAGATGCGGTACTCGGCCCACACGCCGGGATAGTCCTTGGTGGCGCCGACCTCAGCCCAGGGGACGTCGCCGGTCGCCGGCAGCCGGCGCACGAGGTTCCGGTGGCTGTGTCCGGCGAAGTAGCCGGCGAGCGCCGGCCGGTTGGCGAATCGGTCGACCAGTCGCTCGGAGTCCTCGGCGTTGATACCGGCGGTGAACGCGGCGTGGTCGAACAGAGGATGGTGGCCCATGACGAGCACCGGCGAGCTGTCGTCGATGCCTAGCTCGTCCAGCCAGGCGAGCTGGTCCTCGGTCACCCGGCCGCCCGTCTGGGCCGGGATCGACGTGTCGAGCAGGGCGATGCGGGCGCCCGAAACGGTCACCAGCTCGGTCATGGGCTCCGGGCGCAGCTCCGAGCGGGAGCTCACGTCGTGGTTGCCGTAGGTCCGGTGCAACGGGAGGGCGGCGAAGATCTCCTCGAAGGTCGCCATCTCGGCCGCCGTGCCCTGGCCTGTGAGGTCGCCTTTGGCGATGACCGCGTCGGGCCGCACTGCGGCGATCTCGGCGACGGCGGCTCGGGCCATGGTCTCGGGATAGGGCGGCTCGCCGGGTGCAGCCGAGAGCGGCGGTCCCAGGTTCACGCCCTCGTAGCGCCCGCACTCGGTCTCGCCGATGTGGAGGTCGCTCACGGTGACGACCGTGGCCAAGCGGTCGCCGCCGGGCTTGGGAAGCGTGCGGAACGTGACTCCTTCCACCGTGTGCTCCTTCCCCGGCCGGAGCCCGTCGACCCGCACCACCCGGAGGCCGTCGTGGAGGACGGCCTCGGTGTCGGTGACGGTGGTCAGCTCCACCGGTGGCTCGCGGCCCGCTCCCATCGACGGTCCGCCCATCGCCAGCGGCTCGCCGGCTCGGCCGGCGGCGCCTCGGCCTGCTGCCACTGCAGCGCCAGGGCGACGGCGATGGCCAGCACCTCCGGCGGCACTCGCTCAGAGGGGGACATTGCCGTGCTTCCGGGTGCCCGGGTCCTGGCGCTTCGAGCGGAGCATGGCCAGGCTCTTGATGAGCACCGGGCGGGTCATCGCCGGCTCGATCACGTCGTCGACGTAGCCCCGCTCGGCGGCGATCCACGGGTTGGCGTAGTGCTCGACATAGCCGGCGACCAGCTCCGCCCGGGTGGCGACGGGGTCTTCGGCATCGGCCAGCTCCCGGCGGTGCAGGAGCTCGACCGCCCCCTGCGGCCCCATGACCGCCAACTCGGCCGACGGCCACGCGTAGGCCAGGTCGGCGCCGATGGCCTTGGAGTTCATGACCACGTAGGCGCCGCCGTAGGCCTTGCGGGTGACGACTTGGATGCGGGGGACCGTGGCCTCCGAGAGTGCGTAGAGCAGCTTCGCCCCGTGGCGGATGATCCCGCCGTACTCCTCGTCCTTGCCGGGCAGGAACCCGGGTACGTCGACGAAGGAGACCAGCGGGATGTTGAACGCGTCGCACGTGCGGACGAAGCGAGCCGCCTTCTCCGAGGAGTCGATGTCGAGGACGCCGGCCAGCACCTGCGGCTGGTTGGCGATGATCCCGACGACGTGGCCGTCGAGCCGGGCCAGGCCGCAGACCAGGTTCTGGGCCCACAGCGGGGCGTACTGGAACAGGTAGCCGTCGTCGACCACCTCGGCGATGACCTCGGTCATGTCGTAGTGGAGGTCGCTGCGGTCGGGCAGGAGGTCGTTGAGCGCCGGCGCCTGACGATTGGGGTCGTCGGTGGGCTTGGTCCACGGCGCCGGCTCCTCGTTGTTCGAGGGCAGGAACGACAGCAGCTTGCGCACGTCGTGGAGGCAGACGTGATCGTCCTCGGCGACGAAGTGGGCCACGCCCGAGCGGGTGGCATGGGCCATGGCGCCGCCGAGATCCTGGAGGCTGACGTCCTCGCCGGTCTCGGCCTTCACCACGTCGGGGCCGGTGATGAACATGTAGCTGGTGTCGCGCACCATGAACACGAAGTCGGTGAGGGCCGGGCTGTAGACCGCGCCGCCGGCACACGGACCCATGATCAGGCTGATCTGGGGGATGACGCCCGACGAGTGCGTATTGCGCCGGAAGATGCCGCCGTAGGAGTCGAGGGCGACGACCCCCTCCTGGATGCGGGCGCCGGCGCCGTCGTTGATGCCGACGAACGGCGCTCCCACCTCGTCCGCCAGGTCCATCACCTTGTGGATCTTCTCGGCGAACACCTCGCCCAGGCTGCCGCCGAAGACGGTGAAGTCCTGCGAGAAGACGAACACCTGCCGGCCCTCGACGGTGCCCCAGCCGGTGATCACGCCGTCGGTGTACGGACGGGTGCCGGCGACGCTGGCCTCGGTGGACCGGTGGCGGGCCAGGAGGTCCAGCTCGACGAAGGTCCCCGGGTCGAGCAGCTCCTCCACCCGCTCTCGCGCCGTCATCTTGCCGCGGGCGTGCTGGCGGTCGACCGCGTCCGCCGAGCCGGCGTGGAGCGCCTCGTCCTTGCGGGCGCGGAGGTCCTTCAGGCGAGGGTCCACCGCGATGAGGTTACCGGGGGGCGAGGGCGGCGATTCTGTCCATGAAGCGCCAGGCCCGCAGGCGGGTGACCATCTCCTCGAGCTCGTCGGTCGGCCCGGCCCAAAAGAGCTCGTCGATGTTGGCGATGACCTTGGCCTCGGAGCGCAGGGTGGCCAGGTCGCGGAACAGCAGAGCCAGGTCGCGCTGCTCGTTCAGCGCGCTGGCCAGCCGGGCCGCGCCCCGCACGTTCACGTCCCACCGGAAGTGGTGCTCGGGGATCTCCTCGATGTGGAAGTACTTGGCCAGCACTGCGCTGGCCGACGTCTTGCCCCAGCCGGGAAGGCCCGGGAACCCGTCGGCCGAGTCGCCCACCAGCGCCAGCCAGTCGGGGATCGACTCGGGCAGGACGCCGTACTTGGCCTTGACCCCCTCCTCGTCGGTGAAGGCCTTGGCCCGGCGGTCGAACTGGACCACCTTGGTGCCCAGCACCATCTGGGCCAGGTCCTTGTCGGGAGTCATGATGATCACCTGCTCGACGCGCGGGTCGGCGGCGGCGGTGGCGGCGGCGGCGGCCAGGGCGTCGTCGGCTTCGAGCTCCACCATCGGGAAGATCGTCACGCCCAGGGCGGTGAGCGCCTCCTCGACGAGCGGGAACTGGGCCAGCAGCTCCTCCGGCATGCCGGCGCTCGACTTGTACCCGGGCCAGAGATCGTTCCGGAACGACTCGATGACCGTGTCGGTGGCGACGCCCAGGTGGGTGACACCCTCCTCCAGCAGCTGGAGCACGCTCCACAGCACGCCCCGAGTCGCCGCCACCGTGTCCTCGGGGTCCCGGTCGCCCTTGGGTACGCCGAAGTGGTGGCGGAACAGCTCGTAGGTGCCGTCGAGCAGGTGGACCTTCACGGTCTGACGCTACGTCGGAGTGGGCCTCCAGGTGCACCGTGCTGGCCATCCCGCCGTTGCATGCCTCGCTATCCCCACACCGCCGCGCCGATGCCGGCGGTCCTCAGGTCGCCAGCCATGTCAGGACCCCTAGGCTCTGGTTATGGTCCACCATTGGCGGTCGCTGGTGACGTTGTTGGTGCTGGTGATGGCCGCATGCGGCGGAGGTGGCGGCGGCGAAGAGGACGATGCCCTGGGGCCGGCGCCGGCGACGGGTAGGGCGGCCGACACCGCCCGGGCCCGGACGATCGTGCTCGAGCAGGCGGACATGCCGGCGGGCTGGCGAGGCGTCACCCACACGGAGACGCCCTTGGAGAACGAGCGCTCCCGCAGCATCTCCGTGTGCCTCGGCCGGCCCGATCCCGATACCTTCCGTAGCGCCCGGGTCTACGGCCCCGATCTCACCCTGGGCCAGATGCAGGTCTCCTCCATCTCCACCGTCCTGAACACCGTCGAGGACGCGGCCGCCGACCTGGCCGCCATCCGGGGCCCGAAGTACGGCCCCTGCCTGGTACCCGCCTTCCGGGACGACCTGCGCCGGCAGGCCGGCGACGCCCGGGTGGAGAACGTCGCCTTCGAGCCGCTGACCGTGGAGAGCTTCGGCGACGGGTCGTTCGGCATCCGCCTCACCGCCGAGCTCGTCTACCCCGACCGCACCGACAAGCTCTTCGCCGACCTCGTCTACATCACCAAGGACCGCACCACCGTCAGCGCCACCTTCTTCTCCTTCACCCAGCCCTTCCCCGCCCAGCTCGAGCAGGCGCTCGTCTCCCGCATGGGCAACCGCATCGCCGCATCCTGAGGTCATCCGGCCCGC
Source organism: uncultured Acidimicrobiia bacterium (assembly GCA_963768975.1). GTDB lineage: Bacteria > Actinomycetota > Acidimicrobiia > Acidimicrobiales > AC-14 > CADCTB01. The sequence continues at coordinate 25,674 of CAVYKB010000018.1, read as the reverse complement.
TCATTGAAGTGAATCCAACGCCGGTCGAGCCGCTCTCCGGCCGGGTGTGACCAGGCGCCGGCGGAGATACCCAGTTCGCTGGCAACGGCGTCGAACCGCTGCCCGGGCGGCACTGGACGCCCGGACGCATCAAGTGTTCGGCCGCGATCGTCGGTGAAATGCATGCCGGTAGGATCGTCGGCATTCCCCTCTATTTCCAGTTTCCCGAGATGGTGCAATCGATGATGTCGGTGGCACAGCGCAATGAGGTTGTCGGTGTCCGAAGCGCCGCCGTCCTCCCAATGTCGGATGTGATGAATGTGGAGCCATCGGCTCTGGTCACATCCCGGAACCCTGCACCCCCGATCCCGCTCTTCGATCACGATTCGGGTGCGGTCCGGCACGGTGCGGAACGCCCGGCCCACGCTGACCGGCTTCCCACCTGATTCGAGCACCGGCCGGACCCGCGTATCGCAGCTCAGGAACCGGCGGAGCCCGTCGCTCAGTCCCGGGCCGAGGTGCAGATGGCCGTTCAAGTCGGGCGTGGTGCCGACGTGGAGCAGGACGAGGTTCCGGTCGTGGTGGGCCCGCATGGACCCGCCGAGCGACCGGTCGGCCATGGCCAGGAAGGCGTCCGCCCAGTCGACATGCGCCGGCACCGGCTTGGCGTCGGCGTCGTGCTCGCTTGCCCGGAACAGCTCGTCACGGGCCGCGACCAGTGCCCGCTCTATCAGCGCGCCCTCATCGGCAGGCAGTTCGGCGGACAGACGCCATGTGCCCTGCTCAGTCGTACCGAAGCTCACTGTTCGGGGCTCCGTCGGCGCCGCCGCCTCATTCGGCTCGGTCGGATCCGCCTTCGCCTCCTCGGCGAACGGGTAGCTGCCGAGCACCCGACGGAGCTGCACGACGGTGGCGGAGCGGGCCAGCGTGGCCGCCTCGGCGTCGACCGACGCCGGCGCGTGCTGGCACACCACCGCCACCTGGTCCTCGCACAGCTCACCGTTGTCGAACGCAGCCCGGGTCTCGGGCAGCTCCGCCAGCCGGCGGGCCATGACGATGAGCCTCTTTGCTCGTGCCGGCGACACGCCGCACTTCCACGCCACCCACTGCGATGCTGAGTGGATGCCCGCGCCGTGCCAGGCCTCAGTCTCGAGGACCTTTGCAACGAGGCTGACCAGGCGCGCAGTGGCGGCGTTGATCACGCCGCAGACTTGAGCTATTTCGACCTCTAGCTCAGCAGATGCCGGTTCGTTTCCCTGGCCTTCGCTCACCTTTCCATTGTATCGAACACATGTTCGGGACGCAACCGATATATCGGCTGAGTGGAGAGTCAGTTGACCGAGTCGCGTCCGTAGATATAGCGCCTCTCTTGGGCGGAGGCGTCGTCGATCGCGAGCGTTGCGCCGGGCCGACGACTGTGGAATGGACCGCCGGCCCGCACCGCCGCCGGCGGACCGCCGGCCCCTCAGACCGCCGGCGTCACCGGCGCCGGCCGCCGGCGCACCACCCGGCCGGCGCCCCACACGACCAAGCCCAGCACGGCGATCGGGATCAGGTACCCGACCACGACGATCATGCCGCCGACCACGGAGACCATGCCGTCGACGGCCTCTTCGAAGCTGCGGGCCAGCGACGGCGAGTCGTCGATCGGGTCGCACCACGCCGGCGGCGCCGGGCTCGAACAGTGAGACCTGGAGGGTCGCCAGGCTCACCGACTGCTCGAGGTTGGCCTTCTGGGCCTTGAGCTGCTCGATCTGCTGGCGGACGTTGAACAGCGTCGACTGCACCTGCAGTACCTCGCCGACCGCAGTCGCCCGGCCGACCAACACCAGCAGCGACGCTTCCTGGGCCTCCAAGCTCTTCAGCCGGGCGTCGAAGTCGACGAGCTGCCCGCTGACGTCCTCACCCCGGATCGACTGCGACTCGACCTCGCCCAGCTCGGCGAGCGTCAGGCGCACGGTGTCAAAGCGGTCGGCCGGAACCCGGACCGTGAGCTGCCCCGAACGGGCGTCGTCAACCGAAGCGGTCGACGAGGACGACACGAACCCGCCGTTGGCTGCAGCCACCGATGCGACCCGGTCGAAGGCGGCGCCGAAGCCGCCCTCGGCGACCTTCACCCGCACGTCGGCCGTGCGCACCACCCGGGGGGAGCCGGGCACGACGGCCGGCCCGCCGCCGCCCGGCGGCACCGGAGCGATCTCCGCCTTGCCGGCGACCCGCCGGCGACTGCGCCGGCGCTGTCCATCGCCGGCGCAGTCGAAGCCACGCCCTGTCCGACCGTCGACGACTCGTCGTCGCCACCACCGCCCCCCACATTTGCCTGGATAGCGCCGGCTACGACCAGTGCCACCAAAGCCAGAGCGGCCAATGACCAGCCCTTCCGTGCCATCGCCGGAACCTCCTCGTTCGTCACACATATGAGACGTTGGTCGACGCGGCTTCGGTTCCCTCGTCGAATGGGGCCACGACGTCCGCTGGTACACCGGCGACTTAGCCCTCCAGCTCCCGCCGGCCCTCCAGCGCCCGCCCGAGGGTCAGCTCGTCGGCGTATTCCAGGTCGCCGCCGACCGGAAGGCCGCTGGCGATGCGGGTCACCCGGATGCCCAGCGGCTTCAGGAGGCGGGCCAGATACATCGCCGTCGCCTCGCCCTCGATATTGGGGTTGGTGCACAGAATGACCTCGGCGATGGCCTCGGCGCCCAGGCGGGCCAACAGCTCCCGTACCCGGATCTGGTCGGGGCCGACGCCCTCCAGGGGGCTGATCGCCCCTTGGAGCACGTGGTAGCGGCCCCGGAACTCGCCGGTCTTCTCGACCGCCACCACGTCGCGGGGCTCCTCGACGACACAGACCAGGGTGGCGTCGCGGCGGCCATCGGCGCAGATCCCGCACTCCTCGCCCTCGCACACGTTAAAGCAGCGCCGGCAGAACGACACCTTCTCCTTGGCCTCGGTGATGGACCGGGCCAGGCGGAAGGCGTCCTCGTTTGGGAGCTTCAGCAGGTGGAAGGCGATGCGCTGGGCGGATTTCGGCCCCACACCGGGCAGGCGGCCGAGCTCGTCGATCAGGCTCTGGACCGGCGGCGCGTACACCCGGGCGTCAGCCGAACAGGCCGCTGCCCAGACCACCGAGGTCGAGGCCACCCATGGCCTGCTCGGAGATCTGGCCGGCCTTGGTGACCGCGTCCCGGATGGCGGCCAGCACCAGGTCCTCGAGCATGGCGACGTCGTCGGGGTCGACGGCCGCCTGGTCGATGCTGACGCCCTCGAACTCCATGCCGCCGGTGACCCGCACCTTCACCATGCCCCCTCCGGCCTGGCCCTCGACCACCTGGGTCTCGGCCTCGGCCCGGGCGGCCAGAAGCTGCTCCTGCATCTTCTGGGCTTGCTTGAGCAGGGCGTTCATGTCCGGCTGGCCGCCAGGTGCGTTCTTGGGCATGAGCTACTCCTCCACGACAGTGGCGCCTTCGAAGGCCGAAAGGACGTGATCGACAGGCGAGCGTACCTCTGACGGGGGCGCTTCCTGGAGGTCGTCGAGGTCGATCGGCTCGTCGTCGGGCGGCGGCCCACCCGCCGCCGCCGGCCCCGCGCCGAGCGTCCCGCCGGCGCCCGGGTCCTCGGTGAGGAGCCGCAGGGGCACCGGGCGGCCGAAGTGGGCCTCGAGGGCCTGCTCGACGTCGACCCGCACCTCCTCGCACCGGTCCCGGTGGATGGCATTGGGCAGGGCGAACGTCGCCCGGTCACCCTCGGACGCCACGAACCGCCCGACCCGGAACCGGGACTTGGCCCGGGGCGAGAGCGCCAGAAGGACCTTGTCACCCCACGCCAGGGTGAGCTCGTCGCGCGACGGGAGAGGGAGCCCGGCCGCAGCCGCCGGCGGGGCGCCGGCCGGGGGGCGGGGTGGGCGCGCCGGGGGCGCCGGCGGCGGAGCGGGCGCAGGAGCGGCAGGCGGCGCCCCGCTCAGCGGCTTGGCCGCCGAGCGGACGCCGCCCAGGGCGAGCCGGGCGCCGGCGGGCCCGCCGGCTAGGTCCGGCGCCGCCGTCACTGCCGGGGCCGGCGGCGCCGCAACCGGAGGCGCGGCGGCGGGGCCGGAAGGCGCGGCCGGCGCCGGCGCCCGCCCGGCCAGCGCCCGCTCTAGGCGCTCGATCCGCTCCAGCAACGCCGCCGGCGAGGAGTCCAGCTCCGGCCGGCAGAGCCGGACCAGTGCGACCTCCAGCAGGATCCGGGGGTCGGGCGCCTCCCGCATGTCGACGAGGGTCTCGCCCAGCACCTCCATGGCCCGCACCGTCGCCGGCCGGCCCAGGCGGTGGGCTTCGGCCTCTACCCCGTCGAGCTCCTCGTCGGGCAGGCCGACCAGCGCCCGGGAGACGCTCACCAGCAGCGTCTGGCGCAGCCGCTCCAGCACGTCGGTGGCGATCTGGCGGGGATCGTGGCCGGCGCCGCACCGCTCGGCCACCGCGGCGAGGGCGGCGCCGGCGTCGCGCTCGCACAGGGCTTCGACGAAGGCTCCCACCGACGGTGCGTGGTGGTCGATCCCGCCGGCGGCCGCGACCTGGTCGAGCACGGACAGGGCGTCGCGCACCGACCCCTTGCCCCGCCGAGCCACGAGGTCGATGACCTCGGCAGGCACGTCGAGGCCGGCGTCGGCGGCGACCCATTTCAGGTGCTGCGTCAGCAGGTCGAGCGGCAAGAGGCGGAACTCGAAGTGCTGCGTGCGGCTGCGGATGGTGGGCAGCACCTTCTGCGGCTCCGTCGTCGCCAGCACGAAGATCACATGGCCGGGAGGCTCCTCCAGGGTCTTGAGCAGGGTGGTCGACGCGTCGGCAGTCAGCATGTGGACCTCGTCGACGATGTAGACCTTCCAGCGCCCGGGCGTGCCCAGCGCGGCTCGGGAGACGAGCTCCCGCATGGCGTCCACGCCCCGGTTGGAGGCGGCATCGAGCTCGACGACGTCGAGCGAGCGGCCCTCGGTGATGCCGACGCACGACTCGCAGGTACCACACGGCTCCCCGTCGTCAGGGTTCGAGCAGTTGAGGGCCTTGGCCAGGATGCGGGCAGACGACGTCTTCCCCGTGCCCCGGGGCCCGCTGAAGAGGTAGGCGTGCGACACCCGGCCCTCGCGGACCGCGTTGCGCAGCGTCTGGCTGACGTGGTCCTGGCCCTTGAGCTCGGACCACCGCTGGGAGCGGTATCGCCGGTAGAGCGACTGGTAGGCCACGAAGGCCGACAGTACCCGCCGGCTAGGACACTCGGTCCCTGGCGCCACGGGCCGCCGACCGGGCGGCAGTGAGCCGCTCCCGGTCGGGACTGGGCGGCCGGCGCCGTGGTCGGGGCGCCCCGCCAGCGGCGGTGACGGGAGCGCTGCGGTTGGCCAGCACCCGGTAGAGGGCGGACAGCGCAGCCTTGGCGTCGCCGTCGAGCTCTGTGCTCTGGGCGATGGCCCCCTCGACGCTGATCGACTTGGCGAGCGGATCGACAGGCAGGTACCCGAGCGGGCGGGACAGAGACCCAGGTTCCAGACCGAGCGCGTCCTCGATGTGGAAGACGGTGGCGGCCGCCGGTTCGTACTTCCCGTTGATCCAGCCGCTGATCGACGACTGAGTCGTGCCGAGGGAGCGGGCCAGGTCTTCCTGCTTCATGGCGCGCTCCCTGAGAGCAGTCGCCAGGGCGCGACCGAACTGAGTTCGGGGCATCCCATCCTTGGTTGCGTCCACCGTTGCACTCACCACAGGCTCACGCTCCCCGGCGCTCGTCCCATTCCCAAGCTACCTCACCCCATGGCTCGACGTCTCGCAACCCCATCCGGAAATTTGTACGACTTGTGCAAATCGGCGAAACCAATATGATGCCGACTTATGCAAAATCGGCCTCACCGGTACAAGGCACGGCTCCGCCCCATGCTCATCGTCGTCTCACTCGTCGCTGGGCTGCTGTCCGCGACCGCCGGTCCTGCCCGCGCAGCCGTGACCTTCGAGAGCCGAGCTCTCGAGTTGATCAACCAGTCCCGGGCTGCCGCCAGCCTTCCCCCGGTGAAGGCTGCGCCGGCGCTCGCCGGGGTCGCCGGGAGCGCGCCATATGACAGCTGCGGCTACCGGGTCACCGGCCGGGCCGTGGACATGGGGGTTCGGAACTACCTCAGCCACACGATCCTCAACTGCGCCGGCCGGAGCGCGCTCGACATGGTGAAGGCGGCGGGCGTCGTGCACCACGGGTACGCCGAGAACATCGCCTTCATGAACTTGATCACCGACCCGCTCGTCGCGGCGAAGCACCTCCACGACAACCTCATGGCCAGCCCGGGGCATCGGGACAACATCCTCGATCCGCGGTTCACCCACGTCGGCGTCGGGCACTGGCAGAGCGAGGCAGGGGTGAGCTGGACCGGCGCCGGATACCCGCTGCGGAACGTCTTCATCACCGCCCAGGTCTTCGTCCGCGCCGCAGGTGCGAGGTACCACCCGCTGACGCCCAGCCGCATCCTCGACACCCGGACGTCGGGCGTTGCGCTCGGCCCCGGCGCGACAATGGATCTCCAGGTGACCGGAGCCGGCGGGGTGCCGTCAACCGGCGTGTCCGCCGTCATCCTGAACGTGGCCGTCACCGGCCCCACGGCGATGAGCCACCTCACCGTGTTCCCGGCCGGCGTGCCCCGGCCGTGGACGGCGAATCTCAACTTCGACGCCGGACAGACGGTGCCGAACCTGGTCACGGCCAAGCTGGGAGCGGGCGGCCGCCTCTCCATCTTCAACGCCATGGGATCGACCCACGTGGTCGTCGACGTCGCCGGCTGGTACGACGAGGGCATCAAGGCCTCGGGCGCCCGGTTCCACACCGTGACCCCCAGCCGCATCCTGGACACCCGCAACACGACAATCCTGGGTCCCGCGGGCACCATGGGCCTCCAAGTCACCGGGCGCGGAGGCGTGCCGGCCACTGGTGTGTCCGCCGTCGTCATGAACGTGGCCGTGACGGGTACCACCGCCCCCAGCCACCTCACCGTTTCCCCGGCCGGCGAGGCCAGGCCGTTGGCGTCGAACCTCAACTGGGTTGCCGGCGACACGGTCCCGAACCTGGTCACCGCCAAGCTGGGCGCCGGCGGTGCGGTCTCTCTCTTCAATGCCGCCGGCTCGGTTCACGTGATCGCCGACGTCGCCGGCTGGTACGACGACGGCACCTCGGCGACCGGCGCCGGCTACCACCCGCTGACACCGAGCCGCATCCTCGATACCCGCAACGGCTCCGGAGCGATTGCACCGGCCGCGATCCGGGAGCTGCAGGTCTCCGGCCAGGGCGGGGTGCCGGCGGCCGGCGTCTCGGCCGTGGTGACCAACGTCGCCCTGACCGGCCCCACTGCGCCCGGCCACCTGACCATCTACCCGGCCGGGGAGAGCCTGCCGGGCGCGTCCAACCTGAACTTCCGGCCCGCCCAGACGGTGGCCAACCTGGTGAGCGCCAAGCTGGGTGCCGGTGGGCGGGTGGGGATCTTCAACGCCTCCGCCGGCTCCACCCACGTCATCGCCGACGTCGCGGGCTGGTTCGACGCCGGGTAAAGGGGTTCACCCTCGCTTGTACCGGCGGGCGGCGAGCGGGGCGAAGACCACGATGAAGGCGATGCACCAGAAGATGCTGCGGGTGGCGTAGTACCCGGCCGTTTCCCCCAGGACCCGCTCGGCGTCGTCGCCCAGCGAGAAGGCCCGGGTGGCGTTCACGATCAGGGTGAGCGGCTGGTGCTGGGCGAAGGACTGCATCCACCCCGGCATCGACTCGACGGGCACGAATGCGCTCGATACGAACGTGAACGGGAAGACCAGCAGCCCCATGCCCTGGGCGGCCTGGGGGTTGCCAGAAACGATGCCCAGCAGAACGAACATCCAGGTGAAGGCGAACGCCGCGAACGTGCACAGGGCGACAGCCAGGAGGAGGCTGCTCAGCGGAGCCGACGTCCGGAACCCCATGGCGAAGCCCACCGCGGTGGTGACGGCCAGGCCGATGGTGGCCAGGATGGTGTCGGCGACCACCCGACCGGCGACGATCGCCACCCGTGGCACAGGGAGGGATCGCAGGCGGTCGAAGAGGCCCTCCTGCAGATCCTCGGCGGCGCCGATCGACGACGTCATACCGGCGAAGAGCACGCCCGTCCCGACGAAGCCAGGGACCAGGAAGTCGACGTAGCGCACGCCGTTCGTGGTGATGGCGCCGCCGAACACGTACCGGAAGATCAGCAGGAACATGGCGCCTTGGACCATCCCCAGCACGAACACCTGGGGGTTGCGGACGTTGTGCAGCACCGTCCGCCGGGCGATCCCGATGGTGGTGGTGAGGGCGCCGGCAGTCCGCGTGGGGCGGGGCAAGTCGAGGTGGCGAAGGGTGGGGGTGGCGGTGGTCACCGGGAGCTCTCCTGGGCTGCGGCCTTCGCCTTGCGGCCTCGGCGTGGGCGGTCGTTGGTGGTGTCTGCCTCGGGGGATTCCTCGGCCGGGCGCCCGGTGAGGCTCAGGAAGACCTCGTCGAGCGTCGCCCGGCGCAGGCCGATGTCGCTGACCTCCAAGCCCAGGGTGTCCATGGCCCGCACGGCCTCGAGCAGCCGGGCCGAACCCCTGTCGACGGGAATGGCCACCGACCTCGTCGGCCGGTCGACCCGGGGGTCGCCGGTGCCCAGGGGAGCGAGGACCTCGATGGCCCGGTCCAGGTCCTCGATGCGGGCGACGTGGAGCTCGATCACGTCATCGCCGGCCATCGACTTCAGCGCGTCGGGCGTGCCCTCGGCGATCACCTTGCCGTGGTCGATGATGGCGATCCGGTTGGCCAGATGGTCAGCCTCGTCGAGGTACTGGGTCGTCAGCAGCACGTCGGTGCCGGCGGCCACGAGGTCGCGGATGGCGTCCCAGAGGTCGTTGCGGCTGCGGGGATCGAGACCGGTGGTGGGCTCGTCGAGCAGCAGAAGCTCGGGTGCGCCGACCAGGCTGGCGCCCAGGTCGAGCTTGCGCCGCATGCCGCCCGAGTACGTCCGGGCCAGGCGGTCGGCGCTGTCGCCCAGTCCGAGCAGGTCGAGGACCACGCCGGCGCTGGCCTTGGCTTGGCGGGAGTCGTGCCCGAAGAGGCGGCCGATCATCTCGAGGTTCTCCCGGCCGGTCATCGCCGATTCGACGGCGGCCGACTGGCCGGCCAGCCCGATCGCCCGCCGGACCCGCTCGGGCTCCTTGAGCGCGTCGATGCCGGCCACCGACAGTGTGCCGGCGTCGGGCAGCAGCAAGGTGGCGACCATGCGGATGAACGTGGTCTTGCCGGCGCCGTTGGGTCCCAGGATCGCCGTGACCTGGCCGCGCTCGGCGACGAGGTCGAGGCCGGCAAGGGCCTCGGTGGTCTTGAACCGCTTGGTCAGCCCGTGGGCTTCGATGATCGCTGCCATACCCCTCCTGTGACCCGGTGTTTCTATGACTCCGTCGCACCGGTGTTCTCATCGGTGCTGCGCTCCCCACCGGGGGCGTACCAGCTCCGCCACTGGTCGATCCCGGTCAGCTCCCCGGACTCGATGTCCTTGGCCAGTCGCTCCACGTAGTCGAGCTCCGCCCGCCGCAGGACCTGCACGTACTCGCTCTCCAGGGCGAACAGCCTCGGCATGCCGTGGGACCGCGCGGCGGCGACAGCGCCGTCGAGGGTGGCGATCTCGATTTCCAGCGTGCGGCGCCGCTGGTGGAGCGCGGCGACCGCCTCCTCGGGGGGCAGTGCCGGCAGTAGGCTCAGGGCCGCCTCGAACTGGAGGTACTCCTTGACCGGCGCTGCCAGCAGCTCCGACAGCCAGTCGGTCGTCTCCCGGAGGCCCGTGTCGGTTATCTCGTAGATCGTCCGCTCGGGCCGTCGCCCGGCCCGCACAGTTTCCCGGGCTCGGATCAGCCCCCGCTTCTCCAGCGCCTCCACCACGCCGTAAAGGGAGCCGTAGTTGAGCCGGATGCTCTCGTGCTTGGCTCGGGCCCGCAGCGTCTGCGCCACCTCGTAGGGGTGCATCGGCCGTTCGAGGAAGCAGGTGAGCACGGCAAGAGCCAGGGGGTTGGACCGGGCGCTACGGGGAGGCACGGTCCGAAGAATACTCCTTCTCGATTACTCGTCAACGAGTATTTGGTTGTCCGATTCCAAGCGGTAGCCCACGTTGCGCACGGCCCGGATCCACCGGGGCTTGCCGGGGTCGGGCTCGATCTTCAGCCGGAGGCGGCGGATGTGCTCGGTGACCGTCGCCGTGTCCTGCCATGCCTCCGAGGACTGCCAGACGTCGCGCAGCAGCTGCTCTCGGGGGACCACCCGGCCGGCGTGGGCTGCGAGGTAGGCCAGCAGGTCGAATTCGCGACGGCTCAGCGGCACCGGCTTGCCGTCGACGGTGACTTCCCGTGACCCGACGCGGATCTCGACGTTGTCGAAGGAGTAGACGGCGTCGCTCGTCATGCGGGCCCGCCGGAGGGACGCGCGCACCCTGGCTGCGAACTCCCGGAGCAGGAACGGCTTGACGACGTAATCGTCCGCGCCCAGGTCGAAGGCGAGGACCCGTTCGCTCTCTGCCTCGCGGCCCGACACCATGATGACGGGGACTTCGATGCGGGGCCGGATGCGGCTCAGGAGCTCGAGGCCGCTCATCTCGGGCAGGCCGAGATCGAGCACGATCAGGTCCGGACTGTGCTCCTCGATGGCCGCGAGCGCAGCGTCTCCGTCGGACGCAGGTACGACCCTATGGCCCTCGCCTTCGAGGAGGGTGGTGACCATGTGCAGAAAGGTCGGCTCGTCGTCGACGACGAGGATCGTCCCCGGCTCGTCGTTGGCTGCCACCTCAGGCTCCGCCCGATATCCGCTCGACCAGGAGGTCCAGATGGCCGGCGACCCGCTGCAGCTCCTGGGCCAGCAACTCGCCGGCGCCGGCCGGCGCCGTCCGAGCCTCGACCGCCGCACACAGCGCAGCCAGGGCCGTGGCGCCGACGAAGCCGCTGGATGACTTCAGGCGGTGGGCGCTGTCGACGGCCCCCGCTGTATCGCCAGCGTCCAAGGCCCGCCGCACCCGGTCGACGGCGACGGTGGCGTTGTCCAGGAACAGGCGGCAGACCTCGCCGATGTGGCCGGCGCCGAGGTCCGTGGCGAGTTCGGCAAAGACGGCCTCGTCGACAGCCGGCCCGTCCGCCGGTGCGGCGGGAGCTGGACGAGCGCGCCCGGGAGCCACTCGGGCCATAGTAATGAGCACGATGAAGGCCGTCGCCCGGCTCAGGTGGCTGACCTGGAACCGGTTCCTCGCCGGGGGACTGGCGGCCGTGGCCGTGCGGTCCGTCATTCCGTCGGAGCGGCTCGGCCAGATGTTCGCCGTGTTCATCTCGGTCGTCAGCGTGGCCGCCGTGTGGGTAGGCATTGCCCGGGTGCCACGGGCCGGGCGCCGGCCGGCGTACTGGTTCGGTGTAGCGCTGACTCTGTACCTCGTCGGCGACCTGATCTTCTACTTCTACCTACTGGTCGTGGAGTCGGAACGGCCGTTCCCGTCGATCGCCGACGCCTTCTACCTCCTCGACCTCCCCATCTTCATCGCCTCGTTTCTGCTCTTCATCCGGCGCCAGAACCCTGGTCGCGACGTCGCCAGCCTGATCGACGGGATGATCGTCGCCGTCGCCTGCGGCCTCCTGTCGTGGATCTATGTGATCGAGCCGACCGTGGTGTCGTCGACTGCGCCTGGCCTCGACCGCCTGATCGGGATGGCGTATCCGGTCCTGGACCTCATCCTGGTCACGATGGCGGTCCGCCTCCTGCTCCTCCGGGGGCGCCGGCCGCCGGCGCACATCTTCCTCGCCGCCGGCGTCGTGGCCCTGGCTGCGGCCGACACGCTCCATAACTTCCTCAACGTCCTGCCCGGGTTGCCGCTGGACATCGAGCCGTACTTCCTGCTGTGGGTCGCCTGGTTCGTGCTGGTGGGCACCGCCTTCCTCCATCCGACGATGGCCACCGGCATGACTGCGCATGAAGGCTCCGAGCTCGAGGGCGACCCGTGGCGGCTGGCGGTGCTCGGCGCCGTGGTGTTGATCGCGCCAACGCTGGTCATCATCGAGAGCGGGGCCGACGACAACGAGCACCTGGAGGTCATTGGCGGTGCCTCGGCGGCCCTGTTCGTGCTGGTCGTCGCCCGCATGAGCGTGCTGATGCGCTCTCTCCGCCACGCCCGGGCCGACGCCGTTGCCGCCAACGAGGCCAAGTCCCTGTTCCTGGCCACCATGAGCCATGAGATCCGCACCCCCCTGAACGCGGTACTCGGGTTCTCCAGCGCGCTCCTCGAGACTGACCTCGACGCCGAGCAACGGGCTTGGGCGGAGACTGTCGTGTCGAGCGGGCAGACGCTCGTGGGCCTGATCAGTGACATCCTGGACTTCTCCAAGATCGAATCGGGCTTCACCGAGCTCGCGCGCGAGCCCTTCGACGTTGCCGAATGTGTGAGGTCCGCCCTTGCTGTGGTGGCGCCGGCCGCCGAGGCCCGGGGCCTGGATCTGGAGTACCACCTCCGCTCCGACGTGCCGGCGCTGCTGGTCGGTGACGCATCCCGGGTCCGGCAGGTACTCGTGAACCTCCTGTCCAACGGCGTGAAGTTCACCGACTCCGGTGGCATCTTCGTGGAGGCGGCCTGCTCCGGGACACAGCTCCAGTTCTCCGTGCGGGACACGGGAATCGGGATCCCAGCCGGCGTCCGGGACGACCTGTTCCTGCCGTTCTTCCAGGTCAAAGGGCCGATGGTGCGGCGCGAGGGCGGTACCGGGTTGGGCCTGGCCATCAGCCGGCGCCTGTGCGAGCTGATGGGCGGGAGCATGTGGGTCGAGAGCGAGGAGGGGACGGGCTCGACGTTCCACTTCACCGTGTCGATCGAGTCCGTGCCTGCGCCGGAACTAGCGGCTCCGATGCCCGAGATCGAGAGCCGGCGGCGGCCGGCGGGGAGTGAGCTCCGGGTCCTGGTGGCGGAGGACAATCCCGTCAACCAGCGGGTCGTCCTGCTCTACCTGGAACGGCTCGGGCACCGGGCCGATGTCGTCGCCGACGGCCATGAGGTGCTGCGGGCGCTCGAGGCGGAGGCCTACGACGTCGTACTGATGGACATGCGCATGCCCAACATGGACGGCCTGGAGGCGAGCCGCTCCATCCACCGGCTGTGGCCGGAGAGGCGGCCCCGCATCGTCGGCCTCACTGCGAATGCCGTGGCCGGAGACCGCGAGCAGTGCCTGGCGTCGGGGATGGACGGGTATCTGAGCAAGCCGTTCTCGCTGGACGAGCTTGCCGATGTCCTCGCCGACCTGCGGTCGGTGCCAGGCGCGTCCTGAAGACAACACGAGCACAACGCCGACCCAGCGAAAATTGTTCGCCCGGTGGTCAGCCGGTGGTGGTTTTCGCCCCCACGATTCAGTAAAGCTTGATCCACAGTTTACGGACGCCCTGGGAGGCACCTGCCAAAACGACAAGTGGACCTCGCCTGCTCGCAGGCCGCGACGGAGGGGGCCACACCGCTGGCCGGGCACAAGGCCAAAATGGACCCAGCGCCGGGTACGGCGGATACCCGGCGCTGAGTCGCGGCCGACATTATCTCCTGGCGGCGGCCGGCGCCCGGACGGGCGGAGCCCGGCGCTCGACGCAGCGGCCAGGCTGGACTGCGGCACACGGATCGGCCCGCTGAGAGCTGCTGCCTCCCGGCCCTGACTCGGTTCACGGGGATACGTTGCGCAGGACCCAACCGCTGCGTGAAACGACGGGCTCCAGCAGTCAGGATAGCCTCTGGGCTCCGGGAGGGGTGCGAGAGCGGCCGAATCGGCACGCCTGGAGAGCGTGTGTGGAGCAATCCACCGTGGGTTCAAATCCCACCCCCTCCGCTCAATCGGCTCCGCCGACCGATCAACAGCGTGCGCCGGCCCACCCTCGATGAGAGGGTGGGCCGGTGACCGAGGACGACGCGATGGCCCTGGCCCTGGCCGAAGCGAGAAGCGCTGTCGAGCATGACGACGTCCCGGTCGGGGCCGTGGCCCTGGTCGCCGGCGTGGTCGTCGCCGCCGACCACAACCGCCGGGAGCAGCTGGGCGACCCCACCGCCCATGCCGAACTGCTGGTCCTCCGGGCGGCCGCGTCGGTCGTCGGAGGCTGGCGCCTGGGCGACGTCACCCTGGTCGTTACGCTTGAGCCCTGCCCCATGTGCGCCGGGGCCCTGGTCGCCGCTCGCGTTGGCCGGCTGGTGTTCGGGGCTGCCGATCCGAGGGCCGGCGCCTGCGGGTCCCTCTACAACCTCTGCTCCGATCCCCGCCTCAACCACGACGTCCCGATCACCCACGGGGTCCGGGCCGGCGAGTGCGCCGCCCTGCTGTCGGAGTTCTTCGCCGGCCGGCGTACCGCCCGCTAGCCTGGTCCGGTTCGGAGGGGTGCGAGAGCGGCCGAATCGGACGGTCTCGAAAACCGTTGTGGCGCAAGTCACCGTGGGTTCAAATCCCACCCCCTCCGCCGGCTCTGACAGGGCTTTCGACCGCGAAAGCCCTGGTCAGGGGCTTTTTGGCGACGCTCGAATCGCTTGAACGCCGGCGACCCGGGGCGGGATCCTGACTCACTCCGCCGGCTAGCTCGGGCGAGCCACGCTCTTCAGCCGGGCGAGGCCCGTACTTGCCAGCTCACACCAGACGACCTTTCCGCGGTCACCCCGTACGTCGACTCCCCAGCCCACGGACAAGTCCTCGATGAGCTGAACCCCTCGGTGCCGGGTTTCGGAGTTGACCCGTGGTGCTGTTGGGATGGCGCTGCTGTCGTCGTGTGCCTCGATGCGGACGCGGCCGTCCACGCCGGCGATGGTCACGTCAACGGCGCTTTGCGCGTGACGGGCCGCATTGGTGACGAGCTCGGTGACCAGAAGCGCAGCGTGGCAGAGGGTGTCCTCACCTGCGCCCGCAGCCCGCAGCTCCGCCTCGATGAACCGCCGTGCCTCGTTCGCGCTCCGGAGCTCAGGGGCGAACCGCGCAGTAGCCATCAATCGCTTCGTACCCAGCACGCACCTGGGGAAACGACATCGTTCTCCCACAATCTTGCCGAGAGATGCGAGCACGGCCGGGAAGGCCGGCGACACCTTCACCGCGACCGGCAGCTCGTTCGCCGTGGGCCGGGGTGACGCCCCGACGATCCCGGTGCAGCTTGGCTAGAACGGGGTCGACGGGATGGTCCTGGCCGAGACCACGCCGGACCGGGCGGGCAACATCTCCGCCTCGGCGGGCATTATCGCTCTGACGTCGCGCTCGGCGTGCTCGGCCTGGCCCTGTTCGGCGCCGGCTTCGTGGCCTTCGTGCGCCAGACGCGCCGGGCTGCTTCTGCGGCCAGGGCTCCCGTCCGCCACAGCGGGTTCCGACGACAACCGCGACCCGCTTCGGCGCCGGCCCCATGCCGGTGCCGGAGCGCCGCGTGGGGGTAGACCTGACCCATGCCCTTGACACTTGTGGTGATGGCGGCCGGCCGTGGGTCGCGTTTCGGCGGGATGAAGCAGGTGGCCGGCATCGGGCCGGCCGGCGAGGCGCTCTTCGACTACGCGATGTACGACGCGATGGGCAACGGCTTCGACGACGTCCTGTTCGTGGTGTCGCCGGAGAGCCACGGCCCCGTGGCCGAGCACGTCGAAGGTGGATGGGGCAGCAAGGCGGCCGTACGGTACGTGATCCAGGAGGCGCCGGGCCGGGCCAAGCCATGGGGCACCGGCCACGCCCTCCTCTGTGCGTCGGCCGAGGTCGACGGGGCGTTCGGCGTGGTGAACGCCGACGACTTCTACGGTCAGGAGTCCTACGAGCTCCTCGGCCGTTCGCTGGCCGAGAACACCGACGACCATGTCCTCGTCGGCTTCAACCTCCGGGAGTCCCTGTCTCCGAACGGTGGCGTGTCCCGAGGGGTCTGCCAGGTCGAGGACGGGGCCCTCGTCACCATCACCGAAATGCACGACATCGCAGAGGTCGACGGCACCATCACCAACAAGGAGGGCGCTCCGCTCACCGGCGACGAGCTGATCTCCGCCAACCTGTGGGGCTTCCAGCCCTCGTTCGGGAAAGTCCTCCAACTGGAGTTCGACCGCTTCCTCGCCGAACAAGGCGACGACCCGGCGGCGGAGTTCCTCATCGGCGACGCCGTCGGGAGCCTTCGTCGCCACGGCGACGCCACCGTGCGGGTCGTCCCGACGCCCGAGCGGTTCCTCGGCATGACGTACAAGGACGACGTCGCCGCGGTGACTGCGGAGATCGCGTCCCTCGTCGACGCCGGCCGGTACCCCTCGCCGGTGTGGGGGTGAGCGACCCGGTCATCTTCCTGTCCAACCGGGGCCCGGTGCAGTACGACCGGACCGACGGTGAGCGGACGACCGGCCGAGGTGGCGGTGGCCTCGTCACCGCGCTGTCCGGCTTGGCCGGCCGCCTCGACGACGCGGTCTGGGTCTGCGGGGCGCTGACCGAGGAGGACGCGGCCGTGGCCCGGGAGCACGACGGCCAGGCGTTCGACGCCGGCGAGCGGGAACGCGGCGGCGAACTCCTCATCCGCATGGTGGAGGTTGACGCCGACCAGCAGCAGAAGTTCTACAGCGTGATCGCCAACCCGCTGCTGTGGTTCGTCCAGCACTACCTGTGGGCGCTCAGCGACTCGCCCGACATCACCCGCCGGGAGCTGGACGCATTCGAGAACGGCTACGTCCCGGTCAATGAGCGGTTCGCCGACGTCGTGGCTGAAGAGGTGAAGTCCCGAGGCGGCACGGCCACCGTGATGGTGCAGGACTACCACTTCTACCTCGTGCCCGAGCTGCTGCGGGCTCGCTGCCCCGGCGTGTTCCTCCACCACTTCGTCCACATCCCGTGGCCCCAGCCCGACGCCTGGCGGGTCCTGCCCGAGCCGATGCGCAATGCGGTGCTCACCGGCGTGCTGGGCAACGACATCGTCGCCTTCCACACCGAGCGCTACGCCCGGAACTTCCTGCTCGGCTGCCAAGAGCTGCTCAACCTGCCGGTCGACCTCGAAGGGCTCAAGGTCACCGTGGGCGACCGGACGGTGCGGGCCCGTTGGTACCCGATCTCCATCGACCCGGACGCACTCGAACGGCGGGCGGCGTCGCCCGAGGTGTGCACGAAGGAGGAGGAGCTCGACGCCCGCCGGCGTGACCACCTCATCCTGCGAGTCGACAGGGCTGACCTGAGCAAGAACATCGTGCGGGGTTTCAAGGCCTACGACGTGCTCCTCGACGACCATCCGGAGCTCTGCGAGCGGGTGACGTTCCTCGCCCTGATCCAGCCCAGCCGCACCGACGTGGAGGAGTACCAGCGGTACCTGGACCGGATCAAGCGGGTGGTCGCCGACGTCAACCTGAAGCACGGCACGGCCGACTGGCAGCCGATCGACCTGCGCCTCCAGGACGACATGGACACCGCTCTGGCCGCCTACAAGCTGTTCGACCTCCTCGTCGTCAACGCCATCTTCGACGGCATGAACCTGGTGGCCAAGGAGGCGGTCATCGTCAACCAGCGCGACGGGGTGCTGGCCCTCTCCGAGAACACCGGCGCCCACGAGGAGATGGGCCTCTTCGCCCTGACCGTGCACCCCTTCGATATCCAGCAGCAGGCCGACGCCTTCTACGCCGGCCTGATGATGGACCCGAAGGAGCGGAAGGAGCGCCACCAGGCGTGTGCGGACACCGTCCGAGGCAACGACATCGACCGGTGGCTCGACGAGCAGCTGGCCGACGTCCGCCGGTTGCGCCGGGACTGACTGTCGCACCCTCCTGCGATCATGGAGCCATGGAGAGGGGCAACGACTTCGCCGGGACGGCCCGCCGGCTGGGGGCGGCGGCTCGGGCGCGCGGGCTGGCTGCGCCTGGGTTTCGTACCCCGCCCCGCACGGCGGCCTGCAACCGGACACTCCGCCGCTACACCGACGGGTCCGCGCTGGTGGCGGTGCGGGTGAAGGGCCGCCTGTGGGACGACGTTGTCGACGACCTCATCGCCGGGGTGCTGGCCGTGAACGACCTGCACGGCGCCCTGGCCGCCGAGGTGCGGTACGGGCTGTGGTGTGACCTCACCGCTGGCCTCGGGCACACCACGTCGGCCGCGTAGGCGCAAGCGCCTCCGACCGCGAGCGCCAGCGAGCCGGGCGGAGATGGGGGAGCGTGGCGCAGCCGTGCGTCGGGGGCGCAGCCCCCGATGTAACTAGCCTCGTCTGCCATGACCGCCGAGCGGACGTGGACGATCGGCGACCTCAACCGCCGGGCCAGCCTGGCCGTGGTCAAGGAGTTCCGGGGCCGGATTCTGGACGGTCGGGGAGCTGGCCCGGCTCGACGAACGCCGCGGCAACCGGTTCCTGGAGCTCATGGAGCGCGGCGGCGGCCGCGAGGGGCGCGACGCCCATCTCGAGGCCTTCTGCTCCGCCACCCGGTGGCAGAAGCTGTCCCGCAAGCTGGCCGAGGCCGGCGTCGACCTGCAGGTCGGCCAGCGCCTGGTGATCGCCGGCTGCCTCGAGATCGGCGACCGCGGCAAGCTGTCGCTGACGGTCGAGGACGTCGATGTGGACGCCCTGGTGGGCGACCGCCTGCGGGCCCGGCGCGAGCTGGTGCAGGCGCTGATAGCCGACGGCCTCTTCGACGCCAACCGCCGGCTCGCCCTTTCGCGCCTGCCCTTGCGGGTCGGGGTGGTGGCCAGCAGCGGGAGCGACGGCCACCGCGACCTGATGCGCCGGCTGGAGCACAGCGGGTTCGCCTTCGAGGTGACGCTGCGCTCCATCCCCGTGGAGGGCCCCACTGCGCCCCGGGCCATCCAGGCCGCGCTGGCCATGTTCGACCCGGCCGGCGTCGACCTGGTGATGATGGTCCGGGGAGGAGGGGCGAAGGCGTCGCTCGACGTGTTCGACCGGCCCGTCGTGGCCCATGCCATTGCCACCTCCCTGGTGCCGGTTTGGACCGGGATCGGCCACACCGGCGACCGCACCGTGGCCGACGAGGTGGCCCACCGGTCATTCGGCACGCCCACGGCCGTGGCCGAGGAACTGGTCGCCACGGTGGCCGACGCCCGCGAGGCGCTGGCGCAGGCGGTCGCCGGCATCGCCCGCCTGGTGGAGGGCCGGCTGGCGGCCACCGGCGCCGGCCTCGAGGGTCGCCGGCGGGAGATCGCCACGCTGGCCGGCTCGCAGCTGGCCCGCCACACCCACGCCCAGGAGCGGGGCGCGGTCGAGCTCCCGCGCGGCGCGGAGCGGTGCCTTGCCACCCGCTCGAGCGAGCTGGCGGTGGCCGCCCACGCCATCCGGGCGTCGGGCGTCGCCGAGCTGCGCAACGCCCGCCGGTCGCTCGACGACCTGTCCGCCGACGTCTCCCAGGCCACCCGCACCGCCTGCGCCGACGCCGGCGACGACCTGGCCACCGCCGCCCGGCGGGTGTCGGCCGGCGTGGCGCGGGTCCTGGCCGGCGCCGGCTTGCCTGTCGCCGGGGCGGCCGCCCAGCTCAGCCCGGCCCGGTTGCGGCGCCGGCTCGACGACCACGGCGATCGGGCTGCGTCGCGGCGGGCGGTGCTGGAGGCCTACGACCCCCGCCGCCAGCTGGCTCGGGGCTGGACCCTCACCCGCACGGCCGACGGCCGGCTCGTCCGTGCGGTGGCCGACCTCTCGCCGGGCGACGTGCTGGTCACCACCTTCGCCGGCGGGACGTCGACGTCGACGGTGACCGGCGTGGAGGAGAATGCCGCCGGTGACTGACACGCCGCCGGCCAAGCTGACTTACGAACAGGCCATCGAGGAGCTCAAGGCCATCACCGACGAGCTCAACGACGGCCTGGTCGACGTCTGACGCCCTGACCGACCGGTTCCAGCGGGCCATCGACATCATGGAGGACCTCGACGCCCGCATCCGCCGGGCCCGGGCCAAGGTCGACGAGCTGGCGCCCCGGCTGGAGGCGCTCACCCACCCGCCGGCCGAAAGCGAGCCGGCTCCGGGCGAGCCGGCGGCCGACTACGGCGACCAGCCCTTCTGAAAGACGCGGACGACGAAGGTGAAGTTGGGCCGGCGGAGTATCGCCAGCGCCGGCTCGCCGGCATCGACGGCGGCGCCGGCAGGAAGAACCGAGATCGACAGCTGGGACTGGTCGATCGCCGGCCGCCGGCGGAGGACGTCGACCAGCCGGTCCAGGAGAGCGGGATCTCCGAACCCTCGGAGCGTGTCCGCCGCCGGCGGGTGGGTCTCGACGACGGCGAGGCCCGGCGGCGACACGTGGACCAGGCCGGAGCGGATGACCAGGCCACCGGGGCCGTCCGAGAACAGGCTGACGGCGCCGGGCTCCGCGAGCGCAATCGCCGTGAACCAGCCCCGTTCCGGAGCCGGCGCACGCCGGACCGTCGACTCGGCGTCGAGGAGGCCCGCCAGCACGTCGATAAGCGCCGGGTCGTCCGAGTCGAGGCTCACCGTCCACGATCCGAGTTGGCGGTAGCTGGCGGCGCCGGCGCCAGGGCCACGCATGCGCATGAAGCCGCACGGCTCCACGCTGATGCTCTCGAGGCCGGCGCCGGCCGGACTTAAGGCGACGGACACCTGCTGGCCGGCCCGGAGCCAGAGGGGGACCACGAGGCGGCCCCCGACGGCCAGGCTCGACACCCATGCGGGGGACAGGTCCCACACACCCACCGTCGCCACGATCCGGTCGAAGGGGCCTTCCATGTCGAGCTGCCACCCGTCGGCCGTCTGGACGGCCACGTTTGACGCGCCCAGCGCAGCAAGCTGGCGCTTCGCGGGCCCGGTGATCTCGGGGTCGAGGTCAACAGTGACGACCCGGGCACCCGGCCCGGCGAGGTGGCTCAGCAGGGCGGCGTTGTACCCAGTGCCGGTACCGATCTCCAGGACCGCCATGCCGGGCCGGACGTCGAGCTGCTCCAGCATGAGCGCCATGAGTGCGGGCTGGCTCGACGAGCTGATGGGGACGCCTTCGGGGCTGCGGTGAGTGACGAGCGCCCGGTCGCGGTAGACGTCGTCGAGCGGGGCGCCAGGAAGGAACCAGTGCCGGCGCACGGCCCGGAACGCCGCCTCGACCGCGGATCGCGGATGGCGCCCTCCCTGCGGAGGCTGTCGACCAGCCGGCCGTGGGTCGCTCCGCGTCGTCGCTGTGATGTGAGCCCGTCATGGCCATAGGCTCGACCGGCGCATGGAGACAGACGCCAACGGGCCCGAGCTGCATGTGGTCGCCGGCTGCCTCTTCGAAGTGTCGCTCCCGGAGCGGCACGGCATGTCGTGGCGGTGGGCCGGGGGCCAGCCGGAGGTGACCCAGGTCGGCGAGTGGGTGCGCAGCGGTCGGCGCCACTTCCGCTTCCGGGCCGAGACCGCCGGCGCCGTTTCCCTTCGATTCCGGGCCGAGACGGAGGAGCGAGGCATGTCGACCCGCATGGTGGCCGTCTCCGTCTCGCCCGAGCAGGAGCCGGCGGGCTAACCGGCCCGCCGGCGCCAGACGCCGACCGTGCCGCCGGCGGCGAGCATGGCGAGGACGCCGGCCACCCCCGCGAGCACGGGATCGACGTCGGCCTCACCGGCACCGGCACCGGCAGCCGCCGCAGCCTCCGCCGGAGGAGCGGTCGTGGTGGTGGGCGGCGGTGCGGTGACCGCGGCCTTAGTGTTGAGGCGTCCCTGGCATCCCAGGCCGCAGGGGACCGAGCGGTCGAGGGTGGCGAGCAGCCGTTCGACGGCGGCCGACGGGCCGAGGCCCTGGGCCAGCAGCAGCGCCAGCGTGCCGCTGACATGAGGGTCGCCATCGACGTCCCCGCCGCCCATCCGTAGCGCCCGCCGGGGAGGGGCGAGAGGATATCGAGGCCGGGCCCGTCGCCGTTGCCGCCCGGAGCGACGAGGCCCCACTGCGCGTTGCCGAGCGACGTGGAGTAGGCGGGCACCTTGCCCGCCTTGTCGGTTGCCCCGACGACCACGGCGTGCAGGTCGCCGTAGTTGGCGCTGCCCGAGCCGCCGAGCTCCTCGTAGTTGCCCGACGCCAGCACCGGGATCGCCCCCCGGCTCCAGGCGTACTCGATGCCGGGCTTCAGCGGCGTGCCCAGGCGGGACACGATGACGAAGTCCGGCTCGCCCAGGCTGAGGTTGACGATCCGGGCGCCCTTGTCGACCACCCACTGGATGGCGCGGTTGATGTCCTCGGTCACGCCGGCGCCGTCGGCGCCGAGCACCCGGGCGATGACGAGGCGGGCGTCGGGGGCGACGCCGGCGATGCCGGTGCCGTTGTCGGTCTTGGCCGCGGCGATGCCCGCCACCACCGTGCCGTGGCCGTCGCTGTCACGGGCGGTCCCCTCCCGGCACGAACCACCGATGCAGTCGGCCAGGGCGTCGATCTTGCCGGCCAGGTCGGGGTGCGTCGCATCGACGCCCGAATCGACGATGCCGATGGTCACGCCGGCACCCTTGGTGATCGGCCAGGCGTCCGGCGCCCCGATCTGGGTCAGGTTCCACTGCTGAGCGAAGAGCCGGTCGTCGCTGGCGCCGGCGCCGGCGGCCGAAACCGCAATGAGCGTGCCGGCGACGATCGCGGTGCGTACCCACGTTCGAACGCGCCGGTGCACGGTCAGAGCTTGGCATCCGGGCGGATGTTGCGTGTGCAGGTACCTGCGCCGGCGTCCCGTAGGCTTGCGATTCGTGGAAGAGCGCGTCCTGGGTGGCCGGTACCGGCTTGTCCGCCACCTGGCCCGGGGCGGGATGGCCGAGGTGTATGTCGCCGAGGACCAGCTCCTCAACCGCACGGTCGCCATCAAGGTCCTCTTTCCAGAGCTCGCCCGCGACGAGGCGTTCGTCGAGCGGTTCCGGCGGGAGGCGCGGGCGGCGGCCAGCCTCAACCACCACAACATCGTGTCGGTCTATGACTTCGGCGAGGACGAAGGTTCGTGGTTCATCGTCATGGAGTACGTCGAGGGCCGGAACCTGCGCGACGTCATCCGCAGTGAAGGGCGGATGGGTCGGCGCGAGCAGCGGCACTCGGTGCCGAGGTGGCCGCCGCCCTGGCCGCGGCGCACGCCCAGGGCATCATCCACCGCGACGTGAAGCCGGCCAACGTCCTCATCGCATCGGACGCCGGCACGGTGAAGGTGGCCGACTTCGGCATCGCCCGGGCCGCCAACGCCCGCCAAGGCCTCACCATGCCGGGGACGGTGCTGGGCACCGCGACCTACCTGTCACCCGAGCAGGCCCAGGGCGCCGCCGTCGACTTCCGCACCGACATCTACTCACTGGGCATGGCGCTCGACGAGGGCGCCACGGGGAAGCCGCCCTTCACCGGCGACAGCCCGGTTGCGGTGGCTGACCACAAGCTCAGCCAGCAGGCGCCGCTGCCCCTCGACGAAGAACCCCGATGTGCCGCTGGCGCTCGACGCTACCGTGATGAAGGCCATGTCCGAAGGACCCGGCCCAGCGCCAGGCCACCGCCCGAGGAGCTCCGGAGGAGCTGCTCAACATCGACCGCGACACGGGCGACCCCGACGCCACCGCCTTCATCGCCGCCCCCGGACCCGACGCCGATGCCACCGCAGTGGTCGCCGCCGGCTCCACCGCAGTCCTGCCCCCGGTGCTCGGCGAGGAGCCCGCGCCTCCGCCGGTCACTCGCCGGCCGGCGGGGCCGGTGCCCGAGGAGGTCTACCGGCGCCGGCGGGCCGCCGCGTCATCGCCGGCGTGGCCCTCGCCGCCCTCGCCGTCATCGCCCTGCTGGTGCTCCTCACCGGCGGCGACGACGGCGGCCAGGGCACCGTGGCCGTACCCGAGGTCGTGGGCCGCGACCCAGGAGGAGGCGACCCGCATCCTCAGCGGCGCCGGCCTCCGGGTGCAGGTCACCCAGCGTGACTCGCCGGTGGCCACCGACCAGGTCTCCGACCAGGACCCCGACGCCGACCGGTCGTGAGCCGCAACAGCACGGTGACGATCTTTGTGGCCCGTGCCGGCGCCGACCACCACCTCGAGCGCACCGACGACCCAGCCCCACCACGCGCCCCCGACCACGGCGGCGCCGACCACCCAGGCCACCACGGCGCCCGACCACCGCGCCCCGCCCACCACCACGCCACCACAGGCCACCACGGCGCCGCGCCGACCACCCAGACCACGACGGCGACGACCCGGCCCCCGCCGACCGTCTTCGATCGTCATTCCCACCTCCCGCTCCCCACCACGGTCCCCTGATGGCCTTCCCGTCCGGAATCGCCCCCCGCGGACGGCTAGCGTCTGGTCCCATCCATGGGGAGGAATGCGGCATTCGGCCGCCCATCGGCTTCTCAACCGGGCCGCATGCGGTGGGGACGCGCAGGGACCCGAGCGACCCGCCAGAACGTCCTTCCTGGCGCTCGGCGTGGGTGCCCTCTTCGTCGCCATCATCCTCGGCGCGCGGTGAACCGGGCCCCTCCCCGAGCACGTCCCGGGTCGACGTGATCCGGCCGCCAAGGCGACGACGACCGACGCTCGGGCTTCACCCCTCCACGGTGTTCGTCGGGAACCTGGGAGTGGCCGGAGCAGCGACGGCCACCGGAGTCACCGCCGGAGACGACGCACCTCCACCGTTGCGCCGGCCCCTCGACCGCCACGACGCCGACGGCGCCGGCGCCGGCCACCACCGCCGTACCGGCGCCGGCCACCACCGCCGCACCGGCGCCGGCCACCACCGTCACGAACCCGAATGTGATCTACACCGATTTGCCGGCCAACGACCACGACCCGACCGCCGGCAACGACGACCACCACCAGGGCAACCACCACTACGGTCCCGCCGACGACGACGACGAGCACTCTGCTCCCGCCCGTCGTCGTCCCCGGCCTGCGCGTCCGCAGCCGGCGACCGCCGAGCGCACGAACTCGTCGACCTTCGCCACGTACGTGGCCCGGTCGGCGTCGATGGCTCGGTGTGCGCAACGCCGGGCAGCATCCACAGCCTGCCGCCAGTGAGGGCGGCGAGCGTGCGGCCGTCGGCCGGCGGGTCGGTCCGGTCGCTGGCGCCCTGGATGACGAAGGCCTGGACGTCGAATTTCCCGGTCGTCCTCAGGCCCTCGGCGGAGGTCCACCACCTGGCCGCCGCCGCTGACGAGGGGGTACAGGACCGGCAGGAGGCCGGTCACGGGCCGGGACGCGGGCCGGAAGGCGACGACGCTGCGGAAGCCGAGGAAGCCGCTGTCGGAGACGATGGCCGCCGGCCTGGGCGCCCCGGGCGATGGCGGTTAGCGACGCCAGCGCCCCGCCCGAGAAGCCGAGCACGACGGCGGGCACGCCGGCGTCGGCGTCCACCCAGCGCAGGGCTTCGGCCACCTCGGCGGCTTCAGGACCCCCCCCGCCGTACGCCGCCTTGCCCTACACGTAGCCCAGGTCGATGAAGAGCAGCCCGTAGCCGCGGCGGTGGAAGGGCTGGCCAATCTCCACTGTCGCCGTCCGGTTGCCGCCGTAGCCGTGGACGACCACGATCACCGGCCGCCCCGGGTCGCCAGCGACATACCAGGCCGGCAGCCCGTCGCCATAGGTCACGTGCTCCAGCGGAGCCCGACCGAGGAGGGATTCGGCGTCCGCCGGGCGTCGGCGCCGCCCCTGGCGATCTTCACCGCTGCGTAGGCGTTGATGGACACCCAGCTCGCCAGCGCGGTGACGAGCAGTCCGTATCCCGGCCCGGCGGGGCCAGCGGCGTTGCCCCGGATCTCGAAGGGGTCAGGAGTGGCTGGCCG
>CAVYKB010000017.1:0-21030 GCA_963768975.1 uncultured Acidimicrobiia bacterium | reverse complement strand
GCCGGCTCTGACAGGGCTTTCGACCGCGAAAGCCCTGGTCAGGGGCTTTTTGGCGACGCTCGAATCGCTTGAACGCCGGCGACCCGGGGCGGGATCCTGACTCACTCCGCCGGCTAGCTCGGGCGAGCCACGCTCTTCAGCCGGGCGAGGCCCGTACTTGCCAGCTCACACCAGACGACCTTTCCGCGGTCGCCCCGTACGTCGACTCCCCAGCCCACGGACAAGTCCTCGATGAGCTGAACCCCTCGGTGCCGGGTTTCGGAGTTGACCCGTGGTGCTGTTGGGATGGCGCTGCTGTCGTCGCGTGCCTCGATGCGGACGCGGCCGTCCACGCCGGCGATGGTCACGTCAACGGCGCTTTGCGCGTGACGGGCCGCATTGGTGACGAGCTCGGTGACCAGAAGCGCAGCGTGGCAGAGGGTGTCCTCACCTGCGCCCGCAGCCCGCAGCTCCGCCTCGATGAACCGCCGTGCCTCGGTCGCGCTCCGGAGCTCAGGGGCGAACCGCGCAGTAGCCATCAATCGCTTCGTACCCAGCACGCACCTGGGGAAACGACATCGTTCTCCCACAATCTTGCCGAGAGATGCGAGCACGGCCGGGAAGGCCGGCGACACCTTCACCGCGACCGGCAGCTCGTTCGCCGTGGGCCGGGGTGACGCCCCGACGATCCCGGTGCAGCTTGGCTAGAACGGGGTCGACGGGATGGTCCTGGCCGAGACCACGCCGGACCGGGCGGGCAACATCTCCGCCTCGGCGGGCATTATCGCTCTGACGTCGCGCTCGGCGTGCTCGGCCTGGCCCTGTTCGGCGCCGGCTTCGTGGCCTTCGTGCGCCAGACGCGCCGGGCTGCTTCTGCGGCCAGGGCTCCCGTCCGCCACAGCGGGTTCCGACGACAACCGCGACCCGCTTCGGCGCCGGCCCCATGCCGGTGCCGGAGCGCCGCGTGGGGGTAGACCTGACCCATGCCCTTGACACTTGTGGTGATGGCGGCCGGCCGTGGGTCGCGTTTCGGCGGGATGAAGCAGGTGGCCGGCATCGGGCCGGCCGGCGAGGCGCTCTTCGACTACGCGATCTACGACGCGATGGGCAACGGCTTCGACGACGTCCTGTTCGTGGTGTCGCCGGAGAGCCACGGCCCCGTGGCCGAGCACGTCGAAGGTGGATGGGGCAGCAAGGCGGCCGTACGGTACGTGATCCAGGAGGCGCCGGGCCGGGCCAAGCCATGGGGCACCGGCCACGCCCTCCTCTGTGCGTCGGCCGAGGTCGACGGGGCGTTCGGCGTGGTGAACGCCGACGACTTCTACGGTCAGGAGTCCTACGAGCTCCTCGGCCGTTCGCTGGCCGAGAACACCGACGACCATGTCCTCGTCGGCTTCAACCTCCGGGAGTCCCTGTCTCCGAACGGTGGCGTGTCCCGAGGGGTCTGCCAGGTCGAGGACGGGGCCCTCGTCACCATCACCGAAATGCACGACATCGCAGAGGTCGACGGCACCATCACCAACAAGGAGGGCGCTCCGCTCACCGGCGACGAGCTGATCTCCGCCAACCTGTGGGGCTTCCAGCCCTCGTTCGGGAAAGTCCTCCAACTGGAGTTCGACCGCTTCCTCGCCGAACAAGGCGACGACCCGGCGGCGGAGTTCCTCATCGGCGACGCCGTCGGGAGCCTTCGTCGCCACGGCGACGCCACCGTGCGGGTCGTCCCGACGCCCGAGCGGTTCCTCGGCATGACGTACAAGGACGACGTCGCCGCGGTGACTGCGGAGATCGCGTCCCTCGTCGACGCCGGCCGGTACCCCTCGCCGGTGTGGGGGTGAGCGACCCGGTCATCTTCCTGTCCAACCGGGGCCCGGTGCAGTACGACCGGACCGACGGTGAGCGGACGACCGGCCGAGGTGGCGGTGGCCTCGTCACCGCGCTGTCCGGCTTGGCCGGCCGCCTCGACGACGCGGTCTGGGTCTGCGGGGCGCTGACCGAGGAGGACGCGGCCGTGGCCCGGGAGCACGACGGCCAGGCGTTCGACGCCGGCGAGCGGGAACGCGGCGGCGAACTCCTCATCCGCATGGTGGAGGTTGACGCCGACCAGCAGCAGAAGTTCTACAGCGTGATCGCCAACCCGCTGCTGTGGTTCGTCCAGCACTACCTGTGGGCGCTCAGCGACTCGCCCGACATCACCCGCCGGGAGCTGGACGCATTCGAGAACGGCTACGTCCCGGTCAATGAGCGGTTCGCCGACGTCGTGGCTGAAGAGGTGAAGTCCCGAGGCGGCACGGCCACCGTGATGGTGCAGGACTACCACTTCTACCTCGTGCCCGAGCTGCTGCGGGCTCGCTGCCCCGGCGTGTTCCTCCACCACTTCGTCCACATCCCGTGGCCCCAGCCCGACGCCTGGCGGGTCCTGCCCGAGCCGATGCGCAATGCGGTGCTCACCGGCGTGCTGGGCAACGACATCGTCGCCTTCCACACCGAGCGCTACGCCCGGAACTTCCTGCTCGGCTGCCAAGAGCTGCTCAACCTGCCGGTCGACCTCGAAGGGCTCAAGGTCACCGTGGGCGACCGGACGGTGCGGGCCCGTTGGTACCCGATCTCCATCGACCCGGACGCACTCGAACGGCGGGCGGCGTCGCCCGAGGTGTGCACGAAGGAGGAGGAGCTCGACGCCCGCCGGCGTGACCACCTCATCCTGCGAGTCGACAGGGCTGACCTGAGCAAGAACATCGTGCGGGGTTTCAAGGCCTACGACGTGCTCCTCGACGACCATCCGGAGCTCTGCGAGCGGGTGACGTTCCTCGCCCTGATCCAGCCCAGCCGCACCGACGTGGAGGAGTACCAGCGGTACCTGGACCGGATCAAGCGGGTGGTCGCCGACGTCAACCTGAAGCACGGCACGGCCGACTGGCAGCCGATCGACCTGCGCCTCCAGGACGACATGGACACCGCTCTGGCCGCCTACAAGCTGTTCGACCTCCTCGTCGTCAACGCCATCTTCGACGGCATGAACCTGGTGGCCAAGGAGGCGGTCATCGTCAACCAGCGCGACGGGGTGCTGGCCCTCTCCGAGAACACCGGCGCCCACGAGGAGATGGGCCTCTTCGCCCTGACCGTGCACCCCTTCGATATCCAGCAGCAGGCCGACGCCTTCTACGCCGGCCTGATGATGGACCCGAAGGAGCGGAAGGAGCGCCACCAGGCGTGTGCGGACACCGTCCGAGGCAACGACATCGACCGGTGGCTCGACGAGCAGCTGGCCGACGTCCGCCGGTTGCGCCGGGACTGACTGTCGCACCCTCCTGCGATCATGGAGCCATGGAGAGGGGCAACGACTTCGCCGGGACGGCCCGCCGGCTGGGGGCGGCGGCTCGGGCGCGCGGGCTGGCTGCGCCTGGGTTTCGTACCCCGCCCCGCACGGCGGCCTGCAACCGGACACTCCGCCGCTACACCGACGGGTCCGCGCTGGTGGCGGTGCGGGTGAAGGGCCGCCTGTGGGACGACGTTGTCGACGACCTCATCGCCGGGGTGCTGGCCGTGAACGACCTGCACGGCGCCCTGGCCGCCGAGGTGCGGTACGGGCTGTGGTGTGACCTCACCGCTGGCCTCGGGCACACCACGTCGGCCGCGTAGGCGCAAGCGCCTCCGACCGCGCGAGCGCCAGCGAGCCGGGCGGAGATGGGGGAGCGCGGCGCAGCCGTGCGTCGGGGGCGCAGCCCCCGATGTAACTAGCCTCGTCTGCCATGACCGCCGAGCGGACGTGGACGATCGGCGACCTCAACCGCCGGGCCAGCCTGGCCGTGGTCAAGGAGTTCCGGGGCCGGATCTGGACGGTCGGGGAGCTGGCCCGGCTCGACGAACGCCGCGGCAACCGGTTCCTGGAGCTCATGGAGCGCGGCGGCGGCCGCGAGGGGCGCGACGCCCATCTCGAGGCCTTCTGCTCCGCCACCCGGTGGCAGAAGCTGTCCCGCAAGCTGGCCGAGGCCGGCGTCGACCTGCAGGTCGGCCAGCGCCTGGTGATCGCCGGCTGCCTCGAGATCGGCGACCGCGGCAAGCTGTCGCTGACGGTCGAGGACGTCGATGTGGACGCCCTGGTGGGCGACCGCCTGCGGGCCCGGCGCGAGCTGGTGCAGGCGCTGATAGCCGACGGCCTCTTCGACGCCAACCGCCGGCTCGCCCTTTCGCGCCTGCCCTTGCGGGTCGGGGTGGTGGCCAGCAGCGGGAGCGACGGCCACCGCGACCTGATGCGCCGGCTGGAGCACAGCGGGTTCGCCTTCGAGGTGACGCTGCGCTCCATCCCCGTGGAGGGCCCCACTGCGCCCCGGGCCATCCAGGCCGCGCTGGCCATGTTCGACCCGGCCGGCGTCGACCTGGTGATGATGGTCCGGGGAGGAGGGGCGAAGGCGTCGCTCGACGTGTTCGACCGGCCCGTCGTGGCCCATGCCATTGCCACCTCCCTGGTGCCGGTTTGGACCGGGATCGGCCACACCGGCGACCGCACCGTGGCCGACGAGGTGGCCCACCGGTCATTCGGCACGCCCACGGCCGTGGCCGAGGAACTGGTCGCCACGGTGGCCGACGCCCGCGAGGCGCTGGCGCAGGCGGTCGCCGGCATCGCCCGCCTGGTGGAGGGCCGGCTGGCGGCCACCGGCGCCGGCCTCGAGGGTCGCCGGCGGGAGATCGCCACGCTGGCCGGCTCGCAGCTGGCCCGCCACACCCACGCCCAGGAGCGGGGCGCGGTCGAGCTCCGGCGCGGCGCGGAGCGGTGCCTTGCCACCCGCTCGAGCGAGCTGGCGGTGGCCG
Source organism: uncultured Acidimicrobiia bacterium (assembly GCA_963768975.1). Taxonomy (GTDB): domain Bacteria; phylum Actinomycetota; class Acidimicrobiia; order Acidimicrobiales; family AC-14; genus CADCTB01. The sequence continues at coordinate 16,242 of CAVYKB010000017.1, read as the reverse complement.
CCCACGCCATCCGGGCGTCGGGCGTCGCCGAGCTGCGCAACGCCCGCCGGTCGCTCGACGACCTGTCCGCCGACGTCTCCCAGGCCACCCGCACCGCCTGCGCCGACGCCGGCGACGACCTGGCCACCGCCGCCCGGCGGGTGTCGGCCGGCGTGGCGCGGGTCCTGGCCGGCGCCGGCTTGCCTGTCGCCGGGGCGGCCGCCCAGCTCAGCCCGGCCCGGTTGCGGCGCCGGCTCGACGACCACGGCGATCGGGCTGCGTCGCGGCGGGCGGTGCTGGAGGCCTACGACCCCCGCCGCCAGCTGGCTCGGGGCTGGACCCTCACCCGCACGGCCGACGGCCGGCTCGTCCGTGCGGTGGCCGACCTCTCGCCGGGCGACGTGCTGGTCACCACCTTCGCCGGCGGGACGTCGACGTCGACGGTGACCGGCGTGGAGGAGAATGCCGCCGGTGACTGACACGCCGCCGGCCAAGCTGACTTACGAACAGGCCATCGAGGAGCTCAAGGCCATCACCGACGAGCTCAACGACGGCCTGGTCGACGTTGACGCCCTGACCGACCGGTTCCAGCGGGCCATCGACATCATGGAGGACCTCGACGCCCGCATCCGCCGGGCCCGGGCCAAGGTCGACGAGCTGGCGCCCCGGCTGGAGGCGCTCACCCACCCGCCGGCCGAAAGCGAGCCGGCTCCGGGCGAGCCGGCGGCCGACTACGGCGACCAGCCCTTCTGAAAGACGCGGACGACGAAGGTGAAGTTGGGCCGGCGGAGTATCGCCAGCGCCGGCTCGCCGGCATCGACGGCGGCGCCGGCAGGAAGAACCGAGATCGACAGCTGGGACTGGTCGATCGCCGGCCGCCGGCGCAGGACGTCGACCAGCCGGTCCAGGAGAGCGGGATCGCCGAACCCTCGGAGCGTGTCCGCCGCCGGCGGGTGGGTCTCGACGACGGCGAGGCCCGGCGGCGACACGTGGACCAGGCCGGAGCGGATGACCAGGCCACCGGGGCCGTCCGAGAACAGGCTGACGGCGCCGGGCTCCGCGAGCGCAATCGCCGTGAACCAGCCCCGTTCCGGAGCCGGCGCACGCCGGACCGTCGACTCGGCGTCGAGGAGGCCCGCCAGCACGTCGATAAGCGCCGGGTCGTCCGAGTCGAGGCTCACCGTCCACGATCCGAGCTGGCGGTAGCTGGCGGCGCCGGCGCCAGGGCCACGCATGCGCATGAAGCCGCACGGCTCCACGCTGATGCTCTCGAGGCCGGCGCCGGCCGGACTTAAGGCGACGGACACCTGCTGGCCGGCCCGGAGCCAGAGGGGGACCACGAGGCGGCCCCCGGCGGCCAGGCTCGACACCCATGCGGGGGACAGGTCCCACACACCCACCGTCGCCACGATCCGGTCGAAGGGGCCTTCCATGTCGAGCTGCCACCCGTCGGCCGTCTGGACGGCCACGTTTGACGCGCCCAGCGCAGCAAGCTGGCGCTTCGCGGGCCCGGTGATCTCGGGGTCGAGGTCAACAGTGACGACCCGGGCACCCGGCCCGGCGAGGTGGCTCAGCAGGGCGGCGTTGTACCCGGTGCCGGTACCGATCTCCAGGACCGCCATGCCGGGCCGGACGTCGAGCTGCTCCAGCATGAGCGCCATGAGTGCGGGCTGGCTCGACGAGCTGATGGGGACGCCTTCGGGGCTGCGGTGAGTGACGAGCGCCCGGTCGCGGTAGACGTCGTCGAGCGGGGCGCCAGGAAGGAACCAGTGCCGGCGCACGGCCCGGAACGCCGCCTCGATCCGCGGATCGCGGATGGCGCCCTCCCTGCGGAGGCTGTCGACCAGCCGGCCGTGGAGTCGCTCCGCGTCGTCGCTGTGATGTGAGCCCGTCATGGCCATAGGCTCCACCGGCGCATGGAGACAGACGCCAACGGGCCCGAGCTGCATGTGGTCGCCGGCTGCCTCTTCGAAGTGTCGCTCCCGGAGCGGCACGGCATGTCGTGGCGGTGGGCCGGGGGCCAGCCGGAGGTGACCCAGGTCGGCGAGTGGGTGCGAAGCGGTCGGCGCCACTTCCGCTTCCGGGCCGAGACCGCCGGCGCCGTTTCCCTTCGATTCCGGGCCGAGACGGAGGAGCGAGGCATGTCGACCCGCATGGTGGCCGTCTCCGTCTCGCCCGAGCAGGAGCCGGCGGGCTAACCGGCCCGCCGGCGCCAGACGCCGACCGTGCCGCCGGCGGCGAGCACGGCGAGGACGCCGGCCACCCCCGAGAGCACGGGATCGACGTCGTCCTCACCGGCACCGGCAGCCGCCGCAGCCTCTCGCCGGAGGAGCGGTCGTGGTGGTGGGCGGCGGTGCGGTGACCGCGGCCTTGGTGTTGAGGCGTCCCTGGCATCCCAGGCCGCAGGGGACCGAGCGGTCGAGGGTGGCGAGCAGCCGTTCGACGGCGGCCGACGGGCCGAGGCCCTGGGCCAGCAGCAGCGCCAGCGTGCCGCTGACATGAGGTGTCGCCATCGACGTCCCCGCCGCCCATCCGTAGCGCCCGCCGGGGAGGGGCGACAGGATATCGAGGCCGGGCCCGTCGCCGTTGCCGCCCGGAGCGACGAGGCCCCACTGCGCGTTGCCGAGCGACGTGGAGTAGGCGGGCACCTTGCCCGCCTTGTCGGTCGCGCCGACGACCACGGCGTGCAGGTCGCCGTAGTTGGCGCTGCCCGAGCCGCCGAGCTCCTCGTAGTTGCCCGACGCCAGCACCGGGATCGCCCCCCGGCTCCAGGCGTACTCGATGCCCGGCTTCAGCGGCGTGCCCAGGCGGGACACGATGACGAAGTCCGGCTCGCCCAGGCTGAGGTTGACGATCCGGGCGCCCTTGTCGACCACCCACTGGATGGCGCGGTTGATGTCCTCGGTCACGCCGGCGCCGTCGGCGCCGAGCACCCGGGCGATGACGAGGCGGGCGTCGGGGGCGACGCCGGCGATGCCGGTGCCGTTGTCGGTCTTGGCCGCGGCGATGCCCGCCACCACCGTGCCGTGGCCGTCGCTGTCACGGGCGGTCCCCTCCCGGCACGAACCACCGATGCAGTCGGCCAGGGCGTCGATCTTGCCGGCCAGGTCGGGGTGCGTCGCATCGACGCCCGAATCGACGATGCCGATGGTCACGCCGGCACCCTTGGTGATCGGCCAGGCGTCCGGCGCCCCGATCTGGGTCAGGTTCCACTGCTGAGCGAAGAGCCGGTCGTCGCTGGCGCCGGCGCCGGCGGCCGAAACCGCAATGAGCGTGCCGGCGACGATCGCGGTGCGTACCCACGTTCGAACGCGCCGGTGCACGGTCAGAGCTTGGCATCCGGGCGGATGTTGCGTGTGCAGGTACCTGCGCCGGCGTCCCGTAGGCTTGCGATTCGTGGAAGAGCGCGTCCTGGGTGGCCGGTACCGGCTTGTCCGCCACCTGGCCCGGGGCGGGATGGCCGAGGTGTATGTCGCCGAGGACCAGCTCCTCAACCGCACGGTCGCCATCAAGGTCCTCTTTCCAGAGCTCGCCCGCGACGAGGCGTTCGTCGAGCGGTTCCGGCGGGAGGCGCGGGCGGCGGCCAGCCTCAACCACCACAACATCGTGTCGGTCTATGACTTCGGCGAGGACGAAGGTTCGTGGTTCATCGTCATGGAGTACGTCGAGGGCCGGAACCTGCGCGACGTCATCCGCAGTGAAGGGCGGATGGGTCCGGCGCGAGCAGCGGCACTCGGTGCCGAGGTGGCCGCCGCCCTGGCCGCGGCGCACGCCCAGGGCATCATCCACCGCGACGTGAAGCCGGCCAACGTCCTCATCGCATCGGACGCCGGCACGGTGAAGGTGGCCGACTTCGGCATCGCCCGGGCCGCCAACGCCCGCCAAGGCCTCACCATGCCGGGGACGGTGCTGGGCACCGCGACCTACCTGTCACCCGAGCAGGCCCAGGGCGCCGCCGTCGACTTCCGCACCGACATCTACTCACTGGGCATGGTGCTCTACGAGGCGCTGACGGGGAAGCCGCCCTTCACCGGCGACAGCCCGGTTGCAGTGGCCTACCAGCAGCTCAGCCAGCAGGCGCCGCCGCCCTCGACCAAGAACCCCGATGTGCCGCCGGCGCTCGACGCCATCGTGATGAAGGCCATGTCGAAGGACCCGGCCCAGCGCCAGGCCACCGCCGAGGAGCTCCGTGAGGAGCTGCTCAACATCGACCGCGACACGGGCGACCCCGACGCCACCGCCTTCATCGCCGCCCCCGGACCCGACGCCGATGCCACCGCAGTGGTCGCCGCCGGCTCCACCGCAGTCCTGCCCCCGGTCTCGGCGCGCGAGGAGCCCGCGCCTCCGCCGGTCACTCGCCGGCCGGCGGGGCCGGTGCCCGAGGAGGTCTACCGGCGCCGGCGGGCCGCCGTCATCGCCGGCGTGGCCCTCGCCGCCCTCGCCGTCATCGCCCTGCTGGTGCTCCTCACCGGCGGCGACGACGGCGGCCAGGGCACCGTGGCCGTACCCGAGGTCGTGGGCCGGACCCAGGAGGAGGCGACCCGCATCCTCAGCGGCGCCGGTCTCCGGGTGCAGGTCACCCAGCGTGACTCGCCGGTGGCCACCGACCAGGTCTCCGACCAGGACCCCGATCCCGGCACGGTCGTGAGCCGCAACAGCACGGTGACGATCTTTGTGGCCCGTCCCGGGCCAACCACCACCTCGAGCGCACCGACGACCCAGCCCACCACGGCCACCACGGCGGCCTCGACCACCCAGGCCACCACGGCCACCACCGCGGCGCCCACCACGCAGGCCACCACAGCCACCACGGCGGCGCCGACCACCCAGACCACGACGGCGACGACCCGGCCCCCGCCGACGTCTTCGATCGTCATTCCCACCTCCCTGCTCCCCACCACGGTCCCCTGATGGCCTTTCCGTCCGCGGATCGCCCCCCGCGGACGGCTAGCGTCTGGTTCCATCCATGGGGAGGAATGCGGCATTCGGCCGCCCATCGGTGTCCGTGCGGGCCCGCAGGTGGTGGGACGGCAGGGACCGAGCGACCCGCCAGAACGTCTTCCTGGCGCTCGGCGTGGGCGCCCTCTTCGTCGCCATCATCCTGGCGGCGGTGAACCGGGACCCCTCCCCGCGCACGTCCCGGGTCATCTCATCCGGCCCCAAGGCGACGACGACCACGCTCGGCTTCACCCCCTCCACGGTGTTCGTCGGGAACCTGGGAGCGGCCGGAGCAGCGACGGCGACCGGGGTCACCGCGCCGGAGACGACGACCTCCACCGTTGCGCCGGCCCCGACCGTCCCGCCGACGACACGGGGGGCGCCGGCGCCGGCCACCACCGCCGTACCGGCGCCGGCCACCACCGCCGCACCGGCGCCGGCCACCACCGTCACGAACCCGAATGTGATCTATACCGATTTGCCGGCCGAAACGACCACGACCCGACCGCCGGCAACGACGACCACCACCAGGGCAACCACTACTACGGTCCCGCCGACGACGACGACGAGCACTCTGCTCCCGCCCGTCGTCGTCCCCGGCCTGCGCGCCCCCTAGCCGGCGACCGCCGAGCGCACGAACTCGTCGACCTTCGCCACGTACGTGGCCCGGTCGGCGTCGAAGGCCTTGGTGTGCGCCACGCCGGGCAGCATCCACAGCCTGCCGCCAGTGAGGGCGGCGAGCGTGCGGCCGTCGGCCGGCGGGGTGGTCCGGTCGCTTGCGCCCTGGATGACGAAGGCCGGGACGTCGAACTTCCGGTCGTCGAGCTCTCGGCGGAGGTCGACCACCTGGCCGCCGCCGCTGACGAGGGGGTACAGGACCGGGAGGAGGCTGGTCACGGGCCGGGGGACGTGGGCCCGGAAGGCGACGACGCTGCGGAAGCCGAGGAAGCCGCTGTCGGAGACGATGGCCGCCGGCCGGGCGCCCCGGGCGATGGCGGTCAGCGACGCCAGCGCCCCGCCCGAGAAGCCGAGCACGACGGCGGGCACGCCGGCGTTGGCGTCCACCCAGCGCAGGGCTTCGGCCACCTCGGCGGCTTCAGGACCCCCCCCGCCGTAACGCCGCGCGCCTGACACGTAGCCCAGGTCGATGAAGAGCAGCCCGTAGCCCAGGCGGTGGAAGGGCGGGCCAATCTCCACTGTCGCCGTCCGGTTGCCGCCGTAGCCGTGGACGACCACGATCACCGGCCGCCCCGGGTCGCCAGCGACATACCAGGCCGGCAGCCCGTCGCCATAGGTCACGTGCTCGAAGCGGAGCCCGACCGAGGAGGGATCGGGCGTCTGCCGGGCGTCGGCGCCGCCCCTGGCGATCTTCACCGCTGCGTAGGCGTTGATGGACACCCAGCTCGCCAGCGCGGTGACGAGCAGTCCGATCCCGGCCCGGCGGGGCCAGCGGCGTTGCCCCGGATCTGAAGGGGTCAGGAGTGGCTGGCCGGCGAGACCGGGCTGACGGCGCTGTCGACGACCGCGTTGAGGGAAGCGGTGAGGGCGTCCAAGTCCTGCCCCTCCAGCCGGGAGATGAAATGGCGCCGCACCCCTTCGACGTGGGTGGGGGCGGCGCGCTGCAACCGCTCGCGCCCCTCGTCGGTCAGCACCGCATAGACGCCACGGCGATCGGTCGGGCAGTTCCGCCGGGCGACCAGCCCGGACTCGACCAGGCGGTCGAGCCGGCGCGTGAGCCCGCTACGTGAGACGAGGGTCCGGGCGGCCAGCTCGGTCATGCGCAGCTCGCCGGAGGACTCGCCGGAGAGGTGGACGAGGATCTCGTAATCGGCCAGCGAGAGGCCGTGCTCGTCGAGCTCGGCGTCGAGCCGGTCCATGAGGCGGATGCTGGCGCGCAGAAACGCCTGCCACGCACCCATCTCCGTCTCGTCCAGCCACGCCGCAGTCGCTGTGACCACCGACACAACGGTACCGCGTGGCGCAAGCGTTTGTCTTGTGGTACTGGCGGGTATCGGCGAGATGGCGGCCAGAACCGGAGCCGTGCGCTGTGGCGCGCCATAGTGGAGCACCCAGACGAGGGGAGCTGACATTGTCCAACATCGAGAGCAACTGGGAGCCGCACGACCACGAGTCCCTGGTTCACAGCCATCGGCACTACCACGTCACCCACAACTTCCGGGAGATGACCGGCGGGTTCGAGCACCTCAGCTCGTCCCACGAGCACGAGCACGACCATGCGGCGGTGAACCACAGCCATCACCCGCACGAGAACTTCGACAGCGAGCACGCCGGCGAGGCGCACGTGCACGACCACGCGGAGCCGACCGGGGGGAATGGCCAGGCGCCGGCGGCGAAGGCCAAGAAGGCCCCGGCCAAGAAGGCCCCGGCCACGAAGGCGGCGAAGGGTCCGGCCGAGATCTGAGCCCCCGGATCGGCGTCCCGCTGGCTGCCGCTGCGCTGGCGCTCCTCGGCGCCTGCTCCTCCGGCGAGTACCGCTCGGGGCCAGTGACCACCCGCACCTCCACCACCCTGACCGAGGTGACCCTGCGCGCCGTAGTCGGGGTGTACTCCGCCAGTGCCCGGGTCGTCACGCTCGCCCCGCCGGTGGGCGGCGTGACGAACGTCATCCTGAGCTCCGACACCGAGGTCGTGAGGCCGGGTGGTGCGCCGGCCGGCGCCGGCGATCTGGCGCCTCGGGCCGGCGTGGAGATCACCGGGCGTCCGGGTGCGCCGGGCACCCTGATCGCCCGCCGCATCGTCCTGCTGTAAACCACCTACCCTCGCGGGGCGATGCGCGGGTACGGGTACGGCTTCCACCACCGGATGAACCGGGATCCTGACCTGGTCGCAGGCAAGAACGTGGACAAGGCCGTGATCCGCCGGGTGCTGGCCTTCGCGCGGAACTACCGGCGCCTGCTCGTCGCCTTCGTCCTGACCATCCTGGCCGCCTCGATCGTCGGCATCCTTCCCCCGCTGGTCTTCCGCAGCATCATCGACCACCACGCCATTCCCCGGCAGCTCGACGGCCTGGACACGCTGGCGCTGCTGGCCCTCGGGCTCGCCTTCGCCGACGCCGGCCTGAACATCCTCCAGCGCTGGCTGTCGGCCCGCATCGCCGAGGGGCTGATCTTCGACCTGCGCAAGGCGCTTTACGACCACGTGCAGGGCATGCCGCTGGCGTTCTTCACGCGGACCCAGACCGGGTCGCTCATCAGCCGGATGAACAACGACGTGATGGGCGCCCAGCAGGCGTTCACCGGCACCCTGGGCAGCGTTCTGCAGAACGTCCTGGACCTGACGGTCACCCTGTTCGTGATGGTCCAGTTGGAGTGGCGGCTCACCGTCCTGGTGCTGCTGGTCGTACCGGTATTCCTGCTGCCAGCCCGCCGGGTCGGCCGCACGATGCAGAAGCTGACCCGGGAGTCCTTCGCCCTCGACGCCACCATGAACGCGGCGATGACCGAGCGCTTCAACGTCTCCGGGGCACTCCTCGTCAAGCTCTTCGGCCAGCCCCGCCGGGAGTCCGCCGAGTTCGCAGAGCGGGCCGGCCGGGTCCGTGACATCGGCATCAAGACGGCGATGTACGGCCGGCTGTTCTTCTCTGCCCTCGCCCTCCTCGGGGCCGCCGGCACGGTGGGCATCTACTGGTTGGGGACCCGGCTCGTGATCGACGGGTCGATCACGCTCGGCACCCTGACCGCCCTCGCCGTCTACGTGACCCGCATCTACAACCCGCTCAACCGGCTGACCAACGCCCAGGTCGACATCATGACGTCGATCGTCAGCTTCGAGCGGGTCTTCGAGGTGCTCGACGCACCCCACCCGATCGAGGACTCCCCGGGCGCCTACGACCTCGTCGACCCCAAGGGCCGGATCGAGTATGACGACGTCTGGTTCCGCTACCCGGCGCCCTCGACCGTGTCGATCGCGTCCCTGGAGGCCGACGCCTCGGCGCCGCTCTCGGCCGACGCCTCGGGGACCGTGCTCAAGGGCATCTCGTTCGTGGCCGGGCCCGGCCAGATGGTGGCCCTGGTGGGCCCGACCGGCGCCGGCAAGACCACCCTGTCATATCTCGTGCCCCGCCTGTACGACGTGACCGCCGGGTCCGTGCGCATCGACGGCCATGACGTGAGGCATCTGACTTCGGAGAGCCTGGCCGCCGCCATCGGGATGGTCACCCAGGACGCTCACATGTTCCACGACACCGTGGCCGCCAACCTCCGCTACGCCAAGGCCGACGCCAGCGACGAGGAGCTGGTGGCTGTCTGCCGGGCCGCCCGGATCCACGACCTGATCGCCACCCTCCCCGAGGGATACGCCACGCTCGTCGGTGAGCGGGGCTACCGACTCTCGGGCGGCGAGAAGCAGCGGCTGGCCCTGGCCCGGGTGCTGCTCAAGAGCCCGGCCATCGTCATCCTCGACGAGGCCACCGCCCACCTCGACTCCGAGACGGAGCTGCTGATCCAGCAGGCCCTGGCCGAGGCCCTCGCCGGCCGCACGTCGCTGGTCATCGCCCACCGGCTGTCGACCATCCAGGCCGCCGACCAGATCCTGGTCGTCGACCAGGGCCGGATCGTGGAACGAGGCACCCACGCCGAGCTGGTGGACCGCGACGGGCTGTACCGCGAGCTCTACCTCACCCAGTACGCCCGGACGGAGACGGGAACGGGCTGAGGTGGACCCTGCCGGCCCGGACCTCGATGCGCTCTACCGCAAGCTGCAGCCCGCTCTGCGCGCCACCTGAAGCTCGTCCACGCCGGGCAGGCCGGGGTCTTACCGGCGCCGAACGATGCGGCGGACGGGACCGCCGTCGGTCTCGTTGCCGTTGCGGAAGCCGCTGGCCGTGAGCTCGTGGTCACGGTCGCGGTCGTCGCGGTCGCCGTCGCCGTCCCAGTCGCCCCGGCGCTCCTGGCGCAGCTGGATGGTCCGGTCGCGCTCGTCGTCGAGGGCCCGCTCCTGGGCCATCGTGCGGTCGCGGTCCCGATCGCGCTCCAGCTCGTGGGCGCGCACCCGGCCCTCGGAGCGGGCCAGCGCCGAGTTGGCCTCGGTGCGGGCCGCCTCCGCCTGGCGGGAGGCGTGGGCCTGGGCGCCGACGGTGGGGTCGACGGCCCGGGCGAACAGGCGGGCGTGCCAGCGCTCTCCGAGCGCGCCACCCAGCAGGGAGCCGACTACCACGGCGATCAACGACGCGATGCCGGCGACGGTGCCCGCCTGGCCCCACTCGTCGGACGTGGTGGGGATGCCCAGGGACCGGAGATTGCTGGCGATGGCGTCGGGGTCGGCCGAGGAGCGGGCCAGGGCGGCGACGGCCGCCACGATCACGATGCCGAGGACCAGGACGCCGGCCCCGTGGGCCAGGCCGTTGCGCCGGGCCATGCGGCCGGCAACGTAGCCCCCGAAGAGGTAGGACAGGAACAGCAGGCCGGCGACGACCAGGCCACCGGTGGTGCCCAGCGTCTCCCAGTTCGTCGTGAGGTCGGTGTCGTCCCCGAAGGCGTCGAGGGCGGCGGCAGCCAGGCCGGCGAGGATGGCGAAGGCCCCGTAGGCGACCAGGACGCCGGCCAGCACGCTGGTGACCGAGAAGCCTCCGAAGCCGGCGTCGGCGGCCAGCTCGCGCCGCTCACGGCCGGTCTCACGCATGGTTCGAGCTGCTCTCACAGATTTTCCTCCCCTGTCTCCACGGCGGCGATGGTCTCCGCCTCTTCGGAGCGGCCCTCCTGCATGAGCTCCTCTTCGAGCCCCTCGCGCTTGAGGACCTGGTCCTCCTTCTCTTCCTCGACCGCTTGCTCGTCGATGTCGGGCATACCTGCCCCGTACCCGCCGGGCGGCAAAGCCATGCCCGCTTCGCCGGCGCCGGCCCGCGGCCCTACCATCGCCTCCCGAGATGCGAGTGCCGACCCTCACCCCGCCCGCCTATCGCAAGGTCACCCTCTTCGCCCTGCTGGCACTGGCGTTCATCGTCGTCACCGGGGCCGCCGTGCGCCTTACCGGCTCCGGGCTGGGCTGCCCCGACTGGCCGACGTGCGCCGAGAACCGGTTGGTGGCGCCGTGGGAGTACCACGCCATGGTCGAGTTCGTGAACCGCACCATCACCGGCCTGGTCTCGGTGGCGGTGATGCTGGCCGTGCTGGGATCGCTGGTCAGGGTGCCCCGGCGTCCAGACCTCCTGAAGCTGTCGCTGGGGCTGGTGGTCGGAGTCCTCGGCCAGATCGTCCTCGGAGGGCTGACCGTCCATTTCGAGCTCAAGCCCGGCTTCGTGATGGCCCACTTCCTGCTTTCGATGGTCCTCATCGCCAACGCGGTGGTGCTCCACCACCGGGCTGGTCGTCCCGCGGGGCCCACCCGTCCTGCGGTCGGCCCCGACCTGCTGGCGCTCGGCCGCCTGGAGGTGGCCGCCGCCGGCCTGACCATCTTCCTGGGCACCATCGTCACCTCCTCGGGCCCCCACGGAGGCGACGAGGAGGCCGAGCGCCTGCCATTCCTCCTGCCCGACGTCACCCGGCTCCATGGCGTCTCGGTGATGCTCTTCCTGGCCGTCACATTGGTCGTCCTCTGGCGGTTGCACAAGGCCGGCGCCGGCGGTGACATCCTGCGCCGCAGCGAGGTGCTGCTGGCCGTGCTGGTGGCCCAGGGCGCTCTGGGCTACGTCCAATACTTCACCGGCGTGCCGGCGCTGCTCGTCGGCTTCCACGTCGCCGGCGCCACCGCCACCTGGGTGGCCGTCCTGCGCCTCCACCTCGCCTTCCGCACGCCCGTCGCCGAGAGGGGAGAGGAGCCCGGCGGCAGTAGCGTAGATCCGTGGACGGTGGCTGTCAGCTTGCGATGACCACCGCACCGGTCGAGGTGCGGGAGCCCGACATCGACGATGTCGTCACCCCCGACCGGCCGTGGATCGTGATCGTGTGGAACGATCCCATCAACCTGATGAGCTACGTGACCTTCGTGTTCCAGAAGCTTTTCGGTTACAGCCTGGAGAAGGCCACCAAGCTCATGCTCGACGTGCACGAGAAGGGTCGGGCCGTGGTTTCGAGCGGGCCCCGGGAGAAGGCGGAGCTCGACGTCTTCCGTCTCCACGAGCACGGGCTGTGGGCCACCATGGAGCACGAGTCGTGATCCGTCGACGGGTGAAGCGCAACTTCGCCGGCGGCTTCGACCTGCGCATCCCGGCCGACGAGCGTGACATTCTCCGCTCCGTCGGGCCCAGCCTGCGGGAGGTGCTCGTCGACCGGGCCACGTCCATCGAGCCGGGGGAGGACGAGGCCGTCGACCGGCTGTTCCCCGCCGCCTACCCGGACGACGAGGAGCGCCAGGCCGAGTTCCGGCTGCTGGCCCACGACCAGCTCCTCGAGTCCCACCTCGGCGCCCTTGCCGTCCTGGAAGAGACCGCCGGCGCCGACCACCTCGACGAGGCACAGCTGCTGGCGTGGATGCGGGCGCTCAACCACATCCGCCTGGTGCTCGGGGTCCGTCTCGGCGTCACCGAGGACGGCGACGAGCGGCCCCGCAGCCGCCGCGACCCCCGGGCGCCGGCCTTCGCCGTCTACGACTACCTGACCTACCTGCAGGGCGAGATCATCGAGGCGCTCTCCGACTAATTCGTGGTGCCGCCGGCGCTCCGAGGTGTCTGTCATCGCCATCCTGACGTAGACCGCTACCCGGGTGCGAACATCGCTCCTACGGTGCCGGGTCCGGTATGGGCACCCACGCTGGGCCCGATGACGTAGCGGACCACTTCGCGGACCTCGTCGGCCTCCCGGAGCTGCTCCTCCAGGGCTTCGACGAGGGGCAGGGTGCCCGGGTCGGAGACTCCCACGCCCACCCGGAGGCGGGTGCCGGCGGCCTGTATGAACCCCGCCATGGCGCCGGCGGCGGACCGGAAGCCGTCACAGCGGTCGACCTCCCGCATGACGCCGCCCGCGAGTGTGAGCACCGGGATGGTCGTGGTCGACGCGGCCACGTCGCCGGCGAGGCGCCCGCCGGCTCGGGCGGAGTCGAGGGCGCCCACCACGAAGACGTTGCCGACGGTCGCCCCCACCCGCTCGGCCGCTCGCGCCGCTTCCTCGAGCGATGCGCCGCCGGCGGCTGCCTCCGCGGCCTCCCACAAACACAGCGACACGGCGAAGGACGCGGTCCCGGTATCGACGATCCGGACGGGTACCGGTGACACCTGGCTGGCCAGCCGGGCGGCGTTCACCGTCCCGGAGACCGACGAGCCGATGTGGACCGACAGGATCTCCGTCGCCCCACGCATGGCGGCGGTCTCGTACGCCGCTGCGATCCGGCCAGGGCTGGGTTGCGAGGTCGACACGGTCGGGCGCCCGGTGCGGAACCGGGCGTAGAACTCGGTGGCGTCGAGGTCGATCCCCTCGAGGTACTCCTCCCCGTCGACGGTCACCGAGAGGGGGACGACCTCCACCCGGTACCGCTCCGCCAGCTCGGGCGGGAGCTGGGCGTTGGAGTCGGTGACCAGCCCGATCACTGGTCGGTACTCCCTGCGGGAGTGCGTCCCAGTGAGTGTTCGTTGGACCGGCCGCCCGGGCCGATCACGGTCGAATTTCTGCAGTCAGAAACTTGTACATGATCACCGCGCTGCTGGCGGCGGCCGAGATCGGCAGTGCGGCGCTGGGCGCTGGCCCCCACCCGTTGGGCCAACCCCTGCGCCACCACAAGACGCCGGCGGTGACCCAGGTCGCCGAGGCCACCGCAGTCCCCGGCAGCGTGCGGCCGGTCCACTTGCCCACCGCCCAGGCCACACCGAGGTCGATGGGCATGTAGGCGGGGAACGTCGCCGCGCACTGGCCGAGGCTGACGGCCACCCCTTTGCCGCCCCGGAAGCCGTTCCAGACGGGGAGGCAGTGGCCGATGACGGCCGCGGTGCCGGCTACGTGGGCCCCGGTCGCTTGGGCGAGGCGCCGGCCGGCCGCGCAGGCCAGCGCCCCCTTGGCTGCGTCGGCGGCGAGGATCCCGGACCCCCACCACGTGCCGAGCAGGTGCATGGCGTTCACCGCACCGGGGTTGCCGGTGCCGCCTTGGCGGAGGTCGGTCCGGCCGCCACTCGCGATCCGGGCTGCGGTGTCGGCGCAGGGTATGGACCCGATCAGGTAGCCGGCGGCGGCCGAAGCCAGGGCGGCGAGCACAAGGCGAGCGTAGATGCCGGCCGGCGTGGCATACGGTCAGTGCATGGCAGCGGGCGCGGCGTGAGGGTTGCGGTCGACGAGGGGGTGGCCCTCGAGTGCGACGTCCGGGCCGGCGGCGCCGGCGTCCCGTTCCTGCTCGTCCATGGGCTGTCGTCGAACCGCCGGCTGTGGGAAGGCACGGCCGCTCGGCTGCACGACCTGGGCCACTCCGTCGCCACCGTCGACCTCCGGGGCCATGGCGGCAGCGACAAGCCGGACCATGGCTACGACTTCGCCACGCTGGGCTCGGACCTGCTGGCCGTTCTGGATGCGGTGGGCTTCGAACGGGCCGTGCTGGCGGGCCAGTCGACCGGCGGGAACATCGTGGTGGACCTGGCGGTTCGGGCGGCCGAGCGGGTCGCCGGCGTGGTGGGAGTCGACGGTGGCGCCCTGGAGCTGGCCCGGCAGTGGCCGGACTGGGGCCGGTGCAAGGTGGCGCTGGCGCCGCCGCCCTTGGCCGGCACGCCAGCGGCCACGGTGGAGGGGTGGATGCGCAGCGGCCATCCGTCATGGTCGGACTGGGCGATCGAGGCCAGCATGGCCAACTTCGAGCACCTGTCCGATGGAACCGTCCGCCCGTGGCTGAGCCTGGCCAATCACCTCCGCATCCTCCGGTCGCTGTGGGAGCACCGGCCATCGACCGTCATCCCGAAGGTCGCTGTCCCCGTACTCCTTGTGATGGCCGACACGGACGACGCATGGACGGAGCAGAAGCGAGCCATGGAGGTCGAGCTCGTGGCCGAGTGCCCGCACGTCCGGGTCGCGTGGTTCTCGCCCGGCGACCACGATCTTCACGCCCAGCACCCCGCCGAGCTGGCCGACCTGCTCCACGCCAGCTTCTAAAAATGTGCAGGGCTATCTAAGATGAGCTCGATGGCACGGCTGCTGGTCATCATGGGCTCCGGAGAAACCAGCCCGACAATGAGCAAGGTCCACCGGGACCTGCTCGAACGGGTCGGTCCGGGGCCGGCGGTCATGCTGGACACCCCGTTCGGGTTCCAGGAGAACGCCGACGACATCTCGGCCAAGGCGCTCGCCTATTTCGGAGAGAGCGTCCGGCGGGAGCTGACGGTGGCGCCGTTCCGAGTCGCCGAGGGCGCCGACCCTCTTGCGTACGAGACCACGCTCGCACGGCTGCGGGAGGCGGCGTATGTGTTCGCCGGCCCGGGAAGCCCTTCCTACGCCCTGGCCCAATGGGCTGGCAGCCAGGTGCCGGCGGTGCTTGCGCAGAAGCTGCGGGCCGGCGGGTGCGTGACCTTCGCCAGCGCGGCAGCGTGCACGCTCGGGCCGTTCGCCTTGCCCGTCTATGAGATCTACAAGGTGGGCGAGGGCGTCAGGTGGCTCGAAGGCATGAACCTCATGGCCGAGGTCGGGCTACCGGCGGTCGTCGTTCCCCACTTCAACAACGCGGAGGGCGGCAACCACGACACCCGTTACTGCTACATGGGCGAGCGCCGGCTCTCAATGCTCGAGTCCCTGCTGCCCGACGGGGTATTCATCCTGGGCGTCGACGAGCACACGGCCTGCATCATGGACCTCGACGCGGGGACCGCCACGGTGGCCGGCCTCGGATCGGTGACGGTGCGCCGGCAGGGTCGCATGTCGGCGATCGCAACCGGCACCACGGTGCCCATCGCCGAGCTGGCAGGGACCGAGGACGGCGGGGCGCCGGCGCCCGTTCTTGCGCCGGCGCCGGATGCTGGCGGTACTGACCCGCTGACCGCCGATATCGAGCGTTCCGAGCAGGCCTTCTCCTCCGCACTGCGCGCTGGCGACGGTCCCGCGGCGGTCAAGGTCGCGCTCGAGCTCGACGACCTCCTGCACGACTGGTCGCGTGACACCACCCAGTCGGGCCTGATGGAGCGTGGCCGGGCCACCCTCCGGGCCATGATCGTCCGGTTGGGCGAAGCCGCCGAGGTCGGGCTGCAGGATCCCCGATCGGCGGTCGCCCCGTTCGTCGAGGCGCTCCTCGACGCCCGCCGGTCCGCCCGCGCCAGCGGCCGTTACGCCGACGCCGACACCCTGCGGGATCGCCTGCTCGCCGCCGGCGTCGAGGTACGCGACACCGCCGAGGGCACCGAGTGGCAGCTACGATGAGGGTCCCATAGGGACCGGCCCCCATCGTCTAGCGGCCCAGGACACCGCTCTT
>CAVYKB010000016.1:0-86306 GCA_963768975.1 uncultured Acidimicrobiia bacterium | reverse complement strand
GCCCGCCACGCCGGTGTCGACCGGACCTTCCTCTACCGCCACCGCGACCTGCTCGAAAGCTGCACGAGCTCGAGGTCCAGCTTTCGGCGTCGCCGGATGCTTCGTTCGTCGTCACCAGAGCGTCGCTGGAGTCTGACCTCCACGCGGCCCGCATCGGGCCGCACGCCTCGCTGCTCGGTACGGCACCCGAACGCCGGCTGTCTGAGCTGCTAGGCGAGCGGACATGGCAGGACTCCGGGCTCGGCGCGCCCGACGACATCGACCGCCTCCAACAGCGAATTACCTCGCTCGATGCCCAGGTCGCCGACCTGCGGATACACCTCGATGAGCGCACCGAGGAGCTGACCGCCGCCCGACGGGCGAACCGCGAGCTCATGACCCGTCTCAACGGGGCCCACCGGACGTGATGCGGGCCGGCCTACGTGCACCACAGGTGTCGTGCTCGTCACCAGGGAACGGCGACCACTCCTACCAGCGAAGACCGCGAGCTTCTCGTCAACCACGTGCCGCCACCCAAGAGAAGCGTCCCCACTCCGGCATCGGCCTGCACACCCCGGCCTCTGTGCACTACGGCACGGCGACGGAGATCCGTACCCGGCACGCCGTCACCCTCGATGCCGCCTACGCCGCCAACCCGGCCCGGTTCCGCCACCGCCGCCCATCGCCGCCGAAGCTGCCGACGGTGGCGTGGATCAACAAGCCGACGATCGAAACAGACGCACAGAAGAACGGCTGACGAATCGTCTCGAATTCCTTGACAGGTTCCGATGCGGGCGACGTTCACTGAGCGCGTAGCCGGCCGGATGGGAGATGCACGTGCGACGTTCTCCGCGCTGGCGACACAACTCGGCTGCGACCCCAGCCCAGCCGGCTCGACCAAGTGATGGCCATGCGCCACGAACAGACCCGACAAACGGTTGCGCCCCGAGCCGGTGCCCTGGACGTGATCAAGGCGATCCGCAACGACGGGTACGCGATCGGCGTGCTCACTGACTGCACCGCCGAAACTCCCGAGTTATGGCCATCGCTCCCGTACTCGGCTGTGGTGGATGCCGTCACCTTCTCGTGTGAGGTCGGCCAAAGGAAGCCCATCCGGCCGGCTACCGCGACATCAGTCGCAAGCTCGGCGTCGCCCCCGAGGAGTGCCTCTACGTGGGCGATGGAAGCAGTGCTGAGCTGAGCGGTGCCACTTCGGCAGGGATGACGGCGGTGCTCCTGGAGACGCCGTTCGGTACTGATTTCCGGTATGACGCCGAAAGTCGCTGGAGGGGTCGCTCCGTGTCGGACCTCTACCAGGTGAGGCGCGTCCTGCGGGACTTGAGCCTTGAAGGCGCGTGACAACGCCGGCGTTCTGGGCGCCCGGTCGGGCGAAGGGGTGCTCGGGGTTATGGGCGCTTCGAACGGCGGACTTGCAGGCCGCACTGGTCGGTGCAGGGCGCCCTTCGCCGCGCCGGACGTGTCGGGATGCGCCATGATCGGGTGCGCTCGCCGCCTGCCATGCCGAACATGTATACCTGGACCATGCCCAAGCAGAAGCGGCCATTCGTTGTCGAGATCGAGGCCAAGCTCATCGTTCACGCCTTCGATGAGGACTCGGCTCGAAAGAAGGTGGAGAAGGCGTTCGCAACCGGCCGGCCGCTCGGCACCGATGTGGATGCTGGCGCCGGCGTATGGCCCTACGCGGTCGTACCGCCGGAGCTTGTACCGGAGCGCTGAGCTCGCTCCAAGCCGTTCTTCACGGCCCTGGGAGCCGGCTGCTTCGCCGTGCCTGGCCAGGGCCAGCTTGGTTGATCGCTGTCCAGAAGGCGTCCGCCCACACCCGATGGCCGCGGTCGTTGGGGTGGAACCAGTCGGCGGCAAAGTCAGTGAACATGCTCTTCCAGCCTCTTTCCCGCATGGCCTTGTGGAGGCGGGCGACGGGCAGGTCGCGGGAGCCGGCCCGGGCCGCGACATAGTCAGCGGCCTCGCCCGACCTGCGCCCCGCTCCGCCATGCATGAACCAGGGCACGTCGCCGACCACGGTCCCGGACGGCAGCCCCGCGACCAGGGCGTCAATGTCGGCCCGGAACCGCGTCGCGGCGTAGTGCTTCAGGTCGTTGCTTCCGACCGCCACGGTGACGAGGTCGGGCGCCAACCCGGCCAGGCGGGGGAGCTGTTCGACGACGACGTCGTGAATGCGAGCCCCTGATCGGCTGAGGTTCAGGACCTGGACCGGACGGCCGGTCGTGGCGCGCAGTCGCTGGGCCAGCAGTCCCACGTAGCCGCGCTCCGGGCCGCTGGCACCGATCCCCTGGGCGGTGGAGTCCCCGAGGGCCACGTAGAGGATGCCCCCCGACTCGCCTCGCGCCACCGACCAGAAGGAGCGGTACTGGCCTACCGAGCGACGCAGCTGCCAGAGCCGCACACCCCACGAGCCGCCCAGGGCCAGGCACAGCGCCAGCACGGCGGACAAGACCTTGTGACGGTGGGGGAATGCCCGAGGAGGCTGGTAACCAGCGCCCTCGCTCGCATCGGTCATGGCTCCGGGGTGGGTACGCCCACCCCGAAGCCGCTGACGCTACACGCCGCCATTGCCTGCGCTGCGTGGCGAGCGGGGCCAGCCTGACGACATCCGCCGGATGGTCGCAGCGGCGGAGCATAGCCAGGCCGCCGGCGCCCGCCCGCCCGCCGGCCGGCGCCGCCTCCCCCTCGACCCAGGCGAGAAGCCCGTCCCCGGGCGCCGACAGCGCCAGGAGCACCGGGAGGTGGCGAAATGTTGTCCGTCTGGATCAAGGCGCAGGCGGCAGATGCCGGCGAAGGTTGGCCCGTCCGGATCGAGTGGCAGGCATGGGACGACGGTTCAGTCGCCGGGCCCGGGCGTATGCGAGGTGGTGGTCCTGCGGAGTGGCGGCGACCGTGTTCAAAGCCTCAGTGCTCCGCGGCGAACCTCCCATTCCCAACACCGCCGCCATTGTTGCCGTTCCGTCCTTCGAGGTGAATCTGACACCGTGTTCTCTCCTCGGTCACTTCGAGCGCGGAGCTCGAGTCCTCAGTCCGGCGTTCTGTGACGGCCATGTGAGCGGCCGTCGGCGTCTTTGTGGGACATCCGCCGACGTGTGTGACAAGCCCGTCCGACCTGGGATCAACTCACCTTGAGGTATCGGCGGAGGGCCTCGCGGACGATGTCGGACGCCGTGGTGTTGTCGGCTGCGGCGCGTTCGTCGAGCGCAAGCCGCAGCTCCGGATCAAGGCGTACGGGCAGCGACTCGGCAGGACCCGAACCCATGGCCGGCCGCCCTGGCCGACGCCGAAGCTTGGGGATGTCGAGTCCGGCCTCGGCTTCGTCGGCCATCTTCTCCAGAACGTCGTCGGTCAGCTCAACGCCGGCGACCGATCGACCGTGGGACGTGCTGTCAGGCATCAAACTCCCCTCCACCGCGCAGGAACGGTTCGTACTTGGGACGCATGCGCATGGCGTGGATCACGACTTCGGTTCCGTCGTCGCGTAGAACGGAGACCACCTCAAGCAACTTGGCGGCTCGATCCGGCCCGAGGTAGAGCACTTTGCCGTCCGCCTGCTCTCCGACGGCAAGGGCGTGCTCGATTGCATGGGCGATGTCGTCGTCGGCGACCCCGTGCTTTCGGGCTGAACCGTAGATCTCCACATCACAATATCGTATCGCGAAACGTGAGGCGCCCCTGCCCCGGCACCCATAATGCGCGTCCCTGAAGGAGTCGTGTCGGCACCATCGGGTAGCCCACCGGTGCCGTTGAGTGACGCGGGGAGGTTATGGCCACAGGTCGACGCCGCACCGCATCGCGTTGGCCGAGGCGCCCCCGAACATGCCGGCTAACCCTACTGCGCCGCCCCGGTAGAGCAGCTCGAAGCGCGGGCGCGAAGGTCGTCCAGCCTTCTGGAGGCGATTATTATTGACGGCCGACACTGCCGAACATAAGTTCGCTCCCCGTGGTCAGGGGCTCGCATATACCCGAGGAAAGGCTGGCGTCCCTCTACGACTCCGACGGGTTCGGCGGCGAGAAGACGATGCGAGCCAAGGTAATCCGCGAGCTGATCGATGAGATCAGGCTGCTACGACACGAGCTTGCCCAGGCACGGGGGCAGGCGACGGCGGGGCGTCCCGCCCCGAAGCCTGACGGCACTGCGGTGGAGACCGCACGGGCCGTCGAAGGCCCAAATGCTCGACGCATCGGTGGCCTCGAATGTACCGTCGTCGTCGCCCTGCTAGGCGAGAGAACGGGGGCCAGGTGACAAATCGCAGAGTGGCCGGAAGCGTTAGGCGACGGGACTCCGGACGCTGGCAGGCCCGGATCCGAGACCCCCTCAGCGGGCGGCTGGTCGGGCTGAACCTTCGCCACCAAGGGCGACGCCGACCGGGCTCTTGCCCTCGCCCTCGCCGACCAGACGAGGGGTGGCTGGGTCGATCCGGCGCGAGGCCGCGTCACGCTCGCTGACTACGCCTACTCCTGGCTGGAGGACCGCCGGCTTCGACCGAGGACCCAGGAGCTCTACGAGGGACTGGTCCGTCTGCACATCGTTCCTGCCCTGGGCGACCTTGAACTTGGCAAGCTCACACCTTCGATCATCCGACGGTGGCACTCCCGGATGATTGACGTCGAGTCGGTGGGAGGGTCGACGGCGGCCAAGGCCTACCGGCTCCTCCACGCCATTCTCGCCACAGCCACCGTGGATGAGCTGCTCGCCCGCAACCCTTGCGTGGTCAAAGGGGCGGGCACCGAGCACGCCCCCGAGCGGCCCGTGATCTCGGTAACGCATGTGTGGGAGTTCGCCGACATCGTGGCCCCGCGCTACCGAACACTCGTCCTCATGGCGGCATTTCTGGGCCTGCGCCGAGGGGAGCTCTTCGGACTGACGAGGTCTCGCATCGATTTGCTGCACAACACGGTGACAGTTGCGGACCAGCGCCAGCAGCTCAAGGACGGCACCGTCTTCACAGGCGAACCCCCGACTGACGCCGGGCGACGAACCATCTCGATCCCGGTACAGCTGATCCCGGAGATCGAAACCCACCTGGCTCAGTTCGCCCAGCCCGGCCCAGACGGCGTGGTGTTCTGTGGCGAGCGGGGTGGCCCGCTACGCAACCACGTTTGGCAGGCCAAGTGGGCCAAGGCACGAGCCCACATGGGGATGCCCGAGCTTCACTTCCACGACCTGCGACATGTCGCGAATACGCTGACGGCCGCCTCCGGGGCGAGCACGAAGGAGCTCATGCACCGAATGGGCCACGACTCACCAGAGGCGGCTCTGCGTTATCAGCATGCGACCCGGGATCGCGACGCGGCCATCGCGGCCGTGTTGGGCACGCTCATCGACCGCCAGCCCGCAACGGTGGTCGAGCTGCGGCCCGGCGCCCAAGGTGCCGGCGAGGGCTCGCGAGACCGTTGAACACAGCGGCCCCAGCGGTGGCCCGTTGTGGCCCAAACGGCAATGTCGCCTTCGACAAAGGCGCCCTAGGGTGGTCAATATGCCCTCTGACCAGGGCTTTTGTGCGAGCGGGCGACGAGAATCGAACTCGCGTTCTCAGCTTGGGAAGCTGATGTTCTGCCTCTGAACTACGCCCGCGAGGTGCTCCACCTTACCGCCGGCGCCGGCCGCCGGCGCCGCGACCGGTAGTTCACCCGGGCGAAACACCGCGGCAACGTTCCGTCCCTATGGTCGTCAGCGATGGACGTCGCCATGGTCAAGTGGCCGGAGGAAGAGTCCCGGCGGTCCCGAATCAGCCAAGCGGGGAAGCCGCGGCTGCTGCTCGTTCCCGACGGCCAGGAGCTGCCACAGGTGGGCGACTGCCTGGAGGACTGGATCCGGGTGCCGGCGGAGGAAGCCGAGGTGAGGGCCCGGGTGAACGCCCTGGCCATCCGCAGCCAGAACCATCAGCCCATGAACGGCCACAACGGCCGCGCCCCCACCGGCCCGGTGCTGGACGACTTCGGCGTGCTGCGGGTCAACGGCGCCTGGGTGGCACTCCCCCCACTCGAGGCCCGGCTCGCCGAGGCCCTACTCGAGCGGCTGGGCGCGGTCACCAGCCGGGAACTGCTGATACGGGCCGGCTGGCCCGCCGGCGCCCCGGGCCGCAACGCTCTCGACGTCCACGTGCTGCGTCTCCGCCGGCGGCTGACCCCCGTGGGCCTGGCCATCCGTACCGTCCGCTCCCGTGGCTACCTGATAGAGCCGGCGCCGGCCTGACGGAGCGCCTCCGGCGACCCCCTACGCTGGAGGGACTATGACGTTCGATCTAGCCACCCTTGTTCAACCGTCGACCAGCAAGATCCTGCTGGTCGTCCTCGACGGCCTGGGGGGGTTCGCCACGGCCAACCGGGGCACGGAACTGGAGGAGGCCGACACCCCCAACCTCGACGAGCTGGCCGGCGCCGGCATGACCGGCCTGCTCGATCCCGTCGGGCCTGGCATCACGCCGGGCTCCGGCCCCGCTCACCTCTCGCTCTTCGGGTACGACCCGTTCGACTACCACCTGGGCCGGGGGGCACTGTCGGCCGCCGGCCTCGACGTGCACCTCAACCCCGGCGACGTCGCCGCCCGGGGCAACCTAGCCACCATCGACGAGCAGGGCATCATCACCGACCGCCGGGCCGGTCGGCTACCCGACCTTGAGGCGCTGGAGGTCGTCCGCCGCCTCAACGAGGGCGTCTCGGTGCCCGACGTCGAGGTGCTGTTCGTCCACGAGGCCCAGCACCGGGTGCTCGTTGTGCTCCGGGGCGCCGATCTCGACCCTCACGTCGACGACACCGACCCCCAGAAGACCGGCTGCGCCCCCCTCGCCCCAATGGCTCAGACCCGGGCCGCCACCCACACCGCCGAGGTGGTCGCCGAGATCGACCGCCAGGCCCGCCACATCCTCGCCGAGCAGCCCAAGGCCAACGCCATTCTCCTGCGTGGCCTCGACTCGCACCGCCAGCTCCCCACCGTCCAGGAGCGCTACGGCCTGCGGGCCGCCGCCGACGCCATCTATCCGATGTACCGGGGCATCGGCCGCCTGGTGGGCATGGACGTCGTCGGCCCGCCGACCACGATCGACGAGCAGATCCTGCTGCTGAAGGAGCACTGGGACGACTACGACCTGTTCTTCTTCCACCACAAGCCGTCGGACTCCACCGGCGAGGACGGCGACTTCGACGGAAAGGTGGCCGCCATCGAGGGCCTCGATGCCGTCGTCCCCCAGCTCATGGCCATGAACCCCGACGTGGTGGCCGTCACCGGTGACCACGCCACCCCCAGCCAGATGGCGGCCCACTCGTGGCACTCCGTGCCCGTCCTGCTGCACGGCGAGCAGGTGGGCCGCGACCAGACCGAGCGCTTCGGCGAGCGCTACTGCATACATGGCGCCCTTGGGCGCCGCCCGGCCCGGGAGCTCATGCCGATCATGCTGAATGTCGCCGGCCGCCTCGCGAAGTACGGGGCCTGAGGCCCCGTCACGTCACACGGTCGGCGGCTGAGGGTCAGCGGGGGTTGAGGTTGCCGGAGCGGAAGCCCTCGAGGTCGAGGGAGACCCACCGGTAGCCGGCGCCCTTGACTGCGACCACGACCTCCTCCCGCCGCCGCAGGACCGCCGGCAGGTCGTCGAGCTCGACCTCGACCCGGGCCACCTCGCCGTGGTGGCGCACCCGGACCTGGCGGAACCCGAGCCGGTGGAGGGCGGCCTCGGCCCGGCCCACGCCGTCGAGCGTCCGCAGGGTCACCGGCGTTCCGTAGGGGATGCGTGAGGCCAGGCATGCGGCCGCCGGCTTGTCCCAGGTGCGCAACCCGAGCTCGCGGGACGCCTGGCGGACGGCGGCCTTGGTGAAGCCGGCGTCGACGAGAGGGAACACTGCCCCCCGCTCGCCGGCGGCCGCCTGGCCGGGCCGGTGGTCGCCCAGGTCATCGACGTTCACGCCCAGGACGACGGTGGCGCCCTCGGCTGCGGCCAGGGGGCGAACGGCATCCATCAGCTCGGTCTTGCAGTGGTAGCAGCGGTCGGTGCCGTTGGCGACGTACTCGGGCCGGTCCAGCTCATCGGTGTCGACCGGCGCCCACCGCAGGCCCCACTCCTCGGCCAGCGACGCGCAGTCGGCGGCTTCCTCGCCGGCCAGCGAGGGGGAGATCGCGGTCACCGCCAGCACGCGCTCGGGCCCCAGCGTGTCGTTGGCCACCCACGCCAGGAAGGCGGAGTCGGCGCCACCGCTGAAGGCCACCGCCACCCGGTCGAGCTCGCGCAGCCGCTGACGGAGGACATCGATCACGGCGTCCACCGTACCGGCGTTTAGGCTCCTCCTGTCTTGACGTCTCTAGACTTCTTCTTCGACCCCGGGTGCCCCTGGACGTGGCGAACGTCGCGCTGGGTGCTCGAGGTGGCGCCGCAGCGCAACGTCAGCGTCCGGTGGCGGGCGTACAGCCTGGACATCAAGAACCAGAAGCCGGCGTCGACGGCGCAGGGCGCGCTGCGGATCGTCGAGGCGGTGTGGGCCGACCAAGGCGACGAGCCGATCGGGCGGCTCTACACCGAGGTCGGCGCCCGTTTCCACGGGCAGGAGGACAGCTCGCTCGACGCAGTGGCCGCGGCGCTGGAGACCGCCGGCCTCGACCCCAGGTACCTGGCGGCCGCCGGCGAGGAGCGGTGGGACGCCGAGATCCGCTGGTCGATGGACGAGGCGACCCGCGTCGTCGGCGACGACGTCGGCGTGCCGATCCTTGTGCTCGACGGCGACGTGGGCATCTGCGGCCCCGTCATGGAGCCGGCACCGAAGGGCGAGGCCGCGGCGCAACTCTGGGACCACGTCGTCGCCCTGGCCCGTAACCCCGGCTTCTACGAGCTGAAGCGGTCCCGCGACTTCACGTTACCGAGCCGCCGAGATACGCCGCTCTGACCGACTCATCGTCGAGCAGGGTGGCAGCGTCGTCGCTGCGGACGATCCGGCCCGCCTCCATCACGTAGGCCCGGTCGGCCCGCTGGAGGGCCTGGGCCGCATTCTGCTCGACCAACAGGACGGTCGTGCCCTGGCCGTTGATCTCGGTCACGATGTCGAAGATCTGGGTCACAAGCTTCGGTGCCAGGCCCATCGACGGTTCGTCCAGGAGCAGGACGCGGGGCCGGGCCATGAGAGCCCGGCCCATGGCCAGCATCTGTTGCTCGCCACCGGAGAGCGTGCCGCCGGCCTGCTCACGGCGCTCGGCCAGGCGGGGAAACAGGTCGAAGACCCTGTCGAGGTCCGGCTTGAGCGCCGCCCGCTTGGCCCGCCGCGCGTAGGCGCCCATCTCTAGGTTCTCCATGACGGTCATGCCGGGGAAGACACGTCGCCCCTCCGGCGCCTGGCAGATGCCCATGGTCACCCGGGCGTGCGCCGGGACACCGGCCAGGTCCTTCCCGGACAGCCGGATCGTCCCCGACGTGGGCGCCAGGAGGCCGGAAATGGCGGCGAGGGTCGACGTCTTGCCGGCGCCGTTGGCCCCGACGAGGGTCACCACCTCCCCCTCCTCCACCCGCAGCGACACGCCCTTCAGGGCCTGGACGCCGCCGTAGTGGGCGACGACATCGTCGAGCTCGAGGAGCGAGGCCACCTAGGTAGGGGCGCCCAGATAGGCCTCGATCACCCGAGGGTCGGCTTGGACATCCGCCGGCCGGCCGTCGGCGATCTTCTCGCCGAAGTCCAGCACCACGACGCGGTCGGAAATGCCCATGACCAAGCCCATGTCGTGCTCGATGAGGACGATCGTCAGGCCGGTGTCGCGTAGGCGGCGGATCAGGTCGACCAGGCCCCGCTTCTCGGTCTGGTTCATGCCCGCGCCCGGCTCGTCGAGCAGCAGGATCCGGGGCCGGGTGGCGACGGCCCGGGCGATCTCCAGGCGGCGCTGGTCGCCGTAGGGCAGGTTCCGGGCCACGTCGCCGGCCCGGTGGGCGATGCCGACCAGGGCGAGCAGCCGGCGGGCCTCCTCCGCCGCTTCCCGCTCCTCCCGCCGGTGGCGGGGAAGGCCGAGGATGGCACCGGGGACACTGGTGCGATGGCGGGCGTCGACTCCCACCATCACGTTCTCCAGCGCGGTCATCTCCGGGAATAGCCGGATGTTCTGGAAAGTCCGGGCCAGCCCGGCCACCGTCCGCTCGTGCGGGTAGCGCCCGCCCAGCTTGCTGCCGGCCAGGCGCACGGCGCCGGCCTCGGCCCGGGAGACGCCGGTGATGGCGTTGAAGAACGTGGTCTTGCCGGCGCCGTTGGGCCCGATGACGGCGACGATCTCGCCCTGGCCCACCGTGAGGTCCAGGTCGTCGAGAGCGACGACCCCACCGAACACCACCCGCAGGCCGTCCAGTTCCAGCAGTGGCTCGCCGGCCACCTGCCCGTCCCGGCTCAGGTCTACGGGCTCGTGCACCGCGGTGGCGTCGACCGACGTGAGCGCGGGCAGGTCGTCATCGGAGCCCAGGACGGCGGCGCCGAGCTCGGCCGCCCGCCGGCGGCTGGGGAACAGGCCCTGGGGCCGGAACACCACCACGGCCACAAGGGCGACGCCGAAAAGCAGCACCCGGTACTCGGTGATGTCGCCGGCGTTGCCGCCGATGAGGGTGTTCAACCACCGGGTGAGGGTCTCGCCGGCCGCCGCCTCCCGCAGGTACTCGGGGATGAAAGCGATGGCGAAGGCGCCGGCGATGACCCCGGTGATCGACCCCATCCCGCCCATGACGACCGCGGACAGGATGATCAGCGACAGGAAGAACAGGAAGTTGTCCGGGTTGATGAAGCTCACCCGGGAGGCGTACAGCCACCCACCCAGGCCGCCGATGGCCGCCCCGACCGCGAACGCCCACAGCTTCATCTTGAACGCCGGCACTCCCATGGCCTCGGCGGCGTCCTCGTCCTCCCGGATGGCGGCCCATGCCCGCCCCACGCGAGACCGCGACAGCCGGACGATGATCAGCACCGTCAGCACGATGGCCCCGAGCGTCAGCTCGTAATAGGGAAGCGGTGACAACCGGAAACCGCCGGCGGGGTGGGGGATGTTGGCGATCCCCCGCGCCTCACCCAGCGCCGCCGAGTTCCGGGCGACGGTATGGGCGATCTCCCCGAACCCGAACGTGACGATCGCCAGGTAGTCGCCCCGCAACCGCAACGTCGGCGCCCCCAGCAGGACGCCGGCGAGCGCAGCAAAGACGATGGCCAGAGGTAGCGCCGCCCATCCCGACAGCCCGCCGGAGGTCGTGAACATGGCCGTCGTGTAGGCCCCGACCGCATAGAAGGCCACGTACCCCAGGTCCAGCAACCCCGCCTGCCCCACCACGATGTTCAGCCCCAAGGCCAGCAAGACGTACACGCCGACAGGAAAGAACAGGACCCCCTGCCAGTACGGCGAGAGTCCCAACGGCAGAAGAGCAGCCGCAGCAAGGCAGGCAAGTGCAAGAAGGATGCGCACAAGCCGCGTCTGCGCCGTCCACCAGCGCTGAACCGTCAGAACCGGCGAGAACCCGCCCCGCCGGGCCCTACGCACGAGCACGCGCCAGAGACTCACCCAACAGCCCAGTCGGACGGAACAGCAGTACCAGGACCAAGACGGAGAAGGCAAAGACGTCCTTCCACTCACCGCCGAGAACCGTCGCCCCCCAGTTCTCGAGCAACCCGAGCAGGAAGCCGCCCAACAACGCGCCTCGAATGTTCCCGATCCCACCCAGCACTGCAGCCGTGAACGCCTTGATCCCCGGCAGGAAGCCGATGTTGTACCGCGCCGCCTCGAAGAAGATGCCGAACAGCGTGCCCGCCGCCCCTGCCAGCAGCCCGCCGAGCAGGAACGTCAGCGCCACCACCCGGTTGATGTCCACCCCCATCAGCGCCGCCGTCGAGGGATCCTGCGCCGTCGCCCGGATGCCCCGCCCCAGGCGAGAGCGGGAGACGAACCGGTCGAGTCCGATCATCAGCAGCAAAGCGGCCACGACGACCAGCACCTTGTCCGTGCGCACGTTCGCCCCGCCGAGCGAGAAGAGCTGCTCCTTCTCCAGCACCCGGGGGAAGCCGAGCTGGTTGCGTCCGTAGCGCAGCGCGAAGAGCTCCTGGAGGATGAACGACAGGCCGACGGCGGCGATGAGGAACGCCAGCCTCGGTGCGTTACGCCGGCGCAGAGGCCGGTAGGCGACCCGCTCCATGGCCACCGCGGTCAGTCCCGAGACGGCCATGGCCACCACCATGACGAAGAGGATGGTGAGGACGAGCGCAACGCCGGTGCGGGCTGGATCGGCGGGATCCAGCCCGATGGCGTGCATGGCGAACAGGCTGGCGAAGATGCCCACCATGAAGATCTCGGAGTGGGCGAAGTTGATCAGCCGGAGGACGCCGTAGACGAGGGTGTAGCCCAGAGCGATGAGGGCGTAGATGGCGCCGAGCGTCAGCCCATCGACGGTTTGGGGCCAGAACTGGTCCGCCAGGCAGGAGAAGCAGGCGTCGATGGCCGGCTGCTACCGCGTGAGCTCTTCGCTGGTCCCGAGGACGGTGAGCTTGCCGCCCTTGACCTCGTACACGAACACACCCGTCGACTTGATGTTGCCGTTGGCCTCGAAGCTGATGTCCTTGCCCACGCCCTGGTACGTGCCCAGGTTCTCGACGTGGTTGAGCAGCGCCCGGCGGTCGGTCTTGCCGTCCTTGATCCCCTTGATGAGGAGGTTGGCCGCGTCGTAGCCCTCGGTGGAGTACGTGCCGGGGACGGCGCTGTTCAGCTGCCGGTAGGCCTTGGCGAAGTCGCCGAGCTTGCCTCCGGCGTCCTCCGTGGCCAGCTTGCACGCGCAGGTCAGCTGCGCCCCCTCGGCGCCGGCGGCGCCGGCGGCGGTGACGAAGCCGGCGTCCAGGCTGCCATCGCCGCTGAGAAACCTGGTGCGCACGTTGTTGTCGACCAGCTGCTTCCGCAGCCGGCCGCCCTCGGTGTAGTAGCCCCCGTAAAAGATCAGGTCCGGGTTGGCGGTCCGCAGCCGGTTGACCACCGCCGAGAAGTCCTGGGACCGCGGGTCGATGGTCTCGTTGGCCACCGTCGGAACGCCGGCGCCCTCCATCAGCGTGCGGGTGCCGTCGGCCAGGCCCTTGCCGTACTCGGAGTTGTCGTGGACGTAGGCCGCACGCTTGGCCGCCAGCTTCTTGCTCACGTAGTCAGCCACGCCCTTGCCCTGGACGTCGTCGTCGGGAACGAGGCGATGGAACACCGTCTGGTTCGGCGCCGCGGTCGGCAGCGCGGCGTTTGTGGCCGAGGCGCTGACCATGACCAAGTTGGCCTCCTGCAGCGACTGCATGACGGCCCGGGTCTCACCCGAGAAGGTCGGCCCGACGATCCCGATGATCGACTGGTCGTTGACGAAGCGCTCCTTCAGTGTGGTGGCCTGGGCCGGGTCGCCCTGGGTGTCGAAGGGCTTGAGCTCGATCTTGGGCCCGCCAGCCTTGTTCGCCTGGTCGACGGCCACCTTGGCCCCGTTGTGGATGTTGATCCCGAGGTTGGCGTTGTCGCCGGTGAGGGGCCCGACGAAGGCGATGGCGTACGTGCGGGTGTCACCACCCGTCTGGCCGGTACCGGTTTGCGTGTCACCCCCGTCGTCACCACAGGCGGAGAGCAACAGAGCTGCGAGTGCGAGAACGGACAGGGACCGAAGCGAACGACGCGCCATCCCAACCTCCTGATCGGTACCGGGCTTCTACCCCAGGCCTATTTCTGCCAACACTTGTTCCACCGGCGCCACCAGCCCGGTGATGAAGGCGCCGAACTCGGCGTAGATGGCCGAGGCGGCGTCGAAGCGCATCTCATAGACGCACTGCTTGAGGTCGGCGGGGTCCGCGGCGAAGAGGGTGACGCCCCACTCCCAGTCGTCGAGGCCGGTCGAACCAGTGACGAGCTGGACCACCCGCCCGGCGAACTCACGGCCCTTGCGACCGTGGCTCTCCATCATGTCCCGCCGCTCCTCGTAGGGGAGCATGTACCAGTTGCCGGCGACGCTGCGCCGCTTCGACATCGGGTAGAAGCAGACGACGTTCTTGCCCTCGGGCGGCAGCTTGGGGTGCAGGCGGGGCTCGAGGCGCTCGGGTGGCACGCCCTGGGCGTACTCGGAGACCTCGGTCATCGAGAGGTAGGAGTCGACGACGGCCAGGCCGGCGGCGGTGAGGTCGGCCTGGAGCCGGCGCAGGCGCCACAGGTCGGGGCCCAGAGCCATGAACCCGACCTCGGCCTTGTGGCCGAGGACGGCGAAGGTGACGACCTGGTGGTCGCCGTCCTGGGCGGTCTTGACGGCCGCCGTCACAGCTTCGGCGTCGGTGGACGGCCCGCGGGTGCAGAAGAGGTGCAGCACCCCCCAACCCGCGGCCGATGTCACCGAGCGTTCGCTCGCCGGCTCAGCCATCCGTCATCACAGGCCTTCGGCACACTCCACCAGGCCGTACTCCTTGGCCGCGTCCTTCGCGGTCTTGGCGTTGGCCTGGGCGCCCTCGAGGGCCCTCTGGGCCCGGGGTTGGTCGTTCACGAGACGGGACTGGTGCACGTCCTGGAGCGACAGGTACAGGTTCTCCATGGCGGCGATGAACAGCGCGGCGCGCTGGTCGTCGTCACGGGGATAGGCAGCGGCCTTCATGCGCAGGACCGCGGCCTCCACATCGGCCGCCTGCTGCTCGGGATTCTCGCCGAGCGTGCTGATCTTGCCCTGGAGCTCGGCGCACACCGGATCCACCTGAGCGGCCCAAGCGCCCTTCGCTCCGGTGAGACGATCGCCGTCGTCTCCCGACCCACAGGCACCTACCACTGGCGCGATGAGGAGTGCGACGGCGCAAATTTTCGTTCTGAAGGCGGTCACGGCCGGGACTGTAGCGCGGCGCAGCCCCGACCTTCAGGGTCGGGGCTGCGTTCGTGCTTGCAGGGGGCTCTAGAAGTCGCCCATGCCTCCCATGCCTTCCATACCGCCGCCGCCGTGGCCGTTGCCCTTCTCCTCCGGCTTGTCGACGATGACGCACTCGGTGGTGAGGAACAGGGCGGCGATGGACGCAGCGTTCTGCAGGGCGGACCGGGTGACCTTGGCCGCGTCGATGACGCCGGCCTTGAAGAGGTCCTCGTAGTCGCCGGTGGCGGCGTTGAGGCCGGTGGGGCCGTCGAGGTTGCGCACCCGCTCGACGACGACGCCACCCTCCATGCCGGCGTTGACCGCGATCTGCTTCAACGGCTCCTCGAGGCTGCGGGCCACGATGCGGGCTCCGGTGGCTTCGTCGCCGTGCAGGGTGAGGGCCAGCTCCAGGACCTTGGCCTGGGCACGGAGGAGGGCCACGCCACCGCCGGGCACGACACCCTCCTCGACCGCAGCCTTGGTGGTGGACACGGCGTCCTCGATACGGTGCTTCTTCTCACGCAGCTCGACCTCGGTGGCCGCGCCGACCTTGATGATGGCGACGCCACCGGAGAGCTTGGCCAGGCGCTCCTGGATCTTCTCCCGGTCGTAGTCGGAGTCGGTGTTCTCCATCTCGGCCTTGAGCTGGTTGACCCGGCCCTTGATCTCCTCGGCAGAGCCGGCACCCTCGACGATGGTGGTCTCGTCCTTGGTGACGGTGACCTTGCGGGCCCGGCCCAGCATGTCGAGCGTGACGTTCTCCAGCTTGAGGCCGACGTCCTCGGTGATGACCTGGCCGCCGGTGAGGATGGCAAGGTCCTGCAGCTGCGCCTTGCGGCGCTCGCCGAAGCCGGGGGCCTTGATGGCGACCGACTTGAAGGTGCCGCGGATCTTGTTGACGACCAGGGTGGCCAGGGCCTCGCCCTCGACGTCCTCGGTCACGATCAGCAGGGCCTTGCCCGACTGCATGACCTTCTCCAGAACGGGCAGCAGGTCACGGACGGCGGAGATCTTCTGGCCGGCGAGCAAAATGTACGGGTCGTCCAGGTCGGCTTCCATGCGCTCGGGGTCGGTGACGAAGTAGGGCGAGATGTAGCCCTTGTCGAGGCGCATACCCTCGACCAGCTCCATCTCCATACCGAAGGTCTGCGACTCCTCGACGGTGATGACGCCGTCCTTGCCCACCTTGTCGATGGCCTGGGAGATGGTGTCGCCGATCTCGGTGTCGGCGGCGGAGATGGACGCCACCTGGGCGACCTGCTCCTTGGACTCGATCTCGACCGAAATCTCCTTGATGCCCTCGAGCGCCCGGACCACGGCGGCCTCGATGCCCTTCTTGAGCGACATGGGGTTGGCGCCGGCCGCGACGTTGCGCAGGCCCTCCTTCACCATGGCCCACGCCAGCACGGTGGCGGTGGTCGTGCCGTCTCCGGCGACATCGTCGGTCTTCTTGGCTACTTCCTTGACCAGCTCGGCGCCGATGCGCTCGTAGGGGTCTTCGAGGTCGATCTCCTTGGCGATGGAGACACCGTCGTTGGTGATCGTGGGGGCGCCCCACTTCTTGTCGAGAACGACGTTGCGACCCTTGGGGCCCAGCGTGACGCGCACGGCGTCGGCTAGCTGGTTCATCCCGTTCTCCAGGGCCCGGCGTGCGCTCTCGTCAAACGCGATCATCTTCGGCATACGTGTGCTTCCTCCTCTTCGGCCCGGGCACCGGGCCGTTAGCACTCTCTACTGTCGAGTGCTAACCAGCAAACCACGTGTGGGGAGGATGTGCAACCGGGGGGCCGGCGCTATTACCCAGCCCCACGCCAGTCATCGTGTCGAACCGGGCGGAGGAGGGGCGGAAGACTCCACCGAATGCTGGTTGGTCCAACACGCCACCTCAATTGCTACGGCTCTGCACAACTCGTCGGCGTCGGGCTTGAAGTCGAGCGAGCGTCCTCAACGACGCCTGAGCTGTGGGATACGACTTCGAAGATCAAGGACCGACGCTTGCGCAGATGCAGGCCCTGGTAGCCAGCATCAACCGCCGGGTGAGGGAGCGGCGGGATCCGGAAGAGTCACCTTGATCGACCTGACCTTGGCGTTCAACGAGATCGCCCTCTCCGCCACCCTTGCGTCGATCTCGTCATCCGAGGTGGGCCTCGCAGCTTCCCTCATAAGCATGACCCTACAAGGGTCAGCCGCCGGCGACCGCCGGGATGATGCTCACCGTCTGGCCGGCGTCGACGGGGGTGTCGAGGCCCTCGGAGAAGCGGATGTCCTCGTCGGCCACGAAGACGTTCACAAAGCGGCGGAGGCCGCCGGCGTCGTCGAAGAGGCGGGCGGCGAATCCGGGGTGGGCGGCGTCGAGGGCCTTCAGGACCTCGCCGACAGTGGAGCCGTCGACCTGGACCTCGGCGTCGCCGCCGGTGAGAGTGCGGAGCTGGGTGGGGATGCGGATGGTGGCCATTGTCAGCCTTCCTGGTTCTCGAAGGCGGCGTTGAACGCGTCCATGGTGGGCGGGATGGTGGCCGTCGGGGCGCAGACCGGCGCCACCGCCTCGATGGTCTTGAGGCCGGCGCCGGTGATGTAGGCCACGACCCGCTCGTCGCGACGGACGACGCCCTTGGCGGCCAGCCGGCAGAGGGTGGCGATGGTGACCCCGCCGGCGGTCTCGGCGAAGATGCCCTCCGTGCGGGCCAGCAGGAGCATGGCGTCCACGATCTCCTGGTCCGACACCGCTTCCAGGCCGCCCCCGCTGCGCTTGACCTCGTCGAGGGCGTAGGGACCGTCGGCCGGGTTGCCGATGGCGAGTGACTTGGCGATGGTCTTGGGCTTCACCGGGCGGATGTAGTCGTGGCCCTCGGCGAAGGCGGTGGCTACCGGGGAGCAGCCCTCCGCCTGGGCGCCCGAGATGCGGACGCGGGGCTCCTCCTCGAGCAGGCCGACCTTGTGCAGCTCCCGGAAGCCCCGGGCGATCTTGGTCAGCTGCGAGCCGGAGGCGACGGGCACGACCACGTGGTCGGGGGCTTCCCAGCCCAGCTGCTCGACGGTTTCGAAGGCCAGCGTCTTGGAGCCCTCGGCGTAGTAGGTGCGGAGGTTGACGTTCACGAACGCCCAGGTGGGGTTCTCCGAGGCCAGCTCGGCGCACAGCCGGTTGACGTCGTCATAGCTGCCGTCGACTGCGACCAGGGTCGGCCCGTAGACCGCGGTGGTGACGACCTTGCCGGCCTCGAGGTCGGCGGGGATGAACACGACGTGGCGCATCCCCGCCCGGGCCGCGTGAGCGGCAACCGAGTTGGCCAGGTTCCCGGTGGAGGCGCAGGCGGCCACCTTGAAGCCCATGGCCCTCGCCCTCGCCAGGGCGACGGAGACGACCCGGTCCTTGAAGGAGCCCGTCGGGTTGAGGGTGTCGTTCTTCAGCCACAGCTCGCCGAGGCCGAGCTCGGCGGCCAGCCGGTCGGCCCGGACCAGCGGGGTGTAGCCGGCGCCCAGGTCCACCGCTCCGTCGTTGACCGCCGGCAGCAGGTTGGCGTAGCGCCAGATCGACGGCGGGCCGGCGGCGATGGTCTCCCGGGACGTGGCCGCAGCGATGGCCTCGTAGTCGTAGACGACCTCGAGGGGGCCGAAGCACCATTCACAGACATGGAGCGCCTCGGCCGGGAAGGCGTGGTGGCACTCCCGACACCTCAGGCCTTGCACGAAGCTCTCGGCCGTTGAAGCTGGCATGTGTTGCCTCCTCATCGCTCCGGGCATTGGCACCTGGTCGCCTCCGAACTCTTCGGTGACGGCTGGTTGTCGCGGTTTCTGCGGGCCCGGTCCCTCGACCGCTCTGGATGAAGGTCCCATGATACGTCACCGCGCCCGATCACGGACAGCCGAATCCACCACCTCGGCGACGCAGCCGGCGGCGTCGGCCAAGGCCCGCTCCCGGCCGAACCGGGCGACGAGGGAGACGAGGGTCACCGTGGCCGGCAGGTCGGGTAGCTCGTCGGCCACCACCTCGCCGGCGATGACCAGCACGGGGACGCCGGCCTGCATCGCCAGGTCGACCACCCCGCCCACCGCCTTGCCTTCGAAGGACTCGGCGTCGACGGTTCCCTCCCCCGTCACGACCAGATCGGCGCCGGCGATGCGCTCGGGCAGGCCCAGGGCGTCGGCCACGAAGTCAAAGCCGGGGACGAGCGTCGCACCCGCCGCGGCCAGCCCGCCGGCCAGGCCGCCGGCGGCGCCCGCGCCGGCCAGGTCGGTGACGTCGACCCCGTAGTCCCGCTCGTAGACCTGGGCCAGGCGCTCCAGGCGCCGGCGGAGCAGGGCGACCTGGGCCGGCGTGGCCCCCTTCTCGGGAGCGAAGACCTCGGCGGCGTCCACGAAGAGCGTCTCCACGTCGCAGGCGACGACGATCTCGATGCCGGCGTGGAGCCGCCGGCGGGTGTTGAGGGCGGTCAGCGCCGCCAGCCCGCCGTCGGTCGACGCCGAGCCACCGGCGCCGACGATCACCCGGCGGGCGCCGGCGTCGAGGGCGGCGGCGATCAGCTCGCCGGTGCCGGCGGTGGAGGCCCGCAGCGGGTCGTTGCCCTGGGCGCCGCCGACCAGCGCAAGACCCGACGCCCGGGCCATCTCCACGACCGCCGTCCCGTCGGGGTGGAGCCGCCACTCGGCGACGACCGGTCCGCCCAGCGGCCCGCGCACGGTGGCCGTCCGCACCGCCCCGCCCAACACCTCCAGCGTGCCTTCGCCACCGCCGGCCACGGGAACGCCGTCGCAGGTGGCGCCGGCGGCCTGGGCGGCCGTCGCAATGGCCGTCGCCAGCTCGGCGGCGCCGGCCGTCCCGCGGAACCTGTCGGGGGCGGCGACGACGAGCACGGGGATTATGTTGGCCGAGATGGCAGACGCCCCGGTCCTCGTCATCTCCAACCGAGGCCCGATCTCCTTCGCCTTCGGCGCCGACGGCGCGCTGGTGGCCAAACGGGGCGCCGGCGGGCTGGTCTCCAGCCTGGGCCCCCTCGTCCGCGAGATCGGGGCGACGTGGATGGCGGCCGCGCTCACCGACGCCGACGTGCAGGCGTCGGCCGAAGGCGTGATCGAGGCCGAGGGGTTCCGGTTCCGCTCGCTCGCCGTCGACCGGGACAAGTACCAGATGGCCTACGACGTCGTGTCCAACGCCACCCTGTGGTTCCTCCACCACGGCCTGTTCGACCTGTCCCGCCGGCCTCGGCTCGACCGCCGCTGGCGGGAGGCGTGGGATGCCTACCGGGAGATCAATCATGCCTTCGCCCAGGCCGTCATCGACGAGGCGCCGGAGGGGGCGATCGTCCTGGTCCAGGACTACCACCTGGCCCTGGTCGGCACGTGGCTGGCCCAGAAGCGGCGCGACCTGCGGGCCGTCCATTTCAGCCACATTCCCTTCTGCGAGCCGGGCGCGCTGCGGGTCCTGCCCTCGGACGTGGCCGAGGAGCTGCTCGTCGGCATGGGCAGCCACGCGTCGTGCGGGTTCCACTCCCGGCGGTGGGCGGCCAACTACGAGGCGTGCTGCGACGAGGTGCTGGGCTTCACCCCGGCCACCTTCGTCGCCCCGCTCAGCCCGCACTACGACGACATCGCCGGCCGGGCCCTCGAGGACGAGTGCGTGCGCGAGCAGGCGTGGGTCGACGAGACGAAGGGCGACCGGGCGCTGATCGTGCGGGTGGACCGCATCGAGTTGTCGAAGAACCTCCTCCGAGGGTTCTGGGCCTTCGACGACCTACTGAGGACCCGGACGGAGTGGCGGGGCCGCGTGGTGTTCCTGGCGTTGGTGTACCCCTCGCGGGAGGGGCTGGCGGACTACCTGGCCTACCGCCAGGAGGTCGAGTCGGTGGCCAAGGTAATCAACGACCGCTGGGGCACACCGGGGTGGACGCCGATCGTCCTCGACACCTCCGACAACTTCCCCCGGTCGATCGCCGCCCTGACCCGCTACGACGTGCTGCTCGTGAACCCGGTCCGCGACGGCCTCAACCTGGTGGCCAAAGAGGGACCGGTCCTCAACACCACCAACGGAGTGCTGGCACTGAGCCGGGAGGCCGGCGCCTGGGACGAGCTGGGGACGGTCGCCCTCGAGGTGAACCCCTTCGACGTCTCCGGCACGGCCGACGTGCTGGCTGCGGCGCTGACCATGCCGCCGGGCGAGCGGGCGATCCATGCCGAGACGCTGGCCAAGCTGGCGTCGGCCCGGGTCCCCCGTCACTGGCTCGACGACATGCTGACCGTCGCCGGCTCTTCGCGTGGGCTGCCGGACGTCGCTGCGATACCCCGCTCAGGGGGCCGCTCGGACCCGGGCGCTCGGGCTACAGGAGGCCGCGCAGGATCCTGAGGGAGCCCTCCGGGCTCTCGACCACGATGTCGGCCCGCTCCAGGAGCTCGGCCGGTGCCTCTTCGCTGTCGACGCCCACCCGCAGCACGGTGGCGCCCTTCTCGGCCATGCGGTCGAGGGCGTCGAACGCGGTGAGGTCGCCCCGGTCGTCGCCCAGGAAGCACACGCGACGCCGGCCCTCGGCCGCCTCGGCCAGGACACTGCCCTTGTCGCGCTTGATCGGCGGGCGCAGCTCGAACGACATGCGCGCCGGGTGGACGACCAGCCCCGTCTCCCGGGCCATCGCCTCCACCCAGTGCCGGGACTCCTCGCTGCGCGAGGGGTCACGCCGGTGGTGGACGGTGAGGCAGAGCCCCTTGCGCTCGACGCTGACCCCCGCAGGCAGGTCGTTCTCGCCGGCGGCGGCCACGCCGCCGACCACGTCGCGCCAGGGTGCTGCCTCCTCGATGGCGCGGATGTCGCCGCTGCCCTCCTCGACGAACTCCAGCCCGTAGAGGCCCGACAGGAAGATGCCGCGACCGCCGAGGTGGTCACGAAGGAACGACGCCGGTCGCCCGGAGATCACCCCGACGCGGCCGTAGCGGCGGGCCAGCGCACCGAGGGCGTCTACCACGCCGGGCAGCGGTCGGGCCTCGGTGGGGTCGTCGACGATAGGGGCGAGGGTGCCGTCGAAATCCGTGAAGACGCCCGTCCCGCCCGGATCGGCTCGGAACGGGGCCAGCAGTTCGGTGACCGACAGTGAGGAAGCCAACTCGGCGCGCCACCCTATCGCCACGCCGGGTGCCGCTGTACTCTTCGGCGAAGTGCGTCGACTGGCCCTCTTTCTCCTCATTCCCACGGTGGCGGCCGGCGGGCTAACCGCCTGCAGCGAGGCGTCGGTGAACGTCGGGTTCCGGCCGGAGGCCGGCGCCAGCTACCGCTACGAGATCAAGGTCCAGTCGGTGACGACCACCGTGCTGGGCGATGAAACGCCCGAGCGCTCGGTCGACGAGGTCACGCTGGAGTCCCGGGACACGGTGCTGTCGGCCGGGCCGGAGGAGGTGCGGGTGCGGGTCGTGCTCGTGCGGGCTGGCTCGCCGGAGCGCACCTTCGTGGTCCGCTTCGACCGGGCCGCCCAGCTGGCCGGCGTCGACCTGGTCGACGGCCTGCCGCCTCAGGTGCTGGGGCCGGTGGGGTTGCCGGCGTTCATGCCCGCGGCCGCCACCGCGCCGCCCGACAAGGCGTTGTCTCCCGGCGAGAAGTGGAAGATCGACGCCGCCCCGCCGGGCGCCGATTCGGTGCGGCTGCAGGGCACCGGACGGCTGGTGAAGGTGTCCAGCATGGACGGGCGGAAAATGGCTTCAATCAAAGCCGAGACCAGCGTGCCGCTGTCGAGCACGAGCCAGGTGGGTACGGCGACGGTGACCATCAGCGGCACGGAGCGGACCGAGAGCACAGCCAGCCGGGCCCTGGCCGACGGTGTCGTCCAGGAGGCCAGCTCGGTGACGACCGGCACCTACGACCTCGTCCTGTCGGCGGCCGGCGCCACGGCGCCGGTGCGGGGCAAGATGTCCGTCGAGATCCGGGCCCAGACCCGGCGCCTGCCCGACGAGGTGAAGGCGACGCGGTAGGGGTCGGGGCCTCGCCCTCAGAGCCGGCGGGTCGTGCTGGTGGTGGGGGCGTTGGTGGTGGTGGCGTTGGTCACGTCGGTGCCCAGGATGACGAGCAGCTTGGCGTCGCCGATGTCGGCCGCGGCCACCGGCGGCGACGCGAGCCGGGTGACTACCGTTGCCGGCAGCGACAGCACGCCGGCCAGCTCCCGGGCCTCGGCCTCGTAGCCCTCGGCGAACTGGATGCCGGTCCGCTCCACCGTGGTCGTGGCGTCGGTGGGGGTCGCAGCGTTGGTGTACCCGGCGTTGCGGAGCGACGTGGTGGTCTGTGCGCCCAGGCCCCGCACGCCGGCCCCATTGGCCACCAGCACCTTCACGTCGGCCTTGGGCCGAGCCCGGGCGATCGTGGTGGCGCTCTGCGGGACGGTGGTGAGCCCGACCCGGCCGGTGGTGGTGGTCTCCTCGACGTCGGGGATGGAGGTGGCCGACACCTGGCCGCTGGGGACGTCCGGCGTGTCGAACTGCTGGAGGAGCACGATGCCGAGGATCACGGCGATGGCCAGCAACAGGGCGCCGCGCGCGCCGGCGTTGCTGGCGCCGTTGCCGGCGGGCTGGCGCGGTGGGCGCCCCGGGATCCCCCGGCGTTGCTGGCTCATGGTGTTTCCTGGGGGGTCACGGCTTCACCGTCCGCGGGGCTGGGCCGTGCGGCCGCCCTCGATCCGGGCACGCCGGCGGCTCGAGCGCAGCTTGCGCAGGCGGCGGACGACCAGGGGGTCGTAGGCGGCGGCCTCCGGGGAGCCGATCAGGTCGGCGAGCAGCGCGTAGTAGCGGGCCGGCGACAAGCCGATCCGGGCCTGTATGGCCGCCCGCTTGGAGCCCGGCTCCGACCACCACGTGCGCTCGAAATCGAGAATCGCACGGTCACGGTCGGTCAGAGGCATCCGAGCCAGGCTGCCCGCATCTGGCACCCAGGTCAAGCACCCCCGGCTACCGTGTCCCTCACGCCGGTGTGGCGCAGTCCGGTAGCGCAGGCGACTTGTAATCGTCAGGCCGTCGGTTCGAATCCGACCACCGGCTCCATCCCTCCTGGAACCTCAGGCTGCGGGCACCCTCTGGGCGACCGTGGCCGCGGCCAGGTGGGCCTCCAGCTTGCGCTTGATGCGCTGGAGGGCGTTGTCGACCGCCTTGGTGTGGCGGCCCAGCCGGTCGCTGATCTCCTGGTACGAGCAGCCGTCGAGGTGGAGGCGCAGTACGTCGACCTCCAGTGCGGAGAGCATGGCGTCGAGGGCGGCCCGTATCGCAGCCTGACCCTCCAGGCTGACCACCTCGTCTGCCGGGTCCGGCACCCGCTGGTCGAAGAGCTCCTCGACCAGGCGCTCCGAGGGGTCGTCGATCACCCGCAGGCCCCAGATCGACACGTACCGGTTGAGCGGTTGGTGCTTCTGGCGGCACGCCCCCTTGATGGCCGACATGATCTGTCGGGTCACGCACAGCTCGGCGAAGGCCCGGAAGGACGACTGGCCGTAGCGGAAGTCCCGGATGGCCTTGAACAGGCCGATCATGGCCTCCTGCTGGAGGTCGTCGTAATCGCCGCCGGCCAGGAAGTAGCCGCGGGCCTTGGCTCCGGCCAAGCGGCGGTGACGCTCGAGCAGCACGTCGAGCGCCTCGACGTCACCTTCGTGGAAGAGGCGCACCAGCACCTCGTCCGGGAGGTCGGATGAGACGGTGCTGGACTGAGGCATCCGAGGCTCCTGGCGACTGCGACAACAGTGACGTGGGGGTGTCAGTAGATGAGAAGTGACTACAGCGAGTTGCCACTTTCTAGCCACGGCAGGACCCATGTGTCAACGGCCTGTTGGGCAGAGATTGCCGCTCAGCGTCGCCGGCTGACCTCGAAAAGCGCGAGGGCGCCGGCGGCGCTGACGTTGAGCGACGCCAGCCGGCCCTTCATGGGGATGCCCACCACCACGTCGCAGCGGGCCCGGGCCAGGCGGG
Source organism: uncultured Acidimicrobiia bacterium (assembly GCA_963768975.1). Classification (GTDB taxonomy): domain Bacteria; phylum Actinomycetota; class Acidimicrobiia; order Acidimicrobiales; family AC-14; genus CADCTB01. The sequence goes on along the minus strand of CAVYKB010000016.1, from coordinate 61,554 downwards.
ACAGGCCGGTGCCCTCGGCTCCCACCACCACGACGATGGCCTCGTCGGCCACGGGCAGGGCGTCGAACAGCGACTGGTCGGCGTCCTCGGCCAGCCCCACCACCCAGCAGCCCAGCTCCTTGGCCCGGGCCAAGGCGGCGGGGAGGCCGGCGACGATCGCCATGGGGACGTGCTCGATGGCGCCCGCCGCGGCCTTGGCCACCGTGGGCGTGACGTGCACGGCCCGGTGGCGGGCCAGGACGGCGCCCGTGGCGCCGGCGGCCTCGGCGCTGCGCAGGAGGGCGCCCAGGTTGTGGGGGTCGGTCACGCCGTCCACCGCGAGCAGGAACGGCTTGGGGCCGGCGCCGGTTTGACAGAGGTCGTCGAGGTCGGCCTCGGGCAGGGGGCCGGCGTGGGCCAGGACTCCCTGGGGGGAATCGGTGGCGGCGGCGGCGTCGAGGCGGCTCCGGCTGACCCGGCGGACCGGAACCCGGGCGTCGGTCGCCAGCTTCTCGATCCGGTCGAGGATGGGTGCCCGCTGGAGCTCCTGGGACATCCACACGTCGGTCGCCGGGCGCCGGCGGGCGGCCAGCAGCTCGGCCACCGCCTGGCGGCCCTCCACCTGCTCGCCGCCGAGTTCGGTGCGGCGCGGCCGCCCGGGCGTCACGAGAAATCCGTGCGGAGGGTGATCTTGGTGTTGGCCGGGTCGCCGGGGACGACCATCACCCGGCCGCCGGCCGTCTCCACGAGGGCGGCATCGTCGGTGGCGTCCCCACCGCCGGCGTGGGCCCGGCGCAGGGCGTCGGCGGCGAAGGCCTGCGGGGTCTGCACCGCCACCAGCCCCTCACGGTCGACCGTGCCGACCACCCGGCCGTCGACCACCCGCTTGACGGTGTCGACGATGGGAACGCCGGGGATGGCGGCGTCAGCGCCGTCTCGCACGCACGCCACCACCGCCTCGAACAAGGCGGGCGCGGCGAACGGCCGGGCCCCGTCGTGGACGACCACCACGTCGGCGCCGAGCGGGCACCGCGGCCAGGCCGGCCCGCACGGAGTCCGATCGGCTGGCGCCGCCGGCCACGACGACGTCGGCCGCCGGCGTCTCGTCCGCCAGGTGAGCAGGCGGCACGACCAGGATCACCCCGTCGGCGACGGAGCGGCTGGCGACCAGGGCCCAGTCGACCACCCGCCGGCCCTCCAACTCCGCGAACTGCTTGAGCCCTCCGAAGCGGCTGCCGCTCCCCGCGGCCACCACAATGGCCCAGATTGTCAACGCGCTCTAGGGAAGAGCTTCGTCGAGCTTCTTCTCGGCCTCTTCCTCGGTGACGCTGAGGGCGAAGGTGAGCTCCGACACCAGGATCTGGCGGGCCTTGGTGAGCATGCGCTTCTCGCCGGCGGAGAGACCCTTGTCCTTCTCGCGGATCGAGAGGTTCCGCACGACCTCGGCCACCTGGTAGATGTCGCCCGACTTCAGCTTCTCCACGTGGTTCTTGAAGCGGCGTGACCAGTTGGTGGGCATGCGCGCCTCCTTCTTGCGAAGGACGGCGAACACTTCCTCGACCTCTTCGTCGTTGATGACTTCCCGCAGCCCCACCTCGTCGGTGTTGTCCGCCGGCACCATGAGGGTGAGATCGCCGTACGCCAAGCGGAGGACGAGGTACTCGCGGTCAGCGCCAAAGGCGTCACGCCGCTCCCGCCGCTCGATGACCGCCGCTCCGTGATGGGGGTAGACGACCTTGTCACCTACATCGAAGGCCATACAACTCCCGAACTAGAGGACAGAGGGACCACTCCAGAGTGCCAGGAAACGGCCAGTTCTGCCAGAAGTGCTGGTCAGAACCGGTCGAAGCCGGTGCCCTCGGCCACCCGGAGGAGGTTCTCCTTGATGGCGCGAGCGCGCGACGCGCCGACGCCCTCGACGTCGTCGAGGTCCTTCACGTCGGCATCGAGAATCTTGTCGAGGGTGCCGAAGCGGGCGACGATTGCCTCGATCACCGCTTCGGGCATCCGGGGGATGCGGTGCAGCAGCCGGTAGCCCTTGGGCTGGAGCGGGAAGTCGAGCTCGGAGCCGCTCGAGGGCAGGTGCAGGACCGACGTGACGGCCCGCAGGTCGAGGATCTCCTCGGTGGTCAGCTGGGAGAGGGCGTCCATGGCCTCGGACAGGTTCCACTTCTCGCCGGTGTGGGAGTAGTCCTGGATCACGAGCCGGCGGTCTTCCTCCACTCCGCCCATCAGCTCCTCGAGCTGCAGGCGGACGAGGCGGCCGTCGGTGCCGGCCTCGATGATGTAGCGCTCGATCTCCTCAGCGATGCGGCGGACCATCTCGGTGCGCTGGAGGACGGTGACCACGTCGCGCACCGTCACCAGGTTCTCCACCTCGAGGGCGGTGAGGGTGCCGGCGACGGCGTCGAGGCGATTCTTGTAGCGCTCCAGGGTCTGCAGCGCCTGGTTGGCCCGGTTGAGCAGCCGGGCGGTGAGCTCGAGGGGATGCTTGACCGGGCCGTAGTACACCGCGATCACCGAGAGGTCCTCCGACACCGAGATGACGGGGACGGCGATCGAGCGGGCCACCCGCTCGGCCGTGCGGTGGCGGGTACCGGTCTCCGACGTGGGCACGTTGGGGTTGGGCACCAGGTGGACGTTGGCCCGGGCGATGCGGCTGGCGTCGGGCGCCAGGATGATGGCGCCGTCCATCTTGGCCAGCTCCGAGAGGCGCTGGGGACTGAACTCGGCGTCGAGCAGGAATCCCCCCGAGCAGATGGCGAGAACCTCGGGCCCGTCACCCACGACCACAAGGCCGCCCATGTTGGCCTGGAGTATCCGGTCAAGGCCCTCTCGGAGGGGCTGACCGGGGGCGACCATCGTCAGTGCATCGGTGATCGCATCATCACGCCGGGACGGCACGCGGAAATCCTACCGGTTTGGCGCCGATCGTCAGAGTCGCCTGGGCGAGCGCCTCGACCAGCGTCGATGCCCTGAGCACCTCGAAGCCGGGCGGCGCTTCGGGGGCGGATGCGGGGACGATCGCCCTCCGGAACCCCAGCCGGGCCGCCTCGGCCAGGCGCCGCCCGGTCTGACCGACCTGGCGCAGCTCGCCGCAGAGGCCGATCTCGCCGCAGGCGACGAGGTCCGCCGGCAGGGGCTTCTTGGTGATGGAGGAGACCAGGGCCAGGGCCAGGGCAAGGTCGGCACCGGGCTCCACCACCCGCACGCCGCCCACGGCCAGGGCGTAGATGTCGGCACCCACCAGCGGGATGCCGACCCGCTCCTCGAGCACCGCGGTGATCATGGCCAGACGGCCGGCGTCGAGCCCCTGGGCCGAGCGGCGGGGCATGGTCAGGTTCGTCTTGGCCACCAGGGCCTGGAGCTCCACCGTCAGCGGGCGGTGGCCCTCAAGAGTCGGGACGACGGCGGAGCCGGGCGCGTGGGCCTGGCGGTCGGAGAGAAACAGGCGGCCGGGGTCGGGTACGCCGGCCAGGCCGTCGTCGGTCATCTCGAACAGCCCCAGCTCGCTGGTGGGCCCGAACCGGTGCTTGACCGCCCGCAGCAGGCGAAGCGCATGGTGGCGCTCACCCTCGAAGGACAGCACGGTGTCGACCACGTGCTCGAGGACGCGGGGGCCGGCGAGGGCGCCGTCCTTGGTGACGTGGCCCACGAGGACGGTGGCCCGGCCGGCGTCCTTGGCCGCCCGGACCAGCCGGTGGGCGCACTCCCGCACCTGGGCGACCGAACCGGGGGCCGACGCCAGTTCGGGGTCGAACACGGTCTGGATGGAGTCGACGACAAGCACGTCGGGCCGCACGGCGCCGGCGTGGGCCAGGATGGCCGACAGATCGGTCTCGGCGACCAGCCACAGCTTCGGGTACAGCGCGCCGAGGCGGGCGGCCCGCATCCGGACCTGCTGGGCCGACTCCTCGGCGCAGGCGAGGAGGCAGGTGATGCCCTGGGCCGCCATGGCCGCGAGCGACTGGAGCAGCAGCGTGGACTTGCCGATGCCGGGCTCGCCGCCGAGCAGTGTCACCGAGCCAGCGACCAGGCCGCCGCCGAGCACCCGGTCCAGCTCCCCGATGCCGACCGGGCGGGGCGCCCAGCCCTCGCTCTCCACGTCGGCGATGGGCATGACCCGGCTGGGGGCGGTGAGGGTGCCGCCGGCGGTGGCCGCCGGCGTCGACCGCTCCTCGACGATGGTGTTCCACGCGCCGCAGCCGGCGCAACGGCCCGTCCACTGCGGGCCCTCGGACCCGCAGTCCGCGCAGCGGTAGATCGATCTCACCTTCGCCATGTACGAGGACCCTACCGAGGGGCTACGACAGTGCGGCGGACCACCCGTTCAGTTCGGGAGGGCGCCGAGGCCGCCGAGCAGGTCGAGACGCTCAGCGGCGTCCAACGCCGCATACGGCGCCGCCGCCCGCCGGTTGGTCTCCTCCTCGATCCGCTGACGCTCGGCGCCTGGCGGCAGCGTCCTGATCTGCTCGACGGTGAGCCCGGCGGCCTGCCATGCGGCGACGTGAGCATCGAAGCGGTGGAATCGCAGCGGCGTCAGGCGTTCGGCGAGCACCATGGACGGTGGCGTGCCGGCCGGCTCGTACGGCGGGTACATCACCGCGAAGGCCGGCCCAGCGGTGGTGGTGGCGGCGTCGAGGGCGCGGGTGGTGAGGTCGAGCAGCGCCGTCACCCGCTCCTCGTGCCCGGCCCAGAGCCCGGCGACGATATCGGCCATCAGCCGGTGGAGGTCTGCCACCATGGCTCGGCCGCGGTCGGTGAAGCGCAGCACTCCGTCCGAGTGGGTGGTCAGCACGCCGGCGTCGAGGGCCTTGTCGATCCCCTGATCGACCTTGGCGACCGGCAGGTAGCGCATCACGGTGACCAGGTCGTCCCGCGTGGCGGCGCCGTCCGGCATGCGGTTGCGGAGCATGGCGAGGGTGCGGACGGCGTCCTCGGGCACGCCGGTCGCGCTGGTCAGCTCGGCGCCGCGCACCATCACCCGGCCGGCCACGCCGTTCCGGAGCCGGTCGATGACCGGAGCGACAAGGCCGGCCATCCGGGCTGGGTCGTCCGCCTCCACGGATGGGAGACTACCGGCGCCCGTTTCTGGCTCGCCGGCGTCGGCGCAGGAGGACGACCAGCAGGCTGACCGCCAGGAGAAAGGCGGCGCCGGCGACGATCGGGAGGCGGGGGTCGATCTTGAAGGCCGAGCTGGACGCCTCGAGCTGCAGGGTCTGGCCGATCTCCGGGGCCCAGGTCGCCCTGCGGCCGTCGCGAGCCGGTGCGTTGGTGGTGAGCTCGCCGGGGAGGCGGGCGGAGGCCTCGACCTTGATGCGGTCGCCGAATCGCCGGCGCAGGGCTTCCACACCGAGGCCGAGGTCGACGTCGTCCAGGGCGGCGGTGAGCTCGTCGTCGGCCAGGCCGGACAGGCCGGCGGCCAGGTCCACCGTGCCGGTGAAAGTTGTCTTGCTCCGGGTGAGCGACTTGGTGCGCTCGACCCGGAAGTCGCGGAAGGGGCCGGTCGGGCCGTTGAGCTCGGCGACGATCGCCGGCACCTGCTCCGGCTCGTTGAACGGCTTGGCCGCCCGGACCCAGGTCAGCCCGTCGCCCTCCTTGCGGGGCTGGTCGACCTGCCAGCCGGCACGGCGGACGTCGTCCAGGCGGAGGGCGCCGGCCAGGTCGCCGATCTCCTTGACGGCTTCGTCGTCCAGCCCCACGCCGGCGGTGACCTGCCCGGTACCGTCCCGGTTGACCTCGACGCCGGCGGTGAGGGTGACCTGGCACGCGCTGGCCGCCCAGGCCAGGAGGGCAAGGAGGAGGAGAAGCAGGCGCCGGCGCATCGTTGGCCAGGACGGTAGTGGGGTCAGCGCCGGCAGGAGGGTCCCGGCCACCAGGTCGTCCCGAGTGGCGCCGCCGTCCAAGCTGCTCGTCTCGCAGGCGCCAGGGTCACGGCCGGCACGACCATGGCGGAAGCGCGTCGCATCAGCTGTGGGACCACGCGCAACTGGCTGCAGTTACCCGTCGTATCCGCGGGTAACTGCAGCCAGTTCGGGAATCAGTCGGCGGGACCGGTCTCGGCCAGCTCGACCGGGGGCGGTTCGATGCCCTCGATGGTGCGGAAGACGATCTCGTCGTCCTCGGCGTCGACGATGATGGTCTCGCCGGCGCGGAACTCCTTCCAGAGGATCCGCTCGGACATCTTGTCCTCGACCATCCGCTGGAGGGCACGGCGCAGGGGCCGGGCACCGAGCGTGGGGTCGTAGCCCTTCTCGGCCAGCAGCAGCTTGGCTGCGTCGGTCAGCTCCAGGGTGAGGCCCTGGCTGGCCAGCTGGTCCTTGAGGCGCTTGGACATGAGGTCGACGATCTGGGTGACCTCCTGCCGGCTGAGCTCGTGGAAGACGATCGTGTCGTCGATCCGGTTCAGGAACTCGGGGCGGAAGTGCTGCTTGAGCGCCTCGGCCACCTTCTCCTTCATCTTCTCGTACGTCACCGCCTCGCTCGACTTCTGGAAGCCGATGGAGGCCTTCCGGAGGTCGGCGGTGCCCAGGTTGGAGGTCATGATGATCACGGTGTTCTTGAAGTCGACCGTGCGGCCCTGGGCGTCGGTCAGCCTGCCGTCCTCCAGGATCTGGAGCAGGGCGTTGAAGACATCAGGGTGGGCCTTCTCGATCTCGTCGAAGAGCACGACGGAGAACGGCTTGCGGCGGACGGCTTCGGTGAGCTGGCCGCCTTCCTCGTAGCCGACGTAGCCCGGGGGCGAGCCGACCAGACGAGACACCGTGTGCTTCTCCATGTACTCGGACATGTCGAGCTGGATCAGGTGGCTCTCGTCGCCGAACAGGAACTCGGCGAGGGTCTTGGCCAGCTCGGTCTTGCCCACGCCCGAGGGGCCCAGGAAGATGAACGAGCCCGACGGGCGCTTGGGGTCCTTGAGGCCGGCCCGGGTGCGGCGGATGGCCTGGGAGACGGCTTTGATGGCGTCCTCCTGGCTGATGACCCGGCGGTGCAGCTCCTCCTCCATGCGCAGGAGCTTGGCCGTCTCCTCCTCGGTGAGCTTGTAGACGGGGATGCCCGTCCACAGGGCCAGCACCTCGGCGATACCTTCCTCGTCGACCTCGTCGAAGAGGTCGATGCCCTCGGCCTTCCACTCCTTTTCCTTTTCCTTCTTGCGCTCCTCCAGCGCCTTCTCCTGGTCGCGGAGCTTGGCGGCCTGCTCGAACTTCTGGTTCTCGATGGCCTGTTCCTTCTCCTTGCGGACGCGGGACAGGTCGTTCTCGAGTTCCTTGTAGTCGGGCGGGGTCTTCATCCGGCGCATGACCATGCGGGAGCCGGCCTCGTCGATGAGGTCGATGGCCTTGTCGGGCAGGTGGCGGTCGGAGATGTAGCGATCGGAGAGGTTGGCGGCGGCGACGATGGCCTGGTCGGTGATGGTCACCCGGTGGTGGGCTTCGTAGCGGTCGCGGATGCCCCGGAGGATCTCGATGGTATGGGCCACGGTGGGCTCCTCCACCTTGATGGGCTGGAAGCGGCGCTCGAGGGCGGCGTCCTTCTCCAGGTGTTTGCGGTACTCATCCAACGTGGTGGCGCCGATGGTCTGCAGCTCACCCCGGGCCAGCATGGGCTTGAGGATGGACGCGGCGTCGATGGCGCCCTCGGCGGCGCCGGCACCCACCAGGGTGTGGAGCTCGTCGATGAACAAGATGATGTCGCCCCGGGTGCGGATCTCCTTGAGCACCTTCTTGAGGCGCTCCTCGAAGTCACCGCGGTAGCGGGAGCCGGCCACGAGAGCGCCCAGGTCGAGGGTGTAGAGCTGCTTGCCCTTCAGCGTGTCGGGCACGGTGTTGGCCACGATCTGCTGGGACAAGCCCTCGACGATGGCCGTCTTGCCGACGCCGGGCTCGCCGATGAGGACCGGGTTGTTCTTGGTGCGGCGGGACAGGACCTGCATGACCCGCTCGATCTCGCGCTCGCGGCCGATGACCGGGTCGAGCTTCTTCTCGCGGGCCAGCTGGGTGAGGTTGCGGCCGAACTGGTCCAGCACCAGGGAGCCGGCGGGGGTGGCCTCGCCGGCGGGGCCGCCGGTGGTGGCGCCCTCCTTGCCGGCGTAGCCGGACAGGAGCTGGATGACCTGCTGGCGGACCCGGCTCAGATCGGCACCCAGCTTGACCAGCACCTGGGCGGCCACGCCCTCGCCCTCACGGATGAGGCCGAGCAGGATGTGCTCGGTGCCGATGTAGTTGTGGCCGAGCTGGAGCGCCTCACGGAGGGACAGCTCGAGGACCTTCTTGGCGCGCGGGGTGAACGGGATGTGCCCGGAGGGGGACGATCCGCCCTGGCCGATGATCTCCTCGACCTGCGTGCGCACGGCCTCGAGGGAGATTCCCAGCTGCTCGAGGGCCTTTGCCGCCACCCCCTCGCCCTCGTGGATCAGCCCGAGCAGGATGTGCTCGGTGCCGATGTAGTTGTGGTTGAGGAGGCGAGCTTCTTCCTGGGCCAGTACGACGACCCGGCGGGCTCGGTCTGTAAATCGTTCGAACAAGGTGGAACCCCCTAACGGGGACGGGCGGGCTCGGAACTTCAGTGTAGTGGTGCCCGCGTGAAAACGAACACTCACCAGGTCGTCGAGATTCCTATCTCGGCACGGATTGACCTACCCTCAAGCAGTGGTCAGCCTCGCCCCGTTGCTTTCCCTCCCTTGCTTGGAGGAGGATTTGGCCCGGGTGGAGAAGGCCCTGCTGGCCAATGTGCGCACCGGCGACCCCTTCCTGGCCGAGGTGGCGTCGCATCTGATCACCGCCGGCGGCAAGCGCCTCCGGCCGGCGCTGGCCGTGGCGGTCGGGGAGCTGGGCGGGGGCCCGGCGGACGACGACGTCATCATGGGGGCCGTCGCGGTGGAGCTCGTCCACCTGGGGTCGCTCTACCACGACGACGTGATGGACGAGGCCCGCACCCGGCGCAACGTCGACTCGGTCAATGCCCGCTGGGGAAACCTGGTGGCCATCCTGGCCGGCGACTTCCTGCTGGCCCGGGCGTCGGAGATCGCCGCCTCGCTGGGCACGGAGGTGGCCGGGCTGCTGGCCGCCACCATCGGCCGGCTGTGCGAGGGCCAGGTCCGGGAGCTGGCCCAGACCTTCGATGTGACCCGCTCCGAGGAGTCGTACCTGGTCTCCATCGCCGGCAAGACCGCTGCCCTGATGGCGACGGCGTGCCGGGTGGGCGCCATAACCGCCGGCATCGACCGCCCCGGGATCGAGGCGCTGACGGCCTACGGCGAGCAGGTCGGCATGGTGTTCCAGATTGTCGACGACATCCTCGACGTGGTCGCCACCGACGAAGAGTTGGGCAAGCCGGCCGGGAACGACCTGGTGGAGGGCGTCTACACCCTGCCGGTCATCCGGGCGCTGGCCTCGGCGGAATCGTCGGAGGACCTGCGCCGGCTGCTCGGGGCACCCCTGGAGCGCGACGAGGTCGACGCGGTGCGGGAGATCGTCCGCTCGAACGGGGCGGTGGGGGCGGCGATCGACGTCGCCCGGCGCTACGCCGGCGAGTCGGCGGCAGCGCTGGAGGCCGTGAGGGCCGGCGGTGAGGGCGGCGAGCAGGTCATGGGCGCCCTGGCCTCCCTGGGCGACCACCTGATCGAGAACATCCCCCGCCACGCTTGATTGTGCAGAATTGCGGCTCTGGGCCGCAATTCTGCACAACAGCTCAGTCCACGAGAGCGACTCGGCGATGCCGCCGATGCAATCACGATTCCGGGCGCAGAGTGGGGAAGAGGATGACGTCGCGGATGTTGGGGACGTCGGCCAGGAGCATGACCAGGCGGTCGATGCCGATGCCGAGGCCGGCGGTGGGCGGGAGGCCGTACTCCAGGGCCCGGATGTAGTCCTCGTCGACGGACATCGCCTCTTCGTCGCCGGCCTCCTTGTCGGCGGCCTGAGCCTCGAAGTTGGCCCGCTGGACGTCGGGGTCGGTGAGCTCACTGAAGGCGTTCCCCAGCTCCCGGCCGGCGACGATCGGCTCGAACCGCTCGACGTAGCCGGGCTTGGAGCGGTGGGGGCGGGCCAGCGGCGACACCTCCTGCGGGTAGTCGCACACGAACACCGGGCCCCAGATCTCCGCCTCGGTGGTCTTCTCGTAGATCTCCAGGACGAGCTTCCCCGGCCCCCACGCCGGCTTGAGCGCCACCCGGCACTTCTTGGCGATGGCCCGCAGGTCGTCGATCGGCATGGCGATGTCGACCTCGACGCCGGCGTGCTCGGCGATCAGCTCGACCATGGTGGCCCGGCGCCACGGGGGCGTCAGGTCCAGGGCGCGGCCGGCGTAGGTCAGCTTGGTGGTGCCGCACAGGTCCTGGGCCAGGCCCGAGACCAGCTCCTCCGTCAGGGCCATGGCGTCGGTGTAGTCGGCGTAGGCCCAGTAGAGCTCGAGCATGGTGAACTCGGGGTTGTGGCGGGGCGAGATGCCCTCGTTGCGGAAGACACGGCCGATCTCGTACACCCGCTCCAGGCCGCCGGCCACCAGCCGCTTCAGGTACAGCTCGGGGGCGATGCGCAGGTAGAGGTCCTGATCCAGGGCGTTGTGGTGGGTGACGAACGGCTTGGCCGTGGCCCCACCCTGGACGGCGTGAAGCAGCGGGGTCTCCACCTCCAGGAACCCACGGTCCTCCAGGAACCGCCGGGTCAGGGAGACGACCTTGCTGCGCAGGACGAACGTGCGCCGGGCCTCCTCGTTGACCCACAGGTCGACGTAGCGCTGGCGGTAGCGGGTGTCGACGTCGACCAGGCCGTGCCACTTGTCGGGGAACTGCCGGCGGGCCTCGGCCAGCACACACCAGTCGTCGACGGCCACCGAGAGCTCGCCCCGGCGGGTCTTCATCACCGTGCCGGTGACGCCGATCCAGTCGCCCAGCGACAGTGAGGTGAACTCGTCGAAGCGGGGCGTGCTGTTGGCCCGGGCGAAGATCTGGATGCGCCCGGTGGGGTCGGCGAGCGTGCCGAACGCGGCCTTGCCCTGGACCCGGCGCAGCAGCATGCGCCCGGCGACGGCGACCGTATCGGTGGTCTCGGTCCCGTCGTCCAGCTCGCCGTACCGCTGGTGGAGATCGCCGGCGGTTGCGGTGCGGTCGAATCGATACGGCGGGTCAGCGCTCACCCTGTGTTCATAGCGTGGATGAGGCGCAGGCCACGGAGGGTTAGCCACGGCTCGTGGTGCTGGATGGTCGCCGACAGGGGCGTGATCAGCTCGGCCAGGCCGCCGGTGGACACGACCGTGCAGGGGCCGAGCTCGGCCTGGAACCGGGTGACGAGGCCGTCGACCGCCGACGTGTACCCGTAGAGCACGCCGGACTGGACCGACTCGGCGGTGGTCTTGCCGATGACCCGGCGGGGCTTGACCAGCTCCACCCACGACAGGGCTGCGGCCCGGGCAAAGAGCGCGTCGAGGCTGATCTCGATACCGGGCAGGATGGCCCCACCCAGGTACTCACCCTTGGCCGAGATGGCGTCGACCGTGGTGGCGGTGCCGAAATCGACCATGATCGTCGGGCCGCCGAAGCGCTCGAAGGCGGCCGAGGCATTGGCGATGCGGTCGGGGCCGACCTGGCGGGGGTTCTCATAGAGGATCGGCATGCCCGTGCGGGTGCCCGGCTCCAGGACGACGGGCGCCACCCGCAGGTAGCGCTCGGCCAGCGTGCGCAGCACGGCGGTGAGACGGGGAACGGTGGAGGAGACGACCAGGCCGGTGACCTGGCCGAAGGCGGCCCCGTGCTGGCCGAGGAACTGGGACAGGAGCAGGGCGTGCTCGTCGGAGGTCCGGTCGGCGTTGGTGGCAATGCGCCAGTGGTCGACCAGCTCGTCGCCGGCGAACAGGCCAAGCACGGTATGGGAGTTGCCGGCGTCGACGGCGATGAGCATCAGGTGTTGAGGTCGAGGCCGATGTCGAGGATGGCGGCCGAGTGGGTCAGGGCGCCAATGGCGATGAGGTCGGCGCCGGTGCTCGCGTAGGCATCGATGGTGGCGAGCGACACTCCCCCGCTGACCTCGACCAGGCATCGTTCGCCCACCAGCTCCACGCACTCGTGGACCTCGGCGGGGGTCATGTTGTCCAGCAGTACCAGGTCGGCGCCGGCGTTGAGGGCCTGCTTCAGCTGGTCGACGTCGTCACACTCGACCTGCACGGTGCGGCCCGGCCACCGCCGGCGGGCGGCGGCGAGGGCGTCGGCGATCGACATCCCGGCCAGGTGGTTGTCCTTCACGAGGATGCCGTCCGAGAGGTTGCCCCGGTGGTTGACACCCCCGCCGGCCCGCACCGCAGCCTTCTCCAAGGAGCGCAGGCCGGGCGTGGTCTTGCGGGTGTCGCGGATGGCGACCCGGCCGGCGGCGGCATCGACGTAGCGGCGGGTGAGCGTGGCGATTCCCGACAGATGGGACAGGAAGTTGAGGGCAGTGCGCTCGGCGGTGAGGATCGAGGGCAAGGGCCCGACGACCCGGGCCACGGCGTCGCCAGCCCGGACGCGGTCCCCGTCCGAAGACGTCCAGGCCACGGCGATGCGGGTGTCGACCTGGGCGAACGTCTCGTGGGCCGCGTCGCAGCCGGCGAGCACGCCGTCGTTGCGAGGGACGATGACCGCATCGCCGGTGGCCTTGGACGGCAGGAGCGACGCGGTGAGGTCGCCGAGGGGGCCAAGGTCCTCGGCCAGGGCATTGGCGACCGTGTCCTTCAGGTTCACGCGATCACCAGCCGGCGGGCGAACGCCGGCGACGTCTCACCGAAGTCGGTGCGGGTGTGGCAGCCCCGGCTCTCCTCGCGGGCGATGGCGGCGGCCACCACGCCGGCGCCGACGGCGGCCAGGTTGCGCACCTCCCACACGTCGGCCCGGTCCGTGTCGGGGGGCACGACCAACTCGACCCCCTCGAGCGACTCCCTGGTGCGGACCACGCCGGCGCCGATCGTCATGGCGTGCTGGATCCGCTCCTTGGTCTTGGCTACATCCTCGTTGCTGCAGCGGGCACCCGGGTGACTCGCACCACGCCCGCCGCTGGCGGCGGGGGCCCCAGCCCCACCGCCGGACACCGGCAGGTGCAGCCAGTTCGAGGGGCGCATGGCCCCCGTCTCCTCACAGCCGTCCTTGCCGCCGGCGATGGCCTCCACCACCCGGGCGGCGAAGACCATGCCCTCCAGCAGCGAGTTGGAGGCCAGCCGGTTGGCGCCGTGGACGCCAGCGCACGCCACCTCGCCGGCGGCCCAGAGGCCCGGCAAGGAGGAGGCGCCGTCGAGGTCGGTGAGGACGCCGCCGATGCTGTAATGGGCGGCCGGGGCGATCGGCAGCCAGTCGGTGGCCGGGTCGAGGCCGGCGCCGGCCAGGGCGGCGGCGATGGTGGGGAACCGCTCGCTGAACCGCTGCAGGTCGGTGGCGTCGAGCCACAGGTGCTCGACGCCCTGGGCCAGCATGCGGGCGGCCATGGCTCGGGAGACGACGTCGCGGGGAAGCAGCTCGTCGACGAAGCGCTCGCCCTCGGCGTCCCGCAGCAGCGCGCCGTGCCCCCGGAGGGCCTCCGACAGCAACGGCCGGGGCATCTGGGGATGGTGCAGGGCAGTGGGGTGGAACTGGACGAACTCCAGGTCGGCCACGGCCACGCCGGCCCGCAGCGCCATGGCCACACCGTCGCCGGTGGCCTCTGCCGGATTGGTGGTGACGGAGTAGAGCTGGCCGGCGCCGCCGGTGGCCAGCAGGGTGTGGGTGGCCCGTACCTCGTGCCGGCGGCCGCTGGGGTCCAGCGCAACAACGCCGCAGCAGCGGCCGGCCTCCACGAGGAGGTCGACCGCGAACCACTGCTCCATCACCGACGCCGCGGTGAGGCCGACGGCCTCCACCAGGGCCCGCTCGATCTCGGCGCCGGTGGCCGCACCCCCGGCATGCACCACCCGGGCCACCGAGTGCCCGCCCTCCCGGGCGAAGGCCAGGCCGCCGGCGGCGTCGAGGTCGAAGACCGCCCCCAGGGCGATCAGATCCTGCACCCGACCAGGGCCCTCGTCGACGAGCACCCGGACGGCGTCCACGTCGCACAGGCCGGCGCCGGCGGACAGCGTGTCGGCCAGGTGGAGGTCGGTGGAGTCCGGGTCGCCCCCCAGCACCGCGGCCACCCCGCCCTGGGCCCATCGGGTGGTGGCCTGGTGGAGGTCGGCCTTGGACAGCACGCCAACCCGCACGCCCTCTTCAGCCGTGGCGGCCTGGACGGCCGCCGATAATCCGGCCACACCACTGCCCAGGACCAGCAGGTCCAGCTCAGTCACGCGGTCGGTTCTCAGCGTCTACCTTCACGACGAGCGGCTCGAACCCGCCCAGCTCGGCGTCGTCGTAGTCGGCGTAGGTGATGACGATCACCTTGTGGCCGACCTCGACCAGGCGGGCGGCGGCGCCGTTGAGCTGGACCTGGCCGGGATCGCCGGCGATGGCGTAGGTCTCGAGACGGTTGCCGTTGTCGATGTCCAGCACGGCCACCTGCTCGAACTCCAGGATGTCGGCCCGCTTCATCAGGTCGGTGTCGAGGGAGATGGAGCCGGCGTAATCGAGCTCGGCTCCCGTGACGGTGGCCCGGTGGATCTTCGACTTCATCATGCGTCGTCTCATCGAACGCTCCGGTTGTCGATCAGGCGGACGTCGCCGATGCGGGCGGCGATGACCAGACGGTCGGGAAGGACTTCGGCGTAGTCCAGGGTGGCAAGAGGTTCCTCGGCCACCACGTCGGCCATCGGCCGGTCGGGGTAAGCCCTGAGGGCCCGGTATAGCACCGTCGCCGCATCCCGCTCCTCGGCCGACAGGCGCACGTTGCGGCTGGAGAGCGCCAGCCCGTCGGCCTCCCGCACGGTCGGGCAGGCCACGACCTCGACCGGGAAGGACAGGTCGGCCACCAGCCGGCGGACGACCCGCAGCTGCTGCCAGTCCTTCTCGCCGAAGTAGGCCCGGCACGGGCCGGCGAGGTTGAACAGCTTGGCCACGACGGTGGCCATACCGTCGAAGTGGCCGGGCCGGGCCGCCCCTTCCAGCCCGTCCTCGCCGGCCACGTGCACGGTGACCGCCGGCGGCCCGCCGGGGTACATCTCCTCGACGGGCGGGGCGAACAGCAGCCCCGCGCCGGCCGCCTCGGCCACGGCCACGTCGGCATCAAGGTCACGGGGGTAGGTCGCCAGGTCCTCCTGGGGGCCGAACTGGAGCGGGTTGACGAAGACGGTGACCGCAGTCAGGTCGCACTGCGCAGCCGATCGCCTGATCAGCGAGGCGTGGCCCTCGTGCAGGGCACCCATGGTGGGCACCAGGCCCACGGTGGCACCTGCGACCCGGGCCGAATCCAACTCCTTACGGAGCTGGTTGCCCCGGTCGAGCACCCTCATGTGACCTGACCTCCACTCGTTCCGGCCCCCGGTGGGGGTGCCGTTCGACGGCGCTCAGCCTACAGCGGCCCTCCCCTGACGGCATTCTCATTCGGGTGGGGATTTTCGATCGACGTCACGCGAACGTGGGTCGCACGCCCTCCTAGGTCACGGTGAAGGTGAGGCCGCCCGTGGCCGTCGGCGGTCCGCTGAGGCTCCGGAAGCACACGACGTAGGAGCCGGGCGATGTCCCGAGGGGAATCACCCCCCGGACCTTGCCGATCAGTCCCGACGGTCCGGCATAGAGCGTTGTCTGATTCAGTGCCGCGACGGTATTCGTGCACCCGGCAGTGGCCAGCACGAGCCTGAAGGGAACATTCTGTACGGCCTTGACGGCATAGGCCTGCACGGCTGCGCCTGCCGGACCTGAAGCGGTGTTGGTACCGTTTGCGTACCACGCAGAGCCGGCGATTGCGGGCTTCGTCGACGTCGGTGGGGACGCGGCGTAACCGCGGGCCTCGGCGTCGGCCACCTCGGCCGCGTAGCTGTTCAAGTAGGCGCCGGAGTTGTCCCTGTCGAAGTAGTGGTGGGCCTCGTACCGGACGTTGGCATCGGTGATCCACGCACTGGGGTGCTGGCTGGTCCACTGCTGGGCGCCGGACCAGTTGTAGCCGGGCACCAGGACGACCTTGGGGTCGGCGTTGTCCCGGATGGCGGTGACCGCGGCCCGCGATGCCTGCTCCCACGCCACCGGCCCGGCCATGCCCACCGGCTCGTTCATAAGGCCGTAGCCAGCCACGCCGGCGTTGGCCTTGAAGGCGGTGCTCAGGTTCGCCCACAGGGAGGCGAAGTGGGCCACGGTGACCTCGGCCGAGCCGATGGGCCGGCGCACGCCCTGGCTGCCATTGGACAACCAGTAGGCGCCGTAGTTGTGGATGTCGAGGATCACCCGCATGCCGGCGGCGCTGGCTCGGGCCACGGCGTCGGAGATGCGCTGGACCTCGGCGGGGTCGAGGGCACCACCGAGGCTGGGCTGCACTCGCTCCCAGCGGACGGGTAGCCGCACGAGGCTGATGCCTCGAGAGGCGACGTAGTTGAAGGACTGCTGGGTGTCGAAGTGATAGGCCGAGTTGTAAACGCCGGGGTTGGCGTTGGAGAAGCTCGAGGTGACCTCCAGCGGCCCGGGGGTGCCGAAGTCGCCGCCGCTCATGTTCAGGCCTCGGCGATCGGCGCCGGCCTGGGCCTCGATCACCGAGGCCTGGGGGCGGGCCACGCTGAGGCTGCCGTCCATGGTCGAGCACGTGGACCACGCATAGACGGACAGCTTGTAGCCGCAGCCCCACCACTCACCGCCCGACCACGCCGTCGTCCACAGCCCGGCGGCGGCGGCATCGGCGTACCACTTGGTTGCGAGGGCGTTCCAGGAGGCGGCGTCGGCGTCGTTGGACCAGCCCACCTCACCGATGTAGCCCTGCACGCCGTTGGCCTGAAGCCAACCGGTGAACACGCCCAGCTCGGCCCGCACCCGCGCCTGCAGGGCGTCGGCGCTGTCGGTGGTAGCCACCGCGGGCGCCGTTGTCGTCAGGACCAACCCTGCGCCCACGGCTGCGGTCGCAGTGACGGCGGCCAGGCGGTGCCGCCACCCCGTGTTCCGGCCGCTCCTCCGACGCTTTCCCCGCTCGCTGTTCATCACGTTCCTTCGCCGGAGTCGACGGAACGAACTTACCTGAATCTCGTTTCATGTCAAGATGTTCTTGAATTCGCTGTAACGAGTACTACGATGGCCCTGTGGCGGAGTGGACGTTCCTCACCAACCATGCACATGTCCTGTTGTGCGTTGCCCGTGGGTCCGACAACCGACTTGCGCGCATCGCGGCATCCGTGGGCATCACCGAGCGGGCGACCCACAGCATCGTCTCCGATCTTGTCGACGCCGGTTATCTGACCCGCCATCGGCTCGGCCGACAGAGCTTCTATGAAGTGCACGCCGAGCTGCCGTTGCGGCACCCTCTCGAAGCCGGCGCTCACGTGGGCGAGCTCCTGAGGCCGTTCCTTCGCCGAAACGAGTCGAGCCCCGACGCCGTCGCGCCAGCGGCCAAGGATGACGTGGCATCGACACCCAGCGAGTCCATCCAGCCGCTGGCTATGTAGTCGGCGACGCCGTCGTCACCAGGGAACCGGTCTCGCTCGTCCTGCTTTCGGGGTCCCCGCCACGTTGATTGAGCGGCAGGGTGGAGCTTCGGGTTCTCGGCGCTACCCGCGGATGGTGGGCCGGGTGACCGGGGCGTCGACCCGGAAGGCGGCCGAGTAGACGGCGTTGGCGGCGTGGGCGGCGAGGAGGGGCAGGGTGGAGCGGGCCAGGGCGTCGGGTACCACGCCGGCGGCGAACAGCCACCCGCTGCCCAGGCCCTCGTGCAAGATGAAGGGTACGACGTAGCCGCCGGCGGCGGCGCCGGCCTCCGGCTCGACCTGGTCGTCCAGGTACACGTGGATCTGCTCAGCCGCGGCGGCCGCCGCTTCGGCCGGCGGCGGGCCGTCGCTCGACGTCGACAGGTGCACCACGGTGCGGAGCGGCTCGCCGCCCGGCCGCTGGAGCTCCACCCCAACGACGGC
The DNA here is from genome assembly GCA_963768975.1 of uncultured Acidimicrobiia bacterium. Taxonomy (GTDB): domain Bacteria; phylum Actinomycetota; class Acidimicrobiia; order Acidimicrobiales; family AC-14; genus CADCTB01. The sequence continues at coordinate 43,608 of CAVYKB010000016.1, read as the reverse complement.
CAGCGGCGTGGGAACGAGGGCGGCGATGGCGCCGAGGACCCGCTCGAGCATCAGCCGGAGGGGTTCGTAGGGGTGCAGGGAGGCGGCCGTCTCGTTCAGCAGAAGCAGGGCGCGGCGGTGGCGGTCGAGGTCGACCAGCTCCTCGAAGGCTTTGAGGGCGGTGCGCACCGCGGCGTACAGGCGGTTGGTCGTGAGTTCGGCCTTGGGCAGGTAGCCGTCGATGTCGTAGTCGTCGATGGTGGCCCGCTCGGGGGCGGCGCCGGGCTGGCCCGTCCGCAGCAGGATGCGGACGTAGCGGTTGCCCAGCTCCTCGCGGATGGCCCGACAGGCCTCGAGGCCGGCGCTGTCGGTCTCCATGACCACGTCGAGGAGGATCACGGCGATGCCGGGGTCGGCCCGCATGGCGGAGACGGTGCCGGCGCCGCTGGTGACCGGGATGAGCTGGACCGGCCGGCCGCCGTGGCGCATGCCCCGCAGGCTGAGGCGGGTGACGGCGAGGACGTCGGGCTCGTCGTCGGCGACGAGGACGCGTATGGGCTCGACGGTCACTGCTGCGCCTCCTCGGGCGTGCGGGGGAAGTGGAGGTGCACGGCGGTGCCTTCGCCGAGCTCGGACTCGATCTCCGCCGTCCCGTGCATGCCGTCGGTGACCAGGTTATTCACCACGGCCAAGCCGAGGCCGGTGCCGCCCAACGAGCGGCCCGTCGTGTAGAAGGGCTCCCACACCTTCTCCAGGTTGTTCTCCGAGATGCCCCGGCCGAAGTCGCGCACGGTGACGTCGAGATTGTTGTCGTCGCCGGCCAGTACGATCTCCACCCGGCCACCGGCTTGGCCGGGGTAGGCGTAGCGCTCCACGTTCTGGAGCAGGTTGAGCAGTGCCTCGACAAGGGACCCGGGGTTGCCGATCCATGGGACGTCGGGATTCTTCCGGTCGTCGAGGACGTCGATGGTGAGGTGGGCGGCCCGGGCCTTGGGGGCGTAGAGGGCGAGGACGTCGTCGACGACCGCGGTCAGGTCGACCTCCTCCACCCGGGCGATGGCTTGGCTGGTCGAGAGGCTCTTGAACCGGTCGACCAGACGGGTGGCCCTCTCCAGGTTGTTGGAGATGAGCGTGGCGGCCTCGAGCACGTCCTCCAGGGGACCGGTGATAGGCCCGCCGGCCATGCAGATGAGAGCGGCCAGATCCTCGGTCAGGGCGGTCGATGCCAGGTTGATGATGCCCAGCGGGGTGTTGATCTCGTGGGCCACGCCGGCCACCAGCTGGGCCAGCATGCGATACCGGCCGGCGTGGAGCTGGACCTGGAGGTCGTGCTCGCGCACTGTCTCCCGGAACAACCGCTCCTGGGTGCGGCGCAGCTCGGCACCGATGCCGGCGAGGAGGCCGGGCATGGCCTCGGGCATGGCCCGCATGTAGGCCAGGAACTCCCGCCGGCTCAGGGTGAAGAAGCGGGTGTTCTCGACCGCGGTGACCAGCGCCGAGCGGGGCGCGGCGTCGAGCAGGCTGGGCTCGCCGAAGGAGCCGCCGGGGCCCCGCTCCCCCAGGCCGACGAGCTGGCCCTGCTCACCCCGCCGGCTGATGGTGACCCGACCGCTGAGCACGACGTACAGCCCGTCGGAGGGCTCCCCCGGGCGGCACACGACCTCGCCGGCGGCCGCCGCGCGGTAGCCGCCCAGCACGGCGAGGCGGTTGAGCTGCTTGTCGTCGAGGTTACGGAAGGGCAGCGCCGCCCGGAGCTCGTCCACGGGCCCGAGGTTAGAGCGGGCCGGCCGCACGCACACGGCCGCCGGCCAGGTCGGCCAGGGGGGCCAGGACGAACCGCCGCTCCCACATGCGGGGGTGGGGAACGACGAGGTCGGGCTCGTCGACGCACAGGTGGCCCACGAGCAGGACGTCGACATCGAGCGTGCGGGGGCCGTGGCGCTCCTTGCGCACCCGGCCGGCGGCGTCCTCCAGGTCGTGGGCGAGCTGAAGGAGCTCCCGGGGCGAGCGCTCGGTTTCCAGGGCCACGACGAGGTTCAGGTAGGGCTCCTGGCCTGGTGGGCCACCGACGGGCTCGGTCTCATAGACCGGCGAGACGGCCACCACGTCGGGCAGGGCGTCGACGGCCCGGCGGAGCTGGGCCCGGCGGTCGCCCAGGTTGGAGCCCAGGCCCAGGTAGGCCCTCACGGGCGGGTGATGGTCACGCCGGCTGCGGCCAGGTCCACTGGCAGCGGCGGGCGCAGCTTGCGCACGGTCACCGTGACCGAGGTGATGCGGTCGTCGACGGCGAGCACGTCGTCGGCGACGCGGGTGGCCAGGCGCTCCAGCAGGCGGTGCTGCTCCCCGGTGACCACCCGGGCGACCGCCACCGACACGTCGCCGTAGTGCACGGTGTCGATCAGGGCGTCGGTGCGGCCGGCGAGGGCCAGGTCGACGGTCATGTCGACGTCCAGCTCGAACGGCTGGGCCCGCCCCTGCTCCTCGGGGAGCGCGCCGTGGCTGCCCATCAGGCGGAGGCCCTGGAGGCGGATGACGTCGGTCAGGTTCTCTCCATGGTGAGCGCGATGGCCACGAGCTCTCGGCCCGGCGGGCCCATCTGGCGGGAGTTGATCTGCTCGACGATGGAGATGGCGTGGGCCGACGACGGCACCATGCCCGACCACACGAGGTAGCCGGCGACCACGCCGAGCAGCCGGTCGCTCAGTTCCTCCTGGTGGAGCAGGACCTTGTCCTCCTTGGCCATCCACTCGGCCAGCTTGGGGTACAGCTCGCTGAGCATGACCTTGGGGTCTTCGTGGAGCGGCAGCGGGATGTGCTCCCAGGAGACGCCGAGCTCGTCGTAGGCGTGGAGGTTGTGGGGCGAAGTGAGAAGGGAGACGACGCGCGCGAAGCCCTGCTCCCGGATCCAGATGATCTCCTCCTGCCGGCGGACGGGCCGGTGCGAGCGGGCGTAGCCGCCGGGGCGCTCGCTGATGGCCAGGCGGTCCTTGATGATCCAGGCGAAGTTGCGGGGGGCGATTCCCGAAGCCCACTTGCCCTTCATCCGCCAGCTCCGCTGGCCAGGCCAGCAAGGAGTCTCGTAGCCGCCACGGTGGCGGCGACGTCGTGGACCCGCACCATCCGGGCGCCCCGGGAGACGGCCCAGGCCGCAGTGGCGACGGAGCCTTCGATCCGATCGCCGGCCGGCGCTCCTCCCGTGAGCGTGCCGAGGAAGGTCTTGCGGCTGGTGCCGACGACGACGGGGTAGCCAGTTCCCACGAGTTCGTCGAGGTGGGCGAGCAGGGTCAGGTTGTGCTCCATCGTCTTGCCGAACCCGATGCCGGGGTCGATCCACACCTCGTCCACGCCGGCCTGCTCCGCCCGTTCCACCAGGAACGCCTTCACCTCGGCCACCACATCGCCGTAGGTGGGATCCTCCTGCATGGTGCGGGGCTCCCCCCGCATGTGCATGGCCACCCAGCCGGCGCCGGCCGCTCTGGCGACGGGCGCCAGGGTGGCCGAGACGTCGTTCAGCAGGGTGGCGCCGGCGGCCAGCGCGGCCTCGGCGACCTCGGCCTTGCGGGTGTCGATCGAGACCCTCGTGTGAGAGGCGAGGGCTTCCACGACGGGCAGGACCCGGCGCAGTTCATCGCCGGCGTCGACCGGCGCCGCACCCGGGCGGGTGCTCTCCCCGCCGACATCGATGACGTCGGCTCCCTCCTCGACCATCCGCAGGCCCTGTTCGACCGCTGCGCCGGCGTCGAGCCACCGGCCACCGTCGGAAAATGAATCGGGCGTGACATTCAGCACACCCATGACCAACGGCCTCACGGGCACAGAGAGTAGTGGTCAGGAAGGCCAGTCGATACGGCTGACGAGGTCTTTCGCACTGATGCCGAGCAGGTCGCTGGCCGCAGTCTCCTCGTAGGCGGTGCCGGAGAGGATGAACCACCTGACCTGCCGGGCGAGGGGATCGGCGACGCAGACCTCCTCGACGTGGCGGCGGGCGTAGAAGTCGAACTTCTCCCACGTTTCGTCGCCGGGGGATACGACCTCGACGACGATGGCGGCGGTCGGCACCCATACGGCGGACAGTGGAGCCCGATGGTAGCCGCCGTCGGGAACCCGGTAGTCGTCGTGGACGCCGAGGTTGAACTGGCTGGTGATGACGAGGCCGGCCGACTTGGCCGGCGGGCGCAGGAGCGCAGCGAGCTCGCTGGCGACCTGTCCGTGCCAGAAGTGGGGCGCCGGCACCACGTGGTACTCGCCCTCCCACACTTCGTCGAGACGGTCTTGGCCGAGGGCGCGTCGCCGAGCGAGGAAGGACGTGATCTCGACCGGGGGCTCCCCGACGACGACCAGCCTCATCGGAGTGGAATGCTATCGCTTACCGTGGATGAACGCCATGGCCTCGGCCCGGGTGGCGGCCTTGTCCCGGAAGAGACCTCGCACGGCGGAGGTGACGGTGGTTGCACCGGGCTTCTGGACGCCCCGCATGGACATGCAGAGGTGCTCGGCCTCGATGACGACCAGGACGCCCCGCGGCGCGAGCTTCTCGTCGATCTCATCGGCGATCTGCGACGTGAGCCGTTCCTGGACCTGGGGCCGGCGGGCGTAGGACTCCACCAGGCGGGCCAGCTTGGAGAGCCCGGTGATGCGGCCGTTGGCGTTGGGGATGTAGGCCACGTGCGCCCGGCCGAGGAACGGGACCAGATGGTGCTCGCACATCGAATAGAGCGGGATGTCCTTGACCATGATCATCTCGTCGTGGTCGGCGGCGAAGGTCACCGCGAGATGGTCGGCGGGGTCGTCGGCCAGGCCGGCGAAGACCTCTTCGTACATCTCGGCCACCCGCTGGGGCGTGCGGAGGAGGCCCTCCCGGTCGGGATCCTCGCCGACGGCCTCCAGGATCTCCCGCACCGCCCGGGCGATGCGGGCCTTGTCTACCAATCCCGCGTCGGGCGGCCGTGCTCCTTGCGCCACGCCTCGATGAGCTGAGCCCGCCAGATCAGGGCGCACACCAGGGACGAGACGCCGGCGATCGTGGCTGCCACCAGTACCCCGAGGGCGCCGGAGATGAAGCCGATGGCCAGCAGGACGCCGCCGACGATGCCGAAGGCGATCGACGCCCGCAGCGCCGGCGGCTTGCCGGTCGACGGCGCGGCCGCGGCCATCACGGTGTCCCGAACGGGCGGATGCGCCGGGGCGGGACGGTGATGCCGGGCGGGGGCGCCGCCGGCCGGCGGGGCCGCTTGGGCACGTCGGCCAGAAGGGCCATGACCTCGGGCGTGTCGAGCGTCTCCTTCTCGATGAGGGCGTCGGCCAGGCGGTCCAGGATGTCGCGGTACTGGATGATGATCTCGGCCGCTTCGGAATGGGCCTCGTCGATGAGCCGGCGGACCTCGGAGTCGATGTTGGCCGCCACTTGGTCGGAGTAGTTGGCCTGATGGCCGAACTCCCGGCCCAGGAACACCTCCCCGTTCTTCTGGCCGAGCTGCTGGGGCCCGATCTCGTCGCTCATGCCGTACTCGGTCACCATCGCCCGGGCGATCTGGGTGGCCCGCTCGATGTCGTTGGACGCTCCGGTGGTCGGGTCCTCGAAGATCAGCTCCTCGGCCGTGCGCCCGCCCATCAGCATGGCCAGCTGATCGCGCAGGGCCGAGCGGGAGGTGAGGTACTTGTCCTCGGTGGGCAGGGCGAGCGTCCAGCCCAGGGCCCGGCCCCGGGCGACGATCGAGATTTTGTGGATGGGGTCGGCGTCGGGGAGGGCGTGGCCGACCAGGGCGTGACCACCCTCGTGGTAGGCGATGACCCGCTTCTCGTTGTCGGACATGAGCCGGCTCTTGCGCTCGGGGCCGGCGATCACCCGGTCGACGGCGTCCTCCAGCTGGGGCATGCCGATCTCCTCGAAGCCGCGGCGGGCGGCCAGGAGGGCGGCCTCGTTCATCAGGTTGGCCAGGTCGGCACCGGTGAAGCCGGGGGTGCGGCGGGCCAGGATGTCGACGTCGACCCCCTTGGCCAGCGGCTTGTTCTTGGCGTGCACGTTGAGGATGGCCCGCCGGCCCTCGAGGTCGGGGCGGTCGACGACGATCTGGCGGTCGAATCGGCCCGGGCGCAGGAGCGCGGGGTCGAGGATGTCGGGCCGGTTGGTGGCGGCGATGAGGATGACGCCGGCCTTGGTGTCGAAGCCGTCCATCTCGACGAGGAGCTGGTTGAGGGTCTGCTCCCGCTCGTCGTGGCCGCCTCCCATGCCGGCGCCGCGGTGGCGGCCCACGGCGTCGATCTCGTCGACGAAGACGATGGCCGGGGCCGACTGCTTGGCCTGCTCGAACAGGTCGCGCACCCGGCTGGCCCCCACACCGACGAACATCTCCACGAAGTCGGAGCCGGAGATGGAGAAGAAGGGCACGCCGGCCTCGCCGGCGACCGCCCTGGCGAGGAGCGTCTTGCCCGTGCCCGGGGGGCCGAACAACAGGACGCCCTTGGGGATCTTGGCCCCCATCGCCAAGAACTTGGCCGGCGCTTCCAGGAACTCCTTGATCTCCTGGAGCTCCTCGACGGCCTCATCGGCGCCGGCGACGTCGGCGAAGGTGACCTTGGGCTGGTCCTTGTTGACCTGCTTGGCTTTGGCCTTGCCGAACTGCATGACCCGGCTGCCGCCACCCTGCATCGTGTTCATGACGAACAGGAAGGCGCCGATGAGCAGGACGAAGGGCAGGAACGTCTGCAGGATCGTCCACCAGATGGGGTCGCCCTGGTGGTCGACCTTGACCTCGACGTTGCCCTGGCGGAGGACGTCGATCGTCTTCTCCGTGTCGCCCCGGACGTAGTTGACCTTGAACTTGTCGCCGCTGGCCAGCTCGCCGTGGATGGAGGCGTCGCGGTCGGCGACGGTGGCCTTCATGACCTGCCCGTCGGCCACCAGGGTCTCGAACTCGTCGAGGCGGAGCTTCTTTCGGTCTCCGTCGCCCCGGAACACACCACCCAGGACCAGAACGGCCACAAGGGCCACCACCACCCAAAAGGGCGCGCCACGGACAACCTTCGGTAACCGGTTCTTCACTCCCCTAGTGTGCCCGACCCCTGGGGCGAGGGTGAATCAGCCCTCCGATCCACCCCAGATGCAGACATACGGCAGGTTGCGATAGCGCTCGGCCACGTCGAGCCCGTAGCCGATCACGAATGCCGGCGGGATGGTGAACCCGACGTACTTGAGCGCCGGCGAGCGCTTCTGGCGGCCCTCCCTGACCAGCAGGGCGCACACCTCGAGGCTGGCCGGGTTGCGGGCCTTGAGGTTCTTGCGCAGGTAGGAGAGGGTCAGGCCGCTGTCGACGATGTCCTCCACCAGGATCACGTGGCGGCCGGACAGGTCGATGTCGAGGTCCTTGACGATGCGGACCACGCCGCTGGTCTTGGTGGCGCTGCCGTAGGACGACACGGCCATGAAGTCGAACTCCACCGGCAGATCGATGGCCCGGGCCAGGTCGCTCATGAACACGAAGGCGCCCTTCAACACCCCGACGAGCAGGGGCGAGCGGCCGGCGTAGTCCTCGGTGATCTGGCGTCCGAGCTCGGCGATCCGGGCCTTGAGGGCGGCTTCGCTGACAACGATCTCGCCCAGATGTGGGTCGTCCAGGGCCCGAGCGGCCCTTTCAGCGGGAGGAAGTCCGGGCACGGCGAGGACGTTAGTGCTCCAGCCGGAGGACGTTTCTCGTGCGGGCGACCCGCCGGCCGGCGCCCACGTCGGTGCCCGTCGCCATGCCGTGGGCGACGGCGAGCACCCGCTCGACCGTGGCGGCGTCGGGCGGGTGGTCCTGGCCGTCGGTGAGCCAACGGCGGACGGCGCGGCGGGCGATGGCCGGGGGTGCCTTCATCAAGGTGACGGCGTCGGTGGGGTCGAGGCCGGCGGCCAGCACGTCGAGCACGTCGGCCTCGTCGCGAAGGATGCCGGCCTGGCGGGTGAGGATCGGCGTGACGTCGCGGCCGGCGATGTCGTTCAGGAGGGGGATCAGCTCGGCCCGCACCCGGTTGCGACGGTGGACCGGGTCCGCGTTGGTGGGGTCGGTGAAGGGATCGAACCCCTGGGCCCGGCACACGGCATGGGTCTCCTGCCGACGTAAGTCGAGGATGGGATGGCGCTCGCGGCGCATGCCGGCCAGGCCGTCGAGGCCGGCGCCTCGCAGGAGGTTGAGCAGGACCGTCTCGGCCTGGTCGTCGGCCGTGTGGCCGGTAAGGACGTCGGAGGGGAGCACGGCGTAGCGGGCGGCCCGGGCCCGGGCCTCGAGGTTGGGGCCGGGGGCGACGTCGACTGTATGGCTCGTGAAGCGGGCGCCCAGGGTCGCTGCCGCAGCCCGGACCAGCGTGGCCTCGGACTCCGGGCGCAGCCCGTGGTCGACGTGGACGGCGGTGACCTCGAGGCCGGCGGCCGTGGCCAGGACGAGGAGGGCGAGGGAGTCGGCGCCACCGGAGACGGCGCAGGTGACGGCCGTGCCGGCGGGCGGGAACGTGCAGCGGGCCAGCAATCCAGAAATCACGGGGCTTCCGCCCCCTGAACCATCAGGGCCGGCCTCCCGGCCCGGTCACGCGGTTCGGGCGGCGGCCTCGGAGACTCGGGAGAGCCAGCGCTGGGGGTCGCGGATCTCGGCGAGGTCGGGCAGGTACTCCGGGCCCCGCCAAAGGATCTCGATACCGTCCCCGCCGGCCTCCTCCAGACTTTCGAGGAACTTCTCGCCCTCCTGGTACTGCTTCAGCTTGGCTTCGAGACCCACCAGCTTCTGGACCACTTTGGCCACGCCCGTGGCCTGGCGCCGGTCGTGGAGCACGCTGCTGAACCGCTCGGCGCTCGGCACCCGGTCGGTGGCGGCCCGGTCCATGATCAGGTCGCCGTGGCCCTCGAGCACGCTCATGAGGCCGCCGATGCGCTGGATGGTCTTCTGCTGCTCCGGCGTGGCCAGGATGGTGACGATGCCCCCCTCGTCGAGGGGGTTGTGGCCGGCCCGGGCCTGGGCGACGGCCCGCTTGAGCGACTCCACCATCTTCTTGGGGTCGGGGTCGAAGGAGCCGAGGGTGTCGTCGACCAGAGAGAGGAAGTACGGCCGCAGCCACGGGACGCCGGTGAACTGCATGCGGTGGGTGACCTCGTGGAGGGCCAGCCACAACCGGAACTCACGGGGCGGGAAGCCGTAGCGCTTCTCGAGGGCCAGGACGTTGGGGCCGACGTAGTAGACGAGGTCCTGATCCTCAGGGTTCTCGGTCTCGATGACGAGCATGTCGTACTGGCCGAGGACGCGTGTCGACATCCAGCCGAGCATGGCGCCGACTTCGGCGCCGGCGACCTGGCGGCCCAGCGGGGCGACCTTGGTGGCGCCCATCTTCTGGCCCAGGCGGTCGGTGAGGGGCCGGAGCAGGCGCTGGAACGACGCCAGGTTGGCCCGGATCCAGCCGGCCCGGTCGGTGACCCGGGCTCGCGCCGGGCCGGCGAGGGACTTCAGGCCGGTCTCGGCCTCCACCAGGGCCTCGGCCTCGGCGGTGAACTCCCGGAAGTCGGGCTCCAGGGACGCGTAGTGGTAGGACTCGGCCAGCGGCTCGCGCCCGGCCACCCGGATGGCGATGCGCTCCGCAGTGTCCCAGGCAATGGCATCCATCAGGTCAGGTCTTCGGGTACTTGGCGGCGACGACCTTGAAGACGTACATGAGGATGTAAGCCAAGACTGCCAGGACCGAGCCCACGAGGATCATCGGTGCGATCCAGTAGGCCCACGGCTTGGCGGCCGCGAGAAGGAGCTCCATGCCGGCGACTGTACTGGCCGCCGGCAGGGAGGCTGGAGCGGGCTAGCGGACCGGCGTGAGGCAGTCGCCCATGAACGAGGCCGTGCCCACCAGGACGAGGCGCAGCTCCCGCGCCGTGAAGTGGCCGGCCCGGTAGTCCGCCAGCGCCTCGGTGTAACAGAACCGCCCCGGAGGGGCGGCCGTGCCGACGTGGCGAGCGGCGCTCGACTATGCGATCTTCTTGCCTCGGACCCGCGGAACGACCATCGGCGCGTGCTGGGCGCAGAAGGCCCCGTCGTTGTAGATGGAGAGAATGGTGGCGCACCCCGTCTCGCGACACGTACGGCCGGCCTTGAACGCCTTCGACGGCCGGTCGTTCCCCGAGATCGGGTGCCCTGCGACAAATCCTTCGGACATGTCCAAGCCAACCGGCGGGGCCGGCCAACTATTCCGCGCTGGCGGTCTCTTCTCGAAGGGCCCGGGCCACCCGCTCGACCAGGCTCTCGGGGACGTGGTCGCGGCACTTCTGGCGGACGACGATACGGAGCTCCGCCTCGAAGTCGTAGGCCTCGAAGCACGGCGGGCATGCGTCGAGGTGGTGCTGGATGAGGACCCGTCGTTCGTCGGTGAGCTCGCCGTCGAGGTAGTGGTACAGCAACTCCACCGCCTCTAAACAATGCTCATCCATGTGTCCCCTCACGCTCGGGTACCAGTCCACGCTGACGTCCGAATTCGTATAACCGCTTCTGGAGCGCCCTTCTTCCGCGATGGAGCCGACTCATCACAGTTCCGATGGGCACGTCGAGGATCTCGGCGATCTCCTTGTAGGAAAATCCTTCCACGTCGCCGAGCAGGACTGCCATCCGGAACTGCTCGGGAAGGGCCTCGATGGCCTCCTTCACCTCGGTCTCGGTGAAGTGGTCGAGGACCTCGTCCTCGGCGCTGCGGCCGGCGGTGGCGCCTTCGAGGCCGCCGAGGCGCCGGTAGAGGTAGAAGTTCTCCAGGTCGTCGATATCGGACTCTTCCGGGCGCCGCTTCTTGGCCCGGTAGGCGTTGATGTAGGTGTTGGTCAGGATGCGGTAGAGCCAGGCTTTGAGGTTCGTGCCCTCGGCGAAGCTGTTGAACGCCCGGTAGGCCTTCAGGTAGGTCTCCTGCACGAGATCCTCGGCGTCGGAGGGGTTCCTGGTCATGCGTAAGGCCGCGGTGTACAGCGAGGGCATGTACTCCATCGCCAAATCTGCGAACTTCGCCTGGTCGGCCACCGGGGGTCACGCTAGCCCCGTTCTGCGTGTTGGCTCCCTCGGGCCGGTGGGTAGGTAGCGCGTATGAGCGAACAAGGAAACCGTCAACCCGGCGTCGCCGGCGATACCGACCACCACCAGCACCGTGCCGGTGAAGGCGAGGGCGTGCGAGCCCCGTTCGCCACCGAGACCGGTGTCTCTGAGATCTCGGTCTTCGACGGCGCCGGCAACGAGTCCGTGGTCCGCACCCAGGGTGCCGAGGGCGGCCGCCGGGTCCAGGGGACCGGCCCGTCGTCTGAAGCGGCGGCGGCGGACGCCGAGAAGCTGCTCGAGAAGGGCGGCCGCCAAGACGTCGGCGAGGCCATGGGCCCGGTCCACAAGGGCCCGCCCAAGCCTTAACCATCCGCCGGCACAGCGCTCGCCTGCTCGTCACGTGGGCGCTGTGCTGTCCCACCCCCTTGCGATGATGCCGGCATGGCGAGCCGTGCCGGCAGCGTTGTCCTCGTCCTGCTGGGCGCCGTACTCCTCGTCGCATCGCTCTTCCAGTCGGACGGGAACGACGTCTACGCCGTGGGCCTCCTTGTCTTCGGCAGCGGCCTCGTCGTCCTCGGCGTCGTCCTCCCCCGGTTGCTCAACGCCGAGGTCGGCCCGGCCACCGGCTTCAAGCTGACCCTCGCCGAGTCGCGCGAGAAGTCCACCGAGTTGGCGGAGGCCGCCGGTGTGGAGGCGGTGGAGGTCGACGATGTCGTCGCCGCCACCCGCGTCCTGCTGGCGTCGGACGTGCTGGGCTGGCTGCTGGCGCCCCAGGACGGCGTGCTGGCCGGCGCCTGGTTCCACCTCTACCTCTTCGACGAGCAGCGCGAGCTGCTCCTCCCCGCCTTCGAGGGCCACCTCAGCCCCAGCCGGGGATGGAAGCCCGGCGCCGGCGCCGTCGGCGAGGCCTGGGTCTCAGGCGAGTACGTGCTGGCGCGGGGCCCCGAGGCGTCCGACGACACCTACGGCCTGTCGCCGGCGCAGCAGCAGCGGGCCCGCAACCTGGCGGTGGTGACGGCCATGCCGGTGACCACCGGGCGAGACGAAGTGATCGCGGTGCTGGCCGGGTCCTCCGTCGACCCCGACAGCCCGCTGGGCACTGCCGAGGGGTTCGACGCCCTCCTGCTGGTGGCCCAGGAGGTGGCCCGGGTGCTGGTCGACCTGCTCCAGTGGTTCCGGGACTGATACGCTGAGTACGGTGAAAGGGAAGGAGAAAACATGAGGAGGTCCCAGTGGTGAGCGGCTCCGAATCTCCGTCCAGCCACCAGGTCACGCCGGTGTCGGCAGATGATGTGGCCCGGGTGGTCAGCCGCGCCCTGTCCGAGCGCCCATGGCGGCTGCGCCTGACGTCGGGACAGCGGCTGGCCATCCTGCACGCGCCCCGACGGCCGGGAGCGGCCCGGGCCTGAGGCTGGCCTCGGCCGGGGCGGCCGGCGGGTCACACTGTCGCTGTGGCCCACTCCCACGGCTCCCCTACCTCGGCGGCGCTGCGCCTGCCCGACCCCCTGCGGCGGGCGTTGGCCGGCGTGGTCGGCGTTTTCGTGCTGGCCACCGTGGTCGGGTTGATCGTGCTGTGGCCGCCGCCGGTGCCCAAGGACCGGACGGGCGGGCTGGGGACGCCCGTGGATCTCGTGAAGGCCACGGTGACGGCGGCGCCACAGGTGCCCTGCCGTTCGGGCCTGCCCGGCGCGCCGTTGGTGTGCCGGGACGTGACGGCGCAGCTGAGCAGCGGTCCGGAGAAGGGGCAGTCCACGACGCTGGAGATCACGGAGAGCCCCGATCAGCCCACACTGCGAGCCGGCGACCGGATCATCCTGGGCCGGGCCGCCGATCCTGGGCAGCCGGTCGCTTATTTCTTCTCCGATTACCAGCGACGAGTCCCGTTGCTGGCTTTGGGGTTGCTGTTCGCCCTGGCCGTCGTGGGCCTGGCCCGCTGGCGGGGCCTGGCCGCTCTCCTCGGGTTGGGCGTGAGCCTGCTGGTGATCGTGCGGTTCGTGCTGCCCGCCATCCTGGCCGGCGAGAACGCCCTTTTGGCGGCGGTGGTGGGCGCCGCGGTCATCGCCCTGGTGATCATCTATCTGGCCCACGGCGTGTCCGCCCGGACGACGACTGCGGTGCTGGGCACGCTGGTGGCGCTGGGCTTGACCGCGCTGCTGGCCGTGGCGTTCGTGGAAGCGACAAAGCTGACCGGGTTGTCGTCCGAGGAGGGAACATACCTCCGGGGGGTATTGGGCAGCACGGTTGACCTGCGGGGCATGCTGCTGGCCGGCATCGTCATCGGCGCGCTGGGAGTCCTGAACGACGTGACCGTCACCCAAGCCTCCGCGGTCTGGGAGATCTACCTCGCCAATCCTGCGGTGGACGCCCGCCACCTGTACCGCTCGGCCATGCACATCGGGCGGGACCACATCGCCTCCACCGTCGACACGCTCGTCTTGGCGTACGCCGGCGCCGCCCTACCCTTGTTCGTCATCTTCACTGTGGCCGACCGGCGCCTGGGCGACGTCCTCACCGGCGAGATCGTGGCCCAGGAGATCGTCCAGACCCTGGTCGGCAGCCTGGGCCTGATCGCCGCCGTCCCGGTGACGACGTGGTTGGCCAGCGTGCTGGTCACTCGAACCGTGCCGGCGCCGGCGCCTCTTCCTTAGTCGGGCGCCACCTGGGTCGGCGTCATGGCCCGGTAGATGCGCTCGAGGTCCTCCAGGGTGGCGAACTCGATGGTGACCTTGCCCTTGGCGCCCTTCGACCCACCCATGGTGATGGCCACCCGGGTGTCGAGGTGGGTCGAGAGCAGCTCTTCCAGCTCGAGGAGGCCGGGCGGGCGGAGCCGGTGGTTGGGACCGGTTGCGTTGCGGCCCGCGCCGGCGTTGGCGCTGGCTGCGTCGGTGTTGTGCTGGCGGGCCGCCTCCTCCACCGCCCGCACCGACATGCCGTCGGTGACGATGCGCTGGGCCAGCACCTCCTGGTAGGCGCGATCCGGGGTGGTCAGCAGGGCCCGGGCGTGGCCGGCGGTGAGCCGGCCCTCGGCCACCAGGCGCTGGACGGTGGGGGGCAGTTGGAAGAGCCGCAGGGTGTTCGAGATGGCGGCTCGGCTCTTGCCTACCCGGGAGGCGAGCTCATCGTGGGTCAGGTGGAAGTCTTCGAGGAGCTGCTGATAGGCGGCGGCCTCGTCGAGGGGGTTCAAGTCCTCGCGCTGGACGTTCTCGACCAGCGCCTGCTCGAGCGAGAGCGTGTCGTCCACGGTCCGCACGATGGCGGGGATCATCGACAGGCCGGCCCGCTTGGCCGCCCGCCACCGGCGCTCGCCGGCGATCAGCTCGAAGGAGCCGCCGCCGGTCGCCCGCACCAGCACCGGCTGCAGGACGCCGAGCTCGCGCACCGAGGCGGTGAGGGCGGCCAGCGCCTCCTCGTCGAACTGGGTGCGGGGTTGGCGCTGGTTGGGGGAGATGGCGCCGATCGGCAGCTCCTGGAAGGTCGTCTGCTCGTCGCCCTCAACTGCACTACGTGGGGGGATCAGCGCCCCCAGCCCTCTACCCAGTCCGCCTTGGCGCGCCACCACTCACCTCCTTGGCCAGCTCGCGATAGGCGATGGCCCCTCGCGACGTCGAGTCGAACACGATGATGGGCTGTCCGAACGACGGTGCCTCCGAGAGGCGCACGGTGCGGGGCACGATGTTGCGGCAGACCTTGGCGCCGAAATGGCGCCGGACCTCCTTGGTGACCTGGTCGGACAGCTTGGTCCGGGCGTCGTACATGGTCAGGATGATGGCTCCCAGCTCTAGTTTGGGATTGAGGTTGCGCTGAACTAGCTCCACGTTGCGCAAGAGTTGGCCGAGGCCCTCCAACGCGTAGTACTCGCACTGGATCGGCACCATCACCTCGCTGGCTGCGGCCAGTCCGTTGACGGTGAGCAGGCCCAGGGAAGGTGGGCAGTCGATGAAGGTGAAGTCGTAGTCGTCGGCGACGCGCTCGAGGGCGCGCCTGAGGCGCAACTCGCGGCTGAAGGCGGGAACGAGCTCGATCTCGGCGCCGGCCAGGTCGATGGTGGCCGGCGCCAGAAAGAGATTTCGGACCGCCGTGGGCTCGACGCAGTCCTCGAGGTCGAGCTCGTTGAGGAGCACGTCGTACACCGACGACTGGAGGTTGCGGGCGTTGATGCCCAGTCCGGTGGTGGCGTTGCCCTGGGGATCCAGGTCGACGACCAGGACCCGATAGCCGAGCTCGGCGAGGGCGGCACCCAGGTTGACGGCGGTGGTCGTCTTGCCCACGCCGCCCTTTTGGTTTGCTACGGCGATGAAGCGGGGGAGCGGCCGCACCACCTCGGACTGCCGCCGTGTTTCGGCTGGCGGGGCCTCGGTGTGGACATCGGTGGGCGGCGGCGGCGGGGTCAGGTGGTCGGCGGCCGGCGCAGGCTCGAAGCGTGCCGGTGCGTCCGTGTTCGCCGGCGCCAGCTCCACGGGGGCCCCGGACTCGAGGTCGACGGTGGGTAGGGGAGTGCCGGCGTCGGACTCATCCGCCGTACCGAGGTCGGACCCCGGCGGGTCCTCTCCGCCGATCTCCGGTTCTTCAGGCGTCGAACCGCCATCCGTTTCCGTGGGGAGGTCGACGGCCAGTTGCCCGACCGAGGACCAGCCGAAGCCGCCGCTGCTGCGCTCGTCCTCCATCAAGGCATTCTGGCATGCCGATCGCAAGGGTCAAGCTCTGTTTCACGTGGAACATAGGGTTCAGGGTTGGAAAGCCGGCTCACAGCTAGAACTGGGGCCGCCTGGCCGGCACGCCGACTCGGCGGGGCCAGCGGTCCGGGCACCAGTCCCGCTGCACCAGAACCTGGTACGCCGCTCCCCCGGCCTGGACCGCCGGGCCCGGAACCATACCGAACAGGGCCAGCCCGTCCGCCGGCCACCGGGCCGGCTCGCCCCCCGGCGGCTCGCTCACTACCGCCCATCCGCCGGCCCGCAGTAATGGTGCCGTGCACTCGACCAGCACCGCCGGCGGGCCGAAGCTGCGGGCCACCACCACGTCGAATGTCCCCCGGTACGCCGGCGCCCGGCCGGCGACCTCCGCCCGCCCCTCGACCACCGAGACGCGGTCCTCCACACCCAACTCCCGGACGGCTTCCCGCAGGAACGAGGCCCGTCGCACGGCGGCGTCGACCAGGACCCACGCCGATGCGGGGAAGTGCAGGGCCAGCGGCAGTCCGGGCAGGCCGGCGCCGCTTCCCAGATCGGCTCCCCGGCGGGGAGACCAGCCGGCGCCGGCCCCACTGCCGGCAACCAGAGCCGCGGCGAAGCCGGCGGCATGGTCGAGGTGAGGCTCCACCGGGCCGGGTCCCAGGAAGCCCAGACGCCGGCCCTCTTCCAGCACCGGGACGAGGACGTCCCGATGCCCATTCACCCCTGGATCAGCCGCCGGCCGGCTGGATGACGACCCGGCGGCGCGGCTCCTCACCCTCGGAGGCGGTCGACACGCCCTCGATGGCGTTCACGGTGTCGTGGACCACCTTGCGGTCCGCCGGCGGCATGGGCTCCAGGACCCGCACCACCCCGGTAGCCACCACCTGGGCTGCCACCTCACGCGTGAAACGCTCGAGCGCCTCCCGACGGTCCTTCCGGTAGCCGGCCACATCGACCACGAGGCGAGGCTGCCCGTCGGCGGCCTTGCGCTGCGCCACCGTCCGGGTCAGCTCCTGGATGGCCGACAGCGTGGCCCCTCGCGGGCCGATCAGCATGCCGACGTCCTCGCCCTCGACCGCCAGCTCCAGCGTGTCGCCGTCGTCGAGCAGGGTCTTGGTAATCGAGCCCTGCACGCCGAACGCGGTGATCAGGCCCCTGAGGAACTCCTCGCCCACCTCGCCGGCGTCACCTTCCGGCTCCTGTGCGTCGTACATGGCTTCTCCTCTATCGCTGGTGGGCTTGTCGGTGGCGGCGTTGTTCCGTCGTTCGGCCTTGGGTCGACCGCCGCCGTTGGCGCTGCGGCCGCCCCCGCCGCCGCCACCGCCGGCCCTTCCGCCCGCAACCGGCGCCGGCCCGCTGTCGGCCGCTGGCATAGTGGCCGCTGGCATCGGCCCCTCGTCCTCGCTCCGGTCCTTGCGGCCCCGTCTGCGGTTGCCGCGCTCCAGCTTGGGCCGCACAGCGGTCGGTGCCACCCGGGCCCGCACGCGCGCCTCGGAGCGCAGGCGACCGAACAGCCCGGCCTTTGGCTCCTCCAGAACCTCGAACTCCGCCTCGCTCTCGTCGACACCCAACCGATCGAGCGCCTCATCCTTGGCCTCGTCGATCGTCTTGGCTGTCACCTCGACCCATTCCACGCCTAGCTGTCCTTCCTACGCGAGTTCTTGGCCGACGTTCCGTTGCCGTTCCCACTGGGACCGGCGCCCTTCCCCTTCGGGGGCAGTCCCTTCGGCCGGGGCGAGGGCGGCGGCCGGTTGGCCTTGGGTTGGGCCCGGCCCGACGGCTTGGAACCGGGCTTGGCCTTGGCGCCGGCGCCGGCCCGGCCACCACCGGAACCGCGACCGCCGCCGCCGCCACCGGGCTTCCGCTCGTTGCGGGCGTTACTGGCCCCGCCGGCTCCGCCCTTACCTCCGCCGCCGGCCTTGGCCGCCGGCTTGTCGGTCTTCTCACCCTTTCCGGCGTCGCCCCCGGACAGGTGTAGCGGCGGGAAGGCCCGGAAGGTCACCGCCTGCTGGCCGATCTGCCAGAAGTTGGAGACGATGAAGTAGACGACGACGCCGGCGGGCACGGTGAGGGAGACGAAGCCGATGATGATCGGGAAGATCTTCCCGATCATCTGCATCTGCTGGTTGATCGAGTCCTTGGGCAGCCGGGCCGTCATCTGGCGTTGCTGGAAGTAGCCGGTGCCGACCGTGATGGCGATCAGCAGGTAGTAGGGGAGAGCGCTGCCGAAGCCGCTGACGGACGAGGCCGCCTTCGACAGGTCGATGCCCCACGACACCATCTCGCCGCCCGACTCGACCAGCGACGTGAACAGCTTGCTCGACGTCGGGATGTGCTTGGGCCCGTCCTTGTGGCTCAGATCCAGGATCAGCCGGTACAGGACGATAAAGAGCGGCGCCTGGAGGAGGATGGGAAGGCACCCGGCCAGCGGGTTGACCTTGTTCTCCTTGTAGAACTTCATCATCTCTTCGTTGAGCTTCTGCCGGTCGTTCTTGTGCTTCGCCTGCAGCCGCTTGAGCTCGGGTTGGATGCGCTGCATCGCCTGCTGGGACTTCACCTGCTTGGTCGTCAGCGGGATGAGGAAGATCCGCACCGTCACGGTGAGCAGGGCGATGGCCACCCCGTACGAGGCGATGACGGAGTAGAAGAAGGCCAGCACCCGCCCCATGGCCCCGTAGATGGGGTCGAGGATCCAGAACGCCAACAGCACGGACCTCACGAGGAAACTCCCGTCACCGACGCCGGCACCAGGTCCACGCCAGACCGCTGGGCCCACGGGTGGCAGCGCAGCAGCCGTCGCACCGCCAGCCACGAGCCCCGGGCCGCGCCGTGCACCTCGAGCGCCTCCAAGGCGTAGGTCGAGCAGGTAGGCCAGTAGCGGCAGGGGGACGGCCGCCCGGCGCGCACCGCTTGATACAGCTGTATCGGCACGGAGAGTAACCACACGGCTACGGAACGCGGCGATTCGCCTCTCATGGGCGGTGCAGTGCGCCGAGCGCTTGACATACGGTTGCTCTCAAATCTCCATAGGACAGGGACGCCGCCGCCGCAGATGCGCCGAACAGGTAGGCGCCTGGGCGGAGCTGGGCTCGCACCTCTCGGGTGATCGCTCGCAAACGACGCCGAATCCGGTTGCGTACCACTGCGCCGCCGGCCCGACGGCCGATGGCGTAGGCGACCCTCGGCGGTTCGGCGGGGTCGCCCGCCAGCCACGTTACCGTGATCGGGCCCCGTCTCACGCGTCGCCCGTCGCGGCGCAGGGCCTCGAAGGTGGCCCGGTCACGGACGGACCAGATCAGGCCGACAGACTGTGGCGACCCTTGCGGCGGCGTGCCGAGAGGATGGCCCGGCCCGCCTTGGTCGACATGCGATGGCGGAACCCGTGCTTTTTCGCCCGCTTCCTGATGTTCGGCTGGAATGTGCGCTTCACCCTGTGGCCTCCCCGGCAACTGTGCTCCCCGGCAACCCTGTTCGAAAAAGATGTGTGCGTTCCGGACGATCGACGCGCGTCGACGACCGGCGCCGGA
The DNA here is from genome assembly GCA_963768975.1 of uncultured Acidimicrobiia bacterium. Lineage (GTDB taxonomy): Bacteria > Actinomycetota > Acidimicrobiia > Acidimicrobiales > AC-14 > CADCTB01. The sequence goes on along the minus strand of CAVYKB010000016.1, from coordinate 24,408 downwards.
GAGGCGTCATCCAGGGTAGAGCGCCCGGGCACCTGTCGCCAACCACGTCCGTTCGAGGCCGCGCCGAAGGGTCCCGCCCTTTTTCGGGCCGCCCCGCCGGTGCTACCGTCTGCGAACTCGCCGGGCCAGCCCGGGAGTGGGCCTCGCACTTCCCTGGCTCTGCAGACCACGGAGGCCGTCTAAGTGTTTTCCACATCTGTGGGCAACGCTGTGGACCGACGACAGGGAGGTTCCGAAGTGGCAGGGGCGGAACGCCTTTGGGGCGCCTGTGTCGGCGTGCTGCGCAACGAGGTGCCCGACAGCATCTGGAACACCTGGCTGGCCTCGGCCCGCCCCTATGATCTCATCGACCATCGCTTGTTCCTCACCGTGCCCAGCCCGCTGGCCAAGGAGCGCATCGAGGCCCGGTACCTGGAGTTGGTGACCGACGTCGTCAGCGACGTCGCCGGCGAACCTCATGAGGTGGTGCTCGAGGTCCGCACCGACCCGGCCGTCACTGATGACGAGGTCGACCCCCGGCCCCAGCTCGAGTTCGATGGTCCGCCGCTTCGCACCGGATTCGCGGCAGCCAACAGCAACGGGGGCCACATGCCCGAGGTAGGCCTGAACCCCGCCTACACGTTCGAGAACTTCGTCATCGGCGAGTCCAACCGGTTCGCCCACGCCGCCGCCCTGGCCGTGGCCGAGCAGCCGGCGCAGTCCTACAACCCGCTGTTCATCTACGGAGACACCGGGCTGGGCAAGACCCATCTGCTCCACGCCATCGGCCACTACGTGCGCCAGCACCTCCCCGACCTGGTGGTGCGCTATGTCTCCACCGAGCACTTCCTCAACGACTTCATCGACGCCATCCGCACCAACGCCACCAGTTCCTTCAAGAGCCGCTACCGGGGCTGCGACATCCTCCTCGTCGACGACGTGCAGCTCATCCAGCACAAGGAGCGCTTCCAGGAGGAGTTCTTTCACACCTTCGAGACCCTCCACAGCGCCGGCCGCCAGATCGTGCTGTCCTCGGACCGGCCGCCCAAGGAGATGGCCATCCTGGAGGACCGGCTGCGCAGCCGGTTCGTGTCCGGCCTGCTCACCGACGTCCAGCCGCCCGATGTCGAGACCCGCCTGGCCATCCTGCGCAAGAAGGCCGAGCGTGAGCCGGTCGGCGCCCCCGACGACGTGCTGTCCTACATCGCCACCCACATCACCAACAACATCCGCGAGCTGGAGGGCGCCCTGCACCGGGTACTCGCCTACTCCAGCATCACCCAAATGGCCCTTACCCTTCCCGTGGCCGAGAAGGTCCTGGGCGACCTCATCACCGCCAACGCGCCCCGTCCGATCACTCCCAAGCTCATCCTGGAGGCGACGGCCGAGATGTTCGGCCTCAGCATCGACGACCTGCGAGGCAAGAGCCGCAGCCGCCCCCTCGTCACCGCCCGCCAGATCGCCATGTACGTGCTGCGGGAGATGACCGACTTCTCCTACCCCGCCATCGGGCGGGAATTCGGCGACCGCGACCACACCACGGTCATGCACGCGGTCACAAAGATCTCCAAGCTCATGGCCGAGCGGCGGACGATCTACGACCAGGTCACCGAGCTCATGACCCGCCTGAAGACCGGTGTCTGACCGGTGGACGAGCAGTGCATGAACCCCGGTGTTGCCCACAACCGCAGCGTTCGCTGTCACACCCTTGTGGGAGCATGGGGAGAACTCGGGACAGCCGGCAGGCGCCCCACCTGGGCTTCTCCTCACTTCTCCACAATCCACACCTCCTACTGCTCCCTCTTCCTTTGAGATCTACAAAGAGAGAAAGAAGAGCTGTGTGAAGTTCCGAGCCGAGCGCGACGTCCTCCTCGATGCCCTGGCCACAGCAGCCCGGGCTGCCGCCACTCGTGGTGGCGCCATGCCCGCGTTGTCCGGGGTCCGCCTCGAGGTCAAGGCCGACGTGCTGCACCTGGCCGGCTCCGACCTCGACCTCACCGTCCAGGTCGAGGTCGCGGTCTCCGGCATCACCGACGGCGTGTGTGTGATCCCCGCCCGCCTGAGCACCGACATCGTCCGGGCGCTGGAGCCCGGTGCGGTCACCTTCGCCATGGAGGGGGGAGAGGCCCAGATCTCCGCCGGCCGCTCCCAGTTCACCGTCCGGGTCCTGCCGGCCGAGGAGTTCCTCCGCCTCCCCGTGCCCACCGGCGATGCTGTCACCCTCGATTCCGCCGCCCTGGCCGCCGCCCTGAGCCAGGTGGTCCGGGCCGCCAGCAAGGACGATGCCCGGCCCATCCTCGCCGGCGTGCTGATGACCGCCGAACCCGCCGGCCTGCGCCTGGTGGCCACCGACTCCTACCGGCTGGCCATGCGCGACCTGCCCGGCACCACACTGCTGGCCGAGGGCCAGCACGTGCTGGTCCCGGCCCGGGCCCTCGGCGAGCTGGGCCGCGTCCTGTCCAACGCCGAGCAGGTCACCCTGCGCCTCGGCCACGACCAGGCAAGCTTCGAAGTGTCCTCCGTTCGGGTGACCACCAGGCTCATCGAGGGCGACTTCCCGAACTACCGTCAGCTGGTCCCCAGCGGCTATCCCAACCGGCTGACCGTCGGCAAGGAGCCGCTGCTCGATGCCGTGCGCCGGGTGAAGCTGCTGGCCCGTGAGGCCACTCCCATCCGTATGGCCCTGCGCCCCGACGGCCTCGAGCTCACCGCCGTCACCCACGACGTGGGCCAGGCCCGCGAGGATCTCGACGCCAAGTACGAGGGCAGCGAGATGGTCGTGGCGTTCAACCCCGAGTTCCTCATCGACGGCGTCGAAGCCACCCCGGGCGACGAAGTCCTCCTCGAGACCCTCGATGCCCTCAAGCCCGCCACCCTGCGGGCCACTGAGGGCACTGACTTCCTGTACCTGCTCATGCCGGTACGGGTCTCATGACGCGTGCGTCTCTCTCGTCTCTGGCTGCACGACTTCCGTAACTACGAGTCGGCCGATCTCACCCTGCCGCCCGGGTTCACGGTGGTACGGGGCGACAACGGCGAGGGCAAGACCAGCCTGCTCGAGGGCATCGGGTACCTGGCCACGCTGGCGTCGTTCCGCGGCGTGCCGAACGAGGCCATGGTACGGGAAGGGGCAGCCCAGGCCGTCGTCCGGGGCGAGGGGGAGCGACAGGGTCGCCAGCTGCTGATCGAGGCCGAGATCGCCTCCCGGGGCCGGGTGACGGTCAACAAGCAGCGCCTGCGCCGGTCCTCCGACCTGCTCGACGCCCTCCGGGTCAGCGTCTTCGCCCCAGACGACCTGGAGCTGGTCAAAGGCGGCCCGTCGACCCGACGGCGCTACCTCGACGACACCCTCGTCGCCCTGGCCCCCAAGCATGACGCCCTCCGCCGCGACCTCGACCGCATCCTCCGCCAGCGCACCGCCCTCCTCCGCCAGTCGGGCGGGAGGCTCACCCCCGACATCGCCACCACCCTCGACGTGTGGGATTCCAAGCTGGTCACCGCCGGCGAGGCCCTGGCCGACTCCCGGGCCGCCCTGGTGGCCGACCTGGAGCCGGCGTTGGCCAAGGCGTACGCCGACCTGTCGCCCACCAGGGGGGCGGTCACCGCGTCCTACGAGGCCCCGTGGCGCAGCGGGGGCCTGGCCGCCGCCCTGGCCGAGGCCCGCGCCGACGAACTGCGCCGGGGCGTGTGCCTGGTCGGCCCCCACCGTGACGACCTGACGATGCGCATCAACGCCATGCCGGCGCGCACCCACGCCTCCCAAGGCGAGCAGCGCTCGATGGCCCTGGCCCTACGCCTGGCCGCCCACCGGCTGGTGGCCGACACCCTCGACGACGTCCCCGTCCTCCTCCTCGACGACGTGTTCTCCGAGCTCGACCCCGACCGCACCGAGAACCTCCTCTCCCACCTCCCCGCCGGCCAGGCCGTCCTCACCACCGCCGGCCCCCTGCCCGCCGGCGCCGAGCCCCAGCAAGTGGTGACGGTCACCGCCGGCCGGCTGGCAATCACATGAAGCGCGCCAAGCCCAGCCCGGGTTGGCACCCGATACCGGAGCCCGGAGGCCCCCCGGCCCGACCGCTCGCCGACTCGTTGGACGCGGTCACGCGCAACCTGGGCGGGGCCGGCGGCCCCGCCCTCGTCGACCTCCTCGGGCGCTGGCCCTCGGTCGTGGGCGACCAACTGGCGGCCCATTGTGTGCCGCTGTCGTTGCGCAACGGCACCCTCACCATCGCCGCCTACGAGTCGGCTTGGGGCGCCCAGCTCGGGTGGCTGGAAGCCGAGCTCCTCCGGCGCCTCGACGACGCGCTCGGCGCCGGCGTGGTCACCCGGATTGCGGTCCGCATCCGCCCCCGCTAAAGCCCCTCTCTGGTAGAATTACACAGTGGCATTCAGGCCGATGACCTGCTCTTTTGTAGGTTGATCGGGTCGCCTGATCGCCCCTTCTCGACCTCCCCGGTCGACTCGCATCTGACGTCGCAGAGAAAGGCCGCGCGTGGCGGTTGACACCCCCTCCTATGGGGCCAAAGACATCCAGGTCCTCGAGGGGCTCGACCCGGTCCGCAAGCGGCCGGGCATGTACATCGGCTCCACCGGCCTCAACGGCCTGCACCACCTGGTGTGGGAGGTCGTGGACAACTCCGTCGACGAGGCCATGGCCGGCTACGCCACCCGGATCGACGTCACCCTCATGGCCGATGGCGGCTGCCGGGTGGTCGACGACGGCCGCGGCATCCCGGTCGACCCCCATCCCGGCTCCCGGGGCAAGTCGGCGGCCGAGGTCGTGCTGACCGTCCTCCACGCCGGCGGCAAGTTCGGCGGCGAGGGCTACAAGGTGTCCGGCGGCCTCCACGGCGTCGGCGTGTCCGTGGTCAACGCCTTGTCCACCCGCCTCGAGCTCGAGGTGGACCGTGACGGCAAGCGCCACCGGCTCGTCTTTACCAACGGCGGCAAGCCCCAGGGCAAGCTGGAAGTCGTCGGCAAGGCGCCCCGCAACCGCACCGGCACCACCGTCACGTTCTGGCCCGATCCCTCGATCTTCAACTCCGAGGGCACCGAGTTCCGGGCCACCACCATCCTGGAACGCCTCCAGATCTACGCCTTCCTCAACAAGGGCCTCGAGGTCCGCTTCCGCGACGAGCGGCCCGGCCACGAGCAGGAGCAGACCTACAAGTACAGCGGCGGCATCGTCGACTACGTGCGCCACCTCAACGCGTCGAAGGATGCGCTGTTCAAGCGGGTGGCCCACTTCGAGGCGTCCGAGGCCGACCAGGAGGTCGAGGCCGCCCTCCAATGGAACACCGGTTACTACGAGGGCATCCACTCCTACGCCAACGGCATCGCCACCATCGAGGGCGGCATGCACGAGGAGGGCTTCAAGAAGGCCCTGACCAACGTGGTGAACCGCTACGCCCGGGCCAAGGGCCTGCTCAAGGAGAAGGACGACAACCTCCTGGGGGAGGACATCCGCGAGGGCCTCACCGCCATCGTCAGCGTGAAGCTGCGCGAGCCCCAGTTCGAGGGCCAGACCAAGGCCAAGCTGGGCAACGTCTCCATCCGCTCGCTGGTGGAGCGGGTGGCGAACGAGAAGTTCGCCGACTGGCTGGAGGAGAACCCCACCGAGGCCCGCCAGGTGGTGGCCAAGGGCACCCAGGCGGCCCGGGCCCGCCAAGCCGCCCGCCAAGCCCGGGAGCTGACCCGCCGCAAGACCCTGCTGGAGGGCGCCGGCCTCCCCGGCAAGCTGGCCGACTGCTCCTCACGCAACCCCGAGGAGTCCGAGCTGTTCATCGTCGAGGGCAACAGCGCCGGCGGCTCAGCCATCAACGCCCGCGACCCGATCACCCAGGCCATCCTCCCCATCCGGGGCAAGATCCTCAACGTCGAGCGGGCCCGTATCGACAAGATGCTGAAGAACACCGAGATCCAGTCGCTCATCTCGGCCGTCGGCGCCAACCTGGGCGACGAGTTCGACGTCACCAAGATCCGCTACCACAAGATCATCATCCTGGCCGACGCCGACGTGGACGGGAACCACATCCGCACCCTGCTGCTCACGTTCTTCTTCCGCCAGATGAAGGACCTCGTCGACCAGGGCCACGTCTACATCGCCCAGCCGCCGCTGTACTCCACCATCGTGGGCAAGGAGAAGATCTACCTGAAGGACGATGCGGCGCGCGACGCCTACGCGGCCGCCCATCCCAACAAGAAGCACGAGTTCGCCCGCCTGAAGGGCCTGGGCGAGATGGACTACGGCGAGCTACGCGACACCACCATGAAGGACGGAAAGCGCACGCTCCTGCGGATCTCCGTCGAGCAGGCCGCCCTGGCCGACGAGGTCTGTTCCATCCTGATGGGTGAGGACGTCGAAGCCCGCAAGCTCTTCATCCAGACCAACGCCACCGACGTCCGGTTCCTGGACATCTAACCCATGTCGGACCAGCAGCCACCCCTCGAATTCGAAAGCTGGGAGCCCATCGAGCTCCAGACCGAGATGGAGCAGTCGTATCTCATCTACGCGCTCTCTACCATCACGGCCCGGGCCCTCCCCGACGTACGCGACGGCCTCAAGCCCGTCCACCGCCGCATCCTCTGGGACATGTTCGACCAGGGCTTCCGCCCCGACCGCACCATGGTCAAGTGCGCCCGCATCACCGGCCACGTCATGGGCCAGTACCACCCCCACGGCAACCAGGCCATCTACGACGCCCTGGTCCGTATGGCCCAGCCGTTCAGCCTCCGCCACCCACTGATCGACTTCCACGGCAACTACGGCTCGCCCGAGTTCGAGGCTGCGGCCGAGCGTTACACCGAGTCCCGCCTCAGCGGGCTGGCCATGCAGATGCTGGCCGGTATCGACGAGGACACCGTCGACTTCGTCGACAACTACTCGGGCGACTTCACCGAGCCCAGCGTCCTCCCCAGTCGCTTCCCCAACCTGTTGGTGAACGGCAGCCAGGGCATCGCCGTGGCCATGGCCACCAACATCCCGCCCCACAACCTGGGTGAGATCATCGACGCCACCCTCCACCTGATCGATCATCCCGACGCCACCCCCGACGACCTCATGGCCTTCGTCAAGGGTCCCGACTTTCCCACAGGCGCCTACATCCTGGGGAGAGCCGGGATCATGGACGCCTACCGCACCGGCCGGGGCTCGATCAAGATGCGGGCCAAGACGGAGATCATCGAAGGCAAGACCAGCAGCGAGATCCACGTCACCCAGCTGCCCTACCAGGTCAGCGTGTCGTCGGTGGCGTCGAAGGTGGCCGAGCTCGTCGACTCCCGCCAGATCGAGGGGATCCGCGACATCAAGAACCTCTCATCAGGGGAAGACACCAAGCTCGTCATCTACCTGAAGCGCGACGCCAACGCCACGGTCGTGCTCAACAACCTGTTCAAGCACACGCCGCTGCAGACCAACTTCGGCGTGAACATGGTCGCGCTGTGCGACGGCGTACCGCGCACGCTGAACCTGGCCCAGGCCCTCGGCTACTACATCGACCACCAGGTCGAGGTCATCACCCGCCGTTCCGAGTACCGCCTGCGCAAGGCGCGCGACCGAGCCCATATCGTCGAAGGCCTCATCAAGGCCCTCGACATGATCGACGCCATCATTGCGCTCATCCGGGGCTCAGAGGACCGAGGCGCGGCGCGCGACGGCCTCATGGCGGACCCCTTCGAGTTCAGCGAGATCCAGGCCAACCACATCCTGGACATGCAGCTGTCCCGTCTCACCCGCCTGGGCCGGTCTCAGCTCGAGGGGGAGCTGGCCGAACTGCGCCAGACCATTGCCGAGCTCGAGGCCATCCTCGCCGACCCCGGCAAGCTGCGGCAGGTCATCAAGGACGAGATGGGCGAGATCCGCACCAAGCACGCCACGCCCCGCCGGGCCGAGATCACCTTCGACCCCGGCGACCTCGACAACCTCGACCTCATCGACGATGAAGAGCTCGTCGTCACCATGACCCACGCCGGCTACATCAAGACGGTGGCGGCCGACGCCTTCCGCACCCAGGGCCGTGGTGGGCGGGGTATCGCCGGCGCCCGCCTGCGCGACAACGACTATGTCGAGCGCATCGTTCACACCACCGCCCACGCCTACCTGCTGTTCTTCTCCAACCGGGGCAAGGTCTACCGGCTGCGAGCCCATGAGATCCCGATGAAGGAGCGCACCGCCCGGGGCACGGCCATCCCCAACCTGCTGTCGCTGCAGCCGGGTGAGCGCATCCAGGCCATCATCGACACCCGCGACTACGAGACGTCTCGTTTCTTGTTCTTCGCCACCAAGAGCGGCATGGTGAAGAAGACCCGATTCACCGAGTACGACTCGTCCCGGCGCGACGGGTTGATCGCCATCAACCTGCGCGACGACGACGAGCTGGTCCGGGTGGTCCAGACCAGTGGCGGCGACGACATCTTCATGGTCAGCAGCGCCGGCACCACCATCCGCTTCTTCGAGGACGACGTGCGGGCCACCGGCCGCTCGGCCATGGGGGTCATCGGCATGCGCCTGCGCGACGGCGACGAAGTGGTGTCCTGCGATGTCACCCGCGAGGGTGCCGACCTGCTCATCGTCACCGACACCGGCCACGGCAAGCGCACGAAACTGGACAAGTTCCCCCGCAAGGGCCGGGGCACCATGGGCGTCATCGGCATCCGACTAGCCCGGGGCCGGGGCAAGGTGGTCGCCGCCCTCATGGTCGGCCTCGACGACGAGCTGCTGCTCATCTCCTCCGCCGGTGTCACCATTCGCACCGCAGTGCGCGACATCTCGGCCCAGGGCCGCGACGCCACGGGCGTGCGCATCATGAACCTCGACGAAGGCCAGACGGTCGCCGCCGTCGCCCCCGTCCTCAGCGTCGACGACTAGCACGCCGGCTCCGCCGGCCAACCGCATCCTCCCCGCACCACTTCCCCCCTCCTGAGTTCACGCGCTCCAAGGAGGGGCACATGCACCGCAATCAGCGAGGTTCCACCCTGCCGTTCTTCGCCCTGACCATCGTCCTGGTCGGGGTCATCGTCATCCTGCTGGGCCGGATGGGCGGGGCGGCCACGTCGCGCGCCGGCGCCCGCAACGCGGCCGACGCCGCCGCCCTGGCCGGCGCCGCCGCCGGCCGCTCCGCCGCCGACGAGCTGGCCCGGGCCAACGGCGCCGAGCTGGTCTCCTTCAAGGAAACCGGCCTGGAGACTGAGGTGCGGGTCCGCCTGGGGCCGGCGGAGGCGGTGGGCCGGGCCCGCCGCTCGGGCGACCGTGACGGTGGCGGCGCCGGCGCCGGCGCGGTCAAGGGCTTGGCCGCGGCCATGCGCGCCGCCCTGGCCCGGGCCGAGCAGCTCCTGGGCCGGCCGGTGCCGATCACGTCGGGCTACCGCTCCACCGAGGCGCAGGCCCAGCTGTACGCCAACCGGGAATCCAATCCCTATCCCGTGGCGCCGCCGGGCTCGTCGATGCACGAGAAGGGCCTGGCCATCGACGTGCCCGCCGACTTCGTCGACGACCTTCTGGCAGTGGCGCCGAGAGCGGGCCTGTGCCAGCCGTATCCGGGCGACGACCCGATCCATTTCGAGGTCTGCCGTTAGCAGCCGCCCAATGAGCGAGTACGGTTCATTTCATCCCGGTATGAGTAGGAGCCCCGTTGCGCAGGGACGGCGAGTCCGTCTTGTCGTCCGCCGAGTCGAGCCGTGGACGGTTCTCAAGTTCTCGGTGCTCCTCTTTGCGACGCTCTACCTGGTGTTCCTCGTCGCCGGCTTGGTCCTGTGGGCGGCGGCCACCGCCACCGGCCTGCGGGAGAACGTCGAGAAGTTCATCGGCGACCTGATCGCGTCTGACGATTTCAAGATCCTGGGGCCCACCATGCTGCGGGCGTCGATCCTGGGCGGGCTCGTCCTGGTGGTGATGGGCACAGGCGCCTCCGTGCTCTTCACCGTCCTCTACAACCTGATCAGCGACGTGATCGGCGGGATCACCGTCGTCTTCGAGGAACGGCCGACCCGGCGCAACCGCAAGCTCCTGGAGGCCGGCCTGGCGCCGGCACCGGCGCCACTCACCCCCCGGCGGGCGAACCGGCGCCGCCCAGCGGTGGGCGAACGCGTGCCCGACACCACCCCCATGCCGGATATGCCCGAGCAGGTCCACCCCGAGCAGGTCCAAGCGGCCGAGTTCAGCCGGCGCCCCTCCGACTGAGCGACCTGCGAGCGCCTGGCTAGCGTGACCCGTACCGAGCCAGAGGCCTGCACTGCGGTCCCGCGCGGCGGGCACGCCGGCTCGGCGCTCTCACTCCGTGATCATCGGCGGCAGCACGGCCGGCCCTCAGCACCGCCGCCGTGCGGGTCCGTCGCACCCTGTTGAAGCCGCCCAGCCCTGCTCACCCCGGCCGTGCTGCTCACGGTGTTCCGGGCTTCCCGCCCGCTTAGAAGGTTAGGCCCCGGCGCCGGCGGAGACAGGTCTCAGTATGAAGAAACTCATCCGAGCCGGCCTGGCCGCCGTCATGGCCGTGACCCTCCTGGGCGCGTGCAGCGCCGAGGGCGGCATCGACACCTCGGGCGACGGCGTCAGGATCGAGGGCGATGTCGATGCCAAGAACCCCTAACCCCTCCTGAGGACGACCGGGCGTCCGCGCTTCGGCAACGACGCCAGGAGACACCGCCGTGACCAGCCGGCCATGCCGGCACCACCAGGGCGGCGGCCACTCCCGGCCACCACGCCCCTGCGGGGCACCGCCACGCACGCCACTGCCACCAGCCGCCGGCGGTGGCCTGGTTGACCGGCACGTAGGTCCACCGATGGATAAACCACAGGTTTGTCATTCGGTTGTGGAAAACTAGGTCCGGCGCCCCGATGCCCGGCTGTCGGCCGAGGAGAAGCGGCCTCATCCGCGAGCTCGAGGCCCTCGATGACGCCGGCGACGAGGAACGCAGCGGCAGCAACCGCGGCCGGGTCTCGCGCTACTAGATACGCTGCCCACCAGGGGACCCTCCCGGCTGGGCGGAGAGAAGGGGGAACAAGTGGCGAGACGGCTTCTGGCGTGGCTGTCGCTACCCGTGAGCCTCGGGGGCGTGGTGGTCGGGGCGAGCGCCGCCCGCCACCGCCGGCGCTCCCGTCCGGCAGGTGTTCGCCGGCGTCAGCGAACGGGTCGACGAGTTTTGCGGCTCTTCTTCGACGACGCCGGCAACCTGGCCAAGACCATCGAGCCGGTGGCCGGCCGGCTGCAAACCACCGCCACCAACCTCGACACGGGTACCACGCCCTGGTTCGTGACCCAGGATCCGACCACCGGCGACCGGGGCGCCGTCCTCCTCCGGGGCCGGCGGGAGCTCAGCGCGGGAACGGGCTCCGAGTTTCACGGCCGGGTGGTCGGCCTCGGCGCCGAGCTGGCGTAACACCGGCGTCGCTGCAGGGACGGAGTGGACATGGATGCTGAGCGGGAGCGGCTGGCCGACTCCGGCGCCGGCTGGAAGCGTTGGGGCCCCTACCTCAGCGAGCGGGCGTGGGGCACCGTGCGCGAGGACTACAGCGCCGGCGGCGATGCGTGGGACTCCTTCCCCCACGCCCACGCCCCCTCCCGCGCGTACCGCTGGAGCGAGGACGGCCTGGGCGGCATCTGCGACAGCGCCCAGCACCTGTGCCTGGCCTTCGCCTTCTGGAACGGCCGCGACCCGATCCTCAAGGAGCGCATCTTCGGCCTTACCGGCAACGAGGGCAACCACGGCGAGGATGCCAAGGAGTACTGGTGGTACGTCGACTCCACGCCCACCCATTCCTGGATGCGCTGGCGCTACCTTTACCCCCAGGCCGAGTTCCCCTACGCCGACCTGATCGAGGAGAATCGCCGGCGGGACAAGCTCACGCCCGAGTACGAGCTGATGGACACGGGGGTGCTCGACGCCGGCTACTGGGACATCATCGCCGACTACGCCAAGGGCGACCCTGACGACATCTGCATCCGGCTGTCGGTGCGCAACGCCGGCCCCGACGAGGCGACGATCGACGTCCTGCCCACGCTGTGGTTCCGCAACACGTGGTCGTGGGGGCTCGACGACCGCCGGCCGGCGCTCACCGCCAAGGACGGTGTGCTCCTCGCCGAGCACCACTCCCTCGGCCGCCTGACCCTCACCGGTAGCCGCGACCCCGAGCTCCTGTTCTGCGAGAACGAGTCCGACGCCGCCGGCCTCTGGGGCGCGACGCCAACCACCCCGTACCCCAAAAACGGCATCGCCCGCCACGTCCTCGCCGGAGAGGCCACCGTCAACCCCGCGCAGACGGGGACGAAGGCCGCCCTCCGGTACCACCTCACCGTCGCCGGCGGCGAGGCCGTGGAGCTGCAACTCCGCCTGCGGTCCGACGATGCGGGGCCGGCGCAGTCGTGGCCGATCGTCGTCGCCTCCCGGCAAGCGGAGGCCGACCAGTTCTACGCCGCCCTCACGCCCCCCGGCACCACCGAGGACGAGACCGAGGTCATGCGCCAGGCCTTCGCCGGCATGCTGTGGTCCAAGCAGTTCTTCCACTACGACGTCGAGCGCTGGCTCGACGGCGACCCTGCCGGCCCCCCGCCCCCTGAGGAGCGCAAGACCGCCCGAAACGCCGAGTGGCGCCACCTCAACAACGAGGACGTCATCTCCATGCCGGACAAGTGGGAGTACCCCTGGTTCGCAGCGTGGGATCTGGCCTTCCACTGCGTCGCCCTGGCCTCGGTGGACGCCTGCTTCGCCAAGGACCAGCTCCTCCTTATGTGCCGCGAGTGGTACATGCACCCCAACGGCCAACTGCCCGCCTACGAGTGGAACTTCGGCGACGTCAACCCGCCCGTCCACGCCTGGGCCGCCCTGCGGGTCTTTGAGATCGACGGCGGGAAGGACTTCCACTTCCTCGAGCGCATCTTCCACAAGCTGCTCCTGAACTTCACCTGGTGGGTCAACCGCAAGGACGCCGCCGGCCACAACGTCTTCGAGGGCGGCTTCCTCGGCCTCGACAACATCGGCCCCATCGACCGCTCGGCCGCCCTGCCCGTCGACGGTCGCCTCGAGCAGTCCGACGGCACCTCGTGGATGGCCATGTACTGCCTGAACCTCCTGGAGATCGCCCTCGTCCTCACCGAGCACGACGACACCTACGAGGACCTGGCCACGAAGTTCTTCGAGCACTTCACCTACATCGCCACTGCCATCCACGACCGCGGCCTGTGGAACGAGGAGGACGGCTTCTACTACGACGTCCTGGCCTTCGAGAGCGGCGAGCGGGTGCCGCTGCGGGTTCGGTCGATGGTCGGCCTGCTGCCGTTGTGCGCGACCACGACGCTGGGCGAGGCGACGCTCGACCGCCTCCCGTACTTCGCCGGCCACCTGCGCTGGTTCAAGGCGAACAAGCCCAGGTTCGTCGAGAACGTGGTGCACCACCACCGCCTCGGCGAGAACGAGGGCCGGCTCCTCTCCATCGTCGGCCCGGAGCGGCTGGTCCGCATCTTGGCCACCATGCTCGACACCAAGGAGTTCCTGTCGCCCCACGGCCTGCGGGCGGTCGCCGCCAGCCACCGGGAGCAGCCGTTCGAGACGGTGATCGGTGGCGTGGAGTGCAGCGTCGACTACGAGCCGGGGGAGTCCACCAGCGGGCTCTTCGGCGGCAACTCCAACTGGCGGGGCCCCATCTGGTTCCCGGTGAACTACCTGCTGGTCGAGGCCCTAGGCCGCTTCGCCCGCTACTTCGGCCCCGACCTCACCGTCGAGCACCTCGGCCGGCAGATGACCCTCGACGAGGTCGCCGGCGAGCTGAGCCGGCGGCTGGTCTCGATCTTCCTCGACGACGAGGCCGGCCGCCGGCCTGTTTTCGGCGACATCGAGCGCTTTCAAACCGACCCCGCCTTCCACGGGATGATCCCGTTCCACGAGTACTTCCACGGCGACACCGGCAAAGGCCTGGGCGCCTCCCACCAGACCGGCTGGACCGGCCTCGTCGCCGACCTCATCGCAAGGAGACCCACGTGACGGATGTGGATGTGATTGTTATCGGCGCCGGCCCCGCCGGCGAGAACGTCGCCGGGCGGTGTGCGGCCGGCGGGCTGTCGACGGTCATCGTCGAGCGCGAGCTGGTCGGCGGGGAGTGCTCGTACTGGGGGTGCATCCCGTCGAAGACCTTGGCGCGACCGGGCGACGTGATCGCCGCCGCCCGCCGGGTTCCCGGCGCCGCCGCCGCCGTCACCGGCGAGATCGACGTGGCCGCCGCCTTGGCCCGCCGGGACTATATGACGAGCAACTGGGACGACACCGGTGCCCTCAAGTGGCTGGACAGTGAGGGGATCGAGCTGGTTCGGGGCGCCGGCCGGTTGGCAGGGGAGCGCATCGTCGACGTGGAGCTGTCGTCGGGCGAGGTCCGCAGGCTCACGGCCGGCAAGGCCGTCGTCCTAGCCACCGGCACCGGCGCTTTCATGCCGCCCATCCCCGGGCTGGCCGAGGCCGACCCGTGGGACAACCGCTCGGTCACCGCGGCCAAGGAGATCCCTCGCCGGCTGCTCGTCCTCGGTGGCGGCGCGGTGGGGGCCGAGATGGCCCAGGCCATGCGCCGGCTCGGCGCCGAGGAGGTCACGGTGGTCGAGGCCGGACCGCGCCTGCTGGCGCGTGAGGAGCCCTTCGCCGGCGACGAGGTCCGCGCCGCCTTCGAGGCCGAGGGCATCACCGTCATCACCGGCGCCCGCCTGGTCGCCGCCTCCCGCAACGGCGCGGTCACCGGCACGCTCGACGACGGCCGCACCATCACCGCGGATGAGATCCTCGTCGCCGTCGGCCGGCGCCCGTCCACCTCCGACCTCGGCCTGGAGACGGTGGGCCTGGAGCCCGGCAAGTACATCCCCGTCGACGACCAGCTGCGGGCGAAGGGAGATTGGCTTTTCGCCGTCGGCGACTGCAACGGCCGCGCCCTCCTCACCCACATGGGCAAGTACCAGGCTCGCGTCGCCGGCGACGTGATCCTCGGCAAGGACGTCGCCGCCGCCGCGCCGGTCCCGAGGGTCACCTTCACCGACCCCCAGGTGTGCGCCGTCGGCCTCACCGAAGCCCAGGCCCACGACGCCGGCATCGACGTGCGAGTCGTCACCTACCCCACCGGCAACGTCTCCGGCGCCTACACCCAGGGCGACGGCATCGCCGGCACCAGCCAGCTCGTCGTCGACGAGGCCCGCCGAGTGATCGTCGGCGCCACCTTCACCGGCCCCGGGGTCGCGGAGCTGCTGCATTCGGCCACCATCGCCATCGTCGGCGAGGTGACCATGGACACGCTCTGGCACGCCGTCCCGTCCTTTCCCACCGTCAGCGAAGTGTGGCTCCGTCTCATGGAGTCCTACGGCCTCTGACCCCGTTCTTTGTCGGCTGGAGTACCCCTGAGGTATCTCAGCCGACAAAGAAGCAAGGAGAACCCCGATGAAGGCGCTCACCGTCATTCCTCGCACGCCGCACAGTGCCACCGTCCGTGACGACGTTCCCGAGCCGGCGCTCACCGACGACCGCAGTGTCAAGGTCAAGGTGCTGCGTGTGGGCCTCGACGGCACCGACAAGGAGATCAACGCCGGCGAGTACGGCGCCCCACCTCCCGGGTTCGACTACCTGATCCTCGGCCACGAGGGCTTCGGCGTGGTCACCGAGGTGGGCGCCGGCGCCGACGAGCTGAAGCCGGGGGACTACGTCGTCTCCATCGTCCGCCAGGCCGGCGACTCCATCTACGACTACGTCGGCACGCCCGACTTCACCACCGACGACAGCTACCGCGAGCACGGGATCAACCTCGTCCACGGCTTCCTCACCGAGTTCTACGTGGAGGACGCCGGCCGCCTCGTCCTCGTGCCAGAAGGCCTGCGCGACGTGGGCGTACTGCTGGAGCCCACCACCGTGGTGGAGAAGGGCATCAACCAGGCCTATGAGATCCAGCGCCGGCTCAGGGTCTGGCAGCCCCGCCGGGCCGCCGTCCTCGGCGCCGGCACCATCGGGCTCCTGGCCGCCATGGTCCTGCGCCTCCGGGGCCTCGACGTCACAGTCTTCGGCCGCGACGAGCCACCCTTCCTGAACTCGGACCTGGTCGAAGGCCTCGGCGCCCGCTACCTCAGCACCCAGCAGACGAGCCTCGCCGACGCCGCCACCGCCCACGGCCCCTTCGACGTGATGTTCGAGGCCACCGGCTTCTCGCCCCTGGTCTTCGAGGCCATGGGCGTGCTGGGCCGCAACGGCGTGCTCGTGCTGTCCAGCGTCACCGGCGGCGACCGCCGCACCGAGGTCCCATCCGACGCGCTCAACCTCGGCTTCGTGCTCGGCAACAAGGTGATGGTCGGCACGGTCAACGCCAGCCGGGTCGACTTCGAGAACGGCGTCCGCGACATCGCCATGGCCCAGGCCCGGTGGCCCGGCTGGCTCGACCGCCTCCTCACCCACCCGGTCCACGGCCTCGACGACGCCCCGAAGGCCATCGAGCTCCTCGGCAGCGCTGGCGCCATCAAGGTCTACGTCGAGGTGAGCGGCCTCCCCTGATGGAGGTCCTGTCGTTTACCAACCTGCTGATGGTCTCGGCAATCGCCCTGGCCGCCCCCCTGCTGCTCGGTGCCTTCCCGAGAATCCGGTTGCCGGCGGTCGTGCTCGAGATCCTGGCCGGGATCGCGGTGGGCCCCGCCGGCCTCGGATGGGTGGAGATCGACGCTCCCATCCAGGTCCTGTCCCTCGTGGGGCTGGGCTTCCTCCTCTTCCTCGCCGGCCTGGAGATCGATCTCGCCCACCTGCGGGGACCCGTGCTCCGGACGGCGTCGGTGGGCTTCCTCGCCACACTGGCCCTCGGTCTGGTCGTCGGCCTTTCCTTCCGCGCCGCCGGCTGGGTCAAGTCACCGCTGCTGATCGCCGTCGCCCTGTCGGCCACGACGCTCGGCGTCGTCATCGCCGTGCTCAAGGACACCGGTCAGACCGACGCGCCGGTGGGCCGGCTCACTCTCGCCGGTGCGACTGTGGCCGACTTCGCCGGCGTGCTCCTGCTGTCCCTGCTGTTCTCCGAGATGTCCGGCAGCACCGGCAGCCGGCTGCTCCTGTTCGGGATGTTCGGCGTCCTCGTCGCCTTGACCGTGATGGCCCTGACCCGTCTCCGGCGCTGGGCCGCTCTTGAGGCCGTGCTGGTCAAGCTCCAGGACACGACGGCGGAGATTCGGGTCCGGTTCGCCGTCCTGCTTCTCATCGCGTTCGTGGCCATGGCCGGCACCCTGGGCCTCGAGACGATCCTCGGGGCCTTCCTCGCCGGCGCCATCCTCGGCATGGTCGACCGCGAGACCATGTCCCATCCGAACTTCCACCTGAAGCTCGAAGCCATCGGCTACGGCTTCGTCATCCCGGTCTTCTTCGTCTCCAGCGGCCTGCGCTTCGACCTCGACGCCCTGGTCGACGCCCCGTCCGCCCTGGCCCGGGTGCCCCTGTTCCTGCTCGCCCTCCTCCTGGTGCGCGGTGTGCCGGCCGCCCTCTACGCCTCGACGGTGGGCCGGCGCCAAGCCGTCGCCGCCGGCCTGCTCCAGGCCACATCACTCCCGTTCCTCGTGACCGCCACCTCGATCGGCGTCACCCTCGGGGAGATCACCCCGGTCACGGCTGCCGCCCTCGTCACCGCCGGCCTGCTGTCGGTCATCATCTTCCCGATGGTGGCGGCCATCCTGCTCCGGACGAGCGCGCTCAGCCCTTCGCCAACTCCTCCAGAGACGACACCGACGACGAGATAGGGGGCAGAGAAGCCATAGCGGCGGCGACCGCCTGCGCCCTTTCGCGGTAGGCCGGGCCCCCCCGGACGCCGGCGACGGCCGCCGCCAGCGCCGGGATGTCGCCCGGTCCGCCGGGAAGGCAGATCCCCGCGCCGATCGCCGCCACCCGATCGGCATTGATGAACTGGTCCGTGGCGAACAGGGGGACGATCACCTGCGGTACGCCGGCCGCCAGCGCCGTCATCGTGGTCCCGAACCCGCCATGGCCAACGGCCACGGCCGTGTGGGACATCACGCTGGCCTGGGGCCACCATTGCTCGACTTGTGCGTTCGCCGGCACCGGCCCCAGCGAGCCGGGCTCGATGCCGCGGCCCGTGGTGACCAGGACTCGCAGGGGCTCCCCGGCAAGGGCGTCGAGGGCGGCCCGGTACACGCCGGCGAACGGGGGGAGCCCGGCGGCGACCGATCCGAAGGTCACGTAGATGAGGGGGTGGCTCGGGTCACCCCAGGCGGGAGGAGAGGCAGGCTCCGCGAGGAAGGAAGGGTCCTGGAAGCGCGTGACCCGTGCCGCTCCCGAGTCGTCCTGGCCGTCGACCTCGGCCGGGATGCAGCTGAGCACCGGTGCCGAGACGAGCGCCTGGTACGACGTCCCCTCGGGCAGGCCGGCGATGGCGTCGAGCTCGGCCAAGGGCTCGACGACGATGGGAAGCGAGTCGGCGACCGTGGCGGCCACGCCGATCGCCACCTCGACCTGCGGGATCCCGGCCGCGCACGCGGCCACCAGCGACCCGAACTCGCAGAACTCGCGCAGGACGACGTCGGGGCGCCAGTCGGCCAGGATCGCAGTGATCCCGGGCAGCGCCGCCTGGGCGTCGAGGCGGCCGAAGATGTCGGCGACCACGGTCCGGTTGGCCTCCTCGCGGGCCGCCGTGAAGAGGCCCTCGTAGACGGGCCCCAGCACCTCTGGCGCCACGTCGGCGAACGGTGCGTGGTCGAACCCGACCCCGTTCACCGCCGCCGCGAAACTCGCCGGCGCCGCCACCCTCACCTCGTGGCCGGCGTCGCGACAAGCCTGGGCGAACGGCACCATGGGCCCGAAGTGCCCGGAACCCGCCGTTGTCGAGAAAAGTACCCGCATGCCGGTGATCGTTTCACACCCGCGCCTCGCCGGCCGGCGTCACCGTGGCCGTCTTGGGACGCCGGCGTGCCCGTGGTTGGTCACCCGCCGGAGGAGCTAGCGATCAGGCCCATCCGGGCCCGTTCCGCTCACCACGAGGACCGGCCGGTGCGTGCCCCGCACGACTCCGGCGGACACGGAAGGGTCGAAGAGCCGAGTGAGGAAGCCCTTGTCGTGCCCCCCGACCACCACGGCGTCGACATCGTGCTCCTCGGCTGCGGCGCAAATGCACTCGACCGGGTCACCGAGCGGGGTGAGGATCTCCGTCGCATCCGCACCCGCTTCTTCCGCCCGCCGCTCTAACTGTGCCTCGGTGAAGCGAGCAAGATCGTCAGCGTCCCAAGCCGGCGGGGGCAAGGAGACCACGCCGAACCCGGCCACGGGCACCCATGGAGTGGGTACCCGGGCGACATTGATCACGAGGAACTCGGCGTCCGGTCCGAACAGCCGGGCTCCCTCCCGAGCGGCACGGAAGGATTCCACAGACTCGTCGAGGGCCAAGAGCACTCGAATCATCAGAGGACTCTACGCCGACGATTCACCCAAACCGAGCGAGGTGCTACTGCGCCGGCGCGCAGTAGGCCTCGCCAGGACGCAGAGTGACCCGCAAGTGAGACAGGGTCCAGTCCCGCCGGGCCGGGGTCCGTGGTCCGGAGATCGCACGAAGGCGGGAGACGCGGGCCACGCCCGACCTACCGACGTCCGACGCCGTCAGCTGCGGGATGTCGGCGGTCAGCGCGGCTCGGTGCCGCGAAGCTGGCGGTTGTTGCGGGGCTCGCTGCGGTTCTTGGCGTCGGTGACCTGGCGGATCAGGTCGTCGCGGACCTCGACGAGCGCTTGTGCGAGGTCGGTATGGGTCGACGTGGCGAGAAGGCGCGGCTGGCCGGCGATCCACGCCTCCAGCGTGGTGCGCTGGCTCGGCGTGGCGCGCTCCTTGACGGTCAGCTCCAGGTCCACGCTGCCGGCTCGGAACGATCGGAGCCTTTCGTCGAGGCTGTGCCACCCGGCGACGATCTGGGCGCGCTCGTTCATCTGGAGCCCTCCGCCGAGGCGCAGGCTGGCGTCGACGGTGGCCGGCTCGTCGTGCTGGGTCATCGGGAGCCTCCAAGTCTTGGGCGGTGGATTTCAGGAGCATTCCGACTCGCCAACGAGGTCATGGTCGCCCGACCGGTGGTATCGGGCACCGAATGGCCTCGGGGTCCCGCCGCAGTCCTGACCCTCGCCATGACCGGACACGCTAGCCGCGGTCGGCACTTCCTGGGCTCTCCTGAGGCTCGCTGGCGAACCCTCAGCCTGCCGGCGTTTCTCCGTAGACGAGCACCGGCGACTCGAGCGGCATGAGCCCCTGGTCCCAGATGAAGTCCACCGCAGCAAAGCTCACCCGCACGCACCCATGCGACGCCGGGTAGGGCGGCACGGAGCCGTAGCCGTGCACCGCGATCCCGTCGTGATGGAAGTACTTGGGCCGGTACAACGGGCCGAGCTCGCCGTCCTGCCAGCCGTCCACCTCGTAGTACATCGTGTGCGTTCCCGGCGGCGTGTCGGCGAGCGCGGTGTACCCGTCGGGGTGCGCGTAGGCCAGCTCGGTACCCGTCGAGGTGTGGAAGACCCACTGCACCTCGCCGTCGAGAACGGCGTACAGCAGCTGCTTCTCCTTGTCCACCTCCATGGCCCGGCCAGTCGTCGTTCGAGGTCGAGGGACGACCGGATCGGCAAGGGCGGCCCTGGTCTCCGGCCCCACCAATCCGTCGACCTGAATGCCATTGGCCTTCTGGAATGCGAGGACAGCCTGCTCGGTCAGCGGCCCGTACCCGCCGCTGATCGGGCCCACCCAGAACCGTAGGTCCCGGAGGCGCCCCTGCAGCTCGCCCACTGAAGGGTTCTCGTCGCCTGGCCGCAAGACGGCTGCTGCCGGCGGTGTGGTCGGTCGGCGGTGTGGTGGTCGTCGGTGTCGTCGTCGGCGGTGTGGTGGTGGGCGGTGTCGTCGTCGGCGGCACCGTGGTCGGCGGTGTGGTGGTCGGCGGTGTGGTGGTCGGCGGTGTCGTCGTCGTCGGTGCCGTGGTGGGCGCTACGGTCGTCGGCGGCACCGTGGTCGTCGGTGCCAGGGTCGTCGGCGCACTGGTGGTGAGCCCCGTGGTGGTCGGGCCGCCGCCGCCGCCGATCGGGGTGTCCGACGACCGCTGACATGCCGACAGGATCACGAGGCTCACGGCGGCCAGGCAGGCGCCCACCCGCCAACGGGGGGACCGGGCGGTCTGAATCCGGTAGTTGGGGTACAGGCCAATCACTCCCTCACCGCAGAGCGGTGAGGGCCGCCCGGTAGGAGCCCTGTTCTATCCCAACCTCCTGGGCGCCGGGACCGGCAGTGGGTTACGATGGGAGTTATGGGCGTTTTCGGCTGGCTGCTCCTGGTTCTGTTCGTTCTCATAGTCGCTGCCGCAGTAGCTGTATTCCTCATCCGGCGCCGGCGAGGTGGTGGCATCATCGCCACCGGGGGAAAGCCGTGAGGTCCCTGGTTGCCGCCTCAGAGATCTCGGGCCTGCCCGTGGTCACCATCGACGGAGGCCAGGACGTCGCCGAGGTCCGGGACGTGATTTACAGCCCCCAGGACGGTCGTCTCGCCGGCCTGACGTTGAACAAGCGGGGCTTTCTCTCGGGCCGTCTGCGCGCCCTGCTGCCGGCGGCCGACATACATGCCATCGGGCGCCACGCAGTCATGGTGCGCGACGAGACCTGCCTGTCGTCGCCGGACGACGCCCCTGAAGACATCGCCGCGCCGGCAGCGAACCGGAATGTCGTGGGCGACGATGTCCTCACCGAGGGTGGTGTCAGTCTCGGCACCGTGCGCGACATTGTGCTGCTCATCGGTAGCGGCGCTGAGGTGATGGGCTACCAGATCGACACGACCGAGGGGGAGAGGGCCTACCTCCCGCTACCCGCACAGTTCTCGGTGTCGGGCACCGCCTTGGTCGTGCCCGACGTCACGAAGGACTACATCACTCGCGATCTCGCAGAGTTGGGGGCCTCGGTCGACGACTTCCGGGCCGCATTGGGCATGTCATGAGTGAGACCTATCGGCAGACCATCGGGCGCAAGATCGTGAGCCGGGACAGCGCCAACGAATTGGGGGCTGTCTCGGATTTCCTCTTCGACGCCCGACGGCGACGGATCTCGGGCCTTGTCGTCGGGCATGGTCGTAAGGCGAGCATCGTCGACTGGGAGAGCGTTTCGGGCTTCGGGCCCGACGCCATCATGGTCACCGACGACGCCGCGCTTCGCGATCCAGCGGGGGAGACGGAGGCGCTGGCGGGCAAGGGAAAGCTCGGCCTCGTCGGCACCCGTGTCCTGACTGAAACAGGCGACGAGATAGGAACGCTCACGGACCTTGTCTTCGATCCAGTCGACGGGAGCGTTGTCGCCCTCCTCATCGACGAGCGGGAGATCTCTCCCGGGGCATTGCTGGGCGCAGGCAGCTACGCGGCTGTCGTCACCGCCGACTACGACACTCCAGCTTTAGAGCGGGGAGACGGGCCCGGCGGTACGTAAGATCCTCGGCGTCCACCAGATCCTGCGCCGAAGCATTGGTGGGTCCGGCGAGTCCTACCGTCACCGGGTCGTTGACGAGCTCAGCCTCCAGTTCGGGCTTTCGATGCGGCCGTCCGAGATGTCTGACCTCATCCTTCATGGAGCCATGGGCCGGGAAACGTAGCCCGACGGGTGAGCGCCCTTAGCATCGGTAAGTGGGGTTCCGACGGGCATCGTCGCAAGCCGGGTGGCGGGCTCAGGGCGGAGGCCGACGCCGGATGAACCCCTTCCGCCGGCTGGCCGAGGTGCAGGTCCTTCATGCCGCCGGCGACGGCATGGTGGCCGTTGCCCTCGCCAACACCCTCTTCTTCGCCGTCCCGATCGGCGAGGCACGCGACAAGGTCGGCCTGTATCTGGCGCTCACCATGGCGCCTTTCGCCATGCTTTCTCCTCTCGTCGGACCTTGGCTCGACCGACGATCTGGCACCTACAGGCTGGCGATCATCCTCGCTGCGGGCGGCCGGGCCGTCCTCGCTCTCCTGCTCGCTACACGCACCGACCGTGTCGCCCTGTACCCCTTGGCCTTCGGGCTCCTCGTCCTGTCCCGAATCCACGGCGTCAGCCGCAGCGCGCTCATGCCCGACGTGCTCGCCCCGGACCGGACGCCCATGTGGGGGAACGCCAGACTGGCCGTGCTTTCCGTGGTAGGGGGAACTCTCGGGGCCGGGCTGGCGGCAGGGGCCACTGTGATCAGCGGGCCGGGACTGGCTTTGGGCTCCGCCGCCGTCGTGTTCTCTGCTGCGGTCGTCCCCGGGGCGCGTCTCCCCCGAAGTGCTCCGAAGGGCACGGAGCCCGATAAGCCGGCGACTACCGGGCACTG
This sequence comes from uncultured Acidimicrobiia bacterium, assembly GCA_963768975.1. Lineage (GTDB taxonomy): Bacteria > Actinomycetota > Acidimicrobiia > Acidimicrobiales > AC-14 > CADCTB01. Next base: position 1,151 of record CAVYKB010000016.1, on the reverse strand, counting down.
CTCAGCTCGCGCCTGTTGGCCGGAGGGGTGGCGATGGGTGCCAGCAGGGCGGCGGTGGGCTTCCTCACGTTCCTCCTGGCGTTCCTGCTCCGAGCCGAGGGCGAGCAGGGCCGGGGTTTTGCAGTCGTCGTCGCCGGCGCTGGCATCGGCGGCTTCGCCGGTGCGGCAATGGCGCCAGCCCTGCGCGCCCTGGTCCGGGAGACGTTGTTTCTCCAGCTCAGCCTGGGAGCGACGGTGGTGGCGGCGCTCTGGGCCGGGGGATCCTTCGATGTGCCGCGTGCGGCAGTGGTGGCGGGCGTCGTCGGACTGGCGACGGCGAGCGGTCGACTGGCGTTCGACAGCCTTCTCCAGGTTGACGCACCTGCAACTGTGCGGGGCCGCGCCTTTGCCCGCTACGAAACGATCTTCCAGCTCTGCTGGGTCGGCGGCGCCGGCCTCGCCACCGCCGTGCCGTTTCGGGCCAGCGCCGGCATGCGCACCCTGGCGCTCATCGCATCAGGCGGGGTGGCCCTTTCCATGCTCGGGTTGATCCGAGGCCGACGGCCAACTGGTGCGCCCGGCAGGGCGGGGTGAGGGTCGGCGGCAGCGTGGTCGCCATGAGCTACTCGTCCTGGCCGCCCTGTTCATCGTCGAGAACCGCCGGTTGACGACGATCCGCCTCCTGCTCCCGGAGGTGACGGGCGTCCCTGTGGTTGGCGTTGTTCGCCAGCCTGGTGGTGGGCCTCGTAGCCAGCGCCCTCCTCGCCGCCGTCCCTCAGTTGAGCTCGGCCCCGTCCCCCGCCGAACCTGGAGGGGCGATGCATTGCTCGGCCCGGAGAGACGCTGAGCCACCGCCGGCGCCGTCCTGTGGCCTCGTCGCGCTCGTCGTCTCCGTGGCCGGTTGCTGGCGATATCGGCCAGGTACGCCTCAACGTGCCGCGGAGTGATCGGCCGGCGCCAGCTCAGGCTCTTGCTCGGCTACCAGCGGAACTGGGCCAGCGGAGTTCTCTGAGCCGCACGTCGGATGCGACTCGCCGGCCCTCGAGCGATTGCGTTCGCCGGCGTCCCCTGATCGCCCGTAGACTGCCTCGGTGGTTACCACGGCTCACGGGGCTATAGCTCAGTCGGTTAGAGCGCACCCCTGATAAGGCTCAACCGTTTAGCGCTGTGCC
>CAVYKB010000015.1:0-16550 GCA_963768975.1 uncultured Acidimicrobiia bacterium | reverse complement strand
GGGCGGCAATGAAGCGGGAATCGGCGATGGCTGCGTCGGTGACGCGCTATGTCCGAGTGTCTCCCACGGGTAGTGATGCCCTCGTCGGTTACATCGATGACGGTCCCCGACGGGCTTGAGATGGGTGCCGTTCGGGGTCACGACCATAACTCGATCGCCCAGCCCGCCGGCACCGTCACGCTCACCAACGAGCCTCGCAACTCGTTCCGGCCTACAGCATCCCGCCGGCATCAGCCCGCTCGCCGGCGCATCGACAGCACCGCCCCTCGTCCCACGGACGGCCCCGAAGCCACGCCAACAGCTCCCGCGACGGCCCCCACCCGGGTTGCACATGGCGCCCGAGAACCACCGGCCCGACCACCACCGCCCCCGCCTCCCGGAGCGCCCCCACCGCGCTGAAGAGCGTCGGCCCCCGGGTGAAGGTGTCGTCGATGACCAGGACCCGCTCGCCGTCCACAGCACGCAGACACCTCGAAGCGATCGGTGCGCAGCTCGGCCTTTGATCCTGCACCCCGTCGCCCGCAGCGCCGGCCGGTACTCGCCGACCAGTGACCGCACCCGCCGCACCACCGCCTCACCGGCCACCCGCCCCGGCGACGGCACCGTCACCACCGAGTCGAACTCGCCGACACAGCGCCGATGATGCTCCATGAACACCGAGGCCAGCGCGGCCAGGCGGAGGCTCATGCGGCCACGGACATCCGCGCTGCGGTCGTCCTTGTAGCCCCGGAGATGGCGGTGGAGCAGATCGCCGTCCACCGACATCGAGATCGGGAGAATTTCCACGGCCCCGACGCTGCGAGCCGCCTCGAGGCACCCGAAGCACTGCTCGTAGTCGGGGTCGCAGGCGCTGTGGCAGTACCGGCACACGCCGGCCTGTCCCGCCGCCGGCACTGGTATCAGCCCCGGGCGCAGCGGGAGCAGCAGCTCGGCCGCGGTGGCCACGCCGGGCGCCCTATACGACGGCGTCGGCGCGCAGGTCGAGCTCGGCCTCGATGACCGGGAGGACGTCCTCGACCTCGTCGATGGCGACGACACCCGGCGTCGTCATCAGCTCCAGGGCCCACGGCTGGTGCTCGACCAGCCGCCGGAGGAGGAACAGCCGCTTGCCGTGCCGGATCGCGTGGTGGGCCTGCTGGCGGGCTCCCGAGGTGGGGCCCGCCTCGACCACCACCGTGCCGACGCCCAGACCGGAGGTGACGATGTTGCGGACCGGGAAGCTCCAGCGAGACGGCGCCATGTCCGGCCAGAACTGCGACAGCACGGCCCCCGAGGCGGCGATCGCCCGGGCGAGGGAGCGGTTGGACGCCGGGTAGAGGCGGCTGATCCCGGTCCCGAACACCGCCAGCGTCCGGCCTCCGGCGTTGAGGGCGCCGGCGTGGGCGGCGGTGTCGATCCCTTCAGCCAGGCCCGACACCACGGTGACGCCCCGGCCGGCCAGCGCGCCGGCGATCCGACTGGCAGTCCGCACCCCGTCGTCGCTCGGCTTGCGGGTGCCGACGATGGCGATGGCGCGATCGTCGGCCGGCCCGATCGTGCCCCGGATGAACAGGAACGGCGGGTGGTCGTGGACCATGCGCAGGTTGGCCGGATAGCGGTCGTCGAGAACGGTGAGGAGTTGGGCGTCGAGCCCCTCCAGCGCACGGCGCCAGTGCTCGACCCGAGCGGCGTCGAGGCCGGCCAGCGCCTCGGCCGTGGCCGCGAACTCCCCCACATCCGTCGCCGGCATCGACGGCCTCGAGGAACGCGGCCAGCCGGAAGGATGCCGGCCCGTTGAGCGACGGGCACACCGCCTCGGCCAGCGCCAGCACGACCGCAGGTTCGCCAAGGTCCTCGGCGGCGAGCTCCACTCTCACGACCCCCACGCTACGACGGCCCCGCCCCCCTCGCACGCATCCTCGGCTCGAACTTCCGTTCGTCTCACCCGCCGTCCATGCAACGATGCCACCACACGCCGGCACCCCGCCCCCTCACGAGCCGGCCTCCGCCGCCCGTCCGAGCAACGGCTCCGCCGCTCCCCCCGATCGCTCCCCCGCCACGGTCTCAGCTCGCCGGCACAGCGCCGCGTCGTCGTACCAGGGGCGAAGGCGCAGCTGGGCGGGCGGAAGGTGCCCGTACAGCAGCACGCCTTCGCCGGGCACCACCCGCCGCAGGGCATCCGCCGGCGCCAGCCGCCGGTAGGTCGTCGACTCGGTGCTCGACCGAAGCCCCGCTGCGTCGCGCGTCGTGGAGTCCCGCATCACCTCCTCGTCGCCGCTGAGCCGGCTCACGTAATCCAACGCACTCGGGTCGGATATCCCCGACAGCAGCACCTTGGCCCGATGGTTGTTGACGATGGTCTGAGCCCTCCGGCCGTAGCGGGCCTCGATCTGGGCCAGGTCCTGCCACACCGTCACCAGCTGCACTCCCATGCCCGCGGCGGTGGAGGCCAGGTAGTCGAGGTTGCGCAGCGGGGCGATGTTGGCCGCTTCGTCGAGGACCACGAGCAACGGTGGGTTGACCGGCCGGCGCCCGAGCGCCCGCCGGCCCACCGCAGCCAACACCTGGTGGACCAGGGCGCCGAACAGCGGTCGTAACTGGTCCTGGTCGTCACCGGGAGCGGAGATGTAGAGGGTGTGGGCTCCTCCGTCGAAGAGCAGGTCGGGATGGATGTCCGAGCGCTCGGCCGACGCCGCCACCACCGGATCGGCATAGGCATCCAACAGGATCTCCGTGGTGGTGAAGATCGACGACCGCTGCTTCTCCTCCCGGCGCCAGTTGGCGTGCGCCGCCCGCAGGGCGGCACGCGGGCCCAGCGCGCCCAGTATCTCGGCCACCTCCGCGACCTCCTGGGTCTCGATCCACTCCACGACCTGGGCCATGTCGGTCCCGGCCAGCTTGGCGGCCAGGAGATAGGGGGCGATGAGCTTCGTCGCCGCCCTGTGCCAGAAGTCGGCGTCCTCGACGCCTCCGGGCGTCTCCGCCGCGCTCACCAGCCACGCCGCCACCCGCCGAGCGCTGGCCCAGTCCTCCACCCCACTCAGCGGCGTCCATCCCGCCGATGGGCGGCCGGTGGCGTTGGTCGGGTCGTAGAGCCAGACATTGCCCCGGGTGCTCCGCCAGCCCAACGTATCGGCGACGAGGTCGTCCTTCACGCTGGTGGCCAGCACCGGCCCCTGCCATTCCAGGATGGCCGGCACCGCGAACCCGGTCGTCTTGTTCGTCTGCGTCGGTCCCATCACACAGACCGAGTGGCGCGACTCGGTGGCCAGCAGCCGCCGGCCCGAGTAGCCGAGGACCAGCCGGCCGCACTCGGGTTCGACGACGACGAGGGAGCGCAGGTCCCGGGCCTCGGCCCACGTCGCCCCGTCGCCCCTCCGCTTGGGGCCGAACACCCGGCGCAGACCGCCGGCCACGCCGGCGCCCACCGCCAGCAGCACGCGCCAGCACCGGATAGAACGCCCACGGCCCCGGGATGAGCACCGCGTCCGGCGGCGGCCAGGCCAGGGCCGGCTCGCCCGGGTTGCGGATCACTCCGGCCAGGATGGCGCCCGCCTGGCCCGCCCCGGCCTCCGGCCATGCCCCACCCCACAGCCGCCCGGACACCGTCCCCGCCGCCCACAGCGCCAGGCCGGCACCGAAGGCGGCGAACACCGCCACCACCAGCGCACCGTCGTTCGAACGCGGTGCCGCCGAAGGCGCCGTCGTCACACCGGTGCCACTTCGTTGCGCCGCATACGGGCGTCGGTATCGATGATGTCCCACTCGTCCTCGCCCACCCGATGGTCCACGAGGTGGGTGTGGTGGGGCCCGACCTTCCACAGCCCAGCCGACGGCTCCAGGGTGGGCAGGAGGTTGGCCTCGGTCTCGCTCAGCCCGAGCAGCTCGACGGCCCGCCCGATCTCGTCGGGAGGCTGCCCGTAGATCACGCGGGTCTCGGTGTCGGCCAGCAATCCCTGGGCCAGGCGGATCTGCTGGGAGCCCTCGTCGCCGGCGGCGAGCAGGTCGCCCAGGCGGTGGATGACCACCACCAGCTGCACCCCCCACTGGCGGGCCAGCTTGGCCAGCGCCTGTAGCCACCGGGCCACGCCGAGGTTGGCCAGCACGGCCCACGCCTCGTCGACGACCACGATGCGCTTGCCCCCGGCCGGGCGGGCGATGGCCGATTGCAGCCACGAGGTGGCGCAGGTCATCAGCAGGCCCAGGGCCTCGGAGTTGAAGACTTCGAGCAGGTCGAGCACGACCGCCGGGCCGTCCCAGTCGATGTCGATGTTGGTCGGGCCGTCGAACATGCCCTGGAGGTCGCCTTCGCACAGGCGCCGCAGCTCCAGGGCCACGTCGCGGCTGGCCTGGGCCAGCTTGGCCGGCGTGGTGCGCACCGAGGTGGCCGCCGACGACGACGGCGACAGCAGGGCGTCGACCACCTCGACCAGCGTGGCCACCCGGCCGGCGCCCTGGTTCACCGACCGCAGGGACAGGTCACACGCGGTGCGCTCCTCGCTGCTGAGCGGTCGCGACAGGCTGGCGCTGGCCAGGGCCTGGAGCAACACCAACTGTCGGCGCCGCACCTCGCGCTCACCGAGGTCGGCCGCCCCCGGGCCCGGGTCCAGCGGGTTCAGCCGCACCCCTCGTCCCGGCGCAACTCTGATCGGCTCCACGCCCAGAGCGGCGGCGAAGGGGCCGTACTCGCCCTTGGGGTCGAGGATGGCCAGCCTGCGCCCGAAGACGTGCTGGCGCCAGCAGTAGGTCTTCACCAGGCTGCTCTTGCCCCGACCCACCTGCCCGGCCACCAGCATGTTGGGCCCGGTAAGGGCGCCGGCGTAGCCCCGCTGGCGGTCGCGATACAGCTCCCAAGGGTCGTAGGAGAACGAGCCACCCAGCCGGTCCGAGCCGATGTAGACGCCGTTGCCACCCAGGCCGCCGGCGCTCAGGAAGGGGTAGGCGGCCCGCAGGTTGGCCGTCGAGCAGCGGTGCGCGGGGAGCCGCAGCTTCGCCCCGCTCACCGCAGTCCCCGAGCCAGCGGCAGGGCGCACGCGAAGCCGAGGTCCTGCTGGCCGTACAGACGCCACAGCCGCAGCCGGCACTGGGTGGCCAGGCGCACGATGCCCGTGGCCGCCATCTCCAGGCTGTCGGGGTCGGGAGCGCTGACGGTGACGTAGGCGCTGAAGCGGTACTCACCGTGGCCCGCCGCCAGGTCGGCCTCCCGCCGGTCCAGTGCCTGCCCCTCCATCTGGCGGAAGTACGTCGGCAGGTACCCGGCCCGGTCCCGCAGGGCCTGGTCGGCGAGGAAGCCGGTCCGGGCGTCCTGGACCTCCTGGGCCGCCCGCGCCGGCGAGACGGCATCGCCCACGATGCTCAGCGTCCGGCTGCACTTGCTCTGGAGGAACAACGGTCCGAGGAAGTCGGCGCCGACCGGGACCCGGGGCCACTCCTCGACCCAGAACGTGGCGTGGCAGACACCGTCGGCCTCAAAGCGCGACCAGGTGGTGGTCACCTCGTCCGGCCAGGCGTCGCCCAGGCGGGCGGGCCGGTCCGGGGCGGGCACCCAGGCGCCCGGGCGGACGGCGACCTCGGGATCGAAGCCGGCCCGAAGGCAGCGCACGACCTCGGCCGGCCCGAGTATTCCCTCCACCACCACCTCCGCGGCCCGGGCCCGGTCGGCCAGGTTGACCAGCTCCTGGGCCAGGGCTTCGCAGGCGCCGAGATCACCACCTCCGAGCCGCCGGGCCGCCGGCGCCGACTGCGACACCGCCAGCACCAGGAACGTCTCGTGGCGCTGGCTCAGAGGCTGAGCGCCGGCCAGCAGCCGCCGGTAGGAGGCCAGCGCCGGCGAGTGTTCGGGGACCGCCGCCGCCCGATCCAGATAGGCGGCCAGGGCGTCGCCGTCCTCGGGGAGGGTGCGCTCCAGCACCTGCAGGCGTGAGATCGACTCGTCGTCCACGCACCAGCCGTTGAGAACATCGCCCCACGCCCGCAGGAGGCGGTCCTTGTCGCTTCGGTCGACCAGGCCGAAGGCCCCGCCCCGGCACCGGAGGACGCCGATGTAGGTGCCCCGGGTCTGGTCGAAGATCACGCCGGCCTCCCCGCCGACCAGGCGGACGGCGAAGAACTTGAGATGCTCCAACCCCGGCGGCGCATCCAGTTCCCGGGTGCCCGGCCGCGCCGTCGCCGGAGCGTTCCCAGTGCCGGGCCCGCCGGCCCTGGCCGGCTGTACCAGTACCGGACCGGGAAGGCCCAGTCCTCGACCAGGCGGCCGCCGATGCGCACGAAGCCCATCGCGAAGCCCAGCCCGAGCAGACCGAGGCCGACCACCATGCCGGGCGCGCTGGGCAGGCTGCGCATGAGCCCGACGCCCAGCGCGCCGCAGGTGGCGATCACCGCCACCTGGAACCACGACATGCCGCCCAGGGCGGAGGACTTCTGCAGGGGCCCGAAGTAGTAGCTCTGGCCCTCGGCCTCAGCGCCCATCCGCAACTCCTGGCGGCGTCGGGGGGACCGCAGGCATCGGTGCCGTGTCGGCCACGTCGGCTGCGGCGTGCGCCGCCCCCTTCGCCACTTGGCCAGCCGCGCCCGCCACCGCCAGCGGCGCCGTCGCCGTGCCACCGGCTGCGGCCGACGGGATGGCGCCGCCTCCGGTCTGACCGGCCGGCGCCACCGGCAACGGGTTGGCTCCGCCCGACGCCGACCCCAGCAGGGCCTGACCCCAGTACAGGCTCGACATGGCCGACGACCCCGCCTGCATCGGCCGGCGGGACAGCCCCTCGGCCACGGCGACCGTGCCCAGGGGGATGATGCTGAGCAGCACGTAGGGCGTGAACACGGCCACGGCCAGGATCCCCGCACCCAGGATCAGCGCCGCCGGGTGATCGCCGCCGGCGGCGATGGCGTTGGCACCCACGGCCACGATGGCGGTGATCACGAACTTGGCCAGGATGAAGGCCAGCAGGCCCTCGGCCAGCTTCCGTAGCCAGTGCGAGGTCGACTCCCACACCAGGCCGGCGAAGCCCAGCGGGAGGAACAATGTCGCGGCCAGCACCGCGGCCTGACGCACCACCAGCTCGACCCACAGCACGAGGGCGAGCAGCGCGATGACCAACGCGACGAGGAAGGCCAGGAAGCCCGCGAGGCCCCCGTTGCCGGTGAGCACGCCGGCCTCCATGAGGTGGACGACGCCGGTGGCGAAGCGCTCACCGCTTCCCCCGATCGTGCTGCCCACGTAGGCCGAGAGGTTGTCGGTGATGGCCACGAGCATGTCCACCAGCCACGTGGCCAGCACCATGCCCATGGCCGCCACCGGCAGTTTGACGGTGACGATCCGCACCACCCCGGCGGCGTCATGGCGCAGCAACGACCACACGCGACGGCCAGGATCAGCAGCGGCACGCAGGAAGGCGACGCCCACCGAGACCATCAGCCGGTAGTTCGGCTCGAACCAGCTGGCGTCGGGATCGGGCCGGGTCCCGTCGTCGATCGTCTCGCCGATGTAGCCGACCACGCTTCTGGCTCCAGCCACCACCCACTCGGTCGCCTGGTCGAAGATGCCTCCGGCCACCGCCTCGACGCCGTCGGCGACCAGGTTGGGCGCTGCGGTGGCCACCGTGCACACCTGGTGGATCACCGGGGTGTCCGGGCAGGTGAGCAGCTGGCTGTGAGCGGGCGGCGCCCCCGCCACGCCCAGCGCTCCGATTGCCAACGCCGCCCCAACCGCCACCACGGCCCGACGGACGAGCCGGCGCTCAGGACGGGTCATAGCGGTAGCTCGAGAAGCCGGCCAGGGCGCCGATCAGCTCGTCGGTCCCGGCCACCGGCCCTGATGTCGTCGCCGGCGTGGGCCCCTCCCGGGAGCTCAGCGACCACAGCCGCCAGTCCTCATCCACCCACTCGAGCTCGACCACCGTCGTGGTCCATGCCTCGCCGGGACCGCCGACGCCGGCGATCGACCACACCGCCGCCGCCCACACGCTGACCCGGGCTCGGGCCTCGGAGAAGGCGTCCACCCGATAGGCCACCGGCAGGTTGCGCAGCACGGCCCGCGGAGTGCCCGAGGCCGAAGCCGCCTTCCGGACCCGATCGAGCAGGGCGGCACTGCCACCCACCAGCGCCCGGGTCTGGGCGCTGGCCCCGGGAACGAGCATCCGGGCCAGCGCCGCCTCCCGGGCCGGGCCGTCCATGAGCAGGACCTGCTCGGCCGCCACCGTCAGGTACGCGGTGGCCGCCGCCGCCGCACCAGGCCCGGTGCGGGCGTAGCCCACCGGTACCCCGGCCTCCACGGCACGCGGACCGGCGTCGTCGGCGACGTCGGCTCGCACCACCGGTGCGGCCCCCGATGACTGGCCGCGTTCTGGCCCCCGTCCCGCCGACACCGCTGCCGCGCCGACGACGACGCCGGCCAGGCCCACGGCCACCGGCCCTGCCCAGCGAGGGGTCCTCCGGGGAGTCGTCACGGTCTTGGCCGTCACTGGACCTGGCCGCCCAGGCCGGCGGCGAAGTTCACCAGGGCGGCCGCCGCGGCGATGACTCCCGCCACCAGCGCGGCCCGGCCCACTCCCTCCTTGCCGTCTTGGACCCGGGCCATGTTGTGCTGCTGGGAGCCCCAGCCCCAGCGCAGGGCATGGAAGACCATGGCCGCCACGCAGGCGATCAAGGCCATGCCCGCGCCCCAGTTGACCAGCTGCTGGAGCTGGGCCCGCCCGGGCCGGCCCCCGAATCCGGCGCCAGCGTGACCTGCGCCACCTGCGCCACCTGCGCACCTGCGCATAGGTGACCTGGGCCTGCGCCGTCTGGGCCGGCCCGACCAGGGCGGCCCCCGCCACCGCCACCCCGACCACCGTCCGTCGCAGGTAGTGCCGGACCCGCCGCCCGACAGCCGAACCTCGCTTCTCCCTTCGCCACCGCATCCTCTCTCCTCCCGTTCTTGATTACAGCACTTGACGCTTGTTGCGTGTTGTTTACACTAGTTGACTATTACAGGTACTTCTTTCTTGTCAAGGTCGGCGCCCCAGCACCGGGACCGGGAGGCGTCGTGAAGCGCCTGTTCGCCGGCGTGGTGGCCATCCCCGCCGCTCTGCCGCTGGCCGTCGTGTTCCTCGCCCTGGCCGATGCGCCCCGGGCCGACGCCACCTGTGCTGGCCCGGTCCCGGCGTCCGCCGATCTCGACACCGGCACCCGGGAGCGCATCAACGCCCTCAAGGCCACCTACGAGGCGGTCGGCCGCCACGCCGAGCTCCCATGGACTGCGCTCGCCGCCGTCGACTACCGCGAGTCGGGCAACGACCCCGACCGCTCGGCCCTGGCCGGCGAGCCCCTGGGGTCGGCCAACCCGGACCATCCCGAGGTCACCACCTCCTCGAAGACCGACAGCCTCGAGCGGGCCGCCGAATACCTGAAAAGCCTGGCCGCCTCGGTCTACGGCGTATCCCTCGGCCCGTCCAGCACCGGCCAGGACATGCAACTGGCCTTCCTGGCCTACAACCGCGGCTCGATCTACCGGGCCGCCGGCGTCGGCCCCGACCGCAGCCCCTACGTCATGAACCAGGCCGACGCCGCCCACGCGGACATGACCTGGCCGGACATCCCCGGCGAGCCCCTGGCCGGGCGCACCGAGTACGGCCGCTACGGGGCGTGGACGGTCTTCTCCCGCCTGGGCGGGGCCGGTGGGAGCTGCGCCGGGCTGAGCGACGTGCGCATCGTGCGCGTCGCCCAGGAACAGCTCGGCCTGGCCGAGGACCCCGACGGCTGCAACTGCGGGCCACAGATCCAGAAGTTCCTCGGCTCCTCCGCCGGCGAGGCCTGGTGCGCCGACTTCGTCAGCTGGGTCTACGCCACCGCCGGCCACCCCTTCTCGGGTGGCCTCGACGGCGGCTGGCGCCTGCCCGGCGTATCCGGCCTGCGCGCCTGGCTGGCGAACAACGGCATCTGGCACGACCGGGGCGACGCCGACGTGCCCCGGCCGGGCGACGTGATCGTCTTCCGCGACGACGACCACGTAGGGATCGTCGAGGCCCTCGACGGCGCCACCGTGCGCACGATCGAAGGCAACACCTCCAACGCCGTGGGCCGGCGCACCTACAGCGACTACGCCACCAACCCCGAGATCCTGGGCTGGGGCCGGATGCGGGCGGCGGCGCCATGACGCCCAGGGCCGTCCTGGCCACCGCCCTCCTCATGGCTTCCTGCTCTGCGCCGGCCGGCGGGCCCGCACCCGCCTCCCGCCCCCCGGCACCCTCGACGGCGGCATCGAAGGCGCCGTTCTCCTCCACCACCACCACTACCACCACCGGTGAACGCCACTCCGCCGGCCTGGCCGCCACCGACCGCCTCGAACGCCGGCACCGCCTGGCCCAGGCCCTGCCCCATGCCACCGCCCACTACCGCATCGACTTCACCGTCGCCGCCGACGGGCGCCTCGCCGTGGTCGTGACGCTCCTTGCCGTGCTGAATGGCCCTCGGGACCTGGCCCGCTATGAGGCCGAGCTGGCCCGGTACAAGGCCGAGGCCCTGGCCTTCATCGCCGCCCACGGCGACGACCCCTCCACCTTCACGGTGACGTTCCTCCCGCCTGATCCCTAACCCCAACCCAGCCCCGAAGGAGGGCCCATGAACAGCATCAGCCTCATTGGACGCCTGACCCGCGACCCCGAGCTCGAACGGACGTCCAGCGGCACCGACGTGTGCCGCATCCGGCTCGCCGTTCCTCGCCGGCGCAAGGACGGCCGGGACCAGGGCGCCATGTTCATCACCGTGGTGACCTATGGAGGCCAGGCCAGCGCCGCCGCCAGCTTCCTCGGCAAGGGCCGCCAGGTCGGCGTCACCGGCCGCATGGAGTACCGGGAGTGGTCGGACTCCGACGGCCGGCGCCAGTCGGTGCACGAGGTGGTCGCCGACCACCTGGAGTTCCTGGCCCACGTCAACGGCAACGGTGTTGAGGTCGGCGCTGACCGATGACCGATTCCACGCTCCAAGCCGCCCTGGCCTTCGCGGAGACGGGCTGGGCCGTGCTGCCGGTCGCCGCCAACGGAAAGCGTCCGCTCAGCGGCCACGGCGTGCACGACGCCAGCGTCGAGGAACCCCAGATCAGGCGGTGGTGGCTGCGCTGGCCCGACGCCAACGTCGGCATTGCCACCGGGGCGCCCTCCGGCCTGGTCGTCGTTGACGTTGATCTGGAGCGCGGCGGTGCGGAGTCGCTGCAGATCCTGACCTGCGCCGGCCGGGAGCTCCCACCCTCGCTGCGGGCCGAGACGGGCGGTGGCGGCTTCCACCTCTTCTACCGCCAGCCCGCCGGCGTCGCCGTTCCCAACACCGCCGGCCGCCTGCCCAACGTCTCCGAACCGCTTCCCGGCATCGACCTGCGCGGTGACGGCGGCTACGTGGTGGCGCCCCCCAGCGTCCACGCCAGCGGCCGCACCTACCGCTGGTCGCTCGGAGCCAACCAGGCACCTGGCCCCGCTGCCCCACTGGCTGTGGCCCCGACCTCCGTCGCCTCGTCCCGCCGTCGTCGCCCGGTCGCCGGACGGCGGGGGCGAGCCCGTACGGTCATGCCGCGCTGGTCCAGGAGATCTGCGCCGTCCGCCGACTCGTCGTTGGCCAACGCAACGACGGCCTGAACCGCGCCGCCTTCTGCCTCGGCACGCTTGTCGCCGGCGGCGAGCTGGCCGAGGACCTGGTGTTCACCGAGCTCCTCGCCGCCGCCATCTCCGTCGGGCTCAGCGAGCGGGAGGCACAGGCGACCATCCGCAGCGGGCTGGACGCCGGCGCCACCATGCCTCGCCGGGCCCCCGTCGACCGGCCCCGGCCGATGAAGACGGTGACCGGAGCCCGGGTGGCGTCGGTCACCTGGACTCCGGCCGCCGACGGCACGTCGATCGAGGTCCTTCGACTGCTCGGCGAAGTACTCTTCGGCGTCTCGGGTGCCGCAGCCGTCCGTCGTCGGCACCCCCTTCTGAGCCAGCCGAAGAGAACCCCCGGGCCGCATCTGCAGCGGGGGCGTAGAGGTCGCACCGATGGCGTCGAGAGCACAGCAGGGCCCCCAGAGCGCCACGGTGCGAGCCGCCATCTACGCCCGGGTCAGCACCGACGGGCAGGTCGAGTCCGGCACCAGCCTCGACGAGCAGGTGCGTCGCTGCCGGGCCTACTGCGAAGCCCAGGGCTGGTCGGTCGTCGCCGAGTACCGGGAGGAAGGGGTCTCGGGGACGAAGGCTTCCCGACCCCAGCTCGATTGCCTCATGCGCTCCGCCCGGGGCCGGGAGCTGGACGCCATCGTCGTGGCCAAGCTCGACCGGTGGGGCCGGTCCATGCGCCACCTGTGCGACGCGCTGGGTGAGCTCGACGACGTCGGGGTGCGGTTCGCCAGCGTGGCCGAGGCTGTCGATTCCTCGACTCCCGCGGGGCGGCTGCCTACGCAACGTCCTCGGGGCCATCGCCGAGTTCGAGCGTGACGTGATCATCGAACGCACGTCGTCGGGCATGCGGGCCGTCGCCCGGGGCGGGTTCTGGCCCGGCGGGCCACCGCCGTACGGCTACCGCGTCGAGCGTGACGGGAACCGGGCCCGCCTGGTCATCGACGAGACCGAAGCGGCCGCCCTCCGGGCCGCAGTGGACTGCCTCGTCGACCGCCGGATGACGACGTGGCAGACCGCCGTCGAACTCAACGTCCTCGGCCATCGGCCCCGCCGGGCACCGCGCTGGACCCACTACAACCTCCGGCGTCTGCTGCTCGACTCGAAGGGGTTGTCGGGCCGGTGGCCCTACCGGCGGGCCGGACGGGCAGGACGGGACGCCGGCGACGAGATCGTCGTCGAGATACCGGCCATCCTCACCGCCGAGCGCCACGAGATGCTGCTCGCCGCCCTGGCCGCCACCAGCACCGGCCCGGGCGCCACCGCCCGAAAAACGAGCTACCTCCTCGTCGGGCGCATCCGCTCGGCCTGCGGCGGGTCGATGTACGGGACCCATCGCCGCGACCGCGACACGAAGGTGTACCGGTGCATCAACGACCGCTACGAGGCCGGCGAGCGCTGTGACCTGCCGGCGGGCGAACGCCGGCGCCATCGAGACCGTCGTGTGGTCCGAGGTGACCAGCGTCCTCACGAACCCCGAACGGCTGCTGGCCCTGGCCCAGACCGCCATGGACACCCGGCCCGACGCCGAGGCCGCCGAGGGCGGGGACGTCGCCGCCATCGACCGCCGGATCAACCGGCTGGAGCGAAGCCTCGGCTCGACCGTCGCCGACCTGCTGCGACGAGGCATGGACGTCGCCGTCATTGACGTGGCCACCAGGGAGCTCGAAGCCGACCTGGCCCGCCTGCGCGAGCACCGCGCCCGGTTGGCGGCGTGGCAGGAGGCCAGCCGCGACAAGGCCGACCGCATGCAGCGCCTCTGGGACATGGCCCGCCAGGCCGAGCACCTCCTGGCCAACCCGACGCCAGTACAGCAGCGCCGGATCCTCGACCTCCTCGACGTCCGGGTCCAGATCACCGGATGGGAGCGATGCGAGGCCTGCGCCGGCCGCGGCTTCGTCGCCGCCGGGTTCGAGACCCGCACTCGCAGCCCCGGAGCGACCGGCATGAACTGCCCGGCGTGCCTGCGCCACCGGTACCTTCCGGTCATCCGCATCGCCGGCGTCGTCCCCGACCAGCCGTCCCTGGAACTCGCCCAGCGCAGCCCCAACGCCGCCGACTACCCGTTCCAGATCGTCGCCTCCGGCTGAGCCGCCGCCGATCCTCTGTGACTGTTGTTGTGGGCGCTCGCCTCTCGCTGCCGATTGCTTTCGAATCGGCCCTGTGCATGGGACACGGGGCGTCGGCTGAACCGTCATGAGCGGGATCCGAGCCCGACTATTCCTTCCAGGTTCGGCGTACCGAACATATTCAGCCCTACGCCCTGATCGGCAACAAGGGGCGCGGCCGGAGCGCCGAAGCGTGGCTCCTTGGGACGCACGGCAGGGGCACCCTTGCGCCGCGGTATCACTCACCCTGAGCCGCAGCCCCGACGGGTGGTATCCGGCGGTACTCATCGGATCCCAGTGCGCTGCTCACCCGGACATATGTGCTGATACCTGGATCTATACACGCCGACCCATCCGACGAGCCGCAAGGAGATCCTCGACTCGACCTGTATCCAGGGCAGCGGAGATGCGTCGCTCGCCCTTCACGAGGAGCGGTCGGCAGCGTTCTCGTGTTCAGGCGGGGTCGGGGATAGCTGCGTAACGGTAAGGGGAACGCCAGGCAGCGAACTCGCGGATGGTTGCCTTGCGGGACCCTGACGCCGATAGTGCGTGCACCGGCCACCCGGCATACGAGAGAGAAACTGTCGCGCCGTCCCGCACTCCACAAGGAGGAGCGGCACACGCACCCCTGAGCCGTGTTAATTTAATGTGTGGCGGCTCGGGCGAGGGGTCCGGCGGCGAGGAGGCGGACGGTGGATCAAGGCGAGCGGAGACATTCGGCGCGTGCAACGATGGCTGGCATCTTGATGGTGCCGGTTGTTGGTCTGGTCAGTGCCTCACCAGCGCATGCTGTGGTGCCGCCGTGCGGATCGACCATCACACAGAACACGACGCTCACGAGCGACATGACCTGTCCCGGCGACGGTCTGTTCATCGGCGCATCGAATGTCACGCTCAACCTCAACGGCCACACAATCACGGGGCCAGGTCCGAACGTGCGACCCTCTCCCAACCAAATTTACTCTGGCGTGAACGTCCTCTTCGGCCGCACTGGCGTCACCGTGACCAACGGGACCATCCGAGGGTTCACCATCGGCGCCACAACCCAAGTCAACGCCAACGGGAACCGATTGTCGTCCCTGCGACTGGTGAGCAACGGGCAGGGGATCCTTACTCAGTTCAATCCGTCGACCGGCGCAGCGTCTAACCACAATCTCATCCACGACAACACGATCGAGGGCAGCACGGGCGCCAACGGCCCGGCGGTCTTGCTCCAGGGCGACGGTCATAATTTCCAGACGAACATCGTCCGCAACAACCAGAACAGTGGCGTAACCCTCACCGGCGATGCCAACACTGTCTCGGGCAACGACATCTTGGCGAACACCTTCCTCGGCATCGAGCTTCAAGGGGGCTCGGCGAGCTCAGCCGATCGCAACAGCATCCTCACCAACAGGATTACGGCGAACCATGCCACGGGGGTCGCCGTCAACGGCGACGAGAATCGGGTTTCAGGGAACACGCTGACCGACAATCGCGGGAACGGCATCAACGTCGGAGGCCCGAGCGCTCCTCGTCGATGGGTGAATAACCGTATCGAGAGCAACAGCCTGAGCGGTACAGGGCGACCGGATCAGCAGTTCCCGGCTATCGGGCTCTTCGCCGCTCAATCGACGCATGTGGCAAGCAACAGGATCGTGGGAATCAGGCGAGGCGCGGGGATTTCGCCTCCAGCAACAGCGGGGGCTCGCTGATTGCCGCGAATCAGTTGACCGGCAATACCGACGGTATCAACGTCAGCCCGGGGGCGACCACGTCGACGCTTCGCGGCAACCAAGCGCTGCAGAACGTCGACGACGGCATCGATGTCGACTCGCCGTCCACGACCCTCATCGGGAACGTCGGCGCACACAACGGCGACCTCGGGATAGAAGCGGTGAGCGCGTGGTCGACGGAGGCGGCAATCGGGCGTTCGGGAACGGGAATCCGGCGCAGTGCAGTCCGAGTGTGGCCTGCGCCTCCTAGCTGGGGACCCTGCCATTCAGCATCCAGATCTACCTCAACGACCAGGAGTGACTGGACCGCCAGCTCGACGCCCTGGGCCCGGTCGTGCGCGGCCTGGGCCGCCACACCGAGGAGAGCCCCGCCGAGCTGCCGGGCCAAGGACGCCGGGATCGCCTGGCCCCTCCCTGATGGCCTCGACGACGACGCCCTCGCATGCGCTCCTGTTCGCGCCGCCGCCCCCGCCGGCAGCGACCCGCCCGCTGCCGGACTGGGCCAAGGTCCACGTCGATCTCCGGCGGCCCCACGTCACCCTGATGCTGCTGTGGACGAGCACAAGGAGGTCGTCCCCGAGGGCCGCTCCTACAGCCAGTTCTGTGAGTCTACCGGCGGTGACGGCGGGGCGTCGACGTCGTCATGCGCCAGCACCACAAGGCGGGCGAGAAGCTCTTCGTCGATGCCTGCGCTAGCCACCGCTCGGTCATAGTGGGTAACCTCTCGGAATCGAACCGAGTGCTGGGTGACTGCCTACGACCCCCCGCCCGGTGGAACGGTCCACGCAAAGGACGCGCAGGCGGCCGACTCCCGGCGGCGGCGTCATCTCGACAGCACTCGTCGTCCTCCTCATACCAGCTTTGGGCGCGTTGATGAGGGTGGCGTACGAGGTTTTTCGGTAGACAGTCGTCTCGATGTTGTTTAAACAGGTGACGTCGGCACTGGCGAGCGGTGCGCGGCCGATCGGAACTCGATTGAACATCGAGCTACGGCGGTGATCCAATCGCCGCCCGCGGATAAACGACTAGTCCTCGCTTCGTCACCTTCCTTCGTCTCGCTATACCCTCGCAGGCCTCCGTGGCCTCGCAGAACATCTCTACAGCGTGGGTAACCATCTCCGGGCAACGCTGAG